>NZ_JBWKMT010000003.1:0-890125 GCF_059415185.1 Acidovorax sp. GW821-FHT10E04
CTACAACCCAAAACCAAACTTTCTTCTTCCACCTTCTCAGCCCCGGCAACCACAGGGCCTAGACCCCATCATCACCCAAACCTCCAGCGCCCCGCATCTCTGCAGCACCGCCTCAGTAGCGAAGCCCTCGACTATAGCATGAGTTCGGAGGGCAAGGAAAGACCCCAGCCAAAAAATCGCCCTCTACCGGGGGGACGCCGCCATGGCGGACTCCAGTGCGTCGATGAACAGGGCGGCGACATCACACCCTGTCTGATCGAAGATTTCCTGGAAGCACGTCGGGCTGGTCACATTGATTTCCGTGACGCAGTCCCCGATGACATCCACGCCCGCCAGCAACAGGCCGCGCTCTTGCAGTAGGGGCCCCAGGGTTTCGCCGATCTCCAGGTCGCGTGCCGTCAGGGGCCGTGCCACGCCCTTGCCCCCCGCCGCAAGGTTGCCACGCACCTCCGTGCCTTGCGGAATGCGCGCCAGGCAATAAGGAACGGGCTTGCCGCCAATCACCAGCACGCGCTTGTCGCCGTCCACGATCTCGGGCAGAAACTTCTGCACCATCACGCTCTGCGCGCCGTCGCGATTGAGCGTTTCGGTGATGCTGCCCAGGTTCAGGCCATCCGGTCCCACGCGGAAGATGCCCATGCCCCCCATGCCGTCCAGCGGCTTGAGGATGATGTCCCGGTGCTCTGCGTGAAAACGCTGGATGTCCGATGCGCTGCGCGTGACCAGGGTTGGCCCGATGAACTGGGGAAACTCCATGATCGCCAGCTTTTCCGGATGGTCGCGCAGTGCCCGGGGCTTGTTGAACACGCGGGCGCCATCTCGCTCGGCCTGCTCCAGCAGATGGGTGGCGTAGAAATACTCGCTGTCGAAGGGCGGGTCCTTGCGCATCAGCACGGCGTCGAAGTCCACCAACGCGGCGACGCGTTCGGGCTGCGCCTCGAACCACGGGCTGGCATTCCCCGTCAGTCGGATGTCGCGCACCCGCGCACTCACCTTGCTTGCGCGCTGCCATGTGATGTGCCGTGGCTCGCACACCGCCAGCGTATGCCCGCGCCGATGGGCTTCGCGCATCATGGCGAAGGTGGTGTCCTTGTAGATCTTGAAGCTTTCCAGGGGATCGGCGATGAAGAGCAGTTTCATGGTGTCGGATCGAAAGTAGCAGGAGAGGCGCTGCCAGGCTGGCCAGCTAGCTCCTCTATATAGATATGGGCAAAGACGATGGCCGCAACGCCCGGTTGGCCCGGCCGCCGCGCCAGCGGTTCACCCGGGCTCGCCTCACGCACCCCGGGCCGGCGAACGCCTGTACTGTTGCACAAATAGCGCAAAGCTGCCGGCGACCACGCCCCAGAAGGCCGACCCCACCCCGGCAATGACCACGCCGCTCAGGGTGACGAGGAACGTGACGAGCGCCGCTTCGCGGTGCGACTCCTCGCGCAAGGCGACCGCCAGGCCGTTGCCGATGGTGCCCAGCAGGGCCAGGCCTGCGATCGCCACCACCAGTTCGGAGGGAAATGCGGTCAGCAGGCCGGTGATGACCGCACCAAAGAGACCGATCGCCACATACAGTGCGCCGCAGCACACCGCTGCCGTGTAGCGCCGATGGCGGTCCTCATGGGCCTCGGGGCCCATGCACATCGCGGCCGTGATGGCGCTGAAGTTCAGCGCGAAGGCGCCAAAGGGCGCGAGCGCGAGCGTGGCGAGCCCCGTCAGCGTGATGAGGCGGGAGATGGGCAGGTCATAGCCCGAGGCCCGGATCACCGCAACGCCGGGAAGGTTTTGCGACGCCATGGTGACGACGAACAAGGGGATCGCCAGGCTGATGGTCGCGGCAAGGCTGAACTGCGGGGCCGTGAAGACGGGCATTGCCAGTTCCAGCCGCACCCCCGACCATGCCATCTTCCCCTGCAGGGCCACGAAGACCACGGCCACCGCCAGGGTGACGACCACGGCGTACCGCGCCGCGAACTTGCGGGAAAACAGGTACACGACCAGCATGGTCAGCACCAGCGGCAATGCCGTCTGGGCGGCGGCAAACGCCTGCAGGCCGAAACGCGCCAGCACGCCCGCCAGCAGGGCGGCGGCGATCTCCATGGGGATCCGCCCCATGGCCCGCTCGAACCAGCGCGTCACGCCGGCCAGCGTGATGAGGACGGCGCTGACCATGAAGGCGCCCACCGCCTCGCCCATGGTGAAGCCCCCGGCCAGGCCGGCCGTGGCCAGCACGGCCGCGCCAGGGGTGGACCAGGCCACCATCACGGGCTTGCGCAGGATGAGCGAGGGCACCAGGGAACACAGGCCCATGCCCAGGCCCAGCGCCCACATCCAGGACGTGACCTGGGCCGGCGTGGCGCCAAACGCCTGCGCGGCCTGGAACACGATGGCCACCGAACTGGTGAAGCCCACCAGCACGGCCACGAACCCGGCAGTGAATGCCGACAGGCTCAGGTCTTTGAAAAATTGCATGGGCTGGATTCTGGCACCCCGCATCCCCGCCGGCGGCCGCGCCACCGCAGAAAGGCGGGGGACACGAATGCTATTATTTTTATAGCTATTGGCGCTTGATGAACAAGCGCTTGAGGCCAAAAAGACCCCAACCCGCTCAAATCTCGATCTTGGATCCGAGTTCGACGACCGCGTTGTTGGGCAGGTGCAGGAAGTCCGCCGCACCACTGGCGTTGTGGTGCATCTGCGCGAACAGCTTCTCGCGCCAGGGCGCCATGCCGCTGCCAATGGTGGGGATGACGGTATCGCGCGAGAGGAAGTAGCTGGTGGTCATCGACTCCAGCTCGCAGCCCCGCCCGCGCAGCAGCTCCAGCGCACGCGGCACGTCCGGGTCGTTCTTGAAGCCGTAGTGGATCACCACCTGCCAGCAGTCGTGGCCCAGGGGCTCCACCTGCAGGCGCTTGTCCAGCCCGATCCAGGGCGTCTCGTGGTTGTGCACGGTCACGAACAGGTTCTGCTGGTGCAGCACCTTGTTGTGCTTGAGGTTGTGCAACAGCGCATTGGGCACCGCACCGGTCTCGGCCGTGAGAAACACGGCGGTGCCCTCGACCCGCGTGGGCGGGCTGATGAACACCGACTCCAGGAAGTCCTTGAGGTCGATGGCGTCCGCACGCAGCTTGTCGTTGAGCAGCCGTCGCCCCTCCTTCCACGTCATCATGAGGGAGAACACGACGCCGCCGATCATCAGCGGGAACCAGCCGCCCTGGAACAGCTTGAGCAGGTTGGAGGCAAAGAACGCCAGGTCCACCACGAAGAAGCAGCCCGTGGCCGCGATGCACAGCGCCAGCGGGTAGCCCCAGCCGTACCGGATCACGAAGAAGGTCAGCGTGGTGGTGATCAGCATGTCCAGCGTCACGGCGATGCCGTAGGCGGCCGCCAGGTTGCTGGAGGAGCGGAACATCACCACGGCCAGCACGATGGCGGCGAACAGCCCCCAGTTGACCAGCGGCATGTAGATCTGCCCGGTGTCCCGCACGCTGGTGTGCTGGATGTTCAGGCGCGGCAGGTACCCGAGCTGGATGACCTGCTTGGTCACGCTGAAGGCGCCGGTGATCAGCGCCTGCGATGCGATCACGGTGGCCATGGTGGCCAGTATCACCAGCGGGACCAGCGCCCAGTCGGGCGCCATCATGTAGAACGGGTTCTTCACTGCCTCGGGCTCGGCCAGCAGCAGCGCGCCCTGGCCGAAGTAGTTGAGCGTGAGCGCGGGCATGGCCACGCCGAACCAGGCCATGCGGATGGGGCGCTTGCCAAAGTGGCCCAGGTCGGCGTACAGGGCCTCGGCCCCCGTCACGCACAGCACCACGGCCCCCAGGATGACGAAGCTGGTGCCGGGATGGGCCCACATGAAGCCCAGCGCGTGGTGCGGGCTCAGCGCCCAGAGGATCTCGGGATGCCCCACGATGTGCGAGACGCCCAGCAGCGCAATGGTGATGAACCACACCAGGGTGATGGGCCCGAAAAACTTGCCGATGCCGCTGGTGCCGCGCTTTTGCACGGCAAACAGGCAAAAGAGCACGACCAGGGTGATCGGAATCACGTACTGCTTGAAATGCGGCGAGACGACTTCCAGCCCTTCGACGGCCGACAGGACCGAGATGGCGGGCGTGATGACGCCGTCGCCATAGAAGAGCGAGGTGCCGAAGATGCCCACGGCCAGCAGCACGCCACGCAGCCGGGGCTTGTCCTTGACGGCCTGGGAGGCCAGCGCCAGCATGGCGATGAGCCCGCCCTCGCCGTGGTTGTCGGCGCGCAGCACCAGCACCACGTACTTCAGCGAAACAATGACGGTGAGCGTCCAGAAGAAGATCGAGAGGATGCCGTAGATATTGGCTGGGGAGAACGGCACATGGCCGGACCCGAAGACCTCCTTGACGGCATACAGCACGCTGGTGCCGATATCGCCATACACAACACCGATGGCGCCCAGCGTAAGCGCTGCGAGCGATGATTTGGAGCTTTGCACTGACCGCACCCGGCACACAGGGGCTGCCGGGTTCCGTTACTTTTGGGAACGCTATTGTGCGCCTGAGGCAGATCAAGTGCCTGGGGGGAGCTCCCCATGTTGCGACGCAACAACTTGCCCTTGGCAGCCCGGCGCAGACATGGCAGGCCGCGCGGAATCCCCCGGCGATACTGGCGCTGCCTGATCGCAGGGGCGGCCCCGCCCCAAGGGCCGCGGCCCTGCCCCCTCCGGGAGAAGACGGAGAAGGCACGCCGCTTCCCGGGGGCGCCGTTTCAGTCGTACACCTCGGCGTCCGGGTTGGTGGCTTCCAGCTCGTAGCTGGCCGCCAGCATGGCCAGGCGCGCGACCACGCCGTACATGTA
The DNA here is from genome assembly GCF_059415185.1 of Acidovorax sp. GW821-FHT10E04. Lineage (NCBI taxonomy): Bacteria > Pseudomonadati > Pseudomonadota > Betaproteobacteria > Burkholderiales > Comamonadaceae > Acidovorax > Acidovorax sp. GW821-FHT10E04. Next base: position 4,831 of record NZ_JBWKMT010000003.1, read on the forward strand.
AAAGCGGTTGGGCGCGCTCACGCCGGGGCGCACGCCGGGCTGGGGCATGTGCGTGCTGTGCTCGAACGCGAGCGGCACGAAGCTCGCGCCCGGGGCGTTGAGGTTCTCGTCCACGCCGCGCTCGGCATGCATGCGGTAGAAGCCGCCCACCACGTAGCGGTCCATCATGTAGACCACCGGTTCGGCCACGGCCTCGTGCACGCGCTCCTGCGTGAGCACGCCTTCCTGGATGATGAGGTCGCTGACCGGCTGGCCGTCCTTGATGATGGCCATCTTGTTCTTGGTCTTGCGGTTGACCGCGTCCAGCTCCTTGGCGTCGCGCACGGTCATGATGCCCATGCCGTAGGTGCCGTTGTTGGCCTTGACGATGACGAACGGCTTCTCGTTGATGCCGTATTCCTTGTACTTGCGGCGCACCTTGGTCAGCAGCGCATCCACCGTGGTCTGCAGCTTGTCCATGCCTTTGTCCTCGGCAAAGTCCACGCCGTCGCACTGGCTGTACATGGGGTTGACGAGCCAGGGGTCGATGCCCAGCATCTTGCCGAAGCGCTTGGCCACCTCTTCGTAGTTCTTGAAGTGGGTGCTCTTGCGGCGCACGCTCCAGCCCGCATGCAGCGGGGGCAGCAGGTACTGCTCGTGGATGTCTTCCAGAATGCCGGGCGGCCCGGCGGAGAGATCATTGTTCAGCAGAATGGTGCAGGGGTCGAAGTCCTTGAGGCCCAGGCGGCGCTTGGTGCGCACCACGGGCTCCAGCGTCACCGTGTCGCCATTGGGCAGCTCGATGAGCGTGGGCTTCTTGATCTCGGGACTGATGGAGCCCACGCGCACGTTCAGGCCCGCCATGTTGAAGATGCGCTGCAACTGCACCACATTGGCCAGGTAGAAGGTGTTGCGCGTGTGGTTTTCCGGAATGATCAGCAGGTTGCGCGCCTCGGGGCAGATCTTCTCGATGGCGGCCATGGCGGCCTGCACGGCCAGGGGCAGCATCTCCTTGGTGAGGTTGTTCCAGCCCCCGGGAAACAGGTTGGTGTCCACGGGCGCGAGCTTGAAGCCCGCATTGCGGATGTCCACCGAGGTATAGAACGGCGGCGTGTGCTCCATCCACTCCAGCCGGAACCAGCGCTCGATGGCGGGCATCGAGTCGAGAATGCGCTGTTCGAGTTCGTTGATCGGCCCGGTGAGGGCCGTGATGAGATGCGGAACCATGGAAAGCCCTCGGGAAGCGATTGCGATGAATTGTAGGGAGTTGGGGTCGGGCCGGAAATTCGCAAGCCGCCTGCGGCACGAGCCGTGGCGGGCGCTGGCTACCGGCGCCAGAAGGCGGGGGTGAGCAAGGCCATGAAGCTCAGGATCTCCAGCCGCCCCAGCAGCATCGCCAGCGAACACACCCAGATCTGGAAATCGGTCAGCACGGCATAGGTGGACGCAGGGCCCACGCTGCCCAGCCCCGGGCCCGCGCAGTTCACGCTGGCCAGCACCACCGAGAACGCCGTGACCGGGTCCAGGTCGGTCAGCAGCATGACCATGCTGAGCCCGAAGACCGTGCCGCCATACACCAGCATGAACGCGAGCACCGAGAAGATCACGCGGTTGTCCACCACGGCCCCTCCCAGGCACACGGGCTGCACGGCGCGCGGGTGCACCAGGCGGTTCATCTCCCGGCGCGCCTGCTTGGCCAGGATAAGCATGCGCACCATCTTGATCCCCCCGCCGGTCGACCCCGCGCTGGTGGCCACGCCCGACAGCAGCAGCATGAACACGGGCGCAAACACGGGCCAGGCCAGGTAGTCCACGGTGGCATAGCCCGTGGTGGTGGCGAGCGAGATCACATTGAACATCGCGTGGCGCAGCGCATTCAGCGGGGCATAGACCCCCTTGGCCCACAGCAGCAGCGCCACCACCAGCCCCCCGCCCACCAGCGAGAAAAGCGTCGCGCGCAACTCCGGGTCGCGCCAGAAGCCACCCCAGTGGCCCTTGCGGAAGGCCACGAAGTACAGCGCGAAATTGCAGCTGGCCACCAGCATGAAGAAGACGCAGATCGCCTCCAGCAGCGGCGACTGGAAATACCCGAAGCTGGTGTCATGGGAAGACAGCCCGCCCAGGCTCACCGTGGTGAACATGTGCATCAGCGCATCCAGCGGCCCCATGCCGGCCGCCCAGTAGGCCAGGCCGCAGGTGACGGAAAACAGTGCATACACGCCCCACAGGCCCTTGGCGGTGCCCGTCATGCGCGGCGTGAGCTTGGCGTCCTTGAGCGGCCCGGCCGCTTCGGCCTTGAACAGCTGGCTGCCCCCGACCCCCAGCAGCGGCAGGACGGCCACCGCCAGGATGAGGATGCCCATCCCGCCCATCCACTGCAGAAAGGTGCGCCATACATTGACCGACACGGGCAGCGCGTCCAGGCCGCTGAGCACCGTGGAGCCGGTCGTGGTCAGGCCCGACACCGCCTCGAAGTACGCATGCGTGAAAGACATCGGCCGCCCGATGTGGTGGCCCGCCAGCATCAGGGGCACCGCGGCGGACAGCGGCAGCAGCATCCACACCAGCGACACCAGCATCACGCCGTGGCGCGGCTGCAATTCCTGGCGGAAAAGGCGCAGGCGCCACCAGAGCCACGCCCCCACCGCCATCGTGGCGCCCATGGCGATCGGGTACACGTGCCACACGCCATCGCGCGTCCACAGCGACACCACCAGCGGCAGCCCCATGGCCAGCGAAAAGATCATGACCAGGATGCCCAGCACGCGCAGGACGGGAAACATGTCTGTCATGACGGGCGTCCTTGGTCCATGGCAGCCGGCATCGCATGCAGCTGCCGATACTGGCGCAGCCCAGGCGAGGGCCGCCGCGCAAGGGCCGCCGCGCCGCAGAGGCGGCGCTTCGCTGGCGTGCGCTGGCGGCGTCCCCCTGCCCGCAGCGCGAAGCGCTGCGAGAGCGGGGGCTGGGGGCCGGGGCTCCCAGCGTGCCTGCGCAGGCTGGGACGGCCCCGAAGAGCTGGTGCCTCTGGCAACTGCACGGAGGCGCGAATCAACTCAGGGGAGGACATCAAAAAAACGTCGCGCTCACGCGGAAGAGCTTTTCCACGTCGCGCACGAGCCGCTTGTTCGGCAGGAAGAACACCACGTGGTCGTTGCCCTCGATCACCGTGGAACTGCGCGGGATGATGACCTGCGGCTCGCGCAGATCCCCGGGCGGCGCATCGGGCGAATCCGGCAGGCCGCGCACGATCAGGCCCATGTGCACATCGCGCGGCAGCGCCAGTTCGCTGACCTTGCGGCCCACCACGCGCGAGCTTTTCCGGTCGCCGCGCGCCACGATCTCCAGCGCCTCCGCCACGCCCCGGCGCAGGCTGTGCACGGCCTGCACATCCCCCTGGCGCACGTAGGCGAGCAGCTCGCCCAGCATGGCCTGCGCGGGCGACAGCGCGATGTCGATCTGCGTGCCGTGCATCAGGTCGGCGTAGCTGCGGCGGTTGATGAGGGCGAGCACCCGCCTGGCGCCCATGCGCTTGGCCAGCAGGCAGGACATGATGTTGTCCTCGTCGTCGTCGGTGAGCGCCAGGAACAGGTCCACCTCCTCGATGCCCTCGTCGCCCAGCAGGTCCTCGTCGGTGGTGTCGCCCTGCAGCACCAGCACCTCGGAAGGCAGGGCCGACGCCAGCTCGACGCAGCGGTCGGCGTGGTCCTCGATGATCTTGATGTTGAAGCGCCCCGGCGCCTGCGCCAGCTGGCGGGCCAGGCGCAGCCCCACCCGGCCGCCGCCGGCGATCATGATGCGGCGCACGGGCTGGGAAGGCTGCGACTGCGGCCGGTGCAGGGCCGCCAGCACCTTCGCGATGTGCTCCTGCGCGGCCAGCACGAAGACCTCGTCGCCCGGCTCGATGCGGGTGCGCCCGTCGCACGCGACGAAACGGTCCGGCTCGTCCGGAAACCGCCGGTAGATGGCCACCATGCGCATGGCCATCTCGGGGTCGCTCTCGCGCAGCTGGCCGATGGTGTGGCCCGCCATGGGGGCACCCGCACGCGCGCGCACCGATACCAGGCAGGCACGCCCCCCCGCGAACTCGCGCACCTGCATGGCCTCGGGGTATTCGATGAGCTTGCCGATGTAGCGCGTGAGGGATTCTTCGGGGCAGATGATGCGGTCCACCGCAAAGCCCTCGGGTCCGGTCAGCCGCGTGTCCAGGTCAAAGCCGGTGGAGCGCACCCGCGCGATGCGCTTGGGGATGTTGAACACCAGCTGCGCGATCTTGCAGCACACCAGGTTGGTCTCGTCCTGCGCGGCGCAGGCGATCAGCAGGTCGGTGTCCTGCGCGCCCGCCTCGGCCAGCACGGCGGGCTCGATGCCGTTGCCCACCACGCCGCGCAGGTCGAAGCGCGACTCCAGGTCGCGCAGGCGCGCGGCGTCCGTGTCGATCACGGTGATGTCGTTGCGCTCCGACACCAGGCTGTCGGCCACGCTCTGGCCCACGCGGCCCGCCCCGAGGATGATGATTTTCATGTGGCATGGGCCGTCAGCGCACTACTGGCAAGCGCCACCAGCTATGAAAAATGGAGCAAATCAGGTCCGCACCTCGCCCTCGCCCAGCACCACGTACTTGAGCGAGGTCAGGCCTTCGAGCCCCACGGGCCCGCGCGCATGGAATTTGTCGGTGCTGATGCCGATCTCGGCGCCCAGCCCGTACTCAAAGCCATCGGCGAACCGCGTGCTGGTGTTCACCATCACGCTGGCCGAATCCACCTCGCGCAGGAAGCGCTGGGCGTGCATATGGTTGGTGGTGAGGATGGCATCCGTGTGGTGGCTCGAATACCGGTTGATGTGGGCGATGGCCTCGTCCACGCCATCCACCACCTTCACGCTGATGATCGGGGCCAGGTACTCCTCGCTCCAGTCCTGCTCGGTGGCGGGCACCAGCTGGGCGCCTTGTACCGATTGCAGGATGGCCAGCGCCTGCGGGCAGCCCCGCATCTCCACGCCCTTGGCGGCGTACACGGCGCCGATCTTCGGCAGGAAGTCGGCCGCCACGCCCCGCGCCACCAGCAGGCCTTCGCTCGCGTTGCAGGGGCTGTACTTGTTCGTCTTGGCGTTGTCGGCCACCTTCACCGCCATGGCGATGTCGCAGGGGTCGTCCACATAGGTGTGGCAGTTGCCGTCCAGGTGCTTGATGACGGGCACCTTGGCGTCGCGGCTGATGCGCTCGATCAGGCCCTTGCCGCCACGCGGAATGATCACGTCCACGAACTGCGGCATGGCGATGAGCTGGCCCACGGCCTCGCGGTCGGTGGTCTGCACCAGCTGCACCGCGTCCTGCGGCAGGCCGGCCTCGGCCAGCGCCTGCTGCACCAGCTTGGCCAGAGCCTTGTTGGAATCGATGGCCTCGGAACCGCCGCGCAGGATGCAGGCATTGCCGCTCTTGATGGACAGCGACGCGGCCTCGATGGTCACGTTGGGCCGGCTCTCGTAGATCATGCCGAACACGCCGATCGGCACACGCATCTGGCCCACGCGGATGCCGCTCCCCTGCTGCTTCATGCCCAGGATCTCGCCGATGATGTCGGGCATGGCGGCCAGCTGCTCGCAGCCCTCGGCGCAGGTCTCCAGCACCTTGGGGCCGAGCTTCAGGCGGTCCACCATCGGCTCGGCCAGGCCGGCGGCGCGGGCGCGTTCGAGGTCGCGGGCGTTGTCGATCTGCAGCGCCTCCACGTTCTCGCGCAGCAGGCGGGCCAGGGCCTTGAGTGCTTTGTTTTTGATAGCTGCTGGCGCTTTGGCCATCAGCGCAGAGGCCGTTTTGGCCTGCTGGCCGAGGGTGTGCGTGTATTCAGCGACGTTGAGGGCGTTCATCCGGCGATTTTGCCGCAGATACCCTCTGTGCGGCCCACCGAGCGCCTGTTACCCTTGCCACCCCGCCGCCATCCCCCGCTTCCAGAGCCGCCCATGACCCGCGCCCACCTGCTCCAACCTGTCCACGACGCCCTGCAGGCCTTCAGCCAGGGCACGCTGTCGGCGTCCGCCCTGAGCACCACCGCCCGCGCCCAGACCGACCTGCTGGCCGCCCTGCCCCCGCGCTACGCCGAGGTGCTGCACGGCCTGCTGGACCGGCTCGAATCCAGCGCGCTGTTCTCGGAAGAAAGCTGCTCGTTCAGCCAGAAGGATCTTGTCGCCAACCTGGAGATGTGGGTGGACAAGGCACGCGGCGTGCTGGACGCCGCCTGATCATTACTACCATTTTGATAGCTTCCAGCGCTTGATGGACAAGCGGTAGCGGCTATTTTTATCTGGAACCAGGCGCAGCGCGGCTCACCGCGCCGCCTGCGTCAGCCGGCACAGCTGGAACGCCAGGCGCTGCAGCGCCTGCCAGCCGTCGGTCGGCCAGTCGGGCGCCTTCAGGCCTTTGACGATGCCGTCCACTGTGTGCGCGGACTGCAGCAGGCGCGCCAGGGCGGCGTCGCTGGCCTTGGGCAGGATGCGCTCGAACAGGCGCTCCTTGGGGCCCCAGATGCGGTTCTCGCGCAGGGCCATGGGCAGGGGGCGGCCGGCGTTCATCGCGTCCTTCACGCGCTTGAGGGCGCGGATGTCCTCGGCCAGCGCCCAGTGCACCAGCACCTCGGCCTCGCCCTCGGCCTGCAGGCCGTCGAGCATGCGCTGCACGCGCGCGGTCTGGCCGGACAGCACGGACTCGGACAGCTTGAACACGTCGTAGCGCGCCACGTTGAGCACGGCGGCCTCGACCTGGGCCTGCGTCAGCTCGCCCGCCGGGTGCAGCAGGGCCAGTTTCTGGATCTCCTGGTGCGCGGCCAGCAGGTTGCCTTCCACGCGGTCGGCAAAGAACTGCAGCGTGCGCTGCCCCTCCTCGCCCGCCACCACGCGCTGCCCCTGGGCGGCCAGGCGCTGTGCGATCCACTGCGGCAGCATGCCGCGCTCGATGGGGTCGATCTGGAGCGAGGTGCCGCTCGATTCGAGCGCCGCGAACCACGCGCCGGTGCGTGTGGCCTTGTCCAGGCGCGGGAGCATCACGAGCGTGAGCGTGCTGTCGTTGCCCCGGGCGGACTCGGCCACCTGCTGCAGCGCCACGCTGCCGTCCTTGCCGGGCTTGCCCGAGGGAATGCGGATCTCCACGATCTGCTTGTCGGCGAACAGGCTGAGCGAGCCGCCCGCCGCCAGCACCGCGCTCCAGTCGAAGTGCGCGCCCGCCACCGTGTAGGAACTGCGCTCGGTATAGCCCTGCGCACGGGCCGTGGCGCGGATGGCGTCGGCCGCCTCCTGCTGCAGCAGGGGCTCGTCGCCATGCAGCACGTAGAGCGGCGACAGGCCCCGTTGGAGATGCGTGGAGAGTTGGGCCAGGGCGACTTGCATGCGGCAAAGTTTATCCCCTTGCCCTGGCACCCTGGCGCACCAGGAGGCCAGGGGCACAGAAAACCCCGCAGATCGCCAGCACAGGCCTGCAGATTGCACGGTACACGCACCCGATTGCGCAGCTGTCCTGCTTTTCATTGGCGCTCCCCGCCCCGACAATCACCCCGCCACCACACGGGCACCCAGCACCCCGGGCGCGCCCGGCACCGTCCGTTCCCCACAAAGGCCTCGCACCATGACCTCCACCCCGCCCCTCCCCGCACCATCCATCAGCCTCCTGGGCGCCCCCACCGACGTGGGAGCGGGCGCGCGCGGCGCCTCCATGGGCCCCGAGGCCCTGCGCGTGGCCGGGCTGCAGCCGGCGCTGGAAAGCCACGGCCTGCGGGTGTTCGACCGGGGCAACCTGAGCGGGCCGGCCAATCCCTGGCAGCCCCCGCAGCAAGGCTACCGCCACCTGCCCGAAGTCGTGGAGTGGAACCAGCGCGTGTTCGATGCGGTGTATGCCGAATTGCGGCGCGGCCACCTGCCCATCCTGATGGGCGGCGACCACTGCCTGGGCCTGGGCAGCATCAGCGCCGTGGCGCGGCATTGCGCGGAGACCGGCAGGAAGCTGCGCGTGCTGTGGCTTGATGCGCATGCCGACTTCAACACCAGCGCCCTCACGCCCAGCGGCAATGTGCACGGCATGCCCGTGGCCTGCCTGTGCGGCTTTGGGCCGAAGGAGCTGACAGAGCTGGCCCGGATGCCCGGCGGAGGCCCCGCGCTGCACCCCGGCCAGATCCGCCAGATCGGCATCCGCAGCGTGGACGAAGGCGAAAAACGCTTCGTGCACGAGCAGGGCCTGGAAGTCTTCGACATGCGCTACATCGACGAGGTGGGCATGCGCCAGACCATGCAGCAGGCGCTGGCCGGGCTGGATGCCGACACCCACCTGCACGTGAGCTTCGACGTGGATTTCCTGGACCCGGACATCGCGCCCGGCGTGGGCACCACGGTGCCCGGCGGCCCCACCTACCGCGAGGCCCAGCTGTGCATGGAGATGATCGCCGACAGCGGCCGCCTGGCGTCGCTGGACATCGTGGAGCTCAACCCCGCGCTGGACGTGCGCAACCGCACCGCCGTGCTGGCCGTGGACCTGGTGGAGTCGCTGTTCGGCAAGAGCACGCTGATGCGCGTGCCATCGGGCCTGCGCGCCCCGCAGGCGGCGCTCCGTAGCGCTTCCTGAAACGGGCGCGCGCCCCCGCGCGGGACGCCGTGGAGCGGGCCTGGCCCGGCCGCTGGCGTCGCCGCCCCCGGCTACCGCTTCACGGCGGCCAGCCGGCGCATCAGCTGCTGCACCAGGTCGGTCCGCATGTTGCGGTACAGCAGCGCCTCTTCGGCCTCCTTGGCCAGGGCGATGGTTTCGTTGTAGCTGATGTCGCGCTGCTGCAGCAGTTCGGTGTCAGGGATCAGCTCGGTGCCCGCCGGGGTCCGGAGCCTGAAGCGGATGCGCAGCCGCAATTGCAGCTCGCGCACCTGGCCCGAGGCGTTGAGCCCCACCACCACGCGCTCCTGCTGCTCCTGCAGCAGGTCCAGGATGGCCTCGGCGGTGGGCAGGGCCGCCGGGTCGCGCAGCACCTGCAGCTTGCTGCCCGACCCGTCCAGCGTGCGCTGCAGCTCCCGCGCCAGCGGCGAGCCCGCGGGGGCCGCGATGTAGAGCGAGTCGAACCCGAACTCCGGCACGCCCCGCAAGCGAAAACCGCAGGCCGACAGCAGGGCCGCGGGCGCGATGAAGAGCAGTGTGCGTCTTTGCATTTCAGTTATCCATTGCGTTCGCGCCACCCACAACCCGTGGCACTGGCGCGGCCCAGGCCAGCAGACGCCGCACCAGGGCCGCCCCGGCGCGCAGCGCCTCAGGGGGGTGTCGCTTCATTTCACACCACCACGTTCACGAGGCGGCCAGGCACCACGATCACCCGCTTGGGCGCCGCGCCCGCGGCATGTGCCGTGAACGCCTCGCTGGCCAGGGCGATGCGCTCGATCGCTGCCTTGTCGGCCTGCGCCGGCACGTGGATGGAGCCGCGCAGCTTGCCATTGACCTGCAGCATGAGCTCGATCTCGTCCTGCACCAGCGCGTTCGCATCCACCTGGGGCCAGGGCGCATCCAGCAGATCGCCCAGGTGGCCCGCGTAGCCCAGGCTGCTCCACAGGCTGTGCGCGATGTGGGGCGTGGCCGGGTACAGCACGCGCAGCAGGATACCAAAGCCTTCGATCAGCGCCACCTGGGCGCCGGCCGACTCCGTGGCCTTGAAGTCCTCGAGCGCGTTGATCATCTTCATCGCGCCCGACACCACGGTGTTGTACTGCATGCGCTGGTAGTCGTAGTCCACCTGCTTGAGCACGGTGTGGATCTCCAGCCGCAGGGCCTTGGCTTCCTTGCCGAATTCCACCTCCTTCAGGCTGCTGGCGCTTGCCACGCTGGCGCTGGCGGCTTGCATGTCCATGGCGGAGAGCTTGAAGCCGAAATTCCACACGCGGCGCAGGAAACGGTAGCTGCCTTCCACGGCCGCGTCGTTCCACTCCAGCGTGGCCTCGGGCGGGGCGGTGAACATGGTGTACAGGCGCGCGGTGTCGGCGCCGTACTTCTCGATGAGGTCCTGCGGGTCCACGCCGTTGTTCTTGGACTTGGACATGGTGCCCACGCCCTCGTAGTCGATGGGCGTGCCCGCCGGCAACAGGCCGTCACCGCTGGCGGCTTCGTTCTTGAGCCTGGCGCCAACGATCTTGCCGCCTTCGTCCAGCACATGCTCCACATCGTGTGGCCAGAAGTAGTCCTTTCCGCCCTTGGCGGTGCGGCGGCTGTAGATGTGGTTGAGCACCATGCCTTGCGTGAGCAGCTTGGTGAAGGGCTCGTCCACCTTGACCAGCCCCAGGTCGCGCATGACCTTGGTCCAGAAGCGCGCGTACAAGAGGTGCAGGATGGCGTGTTCGATACCACCGATGTACTGGTCCATCGGCATCCAGTAGTCGGCGCCGCCAGCGACCATGGCGTCGGCATTCTTAGGGTCGCAATACCGCATGAAATACCAGGACGAGTCCACGAACGTGTCCATGGTGTCCGTCTCGCGCCGCGCGGCCTTGCCGCACACGGGGCAGACCACGCCAGCATGGAAACCTTCGTGCTTGTGCAGCGGGTTGCCCGAACCATCGGGCACGCAGTCGGTGGGCAGCACCACCGGCAGGTCCTTCTCGGGCACGGGCACGGCACCGTGTTCATCGCAATGGATGATGGGAATGGGCGTGCCCCAGTAGCGCTGGCGGCTCACGCCCCAGTCGCGCAGGCGCCAGGTGGTCTTGGTCTCGCCCAGGCCCTTGGCCTGCAGCGCGTGGGCCACGGCGGTGACGGCTTCCTTGTAGCCCAGGCCGCTGAAGCTGTCGGAGTTGATGGTGACGCCGCGCTGCTTGTCGCCGTACCAGTCGTTCCACTGGTGGTAGTCGAAGTGCTCGCCATCGACCAGCACCACCTGCTTGATCTCCAGGTTGTACTTGAGGGCGAAGGCGAAATCGCGCTCGTCGTGCGCGGGCACGCCCATCACGGCGCCGTCGCCATAGCCCATGAGCACGTAGTTGCCGACCCAGACCTCGACCTTTTCCTCCGTCAGCGGGTGCGTGACGAACAGGCCCGTGGGTTGGCCCTTCTTTTCCTGCGTGGCCAGCTCGGCCTCGGTGGTGCCGCCGCTCTTGCATTCCTCGATGAAGGCGGCGAGCTCCGGGTTCGTCCTGGCGGCGTGGGCGGCCAGCGGGTGCTCGGGCGCCACGGCGCAGAAGGTCACGCCCATGATGGTGTCGGCGCGCGTGGTGAAGACGTACATGCGGCCGTCGCCGATCAGCGTGCCGTCATCGCCCCGGATATCGTGCGGGAAGGCGAAGCGCACGCCTTCGCTCTTGCCGATCCAGTTCTCCTGCATGAGCTTCACGCGTTCGGGCCAGCCGGGCAGCTTGTCGCCGGTCACGAAGTCCAGCAGCTCTTCGGCGTAGTCGGTGATCTTCAGGTAGTAGCCCGGGATCTCGCGCTTTTCCACCGTGGCGCCGGTGCGCCAGCCCTTGCCGTCGATGACCTGCTCGTTGGCCAGCACGGTCTGGTCCACCGGGTCCCAGTTCACGACCTGGGTCTTGCGGTAGGCAATGCCTTTTTCCAGCATCTTGAGGAACAGCCACTGGTTCCACTTGTAGTACGTGGGGTCACAGGTGGCCACTTCGCGGCTCCAGTCGATGGCCAGGCCCATGGCCTGCATCTGCTTCTTCATGTACGCGATGTTCTCGTACGTCCACTTGGCGGGGGGCACGCCGTTCTTGAGCGCGGCGTTCTCGGCCGGCAGGCCGAAGGCGTCCCAGCCCATGGGCATGAGCACGTTGTGGCCGTTCATGCGCAGCTGGCGCGTGAGCATGTCGTTGATGGTGTAGTTGCGCACATGGCCCATGTGCAGCTTGCCGCTGGGGTAGGGCAGCATCGAGCAGGCGTAGAACTTCTTCTTGCTGGTGTCCTCCGTCACGCGGTAGGCGTCGGTGGCGGTCCAGTGGTCGTGCGCGGCGCGCTCGACGTCTTGGGGAGAGTATTTGTCTTGCATGAGGGCTCGGGGATGAGAGAGGTGTGCGGCTGCGAGGCCGCGCTGCGCAGATTTTAGGCTGTCAGGCCCTGCGTTCCGCGCCCGCCGCCGCCAGCGGCCTGCGCGGCCCCCCTGGGACCCCGGCGCATGGCGGCTTCAAGGTGCCCTGGCAGGGGCCGTTGGCGCGCCAGCGGCCGGCGGCTCGGCCACGAAGCCGATGCGCTGCAGCCCGGCCAGGTGCGCCGCGCCCATGACCTCGACCACCCGCCCATAGGGCACGGCCGCATCGGCGCGCAGCTGGATTTCGGTGTCGGGCCGTTCGGCGCCGATGCGGCGCAGGCGCTCGGCCAGCGCGGGCTGCGACAGGGGCTCGTCCTGAAGAAAGGCCTGGCCCGAGGCATCGACCACCAGGGTGACGAACTGCGGCACCGTGCCGGGCGTGGCGCCTTCGGTGCGCGGCAGGTCGAGCCGGATCGCGCTAGCCATGAGCGGCGCCGTGAGGATGAAGATGACCACGAGCACCAGCATCACATCCACCAGCGGCGTCATGTTGATGTCGCTCATGGGCTGGGGCCCGGCGGTGCGTTCAAGTCGTCCGAAGGCCATGGTGAAAACGGACCTCCGGGATTCAGGGCCGCGCACCGGCGGGCGGCGCCGTGTCGATCAGCAGTTCGCGCAGGTCGCGCGCGAAGCCTTCCAGGTCGGCCTCGATGCGGCCGATCAGGCGGCCGAACACGTTGTAGGCCAGCACGGCCGGGATCGCCACCGCCAGCCCGGCCGCCGTCATGACCAGCGCCTCGCCCACGGGGCCGGACACGCGGTCGATGGTGATCTGCCCCGCGCCCGCCATGGCCGTGAGCGCATGGTAGATGCCCCAGACGGTGCCCAGCAGCCCCACGAACGGTGCCGTGGAGCCCACCGTGGCCAGCAGCACCTGGCCAAACTGCAGGCGCCCGAGCACGCCGTGCAAGGCGTCGCGCAGCACGCGGGTGAGCCGCTGCGACAGGCTGCCTGCCGCCGCCAGCGTGGGCTGGCCGGTGGGACCGGCATGATTTGCTATTGAATTCGCAGCAACAACCAAAGGCAGGACAAGCGCAGCGCGGTCAAAAGATTGCAGGCGCTGTGCAGCAACGTCCATGGACGGCGCCTGCCAGAACGCCGCCGTGCAGCGGGCCACGTCGGCGCTGGCCTGGCGCATGAGCCGCAGCTTCCAGACGATGACCACCCAGCTTGCCACGGACATGGCCAGGAGCACCAGCGCGGCACCCTGCGTGACGGCGTCGCCCTGGCGCCACCAGTGGAGAGCGTCCATGGCTGGCCCGATGGCTAGTTGTTGTTAAGGCCCAGCACATCGAACATGTCGAACATGCCCGTCTTGTGCCCGGCGAGAAAGCGCACCGCGCGCAGGCTGCCCTGCGCGTAGGTGGCGCGGCTGGAGGACTTGTGCGTGATCTCGATGCGCTCGCCGATGCCCGCGAACAGCACGGTGTGGTCGCCCACGATGTCGCCGCCCCGGATGGTGGCAAAGCCGATGCTCGACGGGTCGCGCTCGCCCGTGACGCCCTCGCGCGCAAACACGCCGCACTCCTTGAGGTCGCGGCCCATGGCGCCGGCGATCACCTCGCCCATCTTGAGCGCGGTGCCCGAGGGCGCATCCACCTTGTGGCGGTGGTGGGCCTCGATGATCTCGATGTCGTAGCCGGTGGCCATGGCCTTGGCGGCCATCTCCAGCAGCTTGAGCGTGACGTTGACGCCCACGCTCATGTTGGGCGCCATGACGATGGCCGTGCGCTGGGCCAACGCCGCGATCTCGGCCTTCTGCGCATCGGTGAAGCCGGTGGTGCCGACGACGGCCTTCACCCCGAGCTGGCTGCACACGGCCAGGTGGGCCAGGGTGCCTTCGGGGCGCGTGAAATCGATCAGGACGTCGGCGTTTTTCAGGCCCGTGGCAATGTCGGCCGTGATGGCGACGCCGCTGGCATGGCCGAGGAACGCGGTGGCATCCGAGCCGATGCCCGGGCTGGACGGCACGTCCAGCGCACCGGCCAGCACGCAGTCGTCACTGGCGCGAAGGGCCTCGATGAGCATGCGGCCCATGCGGCCCGATGCGCCGGCGATGGCGACACGGCAGGGGCCGGAGCCCGTGGAAGCGGTGGAAGGGGCGGCAGGCGAAGAAGTCCCTGTCATGGGTGTCCTGTACGTTGTGGTTGAAGCACGGCGGGCCAGGCACGGCCCACCGCCAGCCCGCCGGCGTTACCGTGCGGGCGCTTCAAGCGGTGGATAGCTGATGGAAGCGGGCTCCAGCGGCGCCGCGGTGGGCGACGCGGGGGGCCGCTGGGAAGCGGGATACCGGGCCAGCTGCTCCGGCGTGGCCTCGAGCACGGGCACCTTGCCCTTGGAGCCGCGCGACCCCAGGGTCGCCACGAACTCCGTCTCGGTCGGCATCTCGTCGCCCTCGGAGCGCTCGAGCGCGTCCCCCTTGAAGTACACGGTCAGCTTGCGGGTCTGGGCATCTTCGCCGGGGCGCTTGAGCGTGAACACATATTCCCAGCGGTCGGCATGGAACAGGCTGGTGACCAGCGGGGTTCCCAGAATCTCTCGAACCTGCTGGCGGCTCATGCCAGGCTGGAGCGCCTCGACCTGCTCGCGCGAGACAAAATTGCCCTGCACCACATCTATCTTGTAGGGGGTGACAATGTTGGCAATGCGGGTACTGGCGCCATCCAGGCTGCTGCAGCCGGCCAGGGCGGCCACGCTGGCACCGATCAACAGGACCAGGCCCAGGCGGGCGCTGCAACGGGCTTTGACGGGCATGGGTAAAAGGGCTGAGGATATGATCGCCCCATTGTAGCGGCAGGCCCTCCGACCCCCAGGCGGGGCCGCATCCCGAAAGACCATGCCATGACCAACATCGACGAACTCAAAAGCACGGGACTCAAGGCCACGCTGCCCCGCCTGAAGATTCTGGAAATCTTCCAGAAGGGCGCGCAGCGCCACATGACGGCCGAGGACGTGTTTCGCGTGCTGCTGGAGGAGCGCTCGGACATCGGCCTGGCCACGGTCTACCGCGTGCTCACGCAGTTCGAGCAGGCCAGCATCCTGATCCGCAGCAATTTCGAGAGCGGCAAGGCGGTGTACGAGCTCAACGAAGGCCAGCACCACGACCACTTCGTGTGCACCTCGTGCGGCAAGGTGGAGGAGTTCTACGACCCCGAGATCGAAAAACGCCAGCAGGCCGTGGCCAAGGCCAAGGGCTGGCTGGTGCAGGACCACACCATGGCGCTGTACGGGCAGTGCGCCGACTGCGCTAAGAAATGACTCCCCCCTGAGCCACCTTCGGCGTCTTCCCCCTAAGGGGGACGCTCCCGGCGCGGCGGGGCGGCCCTTGCGCGGGAGCCCTGGTATGGGCCGCGCCAGTTTCGGTGGCCTGAGCGCCGCTAGCCGCCCGTATCGCGCTCCATGGCGCGGCGATGGCGTTCGACAAACTCTTGGTAAGTGTCGATGCCGCGCAGTTGCAGGATGGTGTTGCGCACGGCGGCCTCGACCAGCACGGCGATGTTGCGGCCGGCGACCACCTGGATCACGACCTTGAGCACGGGCACGCCCAGCACGTCCTGGGTGAGAGGCTCGTAGGGAAGGCGTTCGTAGTCGCGCTCCAGGGTTTCCTTGCGCACCAGGTGCACGATGAGCTTCAGCCGCATCTTGCGGCGCACGGCGGTCTCGCCAAAGATGGCGCGGATATCGAGCAGGCCGATGCCGCGCACTTCCAGCAGGTTCTGCAGCAGTTCGGGGCACTTGCCCTCGATGGTGGTCTGGTTGATGCGGAACAGGTCCACCGCATCGTCGGCCACCAGGCCGTTGCCGCGCGAGATCAACTCCAGGCCGAGTTCGCTCTTGCCCAGGCCCGATTCGCCGGTGATCATCACCCCCAGGCCCAGGATGTCCATGAACACGCCGTGCATGGTGGTACGGTCGGCGAAGTGCTTGGACAGGTAGGCGCGCAGCACGTCGATGACAAACGCCGACGACTCGTGCGTGGAGAACATCGGGATCTGCGCCCGCTCGCACATCGACACCAGGGCGTCGGGGGCGGTCTGGTTGTCGGCCAGCACCAGCACGGGCGGCTCCAGCGTCACGATGCGCGCGATGCGGCGCTTGCAATCATCGGGCGAAGCGCTGCCGAGATACGCGATCTCCCGCTCGCCCAGGATCTGGACGCGGTACGGATGGATGTAGTTGAGATAGCCGACCAGATCGGCCCCGGAACGTGCCGAGCGCACCGCCACTTCGTCAAAGCGGCGTTCGGAGGCGCCCAGCCCCGCCACCCACTCCCATTTCAGGAGGCCCCGGAATTCCTCGAAAAGGACATCGGCGCTGACGACATTGGGCTTCACGGTGGATCGGCGACGGTGGTGCGAGCGTGCGTTCGTGCGCGGCGCCAGGCGGCTCAGGCCGTCTGCGTGGACTGCCAGCCCGCGATCATGCCGTGCAGCTCGGTGGCGTCGGTGCAGCCCTTGAGCCGTTCACGCAGCGCCGAATCGCTCAGCAGCTCGGCGATCTCGGACAGGATTTCCAGGTGCTTTTGGGTGGCCGCTTCGGGCACCAGCAGGAAAATGAGCAGCCCGACGGGCAATTCGTCCGGCGCATCGAACCCGATGGGATTGAGCAGCTGGAACACGGCGGCCATGGGCGCCTTCAGGCCCTTGATGCGACCATGGGGAATGGCCACGCCATGGCCCAGGCCGGTGGAGCCCAGGCGCTCGCGCGCGAACAAACTGTCGGTGATCAGCGCGCGCGACAGGCCGTGCTGGCTCTCGAAAAGGAGACCCGCTTCTTCAAAAGCACGCTTCTTGCTGGTGGCGTCCACGCACACGAGCACTTGAGCGGAAGGCAGGATGGAGGCGAGTCGGTTCATGGTCAAGGGTAACAATTATGCACACGTTGGCGAAAACCCTGAGCACAACGCATCGGGCAACAAAAAAACCGCCCAGTGGGCGGCTGCTGTGCCAGGCTCAGGGCTGCCGCATCAGGCGTGCAGTTCGCGCTTGGCGGCATCGTGGTGATGGTCCTGCAGGCGATCCTTGTGGCGCACGACCTGGCGGTCCATCTTGTCGACCAGTTCATCCACGGCGGCATACAGGTCGGCGTGGGAGCTTTCGGCAAACAGGTCGTTGCCCTTGACGTGGATGTTGCATTCCGCTCGCTGCCTCTTTTCCTTCTCCTTTTGCTTCTCTACCGTCAGCAGTACCTTGACATCGACAACCTGGTCAAAATGGCGGGTGATCCGGTCCAGCTTGGTGGTGACGTAGTTGCGCAAGGCTGGGGTAACTTCGAGGTGGTGACCGCTGATCGTCAAGTTCATAAATAAGTCTCCTGTAACACTCTCGGTGGAAGAACGCCGCCCTGGATCAGAGGAGCGGCTCGGCGAACCTGGATGCATCCCGTTGACGTGAAGTCACTATGCCCCCGCCCTCCCTGAAAAGCAATCCCATACCGACCCTGTCCGCTGGGTTATGCCAACCAAGGTGCCAAGCCTCCGAAAAGCGCGCACAATGGGCAGGTTGCCGGGTGGGCCGTCCCGTACACCGCCGTCCCGCAGATGCGGCTCCTCACCGTGCCGCGGGCGCCGCGCCGTGCAGCGTGAGCCGCCCCACCACCACCATTGACAGCAGGCTCGCCGCAATGCCCACCACGGCGGCCATCCAGTAGTTCTGCACCAGCCCCTGCGCGTCGCGGCTGATCAGCACCCCGCCCACAAAGGACGCCACGCCCATCGCCGCGGACTGCACCGACGCATTCAGCGTCATGAAGGTGCCGCGCAAGGGCGCCCGGGCCGCCGAGGAAATGATGGCCATGCCCGGAATCATGCGGCCGCTCATCAGCGCGAACATCAGCGTCGACACCACCAGCACGGCCACCAGCGGCACCCCGCGCACCAGCGTGATGCCCAGCAGGGGCAACGCGCCGGCCAGCGCCAGGCAGCGGAACATCACCACCTTGCCCCAGCGGTCCGTGAGCACGCCGAACAGGCGCGCGGTGAACAGCGTCACCACGCCGCCGCACAGGTACACCAGGGGAATCTGGTCGGGCCGCACCCCGGCGTTGGCCTGCATGTAGATGGTGATGTAGGGAATCACCGTGAAGCCGGCGAACATGATGAGCGCCGAGAACAGGAAGGCCCAGCGGTGGTTGGCGTCGGCCAGCACCTGGGCGATACCGCCCAGCGCGGTGCGGCCATCCGCGGCCCGCAGATGCCCCGTCATCACGGGCATGGTGCGTGCCGCCAGAACGGCCAGCACGCCCACCATCAGCGCAATGGCCAGGAATGGCAGGTTCCAGCCCCCGTATTCGGCCAGGATCAGCCCCAGGGGCACACCGGCCACGGTGGACAGGGAAAACGACGTCATCACGATGCCCATCGCGCGCCCGCGCCGCTCGAAGGGGATCACGTCGGCCACGATGGTTTGCGACAGCGCCGACAGCACGCCCCCGAAGGCCCCCGCCAGGATGCGCGCGGCCATGAGCGTGCCGTAGGTGGGTGCCACGCCGCAGGCCAGCGTGGCCAGCCCGAACAAGACGTACAGCGTCAGCAGCAGCCGCTTGCGGCCGAAACGGTCGATGTAGGTCGAGGCCAGCAGCCCGGATGCGCCCGCCGAGAGCGTGTAGGCCGAGACCAGCAGGCCGAACTGCGCATCGCTGATGGCAAACAGCCGCGTGAACTGGGGCCCCAGCGGCATCATGATCATGAAGTCGAGGATGTGGGTGAACTGGATGCCGGCCAGCGTGAGCAGCAGCCACAGTTCTCGGCGGGGGGTCAGGGTGGAATGGGAGGGCACAGGAAGCGGCCAGGGCGGCCAGGTCGGACTCAGGGCCGCCAGTGTGCCGCAACGGCACGAAGCGCGCTGGCCCGTTCGCCGAAGGCGCGTTCCGGTGCGCTCCCGCGCGCCCTCGCGAACCCATGCCACGCGCACGCTTCGGGCCCCGCGCGTAAAATCCACCGGTTGCGCGCCAGCAGGCATTTCCCATGCCCCCGCGCTCCATTCCCCACGTTCTTCGGCCTGCCTGCAGCGGACATTGACCGCCCACCCCGACACCATGACCCAGCCCAGCTCCAACGCCCTGCACACTTCCGCCTTGACCTCGCTGCCCCTGCTGGCCCGTGGCAAGGTGCGCGACAACTACGCCGTGGGCGACGACCGCATCCTGATGGTGGCCAGCGACCGCCTGTCGGCCTTCGACGTGATCATGGGCGAACCCATCCCCGGCAAGGGCGAGCTGCTCACGCAGATGGCGCTGTTCTGGTTCGACAAGCTCGGATACATCTGCCCCAACCACCTGACGGGCGACGCGCCGGAAAGCGTGGTGTCCGCGCAGGAGGCCGCGCAGATCCGTGGACGGTCCATGCTCGTGCAGCGGCTGCAGCCCATCCCCGTCGAAGCCGTGGTGCGCGGCTACCTGGCCGGCAGCGGCTGGAAGGAGTACCAGGAATCGCGCTCGGTCTGCGGCGTGCCGCTGCCCGAAGGGCTGACCAATGCCGCCAAGCTGCCCGCGCCCATCTACACCCCCGCCGCCAAGGCCGCCATGGGCGAGCACGACGAGAACATCACCTTCGAGCGCACGGTGGAGATGATCGGCCTGGACCTGGCGACCCGCATCCGCGACCTCAGCATTGCGATCTACCAGGCCGCCGCCGAGATCGCGCTGACCAAAGGCATGATCATCGCCGACACCAAGTTCGAGTTTGGCCTGGCGCCCGATGGCACGCTGGTGCTGATGGACGAGGTGCTCACGCCCGACAGCTCGCGCTACTGGCCCGTGGAAGGCTACGAAGCCGCCCTGGCCGCCGGCCAGAACCCGCCAAGCTACGACAAGCAGTTCGTGCGCGACTGGCTGGAGCAGGCCCAGGTGAACGGCAAGCCCTGGGACAAGACCGCGCCCGCCCCCCGCCTGCCGCGCGAAGTGATCGAAAAAACCGCCGCCAAGTACCGCGAGGCGCTGGAGCGTTTGGTCGGTTAAACGGCGACCTGCCTAAAAAACACAAAAGGCTCCCAACCGGGAGCCTTTTCTTTTCTTTTCTACCCATCGCACGATGCCGTCGCAACGGGCACGGTACAGGCCAGCGGCCGCCGTGCAAGGGCCGCCCCGCCGCACTGGCGGCGTCCCCCTTCCAGGGGGAAGGCGCAAGGCGCCTCAGGGGGTAGCCTGTTCTAGCTCAGCACCACGCTCGACAGCCGGCGCCGGTAGGTCGCCACCACCGGGTCGTCGGGCGGGATCTGGCCGTCGGCCACTTTCGCCTTGGGGGGTTCGATGATCTCGAGGATGGCCACGTAGGTCTTGCGGGCGATCTCTTCGCCCCAGGCCTTGTCGCGCATGAGGATTTCGAGCAGTTCGTCCATCGCGTCCGTCCAGCGCTGGCCGGCCAAGAGCCAGCGGGCGCGGGCGTAGCGGGTATCGAAATCGCGCTTGTTGGCGGCAATCTTGGCATCGAAATCGGCCTCAGCGCTTTCTCCATATGCGCCAGAAGCTACGAAATCAATAGCATCCATCCAGACTTTCAGCGCGCCGAGCTTGCGCGAGCCCGCGGCCTTGGCGATCACGGGGGCGAACGCGACCTTGGCATCGTCCTCGCGGTGCAGCTGCAGCAGGAGCTTGACGTAGTCGAAGCGCGCATCGTCGTTGGAGGGATCGGTCACCACCGCATGCTGCAGCTTCTCCAGCGCGGTGCTGGTGTCACCCTCGGCCAGGGCGTCCTGGGCTTCTTCCTCCTCCATTTCGGCCACCATTTCCTCGGCGGTGGGCACGTGCTTGTCGAGGAAGGCGCGCACCTGGCCCTCGGGCAGGGCCCCCATGAAGCCGTCCACGGGCTGGCCGTTCATGAGCAGCACACAGGTGGGGATGCTGCGGATGCCGAACATGCCCGCCAGCTGCTGCTCCTGGTCCGAGTCGATCTTGACGAGCTTGAAGCGGCCGGCGTATTCGGTCTCGAGCTTTTCCAGCACCGGCCCCAGCGACTTGCAGGGGCCGCACCAGGGCGCCCAGAAGTCCACCAGCACGGGCACGGTCATCGAGGCGGCAACGACCTCGGCTTCAAAGTTCTCTACGGTGACGTCAATCATGGTGGTGTACGGGCGGGGCCGGTCAAGCTGGTTGGTTCGCGCTATTTTGGCCCATCGACATGCCCGGGTGCGGCGAAGGGAAGCGCAAAAAGTAAAATCGCGGGTTCCACCTACAGCCGTGCCGCGGGCGCAGCCCGCGGCCAAGGCACCTTCCACACCATGAAACCCATCCAGATCGGCGTGGTCATGGGTTCCAGCAGCGACTGGGACACCATGCAGCATGCAGTGCAGATTCTTGAGCAATTCGGCATCCCGCACGAGGCCCGCGTGGTCTCGGCCCACCGCATGCCCGACGACATGTTCGCCTACGCCGAGGCGGCCGCCGGCCGGGGCCTGAAGGCCATCATCGCGGGCGCCGGTGGCGCCGCCCATCTGCCCGGCATGATTGCCGCCAAGACCACCGTGCCCGTGCTGGGCGTGCCCGTGGCCAGTCGCCACCTGCAGGGTGTGGATTCGCTGCACAGCATCGTGCAGATGCCCAAGGGCATCCCCGTGGCCACGTTCGCCATCGGCACGGCGGGCGCTGCCAATGCCGCCCTGTTCGCCGTGGCCCTGCTGGCCAACGAAAGCCCCGAACTGCGCCAGCGCCTCGAAGCCTTTCGCGCCGAGCAGACGGAAGTGGCCCGCAACATGACCTTGCCGCCCGCATGAACACGACCCCCACGCTCCACCGCTGCGCGGGTCGCTGCCCCCCGAGGGGGCCGCTTTTTCATCTTGGGGCGGCCCGGCGATGAAAAAATCCACCCATCACCCCCTTCTGCCCGGTAGCACACTGGGCGTGCTCGGCGGCGGCCAGCTGGGCCGCATGTTCGTGCACCAGGCGCAGGCCATGGGCTACTTCACCGCCGTGCTCGATGCCGACCCGACCAGCCCCGCCGGGCTGGTGAGCCACCACCACATCCAGACCGGCTATGAAGACCCGCAGGGCCTGGCCGAGCTGGCCCGCCTGTCGGATGCGGTGACCACCGAGTTCGAAAACGTACCCGCTGCCGCGCTGGCTGCACTGGCTGCGCAACGCCCCGTGTCGCCTGCCGCCAGCGCTGTGTCGGTGGCGCAGGACAGGGCCCGCGAAAAGGCCCACTTTGTGGCCTGCGGCGTGCTCTGTGCGCCGTATGCGCTGATCGAAACGGCGGAGCAACTGGCTGCAGTTTCTTCTGATCTATTACCAGGCATCCTGAAGACGGCCCGCATGGGCTACGACGGCAAGGGCCAGGTGCGCGTGAAGACGCCCGCCGAGCTGGCCGCTGCCTGGGACTCTGTCGGCAAGGTGCCCTGCGTGCTGGAGAAGATGCTGCCGCTGGCACTGGAATGCTCGGTGATCGTGGCGCGCGGCGCCGACGGGGCCACCGTGCACCTGCCCGTGCAGCGCAACCTGCACCGCGACGGCATCCTGGCCGTGACGGAGGTTTTTGAACAAAATCTGCCTCCAGCGCTTATTCAGCAAGCGGTAGCAGCTGCAATTTCGATAGCAAACGGCCTGCAGTACGTCGGCGTGCTCTGCGTGGAGTTCTTCGTGCTGCAGGACGGCGGCCTGGTGGTCAACGAGATCGCCCCGCGCCCGCACAACAGCGGCCACTACAGCCAGAACGCCTGCGACGTGTCGCAGTTCGAGCTGCAGGTGCGCACCATGGCCCGCCTGCCGCTCACGCAGCCGCGCCAGCACAGCCCCGCCGTGATGCTCAACCTGCTGGGCGATCTGTGGTTTGCGCAGGGCGGCACGGAGCAGACGCCCCCCTGGGCCGAGGTGCTGGCCCTGCCCGGCACGCACCTGCACCTGTATGGCAAGCGCGACGCCAAGCGCGGCCGCAAGATGGGCCACCTCAACATCACCGCCGCCACCCCCGACGCTGCGCGGGCCACCGCCCTGCGGGCTGCGGCCCTCCTGGGCATCGCGCCGTTCTGACCATGATTCTTGACGGCACCCAGCCCGCATCCATCGCCGCCGCAGCGCGGGCCGTGCGCAGCGGCGCGCTGCTGGGCCTGCCCACCGAAACCGTGTATGGCCTGGCCGCCGACGCCAGCAGCGATACCGCCGTGGCGCAGATCTTCGCCGCCAAGGGGCGCCCCAGCGATCACCCGCTGATCGTGCACGTGGCCAATGCCGAAGGCATTGCCCACTTCGCCAGTGAGGTACCGGGTTTTGCACAGAAGCTCGTCGATGCCTTCTGGCCCGGACCGCTCACGCTCATCCTGCCGCGCCTGTCCGGCGTGGCCACGGCCGCCACGGGCGGCCAGGACAGCGTGGGGCTGCGCTGCCCCGCCCACCCCGTGGCGCACGCGCTGCTGCTGGCCTGCGCCACGCCCGGCGATGGCGATGCCCTGGGCGGCCCGCCCGTGTGGGGCGTGGCGGCCCCCAGCGCCAACCGCTTTGGCCGCGTGAGCCCCACCACCGCCCGGCACGTGCAGGACGAGCTGGGCGCCGGGCTGCTGGTACTCGACGGTGGCCCGTGCGAAGTGGGCATCGAAAGCACCATCGTGGACTGCACGCGCGGCGTGCCAGTGCTGCTGCGCCCGGGCGCCGTCACGCGCGAGCAGATTGAGGCCGCCTGCGGCACCGCGCCGCTGTCCAGGGACGACCTGCCCGCGCTCACGCCGCGCGCCTCCGGCACGCTCGAAGCCCACTACGCCCCCGCCGCCAAGGTGCGCCTGATGGACGCCAAGGCCCTGCAGACCGGCCTGGACCTGCTGGGCGCCGAGGCCGCCCACATCGCGGTCTATGCCCGTGCCGCGCTGCGCACCCAGTCCTCCAGGCTCGTCATGCGGCGTATGCCCGACGACGCGGCCGCCACGGCCCAGCAGCTGTTCGCCGTGCTGCGCGGCTTCGACGACGACGGCGTGAAACTGATCTGGATCGAGACCCCGCCCGCCGAGCCCGAGTGGGAAGGCGTTCGTGACCGCCTGCAACGGGCATCTGCCGCATGATTCCAGCCGCACAAGGCGGCTTTACATGGGTTGACGTTGCACCGCTAAACTACCCCCCACTTTTCTGGAGAAATACATGGCAGCAAATTGGATGCGCCGCACCGTTCTGGTCGCCGCATGTGCGTCGGCCGCGTTGCTTGCGGCCTGCGGTTCAAGCACCACCGAATCGGCCATCACGCCCGAGCGCTTCATCGCGTTCGGCGATGCCAACAGCGACGTGGGGCAAAAGGGAACGCGCTACACCGTCAATGACGGCAGCGTGAACAACTGGACCCTGCAGGTGGCCGCCAGCTACGGCAAGCCCCTCACGGCCGCCTCGGCGGGCGGCAAGAGCTACGCGGTGGGCAACGCCCGCGTCAAGGCCAAGCCCGACGCCGCGGGCAACGCCAGCACCCCCACCATCACCGAGCAGATCGATACTTTCCTGGCCAGCGGCAGCTTCGCGGCCAACGACGTGGTGATCCTGAGCGGCGGCATCAGCGACGTGATCGCCGGCATGGCCGCCGTGCAGGCAGGCACCCAGACGGAAGCCGCCATGGTGGCCGCAGCCCGCCAGGCCGGTGAGGACATGGCCGCGCAGGTGCGCCGCCTCGTCGCCGCGGGCGCCAAGTACGTGGTGGTGACCGGCACCTATGACCTGAGCAAGACCCCCTGGGCCAAGGCCATCCGCCGCGAGGCGCTGCTGACCGACGCCAGCAGCCGCTTCAACGACGGCCTGCTCGTGGGCATCGTGGACCTCGGCGCCAACGTGCTGTACGTCGATTCCGCCTACTACGTGAACCTGTACACGAGCGTGCCCGCCAACTACGGTTTCAACAACGCCACGACGCCCGTGTGCACCTCCGTGGACGCCGCCAACGGCATCGGCATCGGCGCGGGCCAGGTCAACTCGGCCCTGTGCACCCCCTCGACGCTGCTGGCGGGCGCCAACCAGGCCTCCTACGTGTTCGCCGACCCGGTGTACCTCACCCCTTCGGCACAACGCCAGTTCGGCACCTACGCCCATGACCGGCTGAAGGCGCGCTGGTAACCCGCCTGCGGGGTGGCGGCGCTCGTGGAGCGCGCCACCGGGAGGCACAAAAAAGCCGACCCCAGGGTCGGCTTTTTGCTGTGCGCCCTGCCCTGGGCGGGCAGGGCGGATGCCTTTGCCTACTTGACGGTGTCAAACACTGCACGGGCCTGTGCATGGCAGAAGGGTGGCTCATACGTGCCGTGGTAGGCGGCGTAGTAGGTCGCGAATGCGGCCGATGCCGGATCGGTGGGGGCCTGGCCGCCCGGGCCGAAGGTGGCCTGGATCGCGGCATCGACGTCCACCGACGCCACGTTGGTCAGGCCCCGGCTGTCGAAGTCGGCCTTCATGATCCGCTGGTGGATGGCGGGCGGCACCGTGGGGTCGCCAGCGCCGCCGCACAGCAGCACGCGGGCCTTGGGGTTCCAGCCCAGCAGGTCGTTCTTCTTGGCCGCCAGGTACAGGGGGTGGGTGGTGCTGGTCTGCGAGCCCGTGATGAAGGCGGGCTGGAACAGCGCATCACGCGCCTGGTTGGGCGTGCCCGCGGGCAGGGTGCCCGAGGTGACCAGCGTGGTGTAGGTCAGCGTGGGGTGGGGCAGCAGGGTCTCGATGTAGCCCGAGTACGGCGCCTTGAAGACCTGCTTGACGTCCGTGTAGACATCGCCATAGACCTTCTGCCAGGCCGTCACCAGGTACGGAACGAAGAACTGCACGCCCGCGATGGCGTCCGGGATGCGCAGCGAACCCGACAGGTTGTAGGGGCCCGCCAGGTGGGCGCCGGCCACCACGTTGAATTCATTGCCGTAGTCGCGCTCCGCGGAGCGGTGCGCCGCCATCGACGAGTGCCCGCCCTGCGAGTAGCCCGTGAACATGACCTTGCCCGACAGATTGGCGCCCACGGTGCCCGCCGCGTTGCGGGCGGCGCGCACCGAGTCGATGACGGAGGTGGCTTCCGAGTCGGCGTGCAGGTAGGGGTGGTAGCTGTAGCCCGACTTGGCAAACCCCAGGTAGTCGGTGGCCACCACGGCATAGCCCTGGGCGGCGTACATGGCGGCGAGCAGGAAGGTTTCGCTGTCCTGCGGATTGGCCAGGGTGCGGGGCTTTTGCACGTCGGTGCCCTTGGCATAGGCGACCAGCGGCGCGGCGGTGCTGCAGCTGCCCGCGGGCACGAGCATCACGCCGGAGGCGTTGGTGCTCTCGCCCCCCTTGGCGCCCGCGGTGGCGTAATTGAGCGCAACCACCTTCACGTCGCATTTCGCCTTGCCGGTGATGGCCTGCAGGCCGCTGCTGGAAGTGCCTGCGTCGATCTGCGCGGCCGTCAGCGTGGTGAGCACCGCCGGGGGATCGATCAGCGCGCCGCGGGCGGGATCGTCGGAGCCACCGCAGGCAACAAGCAGGACCGCGGCGGCGGCGACACAGGTAAGGCGGAAATACGTCATGAATGGATACCTCAGGTCTGGAAGGAACGACGCATCGTGCGCGCACCTGCACTGCACCATCCATAGGGGATAACGCGGACCGCACCGGGCGCGCAGACGCCTAGGCGACAGCGTGCCGCCACGGGCCGGCGGTCAGTGCCCGCCGCCTGCCCCGTAGGCCACCTTCATTCCCAGGATCGTCCCCGCCAGCGCGAGCGTGATGGCATTGGCCACCACGATGGGCCAGGCCGCCAGGGTCAGCCCATAGACCAGCCACAGCGCCACGCCCGCCGTGAACACGCTGTACATGCCCAGCGAAATGCCGCGGACATCCCGCGTGCGGAAGGTGTGCAGCGCCTGCGGCACGAAGCTGCAGGTGGTCATGGCGGCGGCAAGGTAGCCGATGAGCTCGGTCGTGGGCATGGGGCGGTGGTTCCGGAAACCTGTTCGAAGCGAAGGCCCGGGCGCGCGGGGCCGGGGCAACGCCGGATTATTCACTGGTCACGCGCCGCCCAGTCGACCAGGCTGTCCAGCACGGGCCGCGCTGCGCCGGCATTGGCATGGTTGACGACCGCCACCAGCACATAGCGCCGGCCGCTGGCCGCGTGCACGTAGCCCGCCACGGCCATCACGTCGCGCAGGCTGCCCGTCTTGAGGTGGGCCACGCCCGCGCGGCTCTGGCTGCGGCGCAGCGTGCCGTCCACGCCGGAGATGGGCAGCGAGGCCACGAGCTCCGGCATCACGGGCGAGGCCCAGGCCACCTGCAGCATGCGCGCCAGCGCCTGCGCGGTCAGGCGGGCGTCCCGGCTCAGGCCCGCGCCGTTGTCGGCCAGGGGCAGTTCCGCATCGCCCATGCGCGCGAGCCACCACTGGCGCAGGGCCTCGCGGGCACCGTCGAAGGTGGCCACACCGTTCCTTTGCAATGCCAGCGTGAGGAAGACATGCTGCGCCATCACGTTGTTGCTGTATTTGTTCACATCGCGCACCACCTCGGCCAGGGGGGGCGAGGTGGCCACGAAGGCGGGCTTCAGGCCGGCCGGCACCTTGCCCTCGCGCACGCTGCCCGTGAGCTTGCCGCCCAGTTCGCGCCACATGCCTTCCACCGCGCGCGCCGCAAAGCCGCGCGGGTCGGCCGCCGCCACGGGCCACACGCGTTCGCCGCAGGCGGCCGGGTACACCCCCTGGAAGACCACCTTGGCGGGGTCGGCCAGCTCCGCGCGCAGGGCGCCACGCCAGTCTCCGCACTCGGTGCCCGGCGCCGCCAGCGCCACGGTGGGCTGGCGCGACACGCCCGCCAGGGGCGGGTCGTACTGGATGCGGGCCAGCCCGCCGGCGGCGTCGGGCACGAAGGTCATCACCGAGGACTTGTAGTTGAGCAGCAGCGCGTCGGGCGCGGCGTTGTACGGGCGCAGGGGCTCGCCGTCAAAGCGCGCCGGGTCGTGGTCGGGCACATCGAAGGCGGTGCGGTCGAGCACGATGTCGCCCACGATGACCTGGATGCCCTGGCCCTGCAGGCGCCGCATCAGCAGCCACAGGCGCTCCATGACGAGCTTGGGGTCGCCCTGGCCCTGGATGTAGACATTGCCGCGCAAGCTGCCCTCCTGCACCGTGCCCTGCACGTAGACCGGGGTGTTCCACACATAGGCGGGGCCCAGCTGCTCCAGCGCCGCGTAAGTGGTCACCAGCTTCATCACCGACGCCGGGTTGACCTGGGCCTGCGCGCGGTGCGAAAGGCGCGCCGCAGCGCGCCCGCCCTGGGCATCCACGACCACCACCGACAGCGCCTCGCGCGGCAGCCTGGCGCGCTGCAGGGCCGCCTCGACTTCCGGAGGCAACGAAACGGGTGCGGGGGTGGTGGACTGCGCCCCGGCGGCGCCGGCGCCCCCCGCCAGGACAAGCGATGCCGCGCAGCAGCGCACGGCATCCCGCAGCGCATTCCAGCGCCAGGCAACAGGAAGAGAAAACATGGCGGAAGTCTATCGCCCGGCGCCAGGGGCGGCCTCTGCCCCGGCCCCGCCGGCAAGCCGCGCGCCAGCGCTGGCGGCGGCAGGCACCGATAATCCCCCGATGCGCTTTTCTCCTCGTGCCATGGGCCTGCTGGCGGCGGTCGTGACCGTCACCATCTGGACAGGCTTCATCGTCATTGCCCGCGCCTCGGCCCAGCGCACGCTCACCCCGTTCGACATCGCGCTGCTGCGCATCACCGGCGCCAGCCTGGTGCTGCTGCCCTGGGGCTGGTGGATGGTGCGGCGGCGCACGGCGGCGCAGGGCGCGTCCGCCCCGCCCTCCAGCCTGGCGGGCGTCTCGCCCCTCCCGCTGCGCACCACGGCCCTGCTGGGCATCTTCGGCGGGCTGCTGTACGCCATGCTGGCCTACGCGGGGTTCTTCCATGCGCCCGCCACCCACGCGGCCGTGCTGATGCCGGGCAGCCTGCCGCTGTGGACGGCGCTGCTGGCCGCCGCGCTGCTGCGCGACCACATCACCCCGCTGCGTGCCGCGGGCCTGGCCTTCATCGTGGCGGGCGACCTGCTGGTGGGCGGCCGCAGCCTGCTGGCGGCCTTCTCGGGGGGCGACGTGTGGAAGGGCGACCTGCTCTTCATGATGGCGGCCGCGAGCTGGGCCACCTACAGCGTGCTGGCCCGGCGCCACGCGGTGGACGCCGTGCAGGCCACCATCGCGATCACGGCGTTTGCCTGCCTGGTCTATGTGCCCGGCTATGCCCTGCTGACCACGCTGGGCGCCGTCACCAGCCACCTGGCGCTGGCGCCCTGGAGCGAGATCGTCTTTCACATGGTGTTCCAGGGCGGCGGCTCGGTGGTGATCTCGGGCATCGGCTTCACGCGCATGATCCAGCACTATGGGCCCGTGCGCTCCACCATGATCACGGCGCTGGTGCCTGGCCTCTCGGCCATCGGTGCCGTGGTGTTCCTGGACGAGCCGATGTACTGGAACCTCGTCGCCGGCCTGCTGCTGGTGACTGCCGGTATCCTGCTGGGCGTGCTGCGCAGGAGCCCGGCGGGCCCGGCCGCCACCGCCACGCCCGCCCCTGGCCACACCGCCTCCTGACCTCTTTTTGCCGCGCAAACCCCCAGGCCCCATGAATCTGCTTGCCTTCGACACCAGCACCGACACCCTCTCCATCGCGGTACAGCAGGGCGATGCCGTGTGGCATCACACGGGCCCCGGGGGCGCGCAGGCATCGGCCACCCTGATCCCGGCGGTGCGCAGCCTGATGGCGCAGGCCGGCGTGTCGTTCGACACGCTCGAGGCCATCGTGTTTGGCCGGGGGCCGGGTTCCTTCACCGGCCTGCGCACCGCCTGCGCCGTGGCCCAGGGGCTGGCGTTTGGCGCGCGCGGGGGCCACGGCGTGCCGGTGCTGCCCGTGGACACCCTGCTCGCGGTGGCCGAGGAGGCGCGCCACGCGCAGGGCTGCACGCGCGTGGTGGCGGTGCTGGACGCGCGCATGGACGAGGTCTACCACGCGCGCTGCGAATGGCGGGCCCCCGAGGCACGCTGGCAGGCCGACGCCGACTTTGGACTGGGCGCGCCGGAATCCGTGCTGCCGCCCCCGGGCTGGACGGTGGCGGGCAATGCGCAGGCCCCCTACGGCGACCGGCTCGCGCCCGATGCCCCCCATGTGGCCGCGCTGCCCACGGCCGGTGCGCTGCTGCGCCTGGCCCCTGCGCTGCTGGCCGCCGGCCACGGCGTGCCAGCCCGCGATGCGCTGCCGCGCTATATCCGCGATAAAGTGGCGCAAACCACCGCCGAACGTGCCGCCCTGCGCGCCGCCCAGGCGGCAGCCAACCCGCAGGAACCCGGGGTTGGCGCGTCCCAGTGAACCTTGTCCTGGCCACAACCGCATGAGCGCCCTGCCCACCCCGCCCGCCCGCGCCCTGGAAGCGCGCTTTGAAACCCTCACGCTCGCGCGGCTCGACGCCGTGCTGGCGGTGGAGCAACGCGCCTATTCGCACCCCTGGACGCGCGGCAACTTCACCGATGCGCTGGCCTCGGGCTACCAGGCCCAGCTGCTCATGGCCGGCGACCATCTGCTGGGCTACTTCGTGGCGATGCTGGGCGTGGACGAAGTGCACCTGCTCAACATCACCGTCACGCCCGAATTCCAGCGCCAGGGCTGGGCGCGGGTGCTGCTTGATGCGCTGGCCCTGTGGGCACGCGGACGGGGTGCGCAGTGGCTGTGGCTGGAGGTGCGCGTGAGCAACGTGCGCGCTCAGCGCATCTACCAGGCGCACGGATTTCGCCGCGTGGGCGAACGCAAGCGCTACTACCCCGCGGCCGAGGGCCAGCGCGAAGACGCCGTGGTCATGAGCCTGCCCCTGTAACCCGCAAGAACCACCCACCCCGCCCGTATGAGCCTCCACCTCGATGCGCGACAGCGCGCCATGCTGCAAGAAATGGGCGTCACCGTGTGGGGCCCGCCACAGGCCGTGGCGGTGGCGGCGCCAGCCGCGCAAGCAGTGGGCGCCACAGCAGCCCCCGGCACCGATCGCCCACCGGCGCGGCCCGCCCTGGTGGCCGCCACGACAGCCCTGGCCGCCGCCCCCGACCGCGCGGCGCCCCCCACCCCGCCCCGGGTGCCCGCGCGCGCTGCACCGGCGCCAGCGCAGGACACGCCGCCCTCCACCCTCTCCACCGCGACGGCCCCCGTCGCCCCGGCCCTGAGGCTGCACGCGCCCCAGCCGCTGTACCCCCTGGCCGATCCGGCGCAGGCGCCCGCCGGGCTGGGCCCGGGCTGGCTGATCGTGGCCGAATGCCTCACCCCCGACGACCCGCTGGGCGGCGACGCAGGCCGCCTGCTCGACAACATGCTGCGCGCCATGCAACTGCACCGGCATCCCCGCGTGTTCCTGGCCGCGCTGGAGCGCCCCGCCCCCGGCACGCAGGCGAGCGCGGACATCCAGGCCACGCTGGCCGAGACCGTGGCATCGCTGCAGCCCGCCCTGGTGCTGGTGCTGGGCCATGTCGCGGCGCGCGTGGCGCTGGGCCGCACCGAACCGCTGGGCCGCCTGCGCGCGGGGCCACACGCGCTGGGCGGGTGCCCCGCCGTGGTGACCTACGACCCCGCCTTCCTGCTGCGCTCGCAGGAGACCAAGGCCGCCGCCTGGGCCGACCTGTGCCGGGCACTGGCCATCGTGCGCCAGGCTTCATCCACCTGACCACGGCGGGCGCGGGCTTTTGCCACGGGCCCGCCGCGGCGGCAGTGCCATAATCCGCCGCCTGTCCATTTTTTACGGAGAAAGCTCCTTGGAAACCTACCCGAGTTGGTAGCTTTCAGCTCCCCGGCCTGCCTGCTGTGGGGTTGAAAGCACCCGATCCCCCACACCGCAGATGCCACACAACAAGGGAGTGAGCCCATGCTCAACATCTTCACGCTCGCCAATGGCCGGCTGTTCCAGGAAGAAATCGAGTCCCTGGAAGAGCTGACCCGCTTCCAGCCGATCTGGGTGGACCTGGAAGCCCCCACCCTCGAAGAAAAGCGCTGGATCAAGCAGCATTACGGCCTGTCCATCCCCGAGGATGCGATGGACGAGGACATCGAGGAATCCGCCCGCTTCTACGAAGAAGACAACGGCGAGCTGCACATCCGCAGCGACTTTCTGATCGACGACGACGAAGACCCGCGCTCGGTGCGGGTGGCCTTCATCCTGAACCAGCACAACGCCAACCTCAAGAGCCGGGGCGTGCTGTTCTCCATCCACGACGAGGACGTGCCGGTGTTCCGCCTGCTGCGCATGCGCGCGCGCCGGGCCCCTGGCCTCATCGAGGACGCCAAGGAAGTGCTGCTCAAGCTGTTCGACGCCGACGCCGAATACTCGGCCGACACGCTCGAAGGCATCTACGACGAGCTGGAAAAGGTGAGCACCCAGGTGCTGGCTGGCGACGTGACCGACGCCCGCGCGGGCGAGGTGCTGGCCGCCATCGCGCGCCAGGAAGACTTGAACGGACGCATCCGCCGCAACGTGATGGACACCCGCCGCGCCGTGAGCTTCATGATGCGCAGCAAGATGCTCAACTCCGAGCAGTTCGAGGAAGCCCGCCAGATCCTGCGCGACATCGAGTCGCTGGACAACCACACGGCGTTTTTGTTCGACAAGATCAACTTCCTGATGGACGCCACGGTCGGTTTCATCAACATCAACCAGAACAAGATCATCAAGATCTTCTCGGTGGCCAGCGTGGCGCTGCTGCCACCCACGCTGATCGCCAGCGTGTACGGCATGAACTTCAAGTTCATGCCCGAGCTGGAGTGGAGCTACGGGTATGCCTACGGCATCCTGCTGATGATCGCCAGCGCGGTGGGGCCGATGTGGTACTTCCGCAAGCGGGGCTGGTTGAAGTAGCCCCCTGTGGCGCTGCGCGCCTTCCCCCCCGAGGGGGGACGCCTCCGGTGGACCGGCGAAGCCGGATCCACGGTGGCGCTGGTATTTGGGGTGCGCCGGTTTCACGGCGCAGCTGTCGAACTTGTAGCTGCTGGCGCTGCAGCAGATCCCATGAATCCGAGCCCCTGCCCATTCGGGCTGAGCTTGTCGACACCTGGGCCAGGCAGATGATGGGACTGGCGGTCACTTCAGCGCAGAATATGATTTAAATTGGCCTCTAGCGCTTATTCACCAAGCGCTAGCAGCTATCAATTTCATAGTTTCTGCAAAAACGCCAGCACCATGTGTTCGGCGTAGCGGCTGGCCACGGTCGTGACGAAGAGGGGGAAGTCCGCGTGGGCGGTGTCGTCGGCACGGTCGGAGATGGTGCGCACGGCGGCGAAGGGGATGCCGTAGTCGTGGCACACCTGGGCGACGGCGGCGCCTTCCATTTCCACGGCCAGCACGTCGTGGCCGGCGTCGCGCAACGTGGTGCGCAGACGGTGGGCTTCATCGGCTGCGGAAACAAAGCGGTCCCCGCTGGCCACCAGGCCGTGGTGCGCGCGGTGCAAGACACCCTCCAACGCATCTGTTGCGTCAGTTTTCAAGCCAAATTGGCCGCTGGCCCTTGATACACAAGCGCTGGCCGCTTCCAGAAGCAGAGCAGACAATACAGTGTCGCATGCCAGGCGGCTGCGCGTGTAACCCGGGATCTCCCAGCGGGGGAACAGGGGCGAGGCGTCCATGTCGTGCTGGAGGTAGTCCTGCGCCACCACCACGTCGCCCACGTTCACGCCATCGCCCACACCGCCCGCCACGCCGGTGAAGACGATGCGCGCCACGCCGAAGCACTCGATGAGCGCCGTGGCCGTGGTGGCCGCCGCCACCTTGCCGATGCCCGAGAGCGCCAGCACCACTGGCCGGCCGCACAGGTCGCCGCGCCAGAAGAAACGGCCGGCATGCACCAGGCGCTGGGGGTGCGACAGGTGCGGGACCAGCGAGCTTTGCTCTTCGGGCAAGGCGCTGAGGATGGCGGTGGTCATGGCCTACGAAACCGACACGTCCCATACCAGCGGACGCCGTGGAACTGGCTTCGCCAGGCCGCTGGCGTCGTCCCCCTTCCCGGCGCGAGCCGAGAGAAGGGGGAAGCCGCGAAGCGGCTCAGGGGGATGGTCATTTCTTGTCGCGCAGCTCGCGGCGCAGGATCTTGCCCACGGGCGTCTTGGGCAGCTCGGTGCGGAACTCGATGACCTTGGGCTGCTTGTAGCCGGTGAGTTCGGCGCGGCAGAACTCCTTGACCTGCGCTTCGGTGAGCGCGGGGTCCTTCTTGACGATCACGAGCTTGACGGCCTCGCCGGTCTTCTCGTCGGGCACGCCCACCACGGCGCATTCGAGCACGCCGGGGCAGTTGGCCACGACTTCTTCCACCTCGTTGGGGTAGACGTTGAAGCCGCTGACCAGCACCATGTCCTTCTTGCGGTCCACGATCTTGAAGAAGCCGCGCTCGTCCATGACGCCGATGTCGCCGGACTTGAAGAAGCCGTCGTCGGTCATGACCTTGGCGGTTTCATCGGGGCGCTGCCAGTAGCCGGCCATCACCTGCGGGCCCTTGATCGCGATTTCGCCGGGCTGGCCGAGGGTGGTCACCTCGCGGCCGTCGTCGTCGAGCAGCTTCATCAGGGTGCCGGGGAGCGGCACGCCAATGGTGCCGGTGAACTCCTTGGCGGTCACGGGGTTGCAGCTGACCGAGGGGCTGGTCTCCGACAGGCCATAGCCCTCGCAGATGGGGCAGCCGGTCTTCTCCAGCCACAGCTTGGCCACGGCGCCCTGCACGGCCATGCCGCCGCCCACCGAGACCTTGAGGTTCTTCCAGTTGACGGTGTTGAAGTCGGGATGGTTGGCCAGGCCGTTGAACAGCGTGTTCACGGCCGGGAAGCTGTGGAAGGTGTGCTTGGACAGTTCCTTGAGCACGGCAGGCAGGTCGCGCGGATTGGGGATCAGGATGGTCTTGCCGCCCGTGCGCATGCTCAGCATCATGTTCACGGTGAACGCGAAGATGTGGTACAGCGGCAGCGCGCAGATGCTGGTCTGCTGCTCGCCCGCGGGCACCTTCTTCATCACCGGGTCGTTCCATGCCTCGGACTGCAGCACGTTGGCGATCACATTGCGGTGCAGCAGCACCGCGCCCTTGCTCACGCCGGTGGTGCCGCCGGTGTATTGCAGCAGCGCGATGTCGTCGGGCCGGATGTCGGGCTTCTTGAGGGTGCCGCGCGTGCCCTGGGCCACCGCGTCATTGAAGCGCACGGCGCCCGGCAGGTTGTAGGCGGGCACCATCTTCTTGACGTTGCGCACCACGTAGTTGACGAGCGCGCCCTTGAGCAGGCCCAGCTGGTCGCCCATGGCGCACAGCACCACGTGCTTGACGGGCGTGTTGGCAATGCAGCTTTGCAGCGTGGTGGCGAAGTTCTCGATGATGACAATGGCCTTGGCGCCCGAATCCTTGAGCTGGTGCTCCAGCTCGCGCGGGGTGTACAGCGGGTTCACGTTGACCACCACGAAGCCCGCGCGCAGGATGGCCGCCACCGTGACGGGGTACTGCGGCACGTTGGGCATCATGATGGCCACGCGGTCGCCCTTGACCAGGCCCAGGCCCTGCAGGTAGGCCGCAAACGCACTGGAGAGCGAGTCTGTCTGGGCATAGGTCACTTCCTTGCCCATGAAGCTGTAGGCCACGCGGCCCGCGTACTTGGTGAACGCCTCGTCCATGAGGGCCACCAGCGACGGGTATTGCGCGGTGTCGATGTCTGCGGGGACGCCTTGCGGATAGGCAGCCAGCCAGGGGCGATTCGTCATTTTTTGTCTCCTGATAAGTTTTATTGAGGCCGTGAGACCATGCTGATTTTTTCAGCACGGTCGTGCTTTTTTCGCGGTGGAATTATGCCCGTCACCCCTTGAGCGCGGAAAGAACTTCGTCGAGCATTTTCTTGGCGTCGCCAAACAGCATGCGGTTGTTGTCCTTGTAGAACAGGGGGTTGTCCACGCCCGCATAGCCCGAGGCCATGGAGCGTTTCATCACGATCGAGGTCTTGGCCTTCCACACTTCGAGCACTGGCATGCCTGCGATGGGGCTGGTCGGGTCGTCCAGAGCGCTGGGATTCACGATGTCGTTGGCGCCGATGACCATGGCCACGTCGGCATTGGGGAAGTCCTCGTTGATCTCGTCCATCTCCATCACGATGTCGTAGGGCACCTTGGCCTCGGCCAGCAGCACGTTCATGTGGCCGGGCATGCGGCCCGCCACCGGGTGGATGGCAAAGCGCACATCCACGCCTTTTTCGCGCAGGGTCTTGGTGATCTCGTACACGGTGTGCTGGGCCTGGGCCACGGCCATGCCGTAGCCGGGCACGATGATGACGCTCTTGGCATCGCGCAGCAGCTCGGCCGTCTCGGCGGAGCTGACGGGCACGGCCTCGCCTTGCGGCTCGGCAGCCTCGCCCTTCTTGGCCGGTGTGCCAGCGCCCGACCCGAAGCCGCCCGCGATCACGCTGATGAAGTTGCGGTTCATCGCGTTGCACATGATGTAACTCAGGATGGCACCCGAGGAGCCCACCAGCGCGCCCGTGACGATGAGCAGGTCGTTGGACAGCATGAAGCCCGTGGCCGCCGCCGCCCAGCCCGAGTAGCTGTTGAGCATGGACACCACCACCGGCATGTCCGCGCCACCGATGGCCATCACCATGTGGATGCCGAACAGCAGCGCGATCGCCGTCATCACCATCAGCGGCACCATGCCCTGTTCGATGGTCTCGGCGCGCAGGAACTCGCGGCCAAACCAGATCACGACCAGCAGCGCGGCCAGGTTCATCCAGTGGCGGCCGGGCAGCAGCAGCGGCTTGCCACCGATCTTGCCGTTGAGCTTGCCAAAGGCGATCAGCGATCCGCTGAACGTGACCGCGCCGATCAGGATGCCGACATAGATCTCCACCTCATGAATGATCTTCTCCGCGCCCTGCAGCTGGATCGAGGTATCGACATAGCTCGCAAACCCCACCAGGCAGGCCGCCAGGCCCACCAGGCTGTGCATGAGCGCGACGAGCTCGGGCATCTGGGTCATCTTGACGACCTTGGCCGCATACAGGCCGATGCCGCCGCCAATGACCAGAGCGCCGACGATCCAGGCCACCCCTGCGGGGCTGACGCGCGGGCCGAACACCGTGGCCAGCACGGCCAGCGCCATGCCGACCATGCCGAACAGGTTGCCCCGGCGCGAGGTTTCGGGGTTGGAGAGCCCGCCCAGGCTCAGGATGAACAAAATGGCCGCGCCCAGGTAGGCGACGGTGGCGAGACTTGGGGACATGTTCTGTGCTCCTCGTGTTCTTGTTGTGATGGAGTTACTTGCGGAACATGGCCAGCATGCGGCGCGTCACCGCAAAGCCGCCGAACATGTTGACGGCCGTGAGCACCAGCGCGGCAAACGCCAGCCACAGGATGAGCCCGTCCGGGCGCCCGTTGACACCCGCATCGGGCGGCGCGATCTGCACCAGCGCGCCGATGGCGATGATGCTGGAGATGGCGTTGGTCACGCTCATCAGTGGCGTGTGCAGCGCGGGCGTGACATTCCACACCACCATGTAGCCGATGAAGCAGGCCAGCACGAACACCGTGAAGTGCCCCAGGAAGGCCACGGGCGCATAGGCGCCGATGGCCCAGAACAGCACGGCCAGCACGGCAAAAACGATGGTCAGCGTCTTGGCGGACATCGGTGCGCCCGGGCCATGGCTGGATTTCTTGGCGGCCACAGGAGCCGCTGCGGCCTTGGGTGCCGGCACAGGGGCCTGTTTGAGCGGTGGCGCAGGCCAGGTGATCGCCCCATCCTTGACCACGGTGAGGCCGCGGATCGCGTCGTCCTCCATGTTGACCACGGCCACGCCGTCCTTGGCCTTGCACAGCTCTTCCGTCAGGCGCAGCAGGTTGGTGGCGTACAGCGTGGACGACTGCTTGGCCAGGCGCGAGGCCAGGTCGGTGTAGCCGACGATGGTCACGCCATGGCGCACCACTGCCTGGCCGGGCACGGTCAGTTCGCAGTTGCCGCCCTGCTCGGCGGCCATGTCCACGATCACGCTGCCGGGCTTCATGCTCTGCACCATCTCGGCCGTGATGAGCTTGGGCGCGGGCTTGCCGGGGATCAGCGCGGTGGTGATGATGATGTCCGCATCCTTGGCCTGCTCGGCGTACATCTTGCGCTGTGCGGCCTGGAAACCCTCGCTCATGACCTTGGCATAGCCGCCGCCGCCCGAGCCTTCTTCCTCGTAGTCCACCTTGACGAACTCGCCACCCAGCGACTTGACCTGGTCCGCCACCTCGGCGCGCGTGTCATTGGCGCGCACGATGGCGCCCAGGTTGGCCGCCGTGCCGATGGCGGCAAGCCCCGCCACGCCCGCGCCCGCGATGAACACCTTGGCCGGCGGCACCTTGCCCGCGGCCGTGATCTGGCCGTTGAAAAAGCGGCCGAAGGCATTGGCCGCCTCGATGACGGCGCGGTAGCCGCTGACGCCTGCGGTGGAGGTCAGCGCATCCATCTTCTGGGCGCGCGACAGCGTGCGCGGCAGGCAGTCGATGGCCAGCACCGTGGCCTTGCGGGCCGCCAGCTGCTGCATGAGCTCGGGGTGCTGGGCGGGCCAGATGAAGTCGATGAGCGTCGTGCCCTCGCGCATCAGCGCCACTTCCTCGCTGCTGGGCGGGCGCACCTTGAAGACGATGTCCGATGCAGCCCACAGCGCGGCAGCGTCGCCAACGACCTGGGCCCCGGCGGCACGGTAGGCGTCATCGCTGAAGTTGGCGGCCTCCCCTGCCCCCGACTCCACGGCAACCGCGAAGCCCAGCTTGACCAGCTTCTCCACCACATCGGGCACGGTGGCCACGCGCTTTTCGCCAGGGAAAGTTTCCCTTGGCACGCCAATGCGCTGCGGCTGCGGGACTGGGCTTGTCTGCATCAGAGGTCTCCTCGAGTTTCGTAATCGTTATGCAAGGCCGCCAGGCAGGGGAGGGCCGGCGCGCTAGCGTCTGGAAGGGGGCGCGGGAAATGGGAACGGCGGAATGGCCAGGTGGCCATCCATCATGCCGGCGCTCAGGCGCACGGCCTGGGCCAGGTCATGGGCCCACTGCTGGAGGGGCAGGCCCGCGGTCAGGAATTCTTCGTTGCTGCGCGGCCGGACGCTGAGCAGCCGCTGGTCCACCAGGGCATCCACCGCCACCCAGACACCCGCTTCGGTGACGTAGCGGTAGCCCACATGCGCGTAGGGAGTGCTCAGCGCGATCTGGCGGCTGGCCATCCACTGGACCAGGTCGGGCCGGTTCTTTTCGAGCCACCTGGGGCTGCTGGCCCAAAGCTTGAAGCGCAGGCAATCGGCGCGCACGGGGCTGCCGTCCGCGGGATCCTTGACCACGACGTCCTGTTGCGGCGGGCAGTACCCCACCCCTTGCGGAGACCCACGCAGGTCGCCCGTGCGGTTGGTCTGCACCCGCAGCGCGGCCAGCCATTCACCTTGCGCACCCCGCAGCCCCACCGCACGGGTCTGGAGCGGGGTACGGCCTGCGGGACCGGACATGGCTTCTTCGGAAGTGCCCAGGTCTTGCCACGCCCCCGGCGGCAACACCAGACGGGCCCGGCCGACGGGATATTCGGACTTGGGGGGAACGGTCAGGGGCGCGCACGCCACCGTGAACACCGTCACAGCCAACACAGGCAACAGCCGCCGGAACTTTGAAATTGTCAGAGTCATAGAGAAAGGTTCATACGAATTCGCCTTCAATCATCCCACGGCACCCGAGTCCGTCCATCGACGGCTTCTGCCATGCAACAACCAGCTCGGTGTAGCTGGTGAGAAATGTGTTGAACGCGCCCTGGTATCGGACACTTCTTGCGGCGCTGCCGGTGGGCAAGCTGACCGCGAGCTTACATGAAGAAGATCTTGTCGCTGTCACCTTTGTCTGCTGTAGAGGGAACTCCCCAGTCTCTGCATGCAGACAGGCAAAAAAAAGCCTGGCAGCACAACGCAACCAGGCTGGGCAGCGGCCCCGCAGGGCCTCGTGCCAACGATCAGTTCACCACTTGCGCCAGCGTACCCGCGGCGTACTGGGCCGCCACGGCCTGCAGGCTCAGGCCCTTGATCTTGCTGCCCTGGCCTTCGCAGCCGAACTCCAGGTAACGCTGCTTGCACACCTGCTTGGCGGCCTCGCGGGCGGGCTTGAGCCATTCGCGGGCATCGAACTTGTCGGGGTTCTCGGCCAGGAACTTGCGCACCGCGCCGGTCATGGCCAGGCGGATGTCGGTGTCGATGTTGATCTTGCGCACGCCGAACTTGATGGCTTCCTGGATCTCCTCGACCGGCACCCCGTAGGTTTCCTTCATCTTGCCGCCGTACTGGTTGATGATGGCCAGCAGTTCGGCGGGCACCGACGAGGAGCCATGCATCACCAGGTGGGTGTTGGGAATGCGCTTGTGGATTTCCTTGACCCGGCTGATGGCCAGAATGTCGCCGGTGGGCTTGCGGCTGAACTTGTACGCGCCATGGCTGGTGCCGATGGCGATGGCCAGCGCGTCGAGCTGGGTGGCCTTGACGAACACGGCGGCTTCCTCGGGGTCGGTCAGCATCTGGCTGTGGTCCAGCTTGCCTTCGGCGCCGATGCCGTCTTCCTCGCCAGCCTCGCCGGTTTCCAGGTTGCCCAGGCAGCCCAGCTCGCCTTCGACCGTGACACCCACCTTGTGGGCCATCTCCACGACCTTGCGCGTCACGTCGACGTTGTACTCGAACGATGCCGGCGTCTTGCCGTCTTCCATCAGGGAGCCGTCCATCATGACCGAGCCGAAGCCCAGGTCGATGGCGCCGGCGCACACCTTGGGCGAGGTTCCGTGGTCCTGGTGCATCACCAGGGGGATGTGCGGGAAGGCCTCGACGGCGGCCTGGATCAGGTGCTTGATGAAAGGCTCGCCCGCGTACTTGCGCGCGCCAGCGCTGGCCTGCAGGATGACCGGCGCGCCCACTTCGTCGGCGGCGGCCATCACGGCCTGGACCTGTTCCAGGTTGTTGACGTTGAAGGCAGGGATGCCGTAGCTGTGGGCGGCGGCATGGTCGAGCAGTTCGCGCATCGAAACGAGGGGCATGGTCGTAGGGTCCGTTGAAGGTTGGAGGAAGGCGCTGTCAGCCTGGCAGTGCGGTGGTAACCGCTTGGTAACCCGTGATTTTAACCGGGGGGCGCGGACGGCGGCAGGGGCAAATCCAACCGGAAACAGGTGGTAAAGGGCGCGGAGGCCGGTGCCGCGCCGAACTGGCCGCCGTGGATGTCCGCCACCCGCCGCAGGATCTCGTGGCCCAGATGCAGGCTGTCGGAGGTGCCCCTCGCTCCCCCGGAGGCGGGAGCATCGCCAGGGCGCCGGGCGCCGTCGTCGCACACCTGCAGCCATGCACCCGCCCCGTCAGACGCCCCCACCTGCACCGCGATGTGCGTGCCTTGCGGCGTGTGCTTGAGCGCGTTTTCCACCAGATTGCGCGCGGCGATGTCCAGCAGCAGCACATGCCCGGACACCCAGAGCTCCGGCGGGGCCGACAGCACCATGTCGTCGCCCCGCTGCCATGCCGCCTGCGCGTAGTCGGCGCAGACCTGGCGGGCCACGGCGCACAGGTCCACCGGCGCCTTGGCCTCGTGCAGCTCAGCCCGGCTCGCGCGGGCCAGGGCCAGCAGCTGGTTGAGCACATGGCCGGCCCGCAGGGCATCCTGGCCGATGCGCGCGATGGCCTGCGCCCTGGCACCGGCCTCCAGGTCTCCGGCCAGGGCGCTGGCCTGCAGCGCGATGGAGGACAGCGGCGTGCGCAGCTCGTGGGCGACTTCGTTGGCCAGCCGCCGCTCGCGCACCAGCGCCGCCTGCTGGCGGTCCAGCAAGGTGTTGATGGAGGCGACCACCGACTCGAATTCGCTCCACGCATGGCGCGAGGCCAGGCGCGGCGCGCTGGCGGGGTCGAGGGCGGCCACGTCGGCCGACAGGGCATACAGCGGCCGCAAACCCCGCCACAGGGCCAGGCCCAGCGCGAGCGACACCACGGGAAGCAGCCAGAGGCCGGGCTCGATCATCTGCTCGGCGATGTCCTGCGCGAGTTCATCGCGCTCGCGCAGCTCCAGCAGCACCATGATCTTGCGCATCCGCGCGGCGTCCCATTGCGAGAAGCTGCGCCACACCGTCCCGTCCGGCCCGAGCGCCATGTTGGCGAATCCCTCGACCTCGCCAAAGGCCGGCGCCGGCGCGGTGCCGCTGTGATGGAGCATGCGGCCCTGCGCGTCCCACTGCACGACGCTGAGGGACTGCTGGTAGTCGTGCGACTTGAGCCAGGGCGTGGGGGCGCGCTGGGTGACCTGCGGCCCCTCGGCGGCCTCGGTCGCACGCAGGTTCAGCAGCAGGGCGGCCACGCTGGCCAGGTGCCCGTCGGTCAGTTCGTCCGCCTCGTGCACCCCCGTCTGGTAGCCGATGAACACGAAGCTGCCCCACACCAGCGCCAGCGCTCCAAGGCACCACAGCAGCAGCTGGCGCGTCAGGGACGGC
The DNA here is from genome assembly GCF_059415185.1 of Acidovorax sp. GW821-FHT10E04. Classification (NCBI taxonomy): domain Bacteria; kingdom Pseudomonadati; phylum Pseudomonadota; class Betaproteobacteria; order Burkholderiales; family Comamonadaceae; genus Acidovorax; species Acidovorax sp. GW821-FHT10E04. The sequence continues at coordinate 47,207 of NZ_JBWKMT010000003.1, forward strand.
CGGCGAACACGGGCCGCAGAGGCCGCAGGAGAATCACTCATTCCGCGGGCTCCTGGGGCATGAAATAGCCCACGCCGCGCATGGTCTGGATGCACGCGCTGCCCAGCTTGCGGCGCAGGTGGTGGATGTGGACCTCCACCGCGTTGCTCTCGATGGCCGCGTCCCAGCTGTACAGGCGCTCTTCGATCTGCTGGCGCGAGAGCACGCGCCCCCGCGCTTCCAGCAGCACCAGCAGCACCGAAAACTCCCGCGGCGACATCTCCACCGCCTTGCCGCCCTGGTGGACAGTCCGCGCAGCGGGGTCCATTTCGATGTCTGCGTAGCGGATGGTGGGGGACGCCCGGCCGGCGGCCCGGCGCAGCAGGGCCCGCAGGCGCGCGTCCAGCTCATCGATATCGAAGGGCTTGGCCAGGTAGTCGTCGGCGCCCTGGTCCAGCCCCGCGATGCGCTGGTGCACCTGGTCACGGGCGGTGACGATGAGCACGGGGGTGGACGGATCGGGCAGCCCCGGAGCCGCGGCGGCAGCGCCCGGGGCCGGGCTCAGCCGCAGCCGCCGGAGCAATTCGCCGCCGTCTCCGTCGGCCAGCCCCAGGTCCAGCAGCACGGCATCAAAGCGCTCGGCGCGCAGCGCGCTCCACGCACTGGCCACGCCATCGCACACGTCCACCGCGTAGCCGCGCTGGTGCAGGTTGGCACGCAGCCCGCTGGCGATGCCGGCATCGTCTTCGACAACGAGTATTCGCATGCGGCGATTGTCGCCGGGCCCGGCGCCCCCGGACCAGCCGCTGCCCGCCATTAAGGCGGTGTTAAGTGCGGCCTTCTATGGTCCGGGCATGCCATCTTCGCCTTCCCATCCCCATCCCTTCCCGGCCCGCCATCGATTCCTGCTCCTGTGGACACTCGGCCTGCTGGCCGCCGTGGTGGCCTGGGACGCGGGGGGGCAAGACATTCCGCTCGCCCGTGCATTTGGCTCGGCCACGGGATTCCCCCTGCGGGAGCAGTGGTTCTTCGTGCACGTGCTCCATGAAGGCGCACGCCGCCTGGCGTGGCTGCTGGTGCTGCTGCTCGTGGTGGGCGTGTGGTGGCCGCCGCGCGGGGTGCTGCGGCGCATCGATACCGGCGAGCGCCTGCAGATGGCCCTGAGCGCGCTGCTGGCGCTCGCGGTGGTGAGCATCGCCAAGAACCTGAGCGACACGAGCTGCCCCTGGGACCTCGCGGAGTTCGGCGGCGTGGCGCGCTATGCGTCCCACTGGGCGCTGGGCGTGGCCGACGGCGGCGGCGGGCGCTGCTTTCCGGCGGGCCATGCCTCGGCCGGGTTCGCCTTCATCGGCGGCTACTTTGCGCTGCGCCGCAAGGAACCCGCGGCGGCGCGCTGGTGGCTGGCCGCGGCCGTGGCGGCGGGCCTGGTCCTGGGCGGCGCCCAGCAGGTGCGCGGCGCGCACTTCATGAGCCACACGCTCTGGACGGGCTGGCTGTGCTGGGTGTCGGGCTGGCTGTGCGACCTGGGGTTTCAGAAACTGGCGCGGCCCCGCCCCGCCGATACCGGGGAGCAGGACCTGCCAGGGCACGGCGCCCCGTCCCAGTGAAGCCGGGTGCGGGGTGAGACGGCGTCGCCGCTCCGGCGGCCGCGCTCAACTGGCCACGCAGATCTTCAGCATGTTGGTGCCGCCGGGGGCGCCCATGGGCTCGCCGCAGGTGATGGCGTAGACATCGCCCTTTTGCACGATGTTGCGGCTCTTGAGGTGGCGCTCGGCCTGCTCCAGCGCCGTGTCGCGGTCTGCGCTGGTGTCCATGAGCAAGGGGCGCACGTTGCGGTACATGGCCATCTTGCGCTGCGTGGCGACCTTGGGCGTGAGCGCATAGATCGGAATGTCGATGCTGTGCCGGCTCATCCACAGTGCCGTCGCGCCGCTGTCGGTCATGGCCACAATGGCCTTGGCGCCCAGGTGGTGGGCCGTGAACAGCGCGCCCATGGCGATGGACTGGTCGATCCGGCCGAAGGTCTGGCCGGTGAAGTCGGCGTCGAGCTGGTGGTCTTCGGCCGCCTCGGCCGCCGCGCAGATGGTGGCCATTTCTTCCACCGTCTCGAGCGGGTAGCGGCCGGCGGCTGTCTCGGCGCTCAGCATCACGGCGTCGGTGCCGTCCAGCACGGCGTTGGCCACGTCGCTCACCTCGGCGCGCGTGGGCACGGGGTTGGTGATCATGCTTTCCATCATCTGCGTGGCGGTGATCACGACCTTGTCCTGTTCGCGCGCCATGCGGATCATCTTCTTTTGCAAGGCGGGCACGGCCGCGTTGCCCACTTCCACGGCCAGGTCGCCGCGCGCCACCATGATGCCGTCGCTCACGCGCAGGATGGCTTCCAGGTGCGGGATGGCCTCGGCGCGTTCGATCTTGGCGATCAGGCCCGGCTTGTGGCGGTACTCGGACGCGGCCACGTTGCACAACTGGCGCGCCATTTCCATGTCGGTCGCGTTCTTCGGAAAGCTCACCGCCACATAGTCGGCCTGGAAGCTCATGGCCGTGCGGATGTCTTCCATGTCCTTGGCGGTGAGGGCCGGTGCCGTGAGGCCCCCGCCCTTCTTGTTGATGCCCTTGTTGTTGGACAGCTCGCCGCCCACCTTGACGGTGGTGTGCACCTCTTCGCCGCGCACCGCATCCACGGTGAGCACGATCAGCCCGTCGTTGAGCAGCAGCAGGTCGCCCGCCTTCACGTCGCGCGGCAGCTCCTTGTAGTCCAGCCCCACGCCGTCGATGTCGCCCAGCTCCGTGCGCGAGGCGTCGAGCACGAACTTGGCGCCCGATTCCAGTTGCACCTTGCCCTCGGCGAACTTGCCCACGCGGATCTTGGGGCCCTGCAGGTCGGCCATGATGGCCACTTCGCGGCCCGCGCGCTGGGCCGCGGCGCGCACCGTGGCGGCGCGGTCGATGTGGTCCTGCGCCTTGCCGTGGCTGAAGTTCAGCCGCACCACGTTCACCCCCGCGCGGATCATGGCCTCCAGCAGTGCCGGGTCGCTCGATGCGGGGCCCAGGGTGGCAACAATCTTGGTGGCGCGGCGGGTAGGCATGGGCTTGTCTCTTTCTGTGGGTATGTAATCGAATTTCAATTCTCACACGAAGCGGTTACATGCCGATTACCAGCCGCCCTCAGCCGATGCCCGGAGGGCATCCTTGGCGCCTGCGCGCACGGCTGCCCAGCATGAGGGCCATGGCCCCCACCATCAGCAGCGCGGCGGCCATGAACGTGGCCCGCATGCCCGCCACCATGGGCATCCCTGAAGCCCCCACGGCATGCGCCAGCGCCGCGCCCATCGCGAACACGGCCCCCATGGTGGAAGCTCCCGTGATGAGCCCCAGGTTGCGCGACAGGTTGAGCAACCCCGCCACGACACCCCGCGTGCCGGGTTCTGCGTGGGCCATGACCGCGGTGTTGTTGGCCGCCTGGAACAGGGCATAGCCCGCCGTCAAGACCGCCAGCGGGACGACATAGCCCGGCACGCCCCACGCGAGCGGCGCCAGCGCCAGGCCGGCGCACCCGGCGAGCATGGCGGCGAGCCCGGCCAGCCCCATGGAATGCGCGCCCAGCCTGTCCACGGCCCTGCCCGCGGGAAGGCCCACCAGCGCGGACACCAGCGGGCCACACGACATGGCGAGCCCGACCTGCGCGGCACCGAGCCCCAGCGCCCCCGACAGATAGAACGGCCCCACCACCAGCGTCGCCATCACCACCGTGGTCACGAGGGTGGTGGTGGCCAGGCCCGCGCCCAAGCCGGGGAGGCGCAACACCGACAACCGGACCAGGGGCGCGGCCACGCGCGCCTGGGCCCACACGAACAGGCATGCCCCCAGCGCCGCAAGGCACAGCAGCGCCCCGTTCAGCAGGCCCCAGCCGCCACGCCCCATCGTCATGGCCAGCGCGTAGGCCCCCAGCGCGAGGGCCAGCAGCACCGTGCCCAGGGGGTCGAACCCGGGCCTGTCCCCTGCGGCCAGGCGGTCCGCCGGCAGGTGGCGGCGCACCAGCAGCAGGCCCAGGGCGCCCAGCGGCAGGTTGATGAGAAAGATCATCGGCCAGCCGGCCTGGGCGATCAGCACACCGCCCAGCGTCGGCCCCAGGGCCGTGCCCACGGCGGACATGGTGCCCAGCAGGCCCATGGCGCTGCCCGCCCGGTCCTTGGAGACGGTCTCGCCCACGAAGGCCATCGTGAGCGCCATCATCGCGGCCGCGCCCAGCCCCTGCAGCGCCCGGGCGGCGACCAGGAGCCCCAGCGTGGGGGCCGCGGCGCACAGGGCCGAGGCCCCCGTGAACAGGGCCAGCCCCGCCAGCAGCAACCGCCGGCGGCCCACCACGTCGCCCAGCCGGCCCACGCCGACCACGGCCGTGGTGATGGCCAGCAGGTAGGCCAGCACCACCCATTGCACTTCCTGAAAGGGCACGTCCAGCGCCTGCGCCAGCGTGGGCAAGCCGACGTTGACGATGCTGGTGCCCAGCGAGGACAGCAGCATGGACAGCGCAAGGCTCGCCAGCGCCCACCGGCTGTCCGAGGGGCCGGTGGCCTGCGGCCCGCCCGCGGCAGGCTGGGGCGGCAGGGAAAAAGTCGCTTGCGGGGGAATGGCGGTGCGGGTGGGGGGTGTCATGGCGGAGGGTCTCCTCGGGAGGCGATGGTTCGCGGGTGCCCGGTCGGCGCCCCTGGAAAACCAGCCACTCCAGCGTAGCCAGGCACGTGGCCCGGCGGAAGGCGCAGCATTTGCATTCCATACATGCATCAGACGCCATGCCACGGACCGGCGTGCTATGGTCCCGCCATGCTGCGGCCTGATCTCAACCTGCTGGTCACCCTGGATGTGTTGCTTGCGGAGGGCAACGTGGCGCGGGCCGCCGAGCGCCTGCACCTGAGTCCTTCCGCGATGAGCCGGGCGCTCGCCCGGCTGCGCGACACCACCGGCGACCCGCTGCTCGTCAGGGCCGGGCGCGGACTGGTGCCGACGCCACGCGCACTGGAGCTGCGCGACAAGGTCAGCCAGCTCGTGCAGGACACCGAGGCCGTCCTGCGCCCCGCATCGGCGTCCGACCCCGCCCAATGGGCCCGGTCTTTCACGCTGCGCTGCAGCGACGGCTTTGCGGAGAACTTTGGCCCCGGCCTCCTCGCCCGCGTGGGCGAGGCCGCCCCCGGGGTGCAGCTGCGCTTCGTGCAGAAGACCGACAGGCACAGCGCCCCGCTGCGCGATGGAACCGTCGACCTGGAGACCGGCGTGGTGGGCGACGCCATGGGCCCCGAGGTGCGGGCGCAGGCCCTGTTCCGCGACCGCTTCGTGGGGGTCGTGCGCGCGGGGCACCCGCTGTGCGCGGGCGAGATCACGCCGGCCCGCTATGCGGCCGGCAGGCATGTGCTCGTGTCGCGGAAGGGGCGGGACCGGGGGCCCGTGGACGATGCCCTCGCGCCCCTGGGCCTGGCGCGGCAGATCGCCACCGTGGTGGGGGGCTTTTCCACCGCGCTAGCGCTGGCGCGCGGCTCCGACCTGGTTGCCACGGTTCCCGAACACCACACCGGCAACCTGCGCGCCGGCATGTCCAGCTTTGCACTGCCCGTCCCGGTGCCGCAGATCACGGTGTCGCTGCTGTGGCACCCCCGGCTGCAAGCCGATCCCGCGCACCAGTGGCTGCGCGGGCTGGTCCGGGAGGTGTGCGCCGAGCTTCGCTGACGCGCGCCCCCGCACGGCCGCACGCAGCGGTCAGACGAAGGGATGCGACAGGGCGTGCGCCAGCACATGGGCCAGGATGGCGGCCTCCAGCCCATGCCGGGCATAGAGCCATCCCGCCACCAGCCCGAAGGCGGTGTTGCCCACCAGCACGAACGCCACCACGGAGGGGGTGAGCACCCCGGCCATGGCCTGCGCGGCCGGCAGATGCCCCAGCGCAAACAGCAGGGCGCTGGCCACCACGGCGGCCGCCACGATGCCACGGCCCGGCGTGCCCTGGCCGCGCTGCACGAAGCGCCAGCCCAGCCACAGCAGCAGGCTCATCACGCCCCAGCGCACCAGCAGTTCCTCGGAAATCCCGCCATAGAGCAGCTTGACCCCCAGGGATGCGGCACCGGCCGGGTCGGAGGGCCTGAGCGCCTGCGGCGCCACCAGCGAGAGGCCCCACAGCCACAGTGCGCCCGCGAGCCCGCCCACAAGCCCCGGCGCCCACTGGCGCCCGAAGGGCCCGGCCACCGGCTCGCCCTGCAGCCAGGCCGACACGGCAGGCGCCGCCAGCCCCACGCGGGGCGCCAGCGCCACACCCAGTGCCACGCACAGGGCCAGCAGGACCGCGGTCTGCAGGCCGCTGAGCAGCACCATGGCCCACAGCGGCAGCGGCAGCAAGGCCTGGTGGGCGGCCAGGGGCGGGACCAGCGCCCACACCACGGCCACGACGCCCGGCAGGCCCAGCAGCCACAGCGCGGCCCCCAGGCGCCACTTCTGCGCGCGGGGGGAGCGCGTGGCAAGGTGCGCGGGCACGGCGGTATCAGAAGCCATCATGGACCCTGGCCATCCCTCGGCCTCAGCCGCGCATCAGCGCTTCGATCTCGTCGGCCTTCACCGGCACGCCGCGCGTGATCAGCTCGCAGCCCGTCTCGGTGACGATGGCGTCGTCCTCGATGCGGATGCCGATGTGGTGGAACTGCTCGGGCACCCCGTCGGCCGGCCGCACGTAGATGCCGGGCTCGATGGTGAGCACCATGCCCGGGCGCAGCACGCGGCTGGGGCGGTTGGTGATGGTCTCGCCCGACAGCGGGTCCTTGCGCTCGCTCACCGCCCCGACCTCATCGGGTTCCACGTAGCTGCCGCAGTCATGCACGTCCATGCCCAGCCAGTGGCCCGTGCGGTGCATGTAGAACTGGAAGTAGGCGCGCGTGTCGATCACGTCCTGCGCGGTGCCCACCTTGTTCCTGTCGAGCAGGCCCAGGTCCAGCATGCCCTGCGCCAGCACGGCCACGGTGGCGTCGTGCGGGTCGTTGAAGCGCGCGCCGGCCTTGGTGGCCGCCACCGCCGCGTCCTGGCTGGCCAGCACCAGGTCGTACAGCGCGCGCTGCGGCCCGGTGAAGCGGCCGTTGGCCGGGAAGGTGCGGGTGATGTCGCTGGCGTAGCCGTCAAGCTCGCAGCCGGCGTCGATGAGCACCAGCTCGCCGTCGCGCACCGGGGCGGCGTCCGCGCGGTAGTGCAGCACGCAGGCGTTGGCCCCGGCCGCCACGATGGAGCTGTAGGCCGGGTACTGCGAGCCCTCGTCGCGAAACGCGTGCAGCAGCTCGGCATCCAGGTGGTACTCGCGCACGTCCTGGCCGGCGCGCAGCATGCGGGCCGAGCGCTGCATGGCGCGGATGTGCGCCCTGGCGCTGATGTCGCTGGCGCGGCGCATGATGTCCTGCTCGTGCGCGTCCTTGATGAGCCGCATCTCGTCGAGCAGCGTGCACACATCGTTCTGCTCCGCCGGGCACAGCGCGCCGTAGCGCACGCGCGCGCGCACCGCGTTCAGCCACCCTTCCACCCGCGCCGCCAGGCCGCTGTGGATGGCAAACGGGTACCACACGCGGTGGCGGTTCTCCAGCAGGCGGGGCAGCTTGGCGTCCAGCTCGGCGATGGAATGGGCGGCTTGCACGCCCAGCGCCCCGGGCGCCGCAGCAGGGCCCAGCCGGTAGCCGTCCCAGATCTCGCGCTCCAGGTCCTTGGGCTGGCAGAACAGGGTGCTGCACCCGTCCTGCGCGACCACAAGGCATGCCCCCGGCTCGATGAAGCCGGTCAGGTAGTAGAAGTAGCTGTCGTGGCGGAACAGGAAGTCGGTGTCCCGGTTGCGCGGGCGCTCCGGCGCCGTGGGAATGATGGCGATGCCCCCCGCGCCCAGCTGGGCAGCAAGCCGCGCGCGGCGTTGGGCGTAGATGGAGGCAGGCACGGTGGTGTTCATGGACGGGCAGCAGAGAGAGAATTGAGTTCAGCCAGGCGCTCGGGGGTCCCCACATCGGTCCAGCGTCCGGTGTAGAGCTGTGCGCTGACCCGGCCATTGTCCATCGCGCGGCGAAGCAGCGGCGCCAGCGGGGCTTTGATGCCATCCGGGTTGCCGGCCGGAATGTCGCACCAGGGCGCCGCGAACAGCCCGGCGCGCAGCAGGGCGATGGTGCTGTAGGTGTAGCGCGGCGCGGGGTCGTCGGCGGGCAGGTTCAGTGCCAACCCGTCCGCCGACAGCCCGAAGTCGCCGCGCAGGTTGTGGGCCGGGTTGGGCACCAGCCACAGGTGGGCCAGGTGGCCGCTGGCCTCGAAGGCCGACACGGCGGCGCTGCCGAACACGAAGTCGGGCGCAAACACATCGCCCGCCGCCAGCCAGAACACGGGGCCCAACCGGGGCAGGGCGCGGGCGATGCCGCCGGCGGTTTCCAGTGCGCCGCCAAAGTCCACGCCTTCGTGCGAGTATGAAATGGATAGCTGCTTGCGCTTGTCCACCCGGCGCTGGAGGCCAAAAACATCGGAAAAGTGGTGGCTGATCTGTCCACCCAGCCATGCGGTGTTGATCACCACCTGCTCCACACCCGCTTCCTGCAGCGCCGCCAGGTGCCACTGCAGCAGCGGCTGGCCCTGCACCTGCAGCAGGGGTTTGGGGATGGTGTCGGTCAGCGGACGCATGCGCTCGCCACGGCCTGCGGCCAGCAGCATGGCGGGGACCTGCCCCCCGGTGGCGGCGGCCGGCGCCGCGGCACCCGCGCTCACGCCACGGCCTCCTGCAGGGCGCCCCGCTGCAGCGCGTGGCGCTGCACGGCCGTGGGTGCGAACAGGGCCACGAGCGCCTCCAGGAGCGCGCGCGCCTTGCCCGAATGGTCCGCACCGAAGTTGCACACATAGACGTCGAGCGTGACGGCCTGCTGTTCGGGCCAGGTGTGCACGCACAGGTGCGACTCGGCCAGCAGCACGGTGGCGGTCACCCCGCCAGGTCCGTGGGCGGTGGCGGGAAATCCGTGGAACAGCTGGCCCACGGGCTGCAGCCCGGCGGCGCGCACGGCGTCGCCGCAGGCCTGGCCCAGGGCGGCGGCATCGAGCAGCCACACGGGGGCGCAGCGGCAGCCATGGAGATCGGCGGTGAGGTGCAGTCCTTGCATGGCCCGCACTGTAGTGCATCACGGGGGCGGGCGGCGCCGGGCTTTCGGGCCCGCATCGCGGCCGGGCTGGCGCCACCCCGGCCGGTCCCGGCGGTCCAGCGCCCAGACGGTGGTCGCGCGCGCGGCGCCACGGACTATCCCGCCGGGGTAGGGCGATGCGCCGGGCGCTCGGGTAGCCTGCGCGGCCCATGACAGCCCCTGCCCCGCAACCCCGGCCCGGCCACCCGAAGCCGCTTGTGCCAACTATTACCGGATCACGCCTGCGCGCGATCGTGGGCCGCCGTTTCGCGGGCACCGACACCCCCCATAGTGTCGCCACCATGAAGATCATCCTTGCCGACGACCACACGCTGTTCCGCGAAGGACTGCAGCACCTGCTGTCGGCACTGGACCCTCAGGCCCAGGTGCTGGAGGCGAACGACTACGCCAGCGCGGCGTCGCTGGTGGTGGAGCATCCCGATGCCGCCCTCGCCCTGGTGGACCTGGACATGCCGGGCCGCGACGCCAGCGCGCCGGGTGGCGGCGGCCTGGAACGCCTGCTGGCGCTGGCGCCCGGCGTGCCGGTGGTGGTGCTCTCCGCCCGCGAAGACCCCGCCGTGGTCCGCGACGTGCTGGACGCGGGCGCCATGGGGTTCATCTCCAAGCGCGAACGCGCCGCCGTGATGCTCAACGCCCTGCATCTGGTGCTGGCCGGCGGCATCTACCTGCCGCCCATGCTCCTGAGCACGGCGGCCCGAGCGTCCGCCTGCGCCGCCCTGACCCCCCGGCAGGTCGAGGTGTTGCACGGCCTGGCGAACGGGCATGCCAACAAGGTGATCGCGCGCCAGCTCGGCATGAGCGAGGCGACCGTGAAGGCGCACACGGGTGCCATCTTCCGCAGCCTGGAGGTCAGCAACCGCGTGCAGGCCGTGCGCATGGCCCGGCGGCTGGGCCTGCTGGCGCCCGACTGAGCCCAAGACAGATCCTGATTTGATAGCTTCCAGCGCTTTATAGACAAGCGCTGGCGCCCTATTTGATTCAAAATTGAAGGTCTGGAAGGCCGCGGTGCGGCGGCCGATCACGGAGCGCAGATGTGCCGCGGGCTGCGCGCGGGCCGTGCGCCTTCCGCCGGGGCAAAAGCCGCCAGCGCGGGGGACCGCGCTCCGGGCTCCAGGCCGCCGGTGGAGGGGCGGGGGCGCCGCCCCGGTAAAATGCCGGGTTTCCCCTGAACCTCCCACCCTGAACCCTCCCCCATGGCCAACACCCAGCAATCCCAACAGATGGCAAATGCGATCCGCGCATTGGCCATGGACGCCGTTCAACAAGCCAACTCCGGCCACCCCGGCGCCCCGATGGGCATGGCCGACATGGCCGTGGCGCTGTGGAGCCGCCACCTCAAGCACAACCCCACGAATCCCCAGTGGTTCGACCGCGACCGCTTCGTGCTCTCCAACGGCCACGGCTCGATGCTGCTGTACGCGCTGCTGCACCTCACCGGCTACGACCTGCCCATTGGCGAACTCAAGAACTTCCGCCAGCTGCACAGCAAGACGCCAGGACACCCCGAAGTGGGCTACACCGCTGGCGTGGAAACCACCACCGGCCCGCTGGGCCAGGGCATCACCAATGCCGTGGGCTTCGCGCTGGCCGAAAAGCTGCTGGCCTCCGAGTTCAACCGCGAAGGCCACGCGGTGGTGGACCACAACACCTACGTGTTCCTGGGCGACGGCTGCCTGATGGAAGGCATCAGCCACGAGGCCGTGTCGCTGGCTGGCGCCTGGAAGCTCAACAAGCTGATCGCGCTGTATGACGACAACGGCATCAGCATCGACGGCCAGGTCGCCCCCTGGTTCGCCGACAACACCCCCCTGCGCTTCGTGGCCAGCGGCTGGAACGTGATCGGCCCCATCGACGGCCACGACGCCGACAAGGTGGCCGCCGCCATCGTGGAAGCCAAGAAGCAGACCGAGCGCCCCACCCTCATCGTGTGCAAGACGCACATCGGCAAGGGCAGCCCGAACCGCGCCAACACCGCCAAGGCCCACGGCGAGCCGCTGGGCGCGGAAGAAATCAAGCTCACGCGCGAAGCCCTGGGCTGGACCAGCGAGCCCTTCGTGGTCCCGGACGACGTGTACGCCGGCTGGGATGCCAAGGCCAACGGCCAGGCTGCAGAGGCCGCGTGGAACGAGCGCTTTGCCGCCTACAGCGCCGCCTTCCCCGAGCTGGCCGCCGAACTCACGCGCCGCATGGAGGGCAACCTGCCCGCCAACTTCGCGCAAGTGGCCGTGGACGCCGTGGTGGCGGCCCACACCAAGGGCGAGACCGTGGCCAGCCGCAAGGCCAGCCAGCTGGCGCTGGAAGCCTTCACCGCCGCGCTGCCCGAACTGCTGGGTGGCAGCGCCGACCTGACGGGCTCCAACCTCACCAACACCAAGAGCACCCCCAACCTGCGTTTTGACATGCAGGGCCACGTGGTACAGACCACGCTGGAAAACGGCCAGAAGATCGGCGGGCGCCACATCAACTACGGCGTGCGCGAGTTCGGCATGGCCGCGATCATGAACGGCATCGCGCTGCACGGCGGCTTCATCCCGTACGGCGGCACCTTCCTCACGTTCAGCGACTACAGCCGCAACGCCATCCGCATGGCCGCGCTGATGAAGCAGCGCGTGATCCACGTGTTCACGCACGACTCCATCGGCCTGGGCGAAGACGGCCCCACCCACCAGTCCATCGAGCACGCCGCCAGCCTGCGTTTGATCCCCAACCTGGATGTGTGGCGCCCCGGTGACACGGCCGAAACCGCCGTGGCCTGGAGCGTGGCCCTGTCCAACCGCAACAAGCCCACCGCCCTGCTGCTGTCGCGCCAGAACCTGCCCTACGCGCCCAAGCGCGACCTGGGCGACATCTCGCGCGGCGCCTACGTGCTCTCCGAACCCGCGGATGTCGGCATCAAGAAGAAGGCAGTGGCCGTGATCATCGCCACCGGCTCCGAAGTGCAGCTGGCGCTCAAGGCCCAGCGCCTGCTGGCCGACAAGAAGATCGCCGTGCGCGTGGTCTCCATGCCCAGCACGACCACGTTCGACCGCGAAGACGCCAAGTACAAGGGCAGCGTGCTGCCCGCCGGCGTGCCCCGCGTGGCCGTGGAGATGGGCGTGACCGACGGCTGGTGGAAGTACGGCTGCGCCGCCGTGGTGGGCATCGACACCTACGGCGAATCGGCCCCGGCGCCCGTGCTGTTCAAGCACTTCGGCTTCACCGAAGAGAACGTGGCCGACGCGGTGCTGGTCGCCATCGGCGCCGCACGGCTCAAGCCCGCCAAGAAGGTCAAGGCCCGCTGAGACGCCTCCCCGCCCGCTGCGTGCCCACTGCTGCAGCGGGCGCGCCCCGGCAGATTCCTGATTTCGACTTTGCAACCTTGGAGAGACACCCTATGACGATCAAGATTGGTATCAACGGCTTTGGCCGCATCGGCCGCAACGTGCTGCGCTCGGCCATCCAGAACTTCAGCGACATCGAAGTCGTGGGCATCAACGACCTGCTGGAGCCGGAGTACCTCGCGTACATGCTGCAGTACGACTCGGTGCACGGTCGCTTCAAGGGCGAAGTCTCGGTGGACGGCAACACCCTGGTCGTCAATGGCAAGAAGATCCGCCTGACGCAAGAGCGCGACCCCGCCAACCTCAAGTGGAACGAAGTCGGCGCCGACGTGGTGATCGAATCCACCGGCCTGTTCCTGGACAAGGTCACCGCGCAAAAGCACATCGATGCGGGCGCCAGGAAGGTCATCCTGTCGGCCCCCTCCAAGGACGACACGCCCATGTTCGTGTTCGGCGTGAACCACGACACCTACGCCGGCCAGGCCATCGTGTCCAACGCCTCGTGCACCACCAACTGCCTGGCCCCCGTGGCCAAGGTGCTCAACGACAAGTGGGGCATCAAGCGCGGCCTGATGACCACGGTGCACGCCGCCACCGCCACGCAAAAGACCGTGGACGGCCCGTCCAACAAGGACTGGCGCGGCGGCCGCGGCATCCTGGAAAACATCATCCCCTCGAGCACCGGCGCCGCCAAGGCCGTGGGCGTGGTGATCCCGGCGCTGAACAAGAAGCTGACCGGCATGTCCTTCCGCGTGCCCACCAGCGACGTGTCGGTGGTCGACCTGACGGTGGAGCTGGACAAGGCTGCCACCTATGAGGAAATCAAGGCCGAGATGAAGGCCCAGTCCGAAGGCGCGCTCAAGGGCGTGCTGGGCTACACCGAGGACAAGGTGGTGGCCACCGACTTCCGTGGCGACACCCGCACGTCCATCTTCGACGCCGACGCCGGCATCGCGCTGGACGGCACCTTCGTGAAGGTCGTGAGCTGGTACGACAACGAATGGGGCTACTCGAACAAGTGCCTGGAAATGGTGCGCGTTGTTTCCAAGTAAGCGTTACCCTTGAGAATGAAGAAGCATTAGAAGCAACTACCCTGTTCAAGCCGGCCGCCTGCAAAGGCTGCCGGCTTTTTTTTGCCCCCCGCCCGCCCCGCGGTGCGCGGCAGGCCGCCGCCTCAACGCGCGGCCACGGACGCGGCGGCCGCCGCCGCAGCAGCAGCACCAGCCAGCGGCGCCGGGCCCTGGGACTGCGCAGGCGCGCTGGCGATGTGCACCGTGCTGGTGGGAAAGGCAAACTCCACCCCCATGGCCTTGAACTCGCGCATGAGACCCAGGTTGATGGACTGCTGCAGGTCCATGTAGAGGTTGAACGCCGGGTCCTGGACGATGTAGACCACCTCGTAGTCCAGCGAACTCGCGCCAAACGCCTTGAAGTGCGCGCGGTCGAAGCGCAGCTCCGGATGGGCGTCGATGAGCTTGCGCACCACGCCCGGGATCGCCTCGGCCTGCTCGGGCGTGGTGTTGTACGACACACCGAAGCCGAACACGATGCGCCGCTTCTCCAGCATGCGGTAGTTGCTGATGGTCTGCTTGAGCAGGTCGGTGTTGGACATCACGATCTGCTCGCCCTGCAGGCTGCGGATGCGCGTGGTCTTCAGCCCGATCACCTGCACCGTGCCCGAGACGCTGCCGACCACGATGAAATCGCCCACCTCGAAGGGCTTGTCCACCGCGATCGCGAGCGAGGCGAACAGGTCGCCCAGGATGTTCTGCACCGCCAGCGCCACGGCGATGCCCCCCACCCCCAGGCTGGCGATGAAGGCCGTGATGTTAACGCCCACGTTGGACAGGATGGCCAGCAGCACCACGCTCCACAGCAGCGTGCGCAGCCCCCAGGACAACAGCGTGGCGGAGGCGCTGACCTGGGTCATGCCCGTGGACGAATGGCGTTCCACATACCGCCGCACGCCCATGCCGATGGCCCGCATGCCCCACAGGCCCATCTGCAGCGCAAGGGCGACAAACCACAGTTGGCTGAGCCGGCTTTCCCAGCGGCCCGGCAGCTCCAGCAGGCTCGCGCCCACCAGCAGGGCCACGACCACCATGAGCAGGCGGCTCGTGCCCTCCAGCACCTCCACCACGGTGTGCGCCGCCGCGCTGCCGGACTGCGTGGCCCACACCCTGGCACGGCCCGTGAGCAGATGCAGCACCAGCAGGATGCCCACATAGGTCGTGGCGGCGGCGGCCAGCGCCACCATCAGGCTCCACAGCGGAACGCCCACGAAGGTCGTCTCGCGGATCCAGGTTGAGAAGGTCGATGGCGGCATGGTTGTTTCTCCTTGGTGGGGCGGCGCGCGCAGCACGCGCGCCGGGCTGCGGCGCGTGGCCCGCTTGCAGGCCTGCGTGGGCGCGGGTGCGGCCGCCGATGGCCGATGGCAGTGGCGCGCGGTGGACTGATTGATCGACAGCCAGCGCCGCGCAGAGTTCCCGCACCCTTGCACGGCACGGCCGCCAGCACCTGAGTGAGGGACGGGTGAAGCGGTGGACGACGCCCGGCACAGGCCCGGCCACGCCCCACGCAAATTGCAAGCGTTCGTAAGACATGGCCCACAGGAATACAGAGGCAGTGCCTACGCGGGCGGCGGGCCGCGCGGCGAACAATGCATTCATCAAAAAGCTGGCATGCATTGCCTGGCGCCGCGCCCCCTGCCCAGTGAGGCGCGCAACGCGCCGGGGCATGCCCACCAACAATCCACCCGCTCAGGAGGTCTCCACACCATGCACCCATCCACCCCCCTCCGTCTCACGGCCGCAGCCCTCGCGCTGGGCGCCCTGGCAGCATGCTCGTCCACGCCCCCGCCCACCGAACAGATGGCCGTCACCCGCACCACGGTGAACCGCGTGGCGGCGGCGCCGGCGACGGCCACCAGCGCCCCCGTGGACCTGCAGCGTGCGCAGGAAAAACTCATCCTCGCCGAGAAGGCCATGGCCCAGCAGGACTACAAGAACGCCCGGCGCCTGGCGGCCGAGGCCGAGGTCGACGCCCGCGTGGCCGAGACCCGTGCCGACGCGGCACGCAATGCGACCAACCTTGCCCAGGTCCAGGACAGCATCCGCGCGCTGCAGGAAGAAATCAACCGCCGGTCCCCCCGCTGAGGGCCGAACGCTCCTGACCACGCCGCCCGCACCGCGGGCCGCTCCTGACCTTTGAAGGACACCACACCATGCACCGATTGATCCAACGTACCACCGCCCTGTGCACCAGCCTCGTCGCCGTGGGGCTGCTCGCGGCCTGTGCCAGCACCGCGCCGTTCCCGGCCCTGGAGCAGGCCCGCTCCGCCGTGAGCGCCGTCGCCGGCGACCCCATCGTGAACCAGTACGCCCCCGTGGAACTGAAGGAAGCGACCGACGCTCTGGCCCGCGCCGACCGCGAATGGGCCGACGACCACGACGAATCGGAAACCAACCACCTGGCCTACATCGCACGCCAGCGCGCCGAGATCGCCACGAACGCGGCACGCTCGCGCCAGCTGGACGCCAGCATCCAGCAAGCCAGCGGCGACGCCGACCGCATCCGCCTGCAGGCGCGCACCCAGGAGGCCGACCAGGCCCGCCTGCGCGCCCAGCAGGCCCAGGCCCAGGCCCTGAACGCCGAGCAGCGCGCCGCCCAGCAGCAGGCCAATGCCAGCGTCGCGATGGCCCAGGCCAGCGCCGCACAGGACCGCGTGCGCGCACTGGAAGCCCAGCTGCGCGACATGGAAGCCCAGCAGACCGAGCGCGGGCTGCTCGTGACGCTGGGCGACGTGCTGTTTGCCTTCAACAAGGCGGAGCTGTCGGCCCAGGCCGGCCCCCGCCTGGACAAGCTGGCCAGCTTCCTCAAGCAGTTCCCGGACCGCAAGCTGCTCATCGAGGGCTACACCGACAGCGTGGGCTCCGACGGCTACAACCAGGACCTGTCGGACCGCCGCGCCCAGTCCGTGCGCGACGCACTGGTGCAGCGCGGCGTGGACAGCAGCCGCATCACCGCGCGCGGCTACGGCAAGGCCCACCCCGTGGCCAACAACGCATCGCCGGAAGGCCGCGCCATGAACCGCCGCGTGGAGATCGTGATCGCCGACGACAAGGGCACCCTGCGCGGCCGTTGAGCCCCTGGGGCGCCCGATCCCTCGGCGGACAGGCCGGGGGACGGCAAGGTCACCAGATCCCGCCAGCGTGCCGAACGAACAAGCCCTGGAGCAGTGATGCTCCAGGGCTTTTTCCTTTCAGAAAGCGCAGCCTTTGAACGTGGGCGCGAGCGGAGGTCTGCGAGGTGTTTGTGACTGCCGAATGCCGCAGCCCGCCTGGTGAGATGGGCGAGAGCCCTCGTGCCTGTGCCTGGCTTAGCCTGCCGAGGACCGACCGGCCGAGACGGCGCTCTGCCGCGCCTTGTTCAATTCGCTCAGGTACGAGCCCGGAATCTGCTGCACCTCCTGCACGGGTCCGAGCACGCTGATGCGCGCGCCGTCCACGGCCACCTGCAATCCCGCCGGCACCGCAAGGAACTGGATCAGGTCCGGGCGGTGCACGCCCAGCTGGTACAGGGAGGTCTTCATGAAGCGTGCCGGATCCTCAAGGCGTGCCTCGTCGTCCAGGTCCGAGAGCCACCAGCCGGAATCCGCCGCGTTGACGGGGTCGTTTCGGGTCAGCAGGATTCGACGGGCTTCCTGGTAGTTCACGTGCACGACGGCGCTTTGGCGAAGCGACGGAAAGTCCGGCGCGATGGACGGGGAGAGGCTCTCCACAACGTCTTTCTGGTTGCGCAGCTGCATGAGCGTGTTGTCGACCGAATCGACGAACCTCACGGGCACCACCTGCATGTCGGGCTCCAGCACCCGCAGGAATCCTGCGGGCCCCTCTTCCAGCATCGTGAACATCCAGCCGACCTGCAGGCTCTCGCCACCGCGGAACTTCTCGCCCCGGGCGACCCGTTGCTCGAAGAACTGCAGCAGGAAGGAGATGTCCTCCACCGGCACCGCGCTGTTCGACACCCGGATCTGGAACTCGGGGTGGCCGTACAGCTTGCACCGGGAAGTGGCGTGCACGGATGGCGTGTCCGGCCGCGCCGGTGCAGGCTTGCGGCCGAATGTCGAGAGGATGGAGCGCAGAGACATTTTTTCAGGTGCGGCTGGGCGGCCCAGAGCGGCCGGGCGTCGTCCGTGGCGCCCGCCAGGCAGTCCGGGGCCGCAGGACGACTTACACCGCGTGGCTTTCGAACGTCTCGGTGTCCACCTCGCTCGCGCTCTGCGCGCTGTAGCGCGGGCCCACCACGGTGCGCTCGTTGATCAGTGCATCCAGCCGCGCGAGCACCGTGGCATCGAGCCGCACACCGGCCGCGCCCACATCGTCCCGCAGGTGCTCCACGCTGGTCGTCCCGGGGATGGGAATGATGTGCCCGCCCTGGTGCAGCAGCCAGGCCAGCGCCAGCTGCGCCGGCGTGCAGCCCACTTCGCGCGCGATGGCCTGGTAGCCGTCCAGCAGCTGCAGGTTGGCGGCGTAGGCATCGGGGGCGAAGCGGGGCATGGCGCGGCGGATGTCCTTGGGGTCGAGGGCGGAGACGTCCCTGAGTTCGCCGCACAGAAAGCCCCGCGCCACGGGGCTGAAGGCCACGAAGGCCGCGCCCAGGTCGCGGCAGGCGTCGAGCACGGCGATCTCGGGGTTGCGTGTCCACAGCGAATACTCGGTCTGCACCGCCGCGACGGGGTGCACCGCGTGCGCGCGGCGCAGGGTGGCGGCCGACACTTCGGACAGGCCGATGCTGCGGATCTTGCCCGCGCGCACCAGGTCGGCCAATGCGCCCACGCTGTCCTCGATGGGCACCTTCTTGTCCCAGCGGTGCAGGTAGTACAGGTCGATCACGTCGGTCTGCAGGCGGTGCAGGCTGTCCTCGCAGGTCTGGCGCAGCGTGGCGGGGCGGCCGTCGATCACGCGCACCAGCTTGCCGTCGCCGTTCACGTCCACGCCCTGCATGCCGCATTTGCTGGCCAGGGTGAAGCGGCTGCGGTGGCTTTTCATCACGCGGCCCACCAGCGTTTCGTTGGCGCCGAAGCCGTACAGCGTGGCGGTGTCGAACAGCGTCACGCCCGCATCGAGCGCGGCCAGCAGCACGCGCTCGCCCTGCTCGGCCGACACGGGCGCGCCGTAGGCGTGCGAAAGGTTCATGCAGCCCAGGCCGATGGCCGAGACGGAGAAAGGTCCAAGGTTTCTTTGTTGCATGGCGCAAGCTTACGGCATGCATGCACCCCGCGCCGCACGGCCGCTACGCGGCGTGCTCACTCCCAGAAGCTGTCCGTGGTGCGCGCGCGCACGCGCTGCACGCTGTACCGCGCGATCTGTTCGATCAGCTCTGCCGGCAGCGGCTGGTCGTAGGGCAGCACGATGGTGCCCTTGGTCGTCCTGACGGCCTGCAGCGCCTGCCCGAAATGCGCGAGCGCCGCAGCGGGCGGCGCAAAGCTCGCATGCGCCTTGTGCGCCGAAAAGGCGTACACGAAGCGCGGCTCGATGAAGAACGGCGTGTTCCACTTGATGGCTTCCTCGGCCTGCGGCGCGGCGCGCTTCAGGATGGCGTACAGCGCATGCAGCAGCGGCTGGCCCGCCTTGGGGGCGGCCGCGATGTAGTCCGCGATGGTGGTGGGTTGGGAGGACGCGGGCGGGGCCATGGTGGGCGAGGTCCTTTCAGGCCGAAGGTGTAGCAGCATCGCCCGCGCGGGGGCGCCGGGTCCACAGGTCGATCCGCTCGCCGGCCACCGAGGCCGCCAGCAGCTGCGCAAACCGCGCCGCGCGGGTTTCAGGCCGCTTGGCCGACGTCACCCAGTGCAGCATGGACTTGCGGTAGCCCGCGGGGGCGGCCTCGAAGAACTGCCATGCCTTCTTGTGGCGTTTGAACTCGCGCAACTGCGCGGCGGGCAGCTCGGCCACTGCGGCCTGTTCGTGCGAGTAGATCGCGGACTTGTCGGCCTTGCGGTGGCTGAAGGCCGCCAGGCCCGCGGGCGTCATGCGGCCGGCGGCCTTCAGCTGCTCCATCTTGGCGATGTTCACCGCGCTCCAGACGGACGATGGCTTGCGCGGCGTGAAGCGGATGGAATAGGTGTGCTCGTCGATGCGCCGGCGCACGCCGTCGATCCAGCCAAAACACAGCGCCTCGTCCACCGACTCGGACCAGGTCATGCACGGGCGGCCCGAGCCGACCTTGTGGAAGCCCACGAGCAGTTCGGGCGCGTGTGCCGCATGGGCTTGCAGCCACTGGCGGAAGGCAGCGGAGGTGGCAAAGAAGGCAGGCGTGGTCATGGGGTGCCATTGTTGCCAACATCCGCGCGCACGGATAGCCGGCCATGGCGCGCCGGCCACGGAGGCCGCGGTGGTTTGCTGCGCCGGGTCGGCGCGATACATTACGCGAAGCCGCGCGCACCGCAGCGGCCCATCCCGCCCAGGAGAAGCGCCATGCCTTCCGCCATCTACGCAGCCTTCTTCTTCACTGTCGCCATGCTCGTCACCACCGCCTACTTCCTGCTGGGCGGCCTGCCGCTGCTGATCCTCCAGCACGACGAGCCGCTCGACGCCCGGTTCGTGCGCGGTTTCTTCAATGTCTACTACAAGGCTGCATTTTGGGTGGCCCTGTGCGCGTCGGCCAGCTACGCGCTGTGGGGACAGTGGGCCTATGCCGCTGGCGCGGCGGCCATGGCAGCGGTTTCCACGGCCTTGCGCAAGCGCCTGGTGCCCGCCATGCAGCAACTGGGCAGCCAGATAGAAGCCAGGAACGGCGGGGCGGTGCAGCGGTTCCGCCGGGTGCATGCCACCGCGCTGCTCGTCAATCTTGCCCAGCTGGTGGTGCTTGTCTGGGGGCTCATCGCGCTGTCCCGGTCCCTGTGACAGCCCGCGCCTGCCGGCCGCGTGGTGCCGGTGGCGTCAGGCCCCGCGGCCGGGGGTGCCCAGCACCAGCGGCTTGCGGAACACGCAGTTGCGCTGTTCCACAACGAAGCCGCAGTCCGTATAGACGCGCAGCGCGCCGCTCGCATTCTCACTGTCCACCCCCAGCCCGGACTCCTGCATGCCTGCATCGGCCTGGGCGCGCAGGCTGCGCGCAATCAGGGCCCGCGCCAGGCCGCGGCGCCGCCAGCGCTCGCCCACGCTGATGAATTCCGTCCATCCGCGCTGGCGGCCATTGCCCGCGTTCCATGTGGTGTCGATGTAGGTGCGCACCTGGCCCGCCACCTCGTTCATCCGCACGTCCCAGGCCACCTGCCACAGGTGCGGCTGGAAGACCGGGCTGGCCAGCCAGCGCTGGTAGTCCGCCTCGTCGGGCGGTGCATAGCCCCAGTGCGCATGGAAAGCACGGGCATGCGCATCCCAGATGGCGCGGTAGTGGCCGGGCTGCACCGCACGCACTTCCAGGCCGGCAGGCAGCGCAAAGTCGGCAATGGCCTGCAGCGTGGGGCGGCCCATGGTGAAGAAATAGCGCTCGGGCCGGTAGCCTGCTTTTTCCAGCAGCGCCGCACGTGCGGTTTCGCCCTCTGTGACGAAGGCGTGGTGCGCATGCGGGCCGGCCTGGCCCAGGGCCGCTGCCATCTCGCGCTGGCGCGCCTCCAGCCACGCGTGCAGCCGTGCGCCGATGCCCTGCCGGCGCCACCGCGGCGCAACGACCGCAAACTGCCCGTGGAGCTGCAGCCCATCGGCCTGTGCCCAATGCCAGGCACGCACATAGCCAGCGATCTCATCGCCCGCCTGCGCGATCCACACGTCCTGCTGCGGCACGCACTGGGTGAACGCGGCGTAGTCCCGCGCCACGTCCTCCACGGTGCGAAAGAACCGGGTCTGGTCGGCGGCAAAGCTGGCGTTCGCACAGGCGACCATGGCCGGAAAATCCGAGGCCCCGGCAAAAGCGCGGAATGTCACGTGCTGCGGTGGTTGCATCGGGATGGGCTCCTGGGGCGGTGTGTCCGGGGTGTGAGGGCATGGCAAGCCTGGCATTGTGGCCAGCGCACCCTGTGCGCCACCTTAAGACGCCGCCACACGTTTTATATATAATTCATATACGTTTTGTATAGAGATCATCCATGGGTATCGTCAAGATTTCAGACCAGATGCACGAAAATCTGCGTGTCGCAGGCACCGCGCTGAGCCGCTCCATCAACGCGCAGGCCGAGCACTGGATGCGGGTGGGCATGCTGACCGAGATGCACCCCGAGCTCGACCACCGCGAGATCTGCCAGCTGCTGGTGCGGGCCGAAATGGCGGGCGGCCTGGACATCGCCATGGCGGTGGACGGCCTGCCGGCCAAACCCCGCGCCGTGGCCAACGGGAAGCACTGATGGCGCGCGGCGTTCCCATCAAGTCGGCGGACGAGCTGGCCCTGTCGCGGCGCGCCGCGCAACTGGCCGCCGAGGTGCTGCACATGATCGAGCCCCACGTGGTGCCCGGCGTGAGCACCGAGGAACTGGACCGCATCTGCCACGACCACATCGTGAACGTGCAGGGCGCGGTGCCGGCCAACGTGGGCTACCTGGGGTACCCCAAGACCATCCTCACCTCGGTCAACCAGGTGGTCTGCCACGGCATTCCGTCGCACGACAAGATCCTGAAGAAGGGCGACATCGTCAACATCGACGTGGCGGTGATCAAGGACGGCTGGTATGGCGACACCAGCCGCATGTACTTCGTCGGGCCGCCCAGCCTGCTCGCCCGGCGCCTGGTGGAGACGACGTACGAAGCCCTGTGCGCGGGCATCCGGCAGGTGCGTCCCGGCGCCACGCTGGGCGACGTCGGCCACGCGATCCAGACGGTGGCACAGCGCGAGCGCTTCAGCGTGGTGCGCGAGTACTGCGGGCACGGCATCGGGCAGGCCTACCACGACGTGCCCAACGTGCTGCACTACGGCCAGCGCGGCACCGGGCTCACGCTGGAGGCCGGCATGGTCTTCACCATCGAGCCCATGCTCAACGCGGGCGGCCGCGAGACCAGGGAGCTGGCGGACGGATGGACCGTGGTGACCAAGGACCGCTCGCTGTCCGCGCAGTGGGAGCACATGGTGGCGGTGACGCCCGACGGGTACGAGGTGCTCACGGCCTGGCCGGGCGGCACGGGCAGCTACGCGCCGATCTGACCGCCGGCTTCAGCCAGGGGCACTGCGTGTGCAGGACGCCCGGGCAAGAAAAAAGCAGCTATCGATTCGATAGCTGCCCGCGCGCTCCTGATGAGCGCAGGGGGCCTATCCAGCCCCATAAACCCAACTTCAGCCCGCGTTGAGCTGCTGCTCCAGGTCGTGCAGCACCTCGTAGCAGGCGAGCACGCGGCCCACGCTGGAGTTGGGCTCGCGGCCTTCGCGGATGGCGGCGAAGAACTCGCGGTCCTGCAGCTCGATGCCGTTCATCGACACGTCGACATGGCTCACGTCGATCTTCTCGTCCTTGCCGTTGTACAGGTCGTCGTAGCGCGCCAGGTACGTTGCCGTGTCGCCGATGTAGCGGAAGTACGTGCCCAGCGGGCCGTCGTTGTTGAACGAGAGCGACAGCGTGCAGATGGCGCCGTTCTCGGCCTTGAGCTGGATGCTCATGTCCATCGCAATGCCCAGCACCGGGTGGATCGGGCCCTGGATGGCGTTGGCCTTCACGATGGGGCTGCCCGCCTGGTACGCGAACAGGTCCACGGTGTGGGCGGCGTGGTGCCACAGCAGGTGGTCCGTCCAGCTGCGCGCCTGGCCCAGCGCGTTGGTGTTGGTGCGGCGAAAGAAGTAGGTCTGCACATCCATCTGCTGGATGTTGAACTCGCCGGCCTGGATCTTCCGGTGCACGTACTGGTGGCTGGGGTTGAAGCGGCGCGTGTGGCCGCACATGGCCACCAGGCCCTTTTCCTTTTGCGCGGCGACGACCTGCTGCGCCCCCTTCAGGCTGTCGGCCAGCGGGATCTCCACCTGCACGTGCTTGCCGGCCTTCAGGCATGCGATGCTCTGCTCGGCGTGCATCTGCGTGGGCGTGCACAGGATCACCGCGTCCACCTCGGGCAGGGCCAGGCTGTCGGCCAGGTCGGTGGTGACATGGCCGATGCCGTACTTGGCGGCGACTTCCTTCGTCTTGTCGAGGTCGCGGCTGATCAGCGAAACGACTTCCACGCCGTCGATGTTCTGAATGCCGTCCAGGTGCTTGATGCCGAAGGCACCCGCGCCCGCAAGCGCTACTTTGATGGTCTTGGTCATGTCAGGTGTTCTCCAGGATCAGGTGGCCCACGGCCGTGTTGGATGCGGGCACATGGTAGAAGCGGTGCACCAGCTTCGGGGGCTTGCCGCCGGCCACGTCGGCCATGGCGCCGCGCGCGATGAGCCACATCACGAGTTCGATGCCCTCGCTGCCCGCCTCGCGCACGTAGTCGATGTGCGGGATGCTGGCGGCGGCCTCGGGGTCGCTGATGAGCTTGTCGAGGAAGGCGTTGTCGAAGTCCTTGTTGATCAGGCCCGCGCGCGGACCCTGCAGCTGGTGGCTCATGCCGCCCGTGCCCCAGATGTGCACGTTGAGGTCTTCGTCGTAGCTCTCCACGGCCTTGCGGATCGCCTGGCCCAGGTTGTAGCAGCGCCGCCCGCTGGGCACGGGGTACTGCACCACGTTGACCGCGAACGGGATCACCGGGCAGGGCCAGGCTCCTTCCACCGGATCCTGCGGGCCGCACATGAGCGACAGCGGCACCGTGAGGCCGTGGTCCACGTCCATGCGGTTGACGATGGTGAGGTCGAAATCCTGCTGGATGACCGACTGCGCGATGTGCGAGGCCAGGTCCGGGTGGCCGATGACCTTGGGCACGGGGCGCGGGCCCCAGCCCTCGTCGGCGGGCTGGTACTCGGCGGCGGTGCCGATGGCGAAGGTGGGGATCATCTCCAGGCTGAAGGCCGTGGCATGGTCGTTGTAGACGAGGAAGATGACGTCGGGCTTGTTGTCCTTCATCCACTGCTTGGAGAAGTCATAGCCCGCGAACAGCGGCTTCCAGTAGTCCTCTTGCGTCTTGCCCAGATCGAGCGCGGCGCCGATGGCGGGCACGTGCGAGGTGAAGACGGAGGCGGTGATACGCGCCATGTTCAGTTTCCTTTCTTTCCCGCAGCACCCTGCGGCTGGCGGTGCGCCTGGGCATCGCCGTCTTCGCCGATGACGCGGTTGCCCTGCGCCGACCGGCCGCCACCGACCATCATGGCGCGGTACTCGTCCTCGGTCATTCCGGTCATGGAACCGGCCATCTGCTGGAAGCTCTTGCCATCGGTGGCACCGATCTTGGCCAGGAAGTAGATGTTGCCGCCCAGGCGGATGCACCAGTTGAGGTCGCGCGCGAGCACGGCCTGCTTCTGTTCCTCGGTCATCGCCCACTCGTCGAGGTAGGCGCGCTCGTCGGCCTTGAAGCGGGCGCGGTTGTCGGCCTTCATGAGGCTCATGCAGAACTGGTTGAGCCAGTAGCCCTTGCGGCTTTGCTCTGCATCGAAGATGGTCGTGCCGGGCACGTCCAGGTAGGGTTTGTCGAGGGACATGGCGTCAGCCCTTTTCTTCTTCCGGCCAGTACAGCCGCATGGGATTGTCCACCAGCAGTTTTTGCTGCAGCCCGGCCGTGGTGGCGATGTGCGGGATGAAGTCCACCAGCAGGCCGTCGTCGGGCATGTGGTCCTTGAGGTTGGGGTGCGGCCAGTCGGTGCCCCAGAGCACGCGGTCCGGGAACTCCTCGACCACGCGGCGCGCGAATGGCACCACGTCGCGGTAGGCGGCCTGCTCGCCATCGAGCGCCTTGGGCCCGGCCACGCTCAGGCGCTCGGGGCAGCTGACCTTGCTCCACACATTGGGGTGCTGGCGCATGAATTTCAGGAACAGCTCGAACTCGGGCCCGTCCACGGGCTTGGTCACGTCAGGGCGGCCCATGTGGTCCACCACCACCGTGGTGGGCAGTGCGGTGAAGAAATCCCACAGCTCGGGCAGGTCCACCGCCTCGAAGTAGATCACCACGTGCCAGCCGAGCTTGGCGATGCGCGCCGCGATCTCCATGAGCTCGTCCTTGGGCGTGAAGTCCACCAGGCGCTTGACGAAATTGAAGCGCACGCCGCGCACGCCGGCGTCGTGCATGGCCTGCAGCTCCTCGTCGCTCACCGAGCGGCGCACCGTGGCCACGCCACGCGCCTTGCCGCCCGAGTGCACGAGCGCATCGACCATGGCGCGGTTGTCCGCGCCATGGCAGGTGGCCTGCACCACCACGTTGCGCGCGAAGCCCAGATGGTCGCGCAGCGCATAGAGCTGCTGCTTGCTGGCGTCGCAGGGCGTGTACTTGCGCTCGGGCGCGTAGGGAAATTCGGCGCCGGGGCCGAACACGTGGCAGTGCGCGTCCACGGCGCCCGCGGGCACCTGGAAGCGCGGCTTGCTCGGGCCGGCGTACCAGTCGAGCCAGCCAGGGGTCTTGGTGAATTCACTCATGTGCGTGCTCCTTGCGTTTCGCTCCGATCAATCCAGCGACACATTGGCCTTCCTGATCACATCGCCAAAGCGCTGGCTCTCGTCCTTCACGAACTGGGCGAACTGCGCACGCGTGGTGGGGAACTGCTCGTAGCCGAAGGTCTTGAACTTCTCGGCCACATCGGGGCCGGTCAGGGCCTGCTCGATGTCGCGCTTGATCTTGTCGGTGACGGCCGCGGGCAGGCCGGGCGGCACGGCGATGGCGTTCCAGCCGGTGACGGCGAAGTCCTTGGGGCCACCGGCTTCGGCCACGGTGGGCACGTCGGGGAACTCGGCCGACCGCTGGGGGCCGGCGAACGCCAGCAGGCGCAGCTTGCCCGCGCGGTACAGCGGCCCGGCGGTGGCGGCGCTGCCCAAGGCGAAGTCGATGTCGCCGGTGGCGACCGAGGTGTACAGCTGCGTGGTCTCCTTGAAGATCACGTGCTCCATCTGCGTGCCGGTGGCGCTCTCGAACAGCTCGGAGCCCAGGTGCACGGGGTTGCCCACCGACCAGGAGCCGTAGTTGAGCTTGCCCGGGCGGGCCTTGGCGTCGGCCACGATGTCGCCCACGGTCTTGTACTTGCTGCCCGTGCCCACGGTGAAGAAGAAATGGGTCTTGAACAGCGGCAGCAGCGTGTCGAAGTCCTTGGCCACGTCGTAGGGCAGCTTCTTGAACAGGCTGGGGTAGGCGGCCAGGTGCACGTTGTCCAGCACGATCAGGTCGTGGCCGTCCTTGGCGCCGCGCTTGAAGGCATCGATGGCGATGAAGCCGTTGCCGCCGGGGCGGTTCTCGACCACCACGGGCTGGTTCCAGATGCGGCCCAGCTTCTCGGCCACGATGCGCGCCACGCCGTCGGGACCACCGCCCACGGGGAAGGGCGTGATGATGCGCACGGGCTTGGTGGGGAAGGCCTGGGCGTGTGCGCCGTGGGATGCGAGGCCCAGGGTGGTGGCCAGGCCCAGGGCCAAGGCAAGACTGCGACGCAGGGGGGACAAGGTGCGAAAGGTCATGGGATGCAGAAAAAATAGAATGCTATAAATTCAATAGCTTCCAGCGCTTTCCAGTAAAGCGCTAGAGGCCTGAAAGATTCAAAACTGGCGTGTCAGTCGATGTACCTGAGGCCCGCCTTCTCCAGGCCGGGGCGCATGTTGTACATATCCAGGCCCAGCACGCCCGAAGCGAGCTTGGCGCGCTTTTCGCCTTCGAAACTCTCGCGCTTTTGCGCGGCTTCCAGCGTGGCGACGGCACGTGCGGCGGGCACGCAGACCACGCCGTCGTCATCGGCCACGATCACGTCGCCCGGCGTGACGAGCGCACCGGCGCACACCACGGGGATGTTCACCGAGCCCAGCGTGGCCTTGATCGTGCCCTTGCTGCTGATGGCGCGGCTCCACACGGGGAAGTTCATCTCCTGCAGCGTCTTCACGTCGCGCACGCCGGCGTCGATGATGAGCGCGCGGGCGCCACGGGCCTGGAAGGACGTGGCCAGCAGGTCGCCGAAGTAGCCATCGGTGCATTCGGAGGTGACGGCCGCCACCACGATGTCGCCGGGCTGGATCTGCTCGGCCGCCACATGCATCATCCAGTTGTCGCCGGGCTGCAGCAGCACGGTCACGGCCGTGCCGCTGACCTGCTGGCCGCCGTAGATGGGCCGCATGTACGGCTTGAGCAGGCCCACGCGGCCCATGGCCTCGTGCACGGTGGCCGAGCCCAGGGCGGCCAGGCCGTCGGCGGCCGCGCGGTCGGCGCGGGTGATGTTGCGGTAGACAACGCCTAGTTCGTACATGTCAGAGCCCCTTTGCCTTCAGGCGTGCATCGAGTCGGGAGAACACGCGGCGCGTGTTGGCTTCGTAGATCTGGTGCTTGTCTTCGGCACTGAGGATCGTGGACGCCTCGATGTAGCGCTTGGTGTCGTCGTAGTAGTTGCCGGTGGTCGGGTCGATGCCGCGCACCGCGCCGATCATTTCGCTGGCAAACAGCACGTTCTTCACCGGGATCACCGTGTTCAGCAGGTCGATGCCGGGCTGGTGGTACACGCAGGTGTCGAAGTACACGTTGTTCATCAGGTGCTCGTCGAGCAGCGGCTTCTTCATCTCCTGCGCCAGGCCCCGGAAACGGCCCCAGTGGTAGGGCACCGCGCCGCCGCCGTGCGGGATCAGGAACTTGAGCGTGGGGAAGTCCTTGAACAGGTCGCCCTGGATCAGCTGCATGAAGGCCGTGGTGTCGGCGTTCAGGTAGTGCGCGCCCGTGGTGTGAAAACACGCGTTGCAGCTGGTGCTCACGTGGATCATGGCGGGCAGGTCGTACTCCACCATCTTTTCGTAGATGGGGTACCAGTGCTTGTCGGTCAGCGGCGGGCTGGTCCAATGGCCGCCCGAGGGGTCGGGGTTCAGGTTGATGCCGACGGCGCCGTATTCCTTGACGCACTTTTCCAGCTCGGGGATGCAGGTGGCGGGATCGACACCGGGGCTTTGCGGCAGCATGGCCACGGGCACGAAGTGGTCGGGGAACAGCGTGGAGACGCGGTAGCACAGCTCGTTGCAGATGGCGGCCCAGGTGCTCGACACGTTGAAGTCGCCGATGTGGTGGGCCATGAAGCTGGCGCGCGGGCTGAACAGCGTGATGTCGCTGCCGCGCTCCTTCATCAGCCTGAGCTGGTTGGTCTCGATGGATTCGCGCAGCTCGTCGTCGCTGATCTTCAGGTCCGCCACCTTGGGCATCTGGGCGGGGTCCTTGATGCCGGCGATCTGCGCATTGCGCCAGTTCTCCAGCGCCTTGGGGGCCGTGGTGTAGTGGCCGTGGCAGTCGATGATGAGGCTCATGTCTCGGTTCTCCTTATGTCTATGTCAGTTCTTCGCACCGGCCCGCAAAGCCCGCAAGCCTTGCCGCTGGCACGACGCCATCGCGAGGGACGCCAAGCAAGGGCCGCCCCGCAGCGAGGGCGTCGTCCCCCTTCCCGCAGCGCGCAGCGGTGCGAGAGAAGGGGGAAGGCGCGAAGCGCCTCAGGGGGTTGTTCCTCATACAGGCTCCATGCCCTGCTTGCGCTTGGCATCTGCAGCCTGTGGCGACGCCATGTAGGCCAGCAGTTCGCGGGCCGCGTCGGCCTGCTGCGACTTCGCGCCGATCCCGGCGGAAAACGTGGTCGTGACCTGGATGGCGGGCGGCAGCGGCCCGACGATGGTGATGCCCTGCACGTGCAGCAGCTCGCTCAATTGCTGAAAACCGAGTTCCACCTCGCCCTTGGCCACCAGCGAGCCCACGGGCACGCCGGGCGGGGCCTGCACCATGCGGCCGGCGATCTCATCAGCGATGCCCCAGCGCTTGAACAGTTTTGCCAGCGCCACGCCGCTCGGGCCGGTGGAATAGCTGATGCTGCGCGCCGCCAGCACGGCCTGGCGCACGGCGTCTTCGGAGCCGATGTCCGGCAGCGGCGCGCCGGTGGGCACGGCCACCGCCACGCCCGACTGCACCAGGTCCACCACGCTGCCGGGCACGATGCAGCCGGCCGCCAGCAGCCTGGCGATGGCGTCGGCCGCGAGCACCACCACATCGAAGGCCTCGCCGGCCAGCACGCGCTGGGCGGCGTCCACGCCGCCCACGGCCTCGATGCTGGCGCGGTGACCGGTCGCCTGCTCATAGCCGGAGGTCAGCTCGGCCAGCACCTGGCGGGTGGCCATGGACGAGATTCCGCGAAGGTGTTGGGGCATGACGGGCGTCGATTGGAAAGGGGACAACAAGGCTGCGGCACAGGCGGCGGTGCCGCTGTGTAGGCCGATTCTGGGTGAAGGCAAGCTATACAAAAAGTAGGCACACCATCTATCAGGTATATCATTTACCGATAGGAAACACTCCCCTCTGTCGACCCCCATGGACCTCAAGCAGCTGGAATACTTTGTGCGCGTGGCCGAGCTGGGCAGCTTCACCCGCGCGGCCGCCGCGCTGGACGTGGCGCAGTCGGCGCTGAGCCGCCAGATCCGCCTGCTGGAGGTGGAGCTGCGCCAGAACCTGCTGGTGCGCAACGGCCGGGGCGCCACGCCCACCGAGGCGGGCAAGCTGCTGGTGGAGCACGGGCGCGGCATCCTGCACCAGATGGCGCGGGCGCGCGAAGACATGGACCGCATGCGCGGCGGGCTGTCGGGCCGCGTGGCCATCGGCCTGCCCAACAGCGTGGCGCGGGTGATGACGGTGCCGCTGACCCGCGCGTTCCGCCAGGAGCTGCCCGAGGCGCGCCTGTCCATCAGCGAGGGGCTCTCGGGCGCCATCCTGGAGGGGCTGGTCAGCGGGCGCCTGGACATCGTGGTGCTCTACAACGCCCAGCCCTCGCGCGACATCGACGTGTCGCACCTCATCGACGAAGACCTGGTGCTGGTGCGCGTGCGCCCGCCCGGCCTGGCCGAAGACCCGCCGCCCGGCCCCATCCCGCTGGCCGAGGTGGCGCGGCTGCCGCTGATCATCCCATCGCGCCCGAACGCCATCCGCATGCATGTGGAATCGGAAATGGCCAGCATCGGCTGCCGCCCCGAGGTGGCGCTGGAGATCGACGGCGTCTCCGCCATCCTGGACCTGGTGGCCGACGGCGCGGGCTGCGCGGTGCTGTCGCGCAATGCGCTGCTCAACTCGCCCCGGCCTTCGGCCTACACCGCCCAGGTCATCGGCACGCCCGGCAAGCCACCGCTGCGCATCGCGCTGTCGCTGGCCACCAGCCTGCAGCGGCCGGCCACGCAGGTGCAAAAGGCGGCGCTGGACCTGATCCAGCGCACCGTGCCGCTGGTTTTCGAGCCTACCTAGAACGGTCCCCCGAGGGGGTTCGGGCCGCAAGCAAGGCATCCGCGTAGTCCTGCCAGCGCGCGCCTTGGGCCACGTCCGCAAACGCGCCCGTGGCGGCCAGGTCGGCCACCCACTGCTGCTTGGCGGCAATGGCCGATGCCATCACGGGCTCCATGCCCGCTTCGCGCACGGTGTGGGCGGACTCGCGCATTTCCTCCGCGCGGCGTTGGCCGTGCTGCGCCACGCGGCTCAGGAAGTACGCGCCCTGCGCGCTCCAGTCGATGCCGGGAAAGGTCTCCTGCAGCGTGGGCAGCACCTGGTCTTCCACACCGTAGTGGCGGGCCGTGGCGTAGCTCTCGGCCACCAGCGCCTCCAGGCCCTTGATCATGATGCTGCGGCACATCTTGATGGCGCTGGCGATGCCCAGTTGCGCGCTCACCGGCTTGGCATCCATGCCCCAGCGGCCCAGCACCTCCGCCAGCGCGGCGGCCTGTGCGCCGCCCAGCAGCATGGGAACGCGGATGCCATAGGGCGGCACCGAGGTCATCACGCCCGCCTCCACGTAGTGCGCGCCGCGCGCATCCACCAGCGCGGCCGCCTGTTGCTTGGTGCCGGGCGATGCGGAATTCAGGTCGAGGAACACCGTGCCCGCGCGCAGGTGCGGTGCGGCCGCTGCGGCCACGGCCAGCGTGCTGGAGGCAGTGACGGCCGAGATGACAAGGTCCGAGCGCCCGCACAGCTCGCGCACCGAGGCCGTGGCCACGACGCCCGCCCGGTCTGCGTGCGCGCGCTCTGCGGACGCGGTGCAATCGTCCCCGAACGTCAGGTCCCAGGCAGCGATGCTCGCCACGCCCGGCCGGCCCTTGAGGTCCGTGCCGAAAATCTTGCCCACCTCGCCGTAGCCAATGAGGCCGATGTGTTCAATCTGCAGGTTCATCTTTTGCCTCCGTGTCGACGCAGCCCCCGGGCGCACCATGCGCCTTGCGGAGCGCCCTACTGCCGCGCGATCTTGGCCCGGGCGATCACATCGGCCCAGCGCCGCGCGTCGGCCGCCAGGTGTTCGCTGGCCTGCGCGGGCGTGCTGCCCTGGGCCTGCAGGTTCAGCTCCAGCAGGCGTTTTTTCACGTCGGGCTGGGCCAGGGCCGCCTGCACTTCGCGCGAGAGCCGCTCCACCACGGCGGGCGGTGTGCGCGCGGGCACGGCCAGGCCGTTCCAGGACGTGACGTTGAAGCCCTCCAGCGGGCCGCCGCTTTCGCGCACCGTGGGCACACCGGGCAGCTGCGGCGCGCGCCGGGCGCCCAGCACGGCCAGCGGGCGCAGGGCCTTGGCGGCGACCTGCGGCATCAGAGCGCCGAGGATGTCCACCATGGCGTCCACCTCGCCGCCGCGCACGGCCGTGATGACCGGCGGCGTGCCGTTGAAGGGCACCACCTGGGCGTCGATGCCGGCAGTCACCTTGAAGAGTTCGGCCGCCAGGTTCTGCGTGGTGCCGATCTGCGGCGTGCCGATGTTGAGCTTGCCCGGGTGGGCGCGGCCGTAGGCCAGCAGGTCCGCCAGGGTGGAAAAGCGCCCGCCTTCGCGCACGACGATCGCGAGGTCGAAGGTGGCCAGCAGGGACACCGGCGCGAAGTCCTTGAGGGTGTCGAAAGGCAGCGAATGGAACAGCGCGGCGCTCACCGCCGTGCCGCTGCTGATGAGCAGCAGCGTGTGGCCGTCGGGCTCGGCACGCGCCACCAGTTCGCCCGCCACCACGCCGCCGGCGCTGGACTTGTTCTCGATCACCACGCTCTGCCCCAGGGGGCCCGCGATTTTCTGGCCCACCGTGCGCGCCGTGATGTCGGCCGCGCCGCCCGCGGCGTTGGGCACCACGATGCGGAGGGGGCGCGAAGGGAACGCCGGCTGCTGCGCCTGGCTCCCGGCCGCGAAAGGCACGGCGCACAACGCCAGCAGGGTTCTGCGGTGCAGGAAGGCCATGGCGGATCTACCGCGCCACGCCCAGCAGGCGGCCGAGCAGCTCGGGCTGCGCCTGCAGCTCGGCGGCCGTGCCGGTGTGCACCACGGTCCCCCGGTCCAGCACGGCGGCCTGGTCGGAGATCGCCAGGATGGCCTGCGGGTGTTGCTCCACGATGATGGCCGACAGGCCTTCTTCGCGCGTGATGCGGCGGATGGCGCGCAACAGCTCTTCCACGATGATGGGCGCCAGGCCTTCGAGCGGCTCGTCGAGCAGCAGCAGGCGCGGGTTGAGCACCAGCGCGCGGCCCACGGCCAGCATCTGCTGCTCGCCGCCCGACAGTTGCGTGCCCAGGTTGGTCTTGCGTTCGGCCAGGCGCGGAAACATTTCGTACACGCGCTCTGGGGTCCAGGGCCGGGCACTGGAACCCTTGCGGCCGGGGCGCGCCACGGCCGTGAGGTTCTCGTGCACCGTGAGCGACTTGAAGATGTTGCGCTCTTGCGGCACCCAGCCGATGCCCGCCGCCGCGCGCTCGTGCGAGGGCAGCCTGTGCAGCACGGCACCGCCCAGCGACACGCTGCCGCCATGCTGGCGCGTGGCCCCCGCCAGGGTGTTGATGAGCGTGGTCTTGCCGGTGCCGTTGCGGCCCAGCAGCGCCAGGGTGTCGCCCTCGGCCAGCGAGAGGGAGATGCCTTGCAGCACCACGGCCTCGCCGTAGCCCGCGCTGAGGCCTTCGATCTTCAACAGCTCAGGCATGCGCATCCTCCCCATGCCCCAGGTACACGGCCTTCACCTGCGGGTCGTTGGCAATCGTGTCCGGGTCGCCCTCGGTGAGCACCGTGCCGTTGACCAGCACCGTCATGCGGTTGGCAAAGCTGAAAACCAGGTCCATATCGTGTTCGATCAACAGTACCGAGACATCGGCGGGCAGTGCCGCCACGGTCTGCAGCAGTTCTTCGCGTTCGCCCGCAGGCACGCCGGCCACGGGTTCATCCAGCAGCAGCACGCGCGGTTCGCAGGCCAGGGCGATCGCGATCTCCAGCAGGCGGCGCTTGCCGTAGGCCAGCACGCGCGTTTCCTCGGCCATCACGGAGGTCAGGTGGAACTGCTCGAGCAGTTGCTCGCAGCGCTCGGTGACCGCACGGCGCGCGCCCAGCGGCTGCCACCATTTGCCGCCCAGGCCCTGGTGCTGCGACACGGTGAGCGCCAGGGTTTCCAGCGGCGTGAGGCTGTCGAACAGCTGGTTGATCTGGAAGGTGCGCACCATGCCGCGCGCCACGCGCTGGTGCGGCGCCAGGCGCGTGATGTCCTGCCCTTCGAGCACGATGGAGCCTTCGGTGGGCTCCAGCACGCCGGTCAGCAGGTTGATCAGCGTGGTCTTGCCCGCGCCGTTGGGGCCGATGAGCGCATGGCGTGCGCCCTTTTTCAGATCGAGCGTGACGTTGTTCGTGGCCGTGATGCCGCCGAAGCGCTTGACCAGGCCCTGCGCCGACAGCACGGTGGTGGAGGTTGTCGTGTTCATATCAATGGCCTCCCGCGCTGGAGCTGGCACCGGGCTTGCGCCCGGCGCGGAACCATGTCCAGGGGCGGAACAGGCGGTCGCGCCCGACCAGCACCAGCACCACGAGGAACAGGCCGATCCAGAACGTCCAGTACTGCGGCGTGACGGAGGAGATCACGTCCTGCAGCAGCTTGAAGCCCACAGCGCCCAGGATGCCGCCGTAGAGCCAGCCCACGCCGCCGATCACGAGGATCAGCATCACGTCGGCCGAGCGGTGGAACTCGAACAGGTCCAGCGACGCAAAGCCCGTGGTCTGCGTGAGCAGCGCGCCCGCGGCGCCCGCCAGTGCGGCGGCCAGCGTGTACACCTGCGCCAGCTTGGCCGTGACGGGGATGCCGATGGCCATGGCGCGCAGCCGGTTGTCGCGGATGGCCTTGAGCGTGGCGCCGAACGGCGACTGCACGATGCACCGCGCTATGAGGAAGAACACCAGCAGCACCGTGAGCGAATACCACGCCGCCGTGCGGCCATACAGGTCGAACTCGAACTGGCCCAGCACCGGGCCCATCACCACGCCCTGCAGGCCGTCGGCGCCGCCGGTCAGCCAGTCGAGCTTGTTGGCCAGCTCCAGCATGATGAGGCCCAAGCCCAGCGTGACCATGAGCCGCGTGAGGTCGGTGCCGCGCATGACGGTGAGCGAGGCCACCGCCCCCAGCACCGTGGCCGCCGCCATGCCCACCGCCAGGCCCACCAGCGGGTCGGGCATCACGTGCTTGGCGAACAGCGCCGCCGCATAGCCGCCCAGGCCGAAGAAGGCCGCATGGCCCAACGACACGATGCCGGTGTAGCCCAGGATCAGGTCCAGCGACAGGGCGAACAGCGCCACGATGGCGATCTCGTTGATGATGAGCGCATGGCTGGGCAGCGCCAGCGGCGCCACGAAGGCCAGGATCCAGAAGATGGGTTCCCACCAGCGAAAGCGCCGGGCCTTCAAGAGGATGGAGGTCTGAGCGTTCATCTCATTTCCCTCCCTTGCGGACAAACAGGCCCTGGGGCCGCCAGATCAAAATCACGATCATGAGGCTGTACACGATGAAGGCACCCAGCTTGGGGATGTAGTACTTGCCCGCCACGTCGGCGATGCCCAGCAGCAGCGCGGCCAGCAGCGGGCCGGTGATGGACGAGGTGCCGCCCACCGCGACGACGATCAGGAAATAGATCATGAACTTGAGCGGGAAGCTCGGGTCCAGTCCCAGCACTTCGGCGCCCAGCGCGCCGCCCAGCCCCGCCAGGCCCGAGCCAAACGCGAAGGTGGACAAAAACACGATGTTCACGTTGATGCCCATGCCGGCGGCCACGCGCTGGTCGTCCACGCTGGCGCGCAGGCGGCTGCCGAAGCGGGTCCTGGTCAGCACGTACTGCAGCCCTACCGTGAGCGCCGCGCACACCGCGATGATGAACAGCCGGTAGTGCCCCATGCCCAGCATGAAGGCGCCGCTGCCGATCTCGGTGCGGCCCTTGAGCCATTCGGGCAGCTGCATGATCTGCTGGGTGGAGCCCACGAAGTAGTCCACGCTGGCCACGGCCATGAAGACCAGCCCGATGGAGAACAGCACCTGGTCCAGATGCGCCTTGTTGTAGAGCGGCCGGTACAGCGTGCGCTCCAGCACCGCCCCCAGCAACGCCGTGCCGACAAAGGCCAGAGGCAGGCACACCAGAAACGGCACGCCCAGCCGCTGCATCAGCAGCACCGTGATATACCCGCCCGCCATGGCAAAGGCCCCGTGCGCCAGGTTGATGAAGTTCATCAACCCCATGGTCACGGCCAGGCCCACCGCCAGGATGAACAGCAGCATCCCGTAGGCCACGCCGTCGAAAAGAATGGTCAGCATGAAATCACTTCAATGAAGACGAACAAGAGTCATGGGCTCGTGCACGGCGCCCTGGCTTCGGCAGGCTCAGCCTGAACGGGTGGCGCCTCTCCACAAGCTCAGCCTGAACGGTGACGCCCTGGCTTCGACATGCTCAGCCCGAACGGGTGGAGGAAAGAGGGCCACCGACCCCAAAAACTGGCACGCCCCACACCGGATGGAAAACCGCCCCCACCCGCAACAACCGGCGCGCCCCAGGCCAGTGCCACCGTGGAACTGGCTTCGCCAGGCCAAGGGTGGCGTCCCCCTCCGGGGGAAGGCGCGAAGCGACTCAGGGGGGCTTCCTATCCCGGGGTTACTTGGTTTTTCCGGGGTCCTTCACATCCTTGATCACATCGAACTCCACGTTGTAGAGCTGGCCGTTGACCCGCTCCACCTTGCGCAGGTACACGTTCTGCACGATGTCGCGGGTCTGCGCGTCGATGAACACCGGGCCGCGCGGGCTCTCGAAGACCTGGCCCTTCATCGCGGCCAGCAGCGCGTCGCCGCCGCCCGCGCCCTTGGTGGTGCGCAGCGCTTCGTAGATCACGCGCATGCCGTCGTAGCCGCCCACGGCCATGAAGTTGGGGCGCAGGCCCTTGTTGGCCTTCTCGAAGGCATCCACGAACTTCTTGTTCAGCGGCGAGGGGTGCGCGGCCGAGTAGTGGTGCGAGGTGACCACGCCCAGGGCGCCGTCGCCCATGTCGTTGAGCTGGTCGTCATCGGTCACGTCGCCAGTGGCGATGAGCTTGATGCCGGCCTTGTCCATGCCGCGTTCCAGGAACTGCTTCATCACCGCGGCGCCCGCGCCCGAGGGCACGAACACGAACAGCGCGTCGGGCTTGGCGTCGCGCACCTTTTGCAGGAAGGGCGCGAAGTCGGGGTTGCGCAGCGGCACGCGCAGGGCCTCGGTCACCTGGCCGCCGTTGAACGTGAGGCGCTGGTTGAAGTACTTCTCGGCGTCGATGCCGGGGCCGTAGTCGCTCACCAGCGTCACCACCTTCTTGATGCCGTTCTTGGGCGCCCAGTCGGCCAGGGCCACCGACACCTGGGGCAGCGTGAAGCTGCTGCGCACCACGTAGGGCGATGCCTCGGTGATGCTCGACGTGGCGGCCGCCATCACCACCAGCGGGGTCTTGGACTGCGTGGCCAGCGGCGCCGTGGCCATGGCCGACGGCGTGATGCCCATGCCGGCGAGCACGTTCACCTTCTCGTTCACCACCAGTTCCTGGGCCAGGCGGCGCGTCACGTCGGGCAGGCTGGTGTCGTCCTTGATGATGAGCTGCACCTTCTTGCCGGCCACGGTGTCGCCGTTCTGCGCCATGTAGAGCTTGGCGGCGGCCTCGATCTGGCGCCCCGTGGTGGCCTGCTGGCCGGTCATGGGCAGGATGAGGCCGATCTTGAAGACGTTGTCCTGCGCCGACGCGGGCACGGCGGCCAGGAGGCCTGCGGACAAAGCCAGGGCGGCAGCGGCCGAGGCGCGAAGAAGGTGGCGTTTTTGCATCGTTGTCTCCTGTGGAATGTCGTTGTATACAGCAACTGCTGGCCGGAGTTTGGAGCGTGGGGCGTCATTTCACAAGTGGGATTTCCGACTTTTAGATATCGCCAAATGGGATAACTAAGCCTTCCGCCAGGTGCCCTGGGGCGGCACCCCTGTGCTTCTGGCGCAGAGGGCAGCCACGGGCTGGGCCCACCCGGACTCGCCGGGGCCGCGCCCGCCTGCTTCATGCGCGGCACCCTGGAGTGCCGGCAGAAGTCCACATCGCCGCAGTATCAAAAAGATAGCTGCTGGCGCTTTCCACATATGCCCCAAACCCCATTTTTCCGCCCAAGAATCACCCGCGCTCGCGGATGAGCCCCACACCCGGCAGCCCCTGCACCTGCGCCGCCTGCACGGCCGCCAGCAGGTTGCGCCGGGTGATGCGCGAGTGTTCGCGCATGATGGCCTCCGCCCGCGCGCCCTCGCGGCGTTCGATGGCATCCAGGGCCTGGCG
This sequence comes from Acidovorax sp. GW821-FHT10E04, assembly GCF_059415185.1. NCBI lineage: Bacteria > Pseudomonadati > Pseudomonadota > Betaproteobacteria > Burkholderiales > Comamonadaceae > Acidovorax > Acidovorax sp. GW821-FHT10E04. The sequence continues at coordinate 85,292 of NZ_JBWKMT010000003.1, forward strand.
GTGCTGGTCCTGCGCCACCACCAGCATGTCGCGCGCCGCGTGCGAATGCGTCTGGACCACCACGAAGGCCGAGGGCGACGCGAAGGGCAGGCCCTTGACGCGGTCCAGCTCGCGCGCAATGACATCGCTGCCCACCATGCGGCTGAGCAGCAGGTGAAAACGCGCGTTGAGCTCCACGTAGCGCGCGAAGCCCTCGTCGTCCAGCGTGCGCGGAACCAGGGCGGCATCGATGTCGTCCAGACAGGCGTGGGCCTGGGCCAGCACGGCGGCCTCCACGCCGCGCTCGGCGGCCAGGCGCGCGGCCAGCCCTTCCATGGTGCCGCGCAATTCGATGGCATCGGCGACATCCGTCTCGGAGAAGGTGCGCACCGCATACCCGCCCCCGGGCAGCCGGTGCAAAAGCCCTTCCTGCTCCAGCCGCATCAGCGCCGCGCGGATGGGCGTGCGCGACACCCCCAGTTTTTCCACGAGCGTCAGTTCGGCGATGCGCGCACCGCCCGGCAGCTCGCCCGCCAGGATCATCTCGCGCAGCCGCAACTGCGCCTTCACGGCCTGGGAGGCGCCCGCGTCAGCCACGGGGGAAGGACCGGAAGCGGTCAAGGGGTCGTCGTTCAGATTCATGGGGGAACTCCACGCCCGGCCTTGCGCAGGCCGGCGAAGAAATACACAGGCAGAGGCGCCATGTGGCGCCCCTCAATGTATACAGAAATTTCCCCCTGGATTCACAACACGCCCAGCAAAATCAATCAAAACAACAACTTATAGGCCATGCCAATGTGCGATAGCTGATTTCGCTGATTTTTATGTATACAGCGCCGCCGGCATTTCGCACAATTCGGACCAGCGCCCAGGCTTTGCGGCCGTGCCGCCCCGGGCCCCACGACCCCCACAGAAAGAGACAAACCGCCATGTATCCCAAGAACGCCTGGTACGTCGCCTGCACACCCGACGAAATCGCGGACAAGCCCCTGGGCCGCACCATCTGCGGCGAGAAGATCGTGTTCTACCGCCCCGCGCCCGACCAGGTCGCCGCGCTCGACGACTTCTGCCCCCACCGGGGCGCACCGCTGTCGCTGGGCACCGTGTGCGACGGCCACCTGCAATGCGGCTACCACGGCCTGCGGGTGGAATGCACGGGCAAGTCGGTGTCCATGCCCGGCCAGCGCGTGCAGGGGTTTCCCAAGGCGCGCAGCTTTCCGGTGGTGGAGCGCTACGGCTTCATCTGGGTGTGGCCCGGCGACGCGGCCCAGGCGGACCCGGCCACCATCCACCACCTGCCCTGGGCCGACAACCCCGAATGGGCCTATGGCGGCGGGCTGTACCACATCGCCTGCGACTACCGCCTAATGATCGACAACCTGATGGACCTCACGCACGAGACCTACGTGCATGCCACCAGCATCGGGCAAAAGGAAATCGACGAGGTGCCCTGCAAGACCCGCGTGGAGGGCGACGAGGTCATCACCAGCCGCTTCATGGAAGGCATCGAAGCCCCGCCGTTCTGGAAGATGGCGCTGCGCATGAACGGCCTGCCCGACGACCAGCCCGTGGACCGCTGGCAGATCTGCCACTTCACGCCACCGAGCCACGTGCTGATCGAGGTGGGCGTGGCGCTGGCAGGCCACGGTGGCTACGACGCGCCGGCCGACAAGAAGGCGTCGAGCATCGTGGTGGACTTCATCACGCCCGAGACCGAGACCTCCATCCACTACTTCTGGGGCATGGCGCGCAACTTCAAGCCGCAAGACCCGTCGCTCACCACGCAGATCCGCGAGGGCCAGGGCAAGATCTTTGCCGAAGACCAGGAAATGCTGGAGCTGCAGCAGCAGAACCTGCTGCGCTACCCCGAGCGCAAGCTGCTCATGCTCAACATCGACGCGGGCGGCGTGCAATCGCGCAAGGTGCTGGACCGCGCCCTGGCGGCCGAACGCGCGCCCGCGGAGCAGCCGGCATGACCGCGCAGGAGACCCTGCAGGTCCGCGTGGCCAGCAAGCGGGCCGAGGCCGAAGGCATCGCCAGCTTCGAGCTGGCGCGCGTGGACGGCGCGGCACTGCCCCCTTTCAGCGCGGGCTCGCACATCGACGTGCACCTGCCCGGGGGGCTGACCCGGCAGTACTCGCTGTGCAACGCCTCGCACGAATCGCACCGCTACCGCATCGCGGTGCTGCGCGACCCCGCTTCGCGCGGCGGCTCGGTTGCCATGCACGACAGCGTGCACGAGGGCGACGTGATCACCATCAGCACGCCGCGCAACCACTTCGCGCTGCACCCGGCGCAGCGCACGCTGCTCCTGGCGGGCGGCATCGGCGTGACGCCGCTGCTGTGCATGGCCGACCGGCTGGCGCACACGGGCGCCGACTTCACGCTGCACTACTGCACCCGCTCGGCCGAACGCACGGCGTTCGCCGGCGAGATCGCCGCCTCGGCCATGGCGCCGCACACGCAGTTCCACTTCGATGCGGGCGCTCCCGGCCAGAAGCTCGACCTGCCCGCGGCGCTGGCCGGACCCGGGCCCGACAAGCGCCTGTATGTGTGCGGCCCCCCGGGCTTCATCGACCACGTGGTGAGCACCGCCAAGGCCCTGGGCTGGCCGCAGGACCATATCCACCTCGAATACTTTGGCGCCCCCGCGCAGGACACCTCGGGCGATCAGGACTTCGACGTGCGCATTGCCAGCACCGGCAAGGTCTACCGCATTGCCTGCGATGTGTCGGTGGTGGAGGCCCTGCGCAGCGAAGGCATCGACATCCTGACCTCGTGCGAGCAGGGCGTGTGCGGCACCTGCCTCACGCGCGTGCTGGAGGGCGAGGTGGACCACCGGGACATGTACCTCACCGACGAAGAAAAAGCGGGCAACGAGCAGTTCATGCCCTGTTGCTCGCGCGCGCGCAGCAAGCTGCTGGTGCTGGATCTGTGAAATTGACCTCCCCCTGAGTCGCCCGTGGCGCCGTCCTCCTGAAGGGGGACGGAGCCCCCGAAGCGGGGCGGTTGTTGCTTGGCGGGCCTCGCGGGGGGCACGCCCAGCTCATGCACCCGCTCCAGGACAAACACCAGGCTCCTGGAAAAGCTCCTGAATTTATAGCTGCCAGCGCTTATCCATCAAGCGCTGGCAGCCAATTTCATTCAAAACTACTCTTCCACCGCCGTCCGGATGGTGTCGCGGCCGTGGCGGTCCTTGGCCCGGCCCAGGTCGGTATCGAGGGCGCGGCCCAGCTTGTCGGCGGCACCGATGAAGGCGTTGGCCATCTTGTCGGCTTCGTCGGTCACGGTGATGGGCTGGCGACCCGTCACGCGCGCTTCGATGCGGCAGCGCTTGTCGTTGGCGCCGGACTTGCCCGCATCCAGGTCCGACAGAAACACCTCCAGCCGCGTGACGTGATCCTGAAAGCGCGACAGGCGGCTTCTGGATTCATCCGTGATCCACTGCGCGAGCGACTCGCCGCCGTGGATGTGGTCGTCTGTGTTGACGTGTACTTGCATCGGGGTTCCTTTCAGATGACGTTGCTTGAGAAACCTGTCTGACTGGGAGTCGTCGGCTGCGGATTGGCCGCAGCGGTCCATTTTTTTACCGTCTTTGGCCCCATGGCTCGGCCATGGGGCTGCAAATCCAGCAAAACCATCCTCGCTGGGCCAATCTTCGCTTCGACGCTCCAGGTCAGACAGGCTCCTGACCCCATGATGGCACCGCGGGCCATGTCCCCGGTGAATACATGTCAAAACATCCTCACAACTTGTCCAGCGCCACGGCGGGCGACCAGTCGCCGCCAGCGGGCAAGGCGCGCGCCAGGGCCACGCGCTCCTGCAGGCGCAGCGCCGCCGCATCGCCGGGCACGCGCGCCAGCACCTGCGCCAGATGGCCATTGGCGCGCTCCCAGTCGCGCGCATGGAAGGCGTCCAGCGCCGCCAGGCTGGCATCGCGCACCACGGCATCGTCGCAGGGCGTGAACACGCGCACCGGCTCGGTCTTGCCCTTGACGATCACATCGTCCAGCGCGCGCAGCGCCACCGAGGCGGGCAACTGCGCGGCCGTGGCGGCCGACAGCAGGATGCCCGTGCCAAACGCCTTGTTGGCGCCCTCCAGCCGGGCCGCGAGGTTCACCGCGTCGCCGATCGCGGTGTACGAAAAGCGCTGTTCCGACCCGACGTTGCCCACGACCACCCGCCCCGTGTGCAGGCCGATGCGCATGTGGATGGGCGGCAGCCCCCGCGCCACGAGGTCGGCCACCAGCGCCTGCATCGCCTGCTGCATGGCGATGGCCGCCTGCACCGCATGCGCGGCATGCTGCGGATCGTCCAGCGGCGCGCCCCAGAACGCCATCACGGCATCGCCGATGAACTTGTCCACCGTGCCGCCGCTGGCATGCACGATGGGCGTCATCGCGTTGAAATAGCCGGTGAGGACCTCCACGGTCTGCTCCGCGCTCAGCTGCTCGGACAAGGTGGTGAAGTTGGCCAGGTCGGTGAACATCAGCGTCACCTCGCGCGCCTCGCCGCCCAGGCGCATCAGCCCGGGCTGCGCGATGAGGCGCGAGACCACGGCGGGGGGCACGTACTGCGCGAACATCGCCCGCGTCTGGCGGGCCCGCTGGCGCACGATGGCAAAGCCCACGAGCGCGGCCGCGCCGTAGACGGCCACCGCGGCCGCGGCGGGCAGCAGCGGCGGCCACCAGAGGCGAAAACCGGCGAACAGCCACCACGACGCCGCCCCCATCGCCACCACCAGCGCCCCCGTGAGCGCCGCCGCGCCCGCCGGGTGCAGGCGGCGGCTGCCCCACAGCAGCACGGGCACCAGCAAGGCGGTGAGCGCGAGCGTCCAGCCCTCCGAAACGCTGCGCAGCCCGCCGCCGGACAGGAAGTTGTCCACCAGCGTGGCCTGCAGCTCCACCCCCGGGAACAGCCGCTCGCCCCCCGCCGTGCCAAACGGCGAATTGAAGAGATCGGCCTGCGAGCGCGTGAGCTCGGTGGCCGTGCGCGCCGAGCGCCCCACCAGCACGATCTTGCCTTTGAAGAAGCCCGCGGGCAGCAGGCCCGGCTCCAGCGCCTGGTAGTACGAGCGCGTGTCAAAGGTGCCACGCGGACCCCGGTAGCCAATCCAGTCGAAGTGGCGCAGCACCGGCATCTGGCCGCGCGCCTCGGCCGCGCGCTGCGCCAGGCGCAGCGCAAAACTCTCGCGCGCCACCGGGGCGCGGCGCACCACGAAGTCGTCGTCCGGCTCCACGCCGGCATCGCCCGCATCGGCACCGGCGTCCAGAAAACGCTGCAGCGGCAGAACGTCCATCCACAGCGCGGCGTTGGCACTGTCGATCTTCTCGCGGGTGGCGGCCAGGACCACGGGGCCGGTCTCGGCGATGCTGCGCGCCAGGGCGGCGTCTTGCGCCTCGGTGGACGGGTCGGCGAACACGATGTCCAGGCCCACGGCGGCGGCGCCCTCCGCGTGCAGGCGCCGCAGCAGGGCCGCATGCATGCCGCGCGGGAACGGCCAGGTCTGCTGCAGTTCCTGGAAGGTGGGTTCGTCGATCGCCAGGATCACCACGGGCAGGCCCGGACGCTGCGGCGCGGCCAGGGCCGTGAGCACGTCGAAGGTCTTGAACTCCAGCGCGTGCCACGGGCGGCTGAGCGTGGCGGCGCCCACCAGCAGCAGCGCCAGCGCGCAGGCCCCCAGCGACAGCAGCCGCTGTCGGCGCCGCGCGGTGGACGCGGCAGGCTCAGAAGCGGTAGCGCGCGTCCAGGACATAGCGGGTCTTCCTGCGGTCCGACTTCGGCGCCCACAGGTTCATGGCGGCCACACCCACGACCCAGTGCTTGTCCTGCGATTCCCAGAATCCCATGAGGTCCACGCCCCAGCCCGGCGCGATGCGCGTGAGGTTCTCCTTGTCCTCGAAGCGCTCCGACCGGTACACCGCGCGGCCGCTCAGGTACAGCCGCTGCGGGCTGGCCCAGGTGGCGCCCACCGCCAGCGTGTGGCGCGGGATGTAGGGGATGCGGCCCACGGGCACGTCCGCGTCGTAGCTGCGGCTTTCGCTGCCCTGGTAGAGGTACTTGGCATAGCCCGACCAGCGCCGGCTGAACATGTGGTTGAGGCCCGCGCCCAGGGTCTTGAGCGTGCCGGAGTCGAAGCTGGGCGTGTCTTCCAGCAGGTCGGTGGTCGAGAGGTTGACGAGCTGCGCGTTGCGCATTTCTTCGAGGAACGGCAGGCTGGGCGTGCGCAGGTCCACGCCCACGGTGCCGGGGTTGCGCACGCGCAGGTGGTCCGCGCGCAGGCTCAGGAAGGTGCTCGCACCCAGCTCCAGGCCCACCTGCGCCACGGTGCGCTTGTGGCGGCCGCCGGCCTCGACCAGACGGTCCTCGACGGGAATTCCCGCCGTTTCCACGCTGGTGAGCGTCGATACGCTGAGCGGGCGCAGCCAATCCTGGTAGGCCATGCGCACCGTGGTGCCCTGCGCTGGCTGCCAGACGAGGCCGACGCGCGGCGTGACCACGCGTTCCATCTCGGCGCGGCGCGCCTCCTCCTCGCTGAAGTGGTCCAGATTCACCAGGTAGCTCTGCGTCAGGCCATCGACGCGGTGGCGTATCTGCTGCAGGCCCAGCGCCGCATCCAGGTTCAGCGCGGGGTCCAGGCGCTGGGTCGTGGCCAGGGTCAGGGCGGTGTAGCGCCGGTCCACGCGGTTGTACCCGTCCACCAGCAGGTAGTCGCGGTACTCGCCCACGCCCGGGATGTTGGCGCCCACGGCCGCCTCGCCCGCGATCAGGTTGTTCTGGCGTTCGCGCACATGCTCCAGCGCCACGCTCCAGCGGCTGCCGGGCGCGGTGTCCACCGTATGGCGCAGTTGCAGGTCGGTGAACTGTTTCTTGGGTTCGCTGCTCACGCCCATCAGGCTCACGAAGGGCGGCTGCAGATACAGCGTGGGGTAGCGCAGCAGCAGGATGTCCTCCACGCTGCGCCCCAGCTTGATCCAGGTCTGCTCGGTCGGCCCCCAGCGGTAGGACATGCCCAGGGCGCCCTGGGTGCTCTTGTTGTCCATGGAGGTCTCGAACAGGTTCTGGCTGCGCAGGCGCATGTCGAACTGGTTCACATAGGCAAACAGGTTGATGCGCTCGGTGGGCTGCATGCCTGCGCCCACCGTGACCGCGCGTGCGCGCACGTCGCCATAGCCGCCCCGCACGGCCGGGGCATCGTTGACCTGCAGATCGAACGGAAACTCGCTGGCATTGGCCGACTGCGCCTTGAAGAACCACGACACGGGCACGTGGGTGTTGTCCATGCCGTTGAGGGTGACCGCGGGCGCCCGCATGCGGTACAGGTCCTTGTCCAGCGTCACCCCCACGGCCCCGTGCGCGCCCGGCTGCTGCAGCAGCGACGAATACCGCTGGCTCGCGCCAAACGCCATCGGGTCCGTGAGGAAGCCCTGGAACAGCGCCGAGTTCTTGTTGAACTCGCCCGGGTAGCGGTCCGCCAGGAACAGGTGGCTGCCGCCCCAGTACGGGTAGAAGCTCTGCTGCGCCAGCTCCAGCGCCCAGTCCTCCATGCCGAAGAACGCGAGCGAGGCGCCCAGGTTGGCGCTGCCCTTCTGGTCATTGGCCACCTGTTTGAGGGACTTGAGATAGGGCATGCGTTCGACGGCGGCGCGGGCCGCCTCCACGGCCTCGCCAGGCTGGAACAGGTCGGTGTGGATCTGCGCGAGCAGCATGTACGGGACGGGGTCCTTGTCGTCCAGGGCGCTGGCCTGGTGCAGCGTGGCCAGGGCATCCTGGTGGCGGCCGAGCTGGTAGTACGCCACGGCCGTCCAGGTCTTGGCGCGCGCGTAGCGGGGCTCCATCACCCCGGCGCGCAGGAACACGTCGAGCGCGGCCTGCGGCTGGCCCTGCTTGAGGTGCAGCAGCCCCTGCCCCGTGAGCGCCACATAGTCCGCCGGGTTCTCGCCGAGCGCCGTGTTGAATGCCTGGCCCGCCTCCGTGAACTGGTTGGCGAAGGTCTCCAGCGTGCCCAGTTCGCCCCAGGCGCCCGGGCTCTGCGGCGCGAGCGCCAGGGCCTGCTTCAGGCTGGCGCGGGCCGGGCCGGAGTCCTCGCGCTCCGTGTGCGCGCTGCCCAGGCCCTGCCAGCCGCGCGCGTCGCCCCCGGCCAGCCGCGTGGCCTCGGTGTAGGCCGCCAGCGTGGCGGGCGCATCGCCCCGGCGGCGGGCCAGCTCGGCGCGCACCAGGGCGATCTCCGCGTGCACGGTGCCCTGCGCCGGGGCCAGCGTGGCCGTGGCGTCCTCCACGCGGTCGCTCAGCATCTGCGCCCGGGCCAGCTGGGCCACCAGCGCGGGGTGCGCGGGCCAGTGCTGCAACGCCGTGCGCAGGGTCTGCGCGGCGGCGGCACCATCGCCGTCCATGAGCTGCAGGTCCGACTGCATCAGCCACGCGGGCAGCGGGGCGGCGGCCGGCGCGGCGGCGGCGAGCTGGCGCGCCAGCAGTTCGCGGGCGGCCAGCACCTCGCCGGACTGCAGCGCGATGGCGGCGTCCATCACCGCCGCCCACGGTGCGGGCGCCTGGCCCCGCGCCTGCGCCAGCGCGGCGCGGGCGGTGGCCAGATCCCGGGCGGCCAGCGCGGCGCGCACCGGCGCGAGCGGCGGCGGCACGGGCTCGGCGGCGAGGTGCGGCACGGGGTCGGCGCGCAGGGCGTTCACCCACTGGATGCGGTCGCGCGGCTGGCTCAGCACGAGCTTGACGGGGGCCTTGCCCACCTCGGCGATGGCGGCCTCGTTGGCGCCTACCGAGACCTGGCCCTGCGCATTGGAGAACTCCACCGTGCCCGACAGCACGGTGAGCAGCGTGCGGCCATCGTCCTCCACGGCGAGGTCCCAGTCCGTGCCGCGGATCGCGGCAGTGGCGGCCGGCGTCTCCAGGTTCAGCCGGCTGCCATCGGCCCGGCGCGTCTGCGTCCACGCGCGCCCGGCGTTGAGCAGCAGGGTGGTCACGGGCTGGGCCGGCGTGGCCACGCCCTTGACCTGCAGCACGGTGTTCTGGTGCAGGCGCAGCTGCGTGTCGTCGGCGAACAGCAGGGCCATCTTGGCGGCCTGGCGCGTGCGCACGAAGTCGCCCGTGGCCAGGGCCTGGGCGGGGCGGGCGGGCTGCCAGTCGGCGGCGGCCGCGGCGCGCTGGTCGCCCGTACCCTGCAGGCTGACGATCTCCGCGGCCGCGCCCGCGGGCACGGCGGCGTGGCCGGAGAGCGGCCAGGCCAGGGCGGTCAACGCGGCCAGCGCCGTGAGGGCGGGCAGGCAATTCTTCTTGTGGGGCATGTCGTGGACTTTCGGGGAAGGCTGGAATGGCACCCGCCGGGCGCAACCTCCCTGGCGCCCGGCGTGCAGAAATTATCACGAGCCCCGGCCCCGCAGCCCCCCGCCTTCACGCTGCATGCGCTTGCATTTTCATGAAGAAAGCCACATTTCGCAGCATCAAGTCACGGCCCGGGGATCGCGCACCACCCCGCACGGCCCCTTCCTACAGACGCCGTGCGGGGTCGGTGCTACAAATTGGCATACCCCTTGCATCGCACCGGGTGCACACCATTTGCGTACTGCCCGGAGCCCTCCACCATGCCCGCTTCCCGCCGCCTCAAGATTGGTCTGTCCGCCTGTTTCCAGCATGCCGACCCCACCCGCCCGCTTTTCACCGGCAAGACGCTGCAGTATGTCGAGCAGTCCATCGCGCACTGGCTCATGTCCGCCGGCGCGATGGTCGTGATGGTGCCCTGTCCCACGGGCGAGACGGCGCGCGGCGACGTGACGCTCGCGCACTACGCCGACTGGCTCGACGGCGTGGTCATGCACGGCGGCGCCGACGTCTGGCCGGGCAACTACGGCGAGGAGCCGCTGCGCGAGGAGTGGCTGGGCGACCGGGTGCGCGACCTGTACGACCTGGCCGTGGTGAAAGCGTTCGCCGAGGTGCGCAAGCCCATCTTCGGCGTCTGCCGGGGCCTGCAGCTGATCAACGTGGCGTTTGGCGGTGCGCTCTACCAGGACCTGCAGACCCAGCACCCCGGGGCGCTGGAGCACCGCAACGCGACCACGTACGACCAGCATTTCCACGACATCCATATCGTGCCGGACTCGCACCTGGCCAAGCTGTATCCCGACACGCCCCGCGCCCGCGTCAACAGCATCCACCACCAGGGCATCAAGCGGGTGGCGCCGGATTTTGTCGTCGAGGCCCTGAGCGAACCCGACGGCGTGCCCGAAGCGATCCGCCTGAAGCCCGCGCCAGGGCGCGGCTACATCGCCGCCACGCAGTGGCATCCGGAATTTCACAAGGTGGGCGCGGACACCTTGGACGACACCGCCATCCTCGACGACTTCCTGTCCGCCTGTGCGCTGGCCAAGGCCAACCCCCCGCCGCACCGCGGCCCCCTGCGCATCCGCGACCGGGCGACGCGGATGCTGCGGCAGGCGCTGCACAGGACCCGGGAGTGAGCGCACGCCGCGCCCGGGCGCGGCGCCTCAGGCGGGCTGCGCCCGCACGGCTTGCCCGGCCTTGACCTCGGCGCCCAGGCCGCCGGCCAGGGCCGTCCCCACCACATCCTCCATCTGCGCCCGCAGCCAGCGGTGCGCCGCATCCTGCTGGTAGCGCGCGTGCCAGACCAGGTACATCGGCAGGCGCGGGCAAGGCACCGGCACGGGCGCGCTGGCCAGCGCCGAGAGCGCCGTGCGGTCCAGCAGCGAGGGGGCGGTGGTGAGCAGCGGCGTGCCGCGCACGAACGCGGGCAGCGCCCCGAAGCCCGGCACGCGCACCGCGAAGCGGCGGTGCAGGCCCCGGGCCGCGAGCTGGCGGTCCAGCGCCAGGCCGCGGTGCGCCTCATAGGCCACCGTCACATGCGCCGCCGCGAGATAGTCCTGCGCGTCGCGCGGCGCCTCGCGCACGGCAGGGTCGTAGAACACCCGGTACTGGTCCTCGAACAGGCGCTTTTGCAGGATGTCGGTGCCGTCCGGCGGGCGCGGGGTGATGGCCAGCTGGCATGCATCCGAGCGCAGCAGGTCCGCGCCGGGCGCGCCGCTGGGCACGATGCGCAGCGTGACATCGGGCGCGGCCTCGCGCAGGCGGGCGGCCAGGGGCGGCAGCAGCAGGTCGCGCTGGAAATCGTTGGCGGCCAGGGTCAGGTCGGCCCGCCAGCGGGCAGGGTCGAACGCGCAGCCCTGCGCGAACTGCTGCATCTGGCGCAGCAGCTCGCGCGCCGGCGCCGCCAGGCTTTCGGCCCGCGCGGTGGGTACGATGCCCCGCCCCCGCTTGACGAACAGCGGGTCGCCCGTGATGGCGCGCAGCTTGCCCAGCAGGTGGCTCACCGCCGACTGCGTGACGCCCAGACGGGCGGCGGCGGCGGTGATGCTGCCGGTTTCCAGCACCGCCACCAGCAGTTGCAGCAGGTGGGCGTCCAGGCCCGACCAATCATCGATTCTGCTCATGCGTTCGATGATCTTTGCCCCCTTCATCTTTGGCAATGCACGCCCGACACTGCGGCCTGACCTACATCAAGCCACGGAGACATCGTGACCACGAAACCCACCCCGCCGCGCCCCATCCCGGGCACCACGCCGTTCGACGGCGCCCAGGCCCGCAAGGGCTATGCGCTCAACAAGATGTGCTTCTCGTTCAACGACGAGGCCAACCGCAAGGCCTTCGCCGAGGACGAGGAGGCCTACATGCAGCAGTACGGCCTGAACGCGCAGCAGGCCGCAGCCATCCGCGCCAGGAACGTGCTGCAGCTCATCGCGGCGGGCGGCAACGCCTACTACCTGGCCAAGTTCGCGGGCATCTTCAAGCTCGACATGCAGGACATCGGCGCGCAGCAGACGGGCATGACCAAGGACGAATTCAAGGCCATGCTCGTGGCCGCAGGCCAATAAGGAGACATCACATGGCACAACTCATCGGTGGCCTCGGCACCTCGCACATCCCCGCCATTGGCGGCGCCATCCACAAGGGCCTGCAGAACGAGCCCTACTGGAAACCCTTCTTCGACGGCTTTCCGCCCATCCGCCAGTGGCTGCAGGCCCGCAAGCCCGATGTGGTCGTGATGTTCTACAACGACCACGGCCTGAACTTCTTCCTGGACAAGATGCCCACCTTCGCCGTGGGCGCCGCCGCCGAATACCACAACGCCGACGAGGGCTGGGGCATTCCCACGCTGCCGCCGTTCGCGAGCGAGGTGGACCTGTCGTGGCATCTCATCAACACGCTGATCGACCAGGAGTTCGACGTGACCACCTGCCAGGAGATGCTGGTGGACCACGCCTGCACGCTGCCGCTCAAGCTCTTCTGGCCCGAGGGCGACTGCCCCGTGACGGTGGTGCCGGTGTGCATCAACACCGTGCAGTTCCCGCTGCCGTCGGCCAAGCGCTGCTATGCGCTGGGCAAGGCCGTGGGCCAGGCCATCCAGAGCTGGGACAGCGACAAGAAGGTGGCGGTGATGGCCTCCGGCGGCCTGAGCCACCAGCTCGACGGCGAGCGCGCGGGCTTCATCAACAAGGCGTTCGACCTGCAGTTCATCGAGAGCCTGACCACCAACCCTGAATGGGCCACGCAGTTCAGCGTGCACGAGCTGGTGGAGAAGACGGGCACCCAGGGCGTGGAGCTGCTGATGTGGCTGGCGATGCGCGGCGCGCTCAGCGCCGCCGCGCCGGGGGTGCGCCGCGTGCACAGCAACTACCACATCCCGATCTCGAACACCGCCACCGCTGTCATGGCGCTGGAGGCGGCGTAGCACGGTGGACGGCAGCCCAGGCGCCCAGAACCTGCCCAGGGGTTCTGGATGCGCGGGCTAGCGGCCGGCCACCGCAAGGAAGGCGCGCGGCGCCACCAAGGCCTCGAACGGGTTCCAAGGAACGCCGGCCGCCGCCTTCAACGCCCTGCCGGCTGGTGCAGGCCAAAGCGGACCCCGCCGGGGTCCGTGCACATGAGAAACACGCCAAAGCCGGGCTCCTGCGGCCCCGGAGGCTGCACGGTCCCTCCCAGCGCCAGCACACGCTGGGCCGCCTGCGTCGCATCGGCCACTTCAAAGAAGGGGGTGATGGCCCGCGCAGGGTCCGCGCCATGCAGGCCGACGTTCATGTTCCCATTGCGAAACCAGCCCTCGCCCTCCTTCTCCGTGGGCTCGAAGGCCCATTGAAAGAGGTGGCTGAAAAACTGCTGCGAAACCAGGGCGTTTTCGGCTCCAATTTCAAGGAATGAGACGTTGGCGTGCATCGGAAGCTCCATCTGAAAAAAACAGGTCAGGTTCGCCAGTCTGGGCTGCTTGCGCCTGTCCGTCTTGAAGAAAAATGACCTGGGGGGTTCCGGTGCCTCGGACCGCGGCCCCGTCCTCTCCCCCCGGCTACGCCGTCTCCACCAGGCTGGCAGGCTTGCCCGGGACATCGGCCCAGCCTGCGCGCTGATAGGCCGCTGGCGAGCAACCGGCAAAGTGCCGGAACTCCCGGCTCAGGTGGCTCTGGTCGGCATATCCGCAGCGGGCGGCCAGATCCGCCAGGTCCGCCATCCCCGCGGGCCCGGTGACCTCTCCCAGGGCCTGCTGGGCCGCGCCAAAGCGCAGCCGCCGCGCCAGGCGCTTGGGTGTATCCCCCAGCTGGTTGCGGGACTGCAGCGCCAGATGCCGCTCGCTCCAGCCCACGGCGCGGCACAGGGCAGACATGGACAGGTTGCCGCGCTGCGCGCTGAGCAATGCCCAGGCCTGCCGCACCGGGGCCTGCGCCGTGTGGCGCGACCGGCCCAGCACCCCCTGTAGACACCGCTGCACCAGGGCAAACCGCGCGGGCCAATCCGGCGCGTGGTGCAACTGCTCGGACAGCCGCGTGGCCGTGCCGCCCCACACATCGGCCAGCGCGGCCACCGGGCACGAGAGCACATCCGGACTGCCATGGAACAGCTGAAAGCCCAGCCAGGGTGCCAGCGTCACTTCCACGCAGGACTGCGCTCCCAGGTGCTCGGTCACCATCGGCCCGCCACCGAGCCCCGCCACCAGGGATTGGTACCGCTGCATGGCGCCGCCGGGCTGCCCGACGCCGTAAGCCGCGTGCCAGCCGATGATCAGCTTGATGCCCGCGTGCGCGACCTCCAGGCGGCGCACCGTGTGCGGCAGGTATTCCTCGAACCCCCACATCGCGCAGGCGGCGGCGGGCAGCCCCGGCAAGCCGGGGCCGGGGATGGCCCGGCTTGAGGCGATGAGCGATGGCATGGGTTCCTCCTGCCGGGCCGAAGTGCGCCGGTGGGCCACCTTACACCGCCCAGCGGCTCCCCAGGTCGCCGGGGTTCGCGGACCCCGCGCCGCCCGCGAACCCCGGCGGTGCTGGCACGGGAGGCCGCGCAGCCACAGGCTTCAAGCCTTTTTGGCGCCCAGCGCTTGATCCATCTGCGCGAACAGCTACTTTTTTAATAGCAAAGACACCCTGCAGGCTGGTCGGGCATTGGAAAATACTGTAAATTCATACAGTGAATATACAGTCCAAACTCGCCATCCTGGCCGACGCCGCCAAGTACGACGCCTCGTGCGCATCCAGCGGCGCGGCGCCGCGCGATTCGGTGGGCGGGCGCGGCATGGGCTCCACCGAGGGCATGGGCATCTGCCACAGCTACGCGCCGGACGGCCGCTGCATCTCGCTGCTCAAGATCCTGCTCACCAACTTCTGCCAGTACGACTGCCTGTACTGCGTGAACCGGGTCAGCAGCAACGTGCCGCGCGCCCGTTTCACGGTGCAGGAGGTGGTGCAGCTCACGCTGGACTTCTACCGGCGCAACTGCATCGAGGGGCTGTTCCTGTCCAGCGGCATCATCCAGAGCCCCGACTACACCATGGAGCAGGTGGTGGAGGTGGCGCGCGTGCTGCGCGAGGAGCACGACTTTCGCGGCTACATCCACCTCAAGACCATCCCCGATGCCTCGCCCGAGCTGATGGAGCGCGCGGGCCGCCATGCCGACCGGCTGAGCATCAACGTGGAGCTGCCCACGCCCGAAGGGCTCACGGCCCTGGCGCCGCAGAAGGACGGCGCGGCCATCGCGCGCTCCATGGCGCGCATGGCGGTGCACATCGAGGACGCGCGGCAGGCGCGCAAGGAACAGCAGGCCGCCGCCCAGGTGGTGTCGATGCCCGCCACCCGGCGCACGCTCACGCGGCGCGCGGCGGCACCACACTTCGCGCCCGGCGGGCAGAGCACGCAGATGATCGTCGGCGCCGACGCCACCGACGACCGCACCATCCTGGCCACCAGCGCCGGGCTGTACGGCGTGCACCGGCTGCGGCGCGTGTACTACTCGGCCTTCAGCCCCATCCCCGACGCGGCGCGCGCGCTGCCGCTCGTCGCGCCACCCACCGTGCGCGAGCACCGCCTGTACCAGGCCGACTGGCTGATGCGCTTTTATGGCTTCGCGCACGGCGAGATCGTGCCCGCCGGCCAGGGCGGCATGCTGGCGCTGGACATGGACCCCAAGCTCGCCTGGGCCATCGCGCACCGCGAGCGTTTTCCCGTGAACCTGAACACCGCCCCGCGCGAGCTGCTGCTGCGCGTGCCCGGCTTCGGCGTGTTGACGGTGGACCGCCTGCTGGCCGCGCGCCGCGTGCGCCGCCTGCGCCACGCCGACCTGGCGCGGCTGCACGTGCCGCTCCAGAAGGTGCTGCCTTTCGTGGAAGCCGCCGACTACCGGCCCGGCCGCACGCTGGATGCGACCGACCTGGCCGCCCGCATGGCCCCGCCGCCGGCGCAGCGCAAGCTTTTCGATTGAGGCAAGCCACCATGGCCCTGCACACCATCACCCTCGCACATGCCACCGACTGGCCGGGCTTTCGCCGGGCCGCGCGCGCGCTGGTGCAGGCCGGCGTGCCGCCGCAGGAGGTGCAATGGTTCACCGCGCAAGGGGCCGCGCAGGACCTGTTCGCCAGCCCCGCGCCACCGGGCTCCTCCGTGGATCCGCTGCCGTCCCCGGCGGGCGGCGCAGCGCCCCGGGTGCCCGAGGATTTCCTGCGCCTGTGCGAGCGCCTGGTGCTGCACCGCAACCCGGTGCGCTTCGCGCTCATGTACCGCCTGCTGTGGCGCCTGGTGCGCGAGCGCGGGCTGCGCCACGACCCCTTGGATGCCGACCGCCTGCAGGCCCACCACATGGTGCGTGCCGTGGCGCGCGACATGCACAAGATGCACGCCTTCGTGCGCTTTCGCCCCATGACCGACACCGAGGGCCATACCGTGCAGGTGGCCTGGTTCGAGCCCGACCACTTCATCACCGAGGCCAATGCAGGCTTCTTCGTGCGGCGCTTCACGCAGATGCGCTGGGCCATCCTCACGCCCGATGCCAGCGTGCGCTGGGACGGCACGGCGCTGCACACCGGCCCGGGCGGCCAGCGCAGCGATGCGCCGCCGCCCGACGCCGGCGAGGCGCTGTGGCTCACCTACTACCGCCACATCTTCAACCCCGCGCGCCTGAAGACCGACATGATGCGCAAGGAGATGCCGCAGCGCTACTGGCACAACCTGCCCGAGGCCTCCCTGATCACCGAGCTGGCGCGCGGCGCCCACGAACGCAGCGCGCGCATGGTGCAGGCCGAGGCCACCGCGCCGCGCAAGGCCATCGCGCCGCTCATTCCGTCGCACGCGCGCGCATCGCGCTGAACTGCGGCGCGGGCTCGGCCGCCGTCCAGCGCCAGGGCAGCGCATGTGCGCGCCACACGCCGCCCAGCACCTGCAGCCGCAGCACGCGCTGCGCGCCGGGCCAGCGCGCACGCGGGGCCTCGTCCCAGAGCAGCTCGGCGCGGGCGGCCACGTGCAGCAGGCCGCCACCGTCATAGTCCACCCACAGCAGCCCGGCCTGCGGGTGCAGCGCGAGATTGCCCAGGGTGTTGAAGAACAGGTTGCCAGGGTAGTCGGGAAGGCTGAGCACCAGGCCCTCGGCCGTTTGCTCGGCATGCACGAAGCCCGGCTCGCCGCCACGGTGCGACACGTCCACGCCTTCATCGCGCCCTGCGCCCGGGTGCGCCGCCGAGGCACTCGCGATGAACATCGTGTCGCTGCGCGCGATCAGGCCCCGCGCGGCGGCGTCGAGCCCCGCACCCAGCACCTGGGCCGGTGCCGGCGGCGTCACCTCCGCGCGCAGGCCGGGCGCACGCGCCTGGATGTACTTGGGACAGTTGCCGAAGCTCTGCACCACGTCCACCTCCAGCCCGCGGGCGCCGAACGACGCCACCCGCCCGTTCATGCGGTTGCGCCGGCGCGTGTGCGGCTCCAGGCCCAGCACGCCCACCGGCGCACCGGGCACCAACTGGGCCAGCACCGGGTCGGCCGCATCGGGCACCACCGCCATGTGCATGGCACGGGCATCGGGCGTGTGCACGAAGCCCGGCGGCCCGGCCACCATGGTGGCCCAGGGCTGGCCCTGGTCGTCGAGCGCACCCAGCAGCAGCGTGGGCAGCTTTTCGAACAGCTCGCGGTGCTGGTCGGGCATGTGGTCGCGCAGCACCAGGGGCCCCACGGCGGCCATGCGCTCGCGCACGCCCACGCGCTCCTGCAGGGCCTGCTCGCCCGCGTGGAAGGCGGCTGCGGGCGTGGCGTTCATGCCGGCACCATGGCGCCAGGGGCGGGCAGGCGGTCCGCCAGCGGCACATAGCCCGGCAGGGCTTCCATGCGCGCCACCCAGGCCGCGATGCGCGGATAGGTGGCGAGCGACAAACCGCCGATCGGCGCCTGCGAGGTGTAGCTCACCATGGCGATGTCGGCCAGCGTGGGGGCGGCACCGCCCAGCAGCCAGTCGCGGCCGTCAAGCGCGGGCTCCATGAAGTCAAAGAGCCTGCGGCCGATGGCGAGCGCCGCCTCGCTGGGCTCGCGGCCCGTGAGGGCGGCAAAACGTGCGCTCGATGCCCCGGGGGCCAGCATGCCGGCCGCCAGGCTGAACCAGCGCTGCAGGCCGGCCTGGCCCACCGGGTCCTGCGGCAGCCAGTGGCTGCCGGGCGCATAACGCTGCACCAGGTACACGAGGATGGCGTTGCTGTCGGACAGCACCACGTCGCCATCCACCAGCACGGGCACCTGGCCCAGCGGGTTGCGCGCCAGGTGGGCGGCCTGCCGGTGTTCACCGGCGAGCAAGTTCACGTCGATCAGCGCGTGGGGCAGGCCCAGCATCGAGAGCATCAGCTCGGCACGGTGGCAGTGGCCCGAGATGGACATGCGGTACAGCGTCAAAGGGGAGGTGGGTGCCATGGCGGTGGGTCCTGGAGAGGGTCAACAAACAAGCCTCCACGTTAGCTATTGCGCATCTCGCCGTGAATAGCCATAGTTAGCCTTTCAAAATTGCATCTTCCGCAACAATGGACCATCTCGACACCCTGCGCTGCTTCGTGGCCGTGGCCGATGCGGGCGGCTTCGCCGTGGCAGCGCGGCGCCTGGGCTGCTCGGCCACGGCCGTGACCCGCGCCATCGCGGCGCTGGAGGCCCGCCTGTCGGTGCTGCTGTTCCAGCGCAGCACGCGCATGGTGCGGCTGACCGAGGCGGGCGAACGCTTCCTGGCCGACTGCCGCCCGATCCTGAACGACCTGCAGGAGGCCGAGCAGGCCGCCAGCGGCGCGCAGGCCGAGGCGCAGGGTCTGCTGTCCATCACCGCGCCGCAGATGTTCGGCATCCAGCACGTGGCGCCCATCGTGCTGGACTTCCTGCAGGCCCAGCCCCGCGTGCAGGCGCGCACGCTGTTCGTGAACCGGCTGGTGCACCTGCTGGAGGAGGACATGGACGTGGCCGTGCGCATCGCCCACCTGCCGGACTCGGGCCTGACCGCGCTGCGGGTGGGCGCGCTGCGGCGCATGGTGGTGGCGTCGCCCGGCTACCTCGCGCGGCATGGGGAGCCGCGCCACCCGCAGGAACTGGGGCAGCACCGGGCGATTGCCTTTTCGTTCGATGCGCGCGCACCCGCGTCCTGGAAGTTCCGGGGGGGCGCCACGGGCATGCCGCAGCAGGCCTGGATCAGCAACAGCAACGAGGTGGACATCGCCGCCGCCGAGGCAGGCCTCGGGCTCACCCGGTGCCTGGCCTACCAGGCCGCCGCCAGCCTGCGCGCCGGGCGCCTGCGCGTGGTGCTGGCCGAGCACGAGCCCGACCCGGTGCCCGTGCACATCGTCTACCCCGCGGGACGGCGCGCGCCCGCCAAGGTGCGGGCCTTTGTCGAATTCGCGCGCGGGCGGCTCGCGGCCGAGCCGGTGCTGCAGGGGCGGGGCCTGGCGCGGCGCAGCGGCGGGCGGGGGTGACGGGCCACCATGGCAACCTCGATGATTTTGGCCGCCAACGCCCGTCCATCCGGCGAAAATAGCTATTAAATAAATAGCATTCCGATCCCTCAGTCCGCAGCATGCCCCGGCAGCCGCAGCGCCGCCGCCGTGGCCTGCAGGATCTCGTCGGAGAACTGCGGGTCGTCCGCAGCCCGCGCCAGCACCAGGGCGCCCACGAGGCTGGCATAGTCGGCCAGCGCGCGCTGGCGCCTGGCGGCCTTGCTGCGCCCGGGCACCAGCGTGGCCAGGCCCGCCACCTGGGCCTGCATGCCTTCGGTCACGGCCCGGCGCACGGCCGGCCCCTGGCGCGACGCATCGCCGCCCAGCGCGGCGAGCAGGCAGCCCTGGCCCGGCGCATCGCGGTGGCCCGGCGACAGGTAGGCCGACTCGATCGCGGCGAGCGGATCCCGCCCCTGCGCCGCGGCGCCGCGCGCGAGCGCGGCCCACGCCGATTGCAGCCCGTCCAGCGCGCGTGCCGTGGCCTGCGCCATCAGCTCGTCCTTGGACGCGAAGTGCCCGTAGAAGCCGCCGTGCGTAAGCCCCGCGCTCTTCATGAGGTCCGCCACGCCGATGCCGTCAAACCCGCGTTCGCGGAACAACCGCGCCGCCGCATCGAGGATGCGCTCGCGGTTTTCCGCCATCTGTTCCTTGCTCACCTTCATCGCCGATCCCCTTTGTGCCGGATGCCCCGAAAACGCCAGCTTGACATTTTAAATGATGGTTGTCATATAATTTAAACGTGATGACCGTCATCTAAAACACGCTTCCAGGAGCCCCCATGACCACCCCCACGTCCCCTTCCCCGCGCCCCTTGCCGGGCGCGGCGCCACGCCGCCGCCGCCACGGCCTGATTCCGCCCACGGCCACGCCATCCGCAGGAATAGGGAAGGCACCGCCATGCAAGCACTGATTTCCGCCTATGCCCGTTCCCCCTTTCACTTCGCGCGCAAGGGCGCGCTGGCGGGGGTGCGGCCCGACACCCTGGCCGCGCAGGTCGTCACGGGCCTGCTGCAGCGCACCGGCATCGACCCGGCCACGCTCGAGGACGTGATCGCCGGCTGCGCCTACCCCGAGGCCGCGCAAGGCAACAACATCGCGCGCATCGTGTCGCTGCTGGCGGGGCTGCCGCACGCGCTGGGCGGCATGACGGTGAACCGTTTCTGCGGCTCGTCCATGTCGGCCATCCACATCGCCGCCGCGCAGATCGAGGCGGGCCTGGGCGAGGCGTACCTGTGCATCGGCGTGGAGTCGATGAGCATGGTGCCGCAGGGTGGCTTCAACTTCTCGGCCCAACCCGCGCTGTATGAGCACAGCGACGCCTACATCAGCATGGGCGAGACGGCCGAGAACGTGGCGCGCCGGTACGCGGTGTCCCGCGCCGACCAGGAGGCGATGGCCGTGTCATCGCACCGCAAGGCCGCCGCCGCGCGCGAGGCCGGCCGGCTGCAGGCGGAGATCGTGCCCATCGCGCTGGACGCGGGCGAGGTGGTGGCGCAGGACGGCTGCATCCGCCCCGGCACCACGCCCGGGGCGCTGGCCGCGCTGCGCCCCGCGTTCCGCGAGGACGGCGTGGTGACGGCGGGCACCTCGTCGCCGCTGACCGACGGCGCCGTGGCCGTGCTCGTGGCCACCGAGGCCTACGCCGCCCGGCACGGACTGTCACCCCTGGCGCGCATCCGCGCCCTGGCCACGGCGGGCGTGGACCCGGCCTACATGGGCATGGGCCCCGTGCCCGCCACGCGCAAGGCGCTGGCGCGCGCGGGGCTCTCGGCCAGCGACATGGATGTGGTGGAGATCAACGAAGCCTTCGGCTCGCAGGCGCTGGCCTGCATCCGCGAACTCGGGCTGCGCGAGGACACGATCAACCTCGACGGCGGCGGCCTGGCCATCGGCCACCCGCTGGGCGCCACGGGCGCGCGCATCACCGGCAAGGCGGCCGCGCTGCTGCAGCGCCAGAAGGGCCGCTACGCACTGGCCACGCAGTGCATTGGCGGCGGACAGGGGATTGCGACGGTGCTGGAGGCGCTGTAGCCCTCTCCACGCCGGGCCTCGGCCTGCCCGGGGGCCGGCCCACGAGGCCGCAGCCAGCGTGGGCGGCCGCCACCCTCCATGTCAGTGCTGGTGCCCGTGCGCGCCATGCACATGGCGGTGCGCAATTTCTTCGGCGCTGGCGGCGCGCACATCGGTCACCTTGCAGCTGAACTTCAGGGCCTGGCCCGCCAGCGGGTGGTTGCCGTCCAGGTGCACTTCGGGGCCCTTGATCTTGACCACGTTGAACACGGCGGGCTGGCCGTCGCTGCCCACGCCCTGCAGCTGGCCGCCGACCTTCACGCCGGGCGGAAACTCGGTCTTGGGGATGGTGCGCACCAGGCTTTCGTCGCGCGCGCCGAAGGCGTCTTCCACGGCGAGGTCCAGCGTGGTGGCAAAGCCCACGGACTGGCCTTCGAGGGCGGACTCGACCTTGGGGAAGATGTTTTCGTAGCCGCCGTGCAGGTACGACAGGTTGCCGGCATCCAGCGGCTTGCCCTGGGGCGTGGTGACCTTGTAGGTGAGGGTGACGGCGGAGTCTTTGGTGATGGGGGTGCTCATGGCTGGGCTTGCGCTTTCATCTTTGGGTCAGGGGGTGCGGCGCGGCGCCTTGCCCGCCGGCTGGCGCCCGGGCCGCGCTGCGCGCATCGAAAACCTGGATTGTCCACGAGCGGCCCGGCACCCCGCCCGGCCGCGCCCGCGACCCCACCGGGCGAAGGTGTTCAGGCCTGCGCCGCCGCGGCGTCCTCGCCGGGGCGCTCTTCCTCGGCCTGGCCGGGGTAGCGCGCAAACCGCCGCGCCTCGGTGCCGTGCACCGGGTCCTGCTCGGCCCAGGGCCAGCCGCCGAACTGGGTGCGGCGGTAGTCGTTCATGGCCTGCATGATCTCGGCCTGCGTGTTCATCACGAAGGGGCCGTACTGCGCCACGGGTTCGCCAATCGGCCGGCCCTGCAGCACCAGGCATTCCACGGTGGTGGCGCCGGTGTTGGCCAGCAGCCAGTCCTCTTGCGGGCGCACCTGCAGCGCGGCGTGGCGGTCCACGTCCTGCGGGCCCACGCGCAGGCTGTCGCCCACGAAGAAGTACAGCATGCGCTGCGTGCCTTCGCCCTGGGCGGCAGGCAGGGTCCACTCGGCCCCCGGCTCCAGGCGCAGCGTCCAGATGGCCACGTCGCCCTCGGGCTGCGAGGCCCAGGATTCCGGGGGCGGCGGCAGGGGCGCGGGCGCGCCGGGCAGGGCACCCGCCACCACCGTCACCGTGGTGGCGCGGCCGGCGGCGTCGTGGTGCACCAGGCGCGGGATGCGCTCGTTCCACAGCATGGTGAAGTGCGGCTCCACCATCTTGTTGCGCGCCGGCAGGTTCAGCCAGATCTGGAACAGCTCCAGCGGGTTGGGCTCGGTGGCGTTGAGCAGCGGGAACATCTCGGAATGCACGATGCCCTTGCCGGCCGTGACCCACTGCACGTCGCCGCCGCCAAACCGCGCGGCCGCGCCCAGCGAGTCGGAATGGTCGATCAGGCCCTTGCGCACCAGCGTCACGGTCTCGAAGCCCCGGTGCGGGTGGCCCGGAAAGCCGGGCACGGTGTCGCCGTGGTACATGCTCCAGCCGTCCTTGCGGCTGAAGTCGCTGCCGATCTGGCGGTCTTCGATGGGCACGGCCGGGCCGAACGCGGCATTGCCCGCGGGATAGGCATCGTCGTGGTGGGCGCAGAAAAGAAACGGGTCGAGCGTGGGCCACTGCGGTCCCAGCAACTGGGCGCGCACGATGGGCACCAGGGCGGTGGTTGCAGCAGGTGTGGACGACGACATACGAAGGCTCCTCGTGTTGTGCACCACCACGATCGGGCGGCATGCCAGTGGAATATGGCGCCAATGGTGCCTGAGCAGAAGTGCGCCCGGTGGAACAGTGCGGTGCGCCAGGCAGGACAGTGGGGGCCATCCCGGCGGGCCCACCTTGCTCCCAATTTGAATGAAATGGGGCGCTAGCGCTTATGGATATTGCGCCAACAGCTATGTATTCAATAGCATTTCGTTTTTTGTCCCCTAGTGAGCCGCCACCTGCGCGCCCACGGCCGGGGGCCGCGCGGGCCGCAGCACCAGGCCACCCAGCAGCGCCGCCGCCAGCGAGCCCGCGGCCGCCACCCAGAACGCCAGCTGGTAGCCGCCGTTCAGGGCCATCGGGGCCGATGCCCCCGCTTCGCGCAGCGCGCCGGTGCGCGCATCGGCCAGGCTGGCCAGCACCGCCAGGCCCAGCGCGCCGCCCATCATGAACGCGGTGTTGACCACACCCGAGGCCAGGCCCGAATCCTCGGGCTTCACGTCGCCCATGGCGGCCAGCAGCAGCGGATTGAGCGCGATGCCCGCCCCCACGCCCAGCAGCAGCATGCCGGGCAACACATGCGGCACGAAGCGGCCGTCCACGGGTGCCAGCGCGAACAGCACCAGGCCCACGGCGGCCAGCAGCAGGCCCCAGCCCAGCGTGCCGCGGATGCCGTAGCGCATCACCACCCAGGCCGACAGCCCAAGCGAACAGCCCGCCATGATGAGATTGGACGGCAGGAAGGCCAGGCCCACCTGCATGGCGTCGTAGCCCAGCACCAGCTGCATGTACAGCGCCGACAAGAAGAACCACGCGAACATCCCGGCGGCCCACAGCACGCCCACCACGTTGGAGATGGCCAGGTTGCGCTGGCGCAGCAAGGGCAGCGGCACCAGGGGCGCGGCCACGTGCGATTCGATGTACAGGAACAACGCCAGCAGCGCGGCCGAGGTGCCCAGCAGCCCCACCGACTGCAGCGAGGCCCAGCCCGCCTCGTTGCCGTTGACGATGGCATACACCGCCAGCATCAGCGACGCGGTGATGGTGACGGCGCCCGCCACGTCCAGCCGCTGGCCGTGGGCATGCCCCTTGCCGCCCGGCAGCAGCACCAGGCAGGCCGCGTAGATGGCCGCGCCCACGGGGATGTTGACCAGAAAGATCCAGTGCCAGCTCAACGCACTGGTGAGCACGCCGCCCAGCAGCACGCCAATGCTGCCGCCTCCCGCGCAGACAAAGCCATAGACCCCCATGGCCCGCGCGCGCTCGCCGGGCTCGGTGAACAGGTTCATGATGAGCGACAGCGCCACGGCCGACACCACGGCCCCGCCCACGCCCTGCACCGCGCGCGCCGCCACCAGCAGCCCCTGCGTATGGGCCAGCCCGCAGGCCAGCGACGCGAGGGTGAACAGCGTGATGCCCGCCAGGAACAGCCGCCGGTGGCCATACAAGTCCCCGAGCCGCCCGCCCAGCAGCAGGCAGCCGCCAAAGGTGAGCATGTAGGCGTTGACCACCCACACCAGGGACGTTTCGGTGAAGCCCAGGTCGGCCTTGATGCTGGGCAGTGCGACGTTCACGATGGTGGTGTCGAGCACGATCATGAGCTCGCCCAGGCACAGCAGGATGAGGGCGGGCCAGCGTGCGCGGCCTTCGATGCGGAGGGTCATGGAGCGGCGGGAGTGAAAAAAAGGATTCGCAGCGCGGCGCGCGCCCCTCCAGGGGGGGCGCACCGCGGCGGCTCAGGGGGTTCTCGTGTATTTTGCTTGCATGATCTGGTTCCAGCTGCCGTCCGGCTGCTGGCTGAACGACGTCAGCGTGCGCTCGGTGGCGCTCACCAGCGTGATCACGTCACGGTAGCAGGCGGTCTTGCCGTCGCCCTTGAAGCTGGGGCCTTCGGTCTCCAGCGTGAGCACCTTCCGGTCGGCATCGAGCGTGCCGCGATAGACCCACATGTGGGTCATCATCGAGCCCACCCAGGTGCCCAGGAACACGTTCTTCTCGGGGTCGTAGCCCAGCGTCATCTGCATGCGCGCCTCGCCGCCACCGGGCATGGTGCCGGTGCCTTCGAGGATCACCCACAGGTCGCCCAGGGCGCGGCCATGTTCGGCGCCCACGGACTGCTGCGCCGGTTCGCCCGGCGGCGGGTCGCAGTCGGAGGTGCTGGTCCAGTGGCCCAGCAATTGCTGCAGCCAGCGGTGCATGGCATGGGGTTCGGGATTCATCATGGAAGTCTCCTTGCAGGGGAATGTGAGGGGGTGTGAGGGTTGGGGGGTCAAGCCGCCCGGCCGTCGTAGTGGTGGACGGGCACGCTGCCCAGGTCGAGGCCCTCCACGCAGCGCAGATTGACCGCCGCCACGGGCTGGCCCTTGGGGTCTACGCCTTCGCCAAAAGGATGGATGCCGCAGGCCGGGCAGAAACGGTGCCGGATCACGTGCCTGTGGAAGGTGTAGGTGGCCGCGTCGGCCTCGGGCGTGGTCAGCCGCAGCGCGCCGCGCGGCACGAACCACAGCAGCGATCCGCGCCGGTGGCACATGCTGCAATTGCAGGCCAGGCCGCTGTCGACGGTGCCTTCCACTTCAAAGGCGACCTTGCCGCAGTGGCAGCTTCCCTGGTACTTCATGGCCGCCGCGCTCATTCCGGCGCCACCACCATCCACGACACGCCAAAGCGGTCGGCCACCATGCCGAAGGCTTTCGAGAAGAAGGTCTTGGCCAGCGGCATCTGCACCTGCCCGCCCTCGGCCAGCGCGTCGAAGTAGCGCTTGGCCTCCGCCTCGTTCGCGGGGCTCAGCGCCAGCGAGATGCCCTGGAAGTTCAGCTGGCCCGAACCCATGCCGTCCGACGCCATGAGCTGGGTCTCGCCCACGTTGAAGGCGGCGTGCATGACCATCTCGGGCGTGGGGCCGGCGCCCTCGGCGCAGCCCTGGCCGGCGGCGGGCTCGGGGTTGTCCTTGTAGCGCATGAGCATGGTGACCTGCGCGCCCAGGGCGCGGCGGTAGAAATCCAGGGCCTCTTCGCAGCGGCCTTCAAACATCAGATACGGCTCGACTTTCATGGGGGTCTCCTTGGGAAGGTCTCGGAACATGGATTTCGGCGCACAATTGTGAACACCGTCCACAAACAATACCAAAGATAATGGACAGTGTCCACATCTCACCGCCCATGACCGTAACCACTCGCAACACCCCCGCCGCACGCAGCACCTACCGCCATGGCGACCTGCGCCGCGCCCTGCTGGACGCGGGCATCGAGCTGGCGCGCCAGGGCGGCCCCGACGCCGTGGTGCTGCGCGAGGCCACGCGCCGCGCGGGGGTCGCGCCCAATGCGGCCTACCGCCATTTCGCCAACCGCGACGACCTGCTGGACGCGGTGCGTGCCGCCGCCGTGGCGGCCGTGGCCCAGGCCATGGAGGCCGAACTGGCCCAGGTGCCCGCCACGGGCACGGCCACCGAGCAGGCCCACGCCAAGGTGCGCGCCGTGGGCGCGGGCTACCTGCGCTTCGCGCATGCCGAGACAGGCCTGTTCCGCACCGCCTTCGGCGGGCGCTTCACCGTGCAGCACGACCCCGACCCGGCCATGGGCGGCGCCACGGGGCTCAACCCGTTCCAGCACCTGAGCGCGGCACTCGATGACCTGGTGACGGCAGGCGCCCTGCCGCCCGAGCGCCGCCCGGGCGCCGAATACCTGGCCTGGTCCACCGTGCACGGCATGGCGCTGCTCTCCATCGACGGGCCGCTGCGCGGCACGCCGCAGCAGATGCTGGACCTGCTGGGCCTGCGCCTGCTGGACATGGTGCGGCGCGGCCTCTAGGCGCCCGTTTCCGGCGCGCGCAGCGCCGCATGTCCGAAGCCATTCCACGCGCTGGCGCTTGAAGGACAAGCGCTTTAAGCTACATATTTGATAGCAAATTCACATTCTGCTGCTCAGCCACCGTCCAGCCCGTACATCCGCGCCGTGGCCCGCACCCGGGCCACCAGCGCACGGCGCAGGGCGGCGGGCCGCAGCACCTCCACCTGCGGGGACAGGCGCAGGAGCTGGCCGCAGGCGTGCTCCACCGACTCGATGGGAATGGTCACCGCCACGCGCCCGTCCGCCCGGCGCGGGGGGGTGGCCGTGGGCGCGGCCGCCACGGCCCGGGCCACCGCGCTGCTGAGCGCGCGCAGCCCCTTGAGCCCGGCGGGCGTGGCCAGCAGCGCCGCCTCGCCGGTGTAGAGCCCGGATTCAAAGCGCCGGATCGAGCGCGCCCAGTAGCCCGGCAGGTCGAACCGCGCGGGGCGGCGCACCGGCGTGGCGAGCGCCTGCGCCGCCAGGATGTTCGAGACGCGGTAGGTGCGTGGCCCGCTGTCGCCACCATCGCCACCATCACCGCCGCCCTTGCCCGTGGCCTTGTCCGCCGGCAGCGCCACCAGGTACCAGGCACCCGCCTTGAGCACCAGGCCCAGCGGGCTCACGGTGCGCTCCACGGTGTCGGACCAGCTTTCATAGCGCATCGCGATCTGGTGCCCGCTCCACACGGCGGCGGCCACCGTGGACAGGTGCGGCGTGGGGTCGCTCTCGCGGTACCAGTCCACCGGGTCCAGGTGCAGGCGGGCGCTCACGCGCTGCGCGTCCTCGCGCCATGCGGCGGGCAGGGCGGCCAGCAGCTTCAGGCGTGCGCCCTGCACGTCGCTGCCCAGGCCCAGGTCCTGCGCGGGGCCGGGCAGGCCGCTGAGGAACACGGCCTGCGCCTCCGACGGCGTGAGGCCCGTGAGCGTGGTCTTCCAGCCCGGCAGCAGCGCAAACCCGCCATGGCGCCCGCGCTCGGCATAGATGGGCACGCCCGCGGCGCTGAGCTGGTCCACGTCGCGGTACAGCGTGCGCACCGACACCTCCAGCGCCCCGGCCAGCGCCGGCGCGCTCATGCGGCCCTGGGTTTCGAGCAGCATCTGGAGCGAGAGCAGGCGGCTGGCGCGCATGGCGGGAAGGAAGTGGTCCGGTAGGGTGCGGCGCGGGCCCGGGGCCCCTGGCCAGAAAAAAAGAAGGCAGCTGCGGCGAAGATACCTGAAATACCTGCCATGCGGTGTCATGTATGGGGGCGCAGACTGCGGGCATGACTTTCATCGACCCCCACCCTGCAGGAGCCCGCATGCACGACACCGCCATGGCCACGCGCCACCCCTGCGCCCCACCCGCCGCCGACGAATGCGCCATCGTCGAGCTGCGCCAGTACACGCTGCACCCGGGGCAGCGCGACGTGCTGATCGAGCTGTTCGACCGCGAGTTCGTGGAGACCCAGGAGGCGCAGGGCCTGCGCGTGCTGGGCCAGTTCCGCGACCTGGACCGGCCCGACCTGTTCGTGTGGCTGCGCGGCTTCGGCAGCATGCAGGCGCGCCGCCAGGCGCTCGAAGCCTTCTACAGCGGGCCCACCTGGGCCGCGCACCGCGACGCCGCCAACGCCACCATGATCGACTCCGACAACGTGCTGCTGCTGCGCCCCGCCTGGCCCGGCGCGGCCGCCGCGCGGCCCCAGCACGCGCGCGCGGCGCCGGGCGCCAGCGGCGCGGCCCCCGGCGTGGTGGCGGCCACGGTGTTTCACCTGCGCGAGGCCGCCACGCCCGCGCTGCTGGACTTCTGCCGCCACCGCATGGCGCCCACGCTGCAACGCGGGGGCGCGCGCCAGGTGGCCTGGTACTGCACCGAGACCAGCCCCAACACCTTTCCCCGCCTGCCCGTGCGCGAGGGCGAACATGTGCTGCTGGGGCTGGCGCTGTTCGGCCGCGAGGCCGCGCTGGAGGCGTTCACCGGCAGCACCCCCTGGGCGCGGGGTGTGGCGCCGGGCCTTGCCCCCTGGCTGGCCCGCGAACCCGAGACCCTGCGCCTGCAGCCCACCGCCCGCTCCGCGCTGCACGCCTGACGCCCCCCGCTTCACCGATGAAAGACCCCACCATGGCCACCCCGAACCTCATCACCATCCCCTCGCCCGCCGTGGCGCCCAGCGCCGTGCGCGACTTCGACTTCCTCATGGGCCCCTGGCGCATCCGCAACACGCGCCTGGTGCGGCGCCTGGCCGGCTGCACCGACTGGGAGGTGTTCGACGCCACCGGCACCGCCCGCCCCCTGCCCGCCGGCATCGGCAACTGCGACGACTTCACGCCCCTGGCCTGGAAGCCGGGCTTCGTGGGCATGACCCTGCGCGTGTTCAGCCCCGCCACGCAGCGCTGGAGCATCTACTGGCTCGACAACGCCACCGGCGGCCTGGACCCGGCCACGGGAATGCTGCAGCCCCCGGTGGTCGGCGGCTTCCAGGACGGTGTCGGCATCTTTGACGGCCAGGAGCTGTTCGAGGGCCGCCCGGTGCGGGTGCGCTTCGAGTGGTCACGGATGCACACCGGCGCGCCACGCTGGCAGCAGGCGTTTTCCGAGGACGGCGGCGCCACCTGGGAGGTGAACTGGGTGATGGAGTTCACGCGCCCGGTGTAGGCGCGCTCCGGCCGTTCTCAGCGCGCGGCCGACATCACCCCGGCCAGCCAGTCCACGAAGACCCGCACGCGCGGCGACAGCTGGCGGCTGTGCGGGTACAGCACCGACACCGGCATGGGCGCGGGGCGAAACGGCGCCAGCACCTCGCACAGGCTGCCATCGGCCAGCCGGGGCGCGATGTGGTAGCGCGGCACCTGGATCAGCCCCAGGCCCGCGGCGCAGCAGGCGTGGTACGCATCGGCATCGCTCACGGCCACGGGGCCCTTGAGCTGCACGCTTGTGGCCACGCCGTCCACGATGAAGTCAAAAGGCAGGGGCTTGCCCGTGCGCTGCGAGAGGAAGTTGACGGCCCGGTGCCCGCGCAGCGCCTCCACGGTGGCGGGCGTGCCGTGGCGCGCCAGGTACCCGCGGCTCGCGCAGGTCACCTGCTGCAGCAGTGCCACGCGCCGCGCCACCATGGTGGAGTCGCGCAGCTCGCCGCCGCGCAGCACGCAGTCCACGCCCTCGCGCACCAGGTCCACCAGCCGGTCGCCCATGCCGATCTCCAGTTCCACCTCGGGGTAGCGCGTGCAGAACTCGCCGATGCGCGGCAGCACGAAATGCCGGGCCAGCGTGCCCTGCAGGTCCACGCGCAGCTTGCCACGCGGCGCGCTCGCGGCGTGGCCGAATGCCGCCTCTGTTTCCTCCAGGTCGGCCAGCAGACGCTGGCAGCGCTCGTAGTACGCCTGCCCGTCGGGCGTGGTGCTCACGTGGCGCGTGGTGCGCTGCAGGAGCCGCGTGCCCAGGCGCTTTTCCAGCGCCTGCACCGCCAGGGTCACGCTCGCGCGCGGCAGCTGCCGGTCTTCGGCCGCGCGGGTGAAGCTGCCCAGCTCGACGATGCGCGTGAAAAGCTGCATGGATTGAAAGCGGTCCATCGCGACGGGCTCCCGGTGGGTCTTGATTGTTGTTCTGTATTGAACAGTAAAGTCAATTCTAGGTATTTATCAATTTTCGCAACAACAGAACAATACCGCTGCCACACGCCGCCACCGGGTGGCGTCCCTTCCCCACCGCACCAGGAACCTTGCCATGCAGCCGCTGTCCACCACCCCTTCCTCCTACTCCTCTTCCCGGGAGTCCGCCCCCACGGGCCCGCGCACCGCGATCGTCACGGGCGCATCGCGCGGCATCGGAGCCGCCATTGCCCACCGGCTCGCGCGCGACGGTTTCCGCGTGGTGGTCAACTACGCCGGCCGCACCGAAGACGCCCAGGCCGTGGTGCAGGCGATCACCGCAGCGGGCGGAGCGGCCGTGGCGGTGCAGGCCGACGTGGCCGACAGCAGCGCCGCGCGCCAGCTGTTCGACGCCGCCGAGCAGGCCTTCGGCCGCGTGGACGTGCTGGTCAACAACGCGGGCGTGATGCCATCCACCCTGCCGCACCTGGCGCAGACGGACGACGCCACCTTCGACCGCCTGGTTGCCATCAACCTCAAGGGCACGTTCAACACCCTGCGCGAGGCCACGCACCGGCTGCAGCCCGGGGGGCGCATCGTCAACTTCTCGACCAGCCTGGTCGGCACGGCCCTGCCGGGCTATGCCGTGTACGCCGCCACCAAGAGCGCGGTGGAGACCCTGACCAGCGTGCTCGCCAAGGAACTGCGCGGCCGGAACATCACGGTGAACGCCATCGCGCCCGGCCCCACGGCCACCGCGCTGTTCCTGGACGGCAAGACGCCCGAGCTGATCGGGCGCCTGGCCCAGGCCAACCCCATGGAGCGCCTGGGCACGCCCGAGGACATCGCCAGCGCCGTGGCCTTCCTGGCCGGGCCGGACGGCGGGTGGATCAACGGGCAGACCCTGCGCGCCAACGGCGGCATGGTGTGACGGCGCGCTCCGCGCGGGCCCCGGCACCTACGCCGGCGCGTGGATCACCGGCGCGCCCCGCCCCAGCGGATCGAGCGCCACCGCCAGCCGCGGGGCATCCGCCAGATCGGGCCGGCCCGTGCCGCCCAGGTCTTCCAGCGCGGTGAACTGGCCGTCCAGGAAGAGGAAGCTCGTCGTGCGCGCGATGTGCGCCAGCGCCTCCCGCGCACCGGCGAACCCGCTGCCCGTGGCCTGGTCGCCGTCGAGCAGGTAGGCGTAGGTGCCGCCGTCTCCCTCCTGCGACAGGCGCCCCAGGTCCACGAGCTTGTGCCTGACGTTGCTGGCGTACACGCGGCCCTGCAGCGCATACAGCACGAAGCGCGCGCCCGCGGGCGCCGGGGAGGGCGAGGCGGCGGTGGTGTTGGTGGAAACAGGCATGCCGGGCTCCTCACGATGAACGGCGGCGGGCGGCCCACACGCCAAGGCCCAGGCCGACCACGCCCAGCACGGCCACCAGGCCCATGCCGAGGCGCCGCGCATCGCGCTGGCCGCCATCGATGGCGGTGCCGCGCGACGGTGCGAACAGGTTGCCGTCGCTGCGGGGCGCGGGCCGGGCGCCGCGCAGCGCACGCTCGGTCACCCAGCGCATCGCGGCGCCCAGGCGCTGCGGCGCCAGGGCATGGACCACGCGGCCCGGCGCCGCACCGGCGCCCAGCCAGGTCACGGCCCTGGGCCGGTCGGCCAGCGCGGCCACCGCCTGGGCGACCCGGCGCGGATCCAGCAGCGGAATGCGGGGCTGGATGCTGCGGCCCGTGTAGTTGGCGCCGTGCGAGAGGCCCGGCGAATCGACGAAGGTGGGCGCCACGTCGCACACATGGACCCCCGGCAGGTCCGACACCTCGGCGCGCAGCGCCTCGGAGAGCCCTCGCAGCCCGAACTTGCTGGCCGTGTACGCGGCCGCATATGGCGACGGCAGCCAGCCGCCCACCGAGATCATGTTGATGAGCGTGCCCTGCCCGCGTTCGCGAAAGTGCCGCAGCGCCGCATGCGCGCCATGCAGGTGCCCGAGCAGGTTGGCCTCCAGCACGCGGCGGTGCGCGGCCAGGGGCGTCTGGTCGAACCGCCCCACCGCGCCCACGCCCACGCCGTTGACCCAGACGTCGATGTGGCCATGGTGGCGCAGCGCCGTATCGGCCAGCCGGGCCACGGCATCGGCGTCGGTCACATCGGTGGGCACGCCCAGCGCCGCCGCCGCGCCCGCGTTGCGGCAGGCCATGGCCACCGGGGCCAGCGTGTCGGGGTTGCGCGCGGCGAGCACCAGGCACGCGCCCCGCCGCGCGAACGCGAGGGCGGTGGCGTGGCCGATGCCGCTGGACGCGCCGGTGATGACCACCACCTGCGCCGGGGGCGGCGGCAGCGGCACGGTGGCGGCATCGGCCGGGGAAACGGGATCGGCCGGCGCGGCCGAGGGAGCGCCCGGGAGCGCGGCGGGGGAAGTGGGGGAGGAAGACACCATGGCAGAAGAAAAGCGCTTGCTGGAGGACTGGGGAATGGCTGGCCCACGGGCTGGCGGCAATGCGGCAAGCCTGTGCCAGTTGTAGATCGTCCGCCGGTCCGGCGCTGTAGGACGGCTGCCAGAAAGCCTTGCGGACAGGACAGCACCGGTCGCGGCGGGCGGGCCGGCGGATCCGAGCCCCCATGGCATCCAGCGCTGTCTCCGCAATGCCCCAATGCTATTCATTCAATAGCGAACGCAGCCAGTGGCCGCCCCTTCACGCCACGGCCGTCCCGGCAGCCTGGGGAAAGTCCGTCGACGCGGCCACGGCGCTCCACTGCGCGGTCTCGGCGGCCACCCGCGCATGCTGCTCGGCGATGGTGCGCAGCGTGTCGGAGCCCAGGGGCAGGCGCACCGGCGGCATGGGGCTGGCCACCAGCTGCAGCAGGGCGCGGGCCAGCCGCGCCGGGTCGCCGGGCTGCTTCAGGTTGATGCCGGGCACCGCCTGGCGCACCACGCCCGCGCTGGCCGCATAGTCGTCCAGCACGCGGGGCGAGACCGCCAGCGACGCGCCATCCAGGAACTCGGTGCGGAAGTACCCCGGCTGCACCGCCGTGGCATGGATGCCCAGCGGCGCGAGCTCGGCGTGCAGCGCCTCGGTGATGCCTTCCACCGCGAACTTGGTGGAGCAGTACAGGCCAAAGCCGGCACTCGAGCGCACGCCCCCCAGGGAGGAAATGTTGATCACGTGCCCCGCGCGGCGAGCCCGCATGGCCGGCAGCACCGCGCGCGTGACGTTCAGCAGGCCGAACACGTTGGTGTCGTACAGGCGGCGCACCTCGTCGGCGGTGGCCTCCTCCACCGCCCCCATCAGGCCGTAGCCCGCGTTGTTGACCAGCACGTCGATGCGGCCGAAACGCGCGAGCGCGGCCTGGACGGCGTGCTGCGCCTGGGCCTCGTCGGTCACGTCCAGCGCCAGGGGCAGCAGCGCGCCCCCGCCGCCCAGGCGCTGGCCGACGGCTGCGGCATCGCGCGCGGTGGCGACCACGACATCGCCCTGGGCGAGGGCCGCTTCGGCGATGCGCGCGCCCAGGCCGCGCGAGGCGCCGGTGATCATCCAGACGCGGGAGGGTGAAACGGTGGTGGTGGTGGTCGTGTCGGCAAAAGCCATGGCGAATCCTTCGGGGGTTCAGGGGTGGTGGATGGGCTGGGTGGGCGCCTTGGCGGGCCCACGGGGGTGAACTGTAGGGAGCCCATTGACATAGGACTAGCCCATAATTCATGGATACATTCACAAGCAGCGCTTGCCAATCCACTCCCCAACCCCACCATGGCCATCAACGAACTGCGCGCCATCGCCAACTTCGTGAAGGCGGCTGAACTGGGCAGCCTGCGCCAGGCCGCCGCCACGCAGGGCATCACGCCCCAGGCCTCCAGCCAGCTGCTGGTGCAGCTCGAGGCGCACCTGGGCGTGCGGCTGTTTCACCGCACCACCCGCAGCCTGAGCCTCACCGAAGAGGGGCGCCAGTTCCTCGCGTCGGCGCAGCCCGGCCTGGCCACGCTGCAGCACGCCGTGCAGGGCGCACGGCGCGGCCGGGAAGAGATGGCGGGGCCGCTGCGCATCGTGGCGCCGCGCTCCATCCTGCTGGAGGTGATCTGGCCGGTGCTCGACGCGTTCTGCCGCCGCCACCCCCGGGTGGAGCCGGACGTGCAGCTCGACGACCGCATCGGCAACTGGGTGGAAGACCGCGTGGACGTGGGCTTTCGCTCGGGCTATCCGCCCGAGGGCGGCGTGGTGGCGCGGCGGCTGCTGGCGCTGCAGCTCATCGTGTGCGCCGCGCCGTCCTACATCGCACGACACGGCGCGCCCGCCAGCATCGACGCGCTGGCAGCCCACACCTGCAGCGGCTTTCGGCACCCGTCCACGGGCAAGCCGATGCCGTGGGAATTCAAGGTGGGGGACGACATCGTCTCGCACGCCATCCCCGCCGCGTTCTGCACCAACGACATCGAGGTGGAAACCCGCGCCGTGCTGGGCGGGCACGCCATCGGCCAGCTGGTGGGCCCCACGGCCGCACCGCTGGTGCGCAGCGGGCAGCTGGTGCCCCTGCTCACGCAGCACGTGGCCGAGCACCTGGGCCTGTACGTGTACTACGGCAGCCGCACCGCGCTGCCCGCCCGCGCGCGCGCCTTCATCGACCTGGCGGTGGAGATGGTGGCGAACAACCCCGCCCATGCGCTGACGCCGCAGGAGCTGGCGGCATCCCCCGGCCGCAAGGCCCGGCCGCGCAGGGCCAAGGGCTGAGAAAGAGAAACCGCCCCGGGCTCGCCCGCGCCGCGGCTCAGGCCGCGAAGCCGCCGTCGATGAGCAGGCTGGCCCCGGTCACCATGCCCGACTCGGGCCCGGCCAGGTAGGCCACCATGCCCGCGATCTCGTCGGGGTGCGCGTGGCGGCCGAGCGCCATCAGGCCGTGCATGCTGCCGGCCAGAGGGCCGTCGGCGGGGTTCATGTCGGTGTTGACGGGACCGGGCTGCACGTTGTTCACGGTGATGCCGCGCGGCCCCAGGTCGCGCGCCAGCCCTTTCGTGAGGCCCACGATGGCGGCCTTGCTCATCGCATAGACGCTGAACCCGGCCCATGGCACGCGGTCGGAATTGGTGCTGCCGATGGTGATGACGCGGCCGTAGGCGCCGCCCTGGCCCATGTGGCGCGCGGCGGCCTGCGTGGCCACGAACACGGCGCGCACGTTCACGTCGAGGGTGTGGTCGAAGTCCGCCAGCGCGAAGCTGTCCAGCTCGCCCGCCACCGCCACGCCGGCGTTGTTGACGAGGATGTCCAGGCGGCCCAGCGTGCGCGCCGCGCCGTCGATGGCCTGCGCGAGCGCCTGCGCATCCGCGCTGTCGGCCCGCAACGCCAGGGCCTTGCCGCCGTCCGCCTCGATGGCGGCCACCAGCGCCTGGGCGGGGGCTTCGGAGCTGCTGTACGTGAAGGCCACGGCCGCGCCATCGCGTGCCAGGCGCCGCACGATGGCCGCGCCAATGCCGCGCGCGCCGCCGGTGACGAAGGCGGCCTTGCCGGCCAGCACGCGTGAAGCAGCGGCGGGCCCGGGGGCGGGGGGTGTGGTGTGGGGCACGGCAGACATGGTGTTTCTCCAGAAAAAGTGATGGTGAAGAGGAAGCGGTTCGTGGCAGAACCAGGAACACCTGCAGTGTCGGAAAACCATTGCACGGGCGGTAGCCATGAATGGGCTGGATCTATTTCAACCAGCAGTTGAAAATGTGGGCCATGCAGCCCCTGAGCCATCTCGAGTCCTTCGTCCAGTCCGCCGAGTGCGGCAGCTTCTCGGCCGCCGCGCGGCAGATGGGCCTCACGCCGGCCGCCGTGAGCAAGAACGTGGCGCGCCTGGAGGCCAGCCTGGGCGTGCGGCTGTTCCAGCGCAGCACGCGGCGCCTCACGCTCACCGAGGGCGGGCAGCGCCTGCTCGCGCAGATCGGCCCGCCGCTGACGGCGCTGGCCGATGCGGTGGACCACGCGGCCGAGGCCCAGCAGCAGCCCGCGGGCACGCTCAAGGTGAGCATGGGCCAGGCCTTTGGCCGGGCCTACCTGGTGCCGCTGCTCACCGAGTTCTTGCAGCGCTACCCCGCCATCCAGCCCGACTGGCGCTTCGAGAACCGCCAGGTCGACCTGATCGGCGAGGGCTTTGACGCGGGCATCGGCGGCGGCCTGAACCTGAACCCCGACATGGTGGCGCGCACGCTGGGCCCGATCCACCTGGTGGTGGTGGGCTCGCCCGCGCTGCTCAAGGGCTGCAAGGCACCGCGCCACCCGGCGGACCTGGCGCGGTGGGACGGCATCGCGCGCCGCGCCATCCGCACGGGGCGCATCCCGGTCATCACGCTGCGCAACAGGGCGGGCGAGGCCGCCGCGGCCGAGTTCCGCCCGCGCGCCGTGTTCGACGACCCCGAAGCCATGTGCCAGGCCGCGCTGATGGGCCTGGGCCTGGCCGTGCTGCCCATGCCGTTCGCGCAGCCCTGGCTGGCCAACGGCGGCCTGGTGCGCGTGCTGCCCGGCTGGTGGGCAGACGCAGGCCCCACCTCGCTCTACTACCCCAGCAAGAAGCTGCTGCCCGCGCGCACCCGGGTGTTCGTGGATTTCGTGGTGGAGCAGTTCGCGCAGCGCGGCTTCGCGCAGCGGGTGCGCGGAGACTGACCCGCAGCGCCCGCGCGCAGGCGGCCGTGGCCCACCGGGCATGGCCGCGTGGGAAGCGCTGCTGGCATCATGGCGCCTGTCCGCCGACACGGCGCCCTCCGGCCACCCGCCCAACCGCATGACCGCTTCCATCACCCCCGCCCCTTCCATGCCTTCCGGGGCCGCGCCGCTGCACATCGGCATCGTGGGCTGCTCCGCCGAGGGCGCGGCGCTGTGCTACCGCACCATCTGCACCGAAGGTGCCGCGATCCTGGGCCAGGCCCATGCGCACCCCGAGGTGTCGATGCATACCCCCTCGCTGGCCGCCTATGTCGACTGCCTGGAGCGGGGCGACCTGCAGGGCGTGGCCGACCTCATGCTGGCATCGGCCCGCACGCTGGCACGCGCGGGCGCGGACTTCCTGGTCTGCCCGGACAACACCATCCACCAGGCCTTCGACCGCGTGGCCCCCCACTCGCCGCTGCCGTGGCTGCACATCGCCGAGGTGGTGGCCGCCGAGGCGGCGGCGCGGGGCCACCGGCGGCTGGCGCTGACGGGCACGCGCTGGCTGGTGGACAGCAGCGTCTACCCCGACAAGCTGGCCGCCCAGGGCCTGGCCTGCGTGCGCCCCACCGAGGCCGAGCGCACCGAGATCGGCCGCATCATCATGGACGAGCTGGTGCCCGGCGTGGTGCGGCCCGAGGCGGTGGCCACGTTCCAGCGCGTGATCGCGCGCATGCAGCGCGAAGAGGGCTGCGATGCCGTGGTGCTGGGCTGCACCGAGATTCCGCTCATCATCAGCGACGCGAATTCCGCGCTGCCCACGCTGGACTCCACGCGGCTGCTCGCGCGCGCGGCGCTGCGCAGGGCCGTGGGCAGCGGCGGCAGGGCCTGAGCGCAGGCGCGCGGCACTGCGCCCCGCCGCGCCGCCTTTGTTCTTTGGCCGGCGCAAAGGTTGCGGCGCCTACACTGCGCGCACCGTCCGTTCTTCGCCCGAAGGAGCCCGCATGCGCCCCCGCTGGACCCGCCGTTCGACCTGCATCGCCCTGGCCCTGCCCGCCTGCCTGGCCGCTGGCGCCGCGCTGGCCCAGCCGGCACCCGCCGCCGCCTGGCGCGAAGCCCCGGCCCCCGGCGAGCAGGCACTGGATGCCGCCGCCTTCCAGGGGCCCGATGCCGCGCTCGCCCGCGAGTTCACCGACGTGCAGAGCGCCGTGGTGGTGCTGGACGGGCGCGTGGTGTACTCGTTCTACCGCGACGGCGACGCCGAGAAGCTGCGCGACACGCAGTCCGCGTCCAAAAGCGCGCTGTCGGTGCTGCTGGGCACGGCCCTCGCGCAGGGCCGCATCGCCAGCGTGGACCAGCGCGTGGTGGACCTGGTGCCCGAGTGGGCCGGAGCCCACAGCGACCCGCGCGCGGCCGCCATCACGCTGCGGCACCTGCTCACGCTGACGGCGGGCTTCGCGGTCCGCGACGCCATCGGCACCGCCGCGCCGCTGCGCCCGCGCGATGCCTGGGCACGCCCGCTGGCCAGCGCCCCGGGCCAGGCCTTCGCCTACGACAACTCGGTCGTGCCGCTGCTCGTCGCCGTGCTGGAGAAAGCCACGGGCATGCCCCTGGCCGACTACGCGCGCCAGCAGCTGGTGGGCCCCCTGGGCTTCGCCGAGCCGTCCTACCGGCAGGGCCTGCACCTGCGCACGCTCGACATGGCCAAGCTGGGCCAGCTCTACCTGCGGCATGGACGGTGGAACGGCCAGTCGCTGGTGCCCGAGGCGTTCGCCGATGCATCGGTGAAGGCGCAGAACGCGGGCGGCCCGCCGGTGGGCCTGTCGTACGGCTACCTGTGGTGGGTGGTGCCGTCGCCAGCGCCGCGCCCGACCTTCCTGGCCAGCGGCTACGGCGGCCAGTTCATCTGGGTGTACCCACCCCTGGACCTGGTGGTGGCCACCACCTCCACGGTGTCGCCGGACAGCCACCGGCGCGGCCATGCGCTGCAGTGGATCCGCACGCAGGCGTTCGCGGCGGCCCAGCAGCGCGCGCAGGGCGCGCCGCGCTGACCCGCGAAAGCCGTCCAGGGAATTTCAGGCAAAAAGGCCTTCAGCGCTTACCCATTCAGCGCTGATAGCTATATTTTTAATAGCAAATGTAGACAAATGCGGACGACAGCGCTCAAGGCTGCGGCTTGTTCACGAAGGCCACCACCAGTCCCCGGGCCGTCACGGTGATGGGCCCCGGCTGCAGGCCCAGGCCGTCGAACACGGCCGTGTCCTGCGGGCGCAACTGGTGCAGCACCACCTCGCGCAGCGACTGCTCGGCGAGCACCGGGCCGTAGGCGTTGAGCATCTCGTTCACGGCCGGCTTGAGGCTCGGGAAATCCAGGCGCCCCAGCCGGATCTGGTGGGCACGCACCGTGCGGTCGCCGGCCTCGTAGCGCAGCGCGAATTCCACATCGAACGTGCCCGCATGGCTGCGGCGCAGCGCCGGGCCCGCGACCTCCACGGCCATGGTGGCTCCCAGCCGGTTGGCCTCGGGCAGCAGGCGCAGGCGCGGCGCCTGCACGGCCAGGTCCACCAGCCCCTGCACCGGCACGCTGCGCGGAAACTTCTGCGCCACGGCCTCCTGCAGCTGCCCGAGCGGCACGGTGTAGCTGGGCTGGGCCCGGGCGGCGCGCAGCCCGGCCAGGGCGGAGGCCCCCCCGGCCAGGCCCCGCAGCGCGGTGCCCAGGAATCTTCTGCGGTGCACCATGCGTGCGCTCCTTTGCTGCGGTGATGGTGGTGGTGGGATCGGCCCCGGGCGGCGCGGGCCCGCAATAATCGGCGCCATGACGCCCCCGCACGTGCACCATTGCCAGGTTTTTGCCTCTCCCTGGCAAGGTGTGTACTGCACACGCGCCGAAAGTTCCCGCCGCTACGGCAAGCACTGGCACGCAGTCTACGGGCTGGGCCTGCTGGACGACGGCGCGCAAAGCTCGGCCAGCGGGCGCGGGCCGGTGGATGCCTATGCGGGCGACCTCATCACCACCAACCCGGGCGAGGTGCACGACGGGCAGCCGCTGGGCAGCGCATCGCGCCGCTGGCGCATGGTGTACATCGAACCGGCGGTGCTGCAGGCCCTGGCCGACGACGAGGGCGCCGTGGCGGGGCAGGCCGGCATCGCGCTCACGCGCCCCGTGATCCAGGACGCCGCCCTGGCCCGCGCGCTCCACACCCTGGTCGCGCGCATCGCCCTGTGGAATGTGGTGCAGCCGCCGGCGCCGCCCACCGCAGCGATGGCCGGCGCCGTGGACCGCCTGGCCTGCGAGGAGTCGCTGGCCCAGACCTGCGCCCTGCTGCTGCAGCGCCACGCCAGCACGCCCCCGGCAACTGCCCCGCGCACCGCCCACGCCGCGCCCGCGCTCGGGCAGGTGCGCGACTGGCTGGCCGACGCGCCCCTGGCGCCCCCCACGCTCGCGCAGATGGCCGCCTTCGCCGGGCTCAGCCGCTACCAGCTGCTGCGGCGTTTCGCCGGCACCTACGGGCTGCCGCCGCACGCCTGGCTGCTGCAGCAGCGCGCCGAGCGCAGCCGCCACCTGATCGGCCAGGGCGTGGGCCTGGCCGATGCGGCGGCGGCCAGCGGCTTCGCCGACCAGAGCCACATGACGCGCATGTTCACGCGGCAGTTCGGCTTCACGCCGGGCGCGTGGTAGAAGGCCCGGCGCGGCCCGGCGGCGCAATAACGTTCAAGACGCGCCGCGCCAGACGCCGCAGACTGGCCGCTGATTCACCACTTCGGCAGGGTTTCCGGTCATGTCAGATTCACTCAAGGGCCAGCTGCTGTGCAGCCTGGCGATGGTGCTCGTGGGCAGCACGGTGGTGGCCAGCAAGGTCATCGGCCAGGACATCGAACCTTTTCTCGCCACCGTGCTGCGGCACGCGCTGGCGCTGCCCGTGTTCTTTGCGCTGATGCGCTGGCGCGGCCAGCGGCTGCCGCGCGTGGGCCGGCGCGACGCGGTGCTGCTCACGGTGCAGGCGGCCGCGGGGAGCGTGGGGTACTCGGTGCTGCTCATCCTGGGCGTCACGCTGTCGAGCGCATCGGACGCGGGCATCGTGGCGGGCACGCTGCCTGCCGCGGCCGCGCTGCTCTCGGCCGTGGTGCTGGGTGAGCGGCCCGCGCTGCGCCTGGTGCTGGCCATCGGGCTGGCCACGCTGGGCGTGATGGCCGTGGCTTTCTCGCCCGGCGGCGGCGGGGCCAGCCCCGCGCGGCTGGCAGGCATCGCGCTGGTGCTGGCCGCCGTGGCCTGCGAGGCGGTCTTCATCCTGGCCCACAAGCGCCTGGCGCGGTCGGTGCCCGCGCTGGCGCTGTCCACCCTCATGTCGGCGGGCGGCCTGCTGCTGTCGGCCCTGCCCGCCGCCTGGCTGGCGTGGCGCGCCGCCACCCCCCTGGCCTTCGGCGCGCCCGCGCTGGCGGGCGTGCTGTACTACGCGTGGGTGCCCACGGTGGGCGGCTTTCTGCTGTGGTACGCCGGCAGCGCGCGCACCAGCGGCGTGCGCGCCTCGCTGGCCACGGTGTGGCTGCCCGTGTCGGCCCTGGTGCTGTCGGTGCTGCTGCTCGGCGAGTCCGTGCGCCCCTGGCAATGGGCGGGCCTGGCCTGCGTGCTGCTGGCCATGGTGCTGGCGGCCAGGGGCGCCCCGGAGCGGGCGACGGCGCGCGGGGAACGGGCCACCCTGCGCGCCTAGCGCCCCACCACCGACCAGCCGGCCTGCTGGTTGGTCTTGTCGTTCTCGTACTCCCACGCGGTTCCGCAGCGGTCGCACACGTAGCGGGTGATGGTGACGGAGCCGTGGTCGCGGTCTTCCTTGCGATTGCCCCGCTGCACCAGTTCGGCATGGCCCGGCGCCTTGCGCCAGTTGCGCTGGATGCCCTGGCAGGGCTCGCACAGCGCCATGGGTTTGAGTTCGTTCTGTCGCGCCAGGTCTTTGGTCATGGGGGGGCAGCCTTGGGGGCCGTGGTGTCGGGGTGGGATTGCATGCTGCGGGGCGGCTACTGTAAGCCACCCGCGCACGCCCGGGCGAAACACGGCGCCCGAACCACTCCCCGCCACAGGCTCGGCAGCGCGCCGGCGCTGGATGGACCGGCACAGCAAGCTATCAAAACAAGAGCTTAATGCGGCCCCAGCAGCTTGGCCATGCGCGCATTGCGCAGCACCACGCCCTGCCGCTCGGCGTGCTGGCGTGCCAGGACCTCGAAGCCGCTGGCGGCGAAGAAGGACTCGGCGGCCAGGCTCACATCGGCATGCAGCCGCGCGATGCCGCGCCGCGCCGCCTGCGCGTGGATGTGCGCCATGAGCGCGCGGGCCACGCCCTGGCCGGCCCAGTCGGGCGCGACGAAGAACTGGTCGATGTACCCCGTGGGCTGCAGGTCGGCAAACCCCGCGATGGCGTTGCCGTCCGCGGCCTGGGCGACGAAGGGCTGGTTGGCCCGCATGCGGGCGGCCCACTGCGCGGCGTCGTGCTGCGGGGGTGCCCAGGCCGCGAGCTGCCCGGGGGTGTAGTGCCTCGCGGCCAGGCCGTGCACCGACGCGTGGAAGACGGCGTGCAGCAGGGCTTCATCGCCGGGGCGAAAGTCGCGGATGAGGATCTCGGGCAGGGGCATGGGCGTGAAGGCGGACAGGACGGCGGGCGGCACGCGGGGTGGCCGCGCACGGGGGGCAGAGGCAGGAAAAGCGCGCGATTGTGCCGCACGCCGGGGGCGCTGCGGCCCGACGGGACGCACCGGCGCTGCCTCGGGCTGCGGGGACGTAGGCCGTGGCGCACGGAAGCCCGGGATCACCCGCCGCGACGCCCTCCCCGGCGCCCCGATAGCATTGCCCGCATGCCCCGCGCCCCTTCGCACGCCCTGCACCTGCCCGCAACACCCCCGCCCGGCCCGCCGCTCGTGCGGGCCGCCATCGATTTCGCGGCCCCCGCGCACGAGGTGGCGCGGCGCCTGATCGGCGTGACGCTGCTCGTGGACGGCGTGGGCGGCCGCATCGTGGAGACCGAGGCCTACGACCAGTCGGACCCGGCATCGCACACCTTTGGCGGGCCCACCGCGCGCAACGCCGCCATGTTCGGGCCACCGGGCTGCGCGTACGTGTACCGCTCGTACGGCCTGCACTGGTGCATCAACACCGTGTGCCGCGAGGCCGGGCACGGCGCCGGCGTGCTGCTGCGCGCGCTGGAGCCCACCCACGGCATCGGCACCATGCAGGCGCGGCGCGGGCTGGAGGACGTGCATCTGCTGTGCGCGGGCCCCGGGCGCCTGGCCCAGGCGCTGGGCATCGATGCCAGCTTCAACGGACGGCCACTGCACCAGCCGCCATTCGCGCTGCTGGAGCCCGATGCGGCCGGCGCCCCCGGCCACCACCCCGTCGGCGTGGTGGCCGGCCCGCGCATCGGCATTTCCAAGGCGGTCGATGTGCCGTGGCGCTTCGGGCTTCGCGGGTCGCGCTACCTGAGCCGCGCGTTTGCCGCTCCGGCGCGCGCTGGCGGGCCCGGCCGCCGCTGAAAGGACGCCTCAGCCCGCGGCCATGCGCAGCCTGCGCGCCGCGTCCTCGGCCCGCGCGTCGTCGATCTCGCGCAGCACCGCCTGCATGTCCACGTCGGCATGGTCCGGCGCGTAGCGGCCCGTGAGCGGCGTGGCG
The DNA here is from genome assembly GCF_059415185.1 of Acidovorax sp. GW821-FHT10E04. NCBI lineage: Bacteria > Pseudomonadati > Pseudomonadota > Betaproteobacteria > Burkholderiales > Comamonadaceae > Acidovorax > Acidovorax sp. GW821-FHT10E04. Next base: position 129,035 of record NZ_JBWKMT010000003.1, read on the forward strand.
TTGTCGAGCAGGCCGCTCTGGAACAGGCTCCAGATCTCGGGGCCGTACTGGGTGCTGCGCAGCTCGGGCGCGAACTGGCCGAAGAAGTCGCGCAGGTTGGCCACGTCGCGCAGCAGCATGCGCTGGGCATGGTTGTTGCCGGCGGCGTCCACCGCCTGGGGCAGGTCGATGATGACGGGGCCATCGTGGCCGCCTTCGCCGCCTTCGCCATCAGCGCCGGGCAGGTGCGCCAGCAGGATGTTGAACTCCGACAGGTCGCCGTGCACGACGCCTGCGCACAGCATGCGCACCACCTCGGCCACCAGCGTGGCGTGGTGGGTGCGCGCGTCCTCGGGCGTGAAGCTCACGTCATTCAGGCGCGGGGCCGCGTCGCCGTGGGCGTCGGTCACCAGCTCCATCAGCAGCACGCCGTCGTGAAAGTTATAGGGCTGCGGCACGCGCACGCCCGCGGCGGCCAGGCGGTACAGCGCATCGACCTCGGCGCTTTGCCAGGCGGCCTCCTGCTCCTGCCGGCCGAACTTGCTGCCCTTGGCCATGGCGCGGGCCGAGCGCGAGTTCTTGACCTTGCGGTTCTCGGTGTAGTCCACCGCCTGGCGGAAGCTGCGGTTGTTGGCCTCTTTGTATATCTTGGCGCAGCGGGTGTCGTCCCCGCAACGCACCACGTAGACCATGGCCTCCTTGCCGCTCATGAGCTGCCGGACCACGGTGTCGATCAGGCCTTCCTCGATGAGGGACTGGAGTCTGGGGGGTGCTTTCATCGGGCCTGTGCGCTAGAGGGGAAGCGGACCATTGTCGCCGCATGGCCGGTGCACGGCCTTGGCGGGTGGGGGCGGGCGCGGCGGGCGCCACGTGCTGAACGACAATCCGGCGGCTGCCCGCCCCCGTGGGCACACCATCCCTTCCCCGCCGCGCCCAGCTCCCCGGAGACCTTCCCCATGCCCTTCGCCATTGCGCCCCCAGCCCCTGCCCTGCGCGCCGTCTTGCTCGGGTGCCTGCTGGCCTGTGGGTGCGCCGGGGCCGCGCAGCCGGCGGCGGCGGCCGGGTTCCGCCCGGGCGCGTACGCCGATGCACTCGGCGGCCCGGCGGTGGTGTGCGTGACCTCGGAGCACATGGCCCGCCTCACGGCCGCCGCCTGGAAACTCGCCCTGCAGCAGCGCGGCGTGGACTGCACGCTCAGCGAGTCCGCCCGGCCGATGCCCGGCCACGAAACCTGGGCGGCCAGCTGCACGGGCCCGGCCCTGGGCGTCAGCGCCCCGCACCGCTACCGGTTCACGGTGCACGCCGACGGCGACCAGCTCGTCATCGACAGCAGCATGGCGGCTTCCGCGGGCCCGCCGATGATGATGACGAAGAAGGCCTTTGCCGGCAGGTACCAGGGGGCGTGCGCGCCCGGCCATCCGCCCCTGGACGTGGAGGCCTACCTGGACGGCATGCACGGCAGCGAAGGCACGCCCGCGCAGGCTGGCGCCCGCAAGGCGGTGGCCCTGGACCTCATCCGCTGCGGCAATGTGTTCAACGGGCTGTCGCTCGGCGTGGCGAAACCCCGGCAGGAAGGCATGCGCGCAGCAGCGGCGGCGATGATCGCGGCCGCCGTGGAGCTGCACCCCGGAGAGGGCGGCTTCCACCTGGAAGCGCTCAGGCAATCCGCGCCCGAGGTGTCCGCCGAGCTGGTGGGGGCGCCCGCGGAGAAGAAGTTTGCGCTGTACCAGTCGTGCAGCCCGTACCTGGAGCCGGAGGGTGTCGCGCGGGCCGTGCAAGGCCGCATGGCGGCGGACGCGGCCGCACGCTAGGCCCGTGGTACGCGATGCGCGGCTACAGCGCCCCCGCGTCCCGGGCGCGAAGCGCGGCCAGCCGCTGGTGCACCGCGTCGCCCGCATCCACGGGCCGCTGGTGCTTGGCCTCGAGGTAGTGGGTGGTGAACACGTCCAGGTACGCCTCCAGCGCCTGCGCGGCATGCGCCTCGCCCGCCAGCTCCAGGCACAGGGCGCCGACCTCGGACGTGCAGAAATGGTCCCTGCGCGTGGACCGGCGCAGGTGGTAGCGCGAGAGCTGCTCGGGCTGCAGGCTGAGCACGGGCAGGAGGTCGAGGTACGGGCTCTTGCGGAACATCTTGCGGGCCTCGGGCCAGGTGGCGTCGAGCAGCACGAACAGCGGGCGCTTGCCTTCTGGCATGGCCACCTGCGTGACCACGCGCCCGGGCGCCACGAACTCGCCGGGGAACACCACATACGGCTGCCACTGCGGGTCGGACAGCAGCGCCAGCAGGCCGGGGTGCACCTCGGTGCGAGCCCAGCCAAAGGCAAATGTGTCGGGCACCACGTCGGCGATCAGCCAGCCCGTGTTGCTGGGCTTGAGCGGTTCGATGTCGGCCATCAGCAGGCACATGCCCGCGCGCGTGGGCAGCACGGGCCGCAGCGCGCAGATGCAGTGGCTGGGCACCAGGCGGCAGCCCGCGCAGCGCTCGCCCCTGGGGCCGCCCCGGGCCAGGAAGGGCTTGGCGCTGCGCGCCAGGCGCTCGGCGCGCAGGCGCGCCACCGCGTGCGGCGCGGCGGGGTTCGCGGGGGAATGCGTCACTGCCCGCCCGCCTGTTCCAGGGCAAACAGCGGTACCTGGGCCTGGCGGCTCAGCCACACGCCGCCGCCCAGTTCGATCGCGCCCTCCTGCAGGCCGCGCCGGTACAGCTCGGCGCGGTGGCGGAACAGGCGCGGATCGGTCAGATCCTCGTCGATGATGTCGCGCTCGTAGTCCTCGCGCGAGACGGCCTCCACGTACAGCGCGCCGCGGCTCAGGCGCCCCAGGTTGTGCAGCGCGGCCTTCAGGTCCGGCGGGCTCAGGTAGGGCAGCACGCCCTGGCAGATGACGAGGTCGAACGGCTCGCCGGCCGCGTAGTCCACCACCGAGCCCTGCTGCCATCCGAAGCGCTCGCACAGGTAGGCGCTGAACTCCACGCCCTGGTAGGTGGCCAGCGGGAAATGCCGCGCCACGATGTCCTTCCACAGCCCGATGCCGCAGCCCACGTCCAGCACGCGCTGCACCGGCACGCGCAGGTACTTGAGGTAGCTGCACACGAACGTGCCCAGGCGCTCGACATGGTCCGGGTCCACCACGCTGGTCTTCTTGTCGAAGTAGTAGCGCTGGTAGTAGGCCTCGTCGAAGGTGGTGGCGCTGGCGGATTTCAATGGGGGTCCTTGTGTCTAGGCCGTGGGGGCCCCCCGCGGCGGCCGGGGGTGTGAAGCGGGCGAGTATCCCCCACCCGGCCGCGCACGGCCCTGGCGCACGGCTGCGTGTAGGCTGTCGCCATGGATTCGCTGATCACCGCCGCCGCACGCGCGCTGGCCGCCGGGGACCCGCTGGGCGCGCTCAAGCGCGTGGCGCTGCGCGACGACCCGCCCGCGCTGGCCCTGCGCGGCATCGCCATGGCCCAGCTGGGTGAGCTGGCCCGCGCGCGCGACCTGCTGCGGCAGGCGGGCCGCGCGTTTGGCGCCCACGAGGCCCGGGCCCGCGCGCGCTGCGCGGTGGCCGAGGCCGAGGTGGCGCTGGCCCTGCGCGACCTGGGCGGCCAGGGCCAGGCACTGCTGGCGGCGGCCGACACGCTGCAGGCCCATGGCGACGCGATCAACGCCCTGCAGGCCCGGCTGGTGGCGGCCCGCAGGCTGATTCTGCTGGGGCGGCTGGCGCAGGCCTCCGCCGCACTCGCAGCCATCCAGGCGGCGGGCATGCCGGCCCAGCTGCCCGCGCCGCTGGCCGCCGTGGCCGCGCTCACGGCCGCAGAGCTGGCCCTGCGCGCCTTGCACATCGACGCCGCAGACGCCGCGCTGCAGCGGGCCGCCGAGGCGGCCGGCCACGCCGGGGTGCCCGCCCTGGTGGCCGAGGTGGCCCACGCCCGCACGCTGCTCCAGCAGCCCGCGGCCCGCCGCCTGGGGCCGGGCACCGAGCACCTGCTGCAGCTGCGGGACGTGGCGGCGCTGCGCGCAGCGGGCGACACACTGGTGGTGGACGCCTGCCGCCACGGCGTGCAGGCGGGCGGCGCGTGGCACCCGCTGGCGCGCCGGCCGGTGCTGTTCGCACTCGTGCGCGCGCTGGCCCAGGCGTGGCCGGGCGACGCGGACCGCGATACGCTGATCGCCGACGTGTTCCGCACGCGCCACCCCGACGAGACCCACCGCGCCCGCCTCCGCGTGGAAATGGGGCGCCTGCGCGCGCTGATGGCACCGCTGGCGGGCGTGGAGGCCACCGCACGCGGCTTCGTGCTGCGCCCCCAGGGGGGCCGCGGGGTGGCCGTGCTCGCGCCGCCGGTCGATGGCGCGCAGGGCGCGCTGCTGGCGCTGCTGTCCGACGGCGCCGCGTGGTCCACATCGGCCCTGGCGCTGGCGCTGGGCGACAGCCAGCGCACCGTGCAGCGCGCGCTGGCCGAGCTGGAGGCCGGCGGCCAGGTGCGCGCCATCGGCCAGGCCCGCGCCCGCCGCTGGCTGGCGGCGCCGCTCGTCGGATTCACGACGATCTTGTTACTCCCCACGGCGCAGCCGATTCCCTAAAGTGGCATCACCAACCGTTGAAGGAGCCCAGCCATGACCACCATCACCCGCACCCCACAAGCCCCCCGCGACGCAGCCTGCAGCAGCCAGGTGGGCGACACCCCGCCGCCGCACCGGCAGATGCCCATCGCCTCGCGCCAGCCCGCCCAGGTGGTGCGCGAGTACGGACCGTTCGGCGATGCCGGGGCGGTCCATGGCGTGACGCACGACGGCCAGCGCGTGTGGGCCGCCACGGGCGAGCACCTGGTGGCTTTCGACCCCGCCAGCGGCACCACCGCCCGCACGCTCGACGTGGCGTGCGACGCGGGCACGGCCTTTGACGGCACGCACCTCTACCAGATCGCCGAGGCGCGCATCGACAAGATCGACCCTTCCACCGGCCGCGTCCTGGCCACCATCCCCGCGCCGGGCGGCGGCAACGACTCGGGCCTGACCTGGGCCGAAGGCAGCCTGTGGGTGGGCCAGTACCGCGACCGCAAGATCCACCAGATCGACCCCGCCACGGGGGCCATCCGCCGCACCATCGAGTCCGACCGCTTCGTGACCGGCGTGACCTGGGTGGACGGCGAGCTGTGGCACGGCACCTGGGAGGGCGACGAAAGCACGCTGCGCCACATCGACCCCGCCAGCGGTGCCGTGCTGCAGCAGCTGGACCTGCCGCAGGGCATGGGCGTGAGCGGGCTCGAGTCCGACGGGGCCGGCCTGTTCTACGCCGGCGGCGGCAGCAGCGGCAAGGTGCGCGCCGTGCGCCGGCCCGGGGCGCCCCGCGCCTGAACGGGGCGGCCGCGCGCCGCGCCCATCGCCGTGCACCCCACGGGCCCTGCACCGGCGCCGCGCCTTCCGCGCGGGCCGCAGGCCGGGGACAGGTGCGCCTGGCCCGCCCGCGAGCCCATCCCTTCTTCTACCCCACCCGCCACCCCATCGAGGAGCCCTCCATGAACGCCCCCACACAACAACATCCCGTGGTCTCCGCCCGCCAATGGCTGGCCCAGCGCCACACCCTGCTGGCCCGCGAGAAGGCGCTGACCCGCCTGCGCGACGAGATCGCCCAGGAGCGCCGCGCGCTGCCCTGGACCCGCGTGGACAAGCGCTACACCTTCGACACGCCCCAGGGCCCGCGCGCCCTGGCCGACCTTTTCGACGGCCGCAGCCAGCTGCTGGTGCAGCATTTCATGTTCGGCCCGGGGTGGGAGCAAGGCTGCCCCAGCTGCTCGTTCATGGCCGACCACCTGGGTGGCATGGAGCTGCACCTGCAGCACCGCGACGTGTCGGTGCTTGCCATCTCGCGCGCGCCGCTGGCCGAGATCGAGCGCTTTCGCGAGCGCATGGGCTGGCGGTTCCGCTGGGTGTCGTCGCACGGCAGCGACTTCAACCACGACTTCGCCGTGAGCTTCACGCCCGAACAGCGCGCACGGGAGAACGGCGAGGTCTTCTACAACTATGGCATGCGGCCGTTCCCCGCCGAGGAGGCACCGGGCATCAGCGTGTTTGTGCGCAACGATGCGGGCGAGGTGTTCCACACCTACTCGACCTTCGGGCGCGGCGTCGAGGCCATGATGGGCACCTACCAGCTGCTGGACCTGACGCCGCTGGGGCGCCACGAAACCAACCCGGCCTACCCCATGGACTGGGTGCGCCACCACGACCGCTACGCGCCCGCCGACGCCGCCCGCACCCCGGCCGCTCCGGCTGCGCAGGCAAGCCAGGCCCACCCGGCACCGGGCGCGTGCTGCGCCGCACGGGGCTGAACACCGCCCCACGGCCATGGACACCCTCTGGCCCTGGCTCGCCACCGCCGCGCTGGGCGCCCTGCATGGGATGAACCCTGCCACGGGATGGGGACTGGCGGCGGCCTGGGGCCTGCGGACGCACGACCACGGCATCCCGCTGCGCACCGTGCTGCCCCTGGCCACCGGGCACCTGGCCTCGGTGGCGCTGGTGGCCGCCACGGCGGTGTGGGGCCTGCCGCTGGCCCGGCCCGTGCTGCTGGCGGTGGCGGGCGGGTTGTGCGCGGTGGTGGTGCTGGCCCACCTGCGTGGGCATACTGCGCCGCCCGGCATCCGCGGGCCTGCCGGGCCCGCGGGCCTGGCCCTGTGGTCCTTTGGGACGGCCACCGCCCACGGCGCGGGGCTGATGCTGGTGCCCGCGCTGGCGCCGCTGTGCCTGGGCGGTGGCGCAGCAGGGGGCGGTGCCGCATCCACCCCCCTGCTGCTGGCGCTGGCCGCACTGGGCGTTCACACCCTGGCCATGCTGGCGGCCAGCGCCGCCATGGCCGCCGCCGCATGCCGTGGCGTGCGGGGGGCCACACGCTGGCTGCAGCGCCACAAGCGCCGCGCCTGCCGCCCAGTCCGTTGACTATGCCTTTGGGGGGCGGTGCAGCGCGCAGAGCTTGTTGCCGTCCGGGTCGCGCAGGTACGCCAGGTACAGCTTGCCGCCGGGGCCTTCGCGGTAGCCGGGCGGGTCTTCGCAGGTGGTGCCCCCGTGGGCGACACCCGCCGCATGGAACGCATCGGCCTGCTCGGGCGACTGCATGGCAAAGCCGATGGTGCCGCCGTTGGCAAAGGTGGCGGCCTCGCCATTGATGGGGGTGCTGATGCAGAAGGTGCCGGAGGGGCCCCGGTAGAAGTAGCGGTTCTTGTTGGCGACGCCAGGGGGCACACCGATGGTGCCGAGCAGCGCGTCGTAGAACTTTCGGGATACCTCCAGGTCGTTCACACCGACCATCACATGACTGAACATACTTTTTTGTCTCCGCTGGGCCCCGATGGGGCGGTTGATGGGCGAAGGGATGTTACCGGCTGCGCACCCGCGCGCTGTCGCCCAGCAGACCGTGGCGCGGGCAGCGCCTGCGTGGAGTGAGTGGCCTGCACGGCGCGCGGGGGCACCACTGCCGGCGAACACGCTGCAGCCTGGCATTTTTCAAGCCAAAATGCCCTGGAGCGCACATTCAATCACCGCCATCAGCTATCAATTAGAGAGCATTCACCCTCCCGCCATGCCACCCACCGCCCACTTCACCCCCGTCCCCCTCGACAAGGCCTACCGCCTGCTCAACCACGGCCCGACCGTGCTGGTGTCTGCCGCGCACGCCGGCCAGGACAACGTGATGGCGGCCGCCTGGGCCTGCGCGCTGGACTTTTCCCCGCCCAAGGTGACGGTGGTGCTCGACAAGGCCACGCGCACGCGCGAACTGGTGGAGGCCAGCGGCGCCTTCGCGCTGCAGCTGCCCACCGTGCCCATGGCGGCGATGACCGTGGCCATTGGCACCGACAGCGCCAAGACCCACCCCGACAAACTGCGGCAGCACGGCGTGGAGCTGTTCCACGCCCCCGGCCACGCCAATACCCCGCTGGTGCACGGCTGCGCCGCCTGGCTGCTGTGCCGCGCCATCCCCGAGCCGCACAACCAGCAGGCCTACGACCTCTTCATCGGCGAAGTGGTGGCCGCCTGGGCGGACGAGCGCGTGTTCCGCAACGGGCACTGGGAGTTCGACACCGCACCCCAGGAGCTGCGCACGCTGCACTACGTGGCGGGCGGGCAGTTCTATGCGACGGGGGCGTCGGTCGTGGTGTGAAAGGCGCTGTGGCCACCACAGCGCGGCAGGAAGGGCAGTGGGCGCCGCCTCCCGGAGAATCCGGTCCATGCGGAATACCCTAGTGGCTCCGGTTCTTTGACCAGATAATATGCATGCATAGCGAATGCGAAGCCGCTGCGCTGCCGTGCCACGGTCAACCGCAGTCCCGGCGCGCTGCGGCAGCGGCGCCGTGCGGCGGCTGCCTTTCGACTTCGCTGCATGTATCCCCCGGTTGTAGATGAAACAAGGAAGCTGAAATGAACATGGGTTTTCGAAAGACCGTGCTGGCCGTGGCGAGCGGCGTGGTGGTGTCGGTAGGTGGGGCAGGGGTTGTGCAGGCGCAGTCGCTCACCATCGCGCTGGCGGCCGAGCCGACCGCGGCCGATCCGCACTATCACAAGATGACGGCCAACGATGCTTTTTCGGCCCATGTCTATGACTCGCTGGTGGCGCGCAACGCCAAGATGGAGCTGATCCCTTCGCTGGCCACGTCGTGGAAGAACCTGGACGACCTGACCTGGGAGTTCAAGCTGCGCCCCGGCGTCAAGTTCTCGAACGGCCAGCCGTTCACGTCCAAGGACGTGCTGTTCACCATCTGCCGCACGCTGAACAACGAGACCAACGTCTCGGAGTCGTACACCGACACCACCAAGCGCATCACCGACGTGAAGACGCCCGATGACCTGACCGTGATCATCAAGACCGTGGCGCCGCTGCCGCTGCTGCCCGCCGAAATGGCGCGTTCATTGCCGATTCTGTGGAGCGGTATTGCCCAGGGCGGCAAGCTCGCGTTCGCACCCAAGACGGGCTGCGGCGTGACCGGCGCCTGGCCGACCGTGACCGATTTCAATACCGGCAAGACCGCCATCGGCACCGGCCCGTTCCTGATGAAGTCCTACGTCAAAGGCACCGGCATCCAGCTGGAGCGCAACGAAGCCTACTGGGGCGAGAAGCCCCACTGGAAGACGGTGAAGATGGTGCCGGTGCCCAGCGCCGGCCCGCGCCTGACGGGCCTGCTGTCGGGTGACTACGACGTGATCGAGAACCCCGCCGCGCGCGACCTGACGCGTGTGAAGGACAACGCCAAGTTCGACTTCGTCGCCACGCCATCGACGCGCCTCGTGTTCCTGCAGCCCGACATCGGCCGCAACCCCAGCCCCCTGGTGAAGGCCGCCGACGGCAAGAACCCGCTGCAGGATGTGCGCGTGCGCCGGGCCATGAACATGGCCATCGACCGCAAGGCCATCGTGCAGCGCATCATGGACGGCATGGCCACGCCCGCCTACCAGTACATGCCCGACGGCATGTTCGGCGCGCTGCCCCAGGCCCCCGAGATCAAGTTCGATCCCGAAGGCGCCAAGAAGCTGCTGGCCGAAGCCGGTTACCCCAACGGCTTCGAGCTGACGCTGTCATCCACCAACGACCGCTACGTGAACGACGCCCAGGTGGCCCAGTCGGTGGCGCAGTACTTCACGCGCATCGGCATCAAGACCAACGTGGATGCGATGACCGCGTCGATCTACTTCCCCAAGCGCGCCAAGCGCGAATTCAGCCTGCCCATGGGCGGCTGGCCCGCGGAAACGGGCGAGGCGTCGGCGCTGTTCCAGCTGTGGGTGGCATCGCTGGACGCTCCCAAGGGCCAGGGCACCAGCAACTACGGCGCCAACTACAACCCCGAGTTCGACAAGCTGTACCTGCCGGCCGCCGACACGGTGGACCCCGCCAAGCGCAAGGCCGGCCTGGAAGCCGCCACCAAGTTCGCCCTGGACAACGTGGCGCTGATCCCGCTGCACTTCGAGAGCAGCATCTGGGCCTTCAAGAAGGGCCTGAGCTACGAAGGCCGCCGCGACCAGTACACGCTGGCCACCTCGGTCAAGGCCAAGTAAGCCACTGCCGGCCAGTGGACGGATACGGGGTGCGCTTGCGCACTCCGTATTTTTATTTGCCACGCCGCGTTGTCGCAGGCCCGCCATGTCCAGGCCCCCACGCCTTGGCCTTTGCAACGCCACCGTGGCGCGGCTTCCATCCATTTCGCAAGGGGGTGCCTGAGTGCTCGTCTTCATCCTGCGAAGGTTCATGCAGAGCCTTCTTGTCCTCCTGGCGGTGTCGCTGGTGGTGTTCTTTGCGGTGTATGCCGTGGGCGACCCCATCGAACTGCTGGTCAACGCCGAGGCCAGCGAGGCCGACCGCCTGGCGATGATCAAGCGCCTGGGCCTCGACCTGCCCATCTGGCAGCAGTACACGAGCTTTCTGTTTCGCGCGCTCAAGGGCGACCTGGGCACCTCGTTCGTGCACGGGATTCCGGCCATCGAACTGATCGTGCAGCGCATTCCGGCCACGCTGGAGCTGGTGCTGGTGGCGATCACGCTGACCATCGTGGTCGGCATTCCGCTGGGCCTGGTCGCCGGCCTCAAGAATGACAAGCCCACGGGGCGGGGGCTGATGGCGGGCTCGGTGCTGGGTTTTTCGCTGCCCAACTTCTGGCAGGGCATGGTGCTGATCCTGTGTTTCGCCGTGTGGCTGCAGTGGCTGCCCGCCGCGGGGCGTGGTGACACGGTGGCGGTGTTCGGCGTGCCGCTGTCGTTGCTGACGGCGGATGGCTGGTCGCATGTGATGCTGCCGGCCGTGAACCTGGCGCTGGCCAATATCGCGCTGGTGCTGCGCCTGACGGCGACGGGCGTGGTGGACGCCAAGACACAGGAGTACGTGAAATTCGCCCGCGCCAAGGGCCTGACGCCGCGCCGCATCCTCACGCGCCACATCCTGCGCAACATCCTGATCCCGGTGGTCACGGTGATCGGCATGGAGTTTGGCTCGCTGATCGCCTACTCCACCATCACCGAGACCGTGTTTGCCTGGCCCGGCATGGGCAAGCTGCTGATCGACAGCATCTACCAGCTCGACCGCCCCGTGGTCGTGGCGTACGTGATGCTGGTGACCTTCATCTTCGTGATGATCAACATGCTGGTGGACATGCTGTATGCGGCGCTGGACCCGCGCGTGCAGCTGCAAGAGTCCGAATAGGAAAGCGGGCACAAGCGATTTATGCAAACTCCAGAATCCCCTCCCACTCCCCACGCCCCGTTGACGGAAACGCCGCGCCGCCGGGCCATCCTCAAGCAATTGCGCAGCCGCCCGTCCCTCAGGGGCTCGGCGATTTCGCTGGTCGTGCTGCTGCTGGTGGTGATGCTGGCGCCGTTCCTGGCGCCGCAGAACCCCTATGACCTGGCCGCCCTGGACCTGATGGACGGGCGCCTGCCGCCAGGCTCGGCCAGCATGGACGGCTTCCACTACTGGCTGGGCACCGACAGCCAGGGCCGCGACATGCTCAGCGCCATCCTGTATGGCCTGCGCATCAGCCTGACCGTGGGCCTGGCCGCGGTGGCGCTGGCCACCGTGATCGGCAGCCTGATCGGCCTGCTCGCGGCCTACGTGGGCGGCCTGGTCGACACCGTGCTGATGCGCATCGTGGACTTCATCCTGGGCTTTCCGACCATCCTGGTGGCGCTGGTGCTGCTGGCGATGCTGGGGCGCGGCGTGGACAAGGTCGTGATCGCCATCGTGATGGTGCAGTGGGCGCACTACGCGCGCATCATGCGCAGCCGCGCGCTGCAGGAGCGCCGCAAGGAATACATCGAGGCGGCACAGAACCTGGGCTTTCCGGCCTGGCGCATCATGCTGCGCCACCTGCTGCCCAACTGCCTGGGCCCGGTGATGGTGTTTGCCACCATCCAGATCGCCAACGCCATCGTGCTGGAAGCCACGCTGTCGTTCCTGGGCGTGGGCGTGCCCATCACCGAGCCATCCCTGGGCCTGCTCATCGCGAACGGCTTCCAGTACCTGCTGTCTGGCGACTACTGGATCAGCATGTTCCCCGGCCTGGCCCTGCTGGCCCTCATCCTGGCGATCAACGTGATCGCCGACCGCCTGCGCGCCGCGCTGGACCCGAGAAGCCCATGACAACCCCTTTGCTTGCAGTGCGTGGCCTGCACACCGTTTTTCACACCGAGGAAGGCGCCTGGCCCGCCGTCAGCGGGATCGACCTGTCCATCGGGCCTGGCGAGATCCTGGGCCTGGTCGGCGAATCCGGCTCGGGCAAGTCGGTCACCGGCTTTTCCATCTTCGGCCTGATCGACCCTCCCGGCGAGGTGATCGCCGGCGAGGTGCTGTTCAAGGGCCGGAACCTGCGCGAGCTGAGCGAGGAGCAGATGCGCCAGCTGCGCGGCGACCGCATCGCGATGATCTTCCAGGACCCTCTGATGACGTTGAACCCGGTGCTGCGCATCGAGGAGCAGATGCTCGAGGCCATCCAGACCCATGCCAGCGTGCCGCGCACCCAGGCGCTCCAGCGCTGCGTGGAGGCGCTGGAGATGGTGGGCATCCCCGCCCCGGCTTCGCGCCTGCGCAACTACCCGCACGAGTTCTCGGGCGGCATGCGCCAGCGCGTGGCGATCGCCATCGCCATGCTCAACAAGCCCGAGCTGATCATCTGCGACGAGCCCACCACGGCGCTCGATGTGACGATTCAGGGCCAGATCCTGTACCGCATGCAGGAGATCTGCCGCACGCACGGCACGGCGCTCATCTGGATCACCCACGACCTTGGCGTGATCGCCGAGCTGGCCGACAAGGTCGCGGTGATGTACGCGGGCAAGATCGTCGAGTCCGGCCCGGTGGATGAGGTGCTGGATGCCCCGGTGCACCCGTACACCCGTGGCCTGCTCGATTCGCTGCCCGGCGCCGCCCTGCCCGGCGGACGCCTGCGGCAGATCAGCGGCATGGCGCCGATGCTGGGCAACCGCCCCGCCGGCTGCGCCTTTGCGCCGCGCTGCGCGCACGCCCTGGCGCAATGCGCCACGGGCGAACCGGAGAACACCACGGTGAATGGGCGTACCTACCGCTGCTTTGCCCCCCTCGTTGCCCTGGACCCTGCCGCATGAGCCACACCGCACCACCTCCCGTCATCGAATTGCGCAATGTGTACAAGCGCTTTGTCAAAAGGCAGGACCTGATCGGGCGCGTGTTCGAGCTGGCCGGCAAGAAGCCCGAGCCGCGCACCGTGCATGCCGTCAACGGCGTGAGCCTGGCGATTGCGCAGGGCGAGGTGCTGGGCCTCGTGGGGGAGTCCGGCTGCGGCAAGTCCACGCTTGGCCGCATCGTCGCCGGCCTGCACCGCCAGACCGAAGGCGAACTGCTGTACCAGGGCGCCGCCGTGGACGGCCTGGACCGGGCCGCCAGACTGGCCTACACACTGGGCGTGCAGATGGTGTTTCAGGACCCCCAGGCCTCGCTCAATCCGCGCCAGCGGCTGCACCAGATCCTGGGCGAGGCGCTGCACGTGCACAAACTCGCGCCCGCCGGCGAAATACCGGCACGCGTCGACAGGGCGCTGGCCGAAGTGGGCCTGGCCGCCGAGTACCGCACCCGCCTGCCGCACCAGCTCTCGGGCGGGCAGCGCCAGCGCGTGGGCATTGCCCGGGCGCTGATGGTGTCGCCCCGCTTCCTGGTCTGCGATGAGCCGGTCGCGGCGCTGGACGTGTCGATCCAGGCGCAGGTGATCAACCTGTTCATGGACCTGCGTGCCCAGCACGGCCTGACCTCCCTGTTCATCAGCCATGACCTCGGTGTGGTGCGCCACATCTCGGACCGCGTGGCCATCATGTACCTGGGCAAGATCGTCGAGATCTCGACCACGGCCGAGATTTTTGCGCGCGCCAACCATCCATACACCCAGGCGCTGATGGCCGAGGTGCCGAACCTGGAGCGGCGCAAGCGCGTGTTCGTGCCGATCCAGGGAGAGATTCCCTCGCCACTGAAACCGCCACCGGGCTGCACCTTCCACCCGCGCTGCCCGCACGCCATGGCCCGCTGCCGCGAGGAAGCACCGGCGCTCGAAGCCATCGCCCCCGGCCATTGGTCGGCCTGCCACCTGAACACCGCAGCGGCCTGACAACGGCAATGTCGCCCCGCCTGCTGCCCTGCCCCATTTCTTGCCTATGCCCAACGAACTTCATCTGCAATCGCTGCGCGACGCCGTGCAGCGGGTGGGCCGCCACGCGGTGGACTACAGCAACAGCCCCCTGCCCGGTGGCCGCTCCATCACGCTGAACACCTACCGGCCCGCACATGCCACGGACCACAGCCCCATCGTGCTGGTGCAGCACGGCGTGATGCGCAACGGCGACGACTACCGCGACTTCTGGATGCCCGCCGCCGACGAGCATGGCCTGGTCATCATCGCGCCCACGTTCTCGAACGCGCAGTGGCCCGACGTGGTGAGCTACAACAACGGCAACCTGCTGGCCACCGCCGACCGCGAAGCCCACGCCGACACGGCTCCGGCGAACCCACCCGGGCACTGGTCGTACACCGTCGTGACGCGGCTGGTCGATGAGCTCAAGGCATCGGGCGTGTTGACCACGCAGCCGCTGTACCTGTTCGGCCACTCCGCCGGCGGGCAGTTCGTGCACCGGCTGATGAGCGTGCTCACGCCCGGCACCTTTGCCGGTGTGGCCGCGGGCAACCCCGGCTGGTACACGCTGCCGCTGCTGGAGCTGCCGTTCCCCGAAGGCCTGGCCGGCACCCCCGCGGACACCGGCAGCCTAGCGCGCCTGTTCGCCTACCCGTTGACCATCCTGGCGGGCGACCAGGACATCGCCACGGCCGACGTGCACTTGCCGTCCGAACCGGCGGCACTGCGCCAGGGCCCGCACCGCTATGCCCGCGCGTTGAACTACTACGCCACCGCCCGGGCCGAGGCCGTGCGCCGCGGCCTGCCGCTGGCTTGGCAGCTGCACACCGTGGCGGGCATTGGCCACGATGGCAAGGCCATGTCGGCCGTCTGCGCGCACCTGTGGTTCCACGGCCACCTCCCCGACGCTGCACAACTGGCCCGGCTGGCCGGCGAGCACACGGCCTGACGCCCGCCGCCTGCACCTCCTCGGCCTCAGCCCTCCGTCCTGCGGGAAGCAGGCGGAGCCCCCGAACCACCCTGTCCCACCTTGCACCGCCATGACCACCTCCGCCACGACACAGACGCTCATTGACGGCATCACCGCCTGGATGCAATGCGAGTCACCCACCAGCTCGCCCGCGGGCGTGGCGGCCATGGTGGCCGACATGGCCCGCTATGCCCTGGAAGGCGGACTGCAGGCCACCGTGACGCCACTGGGCGAGCGCGTGGGGCCGCTGCTGCACGTGACCAACCGCGCAGCCGGCGACACGCGCCCCGGGCTGCTGGTCCTGGGCCACTCGGACACCGTGCACCCGGTGGGCACCTTGAGCGACAACCCCTGCCGCATCGAGGGCGACCGCTTCTACGGCCCCGGCGGCTACGACATGAAGGCAGGCATCTACCTGGCCATGACGGCCCTGCGCGACCTGGCGGCCGCCGGCGCCAGCGCGATGCCGATCGACTTCGTGGTCGTGCCCGACGAAGAAACCGGCAGCCACGCTTCGCGTGTGCACATCGAGCGTTTTGCGCACAATGCCCGCTACGCCCTGGTCTGCGAGCCTGCCCGTGCCAATGGCGGCAGATGCGTGACCGCGCGCAAGGGCACGGGCATGCTGCGCCTGGGCGTGAAGGGCCAGGCGGCCCATGCGGGCGTGGCGCATGAAAAAGGCCGCAGCGCGATCCGCGAAATGGCGCACCAGATCCTGGCGCTGGAGGCCATGACCGACTACGCGCGCGGCGTGACGGTGAGCGTGGGCACCATCGAAGGTGGCACCGCCACCAACACGGTGCCGGCGCAGTGCCGCTGCGTGGTGGACTTTCGCCTCCCCGACCTGCAGGCCGCCGACGAGCTGGTGCACAAGATGCAGGCGCTGCGCCCGGTGGGCGCGGACATGGAACTCGACATCGAGGTCGAGGTGAACCGCCCGCCCATGGTCAAGAGCGAGGCCGTGGTGGCCCTGCTGGACCGCGCCAAGGCGTCGGCCCGGCATGCGGGCTTCGCGCTCGAAGATGCGCCCATGACCGGCGGCGGCAGCGACGCCAACTTCACCTCGGCCCTGGGGGTGCCCACACTCGACGGGCTGGGTGCCGACGGCGACGGCGCCCACACGCTGCAGGAACACATCCTCGTCTCGACCCTGGAGGCGCGCCTGAACTTCTGGCGCCATCTGCTGGCGCACCTGGCGTAAGGGGGGCGATTCCCTGGCGGGCGCCTGAAAGGCGGCGTCAGGGCTGTTCGAGGTAGCGGGCGGCCAGCGCCTGCCGGGCCGCCGCGCTCACGCCCAGCACGTCGCGCAGGTAGGCATCGACGCCCTGGAACTCGGTGTCCACCATGTGCAGGGCTGCATTGAGAAACTCCTCCTGCACACGCCACAGCACGGCCAGCACTTCGTCGGGCGCGTGGCTGGCCAACCCCTCGGGGCGGCGGTAGAGGGTGTTGGTGAGCAGGTAGTCCTGCATCACCACCTCGCGCGGCACGCCCAGCGCCAGCAGGATGAGGGCGGCGGCAAAGCCTGTGCGGTCCTTGCCCGCGGTGCAGTGGAACACCAGCGGGGTGGCGCTGCCTTCATCGAGCAGCAGGCGGAACAGCTCGGCAAATCGATGCGCGTTGTCGTGCACAAAGCCCCGGTAGGTGTCCTGCATCAGCGCCACGGCGTCTTGCGCGGTGAGCTGGCGGCCGGTGCGCTGCAGTTCCAGCGCGCGCTGCACCACCGTGGGCTCGATGGCCAGCGGGTGGTAGCTGATGCCCGGCAGCGCGTAGGCATACGCGGCGCTTTCGGCCTGGCCGCGAAAGTCCACCGCGCGGGCCACGCCCAGCTCGGCCAGCAGGGCCCGGTCCTGCGCGGTGAGGCCCGCCAGGTGGTCCGAGCGGAAGATGCGCCGCCATTTGACGGTGCGCCCGCCATGGCCGGCGTAGCCGCCCAGATCGCGGAAGTTGGTGGCCCCGGCCAGGGGAAGGGAGCGGGTGGGTGCTGACTGCATGTTGCGTGGCGGGGGATGCGGTGGTGGGCTGGTGAAGCGGAAAGGATAGCCGGGCGGTGCGGCAGGCGCATGTCGCGCGCGTGGCTGGACGGGTGTTCCTGCCAGCACATCGCCGGTGTGCAGAATCCGGGCATGCAGCGTCTTGTGCCCCTCCCCTCCGATCTACAGCCCTGGTTGATGGCAGCGGTGGTGATCGATGCCCCTGCGGAACTGGCGCAGTCGCATTTCCCGGCGATGGTGTCGAGCATGCTGGTGGTGCGGCTGGCCGGGCAGGTGCGGTGCCGGGGCGCGCTGGTGCCGCCGTCGGCCTGGATCAGCGCCAGCACCACGGCCACGGTGTACGAACACGGCGGACCGGTGCGGGCCGTGGGGCTGGTGCTGCAGCCTGAGGCCGCCGCGGCGCTGTTTGGCAGTGCACGCGGGCTGGTGAACACGCTACGGCCGCTGGCGGAACTGGTGGGCCCGCAATGGGCAGAGGTGGAGCATGGCGTGCTGGCGGCGGCAGACGATGCCACACGGCTTACGGTGCTGCACCAGTTCGTCCGGCAGCTGGCCGCACCGCCGTCGCCTTGTGATGCATGGCGGCGGCAAGCCCTGGCCTTGCTGCAGGCGGCCAGCGCCGACGCCACGGGCGCGGAATCAGGCCACCAGCGCATGGGCCTGGGCCAGCGGCAGTTTGAGCGGCGCTTTGCGGCGCACTGGGGCATGGCGCCCAAGCAGTTTCAGGTGATTGCGCGGCTGAACCGCACGCTGGGCAACGCCCTCGCCGCGCCCGGCGGCCCGGTGGTGGACCTGGCCGCCGGCCAGGGGTACTACGACCAGTCGCACATGGGGCGCGATGTGCGCAGGCTGGCGGGCCACCCGCTGCAGGCTCTGGTGCAAGGCACGCGCAGCCCGCTCACCGCGCACTGGCCCTTGCAGATCGGCGCGCAGGCCCTGCCGAATCAGCCTGCCCCACCCTTGGAGCCCACGCGCAAGCGCTGAGCCAGGTAGAGCGGCATCACAAACGCGAGGCCAATGCAAAAGCAGGCCGCGATGTAAGCCCAGCGCCACGCACCCAGGCTGCGGTCTGCCGCCACCCAGGCCGAGAACGCCACGGCGGCCAGGTACACGTCGAGGGTGATGCCGGTGGTGAGTGCATTGGCAAACGCATCCCGCCAGAAGACATCGGGCATCACGCTGCCGCCCGCCAGAAAGTACACCCCATTGAAGTACCAGGGGACGGCCAGGCCCACGAGGGCCAGCAAAAGAAAAAAGGTGCGCAGGTGTGTGTGTTTTTGCATCGGTGCATGCGGCCCCCCAAAGAAAAGGAGAGAGGCCCTGGGTAGTGAATCAATGCACCGATTGAATCCGCGCAGCCCCCGGGCAGGCTAGGAAAAAAGCGACATGCCTCACACCGGCGGGCCTGCCGCTGCCCGCCACCTTCATGAACTTACTGCGCGCGGGGCAGCGAGGTCACGGCGCCATCCACCGGCAGCTCCTGCGTGCCCTTGGGGCAGGGCTGGTCGGTGTAGGTGGTGCGGCCGTCCTTCACGCACTTGCGCGGCTGCGGGGCCGCGGGCTCGGACGCGCCGCCGTGCGCAGCGCGGGCTTGTGCGGCGGGCTGCTGTTTGCCGGGCGGCAAGGTGTCGGGGCCGGGGCGGGTGATCTTCTTCCAGGCCTGCTCGGTCCACGGCCCGGCGTGGGGCAGCCACTGGTCGGCCGTCCACCATGCGGCGGCTGTGGCGGCCAGCAGCAATGCGGCCAGGAGGGACCAGAGGGCTCGTTCGCGGGTGCTGCGCATGGGGTGGGCCTGTGGCGGGGTGGTGGGCGACCACCAAGCTTAAAACATCGCATCGCCCACCGGGCCACGCCCTATCACG
Organism: Acidovorax sp. GW821-FHT10E04; assembly: GCF_059415185.1. Taxonomy (NCBI): domain Bacteria; kingdom Pseudomonadati; phylum Pseudomonadota; class Betaproteobacteria; order Burkholderiales; family Comamonadaceae; genus Acidovorax; species Acidovorax sp. GW821-FHT10E04. Next base: position 147,941 of record NZ_JBWKMT010000003.1, read on the forward strand.
GCTGCTGCTTCCCTTTCGCCGCAGGGCGCCCATAGCGCGCCGTGAGCGTGGCCTTGCCCAGGCTGTGGGCGTTGATCATGTAGCCGGCCAGCGCAGCGGTGGCGTCGGCAGGCAGGTCCAGGCGCGGCACCTTGAGCGCGTGCACGGTGAAGATGTAGCGGTGCGGCACATCGCCTTCGGGCGGGCAGGCCCCGCCCCAGGCGGCCACGCCATAGTCAATGCGCACATGGCTGGCGCCTGCGGGCAGCTTGGCGCCGCCAGCAGCACCCGCGTCGGACCGCAGCTCGGTGGTGCTGGCGGGGATGTTGACCACCGACCAGTGCCACCAGCCCGAGCCGGTGGGGGCATCGGGGTCGTAGGCGGTGACGGCGAAGCTCTGGGTGCCAGCAGGCGCGCCGCTCCAGCGCAGGGCGGGTGATTGGTTGTCGCCCGCACAGCCAAAGCCCTTGAACTCGAAGCGCTGGGGCAGTGTGCTGCCTTCGGCAAAGTCGGGGCTGGTGAGCGCGAAGGCCTGGGCGTGGGCGGCTGGGGCCAAACCGATCGTGGCGAGTGCCGCGATGGCGGTGCCAACGCGAAGGGGGCGTGAAAGTGGGTGGGGCATCTGAAAAGCTCCTTGCAGTAGCGGTGTGAAACAAGGGCTTGATGGTGCTGCGCGCCGCGCCTTCGCATTGGCCCGGTGGCGTCAATGGCTGTGCGCTGCGCGTCAGCCGCAGGAATCAGGGCCGCAGCTGCGAGGGCGGAAAGCCAAAGCGTTCGCGGAAGGCCGCGCTGAAGCGGCTGTGCGACTCGTAGCCGCAGCGCGCAGCGATCTCGGACACCTGCAGCGCGGAGCTTTGCAGCAGCACCAGCGCCGTCTCCAGCCGCACGTCGCGCAGGCACTGGCTCACGGTTTCGCCCTCTTGGGCCAGGCGGCGCTGCAGGGTGCTGGCGCTGATGGCAAAGGCCTTGGCGATGCGTTCGAGCGTCCAGTCGGCCTGGGGGCTCGGGCCCACCAGGCGGCGCACACGTTCGGCCCAGCCCAGCTCGCCGGGCGGGGCGAAGACGATGCCCGCCTCGGCCAGCATCAGCAGCACTTCGAGCGCGCGGTGTTCGCGCAGCGCCTGCGAGCTGGCATCGCTCTCCAGCGCGGCCACGGCGCGCATATAGCTGTCTTCAAAGGCGGCGTCGGCCGCGAGGCCCGCGCAGCCTTGCACTGGTGGAATGGCCGCGAACTGGCCGAACTGCCGGTGGAACTGCGCCACCAGCTCGGGCGCAAAACACAGCAGCCGCGCCACATAGCGGCCTTGGGGTGCCGGGTCGTTGACCACCTCCCACTGCGCGCCGCGCGGCAGCACGAACACCCGGCCGCTGGGGTAGCGGTGCCCGCCGCCGGGCGTGACCAGGTGCTTGGTGCCCGACACCACCCAGCCCACCGAATCCATGCGCACGGTGACGGTGTGGATGCGGTGCTGCACCGTGGTGGCGATCTGCAAGGACAGCGCGGGTTCGCCCATCATTCTTTCCCCAGCGGTTCAGGGTCCATCATCGACCGTGGGGGCGGAAAGGCTGGCTCCGCGCAGGTTCGGCAGGTTCAGCGGGGACGGCCTGCAAGGCAGCACACCACGCGTCAGCGCGTGCGCTCCCGCGATACGCCCACATCGATATCGCCAAACACGGTGACGCCGCTGGCGCCCTGCGGTTGCTGCGGGCTCGCGGGGTCGCTGGAGCGCGCAGAACCTGTCGTGCTGCTGCAGCCGCCCAGCGCGCCAACGACCGCGAGAGCCACCAGCGCGGTGCGCCAGAAGCCCCACACAGGCGATGCTGCGGATGCTGCGCGTGGCTTCATCCTTCGCCACCCAGGTGGTTGCCCAGAATGCCCGCCAGCTCGAACATGCCCGCGCTGTTCTTGCCAAACACGGCGCGCAGCTTGTCGTCGGCGATGATGGTGCGCTTGTCCTTGGGGTCCTGCAGGTTGTTTGCCTTGATGTATTCCCACATCTTCTTGACGGCCTCGGGCCGGGCCACGGGCTCGGCGCCGATCACGGCGGCCAGGGCGGCGCTGGGGGCCTTGCCGGCTGCGGCCTTGCGCGGTGCCTTGGCAGCGGCGGTCTTGGTGGCCGGGGCTTTCTTGGCGGCGGCAGGTTTGGCGGACTTTTTGGCTGCAGCGCTTGTCTTTCCAGCCTTGGCAGCTACTGTTTTTGCAGCAGCGCCTGGGCGCGGCGGGAACTTGCTCGGTGCGAACTCGAAGTTGACCTTGCCCGCCTCCTTGTCCCACGCCAGGTGGGCCTTGAAGGCGCGGCGCGTGCGCATGCTCACGAACTTGTCGAGCAGGTCGGTCTTGCCCGTCTCCAGCAGCTTGTGCATCTGCTCGCGCTCCACGGGCTGCTGCAGGATGATCTTGCCGCTCTTGAAAGTGCAGCTGGGCGTGGGCTGCGCGGCGGTGGGCACGGCCTTGCTGCACACGTAGTTGCTGCCGTGCTCGTGCACTTCCGATCCGCAGATGGGGCAGGGGCCGAGCGCGGCGTCTTCAAACTCCACGAGCTCGCCAGACTCCTCGCCCTTCTTGTCGTCGCCAAAGTCGAATTCGAGCTTGTAGTTGTGCGCCTCGTCGTCGTACTTGATGACGATCTCGGAGGTGAAGGGCCAGCCCGCCTTGGAGCGGAAACCCTCCAGCGGGCCGATCTTCTTGTCGCGCAGCAGGGCGTTGGCCTCGGCCGTCTCGAAGGTGCGGCCCGCGGGCGACTTGCCGAAGCTGAAGCCGCAGCCTTCCGCACCAGGCTTGCCCACGCAGGCAAAGCGGCGGTAGTTTTCCTTCACCGTGCCGCCGCAGTTGGGGCAGGGCGATTCAAGCGTGGCGTAGTCGCCGGGGATGGTGTCGCGGTCGTATTCCTTGGCCTTCTTGACCATGCGCTCGGTCATGGCGGCGATGTCGGCCATGAAGGATTCGCGGCTGAGCTGCCCCTTTTCCATCTGCGAGAGCTTGAACTCCCATTCGCCGGTCAGGTCGGCGCGGCACAGTTCCTCGACCTCCAGCCCGCGCAGCAGCGTCATGAGCTGGAAGGCCTTGGCCGTGGGAATGATTTCGCGGCCTTCGCGCAGCATGTACTTTTCGGTCAACAGGCCTTCGATGATGGCCGCGCGCGTAGCGGGCGTGCCCAGGCCTTTTTCCTGCATGGCTTCGCGCAGCTCGTCGTCGTCGATCTGCTTGCCGGCGCTTTCCATGGCGCCCAGCAGCGTGGCTTCGGAGTAGCGGGCGGGCGGCTTGGTCTTGAGGCCCTTGGGGTCGGCTGCCAGGGTGCTCACGCTTTCGCCGGGCTTCACGGGCACGAGGTTCTGGCCCTTGTCGCCGTCCTTGCCACCTTCCACCTCATCGGCGGCTTCCTTGCCGTAGATGGCCAGCCAGCCGGGCCTGACCAGCACCTTGCCTTCGGTCTTGAAGCTGTGGGGCGCCACCGTGGAAATACGGGTGGTGACGGTGTATTCGGCGCTCGGGAAGAACACCGCCATGAAGCGGCGCACGACCAGGTCGTACAGCTTCTGCTCGGCGTCGGAGAGGCCGCTGGGGGCCTGCAGCGTGGGGATGATGGCAAAGTGATCGCTCACCTTGCTGTTGTCGAAGATGCGCTTGGACGGGCGCACGTAGTTGTTGCTCAGCGCCGTGGCGGCGTGCGGCGCGAGGTGGCGCATGCCGCTGTCGGCCAGCATCTCGAAGGTCTGCCTGGCCACGGGCAGGTAGTCCTCGGGCAGCGCGCGCGAGTCGGTACGCGGGTACGTCAGGGCCTTGTGGCGCTCGTACAGGCTTTGCGCCAGCGCCAGCGTGGTCTTGGCCGAGAAACCGAACTTGCCGTTGGCCTCGCGCTGCAGGCTGGTCAGGTCGAACAGCAGGGGCGACGCCTGCGTGGTGGGCTTGCTCTCTTCGGTGACGGTGGCCTGCTTGCCGCGCACGGCGTTCGCAATGGCCGTGGCCTCGGCGGCGGACCACACGCGGTCCGCGCGCATCTCCACGTCCTCGCCCTTCTTCCACTTGGGGTCGAACCACTTGGCGGGGTACTCGCCGGCCTGCGCGCCGAAGGTGGCGTGGATTTCCCAGTAGTCGCGGCTCACGAACTTGCGGATCTTTTCCTCGCGCTCCACCACCAGCGACAGCGTGGGCGTCTGCACGCGGCCCACGGTGGTCAAGAAGAACCCGCCGTCGCGCGAGTTGAACGCCGTCATGGCGCGCGTGCCGTTGATGCCCACCAGCCAGTCGGCCTCGCTGCGGCTGCGCGCGGCGCTGGCCAGGCCCGCCATCTGCTGCTCGGTGCGCAGTGCGTCGAAGCCGTCGCGGATGGCCTGGGGCGTCATGGACTGCAGCCACAGGCGCTTGACGGGCTTGCCCAGGGGCTTGGCGCCGCCGGCGTACTGCTCGATCAGGCGGAAGATCAGCTCGCCCTCGCGGCCCGCGTCACAGGCGTTGATGAGTTGCGTCACGTCCTTGCGCTTGGCCTGCTTGACCACCGCGTTCAGGCGCGTCTTGGTCTTGTCCACGGGCTTCAGGTCGAAGTACGGCGGGATCACGGGCAAGTGGGCAAAGCTCCACTTGCCGCGCTTCACGTCGAACTCCTCGGGCGCCTGGATCTCCACGAGGTGGCCCACGGCGCTGGTGACCACGTAGCGGTCGTTCTCGAAGTGGTCGTCGTGCTTGTCGAACTTGCCCGCTACGGGGGTGAGCGCGCGCACGATGTCCTGCGCCACGGAGGGTTTCTCTGCAATTACCAGGGTCTTGGTCATTTGGGGCTCTTGCCTGTCATCGTCGTCGTTCGTTCTGAGCGCCCGGTTCCGGCCCGGTCGCTCCTACAATTCGGGTTTCGCGCGCATACACGCGCACGCACACATGTGTGCACTATCAAGTTAACAGAGTTTTTGCCATGCCCCGCTTTGCCTCGCCCGCCGCCCCCACCGCCGCACCGGGACGCCGCATCCAGACTCGGCGCTCGGGCGTCCATGGCAACGGCGTGTTCGCCGCCCAGGACATCGCCGAGGGCGAGGTGCTGGTGGAGTACACCGGCGAGGTCATCACCTGGCAGGAGGCGCAGGACCGCCACCCGCACGACCCCCTGCAGCCCAACCACACGTTCTACTTCCACGTGGATGAAGACCGCGTGATCGACGCAAAGTTCGGCGGCAATTCCTCGCGCTGGATCAACCACAGCTGCAACCCCAACTGCTATGCCGACGAACGGGACGGCCGCATTTTCATCACGGCGCTGCGCAATATCAAGGCGGGCGAAGAGCTGAACTACGACTACGGGCTGATCATCGAAGAGCGCTACACGCCCAAGCTGAAGGCGGAATACCCCTGCTGGTGCGGCAGCGACAACTGCCGCGGCACGCTGCTCGCGCCCAAGCGCGGCTGGGCGCCGCCGGTGCCGCGCAGCCCCGCCAAGGCGGCCACGAAGCCCGCCCTGCCCGCCAAACCGACCAAAACCGCCAAGGCCACCCAGCCAGTCCCAGGGAACCTCCAGCCCGGCGCCCGGAAAGGCCGCCGCCAGTGACCGCCGCCCCCATCCGCTGGCCCGCCGAGGCCGTGTGGGAGGCGGTGTCACCGCTGTTACCCGGTTTTACCGTCGAGGTGCTGCCCAGCATCGACTCGACCAACACCGAACTCATGCGCCGCGCCCGCGCCGGCCAGTGCGAGCCCACGCTGCTCGTGGCCGAGCAGCAGACCGCCGGTCGGGGCCGCATGGGGCGGGCGTGGCAGAGCGATGTGGGGTCTTCGCTGATGATGTCCCTGGGCCTGCCGCTCGCGCCGCGCGACTGGTCGGGGCTGTCGCTCGCCGTGGGCGTGAGCGTGGCCGAGAGCCTGCAGCCCGTGCTGCCGCCGCTGGGTGCGGGCCAGGCCGCCCGCGTGGGCCTGAAATGGCCCAACGACCTCTGGCTGGGCGGCGCGGGTGGCGACCGCAAGCTGGGCGGCATCCTGGTCGAGACGGCCAGTTTCGTGGCGCTCCAGGGGGCCGCGCCGTCCCCGCAGGGGCCAGCCGGCACGGCGCGCTACGTGGTCGTGGGCATCGGCATCAACGTGCTGCCGCGTGGCAGCGAAGGCATGAGCATGCCGCCGGGCAGCCTGCAGGACGTGGAGCCCGGCCTGGACGCACCCGCCGCCCTGCTGCGCATCGTGCCGCCGCTGATCGGCATGCTGCGCTCGTTCGAAGGCTACGGTTTTGGCCCCATGCAGCCACGTTTCGCGGCCCGCGACGTGCTGCAGGGCCGTGCCGTGGCCCTGAGCGACGGCACCGCGGGCACGGCCCACGGCGTGGGCGAGGACGGCGCGCTCCTGGTGCACACGGCCGGCGGCATGCAGGCGATCACCAGTTCCGAGATCAGCGTGCGGCCCAGCGCAGTGCAAGAGCTGGGGAGCCCCCCCTGAGCCGCGCCGCGCCTCTCCATCGGGGCAAAGGCCGCCCGTCGTGGCCTGGCGACGCCCGCTCCATGGCGGCCCTGGCCCTGGGCGGGCCCGCCACACGGGCGGGGACGAGGGCGCGCAACCCCATGGACAACCGGCGGGAAAACAAGGAAGGGCCCCCATGCTGCGACTTGCCGTGATCGCTCTGCTGCTGGCCAACGCGGGCTACTACGCGTGGTCGCAGGGGCTGCTTCGGGACTGGGGCTTCGCCCCCGAGGAGCAGGCCGAGCCCCAGCGCATGGACCAGCAGATACGGCCCGAGACGCTGCAGATCCTGCGGGTAAATTCCGGCAAGGCCCCCGCCGCCGCGTCGCCCGCCGCCCCCAGCGCAGCGGCTGCGGCTTCCGCCGAGACCCCCACCCCGCCCGACACCGGCGAATGCCTTCAGGCGGGCGTGTTCGACGAACGCCAGGCCGACGCCCTGCGCGCCGCCGCCGCCAACCTGCCCCAGGGCAGCTGGCTGCTCGAGCCCACGCCCGTGCCGGGCCGCTGGATGGTCTACATGGGCCGCTTCGAGGACCTGGAAACGCTGGACAGGAAACGGGCCGAACTGCGTGCCCGCAAGGTCGACCACGACCGCGCGGGCGGCACCCTGGAATTCGGCCTATCGCTGGGCCGCTTCGCCTCGAAGGAGGCCGCCGAGCGCGAGCTGGCCACGTTGGGCGGCAAGGGCGTGCGCACGGCCCGCGTGGTGCAGGAGCGGCCGGACACGGCAGGTTTCACGCTGCGACTGCCCGCCGTGACCGAATCGCTGCGCCCCCAGCTGGACGCCCTGCGCACGGCGATGGCCGGCAAGACGATGCGCGCCTGCGGCTGAACCGTGGTGGCCGCGCTGGCGGTCGCGCCCGGCGTTCCGCGCCCATCCTTCGATTCCGCCCCTCCTTTCGCGAGCCCCGCGCCATGACCGAAGAACTCTCCGCCATCCACTGCAACCGCCACGGCGAAGCCACCGCCACCTACGTCTGCGGGCACCTGTGCCGCCGGCCGGCGCAGCGCTGGTTCTGCGGCATGCCGGCGCCGGACTACCCCTTTCCCGACGCCTGGTGCGCCAGTTGCCAGGCAGCCCTGGAGCGGGAGGGCGGCGAGTGGAACGAGCGCAACGAGGACTGCCTGGACCTGCAGATCATCTGCCACCACTGCTACCAGGACTCCATGGCGCAGAGTGTCGGCGCCATGGCGGATGCGCCGCACGACGCCTGGGTGGACGCGGTCACCGAAAGCCACCAGGCCCTGGTGGGCAAGCAGGATGCCCTGGAGACGGACTACGGCATCTCGCGCTTCGAGCGCTGGGACTATGACCAGGTGCAGGGCACGCTCACCTTCTCGCACGCCGGCGTGCCGCGGCTGGTGGCGGACATTGAATTCATCGGATCGATTTCCCGGACCAGCGGCACCTGGCTGTGGGCCTGGGCCAATTTCCACAACGACCCCCAGGTGGTGGCCCGCATTCCCGCGGTGTGGGAGTGGGGCGACGAGCGCGGCTTTGCGCCCCTGACGGTGCCGCGCTGGGAAGCGGACGAGACCGACGGCTGGGAACTCGCGGGCGTGGCGGCGCAGGTGCTGGGCGCGCTGGGGGTGTACCGCGCGCCCACCCAGAATGGCTTTCTCTTCATGGCGCTGATGTCCCTTCGCGCGCTGCGTCCGCCGCATGCGCCTGCGGCATAGCCGTCACGCTGCGTCCTTGCCGAGCGTGATGCGCGCAAACCGGCTGACGCGCCGCATCTTCTCGACCTCCTTGCGGATCTGCGCGGCAAACTCGTCCGGCAGGCTGCCCGAGGCAAACAGCCCCTGCTCTCCCAGGCGCGCCAGCACCGCGGGCTCGCGCAACACCGTGGCCACCGCGTCGCGCAGCCGCCGCGCCGTGGCGGCCGGCGTGTGCGCAGGGGCCACCAGGCCGAACCAGGACGGGTCGTTGTTCGAGAACAGGCTGAGCTCGGCGTAGGTGGGCACCTCGGGCAGAACGGCCAGGCGCCGGCTCCACGACACGGCCAGGGCCCGCAAACGGCCGGCCTGGATGTGCGGCAGCGACGACGCCACCTGGTCGAAGTACACCGGCACCCGGCCCGCCAGCACCTCGGCCAGTGCTGCGGCGGCGCCCGCCTGGGGCAGGTGGTCCATGCGCACATTGGCACTGCTCTTGAGCAGCTCGCCCCACATGTGGCCGATGGTGCCGTTGCCCGGCGAGGCATAGGCCAGCTGGCCCGGCCGCGCCTTCAGGTGCTGCATGAACTGCGCGAAATCGCGCACCGGCAGGCCGGGGTGCACCACCAGCACGCCCGGGGCCTTGACGATCTCGGTGACGGGGGTGAAGCCGTCCAGCGCGTTGTAGGGCAGGTGTTTGTAGACGGCTGGGTTCACGCCATGGGTGGACAGCGTGGCCACGCCCAGCGTGGCGCCGTCGGGCGCGGCGGCAGCGACCTCGGCCATGCAGGTGGCGCCGGCCGCGCCGGGGCGGTTCTCCACGGCCACGGGTGCACCCAGCAACTGCGACAGCGGACCGGCGAGGGCGCGCGCCGTGATGTCGGTGGCGCCGCCCGCGGCAAAGGGCACCAGCAGCCGCAGGGGCCGTGCGCTGCCCGTGGACACCGGGGCGGATTGCGCCTGGGCAGCACCTCCCAGGCAGGCAGCGGCGGTGGAGATCAGCAGCTTGCGCCGTTTCATCGTCGTCATCGTGGTCCTCTCCTCGCCTCGCGGCATGTGCGGCCCATTCTGGAGAGGCATGGCCGGGCTGGCTAACGACGTTTGGAACTCATCCCATTCCGGCGCGGAATGTGCCGCAGCGCGAAAGGCCGTGCGGCGGGATGCACCCGGCCTGGCTCAGGACCCCGCCACCACATCCCGCGCCGCGAACCGCACGCTGAAACGCGCGCCGGGCGGGTGGTGGCCAGGGCGCGCGTCTTCCAGCGTGACCTCGGCCCCGTGCTTGCGTGCGATCTCCAGCACGATGGGCAGGCCCAGGCCCGAGCCGTCGGCCTCGCTGCCCAGCGCCCGGTAAAAGGGCTGGAACACCAGCTCGCGCTCGGCCTCGGGCACGCCGGGGCCGGAGTCTTCCACCTGCAGCAGCAGCACGTGGCCGAAGGTATCGGCCAGCACGTGGGCCGTGACCACGCCGGGCTTGGCGGGGGTGGAAGGCGTGTAGTTGATGGCGTTGTCGAGCAGGTTGCGCACCAGTTCCTTGAGCAGCGTGGGGTTGCCGTCCAGCAGCACGCCGGGTGAGCCGGGCTCGGCGCCGTCGTAGCCCAGGTCGATGTGTTTTTCGAGCGCGCGCGGCACCGAGTCGCGCACCACCTCGATCACGAGGCGCGCCAGGTCGCAGGGCTGGCGCGCGATGCCCACGCCGCTGCCTTCCGCGCGCGCCAATGCGAGCAGCTGGTTCACGGTGTGCGTGGCGCGGATGCTGGAGCGGCCGATCTGCTGCAGCGAGCGCTTGAGCTCTTCGGTGCTGGTGCCTTCGCGCTGGGCCAGGTCGGCCTGCATGCGCAGGCCCGCCAGCGGGGTCTTGAGCTGGTGCGCCGCGTCGGCCAGGAAACGCTTTTGCGTGGCCAGCGAGTCGTTCAGGCGCGTGAGCAGGTCGTTCACCGACGAGACCAGCGGCGCGACCTCGAGCGGCACGGTGCGGTCGTCCAGCGGCGAGAGGTCGTCGGGGTTGCGCGCGCGGATGCGCTGCTCCAGCTGGTTCAGCGGCTGGATGCCGCGCGCGAGCGCCAGCCACACCAGCAGCACCGCCAGCGGCAGGATGACGAACTGCGGCAGCATCACGCCCTTGATGATCTCGGTGGCCAGCACGCTGCGCTTTTCGCGCGTCTCGGCCACCTGCACCAGCGCCACGGGCGTGCCCTCCAGCGGCAGGCGCACCCAGATGTAGGCCACGCGGATCTCGATGCCGCGCATCTCGGCGTCGCGCAGGCGCACCTCGCCGGACAGGGGCACCTCGTCGCTGGCGGGCTCGGGCAGTTCCCGTTCGCCGGAGAGGAATTCGCCCCCCGGGCCGATGACCTGGTAGTAGACGATGTCGGAGTCGTCCGCGCGCAGGATTTCGCTGGCCGGCTGGGGCAGGTTGAACTGCACCTTGCCGCCCACCACGGACACGAGCTGGGCCAGCGCATGGGCGTTGTACTCCAGCGCCCGGTCGAACGGCTTGTTGGCCAGACCCTGGGCCACGAGCCAGGTGAGCGCCAGGCTCACGGGCCACAGCAGCAGCAGCGGCGTGAGCATCCAGTCAAGGATCTCGCCGAAGAGGGAGCGCTGCTCTCGCTGGAAGATTTTCAAGGTTTCAAGCCCTTTGAGCCACTGGCGCCCGTCTAGAAAGCGCAAGCAGCTATCATTTCAGGAGCTACCCTGGAATCTTTTCGAGGCAATAGCCCAGGCCGCGCACGGTGGCGATGCGGATGGGCCCACCCTCGATCTTCTTGCGCAGGCGGTGGATGTAGACCTCGATGGCGTTGTTGCTCACCTCCTCGCCCCATTCGCACAGGCGCTCCACCAGCTGCTCCTTGCTCACCAGGCGGCCCGCGCGCTGCAGCAGCACTTCCAGCAGGCCCAGTTCGCGGGCGGACAGCTCGATCATCTTGCCGTCGATGGTGGCCACGCGGCCGGCCTGGTCGTACACGAGCGGGCCGTGCTTGATGGCGCTGCTGGTGCCGCCCATGCCCCTGCGCGTGAGGGCCCGCACGCGCGCCTCCAGCTCCTGCAGGCTGAAAGGCTTGGCCATGTAGTCGTCGGCACCGAAGTCCAGGCCCTTGACGCGCTCTTCCACGCTGTCGGCCGCGGTGAGGATGAGCACGGGCAGCGCCGAGCCCCGGCTGCGCAGCTTCTTGAGCACCTCCAGCCCGTGCATCCGGGGCAGGCCCAGGTCCAGGATCAGCAGGTCGAACTCGTTGTTGGTCAGCAGGGCCGCGTCGGCCTCGCTGCCGCTGGCCACGTGGTCCACGACGGCGCCCGACGCCCGCAGCGTGCGCAGCAGGCCATCGGCCAGCACCTGGTCGTCTTCGGCAATGAGGATGCGCATGCGGTGTCTCCTTGAGGGTTGGCTGCGGTCTGGCGCCGCGCCTGCCCTCGATTCTAGGATGGCCCCGCCCCTGCGCGCCGCGTCAGCGCGGATCGTGTGCGAGCAGCAGGCGCACCAGTTTCTGCAGGTCTGCCTGCAGCCGGGCCATGCCCTCGGGGTGCTGGGCGAGCGTGCCCTCGTCCATGTAGAGCTTGCGGTTGATCTCGACCTGGATGCTGTGGCGGTGCTGCGCGGGGTTGCCGTAGCGGCGCACCAGCTCCACGCCCTTGTAGGGGTGGTTGTATTCCACGCTGTAGCCACAGCCGCGCAGGTGCTCGCACACCAGCGCCGACAGCGCCGGGCTGGCGGTGGTGCCGTCGCGGTCGCCCACCACGAAGTCCGCGTGCTCCAGACCCGGGAACTCGGTGGCGAAGCGCCCCGCCACGGCGGGCATGGAGTGGCAGTTGATGTGGATGCTGTAGCCGTGGCGCGCATGGGCGGCGTCGATGGCCTGGGCCACGGCCGCATGGTAGGGGCGCCAGCAGCGGTCGATGCGCGCGCGCACCTCGGCCACGGTGAGCTGGCGGCTGTAGATGGGCTCGCCCTCGTCGGTGAACTTCCAGATCAGGCCCTTGCCCAGGCGCACCTTGCTGAGCACCTGGGGGTCGGTGGAGATGGGGCCGGTCCACTCGCCGTCGAGCAGGGAGGTGTCGAGCTCGGTCGTGTCGCGGTTGGCATCGAGGTAGATGCGGGGGAAGTGGGCTTCGACCCAGGCCACGCCCAGCGCGGGGGCAAAGGTGTAGATCTTCTCGACGTGCGTGTCCTCGGCGCGGCGCAGCGTGGGCAGGTCGCAGGCCGAGCCGAAGTCGGCGGGGTATTGTGTGCCGCTGTGCGGCGAATCGAGCACCAGCGCCGTGGTGCCGGGCAGGTAGGTGAAGGCCGCAGGCGCCAGCGGGGTGCCGGGGGAACCGGTGGCACCGGGCTGGGCCTGCTGGAATCGTCGGTTGATCAGTTTCAAAGCGGCATGCATAGGCAGAGTGTGCGCAAAGTGGGGCGGCCGGCCTAGCCGCCCGGACCGGTTGGAGACCATGGTTATCCCTGAGACGGACTCCTCCAGCTGTGGCCGCCGGGCCCAGGGGCCCGGTATCGAAGAAAATGGGGCTCCCCCTGGCCGCCGGCCCGCCACCGCCCGTGGGGTGGATCGCGCGAGGCGGCTCAGCGGGGGCCCATGTCAATCCAGCGCCACCTTCGCAAAGGCCGCCACCCGTTTCATCTTGTCGATCTCGCGGGCGATCTGCGCCGTGAAGTCCCGGGACGTGGTGCCCGACGGGTACAGCCCCTGTCCCGCCAGGCGCTCGCGCACGGCGGGCTCCTTGAGCGCCTGGGCCACGGCCTGCTGGATGCGGTCCACCGCGGCCGCGGGCGTGCCCGCGGGAGCCACCAGGCCGAACCAGGACGGGTCGTTGTTGTTGGCGAAACCCAGCTGTGCGTAGGTGGGGACGTCGGGCAGCACGTCAAGCCGCTCGGGCCAGGACACCGCCAGCGCCCTGAGCTTGCCGGACTTGATGTGCGGCAGCGAGGAAGCCACCTGGTCGAAATACACCGCCACCTGGCCGGCCAGCACGTCGTTGACGGCCGGGCCCGCACCGCGGTAGGGAATGTGCACCATGGCCGTGCCGGTGCTGCTCTTGAACAGCTCGCCCCACATGTGGCCGATGGTGCCGTTGCCGGGCGTGGCATACGAAACCTTGCCGGGATGGGCCTTCAGGTACTTCACGAGGTCGGCAAAGTCCTTGACGGGCAGCACGGCCGGGTTCACCACCACGACGCCGGGGGCCTTCACCATCTCGGTCACGCCCACGAAGTCCTTGATGGGGTCGTAGGGCAGCTTGCTGTAGACGGCGGGGTTCACGCCATGCGTGGACAGCGTGGCCACGCCCAGCGTGAGGCCGTCGGCCGGAGCGCGCGCGGCTTCGGCCATGCCGATGGAGCCCCCCGCGCCGCCGCGGTTTTCCAGCACCACGGGCTGCTTGAGGATGCGGGCCAGCGACTCCTGCAGGCTGCGCACGGTCATGTCCGTGGCGCCTCCGGGCGGAAAGGGCACGATGATGCGCAGGGGCTTGCCTTCTTGCGCCAGAGTTATTCCAGGAACGAAAGATACTGTGGCCAGGGCTGAGAGCAGATGACGGCGTTGCATGGGACATTTCTCCTATGGGGTAAGTTGAGACTAATGGAATCCACAAGCCCTACCAAGCAATGGATATGCCTGATAACATTCCCATATGGAATGATTTGATAACTTACGATGTCTTCCCTGCGCCGCCTTTCACCCCCCTTGCACCTGCTGCGGGCGTTTTCCACCGTCACGCGCTTCGGCAGCGTCTCGCGGGCCGCCGAGGCCCTGCACCTCACGCAGAGCGCGGTGAGCAAGCAGGTGAAGGAACTGGAGGCCTGGGTGGGCGTGCCGCTGTTCGAGCGCAGCCGCAAGCGCCTGGCGCTGACCCCCGCGGGCGAGCGCTACGAGAAGGCCGTGCGCGCCGTGCTGGCGCAGCTGGAGGCCGCCACACTGGAGCTGATCACCAGCGATGACGGCGGCGGCGCGCTGCACCTGTCGAGCCTGCCCACCTTCGCCGCCAAGTGGCTCATTCCGCGCCTGCCGCAGTTCCAGCAGCAGCACCCGCAGGTCACGCTGCACTTCGTGCCGTACGTGCACAGCTACAACTTCGAACGGCCCGAGCTCGACTGCGCCATCCTGTTCGGCGATGGCCACTGGCCGGGCGCCCACGCCCACTACATCACGGGCAACGACGTGGCCCTGATCGCGCCGCGCGCCAAGGTGGCGGACTGGCCCATCCACACCCCGCGCGACGTGGCGCGCTACGCGCTGCTGCGCCATGTGACCGTGCCCGAGGCCTGGCTGCGCTGGAGCGAGACGCACGGGGTACAGGGCCAGCTCGACCCGCTGGCCGGCCCGCAGTTCGACCAGTTCCAGACCATGATCCGCGCGGTGATGGCCGGCATGGGCCTGGCCCTGGTGCCGCGCTGCCTGGTGCAGGACGAGATCACCGCCGGCCTGGTGCGCGAGCCGCTGGCCGCCGCCGTCCAGCGCGGGGGCTACCAGAGCGAGGTGGGCTACTGGCTCTGCTACCCCGAAGGCCGCACGCAGCTGCATGCGCTGCAGTGCTTCCGGCAGTGGTTGCTGGCCTGCGCGGAGCCCGCAGGCGCGGCGCCCCCGCCCACGGGCGCCGCGGCTGGCACCGGGCCGGCGCCCTGAGGGCCCGCCCCCGGGCCAGGCTCCCGGCCCTGTCGTCAACCCTTGTTGACGATATGAGTTCCGTCAACTACAGTTGACGAATGCCGACCCCACCGCCCCTGCAGCTGCCCCCGCACGACGACCCCGAAGCCGCGCTGGCCGCCGTGGTGGCCTTGCGCCTGATGGCCGACCGGCTGGAGGCGGCGGCCGTGGCCACAGCCCTGAAGCAGGGCTGGTCGTGGGCGCAGATTGCCCAGGCCCTGGGCGTCAGCAAGCAGGCGGCGCACAAGCGGCTCTCTCCCCAGGCCACGCGCCCCGCCCCCCCTGGATGATGGAAGGACTCCTCCCCATGCTGCAACACATCCGCCAGCGCCTGAACGACATGCGCACTCTGCGCCGGCTGTGCACGCGCGCCGCGCACGGGGCCAGCCGCAACCGGGCGCTGAGCACTTCCTGCTGGCCGCCATCGAGCTGCCCGACGGCTCCGCGCGCCGCGCTTTCGCGCGCGTTGGCGCGGACCCGGACGCCCTGCCCGCCGCGATCGAACAGCAGTACCGCGATGCGCTGGCGCAGATCGGTATTGATGCCGAAATGCCGCCCGCCGCACCCTGTGCGCCGCAGGCCGGGATCTACCGCGCGCAGCCCTCCGGCGAGGGCCTCATCCAGGCACTGGCGGAGGCCCGCAAGGGCCAGCCCGGCCCCTTGCTGGGTGCGCACGTGGTGGCACTGATCGCGGCCACGCCGCAGGGCGTGGCGGCGCGGGCATTGCGCGCGCTGCGGCTGGACCCCCACGCGCTGAGCCACGCCGCGCGGCAGGAGAGCGCCCTGCGCGTCTGAAGCCCCCCCTTGGGCGCCAGGATGACCGTGCGGCGGCCTAGCCGCCCGCATAGGCCTCCAGCCCGATCGCCACCACGGTGGCCACGTCGTTGCCCACCTCCGCCCGGAACTCCGCCTCGGCCTGCGCGACGGCATCGCGAAACGCCTGCAGCCAGGCCAGGCCCGTGGGCGTGAAGCACACGCGGCGCGCACGCGCATCCAGCGGATCGGCCTCGCGCGTGACCAGGCCCCAGGCCTCGCACTGGTCCACCAGGTTGGCCATCGCCTGCTTGGTCATGCCCGCGCGCTGGGCCAGGTCGGTCAGCCGGTCGCCCTGCAGCGCCAGGTGGCGCGTGATGTGCACGTGGGCGGCGCTCACCTGGTCGCGCGCCGCGAGGTTGGACAGCGCCAGCGGCACCTCCACGTTGTGCGCCATGAGCTGCAGCACGCGCGCGTCGAAGCGCCGCATGGCGTGGCCGAACAGGCGGCCCAGGTGGGTCTGGCGCCAGCCGTCTTCGGCGGGTGAAGGAAGAGGCATATCAGGCATTCACACATTGTCAGGCAAACTGACTAAATTGTGCTTGAATGCCCCGCGACGGCTCGCATAAACTACTGTTCAAGCATCCAGCCTGTGATTAACCGCAGAGCGGTGCAGGCACCCAACCCATTGTTTCTCAAGGAGTTTTCTCATGGACGTCGCAGTCAAAGGCACCAACCCCGCATTGCCCGTGAACACCGAAAAGGCCAAGGCCCTGGCCGCCGCGCTCGCCCAGATCGAGAAGCAATTCGGCAAGGGCACGATCATGCGCCTGGGCGAAGGCGAAGTGATCGAGGACATCCAGGTGGTCTCCACCGGCTCGCTGGGCCTGGACATCGCCCTGGGCGTGGGCGGCTTGCCGCGCGGCCGCGTGGTCGAGATCTACGGCCCGGAATCCTCGGGCAAGACCACGCTCACGCTGCAGGTGATTGCCGAGATGCAAAAGCAGGGCGGCACCTGCGCGTTCGTGGACGCGGAACATGCCCTGGATGTGCAATACGCCCAGAAGCTCGGGGTGCAGCTGTCCGACCTGCTGATCAGCCAGCCCGACACCGGCGAGCAGGCGCTGGAGATCGTGGACAGCCTGGTGCGCTCGGGCGCCGTGGACCTGATCGTCATCGACTCGGTGGCCGCGCTCACGCCCAAGGCCGAAATCGAAGGCGAGATGGGCGACGCCCTGCCCGGCCTGCAGGCCCGCCTGATGAGCCAGGCGCTGCGCAAGCTCACGGCCACGATCAAGAAGACCAATTGCATGGTCATCTTCATCAACCAGATCCGCATGAAGATCGGCGTGATGTTCGGCAGCCCCGAAACCACCACCGGCGGCAACGCGCTCAAGTTCTACGCCTCGGTGCGCCTGGACATCCGCCGCACCGGCACCATCAAGAAGGGCGACGAGGCCATCGGCAACGAAACCAAGGTCAAGGTGGTCAAGAACAAGGTATCGCCGCCGTTCAAGACGGCCGAGTTCGACATCCTGTTCGGCGAGGGCATCAGCCGCGAGGGCGAGATCATCGACATGGGCGTGACCGCCAAGATCGTGGAGAAGTCGGGCGCCTGGTACGCCTACAACGGCGAGAAGATCGGCCAGGGCCGCGACAACGCGCGCGAGTTCCTGCGCGAGAACCCCGACCTGGCCCGCGAGATCGAGAACAAGGTGCGCGAGGGCCTGGGCATTGCGCTGCTGCCCGACGCGCTGCAGGCCCCTGCCGCCGCGGCCGAATGACCGCCACAATTCAAGCCAGATTGCCTTCCAGCGCTTGATTGACAGGCGCTGGCAGCTATTGAATTGAAAGCAAAGAAGAGGCCATGGGGTTCACCACGCTCTCGCTCAAGGGGCGGGCGCTGCGGCTGCTGAGCCAGCGCGAGCACTCGCTCGCTGAACTGCGGCGCAAGCTCGCGCCGCATGTGCAGGAGGGCGACGACCTGCAGGCCCTGCTGGAAGACCTGCAGGCGCGCGACTTCATCAGCGAGGCCCGGGTGGTGGAATCCGTGCTGCACCAGCGCGCGGGCCGCCTGGGTTCCCAGCGCATACGGCAGGAGCTGCACGCCAAGGGCATCGGCCCCGAGGCGGTTCAGCACGCCCTCGACCAACTCAAAGGCAGCGAATGGGCACGCGCCCATGCACTGTGGCTGCGCAAATTTGGCGCCGTGGCGGACGATGCGCAGCAACGTGCGCGGCAAGTCCGCTTTCTGACCGCACGCGGGTTTTCGGGCGAGATCACCCGGCGCGTCGTGCGTGGCGAAGCGCCGGAAATCCAGGGCGAGATCTAGGGCCGGTCACGCGGGCAGGGGCGGCGCCCCAAGGCCCCGGGACCCAGAAGACAGCACAGGCGGCCACGCTCCGGAGCCGCCTGTTGTCCCCACACCTATCTCCGCCGTCAGAGGCCCAGCATCAGCTGCAGGTTCTGCACGGCCGCGCCGCTGGCGCCCTTGCCCAGGTTGTCCAGGCGCGCGATCAGCACCGCGTGCCGGTACTCTTCGTTGGCGAACACGCGCAGCTCCAGCTTGTTGGTGTCGTTCAGCGCGGTCGCATCCAGCTTGCCGTCGGCCGTGGCGGGCAGCACGCTGACCCACTGCTCGGGTGTATTGCTCCTGGCGTAATGCGCCGCCAGCGCGTCGTGCAAATCGGCCGCCTTGGACGCGCCGGGCAGCAGGTCCAGATGCAGCGGCAGCTGCACCAGCATGCCCTGTCGGAAGTTGCCTACCGACGGCACGAAGATGGGCCGGCGGGTGATGCCCGTGTAACGCATGATTTCGGGCAGGTGCTTGTGCTGCAGCGTGAGCGCATAGGCCTCGAACAACGGCGCCGTGCCGGCCTCATAGGCCTCGATCATGGTCCGGCCGCCGCCCGAGTAGCCGCTGACCGAGGGCAGGGCGAGCGGGAAGTCCGGGGGCACCAGGCCCGCATCCACCAGCGGGCGCAGCAGCGCAATCGCACCGGTGGCATAGCAGCCGGGATTGGCCACGCGGTCCGCCTGCGCGACCGCTTCGCGCTGGCCGGCGGCCAGCTCGGGAAAGCCGAACACCCAGCCGGGCGCCGTGCGGTGGGCCGTGCTGGCGTCGATCACCTTGACCTTGCGGCCCGTGCTCCGGGCAATCTCGTCCACCATCGCCACGGTGTCACGCGCAGCATCGTCGTGCAGGCACAGGATCACCAGATCCACGCCGGCAATCAGGTCGCGTTTCGCGGCAGGGTCCTTGCGCAACTCGGGCGCGATGCTGACCAGCTCGATCTGCGGCATGGCCTGCAGGCGCTCACGGATCTGCAGGCCCGTGGTGCCGGCTTCGCCATCGATAAAGACTCTGGACATAAGGGTGCTCCTGCAAAAAATGGGCAGCAAAGTCTGCCAAGAAACCACGAGAAAAGCCAAGAAACTGCCACCCGGCAGGCGCGGCGAAGCCGTCAGCCACGCACAAGGATGGTGCATTGCAACATGATACAGTCGCTGGTTGCCATGTCCCCAGCCCGCGGCCAGACATTTTGTTGTTCATGGCAAACGGGTAACCACCATCCTTCCCTGAGAGAGACCTCATGAAGATTCACGAATACCAAGGCAAGGAAATCTTGCGCAATTTTGGTGTGCCCGTTCCGCGCGGCATTCCCGCATTCACGGTGCAAGAAGCCGTGGAAGCAGCCCAGAAACTGGGCGGCCCCGTGTGGGTCGTCAAGGCCCAGATCCACGCCGGTGGCCGTGGCAAGGGCGGCGGCGTGAAGGTTGCCAAGACCATCGACGACGTCAAGCGCATCGCTGGCGAGATCCTGGGCATGCAGCTCAAGACGCACCAGACCGGCCCCGAAGGCCAGAAGGTCCGCCGCCTGTACATCGAAGACGGCGCCGACATCAAGAACGAACTGTACGTCTCGCTGGTCACCGACCGCGCCACGCAGAAGGTGGCCCTGATCGCTTCGAGCGAAGGCGGCATGGACATCGAGGAAGTGGCGCACTCCACGCCCGAGAAGATCATCACCGAGATGATCGATCCGATTGCCGGTATCACCACCGAGCAGAGCAAGAAGGTCGCAGCCGCCATCGGCCTGACCGGTGCTTCCATTGACCAGGCCGTGGACATCTTCGCCAAGATCTACAAGTGCTACATGGACACCGATGCGTCGCTGGTGGAAATCAACCCGCTGAACTGCGACTCCAAGGGCAACCTGATGGCCCTGGACGCGAAGTTCAACTTCGACGCCAATGCGCTGTTCCGCCACCCTGACATCGTGGCTTTCCGCGATCTGGACGAAGAAGATCCAGCCGAAGTGGAAGCATCCAAGTTCGACTTGGCCTACATCAGCCTGGACGGCAACATCGGCTGCCTGGTGAACGGTGCCGGCCTGGCCATGGCGACCATGGACACCATCAAGCTGTTCGGCGGCGAGCCGGCCAACTTCCTGGACGTGGGCGGCGGCGCCACCCCCGAGAAGGTCACCGAAGCCTTCAAGATCATGCTCAAGAACCCCAAGGTCGAAGGCATCCTGGTCAACATCTTCGGCGGCATCATGAAGTGCGACACCATCGCCACCGGCGTGATCACCGCCTGCAAGGCCGTGAACCTGAACGTGCCGCTGGTCGTGCGCATGAAGGGCACGAACGAAGAGCTGGGCAAGAAGATGCTGGCCGAGTCCGGCCTGCCCATCATCGCCGCAGACACCATGGCCGAAGCTGCGACCAAGATCGTTGCTGCCGTCAAGTAAGCCCGGAGAACACACATGTCGATCTACATCAACAAAGACACCAAGGTCATCACCCAGGGCATCACGGGCAAGACCGGCCAGTTCCACACCGAAAAGTGCCAGGAATACGCGAACGGCAAGAACTGCTTCGTGGCAGGCGTGAACCCCAAGAAGGCCGGCGAGTCGATCTTCAACATCCCGATCTACGCCTCCGTCAAGGAAGCCGCATCGCAGACCGGCGCCACCGTGTCGGTGATCTACGTGCCGCCCGCAGGCGCTGCTGATGCGATCTGGGAAGCTGTGGAAGCCGACCTGGACATGGCCATCTGCATCACCGAGGGCATTCCGGTCAAGGACATGCTGATGGTGCGCAACAAGATGAAGGCCAAGGAAGCCGCCGGCGGCAAGAAGACCCTGCTGCTGGGCCCGAACTGCCCCGGCCTCATCACGCCCGACGAAATCAAGATCGGCATCATGCCCGGCCACATCCACCGCAAGGGCCGCATCGGCGTCGTGAGCCGCTCCGGCACGCTGACGTACGAAGCCGTGGCCATGTTGACCGAGGTGGGCCTGGGCCAGTCGAGCGCCGTGGGCATTGGTGGCGACCCCATCAATGGCCTGAAGCACATCGACGTGATGAAGGCGTTCAACGACGATCCGGACACCGACGCCGTGATCATGATCGGCGAAATCGGCGGCCCTGACGAAGCCGAAGCCGCCCAGTGGTGCAAGGCCAACATGAAGAAGCCCATCGTGGGCTTCATCGCTGGCGTGACCGCGCCTCCCGGCAAGCGCATGGGCCATGCAGGCGCGCTGATCTCCGGCGGCGCCGACACGGCCGATGCCAAGCTCGCCATCATGGAAGAGTCGGGCTTCATCATCACCCGCAACCCGTCGGAGCTGGGCAAGCTGCTCAAGGCCCAGCTCAAGTAAGCTGCCGGCCCTACACCGGCACGGGCATTCGTAAGCACAATTACGGACGCCCGCAGCCGCAAGGCCCGATAAACTGGCCGCTCCAATAAAAAGAGAAGCGCTCGGAACCCTGGTTCCCGGCGCTTCTTGCATTCATAACAGTGGAGTTCAGTATGGAGTTTGTGCAAAGTGCCGATTTCTGGATCGGCCTGATGAAGATCGTCTGGATCAACATCATTCTTTCGGGCGACAACGCCGTCGTCATCGCCCTGGCGGCCCGGTCCCTCCCTCCCCATCAGCAGCGCAAGGCGGTTTTCTGGGGGTCTGGCGCGGCAGTGGTGCTGCGCATCCTGCTCACCGTGGTGGCAGCCAAGCTGCTGGAGCTCTCGTTCCTGCAGATCGTCGGCGGCTGCCTGCTGCTGTGGATCGGCTTCCAGCTGCTCAGTGACGATGAGGAAGAGGAAGGCGAGTCGAAGGCCTATGGCAGCCTCATGGCGGCGGTGCGCACCATTCTCATTGCGGACCTCGTGATGAGCCTGGACAACGTGATCGCCGTTGCCGCTGCGGCGCACGGCAACGTGCTGCTGCTGGTGCTCGGCCTGGCCATCAGCATTCCGCTCGTGATCTTTGGCAGCACGCTGATGATCAAGCTCATGGAGCGCTTCCCCGCCATCGTGCTGATGGGGGCCGCCTTGATTGGATGGGTGGGGGGCGAAACCATTGCCAATGACGCAGCGCTGCATGGCTATGTGGTGGCGCATCCTTCGCTGCACTATGTGGCCGCGGCGCTTGGCGCGCTGCTGGTGGTGGGCGCCGGGAAATTCTGGCCCCACAGGGCCCGGCGGGAATCGGCGGCCTGATTACGCCCCATCACATGGTGCAACAAACTGTTGCACCATGTGACAAAAGTGGCACCCTGACAGCGTGGCGGCCGCCCCGCCACGACAAGAAGGGCATCCGTGCCTGCAGGGGCCCAGCGGCGCCGCGGTAGCGGCGACGGCCGCGCACCCCGCCCGCCCGGGCGCAGATATTGCTTTTATCCACACAAATACAGTGTGGAACCAATAGCAAGTGGGACGAACAACCTCGGGTCGGTGGCTGGGCATGTGGCGGACCGATGGGTTTCGGGGCGCAGTGGCCTCGGCGGTGGTCATTGCGCTGTGTGCGGCCGCTGGTGTCTTCCAGTCCCTGGAATACCGCGTGTATGACGCAGCGAGCAGTGTCGCTACACCCCCCCCCTTGCCTGAAATTGTCATCGTCGGCATGGACGATGCCAGCCTGGCAGCACTGGGAAGCGCACCCTGGTCCCGCGATGTCTACGCCCGGCTCGTCGACCAGCTGGCGGCCGCGGGCGCCAAGACCATTGTCTTGACCCCTTCCTTCGCCACCCCTGAATCCGACCGCGGCCTTACCTACGTCCGCAAGGTGCGGGAGACGCTTGCGCGTGCCGGAGACACATCTCCGCTGGCCGCCGAGTTGGGCCGTGCCACCGCCGAGGCGGAGCAGGCGCTCGACACCGATGGCCGCCTCGCGGCCAGCATCCAGCGCGCCGGCAATGTGTTCCTGGCCTCAAGCTATGCCCTGGCCGGAGGAAAGGCCACGCCGCTGCCCCCCTATGCGCACCGCAGCGTCCTGCCCGACTCCGGGTCCTTCGCCACGCCCGCCACATCGGCCCGGCACCCCATCGCGGAACTCGGCTCCGTGGCGGCAGGCATCGGCCACCTGTCCATGGAAGCGGATGACGACGGCCGCGTGCGCCGCATCCCCCTGCTGCTGCGATATGACGGAGTCGCGGTGCCCTCGCTGGCATTGCTGGCAACGCGGCACAGCCTGCATCTGGGCCCGAACGAGATCCGCACCCAGGACGAGCCGCGCGGTGTGCGCGTGGGCGGACTGCACATTGCCACGGACGAGGCCGCCGCCATGCACCCGCGCTTTCATGCTGCGCAGGATGGCGCGACACCGTTTCCCACGGTGTCCTTTGCCCAGGCGCTCAGCGGCAAGGTGCCCCTTCACACCTTCAAGGACAAGGTCGTCTTGGTGGGGGACACCAGCGAGGCACTGGCGGCCCCCTGGGTTCAGCCGGGCGCACGGACGATGTACCCGGTCGAGATGCTCGCGCACACCGTCTCCGCCATGCGGCAGGGCCTCGGTGTGCAAAGACCCTCCTGGGCGCCCGCGGCTGCATGGGGGGCGGTGCTGGGGGCCTGGCTCTTCGCGGCCTTGGTTCTTCCCCGGCTTTCGCGTGCCGCGGGATGGGCGCTGAGCGCAGTGCTGCTGTTGCTCCTGGCAGGCATCGAATGGGGCTTGCTGCGCCATGCCGGGCAGTGGATATCGTTGGCACCCGGCACCCTGGCCTTGCTCGTGGGGGTGGTGGCATTCACCGCGCTGCGCATGGGGGGAGGCAGCACCCAGGAATCGTCCGGGGAAGCCGCCGAAACCGACCGCATGATGGGGCTGGCCCTGCAAGGGCAGGGGCAGCTCGACATGGCATTCGAGCGCCTGCGCAAGGTACCTCCCAGTGATGCCTTGATGGACAACCTGTACCACCTGGCGCAGGACTTCGAGCGCAAGCGCAACTTTGCCAAGGCCAAGTCCGTCTACAAGCACATCCTGCAGCACAACCGCGCCTACAAGGATGCATATGCCCGCTACAAGCGCGTGCGGGCCCAGCTGCAGAAGGACGTGGATGGCCCGCCCTCCAGCACGCCCGCGTCGGTCCCGCCGGCCTCGCCGCGCCTGCCGGGCGATGCCACAGCCGGTATCCCGATGCTCGGTCGCTACCGGATCGACAAGGAGATCGGCAAAGGAGCGATGGGCGTCGTCTACCTGGGACGGGATCCGAAGATCGGGCGCGTGGTCGCCATCAAGACGCTGGCCCTGGGAGAGGAATTCGAAGGGGACGCGCTGATCGACGCGAGGGCCCGCTTCTTCCGCGAGGCGGAAACCGCGGGACGCCTGCAGCATCCCTACATCGTGACGATATTCGATGCCGGCGAAGAACACGACCTCGCCTACATCGCCATGGAATTCCTCAAGGGCTCCGACCTGACGCAGGCATGCCGGGCCGGGCAGCTCCTGCCCGTGGACACCGTGCTGTCCATTGCGGCCCGCGTCGCCGAGGCACTGGACTATGCCCATGCGCACAACGTGGTGCACCGCGATATCAAGCCGGCCAACATCATGTTCGACGCCGCCACGGACGCCGTGAAGGTGACGGACTTTGGCATCGCGCGCATCACGGACTCCAGCAAGACGCGCACGGGGATGGTCCTGGGCACCCCCAGCTTCATGTCGCCCGAGCAGCTCGCGGGCAAGAAGGTGGATGGCCGATCGGACCTGTATTCCTTGGGCGTCACGCTGTTCCAGCTGCTGACCGGGTCCTTGCCGCTGCGCGGCGAGTCGATGACCGAGCTCATGCACAAGATCGCCAGCGTGGACGCACCCGACATCCGCCAGCTGCGGCCGGAGCTTTCATCCGCGGTGGCCCGCGTGGTGGCCCTGGCCCTCCAGAAGCGCCCGCAGGCGCGCTACCAGACGGGGCGGCAATTCGCTTCCGACCTGCGCCAGGCAGGCGCAGCATCCTCGGCGCCGGAAGTGTTACCGGGCCCGGAAGCAGTCGTCTATGATGCGGACCGCGATGCAACAGGGCATGAAATGGCGGATTTTCAGGAAACCGTGATGGAGCCACCCGCCGGGCGGGGTGCGGCATCCCCGCCGATTCCAGGCGCCCGATGACGCACGCCTCCACATCCATGACCTACGAATTTTTCGCGCGGACCGACAAAGGCCGCGTGCGCACCAACAATGAAGACGCGGTGGCGGTCGACCGGGATGCGCAGGTCGCCATCCTGGCCGATGGCATGGGCGGATACAACGCCGGCGAAGTGGCAAGCGGCATGGCCACCACCTTCATCCGCACCGAGATGGCCCGCTGGCTGGGGCAGGCAGGCGGCACGCCGCAATCCACCGACGTACGCCGCGCCCTGGAAATCTGCGTGGAGAACGCCAACCACGCGATCCTTGGAGCGTCGTTGTCCAACCCCCAGTACGCAGGGATGGGCACCACGCTGGTGGTGGGGGTCTTCCACGGCAGCCGCCTCATCCTCGGGCACATCGGCGACTCCCGCTGCTACCGCGTGCGGGACGGCGTCCTGCAGCAGATCACGCGCGACCACTCCTGGCTTCAGGAACAGGTGGATGCCGGCTTGCTCACCGCACAGCAAGCGGCCCTGTCGTCCAACCGCAACCTGGTCACCCGCGCGCTGGGCGTGGAGCCCAACGTCATGATGGAAGTCAACGAATTCCAGGTCGCGCCGAATGACTTGTTCCTGATGTGTTCGGACGGGCTCACGGACATGGTCGCGGACGCGGACCTGGCGGAACTGGTGCGGGCACCTATTCCCCTGGAGGAAAAAGCCACACTGCTCATCGACACCGCCAATGCGAATGGTGGCCGTGATAACGTGAGCGTACTGCTGGTGCAAGCGGCCGCGGGAGGCAAGAAGCGCGGCCTTATGTCCCGATTGCTAGGGGCCGCGTGAGTGGCCGCTACTACAACAATTACTCATCACATCAGGAGTGGATCATGCCCAGAATGATCGTTTCAATCGACGGAGTTGTCATCAAGGAAGTGCAACTGACCAAGGAGCGGACCACGCTGGGCCGGCGCCCCTACAACGACATCGTGATCGACAACCTCGCGGTGAGCGGCGAGCATGCCGTCATCCACATGGCGGGCCAGGATGTGGAGATTGAAGACCTGGGCAGCACCAACGGCACCTACGTCAATGCCAAGGCCGTCAAGCGGCAGGAACTGCGCAACGGCGACACGGTCGAGGTGGGCAAGTACAAGATCCGCTTCCTGCACGAGGCCGAGGGGCAGAACTTCGAGAAGACCATGATCTTCAAGCCCGGCATGGTCCCGCCCGTCGGCGCAGCCGCGCGCCCCGCAGTTCCGGCGCCGGCTCCTGTTCCCATTTCCGCGGTCATCCGGGTCATGTCGGGAGCCGCCGCCGGGCGTGAAGTGTCGCTGCAGAAGGTGGTCACCACCATTGGCAAGCCTGGCGTGGCGGTTGCATCCATCACCAAGCGCCATCAAGGATTCGTGCTGGCCCATGTGGAAGGTCCCGACATGCCGTTGCTCAACGGCGCCTCCATCGGAACATCGCCCGTGCCGCTCAAGAACGGTGACCGGCTCGAACTGGCCGGCACGGAAATGCAGTTCGAACAGAGCTGACCGCCACCGCCGGACTGCAGCAGCCCCATAGGCGGCTCATTCCGGCCCACTGCCCCTGGAATTCGTGCGCAATCCCGTCTTGCACCTGTTCTGGCGCCATGGGCGGCGCATGGCGGTCACGTTGATTCCGCTGGTATTTGCGCTGCTGCACATTGCAGGCGTTCTTCATCTCCAGGTCCTGGAGCGGCTGGAAAACATCATCTACGACACCCGGCTGCGCGCCACTATGCCGCGCACGCTGGACGAGCGCATCGTCATCGTCGACATCGACGAGAAAAGCCTGGAGCGGGTGGGGCATTGGCCCTGGGGGCGGGACAAGCTCGCCACCCTGAGCCGTGAATTGTTCGAGCGCCAGCAGGTGGCGGTCGTGGGTTTCGACGTCCTCTTTGCGGAGGCCGACGGAAGCTCGGGACTCTCGAGCCTCGAGCAGCTGGCCCGGGGCCCCTTGCGGGCCCAGGCAGGGTTCAAGGAACAACTCGCGCGCCTGGCCCCGGCGCTCGACTATGACGCGCTCTTCGCCCGGTCGCTCCAGGGGCGGCCGGCGGTTCTGGGCTACTACCTCACCAGCGACCGGGACGGAAGGACAAAAGGCGTGTTGCCCGCGCCAGCGCTCTCCCCGGAGCGGCTGCGCGGGCTACCGCTGAAAGCCACTTCCTGGGGCGGCTATGGCAGCAACATCGAAGAGCTCGCCAGCGCCGTGCCCGCCGCAGGCTTTTTCAACTCCATCACCGATGACGATGGCGTCGTCCGCTCCCTTCCCCTGCTTGCTGAGCACCAGGGGAAGTACTATGAATCCCTCGCGCTGGCGATGTTTCGCACGGTGCTTGGCATGCCGGAAGTGCACCCCGGCTTTGCCAGCCCCCTTCCTGAAGGCGGATACGACACGCTGCAGAGCGTCGTGCTGCGCCAGGATGGCCGCGCGCTGGCATTGGCCGTGGACGCCCAGCTCGCAACCCTCATCCCCTTTCGCGGCCCCGGGGATGTCGGCGGTGGGTCGTTCCGGTACATCTCCGCGTCCGACGTCCTGGAGGGCAAGCTCCCTTCCCATAGCCTGCAAGACCAACTGGTGCTGGTGGGCTCGACCACGCCCGGCTTGCTGGACCTGCGCGTGACCCCGGTGGGCCGCACCTACCCAGGCGTGGAGACGCACGCCAACATGCTCTCGGCCTTTCTGGACGGGAAAAGCATCGTGCGGCCAGACTACGCCGTGTACTTTGATGCCGTACAGCTGCTCATCGCAGGCCTTTTGCTGGCGGTGGCGCTTCCAGCGCTTTCGGCGACCTCCGCGGTCTTGCTCAGCCTTGGGACCGTCTCAGTCCTTGCCGCGCTCAATCTCTGGCTCTACCTCGCCCATGGCCTGGCCATGCCATTGGCTACCGTGGTGGTGATGGCGGTGTTCGCATTCGCCCTGAACATGGTCTACGGCTACTTTGTGGAAAGCCGCTCCAAGCGGGAACTGGCTGCGCTGTTTGGCACGTATGTGCCGCCGGAACTGGTGGACGAGATGGTCAAGCAGCCCGAGAAGTACAGCATGCAGGCGACCAACCAGGAGCTGACCGTGATGTTCTGCGACATGCGGGGGTTTACGGCCATGTCGGAACAGATGGAACCGCTGCAACTCCAAGCCCTGCTCAACGAGGTGTTCAGCCGGCTCACCCACATCATTCGCAGTCATCGCGGCACCATCGACAAGTACATGGGGGACTGCGTGATGGCGTTCTGGGGGGCGCCTGTGGCTACCCTAGAGCACGCCAATCTCGCAGTACATGCCGCGCTGGGCATGGCTGAGGCGGTGCGCCAACTGAACCAGGAGCACCAGAGCCGGGGCCTGCCGGCCATCGGCATTGGCATCGGACTGAACACCGGAACCATGTGTGTGGGCGACATGGGCTCCGACATCCGCCGCAGCTACACCGTGATTGGCGACGCGGTGAACTTGGGGTCGCGCCTGGAGGGCCTGTCAAAAATCTATGGTGTGGAAATTGTGGTCAGCGAGACGACCCGGGCCCAGGCCGTGCAGCACCAATGGCAGAAGCTGGACCAGGTGCGCGTGAAGGGCAAAGTACAAACCGTCGGCATCTACACGCCGTGGAGCCACGCGGCGCAGGCGCCCAAAATCCGCTGGGAACAGCTGCTGGCCACCTACCGCGCCCAGAACTGGGCCGAATGCCGTGAGCTGCTGCTGCAGCTGGCTGCGCAGCCAGAGTGCAACGCCACGCTGCACGCCCTGTACACACAGCGCGTCGAAGTTAGAGCGGTGTTACCCTACGATCCCCACTGGGACGGCGCCACCAACTTTGACAGTAAATAACCCCCCCGCTTCTTTGCACGTGCGCGTGCTTGGCTGCTCGGGCGCCATCGCCCAGGGCTGCCGCACCACATCCTTCCTGCTGGGTAAGCACATCCTCGTGGATGCAGGCACGGGTGTGGGCGACCTCACGCTGGATGAGATGCAGGCCATAGACCATGTGTTCTTGACCCACTCCCACCTGGACCATATCGCTGCACTGCCCCTCATGCTGGATGCGGTCTCCTCTCGGCGCACCTGTCCCGTCGAAGTGCACGCACTGCCCGAGACCCTGAACGCGCTGCGCCAGCACATCTTCAACAACGTCATCTGGCCGGATTTCACCCGCATCCCGACCGCCGAGACACCCTTCCTGCGGCTACAGCCCCTGGCCATCGGCGACCTGCTGAACCTGGCGGGTACCACGCTCGAAGTTCTCCCCGCCCGCCACAGCGTGCCCGCCGTGGGCTACGCCGCACGCGGCGCCACCGGCTGGTGGGTGTACAGCGGCGACACCGAAGGCCAAACACCAGGTTTCTGGGACCGCGTGAATGCTTTGCATCAATCCGGCGGCGGGGTGGCGGCCCTCTTCATCGAAACGGCTTTCAGCAACCGCGAGCAGGAGTTGGCACGCAAAAGCCAGCATTTATCTCCGCACACCCTTGCACGAGAACTGCTCGCTCTGAAGCCTGCAGCCCGGTTTCCCATCTACGTCACGCATGCCAAGCCACAGGAAAGCAAGCTCATCATGAGAGAAGTTTGCGCGCTGGAGCAGCGAGAGTTTCGGCTAATCGATTTACAAACGGTAACGGCACTGTATGTGTGAACATACACAACACTTTTGCAAGACAAAATTGTCGCACCTTGTCCAATAGTCTCGCCCTCCTAACAAGGGGTTGCCATTTGGGCGAGCTCGGTTGCCATTTTTGCAAGCTGATACAGCCAAATCATGCTGGCACAAAAACTGCTAGTCTCAGCATAACCCGCAGGCATCTCTGCGGGTACCGTTCACCCTACTCCAAGGAGAAATGTATGAAGCGTTTTGCACAAAAGGGGTTCACCCTGATCGAACTGATGATCGTGGTGGCCATTATCGGCATTCTGGCGGCTGTGGCTCTGCCTGCTTATCAGGATTACACGATTCGGTCGCGCATTACTGAAGGACTGGGCTTGACAGAACCGGCAAAAGCTCAATTGGCGTCGGAAGGTATGTCTTCTCTTGTGGATATGGGCATGGTGACATTTAACTGGAATGCTCAAGCTGGCGGTCTGGGCGCCACGTCCAAGTTTGTTACCTCCATTTTGTTTTCTGGAGCTCCCGGTGCCGCTGGTGGCGCTCAAACGGCAAATCCCGTGATCACCATTCTTTATAAACCAGCTGTGGGTGTTGTAGCAGGCGCAGACACCATTACCTTGACACCTTGGGTGCGTGATACCGCTGCAGGTCAGGCAGCTTTCGCTGCCGTTACCGCCGGTGTATCGGGTGTGCTTGACTGGGGTTGCGCTTCTAAATCCACGACTAGGGCTACTGCAGATGGTATCACCGTAGCAGCTGCATTGGTAGAAGCAAAGTACGCGCCCGCACAATGCCGTTAATTCGTTTTGCGGCATAAAAAGAGGGCGCTTCGGCGCTCTTTTTTTTGAGAAATAGCAAATGCACAAACAAAGAATCGTTGTGGCCTCCAAAGCCTTCGGCACTCACCTTATGCTGAGCGCACTCGTGGCACTATTAGTAGCCTACGTGGTCTTACGAGTGTGGTTTCCACACCCATTTGGCATGCTCGCTGGCGGTTTGCACCTTTTTTGGATATTGGTGGGTGTAGATGTAGTATGCGGACCGCTATTGACGGCTTTTCTATTTAATCCAGCCAAGTCGCGCCGTGAATTGGTATTGGATCTCTCCCTTGTAGCGCTGATACAGCTGGCCGCATTGAGCTACGGTCTCTATAGCATCAGCCAAGCACGCCCCGTAGTTCTGGCATTTGAAACAGACCGCATTGTGGCCGTGTCAGTTTCGCAAATAGACCCCGCTGATTTGCCCCAGGCTCCAGCCCCATTTCAAGCATTATCCTGGAGGGGCCCCGTATTATTGGGAACACGCAATGCAATTGGAGGCGATGAAAAACTGAAGAGCATCGAAATGTCGCTACAAGGTGTAGAGCCTAGTGCGCGTCCCGGCTGGTGGCAACCTTACGAAGACAGCCGCGTTGAAGTGCAACAGCGTATGAAAAAGCTGACGCTCATACGTGAACAGCAAAAACCTTCGGATCAGGCCAGCATTGATGCTGCCGTGCAAAAAACCGGTCTACCGATAGATCGAATCCATTATCTGCCTTTGACAAGCCAAAAGTCGCTGGACGCGTGGATTGTCCTACTAGACGCCGAGGCTCACATCGTTGGCTATGCGCCTGTGGGCGGGTTTGAGTGAGTTGAACGAGACGCAACCGACTACTGCTCGGCTTTGTCCACATGCTTTGCCGCAGTACGAATTCACTGACGCAGGACAGGCTGCGCGCCATCTCATGCTACAAGGCTACTGGACTTGCCTCCGTGCTTTTCCAGCACCCGGACACCGCCGATTTCCATCCCCTTGTCCACCGCCTTGCACATGTCATAGACAGTGAGCAACGCCACCTGCACCGCCGTCAGAGCCTCCATTTCCACTCCCGTCGGCCCCACAGTTTCAACGGTGGCCGTGCACTGAACAGCATGCTCTGCAGGCAGCAGTTCAAAGTCCACCGCCACCCGCGTGAGTGCCAGCGGGTGGCACAAAGGAATCAGCTCGCTGGTCCTCTTTGCGGCCATGATGCCTGCCAGACGGGCGACGCCTAGCACGTCGCCTTTCTTGGCAGTGCCTGACTCAATCAGCGACAGTGTCTGCGGCTGCATGTCAATGCGGCCTCTGGCGATGGCCACTCGGTGCGTTGCGGGCTTGCCGCCAACGTCCACCATATGGGCCTGTCCGTGGGCATCAAAGTGGGTCAATGGGGAGGTACTCATAGGTCAGGCAGGCACACTGGCTTACAACAGCGCGCAGAACATTCGAAGGGTCAAGGCATCATACGGGCATGCACACCATGATTTTGCTTTGCTTCGGAGAGCTGTCTGTGTTGAATTTTTGGAAAAAAAGAGCTCTAGCGTTTGCAAGGCAAGCGCTGTCAGTTTCTCTTTTTACAGCAATAGCAAGCCTTCTGACTCCAACCCTGGTCATGGCCCAAGCAGGCCTCCCCACCCTCGGCGACTCCAGCGACCTCACCACCAGCGCCGAGCGCCGCCTGGGTGACCGCATCATCCGCGAACTCTACCGGGATCCCGACTACATCGACGATCCTGTGATCGCGGACTATGTACAAGGCATATGGCGCCCGCTGATGGCTGCCGCCAAGGCACGCGGGGAACTTTCTTCCGAGCTGGATGAGCGCTTTGCCTGGGAAATCCTTCTGGGCCGGGACCGCACCGTCAATGCCTTCGCGCTGCCTGGGGGCTATCTGGGCCTGCACCTGGGGCTCGTCGGCGTTGTGACCAGCCGCGACGAACTGGCCTCTGTGCTGGCCCATGAACTCAGCCATGTCACCCAGCGCCATATCTCCCGCCTGGTCACCCAGCAAAGCAAACAGACGCCCCTGCTGCTGGGCGCGATGATTCTGGGTGCCCTGGCGGCCAGCAAGAACCCGGGTGCCACACAGGCGCTGGTGGTGGGTGGCCAGGCGCTGGCGATGCAGAACCAGCTCAATTTCTCGCGCGACATGGAGCGGGAGGCAGACCGCATCGGCTACGGCCTGATGGCGCCCGCGGGGTTCGCGCCGCAAGGATTCGTGAGCATGTTCGACAAGCTCCAGCAGGCCAACCGTCTCAACGACAACGGCTCCTGGCCCTATCTGCGCAGCCACCCGCTGACCACCGAGCGCATGGCGGACATGCACTCGCGCATTCCTCCGGGTGCCACCACCACGGCGGCAGCGCCTTCCACGCAGGAACACGCAATGGTCGCGGCGCGTGCCAGGGTGCTGTCCAATCCGGGGGTCGACACCCTGCGCCAGTGGATCGCCGAGCCCCAGGGCACGGGGTTTACCTCCCAGCCCGCCACCCGGCGCGCCGCCGTGCTGTACGCGGCAGCCCTGGGCAGCAGCCAACTGCGGGATGCCACAGGCGCGCGCGCGACCGCAAAAAAACTGGAAGATCTGGTTCGCAACGACGCCCCGGCCCACCGGTTGGCAAGGCTGCTGGAGGCCGAAATTGAACTGGCGGCTGGCGAGGCAGGCGCCGCTGTGAACATGCTTTCCAGCGATGTGGGCGGCGGCGGCAACCGCCGCCCTGAACTGGTTCTGCGTTCACAGGCCCTCCTGCGTGCCGGGCGTGCGGCCGAGGGCAGCGGGCCACTGCAAAGCTGGGTTGCCACAAACCCCAGGGACGCCACGGCGTGGCAGCTCCTGGCATCGACCTGGCAGGCCCAAGGCCAGCCGCTGCGGGCCGTGCGTGCGGAAGCGGAGGCGCACGCTGCGCGCTATGACTACGCGGCGGCGGTGGACCGTTTCAAGGCAGGCCAGGATCTCGCACGGCGTGGCGGGCCGCAGGTGGACCACATCGAGGCATCGATCATCGACACGCGGCTGCGGGCCGTGGAGTCACTTCTTCGTGAACAGGCCGCCGAGCGCTGATTCGATCACCACGCCGAGCAGGGAGTAGATCAGCGATCCCAGCAACGCGGCGCCGAAGCCATTGACGTGGAAACCGTCCAGCACGCTGGCCGCCGCCCAGAACATCAGCGCATTGATGACGAAGAGAAAGAGGCCCACGGTGACGATCGTGACCGGCAGTGTCAGCACCACCAGCACCGGCCGCAACACCACGTTGAACAGGCCAATCACAAAGGCCGCGATCAACGCGGACGTGAAGCTTTGCACTTCCACGCCGCTGTAGACATAGGCCACGAACAGCAGCGACGCGGCGCTGAGCAGCCATTTCAGAAGGAGTTTCATGGCCGGAGAATAGCACCGGCCCGGCGCGAAAAGGAAATGCGCGAAGCAGGCCCCCCGCCCCCCGACGCCAGGAAGAAGGCGCCCATGCAGGCCCGCCGCCGGTCTACTCGAGTGCGAGCACCCACAACGCCCCGAAGCCCGTCAGCAGGCTGCCCAGCGTTCCGGGCAGCGGCGACCAGCGCTTGTTGTTGTCGGGACGGGCGGGCTCCTGGGGCATGTCGGTCTTCGGCCGGCGGGCATCCACCACCTGGGCGACAGACGCCCCCGCAGCCTGGAGCTGGTCCGTGAGTTCGGCCAGCGGCCCCTTGGCCAGCACCGTGGTCACCCTGCCCGCAGGCACCCGCAGCACGGGAAGAATCTGGGCGAACAGCTTGTCTGCCCACTTGAGCCGCCAGTTCTCCCGCGCGCTGTGGCTCACCCATTTGCTGATGCGGTGGGTCATTCGCGGCGCGCATGCCACCAGCACCCACTGCGTCTGGGCAGCCGCGTCACGGGCGAACAAGGGTGCCAGCACCTGCTGCGCATATGCCGCGTCGTCCACATACACGATGACTCTGTCCATACCGCCTCTCCTGTTGGTGCCAAGAACAAAGGGGGGCTGAACGCCCCCCTTTTTCTCCTGGCCGGTTCAGATTGTTGCCTCTATTCCTCAACCCTGCTGCTCGGCAGGTGCCGCGGCCGCACGGCGTGCAAGGATGATCTTGCCCGCCAGCAAGACGAGCAGGGCACCGGCCACGCTGGCGCCGTACTTGATCACATCCGTCTGCGGCAGCTTCAGCATCCATTGCCATTTGTCGGGGTTGGAGAAGGCGGGGTCCGTCACCAGCATGCCGCCAGCGATCCAGCCCAGCAGCATGCCGCCGAGCGTGATGATCATGGGGAAGCGCTCCATGAGCTTGATGACCAGCTGGCTGCCCCAGACGATGATCGGGATGGAGATCAGCAGGCCCAGCACCACCAGCAGGAACGAGTGGTCGCCCGCATTCTGTGCCGCGCCCGCGATGGCGATCACGTTGTCCACGCTCATCACCAGGTCGGCGACGATGATGGTCTTGATGGCGGCCAGCAGCTTGTCGCTGCCCTGCACGTCGCCGTGGCCTTCTTCATCGGGGGCCAGCAGCTTGACGCCGATCCACACCAGCAGCAGCGCGCCCACGAACTTGAGGAACGGCAGGGCCAGCAAGGTCATCGCGAAGGCGATCAGGATCACGCGCAGCACGATGGCGCCGGCTGTGCCCCAGATGATGCCCTTGGTCCGCTGTGCGGGAGGCAGCTTGCGGCAGGCCAGCGCGATGACCACCGCGTTGTCGCCGCCCAGCAGGATGTCGATGATGATGATCTGGCCGAGTGCGAGCCAGAATTCGGGCGAAGCCAAAAAGTCCATAAAGTCCTCAGTATCAATGTGCGCGAAGGAGGGTCTCGCCGCCACTGTAGCGCCGAGTCCGCCCAAGGGATAGAGGGCCTGCGGCAGGAGGATCAGGACGGCCCCGGGGCTGGGGCGTGAATGCGAAGGGCGGCCTTGATCAGCCCTGGCGGGCCCATCAAAGGTCTTGCTCAGTCCGGCGCCCTGGTGGTGCGCGCTGAACCCGGACCGCCGGAAGCGATGTTTCGCTTCGTATTGACGACGGTTCCGATGCCTCGCTTCCCAATCGCCAGCGCCTGGCCGTGCCGGAATGCAAGTCGGGAGCTACTCCCCTTCGAAGCGTCGATTGGAACATCGCCAGCACGGACGCGCAAGTGCGGCGCGATTGTGGTTATTGCGTATGCGACGCGATGGCGGGGTGACCGGGGCATAACACCTTTGCCAGGATTGCCTTGCCCGCGCGGCTATGATCCAGCCCCCTTCGCGCAATCGCCCATGGCCGCCATTCACATCACCGACATCGAAGCCGCCATCAACCACTGGCGCGGCCGCGCGCCGTCGCCCGATGGAGTCACCCTGGCGCCGCAGATCCGCGCCCTGGGGGAGGTGTATGCGCTGATGGTGTACCGGCGCGAGGATGCCGTGGACGAGGACAGCTTCCCCCTCGATGCGCTGGCCGCCTGGCAGGCCTGGTATGACACGACCCCCGACACGCCCTGTATCGCCATCTGCTCCACCAGCCAGGGCGATGACCTGTGCAAGGGCTGCGGACGGACTTTTGACGAGGTGCAGTTCTGGCCGGCGATGACACCTGTCGAGAAACGCACGGTGTGGCGGCGCATCACGCTGGAGCATTCCGCGTGGCGGTTCAACCGCTATGCGGAGCGTGCCGCCGAAGGCGCATCCCGGACACCGGCCGAGGCACCGTAGCGGCTGGGGCCCGCGCCCCGCGGGGACTGTACGCCAGGCGTTCAAACCGCTATGGTGGTCCCATGCTGCGCCTCACCCAAGCCCCGAACATCGCCATCGCCACGCTGTGGGCGGACTTGTTGTGCGAGGCGGGCATGGCGGCGTCCGTGCAGCGCCAGTATCTGGGCGCTGCGGCGGGGCACCTGCCGCCCGACCAGTGCCTGCCCGAAATCTGGCTGGACTACGACGAACACGCCGCCCGCGCTCGTACTCTGCTGCAGGAACTGCAAGATTTGCCGCAGCGCCGCTGGGCATGCCAGTGTGGGGAGACGGTCGAAGGCGGGTTCGAGCAGTGCTGGCAATGTGGCACGCTCATGCCACGGGATTGATTCGAAAGCTACGAAATTGATAGCTACTGACGCCTATCTAGCAAGCGCCAGAGGTTATTGCGACTAGCGCTCCAGTCACTTCCAGCGCACGGGCTCCACATGCACGCTGCCCTGGGTACTGCTCAGGGTGATCGCGCCCTCCTGCACCGTGGCCTGCAGCTGCATGCTGCGCTCGGCCAGCTGGGCGAGCGCCTGGGAGGCCTCGGTGGGAATGCGCCACACCTGCAGCTTTTCCAGCCGCGACAGCTTGGTCTCGATGCCCTTCCACCAGATTTCCGCGGCGTGGTTGAAGCAGTAGACGATCACGGCATCGGCCTTGCTGCAGGCCTTGGTAAGCGGCTTGTCTTCCGGCTGGCCCACCTCGATCCAGACGCGCTTGCGGCCCGTGAAGTCGGTCAGCGACGCATCCGGGTCATCGGGGTCCGACAGGCCCGCGCCAAACGCCAGCGTGGCGTCGCCATTGCACAGGTCGTTGAGCTGGTGCGCGGCAATGGCCAGGGCGGCCAAGCGGACCATCATGCGCTCATCCGTCTCGCTGGGATGGCGGGCGAGCGTGAGCGCATGGTCGGCGTAGTAGCCGTGGTCGATGTCGGCGATCTGGAGATTCGCCTTGAAGATGGTGGATTTGATGGCCATGCAGCCTCACTACTAAATAGATAGCTGCCAGCGCTTGACAGGCAAGCGCCAGAGGCCAAAAAGGCTGAAAACCTGCGGTCAGACCCGGCGAGCCAGCTCGGCCGCCTTGCCGACGTAGCTGCCCGGCGTCATCGCCAGCAGCCGGTCCTTTTCGGCCTGGGGGATTTCCAGCGAATGGATCAGCCCGTGCAGCGCCTCGGCCGTCACGGTCTTGCCGCGCGTGACTTCCTTCAGTTTTTCGTAAGCGCCCTGCACGCCAAAGCGCCGCATCACCGTCTGGATGGGCTCGGCCAGCACTTCCCACGAGGCGTCCAGGTCTTCGGCCAGGGCCTCTTCGTTCAGCTCCAGCTTGTTCAGGCCGGTCAGCAGCGAGGCATAGGCCAGCGCCGCGTAGCCCAGGGCCACGCCCATGTTGCGCAGCACGGTGCTGTCGGTCAGGTCGCGCTGCCAGCGGCTGATCGGCAGTTTTTCGGACAGGTGCTTGAGCAGCGCATTGGCAAGGCCCAGGTTGCCCTCGGCGTTTTCAAAGTCGATCGGGTTGACCTTGTGCGGCATGGTGCTGGAACCGATCTCGCCAGCCTTCAGGCGCTGCTTGAAGTAGCCCAGGCTCACATAGCCCCAGATGTCGCGCGACAGGTCGATGAGGATGGTGTTGGCGCGGGCCACCGCGTCGAACAGCTCGGCCATGTAGTCGTGCGGCTCGATCTGGATGCTGTAAGGCTGGAAGGTCAGGCCCAGGCCCAGCGGCTCGGGGGTTTCGATGACCTTCTTGCTGAAGGCTTCCCAGTCGAAATCGGGCCAGGCGGACAGGTGGGCGTTGTAGTTGCCCACGGCGCCGTTCATCTTGCCCATGATCTTGACGGCGGCCACGCGCTCGCACGCCGTCTGCAGGCGCATGACCACGTTGGCCATCTCCTTGCCCACGGTGGTCGGGCTGGCGGTCTGGCCATGGGTGCGGCTGAGCATGGGCACGTCGGCGTAGGCGTGCGCCATTTCGCGCAGCTTAAGCACGATGCGGTCCAGGCCCGGCAGCACGACCTGGTCGCGGCCCGAGCGCAGCTGCAGGGCGTGGCTGGTGTTGTTGATGTCTTCGCTGGTGCAGGCAAAGTGGACGAACTCCGAGGCTTTTTCCAGCTCTGGGCGCGCTTCGAACTTGCTCTTGATCCAGTACTCCACGGCCTTCACGTCGTGGTTTGTTGTTTTTTCGATCTCCTTGATGGCCGCGGCGTCAGCCTCGGAGAAGTTCTTGATGAGGCCCAGCAGGTAGGCGCGGGCGCCGGTCGTGAGAGGCTTGAATTCGGCAAAACCAGCGTCCGAGAGGGCGATGAACCAGGCCACTTCCACCTGCACGCGGCGGTGCATGTAGCCATGTTCGCTCATGATCGGGCGCAGGGCGGCAAGTTTGCTGGCGTAACGGCCGTCAAGCGGCGACAGGGCGGTGATGGTGGACAGGCTCATGGCGCGCAATTGTAGGCGCCGCGCATCAGTCAGCCCCGCGCAGGCCGCTGCCGATAGAATCAAAGTCGAATTGTTCTGCTTACCCGCGCACTGGAAGACAAACCATGAAATTGATCGGAGCCTCTGCCAGTCCCTACGTCCGCAAGGTGCGGATCGTGATGGCTGAAAAAAAGCTCGACTACCAGTTCGTACAGGAAAACGTCTGGGCGGACGACACCCATATCTCCACCTCCAACCCGCTGGGCAAGGTGCCCTGCCTGGTGATGGAGGGCGGCGAAGCCGTGTTTGATTCGCGCGTGATCGTGGAATACCTGGACACCCTGTCCCCGGTGGGCAAGCTCATCCCCACCCAGGGCCGCGAACGCGCCGAGGTCAAGACCTGGGAAGCCCTGGCCGATGGCGTGGTGGACGCCGCCATCCTCGCGCGGCTGGAAGCCACCTGGGCCCACCGCAAGGACAGCGAACGCAGCCAGGCCTGGATCGACCGCCAGCTGCGCAAGGTGCACGACAGCCTCAAGTCCATGAGCCAGGGCCTGGGCGACAAGCCGTTTTGCAGCGGCATCCACCTGAGCCTGTCCGACATCGCCGTGGGCTGTGCGCTGGGCTGGCTGGAATTCCGCTTTCCGGAGATCGCCTGGCGCAATGAATACCCCAACCTGGGCAAGCTGCTGGACAAGCTGATGCTGCGCCCGAGCTTCGCGGACACCAGGCCCAGCTGAGCCGCCCGCCAGCGGCGCGGGGCGGCACGGCCGGACGCCGCGCACGGGCTTGCGGCACGGCGTGGCGGGCATGCCGTATGCTACGCAGCTTATGAACGAAATGGTTCAAAACATCCCCAAGGCCCTTGGCGCGCGCGCCAGCCGGCAACGCGCGGCGCGCGACGCCGCCGCCACGCCGGGCGCGGACCGGGTGCGCGTCAACGACCCCGACCGCACCATGGCCAACATCCTGCAGGTGGCCACGGCGGAGTTTGCCGACAAGGGCCTGGCGGGGGCGCGCATCGATGAGATCGCGGCGCTGACCAGCACCAGCAAGCGCATGATCTACTACTACTTCGGTAGCAAGGAAGGCTTGTATGTCGCTGTGCTGGAGGATGCCTACCGGCGCATCCGCCGCATCGAATCGGAACTGCACCTGGAAGGCCTGGCGCCCGAGCAGGCGCTGCGCACGCTGGTCGGGTTCACGGTGGACTACCAGCTCGCCAACCCCGATTTCATTCGCCTGGTGATGAATGAAAACATGCACCGGGGCGAGTTCATCAGCCGCTCCACCACCATCCAGGAACTCAACATTCCCGTCATCCACGCGGTGCACAACGTGTACCAGCGCGGCGTGGCTGCCGGCGTCTTCCGCCCCGACGTGGACCCGGTGGACCTGCACATGTCGATCTCGGCGCTGTGCTTCTTCAATGTGGCCAACCGCCATACGTTCGGCGCGATCTTCAAACGCTCGCTCGACACCCCGGCCGCCACGGCGCAACGCCGGGAATCGATCATCGAGATGATCGTGCGCTTCCTGCGCCCCTGAACCACCGGCGCCGGCGCGCGCCACCACGCCCTCTCCCTGAACAGGCCGCAGCGCGATGCAGCACCGCGCCCAGGCGGCATTGCGTCCCCACGCGGCTGCGGCCAATACGGCAAAACGGCGTTCAGGGTTTGCACCTAGATCAAATACTAACCAGTTCGTACAAAATTCTTCCAGCCTTTCAACCACAACGACTGGAGACACCATGTTCGCACTGGCCGACCGCGTGCTGCGGGGATACGCCCGCGTGCTGGATGCATTGGCGGGCCTGTGCCTGGCCATCATGGTGGTGCTCGTTTTTGGCAATGTGGTGCTGCGCTACACCCTC
This sequence comes from Acidovorax sp. GW821-FHT10E04, assembly GCF_059415185.1. NCBI lineage: Bacteria > Pseudomonadati > Pseudomonadota > Betaproteobacteria > Burkholderiales > Comamonadaceae > Acidovorax > Acidovorax sp. GW821-FHT10E04. The sequence continues at coordinate 188,154 of NZ_JBWKMT010000003.1, forward strand.
AACTCCGGCATCACCATCTCCGAAGAGCTGTCGCGCTGGCTGTTCGTGTGGCTGACCTTCATGGGTGCCGTGGTGGCGCTGCGCGAACATGGCCACCTGGGCGTGGACGCCCTGGTCTCGCGCCTGCCCACGCTGGGCAAGAAGATCTGCCTCCTGGTGGCGCAGGTGGCCATGCTCTATGTGTCGTGGCTGCTGCTCACGGGCAGCTGGTCGCAGACGGTCATCAACTGGGAAACCGAAGCCCCCGTGACCGGCGCCTCCGTGGGCATCTTCTACGCCAGCGGCGTGCTCATGGGCGCCTCGGCCATCGCCATCCTGCTGCGCGACCTGCTGCGCACCCTGTTCGTCCCCCTGGCCGACCATGAGCTGATCATGGTGCAGGAGAGCGAGGAGGCCGCCGCGCTGGAGCAGATCCAGCGGGACGCGCAAGCGGCCGCCGACACCCCGGGCGCGAACAGGCCCTGACGACAGACAACCAGCCCGGAACACCTCCCATGACCGTCGCGATCTTCCTCGGCTCCCTGCTGCTGGCCATGGCCATCGGCATTCCCATCGCCTACGCGCTGCTGCTCAGCGGCGTGGCGCTGATGTGGCACCTCGATCTGTTCGACGCGCAGATCCTGGCGCAGAACGTCATCAACGGCGCGGACAGCTTTCCGCTGCTGGCCGTGCCCTTCTTCATGCTCGCGGGCGAGATCATGAACGTGGGCGGCCTGTCCAGGCGCATCGTCAAGCTGGCGCTGGCCCTGGTCGGCCACATCCCTGGCGGGCTGGGCTATGTGGTCATCATGGCGGCGGTGATCCTGTCGGCGGTGTCGGGTTCTGCAGTGGCGGACGCGGCCGCGCTGACCTCGCTGCTGCTGCCCATGATGGTGGTCGCGGGCCACAGCAAGGAGCGCTCGGCCGGACTCATCGCCTCGGCGGGCGTCATCGGCCCCATCATTCCGCCGTCCATCGGCTTCGTGATCTTTGGCGTGGCGGCCAATGTGTCCATCAGCAAGCTGTTCCTCGCGGGCATCTTCCCCGGTCTGCTGCTGGCCGTCTCGCTGGCGGTCACGTGGTGGTGGCTCGGCCGCCGTGAAAACGTCATGCCTCCACCGCGCGCCACCCGCGCCGAACTGAAGGTGGCGCTGCGCGAGGCCGCCTGGGCGCTGGGCCTGCCCATCATCATCCTGGTGGGCCTGCGCATGGGTGTCTTCACGCCCACCGAGGCCGCCGTGGTGGCCGCGATGTATGCGCTCGTCGTCTCCATGGCGGTGTACCGCGAGCTCTCGTGGCGCCAGCTGGTGGGCATCTTCCAGGCGGCCGCGCGAACCAGCGCCGTGATCATGTTCCTGGTGGCCGCCGCCATGGTGTCGGCCTGGCTCATCACCGTGGCCGACCTGCCGTCCAAGGTCATCGGCATGCTCGAACCCTTCATGGGCAACCCCACCCTGCTGCTGGTGGCGATCATGGTGCTGGTCATGGTGGTCGGCACGGCCATGGACATGACGCCCACCATCCTCATCATGACGCCCGTGCTCATGCCGGTGGTCAAGGCCGCAGGCATCGACCCCGTCTACTTCGGCGTGCTGTTCATCATCAACAACTCCATCGGCCTCATCACGCCGCCCGTGGGCACCGTGCTCAACGTGGTGGCGGGCGTCGGGCGCATCTCCATGGGCCAGGTCACGCGCGGCGTGATGCCCTTCATGCTGGCGCAGTTCGTGGTGATGTTCCTGCTGGTCGCGTTCCCCTCGCTCGTCACCGTGCCCCTGCGCTGGCTCGGCGGCTGATTCCCGTGCCCCTCCCGCCTTTCGTTCCTTCCTGTTTCTGCCCCGCCCAAAACCCAAGGAGACATCCATGAAACTCTTGAAGACCCTGCTCACCACCGCCCTCGTCGCGGCTTCGCTGCTGCCCGGTGCGCATGCTCAGGAACGCACCATCAAGTTCGCGTTCCAGAACCAGAAGGAGCACCCGCAGGCCCAGGGCGCGCAGAAATTCGCCGACCTCGTCGCGGCCAAGACCAGCGGCCGCATCGCGGTCAAGCTTTTTCCCGGCGGCACGCTGGGCGGCGACCTGCAGACCGTCTCGGCGCTGCAAGGCGGCACCGTGGAGATGACGGTGCTCAACGCCGGCATCCTGTCCGCGCAGGCCAAGGAATTCGGCATCTACGACTTCCCGTTCCTGTTCGCCTCGCCCCAGGAGGCCGATGCCGTGACCGACGGCCCCTTCGGCAAGAAGCTGCTCGACAAGCTCGCGGCCAAGAACCTGGTGGGCCTGGGCTACTGGGAACTGGGCTTTCGCAACCTGACCAACAGCAAGCGCCCCATCACCAAGGCCGAGGACATCGCGGGCCTCAAGATCCGCGTGATCCAGTCGCCCATCTACATCGACATGTTCAACGCGCTGGGCGCCAACGCCGTGCCCATGCCGTTCCCCGAGCTGTACACGGCCATGGAGCAAAAGGCCGTGGACGGCCAGGAGAACCCGTTCTCCACCATCCTGTCGTCCAAGTTCGCCGAGGTGCAAAAGCACCTGACCATCACGCGCCACATGTACAACCCGCAGGCGGTCATCGTGAGCAAGAAGTTCTGGGACAGCCTGAATCCCGCCGACCAGAAGGCCGTGACCGAAGCCATGGCCGAGGCCACCGCGTTCCAGCGCAGCGTCTCGCGCTCGCAGGCCGACGTGGCGCTCGAAGAGCTCAAGAAGGCCGGCATGCAGGTCACCGAGTTCTCGCCGGCGGAAGTCGACAAGCTGCGCGCCAAGGTCAAGCCCGTGGTGGAAAAGCACAGCGACAAGGTGGGCGCCGAGACCGTGCAAGAGGTCTATGCCACGCTGGCCAAGCTGCGCGGCGGCAAGTAGGCCATCGCAACGCAGCAGCCACCCCCGCGCTGCGGTGCGGGCACCAACGCCCACACGCCAGCGCGTCCTCCACGCAACCCGCCCATGAGCACCCAGCTCCTTGATCCCCCGGTGTCATCCACCGCATCCGCCATGTCTTCCACAAGCCCCCGCAAGGTGCTGATCGGGCTGATCGGTGCCGGCATCCAGAAGTCGCTGTCTCCCGCCCTGCACGAAGAGGAGGCGCGGCACCACGGCATGCGCCTGCACTACCAGCTGATCGACCTGGACCGCTCGGCGTCTTCTCCCGCACAGCTGCCCACGCTGCTGTCGGCGGCACGCATCATGGGCTATGCCGGCTGCAACGTGACCTACCCGTGCAAGCAGGCCGTGATCCCCTACCTCGACAGCCTGTCGGAAGAAGCGCAAGCCATGGGGGCCGTGAACACGGTCGTGGTCCACGATGGCAAGCTCGTGGGGCACAACACGGACGGGTCAGGCTGGGCCCGGGGCTTCACCCGTGCGCTGCCGGGCGCCGACCTCGGCCGCGTCGTGCTGCTGGGCGCGGGCGGTGCGGGCGCCGCCATCGCGCATGCCGTGCTGCGCCTGGGTGCACGGCACCTGACCATCGTCGATGCGCAGCCCGAACGGGCCGCGCAACTGGCCGCCGACGTGAATGCGCTCTATGGCCCCCGGGCCGAGGCCGGCGAGATCCACGCGGCCATGGCGCGGGCCACCGGGCTGATCCACGCCACGCCCACGGGCATGGACAAGCTGCCCGGCCTGCCCCTCGATACGGGCCTGCTGCGCCCCGCGCTGTGGGTGTCCGAGGTCGTGTACTTCCCGCTCGACACCGCCCTGGTCCAGGCCGCGCGCGCACTGGGCTGCCGCGTCTCGGACGGGGGCGGCATGGCCGTGGGCCAGGCGGTGGGTGCCTTTGAACTGTTCACCGGCGTGGCGCCCGACGCGGACCGGATGGACGCCCACTTTCGCCGGCTCGTCAGCCCGCGCTGACACCACCGCAACCACACGCAAGGAGTCCAACGCATGAGCACCCCGATGATGGCCGCCCGCGAGGCGCTCGGAGACCTGCCCAACCCCCTGGGACTGCAGGGGGTGGAGTTCATCGAATACGCCACCAGCCGCCCGCAGGCGCTGGGGCAGGCGCTGGAGCGCATGGGCTTCCAGCCGGTGGCGCGCCACCGCTCGCGCGAGGTCCTGCTGTACCGGCAGGGCGACATGAACATCATCGTGAACGCGCACCAGGACGAAGAGCGCACCGGGCCGCACGCGCCGTCGGCCCTGGCGGAAACCCCCGTGCTCGCCGCCATCGCCTTCCGTGTGGGCAATGCAGCCGCCGCCTACCGCCGCGTGCTGGAGCTGGGCGCCTGGGCCGTGCACACCGAGGTCCAGGTGATGGAGCTGAACATTCCCGCCATCCACGGCGTGGGCGCGAGCCGCATTTACTTCGTGGACCGCTGGAAGGAATTCTCGATCTACGAGGTGGATTTCATCCCCATCCCCACCGTGAATCCGCGCCCGCCCGCGCTGCAGGGCCTGCATCTGTTCGGCGTGGTGCAGTACATCGGCCTGGGCAGGGCGCCTGACTGGATCCATTTCTACGGCGAACTGTTCGGCTTCGCCGAGCTGGCGCCCGACCAGTCGTTCGGCGTGCTCACGCATGGCCGCATCCTGGCCAGCCCCTGCGGCACGTTGCACTGGCAACTGATCGAGCCGCTCGTGGATGCGCTTGATGCCGACCCCGAGGAACTGCTGCAGCGCGTGGCGTTCGGCACGCCGGACGTGCTGGCCACGGTGAACGCGCTGCGCGCCCGGGGCGTGGACTTCGTGGAATCCCCCACGGGGGTGCACACGGGCACGCGCGGCGCGCTCACGCGGGCCGATGCCGGCTCGCCCAGCTTCGAGCTGGTTCTCGACGCCCGCTGACCACCGCCCGGAGACCTCGATGCGCACTTCGACCATGCAACGCAACGTCGCCGACTTCGGCATGGACACCATCAGCCTGGCCGGCCCGCTGGGGGCGAAGCTGGCCGCCGTCAAGGCGGCGGGTTTCGGCCAGATCATGCTGGCGGCCCGCGACATCGTGGGCCATCCGCAGGGCATCGAGGCGGCCGTGCACGCCGTGCGCAGCAGCGGCCTGCGCGTGACGGGCTTCCAGGTGCTGCGCGACTTCGAGGGCCTGTCGGGCCACCTGCACAGCTACAAGGTGGACATCGCCAAGCAGATGATCCTGATGGCGCGCGACCTGGGCGCGCCGGTGCTGCTGGCCTGCAGCTCCACCTCGTCCCATGCCACCGCCGATGCCGACGCGATTGCCCGCGACCTGCGCAAGCTCGCCCTGCTGGCGCTGCCGCACGGCATCCGCGTGGCCTTCGAAGGCCTCTCCTGGGGACGGCACATCAACGAGGTGCATCAGGCGTGGGCGGCGGTCGAGCAGGCGGATTGCCCCAACCTCGGCCTGGCCATCGACTCGTACCACCAGTTCGCCACCAGCACGCCGCTCACGGCGCTGGCCGACGTGGACCCCGCCAAGATCTATCTGGTGCAGCTCTCGGACTTCATGTGGCAGGAGACCCGCACGGTGCAGGAGCGCATCGACACGGCACGGCACTTCCGCGTGTTCCCGGGCGAGGGCGTGCACAGCCAGGCGCTGGCCGAACTGGTGCGCACGCTCGATGGCATGGGCTACCAGGGCGACTACAGCTTCGAGGTCTTCAACGACGACTACCAGCAGCTGCCGCTGCCTTATGTGGCACAACGCGCATGGAACAGTGCGCTGTGGCTGGCCGAGGGCGTGCTGCAGCGCGCGGTGCCGCTGCCGGGGCACCCGCGCATCAAAACGCTGGCGTGATCAATGCGTCAACGGCCAACAATCAACTGTTGGCGCGTTTCTTGAGCCAGCGCATCAGCGCGCCCACCACCGGCAGCTTTTCGTACAGTTCTTCGGCGGCGTCCCAGTAGTCGCGGTGTAGCGCCACCAGGTCCTGGCCATCGAACACCAGGTGCGAGGCGCCGCGCACGGTCTGCGTCACGCCCTTGTCAAAGCCCTTGAAGGCGAACAGGAACTCCCAGGTCAGGAAACACTGCGGGCCCTGCACCACGCGGCCGGTGACCACGAAACGCGGCTGCTCCAGCGCCTCGAACATGTGGTCGAAGATGGCCTGGATGGCGGGCAGGCCCCGCACTTCGTTGAACGGGTCCTTGAAGCGCGCATCGGCCGCGTACAGGCGGCCCAGTGCCGCCACGTCGGCCGGGGCCAGGGTCTCGAAGAAGGCCACCACGCGGGTGACGGCTTCTTCGGTGGAGGTTGTGGTGCGAGGTGGCTGCAGCATGGCGCTCAGAGTCCCGTGAACTTGCGGACCGCAGGAAAGTACCACCGATACGGCAACACGCGCAGCAGTTTCATCACCCGCGTGAAGCGCTTGGGGAAGTGGATGTCGAAATGCCCCCGCTCCCAGCCCTGCAAGATGGCCGCCGCCGCCGCCTCGGGCGAGATCAGCGCGGGCATCGTGAAGTCGTTGCCCGCCGTGAGCGGCGTGGCCACGAAGCCGGGGTTGATCACGCTCACGCCAAGCCCCAAGCCGTGCAGATCCAGGTACAGCGACTCGGCCAGGTTGATGAGCGCAGCCTTGGTCGGCCCGTAGGCCAGGCTCCTGGGCAGCCCCCGGAACCCCGCCACGCTGCTGACCACGCTCACATGCCCGGGGCGCCCCGCGTGCGCCGCGGCCAGCATGGCGGGCAGCACGGCCGCCAGCACGTGCAGCACACCGCTGTAGTTGATCTGCCCGTGGCGCAGCATGTCGGCCAGATCCAGGTCGGTGGCGCGCATGTCGCGGTAGGTGCCGGCGCAGTAGCACACCAGGTCGGGCGCGCCCCCGGACAGCACCCGTGCGGCGGCGGCCTGCACCTGCTCGGGCTGCGCTATGTCCAGGGGCAGGGCCAGGCTGCCGGGGTGCTGGGCGGCAAAGGCATCGAGCGCATCGCCGCTGCGGGCCGACACCGTGACCTGCGCACCGCGCGCATGCAGGGCCGACGCCGTGGCGCGCCCGATGCCGCTGGACGCGCCGATCACCCAGGCCCTGCGGCCCTGCCAGTCGCGCAGCGGTGGGTTCAGGCTCATGGCGCGCGCCTGGTGAACGACAGCGTGATCTCGCCCAGGCGCACGCCAAACTTGCTCATGGTGGCGCGGTTGAGCATCACGCGGTCGTCGATGAGAACCATCCAGTCGTCCAGGTCGACGTGGTAGACCGTGCCATCCACCGGCAGGGCCAGCGTGTAGTTCCAGCGGAAGACGTTGCCCCGCGCCTGCCCGTGGGCCGTGCCCACCACGTCGTCGGCGGTGCCGGTGGTACGGCCGTCGGCGTGCTGGGTCAGGCGCCAGATGCGGCGCTGGGTGGTGCCGTCCGAATAGGTGAAGGCCTCGTCGAGCACGCCCTCGTTGCCCTGCCACTGGCAATCCATGACCACGGTGAAGCGTTTGACGATCTGGCCGCTGCGGTCCTGGAAGATGCCCCAGGCGTCGATCTTGCCGTTGAAATACCGGGCCAGGTCCAGCACGGGCTTCTCGCTGGCATAGCCTTCGATGCCCGGGCTGGCGCAGCCGGACAGGGCCACGGGCGCAGCCGCCATGGCGGAAAGGAGGAGGCGTCGTTGCATCATGGGGTGGGCCCTGGGGTCGGTTCGGACAGGTTCATTCAAACAATCGCTGCGCTGCGGGGACGCCGCAGGAGCAGGGCGTAGAGCGCCGCCGCCGCCATCAGCTTGAGCACGCAGGGCAGCACCGCATAGGCGATGCCCAGGGTCTGCAAGCCGCCGTCGCCGCGCGTGCCGGGGGTGTAGCCCAGCCAGCCCAGCAGGGGCAGCGCCAGGCCCGCGGCCAGCGCCAGGTTGAGCTTGGTGGCGAAGTTCCACCAGCCGAAGTACGCGCCTTCGTGCTGGCCGCTGTCGCCCTCGGCCGCGATCACGCCGGCCAGCAGGGCGCCGGGCAGCGCCAGGTCGGTGCCCAGCGCCACGCCCGACAGCGCGCAGACCGCGAGGAAGGGCAGCACATCGCCCACCCCCACGAACGCGGCCCACACAAACACTGCGACCGCCAGCAGCATGCCCGCCAGCCAGGTGCGCGCCAGGCCCCAGCGCGCCACGGCGCGCAGCCACAACGGGATCGACAGCGCGGCGCAGACGAAGTAGGCCGCGAGGAACAGGGGCTCCTGGGCGGGTGGAGCCTGCAGGCGGTCCTGGATGAAGAACAGCACCAGCGTGGCCGGGATGGCGCTGGCAATGCCGTTGAGCATGAACACCGCCAGCAGGCGGCGGAACGCGGGGCGCCCCCACGGCCGCCACAGGCTGGCGCGCCGCGACGGGCGATACCCGCCCGCCACGGCGCCACCCGCATGCGCCGGGGGGCGCGGCGCGCGCGTCCAGGCCCACCAGCCCAGCAGCAAGGCCATGGCAAACACGCCGAGCATGACCGGCAGCCCCAGCAGCGCGGGCAGCACCGAGGCCAGCACCACGCCCGCCAGCGCGGCGCCTTCGCGCCATGCCACGATGCGGCCGCGCTGCAGTTCGTCGCCGCCCAGGCGCGCGCCCCACGCCTGGTGCGCAATGCCCAGCTGGCTGTAGGCCGTGTAGGTGATGAGCAGCGCCACCAGGGCCCAGGCGGTCAGCCCATCGGCCCCGCGCACCAGCGGAAAGAACAGGCCGGTCAGCCCCAGTGCGAGCACCATGGCCGACACCGCGCCCGCCGCCAGCACGGCACGCACCGAGCGGCCGAACAGGTGGTCGCAGAGGCGGCCCAGCAGCGGGTCCGACACCGCATCGAACAACCGCGCCGCCAGCAGCACCGAGCCCAGCGTGGCCAGCGGCATGCCGAACTCGCGGGCATAGTGGTTGGGCAGCAGCACGTACAGCGGCAGCGCCACAAACGCCAGGGGCAGGCCCAGCAGCCCATAGGCCAGGCCGTGACGGGCGCGCAGGGGCTGGGTGGTGCGGGTCATGGCTGCCCCATGGCGCGGGTCGCGCCCAGCAGTTCCTGGCGCAGCCTGGGTTCGGAGGTCTGGGGCGAGAGCCAGATGCCGAAGAACAGGCGCGAGAACTCGGCATCGGGCACCTCGCCCACCACGCGCCCGGCCATCCTGAACACCGCCCCCACGCCCGGCTGGTGAATGCCCAGAAGGCGGTCGCCCACCTTCACGTCCGGCAACGCCGCCTGCAGCGCCTGCTGCCAGCGCGCGGCCTGCTGGGGCGTGAAGCTGCCCACGCGGCGCATTTCCTCGATGGAGCGCCTGGCGATGGCCTCCGCCGTGAAGTCGCGGTGGTAGGTCAGCTCCAGCGCCAGCGGCTGGGCGCCGTAGTTCTCGGCGTCAAAGCCCGGCTGCACCCACAGGCGTGCGCGGTAGACCTCGAAACCCAGGAACCGGAGAACGCCCTGGCCCGCCAGGCGCACGCCGGACAGCGGCGCCGCCGTGGCCTGGGCCGCCCCTGCCCCTTGCGCCACAGCCATGCTGGAATGAAAAACGGCTGCAGCGCAGATAAGACACGCGGTGGCAGCTATATTTTTCATAGCAATCTCAATCCTTGGCCAGCGTGTACTGCACCAGGTCGATGTTGCTCATCGCAAACGCCGCCTCGCAATACGCCAGGTAGAACTCCCAGATGTGCAGGAAGCGCTGGTCGAACCCCAGCTGCAGGATCTGCGTGCGCTGGGCCACGAAGCGGTCACGCCAGCGCCTGAGCGTTTCGGCATAGTCCTGGCCAAAGGCGAACTCGTCCACCACGCGCAGGCCCGCGGCCTCGGCCTCGCGGCGGAACTCGCGCGGGCACGGCAGGCAGCCGCCCGGGAAGATGTACTGCTGGATGAAGTCCGTGGAGCTGATGTAGCGCTCGAACAGGCTGTCGTCGATGACGATGCTCTGGATGCAGGCCTTGCCACCGGGCTTGAGCAGGCGGTTCACCGACTGGAAGTAGGTGGGCCAGTACTCGCGGCCCACGGCCTCGACCATCTCGATGGAGCAGATGGCGTCGTAGGGGCCATCGTGGATGTCGCGGTAGTCCTGCAGCCGCAAATCGGCCTGGTGCTCCACCCCCTGCCCCGCCATGCGCCCTTGCGCGAAGGCCAGTTGCTCGGTGGACAGGGTCACACCGGTCAGCGATGCGCCGAACTCGGTGGCCGCCATCTCGGCGAGCGCCCCCCAGCCGCAGCCGATCTCGAGCACGCGGTGCCCCGGCCGCACCCCCGCCTGGCTCAGGGCGCGGCGCACCTTGGCATGCTGGGCCTTGCGCATGTCGCCGCCCGCATCGCCTTCGAACCAGGCGGACGAGTAATTCATCGTGTCGTCCAGCCACAGCGCGTAGAACGCATTGCCCAGGTCGTAGTGCGCGTGGATGTTCTTCTGGCTGTTGGCGCGCGTGTTGCGGTTGAGCAGGTGCTTGATGCGGTACAGCAGGCGTCCGGCCCAGCTTCCATAGATCACGCCTTCCACCTGCTGGCGGTTGGCGATGAAGAGCTTGATCAGGTCGGTGAGGTGCGGCGTGGTCCAGTCCCCCGCGATGTAGCTCTCGGCGAAGCCGATGTCCCCCGACCTGAGCGCCGCGCTGCACACGTTCCAGTTCCTGAGCGTGATGGCCGCCGAGAGGCCGCCCCCCTGGCCGAAGTGCTGCAGCGTGCCGTCCGGCAGTTGCACCGTGAGGTTGCCATGCTGCAGCCCCTGCAGGAGCCGAAGGGCCGTGCGCGCGGCGGCCGGCGTGCCGGCGGGCAGGGTGGCGTGCAGGGCGGCGCCGGTGGTCGTGGTCGTGTTCATGGCGGTCTCGTCGGGCTGTGGGGTCAACGGGTCACGATGGAGGCAGGGGCCTCGGGCTTGCGGTGAAAGCGCACACGCTTGAGCCACAGCCGCAAGGCCTGCCAGTGGATGCGCGCGATGACGGCCAGCGTCATGGCCGGGTAGCCCCACAGGGCCCGGCGCAGCGTCTGCCCCGTGATGGGGTGCAGGGTGCCGCTCACGCTGGTCTCGATCAGCGGTCCGGCGTCGTCGTCGTAGTCGATGCGCGCCACGGTGCGGCCCGCATCGGCGGGCCCGCCCGCCGTGCGCAGGAAGCGAAAGCGGTAGCCCCCGCCCACCTCGCAGAAGGGCGAGACATGGAACACCTTGCGCGCCCGCAGTTCCACGCCGTAGCGGGGCGCGTCCAGCAGGTAGCAGTGCCGCTCGCCAAAGGTGTTGTTCACTTCCACCACGATGGCGCGCAGGCTGGCGTCGGCGCGGTGGCAGTACCAGAAGCTCACGGGTTTGAAGGTGTAGCCCAGCACGCGCGGGTAGCAGTGCAGCCAGACTTCGCCGGTGGCGTCGGCAATGTCTTCGGCGCGCAGCAGCTCGTCCAGCCAGGCCAGCGCCCCGCCCTGCGCGGCGCTGCGGCCGTCGCCATGGTCCGTGTCGTGAAAGCTGATGGCGCCGCGCCGGTTCACGGCCAGCGGGCCCGGCGCTGCGGCGCCCATGCTGCGCAGGGGCAGCAGGAGAAAGAACGTGGGGTAGGCAAACGCATGCCGCCGGGGCCGCAGCCGCGCATGGCGCACCTGGCCAAAGCCGATCAGCGGCTGCGGGGCCTCGGGAGCGGTGCCCATGCCGATGTTCATGCGGCCTCCGCCAGGGGAGCGGGCTGGCGGGCCAGCACCTGTTCGGCCACGGCGAGCCCGGACTTCAGTCCGTCTTCGTGGAACCCGTAGCCCGTCCACGCCCCGCAGAACCAGGTGTGCCCATGGCCCTGGATCTCGGCCACCTGCCGCTGCGCGCGAATGGCGGCCAGGTCGAACACCGGGTGGGCGTAGTCGTAGCTGCCGATCACCTGGTCGGGCGCGATCTCGCGCACGGGGTTGAGCGAGACGACCACGGGCTGCGCGAAGGGCACGGGCTGCAGCTGGTTGATGAGGTAGTGCAGGCACACGCGCGCCGATTCGCGGCCGGGCTGCGCGGCGCGCTCATAGTTCCACGCGGCCCAGGCGGCGCGGCGCGCGGGCAGCACCGCGGTGTCGGTATGCAGCACCGCGCGGTTGGCCTGGTAGCGGATGGCGCCCAGCACGGCGCGTTCCTGCGGCGTGGGCCGCGCGAGCAGCGCCAGCGCCTGGTCGGAATGCGTGGCCACGACGACCTGGTCGAAATGCCCGGTGCCGCCGTCGGTCACCACCCGCACGCCGGCCGCATCGCGCTCGATGCGGCGCACGGGGGTCGACAGGCGCGTGTCCGCGATACCGGCCACGATCTTGTCCACATAGTGGCGCGCGCCCCCCGCGACCGTCCACCACTGCGGACGGTCGCTCACCTGGAGGAGGCCATGGTTGTGGCAGAACCGGATCAGGGTGGCCACCGGAAACTGCAGCATCTGGTCGGTCGGGCAGCTCCAGATGCAGCCCAGCATGGGCAGGAAGTACCAGTCGCGGAAGGCATCGCCAAAGCGGTGCTCGCGCAGGAAGTCGCCCAGGGGCTGCATGAGCGCCGCATCGGCCCCGGCCTCGGCGATGCGGGTGCACAGGCGGTTGAACCGCAGCAGGTCCGCCAGCATGCCCAGAAAGCGCGGACTGACCAGGTTGGCGCGCTGCGCGAAGACGGTGCCCAGGTTCGTGCCGCTCCACTCCAGCGGCCGGCCGCCCCGGGCCCCGGGCACCTGCACCGAGAACGACATGTCGGACCGGCACGTCTGCACGCCCAGTTCGGCCAGCAGGCGGATCAGCTGCGGATAGGTGCGTTCGTTGAAGACGAGAAAGCCGGTGTCCACGCCCTGCGTGACCAGCCGGCCGCTGGCATCCCGCAGCGTGACATCCACGGTGTGGGTGTGGCCGCCAAAGTGGTCGCCGGCCTCATACAGGGTGATGTGCGCCTGGCCACGCAGCCGGTGCGCGGCCGCCAGTCCGGAGATGCCGGAGCCGATGATGGCGATTTTCATGGCCGGCCCCCTCTGGCCGGTGCCTGGAATAAAAAGGTTGCGAAGCGTCCCGAAACGAATAAGAGAGGGAGGGAGGAGAAGCGCTCCAGGAGGTCAGTCGGAACCCGGGGGCCCGAAAGGCTTCGCAACACTAAAACTGTACGCCACGCAATCGCAGCGTGCAGGGAATAGAGTGGGGCCCTCGCGCGGAAGTTCCAGGCCCCGCGCCGGTTTTTTTTAAAGAAACGTAAAGAAAACATTGCAATCACCGTGGAGCGGCAACAGCGAGTTGCTGTTCGATGGCGCGCACCAGGCCCTTGCTGTCAGGGGCGGTGAGGCTGGAGTACTGGTCGACCAGCTTGCCGTCGCGGCCCAGCAGGTATTTGTGGAAGTTCCAGCGCGGCGCGGTGCCCGACAGCTGTGCCAGCTGGCGAAACAGCGGCGAGGCGTCCGCGCCCTTCACGCTGCTCTTGGCGAACATCGGGAATTTCACGCCGAAGGTGTTCTCGCAGAAGTCCGCGATCTGCTGGTTGCTGCCGCTCTCTTGCGAAAAGTCGTTGGACGGAAAGCCCAGCACGACGAGGCCCTTGTCCTTGTACCGGGCATACAGCTCCTCGAGCCCCTTGTACTGGCCGGTGAAGCCGCAGAAGCTGGCGGTATTGACCACCAGCACGACCTTTCCGCTGTACTGGCACAGCGACTGCGGCTTTTCATCCTGCAGCCGTGCAAAGGTGTGCTGCAAGGTGGCCGGGCAGCTTTCCGCGTCCGCCGCCCACGCGCGAGGGGCAAGCCCGGCGGCCATCGCGAGGACAAGAAGGCCCGTGGCCGGAAAAAGGCGTCTGGAAGAGGTTTTCATAGGACTCATAGCGCAGTGGTGTGGGCAATTTAACCATTCCATCATTTTTTGTCCACATGAGTTTTTATTTGTACTCATTGGTATACGTCGATGAATGGCCACTGGATTCAGATTCCCGGCAGCGGGAAGGGGGTATTGCGTGGCGCACGGCCAGACGGGCATCGGATGCAAGCCGGATGCCGGGCATCAGCCCCGTGGGAGCGTTGAAAAACGGGCCAGGGAGTGCCCATGGCGGCCACACCGGGCGAGGGGGCGTTCACCCGCATCGGGTGCGGCCCCGCTGCGGGGCCGAAAAGATCAGCCCAGGTTGAGCAGGCGGTCGAGCGGGAGCTTGACCCGCACGTCCTTGAAGGCCACCACGCCCGTGACTTTCCAGGGCGGCATGCCGGTGTCGCGGGGAATCGGCTCGCCCGTGGGCATGCCGTCCCGGTTGGTCACAACCGCTACCTTGGGCGTGGTGGCCGTCGTACCTCGGCGGATGACGACACCCACCTCCTGGCTGGCCAACCGCACAAAGGCCCCTGGCGGATACACGCCCAGCGTCTTGACGAGCGCTGCACCGGCCTCGTCCACCTGGTGCTCCTCATCGTAGTAGCTCGCCTGCATGGCCGCCGTGACCGGCATGGGCCAGCGGGCGGCGCGGGGCGCCATGCGGGCGCCAAAGATATCGGCGCGCTGGATCAGCCGGGCCATCTGCTGGGCTTCCGTCTTCTTGGCCAGCGGGCCAGGCGTGCGGTGGTGGTGGCAGCGCACGGCCTCCAGCCATGCGGTGTCGGCCACGCCCAGCGAGCGCAGCAGCGCCTCGGAGCGTGACGCGTGGTCTTCCACGGCCGCGATCTGCTGGGCAGTCAGGGGGTGGGTCTGCTGGGCCAGCTGGTCCTGCAGTTCGGTCATGGCGATGTTCATGGACAAGGCCGCATGCCCGAGCTGCTGCACCCGGCCCTCGGGCCAGCGCAGCATCTCGCGCGCGACCACCATGCACACGCAGGCCACCAGCATGGAGTGGGTGGCGCTGTACATGCGGGTTTCCTGGGCCGACAGGTAGATCAGGGCCAGCAGGGTGATATCGGGCGTCTGCTCACAGTGGCGCGAGAGTTCGTCGTGCAGCGCCTGGAAGCGCCCGCCAAAGTCCGACGGGGACGGCGCGCGCAGCAGTTGCGTGGCGCGCAGCTGCAGCTCGGGCCAGTCGGGCAGGGCCCGGCCTCCGCGCCCGCGCCCCGCCGGGTCGTCGGCCGCCGTCATCTGCATGGCGGCGATCTCGCCCAGGTTGGTGTCCGCGATCAGCATGCGCTGCAGCTGCGCCAGGTAGGCGCGGTGGCTGTCGCCGGATTCATCGGTGTCCACGCACAGCTGGCGGCCCCGCGCCACCATCTTGGCCAGCTCGTCCCGGGTGCGGATGACATAGCCCTTTTGCGCCAGCAGCACGCCATCAGCCCCCCGCAGCACGAAGGGCAGCGGGTGGCCAAGCTGAATGGATTCGATGTTCAGGCTGACGAGGTTCATGGTGCTCGTTACATTATCTAACGACTGGCGCGCCACCAAACCCTGGTCAACCCGGGTGATTGCCCGGTTGTTCGGGCAACCACCACCGGGCCATCACGGTGCGGGCGGCGAGGCGGGCACCGGGGGCAGCGCCGGGGCGGCGGGCGCGTGGTGCGCCCCCCGCAGCCGGCGCACCAGGCGCCCGAACCGCTGGCCCAGATCATCCACCCCGGTGAAGACGGCGGGGATGACCAGCAGGCTCAGCAGCGTGGACGTGATGAGCCCCCCGATCACCGCCACCGCCATCGGCGAGCGGAAGCTCGCGTCGGCCGCGCCGATGCCGATGGCAATGGGCAGCATGCCCGCGCCCATGGCCAGCGTGGTCATGATGATGGGGCGCGCGCGCTTGTGGCACGCGTCGATCAGCGCCTCGAAGCGCGTCATGCCGTGCTCGCGCCGCGCCAGGATGGCGTACTCGACCAGCAGGATGGAATTCTTGGTGGCGATGCCCATGAGCATGATGAGCCCGATGAGCGAGGGCATCGAGAAGCTCTTTTGCGCGATCAAGAGGCCCACGAACGCGCCGCCCAGCGACAGCGGCAGCGCCGCCAGGATGGTCACCGGGTGCAGGAAGTCCTTGAACAGCAGCACCAGCACGATGTAGATGCACAGCACGCCCGTGAGCATGGCCAGGCCGAAGCTGGCGAACAGCTCGCCCATCATCTCCGCGTCGCCGATGGTAATCTGGCGCACGCCCGGCGGCAGGTTCTTGATGGAGGGCAGCGCCTCCACGGCCTTGGTCACGTCACCCAGCGGCTGGCCCGACAGCTCGATCTCGAAGTTCACGTTGCGCGCGCGGTCGTAGCGGTCCACCACGGCCGGGCCGCCGCTGAATTCGAGCGTGGCCACCTGGCCCAGCATCACCGGGCCCTTGGCGCCCGGCACCGCCAGGCGCTCCAGTAGCGACAGGTCCTTGCGGGCGTCGTCCTGCAGCTTCACGACGATGGGCACCTGCCGCGACGCGAGGTTGAGCTTGGGCAGCGACACGTCGTAGTCGCCCATGGTGGCGATGCGCAGGGTCTCGGCGATGGCGCTGCTGGTCACCCCCAGGTCGGCGGCCCGGGCGAAGTCCGGACGCACCGCGATCTCGGAGCGCACCAGGCTGGCGGTGGACGAGATGCTGCCCAGGCCCGGGATGGTGCGCAGGTCCTTCTCGACCGCCAGCGCGGCCGTGGTCAGCGCCTGCGGATCGTCGCCCGAGAGCACCAGCACGTACTTCTCGCCCGATCCGCCCAGGCCCACCTTGCTGCGCACGCCGGGCAGGGTTTCGAGGGCCGTGCGGATCTTGTTCTCGATGCCCTGCTTGCGCGGCCGCTCGCCGCGCTCGGCCAGCAGGATGGTCAGCGTGGCCTTGCGGGTCTCGGCATTGGCTCCGCCCATGAAGGGGTCCGCCCCCGCGGAGCCACCGCCGATGGTGGTGTACACGCTCTGCACGTGCTCCACCTTGGCGATGCGCTCGCGCGCATCCTCGGCCACGGCGCGGGTCTGCGCGAGCGTGGCGCCGGGCGGCAGCTCCAGGTACACCTGGGTCTGCGAGTTGTCGTCCGGCGGGATGAAGCCGGTGGGCAGCAGCGGGATCAGCGCGAGCGAGCCGATGAAGAACGCCGCCGTGGCGATGAAGGTGATCCAGCGGTGCCTGATGCACCAGGCCGCCCAGCGCAGGTACACGGTCATCCAGCGCGGGTCCTGGTGCTTGTCCACGATGGGTTTGAGGATGTAGGCCGCCATCATGGGCGTGAGCACGCGGGCCACCACCAGGCTGGCGAACACGGCCAGCGACGCGGTCCAGCCAAACTGCTTGAAGAACTTGCCCGCGATGCCGCTCATGAAGGCCGTGGGCAGGAACACCGCGATCAGCGTGAAGGTGGTGGCCACCACCGCCAAACCGATCTCGTCGGCCGCCTCCATGGCCGCCTGGTAGGGCGTCTTGCCCATGCGCAGGTGGCGCACGATGTTCTCCACCTCCACGATGGCGTCGTCCACCAGGATGCCCACCACCAGCGACATCGCCAGCAGCGTGATCACGTTGATGGAAAAGCCCAGCAGGTGCATGCCGATGAACGCCGGGATCACCGACAGCGGCAGCGCCACGGCCGAGACGAACGTGGCGCGCCAGTCGCGCAGGAACAGCCACACCACCAGCACGGCCAGCAGCGCGCCTTCGTACAGCAGGTGCATGGAGCCGTCGTATTCCTCCTGCACGGGCTGCACGAAGTTGAAGGCCTCGGTGATCTCCAGGTCGGGGTGCTGCGCGCGCATCTCCTTGAGCGCGGCCTGCACGGCCCCGCCCACCTCGATCTCGCTCGCACCCTTGCTGCGCGCCACCTCGAAGCCCACCACGGGCTTGCCGTTGAGCAGGGCCAGCGCGCGCGGCTCGGCAATCGTGTCCGACACCGTGGCGACCTGATCGAGCCGCACGTGGCGGCCGTCCGACAGCGACAGCGTGAGGCTGGAAAGCTCCTGGGCCGACTGCACCGTGGCCAGCGTGCGCACGGGCTGCTCGCTGCCGCCCAGGTCGGTGCGGCCGCCGGCGCTCTCGGTCTGCACCAGGCGCAGCTGGCGCGACACGTCGGCCGCCGAGGCGTTGAGCGCCTGCAGCTTCACCGGGTCCAGCGCCACATGCACCTCGCGCTGAACACCGCCCACGCGGTTGACCGCGCCCACGCCGCGCACGGTGAGCAGCTTCTTGGCCACGGCATCGTCCACGAACCACGACAGCGCCTCGCTGTCCATGCGGCTCGAGGCGATGGTGAAGGCCAGCACGGGCTGCGCGGCCAGGTCCATCTTGGTCACGATGGGGTCGCGCACGTCGCCGGGCAGGTCGCCGCGCACCCGCGCCACGGCCGAGCGCACATCGTCGAGCGCCTCCTGTGTGGGCTTTTCCAGGCGGAACTCGGCCGTGATGGTGGCGCCGCCGTCCTGCACCTTGGTGTAGATGTGCTTCAAGTCCTGCAGCGTGGCGATGCTGTTCTCGATCTTGCGCGCCACATCGTTTTCCAGCTGCGCGGGCGATGCGCCCGGCAGCGCCACGGTCACGGAGATCGTGGGCAGGTCGATGTCCGGAAAGTTCTGCACCTTCATCGCGTTGAACGACAGCAGGCCGCCGAACGTCAGCAGCACGAACAGCATCAGCGCCGGTATCGGGTTCTTGATGGACCAGGTGGATACATTCATGGAGAACGCTCCTTATTTGATAGCTACCAGCGCTTGATCAACCTGCGCTACAGGCACTTTTTGTTTGAAATCCTGCAGGGAGGAGGTGCTGCCGCTCGCCGGCGGCGCGCCGACCACACGCACCAGGTCCCCGTCATTCAGGAAACCCGCGCCGCGCACGGCGACGGAGGCATTCGCGTCCAGGCCCGAGAGCACTTCCACCCGGTCGGCCACGCGGCGCCCCGTCTGCACCTTGCGCTGCTGCACGCGCTGCTCGGCGCCCACCACGAACACGTACGAGAACCCGTCGCGCACCACCAGCGCCTCTTGCGGCACCGTGAGCGCATCGCTGCTGCCCAGCGCGAACTCGCCGCGCGCGAACATCCCGGCGCGGAAATCGCTGTTCGCCGGCAAATCGACATACACCAGCGCATTGCGGGTTTGCGGGTCCACCGTGGGGGCCACCATGCGCACGGTGCCTTCGGCCGCCGCGCCGCTGGCCGCGGTCACGCTGACCTTGGCGCCCGGCGCGATGCGGCGCAGCTCGGTGGACGTGACTTCGGCGCGCCATTCGAGGCGCCCCTTGCGCACCATGCGGAACAGCTCCGTGCCCGCGCCCACCACCGCGCCCACCGTGGCCGTGCGGGCCGAGATCACGCCGCTGTCGGGCGCCACCACCTGCGTGTACTTCAGGCGCAGCTGCTGCGCGTTCAGCGTGGCCTTGGCGGCCTCCACCCGGGCCTGCGCCGTCTTCTCGGCGGTGGTGTACTGCTGGATCTGCTGCTGGCTCAGGGCGCCCGTGGCCTGCAGCGAGCGGGCCCGGTCGGCATTGGCGGCGGCTTCGGCCGCATTGGCCTGGGCTTCGAGCAGGCTGGCGCGCATCTGCGCCACGTCGGCCTGCACCGTTTCGGCCGAGAAGGTGGCGAGCACCTGGCCGGCCTTGACCACGTCACCCACATTCACCCGCACATCGGTCAGTCGCAGTCCATTGCTTTCGGCGCCGATGCTGGCCTCCTGCCAGGCGGCCACATTGCCGTTGGCCGCCAGGCGCAAGGGCACCGACGTCCGCTGGGGCTGGGCCGTGCTCACCGTGAGCGCGGGGCGGGGCTGGCCCGCCTTGGGCTCGTCGGCGGCGCGCGATGCGCTGGAGAAAACCAGGGCGCCGCCGGTGGCCAGCACGCAGGCAGCAATCACGGCGAAGGCCGTCGGAGAGAACTTGAAGGAAGAGAAATTTTGCATTTGCTTTCGTCCTGAAGAATTCATATCAACTATCCACGGCGCTACGCGCCACTCGCACGGGATGAAACTGGCGCGGCGCAGGCCAGTGCCCCCGCGCAAGGGCCGCCCCGCCGCGCCGGGGGCGTCCCCCTCTCCCGACTCGCCCAGCGAGTCGGGAGAGGGGGAATGCGCGAAGCGACTCAGGGGGTGTTTCACTCTTTCCAGCCACCGCCCGCGGCGCGGTACAGCGAAACCCAGGCGGCCTGGCGTTCGTGCTGCAGCGCGATCAGCGCGTTCTCGGCCGCCAGGGAGGTGCGGCGCGCGTCTTCCAGCTCCACCAGACTCGCCAGCCCGCCGCGCCAGCGCGCCTGCGTGGCATCGAACGAGTTGCGGTAGCCCGCCGCCGCCACCCGCGCACTGGCATTGCGCTCGGCCGTGCTCTGCAGCCGCACCAGCGCCTGCTCGACCTCGCTCACGGCCTGGCGCACCTTGGCGCGGTAGAGCGCGGCGGCCTCGTCGTAGCGTGCCTGCGCCGCCTCCACCTGGGCGCCACGGCGGCCGCCGTCGAACAGGGGCACGCTGAGCGCCAGCGGGCCGATGGTCCAGGTGTTCAGGTCGGTCGTCACGCCGCCGCTGCGCACCCAGGCCGTTCCCACCGAGCCGCTGAGCGACAGGCGCGGGTAGCGCTGGGCCTGTGCGCTGCCCACGTCGGCGCTGGCGGCGGCGACTTCGCGCTCGGCGTTGTACACGTCGGGGCGCTGGGCCAGCACCTGGGCGGGCAGGGCGGCGATGGCGAACAGGGTGTCGGGCGCGGCGGATGCCGGCGTGGACAGGCGCGCGCGCAGCGCGGGCTCTTCCCACCCGGTCAGCGCCACCATGGTCTTGACTTCGACATCGCATTGCATGCGCTGCTGCGATGCGCGCGCCTGGGCTTCGGCGGCGCTGGCACGCGCCAGGGCGGCGGTGGCGGGCGCCGTGAAACCGGCGCGTTCGCTGAGGTCGGACAGCCGCGAGGTCTCGCCGCGCGACTGCGCATCGCGCTCGGCCACACGCAGCTGCTCCAGGCAGGTGCGCAGGCTGCTCGTCTGCTGCGCCACCTCGGCGGCCACGCTCACGCGCGCCTCGTGCCACAGCGCCTGCGCGCCCGCCAGCCGCTCGTCGGCCGCCGTCTTGGTGGCCCGGTTGGCGCCGAAGAGGTCGATCTCCCAGCTCGCCTGCAGCCCGGCCTGCGCCGTGGTGGCGATGCCCGCGAGCTGCTCGTTGAAACCCCGGCTGGCGCTGGCCTGCGCATCGAGCGACGGCAGCAGCGCGGCGCGGCTGCTCACCTGCGTGGCACGCGCCTGCGCGATGCGGGCCTGGGCCTGCGCCACGCCAGGGCTGATGGCTTGCGCGGCATCGATCAGCTCGACGAGCAGCGGGTCGCCCAGCTGCGTCCACCACCGCGCCAGATCCCCCAGCGAGCCCTGGTGCGGCAAGGGCGCCTGCCACGCCACCGGCGGCGGCGCGGGCACCTGCGCGGGGGGCGCCGTGACGGCACAGGCGCCCAGGGCCAGCGGCAGGCAGGCGGCCCAGAAGAATCGGGTCTTGCTCAAAGTCATGCGTTGGATTCCTTGTGCGAATTCCGTGAAGTACTGCGGCGCGCGGGCCGTTGTGCGGCCTGCCGCCGGGCGATCTCGCCCTGCACCATGCTCAGGGCGTAGCCGGTCAGCCGGTCCACCCACTCATCCACAGCCCCCGACCCTGCCAGCTGCGGCGCAATGACCTGCAGCGGATCGCGCTGGGTCCACATCTGCATGATCAGCCCGGCCAGCGAAAAGGCGAGGCGGTGCATGTCGTCATCCACCTCCTGCACGCCCATGTGGCGGCACAGCACCTGGACCAGGGCCAGGTGGGGGGCCCGGCACTCGCGCTCGATGAGCTCGGGCCACACGTGGGTCGGGTCCAGCAGCTCGCGCACATGCAGGCGCAGCGACTGGGTCACGAGGTCATCGTGCTTGAGCGGCTCCAGAAACCCCCCGAAATAGGAGGCGAGCGCCTGCGGCAGGGTCAGTGCGGGATCGGCGAACACGGCGATGAGGTCGCTGCCGCTGCCAAAGGGTTCATAGAACGTGGCCGTGTACAGCCGGGCCTTGTCGCCAAAGTGGTAGGCGATCGCGGCGACATTGGTGCCAGCGGCCTCGGCGATGGCGCGCACCGAGGTCTGTGCGAAGCCCCGCTCGGAGAACAGCTGCAGCGCCGCGTGCAGCAGGCGCGCGCGCGTGTCCTCGCCATCACTGCGGGCGGTGCGCTGGGCTGCGGGAATGAAATGGGCGCCAAAACTCATGGCACCGGATTAAACACCAGAATTCAAACAGTTGTTTGAATTGGCGAAGGCCAGCGGAAAATTCGCCCGCCAAAAATGCAACGAAACGTCACGCCGGGACCGGCCTCAGCCGAACACCGCCCTCCACAGCGCCAGCACCGCATTCCGCTCGGCCTGCAGCGCGGGCGGAGCAACCTGGGTGGGCGCCTCGTCCAGGCGCGCCACGTGCTGCACGCGCCGCAGTTCGCGGTAGGCGTCGGCCGCCGCCATGCCCACGCCGGGCGGCAGCAGGCCCACCTGCTCGGCGCGCTGCAGCAGCGCGATGTTGCCCACGTTGCCCACCAGCTCCGGGTGGTTCGCGGATTGCGAGAGCACGAGGTACTGCACCGCGAACTCCGCATCCACCATGCCGCCCGGGCTGTGTTTCACATCGAACTGCCCGTCGCGCGTGGGGTGCGCCGCGCGCACGCGCTCGCGCATGAGCACGATCTCCTCACGCAGGGCGGCGGGGTCGCGCTCGGAGGTGATCACGGCCTCGCGCACGGCATCGAAGCGCGCCTGCAGGGCATCGCTGCCCATCACGAAGCGCGCGCGCGTCATGGCCTGGTGCTCCCAGGTCCAGGCGGTGTTGCTGCCCCGGCGCTGCTGGTAGTTGGCGTAGGCCTCGAAGCTCGTGACCAGCAGGCCCGAGCTGCCATTGGGCCGCAGTGCGGTGTCGATCTCGTACAGGTCGCCCTCGCCCGTCTTCACGGTGAGCCAGTTGATGAGCTTGCGCACGAAAGCGGCGTAGACCTCGGGCGCGCGCTCGTCGTCGTCGTCGAACACGAAAACGATGTCCAGATCGCTGCCGTAGCCCAGCTCCTTGCCGCCCAGCTTGCCGTAGCCAATGATGGCGAACTGCGGGCTCTCGCGATGGCGCGTCTTGAGCCGGCTCCAGCACCACTGGGCGGTGATGCGCAGCACGCTGTCGGCCAGGGCGGACAGGTCATCCGCCACCTGCTCGACGGTGATGCGCCGCTCCACGTCGCGCGCGAGGGTGCGGAAGGTTTCCGCGTGCTGGGCGCGGCGCAGCAGGTTCAGCAGGGTTTCATCATCGTCCTCGCCCGTGGACTGCAGCGACGCGAGCCGCACGGCCAGTTCGCGCTCGAAGTCCGCCACCACGAAGCGCTCGGCCAGCAGCGAATCCCCCACCAGTTCATCGATCACGCCTGGGTGCTGCAGCAGGTAGCGGGCGGGCCATTTGGCCGCGCCCAGCAGGTGCAGCAGTTGTTCGTGCACGGAGGGGCGCTCCAGCAGCAGCGCCAGATAGCTCTCGCGGCGCAGCAGCGGCTCCAGCCAGTTGGCCAGGCGCAGCGCGGCCTCTTCGGTGACGCGGCCCTCCTTGAGCCACTGCGCGGTGCGCTGCACCAGCCGGAACAGGCGGGCGCGGGCTTCGTCGCGCAGGCCCGCCACGCGCGGGTGGCTGCGCCATTCGGCCACGCGCTCGCGGAATCCGGGCGGCAGCTGTTCCAGCAGGGTGTCGAATTCGGGGGGCGGGGGCGCCGAGGCGCGGGGGCCGCCGCAGCCGCCCCCATTGCACTGCTTCTTGCCCGCGCCACCCAGCAAGGTGTCGAACTCCTGGGCGACGAGTTCGCGGTGCGCGTCCAGCTCGTGCAGGAAGGCGCAGCAGTCGGTGTAGCCCAGGGTGTAGGCGATCCAGGCGAGGTCGTCGTCGCGCGTGGGCAGCACGTGGGTCTGCTGGTCGTCCAGGTACTGGATGCGGTGCTCCACCCGGCGCAAGAAGACATAGGCGCGCGCCAGGGCATCGGCGGTTTCCTGCGGCATGAGGCCCGCCTGGGCCAGGCGCGTGAGCGCATCGAGCGTGGGCCGGCGGCGCAGCTCGGGGAACTGGCCGCCGCGCACCACCTGCAGCAGCTGCACCGTGAACTCGATCTCGCGGATGCCGCCGCGCGAGAGCTTGACGTCGTTGGCGCGCTCGGGGTGGCCCGCGCTGCGCTTGGCCGCATGGTCGCGGATCTGGCGGTGCAGGGAACGCAGCGCATCGAACACGCTGTAGTCCAGGTAGCGGCGGAACACGAAGGGCAGCACCACGCCCCGCAGCGCCTGCACCTCGGGGCTGCCAATGCAGTCGTGGGGCGCCACCACCCGGCTCTTGAGCCAGGCAAAACGCTCCCATTCGCGGCCATGCAGCTGCAGGTACTCCTCCAGCGCCGACAACGAGACCGACGGCGGGCCGGAGTTGCCATTGGGGCGCAGCGCCAGGTCCACGCGGAACACAAAGCCGTGCTCGGTGGTATCCCCCACCAGGCTGTAGATGGCCTTGACCGCCCGCGCGAAGTATTCGTGGTTGGAGATGCGCCCCCGGCCGTCGGCCGTGCCCGCGGTCTCGCCATCGTGTTCGTACACGTAGATCAGGTCGATGTCGCTGGAGACATTGAGCTCGCGCGCGCCCAGCTTGCCCATGCCGATGATCCACAGCTGCACGGGCTGGCCGTCCGGTCCGCGTGGCGCGCCGTGGCGCTCGTCCAGCTCCTGCCGCGCCTGGTGGCTGGCACGGTCCAGCGCCAGCTCGGCCAGCTCGGTGACGGCGCGGGTGATGTCGGCGAGCGGCGCCTGCGCGTCGCAGTCCAGCTGGACGAGCCGTTCCATGACGAGCTGGCGCAGCACGCGCAGGGCCGTGCCCGTGTCGCAGCCGCGCGAGCGCAGCGCATCGTAGGCCGTCTCCATGGTGGCCAGGACCGGCGCCCCTGCGGGCAGCAGGGACAGATCGTCCGCATAGCGGCGGTGCAGGCGCTGGTAGAAGCGCGAATGCGCGGCCAGCGGGCCCTCGGGACGGGGCTGGTGGCAGCGGGGATCAGCGGGAGACGCGGGCATGGCAGACATGGCAAGGGGCCACATACATAAGGACACTGGTTTGTAGTGAACCCGCGCTAAGGCCGCGGGTCATAATTCCTGCCACATTCAATCCCACCATGATCGCTCCCACCACGCACCCCACCCGCCTGCTGAAATTCGTGGCAGGTCTCGCGCGGTGGTCGCTGGGTTTGCTGCTGGCCTTCTGGCTGCTGCTGGCCATCGCGTGGGGGGCACTTCATGGCTGGATTGTGCCGCGAATCGGCGATTTCCGCCCGCAGCTGGAGGCACATGCCGCACGGGCCCTGGGGGTTCCGGTGCGGATCGGGGCCATCGCGGCGCACACGGAGGGCCTGATTCCATCGGTCGAACTCTCGGATGTCGCGCTGCTGGACGCCGCGGGCCGTTCCGCGCTGCGCCTGCCGCGCGTGGTCGTGGCACTGTCGCCCCGCTCCTTGCTCAATGGGGGTTTCGAGCAGCTCTACATTGAAGGGCCCGAGCTGGAGGCGCGGCGCACCGCCGACGGGCGCATCCAGGTGGCAGGCCTGGACTTTTCCCAGCAGCAGGGCGAGGACAACGCCGCGGCCGACTGGCTGTTTTCGCAGGGCGAAGTGTTCATCCGCAATGGCACGGTGCGCTGGACCGACGAGCAGCGCGGTGCCCCCGAGCTTGCCCTGGAGAAGGTGGACCTTCTGCTGCGCAATGGCAACTGGCACCACCACCTGCGGCTGGACGCCACCCCGCCGGAGGCCTGGGGCGACCGCTTCACGGTGGTGGGGCTGTTCCGCGCGCCGCTGCTGAGCGCACGCGACGGCAACTGGAAGCACTGGAACGGGCAGGTGTTTGCAGATTTCGCGCGGGTGGACGTCTCGCGGCTGCGCCACCACGCCGACGTGGGCGTGGAGGTAGCCCACGGCCGTGGCGCGCTGCGCGCCTGGGCCGACGTGCAGCGCGGGCAGATCGTGGGCGGCACGGCCGACCTGGCGCTGGCCGACGTCAACGCGAAGCTGGGCCCCGATTTGCAGGCGCTGGTGCTGCCCTCGATCCAGGGGCGTCTCGGCGGCCGCCGGCTGAACGGGGGTTTCGAGTTTTCAACCCAGGGCCTGCTGTTCCAGACCGATGACGGACTGACCTGGCCGGGCGGCAATTTGCGGCTGGTCCACACGGCCGCCGCGGGCAAGGTGCCCGCCCAGGGCGAGTTCCGCGCGGACCGCCTGGACCTGGCCGCGCTCGCGCAGATCGCGAGCCGCCTGCCGCTGGGGGCCACGGCGCACGATGCGGTCCGCACCTACGCGCCGCAAGGCCTGGTGGATGAGATCCAGGCCACCTGGAAAGGCCCCCTGGACAACCTGCAGCAGTACCAGCTGCGCGGGCGCATCCGCGGCCTCGCGCTGGCCGGCGATACCTCCGCCGGGGCCACCGCCCACCTGGGCCTGCGCGGGGCCACGGTGGACGTGGACATGACCCAGGGAGGGGGCAAGGCGGCCCTGACCATCGCCTCGGGCGCCCTGGTGCTGCCCGGCGTGTTCGAGGACCCGGTGCTGCCCCTGGACCGGCTCAGCGCCGACGTGCGCTGGCAGCTCGAGGGCAGCCGCATCGCGGTGCAGGCCAACGACGTGCAGTTCGCCAACGCCGACGCGCAGGGCGAGGCACGGGCGACCTGGCACACGAGCGATGCGGCCAAGGTGCCGCACCAGTCGCGGTTTCCCGGCGTGCTGGATCTCACCGGCACGCTGCACCGCGCCGACGGCACCCGCGTGCACCGCTACCTGCCGCTGTCCATTCCGGCGGATTCGCGCCACTATGTGCGCGACGCGGTCGTCGCGGGCAGCGCCAGCAACGTGCAGTTCCGCGTGAAGGGCGACCTGCACCACCTGCCGTTCAACGACCCCAGACAGGGCGAATTCCGCATCGCCGCGCGCGTCAAGGACGTGACCTACGCCTACGTGCCCCCCAGCCTGCAGCCGGCGGGCACCCTGCCCTGGCCCGCGCTGACGGAACTGGGCGGCGAGCTGATCTTCGAGCGCTCGTCCATGCAGGTGCGCGGCGCCACCGGCAGCTTCGCGGGGCGCCAGGGCCTGCGCCTGTCCAAGGTGGATGCCCGCATCCCGGACCTGGCCCACACCGTGGTCAGCGTCAGCGCCGACGCCCGGGGGCCGCTGCCCGAACTGCTCGCGCTCATGGGCACGTCGCCCCTGGGCCGCATGACCGGCAACGCGCTCGACCAGGCCAGCGGCACGGGCAATGCGGACTTCCAGCTGCGCCTGTCCCTGCCCATCAGCGACATCAACAAGTCCAAGGTCCAGGGCAGCGTCACGCTGGCCGGCAACGAACTGCGCATCACGCCCGACACCCCTGCGCTGAGCCGCGTGCGGGGCGTGGTGCAGTTCACCGAGGGCGGCTTCTCGCTCAACGCCGTGCAGGCGCAGGCGCTGGGTGGCAGCGTCAAGCTGGAAGGTGGCATGCGCGCGCTGCCGGCCCACACGCCGGCGGCCGAGTCGGCCGTGCAGGTGCGCGCCCAGGGCACTGCGACGGCCGAAGGGCTGCAGCAGGCGCCGCAGCTGGGCATGCTCTCGCAGCTGGCGCGCCACGCCACGGGCAGCACGCCGTACGCCATGACGCTGGCGTTTCGCCGGGGCGTGCCGGAGGTGCAGGTGACGACCAGCCTGCAGGGACTGGCGCTGGCGCTCCCGCCGCCGCTGGGCAAGACCGCGGAGACCAGCCTGCCCCTGCGCTTTGAAACCCAGGTGGCGCGCGAATCCCTGGCCGGCGTGACCCAGGCCGGGCACGGGAGCGGTGCCGACGCCCCGCCCCTGCGCGACCAGGTCACGGTGGACCTGGGCGCGCTGGGTTCGGCCGTGTACGTGCGCGATATCAGCGGGCCCCAGGCCCGGGTGCTGCGGGGCACCATCGGCGTCGGCCTGTCGGGTGGCGAATCGGCCCCCATGCCCGCCCAGGGCGTGGCCGCCAACATCAACCAGGGCAAGCTGGATGTGGATGCCTGGGAGGACGTGCTGACGCAGGCCACCTCCCGCGTGGAAACCGCCGCGCGCGCGCCGGCCGCCGCGGCCCCGGCCAGCGCGCACAGCCTGGCGCAGGACTACCTGCCCACCACGCTGGCCCTGCGTGCGCGCGAGCTCACCCTCCAGGGCCGGACGCTGCACAACATCGTGGCCGGGGCCCTGCGCGACGGCACCACCTGGCGCGCCAACCTCGATGCCACCGAACTCAACGGCTACCTGGAATACCGCCAGCCCGGCGCCGCCGACCAGCCCAACGGGCGCCTGTTCGCACGGCTGTCCCGCGTGAACATGCCGCAAAGCGATGTGAACCAGGTCGAAGCGCTGCTGGATGAACAGCCCGGAGCCCTGCCCGCGCTGGACATCGTGGTGGACGACTTCGAGTTGCGCGGCAAGCGGCTGGGGCGCGTGGAGATCGAAGCGCAGAACCGCGGCGGCGATGGCGCGCAGCGCGAATGGCGCCTCTCCAAATTCAACATCACCGCCCCCGAGGCGAATTTCACCGCCAACGGCAACTGGGCGGTGATGAATGCCGCGGGAGGCGGGCCGCGCACCCCCGACCGGCGCACGGTGCTCAATTTCAGGCTGGACATCCGCGACTCCGGCGACCTGCTGGGGCGCATGGGCATGCCGGGCGTGGTGCGGCGCGGCAAGGGACGCATGGAGGGCCAGGTGGCCTGGATGGGCGCGCCCTTCAGCCCGGACTACCGGTCCATGACGGGCCAGATCAACGTGAACATCGAAGCAGGCCAGTTCCTCAAGGCCGAGCCGGGCCTGGCCAAGCTGCTCAGCGTGCTCAGCCTGCAGTCGCTGCCGCGGCGCCTCACGCTCGATTTTCGCGACGTGTTCAGCGAAGGCTTCGCGTTCGACTTCGTGCGCGGCGACGTGCGCATCGAGCAGGGCGTGGCCACCACGAACAACCTGCAGATGAAGGGCGTGAATGCCGCCGTGCTGATGGAGGGCAGCGCCAACATCGACCACGAGACCCAGGATCTGCGCGTGGTGGTGGTGCCCGAGATCAATGCCATGACGGCATCGCTGGTGGCCACCGCCATCAACCCCGTGATCGGCCTGGGCAGCTTCCTGGCCCAGGTGTTCCTGCGCGGACCGCTCATCGAGGCCGCCACGCAGGAGTTCCGCATCGACGGCACCTGGACAGACCCGCGCGTCGTGCGCGTCCCCCGCCGCGGGCGCGAGCCCGGCCCCGCCAGCGACGCAGCGCCCCGCACCAGCCCCGCCAGAACCGGAGAAGCCTCATGATGAAAGTCGCCGCGATCCAGATGGTGTCGGGCACCCGCCTGGAAGACAACCTGCGCGCCGCGCGCACGCTGCTGGAGCAGGCGGCCGGCACCGGCGCCGAGCTGGCGGTGCTGCCCGAGTACTTCTGCGCGATGGGGCACAAGGACACCGACAAGCTCGCGCTGCGCGAGACCCTGGGCGAAGGCCGGATTCAGGATTTCCTGGCCAGCGCGGCGCGCGACCTGCGGATGTGGGTGGTGGGCGGCACCTTGCCGCTGCAGACCGCCGCGCCGGACCGGGTGCGCAACACCACTCTGGTGTTCGACCCCACGGGCGGCTGCGTGGCACGCTACGACAAGATCCACCTCTTTTACTTCGACAACGGCCGCGAGCAGTACCACGAAGGCCGGGTCATCGAGGCCGGTGGCACGCCCGTGCAGTTCGAGCTGCCATCGCGCGACGGCCACCGCTGGCGGGTGGGCCTTTCCGTGTGCTATGACCTGCGCTTCCCCGAGCTGTACCGCCTGCATGCCAGCGCCGGAGCGGACCTCCTGCTGGTGCCCAGCGCGTTCACCCACACCACCGGCCAGGCGCACTGGGAGGTGCTGCTGCGCGCCCGCGCCGTGGAGAACCTGGCGTACGTGCTGGCCCCCGCCCAGGGCGGCGTGCACGAGAACGGCCGGCACACCTGGGGCCACAGCATGCTGGTGGACCCCTGGGGCACCATCCTGGCCGAGCAGGACCAGCAGGCGGGCGTGGTGTCGGGCGTGGTCGACGCGCAGCGCCTGCGCGACGTGCGCCTGCAGCTTCCCTCCCTGTCGCACCGCGTCCTGTGAAGATCCCGCAGCAGCGCACACTTTTCAGGCGCTGGCGGGGCGCATGGCGGCGCTGGTCGCTGTGGACCCTGCTGGTACTGCTCGTGATCTCCATGCTCGCCACCATGGTGTGGCTTGCGGGGCGGTACGAGGCCAGCCAGGTGCAGTCGCGCCTGGAGCGCGACACGGCCGACGCGGTGTCCGACATCCGCGTGGCGCTCACGCGCAACCTGCAGAGCCTGCAGGCACTGCACGCGGGCGACCCGGGCCAGCTCGCCTGGGAAGTGGATGCCTCGGAGCTGCTGCGCAACCGGCGCGAGCTGGTGCGCATCGAGTGGCGGGATACCAGCCTGCGGGTGCGCACGCATGCCCAGTCGCCCTACCGCCCCGTGGCCTGGGACGCGCGGCTGCGCGAAGGCAACCAGTCCGACGCCGCCATTGCCTGCGCTAACGCGCGCCGCCTGAGCAGCCCCGCCTATTCCAGCAGCTACTTCCAGCCGCACGGCGACGGGCTGGGCTCGGAAATGATGGAGCTGTGCCTGCCCCTGAGCTCGGGGGGGCGCAGCACAGGCTTCCTCGTGGCCACCTACGCCCTGCAGGACGTGCTGATCAACCTGGTGGCGCACAACCTCACGCGCAGCCAGGAAGCCTCCTTCACCGAGGCCGACGGCACGCGGCTGGCCGTGCTGGGCGCCGCGCGCCGGGGCTCGCGCATGTTCACGGCCACGCACCTGCTGGATCTGCCCGGCAGCACGCTGGTGCTGCGCATGGACACCTGGCACAGCGCGCCCAGCCTGTTCCCCAATGTATTGACCGCGCTGGTCACCGCCATGTCGATCGCGCTGGTCACCGTGATGGTGGTGCTGGTGCGCGACAACCGCCGGCGCCTGCGCGCCGAGCGCGACCTGGCCGACGCGCTGGCATTCCGCAAGGCGATGGAGGACTCGCTGGTCACGGGCCTGCGCGCCCGCGACCTGGAAGGCCGCATCACCTATGTGAACCCCGCGTTCTGCGCCATGGTGGGGTTCAGCGCCCCGGAACTGCTGGGCCAGAGCGTGACCGCACCCTACTGGCCGCCCGAGCGCGTGGAGGAGTACCGCCAGCGCCAGGCCATCCGCTTCGCGGGCACCATGCCGCCGCGCGAGGGGTTCGAGTCCGAATTCATGCGCAAGGACGGCACGCGCTTTCCGGTGCTCATCATCGAGGCCCCGCTCATCAACGCCCAGGGCCTGCACACGGGATGGATGAGCGCGTTCCTCGACATCAGCGAGCAGCGGCGGGTGGAGGAGCTTTCGCGTGCCTCGCAAGAGCGGCTGCAGGCCACCGCCCGGCTGGCCACCGTGGGCGAGATGGCCTCGCTGCTGAGCCACGAACTCAACCAGCCCCTGGCCGCCATCTCCAGCTACGCCACGGGCTCCATCAACCTGCTGGAGGCGCCGGCGCCCCAGGCGGGAAGCCCGGCGGGCGCCGCACCCAACGCGGAGCAGCTGCAGGACGTGCGCATGGCCATGCAGCACATCGCGCGGCAGGCCGAGCGCGCGGGCAAGGTGATCAAGAGCGTGCACGACTTCGTGCGCCGCCGCGACCAGGCGCGGGAGGCCGTGCAGGCGCGCCAGCTGCTCGACGCCATCCTCCCGCTGGTGAGCCTGCAGGCGCGCAAGCTGGCCGTGCGGGTGAACACCACGGTGGAGCCGAACCTGCCCCCCGTCCTGTGCGACCGCACCATGGTCGAGCAGGTGCTGCTCAACCTGGCGCGCAACGCCATGCAGGCCATGGACGACCCCGCCATTCCCACGCGCGTGCTCGACATCCGCGTGCGGCGAGCCGCCTCGAACCAGCACAGCGGATGGATCGAGTTCGCGGTGACGGACCTCGGAACCGGCATCGCGGCGGACGTGGCGAAAAAACTCTTCACGCCCTTCTTCACCACCCGCGCCGAAGGCATGGGCTTGGGCCTCTCGATGTGCCGCACGGTGATCGAGCAGCACGGTGGTTTTCTCGGATTTGCCCCCCACGAGCCGCGTGGTACGGTCTTTACCTTCACGCTGCCCGTTCCCCAACCTTCGCCTGACACCTGATGGAACCCGTATCCAACGCCACCGTGTACATCGTGGACGACGACGCCAGCGTGCGCGAGGCGCTGGCCTGGCTGCTGCGCTCGCGCCGGCTCCCGAGCGAATCGTTCGACAGCGCCGAGGCCTTTGATGCCATGCTGCAAAGCCGCCCGGCGCAGCGCCAGCCCTGCTGCCTGCTGCTGGACGTGCGCATGCCCGGCATGAGCGGCCTGGCGCTGTTCGACCTGCTCGCCGTGCGTGGCGACCTGGCCACCATGCCGGTGATCTTCCTCACGGGCCACGCCGACGTGCCCACGGCCGTGGACACGGTCAAGCGGGGCGCCTTCGATTTTTGCGAGAAGCCCTTTTCCGACAATGCCCTGGTGGACCGGATCGAGCAGGCGCTGGCGCAGTCGGCGGAGCGGCTGGCGCAGCTGCGCGAGCGCAGCGACCTGCAGGTGCGGCTCGCGGACCTGACGGAGCGCGAGCGCGATGTGATGGACCTGGTGGTGGCGGGCCTGCCCAACAAACTGATCGCCGACCAGCTGGACATCAGCGTGCGCACGGTGGAAGTGCACCGCTCGCGGGTGTTCGACAAGATGCAGGTCAAGTCGGCGGTGGAGCTGGCCAACCTGCTGCGCACGGGGCAGTAGGCCGGCCCCCGCGCCCCCGCGCCGGGGTGCGGCGGCTAGCCGCTAGCCGCGCGGGCGCTCACCCACGAAGATTTCCACCCGCCGGTTGCGGGCGCGGCCATCGGCCGAGTCGTTGGTGGCGATCGGGTAGCGCTCGCCCATGCCATCGATGGCGATGCGGCGCCCGTCCACGCCCCGTGCCGTGAGGTAGCTGCGCGTGCTGGCGGCGCGGTCCACCGAGAGCGGGTTGTTGATGGCGTCGCTGCCGGTGTTGTCCGTGTGGCCCACGATGCGCACATCGGTGTTGGGGTTGTTGCGCAGGCCGGCAGCGAACTGGTCGAGCACCGGGGCAAAGTTGGGCTGGATGTCCGAGCGACCCACGGCGAACGAGATGTCGCTCGGGATGTTGAGCATGAGCTGGTTGTCGGCCGTCTGCGTCACGGCGATGCCGGTGCCCTGGGTCGCACGCTCCATCTCGCGCTTTTGCCGCTCCATGTTCTGCGACCAGATGTAGGTGCCCAGCGCCCCCACGCCCGCGCCCACGACCGCCCCCGTGCCGGCGCTGCCGCCGGTGGCGGAGCCGATGACGGCGCCGGCCAGCGCGCCCACGCCGGCCCCTGTGGCGGTACGGCGCTGGGTGTCGTCCATGCTGGCGCAGCCCGTGGCCAGGACGATGACGGCGGTGGCGCCGAGAAGAATGTGTTTGCGCATGGTGGTGCTCCTTGAAAGATTCGTTGGAGCTGGGCGCTTCGGGAGTTCCGTTCGCGTGCCGTGTGGCCTGTCCCTGGCCCCGGCCTCGGGTGCGCCCAGCTCAACGCCATCGTGGCCGCGGGCTGGCATGGGCGCCATCGGCACAGCGGCACCCTGGCTGTAGGACGGCACCGCCTGGCGCCCGCGCCCCGCGCGCATGCCAAGTCACTGCGCCGGGGGCGGTGGAGGTGCGGGGGGCGGCGGCGGGGAATCCTTCGGGGGCTGCTGCAGCTCACCACCCTTGCGGCCTGAGAACATGGTCCACCAGACGATGGCGACCAGCAGCACCAGCGCGAGCAGCGCTTCAAGCAAAATCAGCCCCATGAAATTGACACTCCCAAGAACGTATTTACGGTCACCCCGTGGCCGCGCAGAGGCCTTTGCGGGATGGGATACAAGGCGCGGTGTGCGGCCCATGGCCCCGCTATTGGCAAGCGCCGCCACGCAGCAGACCGACCGCAAAGCCCTCGGCCCTTCGGGCTGGAGTGAAAACGGGCGATGGGACGCCCCGGCTGCTTGCACAAGCGCGAGCCCCTGCGGCGCATCCGAGCCATCCACTCATCCCGAAGGCACTCCAACACGGCCACGGCATGATCGCAAACACCTTCTAGGCCTTGTATTGACGGCACTGATTGTAGGAACGCTGGCCGCCTGCTCGAGCCCACCGCCCGCAAGCCCCTCCCGCCCCCCGGCCATCCCGGCGCCCCTGCCGCCCGGCGCGGTGGTTCTGCCGGGCGACACCGGCCCGCTGCCCCCGCCGATGTCCCAGCCCAAGAGCCGCTGGGTGCCCGTGCGCTGGGCCGAGCTGCCCGGCTTCACCGAAGACGCGCTGCACGAGGCCTGGAACGCCTGGATCAAGAGCTGCGAGCGGCCCGCGCCGCCCTTCACCTCGCTGTGCAGCGACGTGCGCCAGCTGAGCATCGCCACAGGTGAGGAGCAGCGCGCCTGGCTCATCGCGCGGCTGCAGCCCTACCGCGTGGAGGCGACCGACGGCAACCCCGACGGCCTGCTAACGGCCTACTACGAGCCGATGATGGAGGGCTCCCGCCAGCCCGGCAACGGTTTCAACGTGCCGGTCTACCGCGTGCCCGCCGGGCTCGGGACGCGCAAGCCCTGGTACACGCGCCAGCAGATCGAGACACTGCCCGAGGCCCAGGCCGCGCTGGCCGGCCGGGCCATCGCCTGGCTGCGCGACCCGGTCGAATCGATGGTGCTGCACATCCAGGGCTCGGGCCGCCTGCGCATCGCCGAGGCGGACGGCACGGTGTCGCTGGTGCGCGTGGCCTACGCGGGCACCAACGACCAGCCCTACCAGAGCATCGGCCGCTGGCTGCTGGACCAGGGCTACACCCGCGACGCCACCTGGCCCGGCATCCGCGCCTGGCTGGCCGCCAACCCCCAGCGCACGAATGAGCTGATGTGGACCAACCCGCGCTACGTGTTCTTCCGCGAGGAGCCGCTGAGCCCGCTGGACGCGGGCTTTGGCCCGCGCGGCGCGCAGGGCGTGCCGCTCACCCCCGGCCGCTCCATCGCCGTGGACCGCCAGAGCATTCCCTACGGCACGCCCGTGTGGCTCGCGTCCAGCGGGCCGCAGGTGCAGCTCAACCGCATGGTGATGGCCCAGGACACCGGCAGCGCCATCCTGGGCGCGGTGCGCGCGGACTTCTTCACGGGCTGGGGACCGGAGGCGGGCGACATCGCCGGGCGCCTGAAGCAGAACCTGCGGCTGTGGGCGCTGTGGCCCCGGTGATTTTTTTAGGTCATTTTGGCTTCCAGCCCTTATTGGACAAGCGCTAAAAGCTATTGAATCAGGAGCATTTTCTTCAAGTGTCCCTGTGCCCCAACGCACCGCGACGGGCAGCCCCGTTCACGGGCACGGCACCCGCGCCGCATCGGTTTCCACCCGCTGGGCCGCAGCGGCCGCCGCGAACGCCATGGCCGGCGGCACGGTCACGGTGTGCAGTTGATCGCCATCGATGCGGTACTCGTACTCGCGCGTCGAGCCCACCATCTCCGTCCTGAAGGTGCTGCCCGCCATGGTGGCCGCATACACCCGGGGGCGGACGACCTGATACCGGTACGTGGTGGTGGCCGTCCCGCTGGTGGTCTTGCAGGTGGATTCGAACTGGTCCGCCTTGAATTGCAGGGTGCAGCGGCCGGAGGTGTCTTCGGCCTTTTCGCCATCCGGGGCGGTCAGCACGATCCTGGCGGCGCGCCAGCAACCGAGCAGGGAGGGGTCGGGGGCCGCCGCGCAGGCCCAGGAGGCCGCGAGCGCAAGGGAGAGAAAGCTGGAACGCGTGAAGCACTTCATAGGGAGGTCAACGTGCAAGGTCAGGGGCTGGGGCGGGCCTTTGCAAGGCATCCCGCGATGGTAGAGGCATCGTCCCTGGCGCCCCGCGCTGCAGGGCTGCCCGCCCCCGGGGCCCTGGCGCCCTACGGCTCCACCGTCCACCGCGTCACCCGCGGCGGCGCATCGCCCACGTGGAAGGCCAGCTTGCGGTCGCGCAGGGCCACGTCCGAGGCCGTCACCCGGTCGAAGCGCCGCAGGTGCTCGGTCCACGACTCGTCCTCGATGCGCTCCACATACCGCGCGGGCTGGCTGATGTCGTGCAGCAGCTGCCAGCCCAGGGCGCCCTGGCGCAGGCGGCTGCGGCGGCTTTCCTGCATGGCGGCGCGGAATTCGGCTGCGCGGGCCGGGTCGATGAAATACTCGATCGTGACCACGAGGTGCCCCGCCCCCGGCGGCACGTCGGCCACGGGCGCCTGGAAGGCGCGCGAGGGGCTCAGGTCCTCCTCCATGCTGCGGTCGGCCACCAGGCGCTGCACCAGCAGCATGGCCACCACGCCGGTGCCTGCGGCGATTCCCAGACTCGCGTGCACGTCGCTCACCGTGGCCACCTGGCCCCACACGGCGGCACCCAGGGCCGTGGAGCCCATGATGGCCATCTGGTAGATCGACATGCCGCGCGCACGCACCCAGTTGGGCAGCGCCAGCTGGGCCGACACGCTCAGTGAATTGGCCGTGGTGATCCACGCCATGCCGGCCACGAACATCGCGGGCACGGCCACATACACGTTGGGGGCCACGGCCATCACGCCGGTGGCCGCCGCCTGCAGCAGCGTGCCCCGGATCACCAGCACGTCGCGCGCCATGGCCTGGCGCAGGCGCGGCAAGAACATGGCGGCGGTGATGGCCCCCGCGCCCATGGACGCGAGCAGCAGCGTGAAGGTGCCCGCGCCGCCGCCTTCCAGGCCCCGCGCCAGCAGCGGCAGCAGGGCCAGCAGCGCGGTGGCGTGCAGGAAGAAGATGGAAATGCGCCACAGCACGGCCCGCATGCTGGGCGACTGCCGCACGAACTGCAGGCCCACGCGCATGGCGCTGGGCAGCTTCTCGCGGCCGAGCGGGCTGGGCACGTGGGTGCGCTTCCAGCGCATGATGACCAGGCCCGAGATGACGGACAGCACGGCGTTGAGCACGAACACCCAGGCGCTGCCCGCGCTGGCGATGATGGCACCGGCCAGCAGCGGGCCGATGATGCGCGAGGCGTTCATGGCCACGCCGTTGAGCGCCAGCGCCGCGGGCAGTTGCGGGCGGCTGACCAGCTCG
This sequence comes from Acidovorax sp. GW821-FHT10E04, assembly GCF_059415185.1. Lineage (NCBI taxonomy): Bacteria > Pseudomonadati > Pseudomonadota > Betaproteobacteria > Burkholderiales > Comamonadaceae > Acidovorax > Acidovorax sp. GW821-FHT10E04. Next base: position 224,948 of record NZ_JBWKMT010000003.1, read on the forward strand.
GGCACGATGGCCGCGAACACCGGCCAGCGCATGGCCAGGCCGATGCCGTTGGCGAACGTGAGCGCGAGCAGCAGCGGCGCCGTCATGCCGCCCGCCATGATGGCCACGCACAGCACCAGCGCCACGGCGGCCACCCAGAACTGCGTGGCGATGAAGTAGCGCCGCCGGTCCAGGATGTCGGCCAGCGCACCGCTGGGCAGGCCCAGCAGGAACACGGGCAGCGTCGAGGCCGACTGCACCAGGGCCACCAGGATGGGCGAGGTGGTGAGCGTGGTCATGAGCCAGGCGGCCGCCACGTCGTTCATCCACATGCAGGTGTTGGCCGCCACCCAGGTGAGCCAGAGCATGCGGAACACGGGCACCGACAGCGGCGCCAGGGGCGAGAGCGAGGCGGAGTGGTCGAGCCGCGCCGCCACGGATTCTTCCGTGCCCTGGGCGAGGGCCGCGCGGTCCGCGGCCGCTTCACGCGCCGCGAGGTCGGCGGGCGCTTCGGGGGCCGGGCTCAGTTCAGGAGGGGGCGGGGGCGCAACGCTGCGCGTGCTTTCGTGGGACGGCAAAGGTGGCATGTCCGCGCATTGTGCGACGGGTTCTGCCGCCGCGCTGCGCCCGGCGGCGCGTCCGACGCCGGTGCAGGGGCATGGCCCGGGCCGGCGGCCCGATGCCTTTTGGGCACCTGGCGCTTTCCCAGCAAGCGCCACAAGCTATTAAAATGATAGCAATCAGGATTTGGCGCGCGCCAGGTGCGTGAGCGGCAGCGCGCTGCTGGCCTTGACCTCGCCCAGCGAAAAGCTGGTGTGCATGTCTTTCACGTTGGGCAGGTTGAGCAGCACGTCGCGCGCGAACTGCGAAAAGCTGTCCAGGTCGCGCGCCACCACCTGCAGCTCGAAGGTGCCCGTGCCGCTGATGTAGTGGCAGGCCACCACCTCCGGGATGCGCGCGATCGCCGCCTCCATCTCGCGCGTGAGGTCGCCGGTGCTGCGGTCGGCATCCAGCCGCACGAACGCCAGCACCCCCAGGCCGATCTTGTGCCGGTCGATCTCGGCGCGGTAGCCCTTGATGAAGCCCTGCTCCTCCAGCGCCCGCACCCGCCGCCAGCAGGGCGCGGCCGAAAGGCCCACGCGCTGGGCCAGTTCGGCGTTCGTCAGGCGTGCGTCAGCCTGCAGCTCATTGAGGATGGCGATGTCGAATTTGTCGAGAGTGTTCACAAAATGGCCGTACCGAGAAAGATCCTTTCTCAGAATAGCCCAAACACGGCACAGAACGCAAAGACATATCAGCAATGCAGACATACACTTCTCTGCACACTGGAGTCGCTGCCCTAAACGGGCGGAAGGACTGCGCCCCGACCGGGCCCACAAGGCCCGGCCCCACAAAAAAGCCATTGGAGACATAGCCATGAACGCCCCACTGCCCGAGCACATCCGCAAGGCCCTCGAAACCGTCACCCTCGACGACAAATACTCTTTGGACCACGGCCGGGCGTTCATGAGCGGGGTGCAGGCCCTGGTCCGCCTGCCCATGCTGCAGCGCCAGCGCGACGCCGTGGCCGGCCTGAACACCGCCGGCTTCATCAGCGGCTACCGGGGCTCGCCCCTGGGCACGTACGACCAGGCGCTGTGGGCGGCCAAGAAGCATCTGGCGGCCAACAACATCGTCTTCCAGCCCGGCGTGAACGAGGAACTCGGCGCGACGGCCGTCTGGGGCACGCAGCAGCTCGACCTGTATCCCCAATCCAAGAAGTTCGACGGCGTCTTCGGCATCTGGTACGGCAAGGGCCCGGGCGTGGACCGCTGCTCCGACGTGTTCAAGCACGCCAACATGGCGGGCACCGCCAAGCACGGCGGCGTGATCGCGATTGCCGGGGACGACCACATCAGCAAGAGCAGCACGGCCGCTCACCAGAGCGACCACATCTTCAAGGCCTGCGGCACGCCAGTGTTCTTCCCCAGCAGCGTGCAGGAAATCCTGGACATGGGCCTGCACGCCTTCGCCATGAGCCGCTTCTCGGGCGTGTGGTCGGGCATGAAGACCATCCAGGAGGTGGTGGAGTCTTCGAGCAGCATCAACATCGACCCCGACCGCGTGAAGATCGTGATGCCCGAGGACTTCGTGATGCCGCCCGGCGGCCTGCACATCCGCTGGCCCGACGCGCCGCTGGAGCAGGAAGCGCGCCTCATGGACTACAAGTGGTACGCGGCCCTGGCCTATGTGCGTGCCAACAAGCTCAACTACAACGTGATCGAAGGCAAGAACGACCGCTTCGGCATCATCGCCAGCGGCAAGGCCTACAACGACACGCGCCAGGCCCTGGTGGACCTGGGCCTGGACGATGACACCTGCCGTCAGCTGGGCATCCGCGTGCACAAGGTCAACGTGGTGTGGCCGCTCGAAGCCACCATCACGCGCGACTTCGCCCAGGGCCTGCAGGAGATCCTGGTGGTGGAGGAAAAGCGCCAGGTCATCGAATACCAGCTCAAGGAAGAGCTCTACAACTGGCGCGCCGACGTGCGCCCCAACGTGCTGGGCAAGTTCGACGAGCCCGAGGGCGATGCCACGGGCGGCGAATGGTCCATGCCCAACCCCAGCCAGAACTGGCTGCTGCGCGCCAAGGCCGACCTGACGCCGGCCATCATCGCCAAGGCGATCGCCAAGCGCCTGAAGAAGCTGGGCGTCTCCGGCGACATCATCGCGCGCATGGATTCGCGCATCGCCATCATCGAGGCGAGCGAGCGCGGCATGGCCGAGCTCAAGGTGGACACGGGCGAGCGCGCCCCCTGGTTCTGCAGCGGCTGCCCGCACAACACCAGCACCCGCGTGCCCGAAGGCTCGCGCGCCGTGGCCGGCATCGGCTGCCACTACATGGCCAACTGGATGCCCGACCGCAACACGTCGACCTTCACGCAGATGGGCGGCGAGGGCGTGACCTGGGTGGGCCAGGCCCCGTTCACCACCGACCAGCATGTGTTCGCCAACCTGGGCGACGGCACCTACTTCCACAGCGGGCTGCTGGCCATCCGCCAGAGCATCGCGGCGGGCACCAGCATCACCTACAAGGTGCTCTACAACGACGCAGTGGCCATGACCGGCGGCCAGCAGGTGGGCGAACGGCCCGAAGGCCATTCGGTGCTGCAGATCATGAACAGCCTGAAGTCCGAGGGCGTGGTCAAGCTCATCATCGTGACCGACGAGCCGCAGAAGTACGACGGCGTGGCGCTGGCCGAGGGCGTGACGGTGCACCACCGCGACGAGCTCGACACGCTGCAGCGCCAGTTCCGCGAGATCAAGGGCTGCACGGTCATCATCTACGACCAGACCTGCGCCACCGAAAAGCGCCGCCGCAGGAAGCGCGGCACCCTCGCCACGCCCGACAAGACCGTCGTCATCAACGAGCTGGTGTGCGAGGGCTGCGGCGACTGCTCCACCAAGTCCAATTGCCTGAGCGTGGAACCTGTGGAGACAGAGTTCGGCCGCAAGCGCCGCATCAACCAGAGCACCTGCAACAAGGACTACTCGTGCGTGAACGGCTTCTGCCCGAGTTTCGTCACGGTGGAAGGCGGCAAGCTCAAGAAGCCCAAGAAGGAAAAGAAGGGCGACCTGGCCAGCCTGCCGGCCATCCCTGAGCCGGTGCTGCCCGTGGCCGAAGCGGCCTGGGGCATCGTGGTCGGCGGCGTGGGTGGCACGGGCGTGATCACCATCGGCTCGCTGCTGGGCATGGCCGCGCACCTGGACGGCAAGGGCGTCATCACGCAGGACGCCGGGGGCCTGGCGCAAAAGGGCGGTGCCACCTGGAGCCACATCCAGATCGCCAACCGGCCCGAGGCCATCTACACCACCAAGGTCGACACCGCCAAGGCCGACCTGGTGATCGGCTGCGACTCCATCGTGGCGGCGCACAAGTACACGCTGGCCGTGATGCAGCCGGGCCGCACCTTCGTGGCGCTGAACACGCATGGCACGCCCACAGCGGCCTTCGTGACCAACCCGGACTGGCAGTTCCCGGGGGCCAACTGCGACAGCGCCATCGCGGCGGCGGTCGGCGCGGGTGGCGTGGGCAGCTTCGACGCCGAGCAGGTGGCCACCCAACTGCTGGGCGACAGCATCTACACCAACCCGCTGATGCTGGGCTACGCCTGGCAAAAGGGCCGCGTGCCTTTGAGCCTTGCATCGCTGATGCGCGCCATGGAATTGAACGGCGTGCAGGTGGACAACAACAAGGCCGCCTTCGAATGGGGCCGCCGCTGCGCGCACGACCTGGCGTCGGTGCAGGCACTGTTCCAGGCCGCGCAGGTGATCCAGTTCGTCAAGAAGCCTTCGCTGGCCGAAATGATCGCCAAGCGCGTGGAGTTCCTCACGGGCTACCAGAATGCCGCCTACGCGTCCGAGTACACGGCCTTCGTAGAGAAGGTGCGCGCCGCCGAAAGCAAGCTGGGCACCACCACCCGCCTGTCGGAGGCCGTGGCCCGCTACCTGTTCAAGCTGATGGCCTACAAGGACGAGTACGAGGTCGCGCGCCTGCACACCGACAAGGCCTTCACGGACAAGATCGCGAACATGTTCGAAGGCGACTACAAGCTGGTGCACCACCTGGCCCCTCCGATGACGGCCAAGAAGAACGACAAGGGCGAACTCGTCAAGCAGCCGTTCGGCCCCTGGATGCGCAGCGCCTTTGGTCTGCTGGCCAAGATGAAGGGGTTGCGTGGCACGGCACTGGATGTGTTCGGCAAGACCGAGGAGCGCCGCATGGAGCGCGCGCTGATCGTGGAATACCGCGCCTGCATCGAGGAGCTGCTGGCCCGCCTGAACGCGGACAACCTGGCCCTGGCCGTGGAGATCGCCCGCATCCCCGAGGAAATCCGGGGCTATGGCCACGTGAAGGAGCGCCACCTGTCGGCCGCACGCCCCAAGTGGGACGGCCTGATGGCGCAGTGGCGCGCCGGCGGCACCACCGCCCAGCCGCAGCGCCAGGCGGCGTGAAGCCGGCTGCCGTGGCAGCCCTGCCGTGAAGAGCCCGCGCACCGCGCGGGCTTTTTACTATCAAGTCAGGAGCATCAAATGATTGACAGGCCGGCGTCAATGGCCATTTTGATCTGATTTTTTCCCGCCATCGCGGCGCACCGCCCGCCCGCGGCAAACACCCGCCAGCGGCTTGGGTCTTCCCCCTTGGGCCGCGCACAGGGGGCCGCATACAATGCCCTGTTCCGCCCTGGAAGGCGCCCTCGCGCCGGCCCCTGGCGGGTTTTGTGAATTTTGACCATCCGTTGTGGAGTCCAGTCCGTGTTTATTTCTTCCGCTTTTGCCCAAACCGCACCCGCCGCAGCCGCTGGTGGTACCGACATCATGTCCTCGCTGACCGGCATGCTGCCCCTGGTGCTCATGTTTGTGGTGCTCTACTTCGTCATGATCCGCCCCCAGATGAAGCGCCAGAAGGAACACCGCGCCATGATCGACGCCATCGCCAAGGGTGATGAAGTGGCCACCTCCGGCGGCATCGTCGGCAAGGTCACGCGCCTGTCCGAAGGTTTCCTGCACATCGAGATCGCCAACGGCGTCGAAGTGCAGCTGCAGCGCAGCGCCGTGGTTCAGGTCCTGCCCAAGGGTTCGGTCAAGTAATCAATGAACATTCCCCTGAGGCGCTGCGCGCCTTCCCCTTGCCCCCGCGCCGCGCGGGAGGGGGACGACGCCCCCGGACTGGCAGAGCCAGATCCACGGCGTCCCTGGCAGGGGTCGGCGCATGGCGCCATGCACAACTGAGATAAGAGCGCGATCATGAACCGTTATCCGGTCTGGAAGTACGCGATCCTGGTGATCGTGCTGCTGGTGGGGGTCCTGTACACCCTGCCCAATTTCTTTGGCGAAGCGCCTGCGGTGCAGGTTTCGTCGGCCAAGGCCACCGTCAAGGTGGACACCGCCGTGCAGCAGCGGGTGGAAGAAGCGCTCAAGGCCGCGGGCGTCACGCCCGACTTCGTGGCGCTGGAGGGCAACTCGGTGCGCGCGCGCTTTGACACGCCCGACACCCAGCTCAAAGCCAAGGACGCGATCCAGAAGGCCCTGGTGCCCGATGCCAGCGATCCGTCGTACATCGTGGCGCTGAACCTCGTGTCCCGCTCGCCCGTCTGGCTCAAATCCCTGCATGCCAACCCCATGTACCTGGGCCTGGACTTGCGCGGTGGCGTGCACTTCATGCTGCAGGTGGACATGCAGGCGGCCCTGACCAAGAAGGCCGAGTCCTATGCGGGCGACATCCGCACCGCGCTGCGCGACAAGAGCATCCGCCACGGCGGCATCAGCCGCGAAGGCCAGAACATCGACATCAAGGTGCGCGACGAGGCCATGCTGACGGCGGCCCGCAACCTGATCGCGGACCAGTTCACCGACCTGCAGGTCGCCAGCACGCCCGAAGGCAGCGAATTCAAGCTGCGCGCCTCCATCAAGCCCGAAGCCACGCGCCGCGTGCAGGAGCAGGCCCTCAAGCAGAACATCGTCACGCTGCACAACCGGATCAATGAGCTGGGCGTGGCCGAGCCCGTGATCCAGCAGCAGGGCCTGGACCGCATCGTGGTGCAGCTGCCCGGCGTGCAGGACACCGCCAAGGCCAAGGACATCCTGGGCCGCACGGCCACGCTGGAAGTGCGCATGGTGGACGAGGGCACCGAGGCCCGCACCGCCGAGACCGGCCGCGGCCCCGTGCCGTTCGGCTCCGAACGCTACCTGGAGCGCAGCGGCCAGCCCGTGATCGTCAAGAAGCAGGTCATCCTGACCGGCGAGAACCTGACCGACGCGCAGCCCGGCTTCGACGGCCAGACGCAGGAGCCGACCGTTAACCTCACGCTGGACGCCAAGGGCTCGCGCATCTTCCGCGACATCACGCGCGAGAACGTGGGCAAGCGCATGGCCATCGTGCTGTTTGAAAAGGGCAAGGGCGAGGTGGTGACGGCCCCCGTGATCCGCAGCGAAATCGGCGGCGGCCGGGTGCAGATCTCCGGCCGCATGACCACGGCGGAAGCCAACGACACCGCGCTGCTGCTGCGCGCGGGCTCGCTGGCCGCACCGATGGAAATCATCGAGGAATTCACCATCGGCCCGACGCTGGGCGCAGACAACATCGAACGCGGCATCCACAGCGTGGTCTGGGGCCTGGCGGCCATCGCGGTCTTCATGTGCTTCTACTACACGCTGTTCGGCGTGTTCTCCAGCATCGCGCTGGCCGTGAACGTGCTGCTGCTGGTGGCCATCCTGTCGATGCTCCAGGCCACCCTGACCTTGCCGGGCATTGCCGCCATGGCGCTGGCCATCGGCGTGGCCATCGACTCGAACGTGCTGATCAACGAACGCATCCGCGAGGAACTGCGCTCCGGCATGTCGCCGCAGGCGGCCATCCATGCGGGCTACGAGCGCGCCTGGGCCACCATCCTGGACTCGAACGTGACGACGCTGATCGCGGGCCTGGCGCTGCTGGCCTTCGGCTCCGGCCCGGTGCGCGGCTTTGCCGTGGTGCACTGCATCGGCATCCTGACCAGCATGTTCTCGGCCGTGTTCTTCTCGCGCGGCCTGGTGAACCTGTGGTATGGCCGCCAGAAGAAGCTCAAGAGCGTGTCGATCGGCCAGGTCTGGAAGCCGGACGCCGATGCCGCCGTGGCCAAGACGAACTAAGAAACTCCAAGCAAGGAACAAAGATCATGGAGTTTTTCCGCATTCGAAAAGACATCCCGTTCATGAAGCACGCGTTGATCTTCAACGCGATCTCCTTCATCACGTTCGCGCTGGCCGTGTTCTTCCTGCTCACGCGCGGGCTGCACCTGTCGGTGGAGTTCACGGGCGGCACGGTCATGGAAGTGGCCTACAGCCAGCCGGCCGAGCTGGCCAAGGTCCGCGAGACGGTCTCCGGCCTGGGCTATCCCGACGTGCAGGTGCAGAACTTCGGCACGGCCCGCGACGTGATGATCCGGCTGCCCGTGCAAAAGGGCGTGACGTCGGCGCAGCAAAGCGAACAGGTACTGGGCGCGCTCAAGGCCGCCAACCCCGAGGTCACGCTGCGGCGCACCGAGTTCGTGGGCCCGCAGGTGGGCGAGGAACTGGTGCACGGCGGCTTGATGGCGCTGGCCATGGTCGTGGTGGGCATCGTGATCTACCTGGCCTTCCGCTTCGAGTGGAAGTTCGGCGTGGCGGCCATCATCGCCAACCTGCACGACGTGGTGATCATCCTGGGCTTCTTCGCGTTCTTCCAGTGGGAGTTCTCGCTGTCGGTGCTGGCGGCCGTGCTGGCCGTGCTGGGGTATTCGGTCAACGAATCGGTCGTGATCTTCGACCGGATCCGCGAGGCCTTCCGCAAATACCGCAAGATGACGACGCACGAGGTGATCGACCACGCCATCACGAGCACGATGAGCCGCACGATCATCACCCACGCATCCACCGAGGCCATGGTGCTGTCGATGTTCTTCTTTGGCGGCCCGAGCCTGCACTACTTTGCCCTGGCGCTCACCATCGGCATCCTGTTCGGCATCTACTCCTCCGTGTTCGTGGCCGCGGCCATCGCCATGTGGCTCGGTGTGAAGCGCGAAGACCTTGTCAAGCCCGTGAAGAAGGATGGGGATCCGAACGATCCCCATGCCGGGGCCACCGTCTGAACCGCTAATATCGGTCCATGCAAGCCACGCCCCCTTCCGTTCCACAGCGCCGCCTGGCCCGCCAGGCGCGCCAGCGGTTCGTAGAGGGGCTGTGCGGCGGACTCCCGGACCTGGACAAGACGGTCCTGGATTTCCTGACAACGCTGATGTCCCAGACGGGCACGGCGCGCCAGATGCAGGCGCACCGGGATGCCTGGATGTTGTACCAGCAGCACCATGCCGCCTGGACCGAACGCACCGGCAAGGCATGGCGCGATGCGCTGGCGCCGCACAGCAGCACCACCCGCGGCGCCCTCGCCACCGGCGGCGCGAGCCCCCAATTCGAGCTGCTGAGCGACGACGTGGTGGAAAATAAGATCCTGGCTTCCCGCATGGCCCTCACGGTCAGCGAACAGGTCAGCCACCAGTTCGACACCTTGCGCCAGCGCACCCAGTCGCTGGAAGGGCAGGAGCTAGACAGCAGCGACATCCTCCGGCCCGACGCCGTGTGCCTGCTGCTGGTCGAGCAGTGGGTCGAGGCCGGCCTGCCCCGCACCGACCTGCAGACCGTGGTGGACCCGTTGCAGCGGGAACTGGCCAACCTGCTCCAGAAGCAGTACCAGGCCGTCAATGTGTTCTATGTGGAGCAGGGCGTCACGCCCCAGGCCGACCTCAAGTCGCGCGTGCGGCGCACTTCGGGCGGCACGGTTGCCGGTGGCGCCAGCAACTCTGGTGCCGGGGGCCTGGCGTCCCAGGCGCTGGCCCAGACGCGGGAAGCCATGGCTGCGGCGCGCGGCGGCGGCATCCCCCAGCCGGGCGGCGGTCACCCCATGCCCCAGCATCACCTGCCCGGCGGCAGGCAGCCGGCGGGCTATCCGCGGCATGGCCTGCCCACGGGGTTTGCCACGGGCATGACCCCGCTGGCGCGGGCCCGCCAGCGGGCGCAGGGCGTGATGGGGCAACTGCGCAGGCTGCTGACGCAACCGGCGACCGGGTTCGACATGGTCAATGCCCCGCCGGCTTCGGCCGCGCTCGCCCATGCCCTCACCGCCCACCGCGTGCACGCCGACACCTACTACAGTGGCGTGGCCACCCTGATGGAAGACTACAGTCCCGCGGCCGTGGTGCAGTTGGCGGGCGCGGTGCGCGAACGCTCGACCGAGCTCAAGAAGAAGGCCTCCACCGCCGGGGAAAAAGCCATCATCGAAGTGGTGGCCCTGATGTTCCAGAGCATCCTGGCCGAGGACCGCATCCCGCCGGCCGTGCGTGTCTGGTTTGCCCGGCTTCAGGTGCCCGTGCTGCGCGTGGCGCTGGCCGAGCCAGAGTTCTTCAGCAACCTCAACCACCCCGCGCGCCAGTTGATCGACCGCATGGGGGCCTGCGTGATGGGCTTTGATGCCACCAGCATCAATGGCAGCGCGCTGGAGGCAGAAATCCGCCGCGTGGTCCAGGTGATCGAGCAGTACCCCGAGACCGGCCGGCGTGTGTTCCAGCTGGTCTACGACGAGTTCGAGAAATTCCTGTCCAAGTTCCTCACCGAAAAGCAGGCCACCTCGCGCCTGGTCACGGTGGCCCAGCAGGTCGAGCAGAAAGAAACCCTCGCGATCCAGTACACCATCGAGCTGCGCACGATGCTGCGCGACATGCCGGTGCGCGACGAGATCCGCGAGTTTCTCTTCAAGACCTGGGCCGAGGTGCTGGCCCTGTCGGCCGTGCGCGACGGCCCGCAGCACGCAGACACCGTATCGCTCAAGCGCACGGCCGCGGACCTGGTCTGGGCGGCCAGCGCCAAGCCCAACCGCAGCGACCGCGCGCAGGTCATCCAGAATCTTCCGGGCCTGCTGCAGCGCCTGCGCCAGGGATTGGCCCTGATGGGGGTGAACGGCCCGGCGCAGGATGCGCAGATCAAGGTCCTCACCGACACGCTGGCCGACGCCTTCCTGTCCAAGACGGCATCCATTCCGCAGGCACACATCGACGCCATGGCCAAGCGCCTGGCCAACCTTGAGGATTTCATCAACGACGCGACGCTGGGCGACATGCCGCTCAACGCCGACAACATCGAGATGATGCTGGGCATCGATGCCTCCTCCATCCATGTGGTCGCCGACAACGGCGCGCCCGTTCAGGACGACATGGTCGCCTGGGCCCAGGAACTGCAGCCTGGCACCTGGTACACGCTGGACCACAACGGGGCATCGGCCCAGGTGCAATATGCTTGGCAAAGCCAGCGCAAGCAGCTGCATTTGTTCGCCGCTGTCGACGGCAGCAGCTACCTGATCCAGTTGCGAAGGCTCGCAGCCTATCTGCAGGCCGGCTTGCTCGTGGCCCAGGAAGAAGAGGGCCTGACCTTGCGCGCCACGCGCGATGCGCTGGCCAAGCTGGACGCCAACCCCGAGCGGCTTCTGGACTGACCAGGCCCGGGCGCACCGAACGAAGCGGCGCGCGCCCGAACCACCACCGTCCAGAGGGGGCGCCTCAGGCGGTCCCCAGCCGCTGGAACAGGCCGCCCGGCAAACGGGCAACGCGGCCCTCGAGCTCCAGCTCCAGCAACGCCACCTGCAGCGACGCCGCATCCATGCCGGTGCGGGCCACCAGGGCATCCACGCCCATGGGGTCAAAACCCAGGGCCTTCAGCACAGGGCTGTCTGCCCCTCCGTGGATGCCCGGGTCGGTGTTGCTGCATGCTGACCCGAAGTCAACGAGCTGCCTGTCCACCGCCGGGGCGGAAGGCAGGCGCAACTCTTCCAGCACGTCCTGCGCGGACTCCACCAGCTTGGCCCCCTGGCGTATCAGCGCATGGCAGCCCCGTGATTGCGGTGCGTGGATGGAGCCGGGAATCGCAAACACTTCGCGGCCCTGTTCGGCCGCCATTCGGGCAGTGATCAGCGACCCCGAGGCCAGTGCCGCCTCGACCACCAGAGTCCCCTGGGAGAGGCCGGAAATGATGCGGTTGCGCTTGGGAAAATTGGCGGCCAGCGGTGGCGTGCCCAGGGGGTACTCGCTGACCAGAAGCCCGTGCGTGGCGATGCGGTGCGCGAGGTCCAGGTTCTTGCGCGGATAGACACGGTCGAGCCCCGTGCCCACCACGGCAATGGTGGCAGGTGCAACCTGCGCCGCGGCTTCAGTGTCAACGTCCAGCGCCCCTTCATGGGCCGCAGCATCCACCCCCAGCGCAAGCCCCGAGACAATGGTGAGGCCCGCCCCGCGCAGTGTCCGGGAAAAAAGCCGCGCGTTGTCCGCGCCTTGGGCGGTGGGATTGCGGCTTCCGACCACCGCGAGGCACCGGCCAACGGGAAACGGGGCCTGCGTGACCAGCCGGGCCGGGCCCATCAGGTACATCAGCAGCGGCGGGTCTTCGGTATCCAGCAGAGACTGTGGATACCGGTGGTCACCCAGCGTGACCACCGCGCGCGCAGGCCCCTGGGGATCGGCGCTCTCCAGCCATTGCCAGGTGGTATCGAGCAGCGCTTCCCATTCGGTGGGCACGGCGCACAGCGCCTTGGCCTGGGCCAAGGTCACACATTGCTGCAGCGCAGACTCCGATTGCTGGAAGACCGCCTCGGGCAGGCCAAAGCGCGCCAGCAGGCGCCGTGCGGCGCCATTGCCCACCCCCGCGGAGAGGGTGAGGCGCAACCATGCTCCCAGCTCGTCGCGGTCCATGATGGCGGTTGTAGAAGGCAAACAGCAGCAAAACAGGCCAGGGCCCGTGCCGCCCCTGGGCGGCTTCGCGGCCCCGGCAGGTCCGCGCAGTTACTCCTGGGGATTCACCAGGCGGTCGCCAACCCGCACGCCACTGCGAATCTCCAGGATCAGGGCATACGAAACCCGGTCGAAGGTCCGGAACACCATGGCGGTTCCGTTGTTCTCACTGGGCAGCTTGACCATGGTCTTCGCATCGCCGGTCACATCCTTGATGCGATCGCCCTTGGTCAGCAACGACAGCACATGGCCCGGCTCGATGCCGTCCTGCGAGCCCAGGTTGATCGCAACCACCTGGTTCTGGGCGGCGTAGGCCGCCGAGAAGCTACCGTAGATGGAGACGACCCGCGCGTCGACGTCGATATGGGGCGCACGGGGTGTGTAGCTGGTAAAGACCCGGGCGGGCGCAGGCAGGATGCGGTCCCCCGCGCGGATCTCCTCCTTGGTGCCCGACAGATCCACCGTGGCAGGCACATACTCGGAAATATAGCCGCCCTTGCCGTTGGGGATATCCTCGAAAGACTCTCCCCGCACCAGCTCGGCCTTGCCCAGATACTGCGCTTCGTACCCCAGGATTTCACCCGTCACGGGATCCTTCATGGCCACGGCATCGCGAAAGACACGGAAGAAACGGGGCTCGCCCGCCTCGGCTCGAACGGGTGCGGAAGCATCCCCGCGCACATAGGCCCGGTCGCCACTGGCCATCAGCACCCGGTCTTCGGTGGTAGCGATGATGCGGGGAGCGCGCTGCAGCACCTGGGCATCCACCACCAGGGGCTCCACGAGGAAAGGCTCGATCAGGTGGGGCTTGAGGGTGGGCAGCGCGGTGCTGGCCAGGCTGTCGCTGCGGGTGCGCGGAGACACGCGCACCGTCTGCGTCTCGGGTTCCGCCACGCCCGGGGGCGTGGTCCGCAGGCGTGCGTAGCCTCCATCCTTGTCCAGATACAGCGTCTGGCCCGGGTAGATCAGGTGGGGGTTCGGAATGGACTGGAGGTTCATGCCCCACAGCTCGGGCCAGCGCCAGGGACGCTTGAGGTACATGCCCGAAATGCCCCACAGCGTGTCGCCGCGCTTGACGGTATAGGTATCCGGTGCGTTGGGCGCCAGCTCCGAAAGGGGAACGCCACGCTCCGATACCTGCTGTGCGGTCGCGCGCTGGCCGCTGGAGATGGGGTGGTTCTGCGCCTGGGCCGGGGCGATCAGCAAAGCGCCAGCGATCATGGTGAGCGCGCCCAGGGCGGTCCGCCGAACGCTGGTGAATGCCGTCATGTTGTTCCTCTTCTCATGCATTGTGAAACGCCCCCTCACTGGCGCCTCGGTGCCAGCAGCATGCGGGCGACCGGGCAAATACGTTACAAACCCTCTTAGATTCTCTGCTCAAGCCCTTGATTCGGCAACGATTATTGGCCTGCAACGCTGCGGCGAACCTCAAAAGTGGCGAAAATAGCGACATCTCTCGGCAGCATCCATGGCAATCCTTCCCATTCTCTGTTACCCGGACCCCCGGCTCCACAAGGTCGCCCGCCCCATCGAGGCGGTGGATGACCGCGTCCAAAAGCTGGCGGCCGACATGCTCGCCACCATGTACGACGCCCACGGCATCGGCTTGGCCGCCACCCAGGTGGACGTGCATGAGCGGCTGGTCGTCATCGACGTGTCCGAGGAGCGCGACGCGCCCTTGGTGCTGATCAATCCGGAACTTGTCTGGACCAGTGCGGAAAAACACCTCAACGACGAGGGCTGCCTCTCGGTGCCCGGTATCTATGACGGCGTGGAGCGCTTCGATGCCGTGCATGTGCGGGCACTGGATGCGCAGGGACAGTCGCGCGTCATCGAGGCCGATGGCCTGCTGGCAGTCTGCATCCAGCACGAGATGGACCATCTGATGGGCAAGGTGTTCGTGGAATACCTCTCGCCGCTCAAGCGCAACCGCATCAAGACCAAGATGATCAAGCAGCAGCGGGGGGCGCGCGAGTGACCCGCCCGGCGCTCTGCACCCTCAGGGGTGGCGGAGTGCTGGCGCTGTCGGCGCTGGTGGTCCAGCTCGCGGGCTGCGCGCTACCCGCCCGTGAAACGCCCGGCGCGCTGCGCGCCGATGTCATCGCCAGGCTGGGACCGCCCACCGCCACCTTCTCCCTACCGGGCGGCGAGCGGCTGCTGTACTCCGAGCTTCCCGCGGGGTTTGCGGCCTACAACCTGGATTTCGACGCCAGCGGCAAGCTGGTGCGCAACGAACAGGTGCTGACGCAGACGCGCTTTGAGAACATCCCCGTCGGAGCCTGGACCCTCGCCGATGTGCAGCGCACCTTCGGCGCACCCTTGCGCGTGGAACGGGTGGCGCGTTTTGATGGCGACATCTGGACCTACCGCTTCCGCCAGAATTCCGACCCGCGCCTGGCCCATGTCCACCTGGACCGCCAGGGCGTGGTGCGGCTCGTGATGTTCACGGACGAACAGCCCAACTTCGACAACACGCGCGACTGACCTGCCGCGCACCACCCCATTGGTTTCCATGAGAGTCATTTTTGCCGGCACGCCCGAATTCGCCCGCGCGGCGCTGGAACAGCTTCTGGCCGCAGGCTTCACCGTCCCGCTGGTCCTCACCCAGCCCGATCGCCCCGCGGGCCGCGGCATGAAGCTCCAGGCGTCTCCCGTCAAGCAGTGCGCGCTGGACCACCGCATTCCCGTCGCCCAGCCGCGCAGCCTGCGCCTGGAAGGCAAATACCCGGACGATGCCGCCGCAGCGCGCGACGCCCTGCTGGCCGCCCAGGCCGATGTGATGGTGGTGGCCGCCTATGGGCTCATCCTGCCGCAGTGGGTGCTGGACCTCCCGCCACGGGGATGCCTGAACATCCATGCCAGCCTTCTGCCGCGCTGGCGCGGCGCGGCGCCCATCCACCGCGCCATCGAAGCCGGGGACGGGGAAACCGGCATCACGATCATGCAGATGGACGCTGGCCTCGATACCGGGCCCATGCTGCTCACGGAGCGGCTGGCCATCACGCCGACGGACACGACCGCCTCCCTGCACGGCCGGCTGGCCTCCCTGGGCGGCCGCATGATCGTGGAAGCGCTCGAACTGGCCGCCTGCGGGGGCCTGCGGGCAGAGCCCCAGCCAGCCGAAGGCATCACCTATGCCCACAAGATCGAAAAAGCCGAAAGCACCATCGACTGGTCTTTGCCTGCCACGCTGATCGGGCAGCGCATCCGGGCCTTCGATCCCTTTCCTGGCGCCAGCACCGAATGCGCAGGAGAAACGATCAAGGTATGGAGCTATGAAATAGATAGCAATACACCAAATACTGGCAAGCGCCACGGCCAGATACTCTCGGTGGACAGCCAGGGCGTGGCGGTGGCCTGCGGCGAAGGCGCGCTGCGCCTGACCACCTTGCAGCGCGCCGGCGGCAAGCGGCTGGCGGCAGCGGATTTCCTGCGGGGGTTCGACCTGCAGCCCGGCATGGTGCTGGGCGCCGCGCCCGCCGCGGCGGTGGCGCCGGCATGAGCCGCAGGGACCTCGTCGGCCGCACGCTGCGCCACCCCTCCTTTCGCATGGCCGCCACCGACATGGTGGGCACGGCCGTGGGCATTGGCGCGTGGGGCCTGGTCACCGGGGTGGTCATGGTCAAGAGCGGCCTGCCCATCGGCATGGCCGTCTTCATGTCCCTGGTGGTGTATGCCGGCAGCGCGCAGCTGGCGGTCATCCCGCTGATGGCGGCGGGCGCGCCGCTGTGGGTGGTCTGGCTCACGGCCAGTTGCGTGAACCTGCGCTTCGTGATCTTCAGCAGCATGTGGCGCAGCTACTTCGCGCACCTGCCCGTGCGGCAGCGGCTGGCCGTGGGCTATTTCAGCGGCGACGTGATCTATGTGGCCTTCATGAAACGCTTTCCCGAACCGCGCCCGCAGCCCGAGCAGTTGCCGTACTTCTGGGGCGCGGCGGCCACCAACTGGCTGGCCTGGCAGGTGCCGTCCATCGCGGGCATCTTCCTGGCCAATGCCGTGCCGCTGTCCTGGGGCCTGGGGTTCGCGGGCGTGCTGGCGCTGCTGGGCGTGCTGCTGTCGCTGCTGTTCGACCGGGCCACCTGGCTCGCCACGGGCGTCGCCGCGACGGCCGCGATCGCGGCCTTCGCGCTGCCGCTCAAGCTCAACATCCTGGTGGCCCTGGCCGCCGCCGTGGCCGCGGGGTTGCTCATGGAGGCCGTGGACCGCCGCCGCCACAAGCCGGAACTGCTGCTGGTGCCCGCCGACAGCGTGATGCCGCCCGAGGAACGCGAACACGTCGAGGCGGGCGACATCGTGCCGCTGCGCGAGGAGCGCCACCCATGAACGCGCCCTGGTCGTCCTGGTGGGATCTGCTGGAACCCTTCATCGCCGTGGCGGGGCTGGCCGTCATCACGGTGGTCTCGCGCTCCTTCTTCATGATTCCCGAGCGCGAGCTGCCCCTGCCCGACTGGCTCAAGCGCGGCCTCAAGTACGCGCCACTGGCCGCCCTGACGGCCGTGATCGCGCCCGAGATCCTCATCACCCGGGGCGAGCTCATCGATACGCTCATGGACGCCCGGCTCCCCGCCGTCCTGTGCGCGAGCGCGTACTACTTCTGGCAGCGGGGCATCCTGGGGACCATCGTGGTCGGCATGGCCGTGTACCTGCCGCTGCACATCGGATGGGGCTGGTAGGGATCGGTGGCGGGGCAGGGCCGCGGGATGGGGCCGCGGGTGGGGCCGCCTAAAATGGCGGCCCTGATCCACGTGCCCCCACCAGGAAGCCTCCCTCCCATGAACATCCTCCGCTTTTCCGATCTCTGTGCCCAGGGCAAGGCCCAAGGCCAGCGCGTCTTCATCCGCGCCGACCTGAACGTTCCACAGGACGACGCCGGCCGCATCACCGAAGACACCCGCATCCGCGCATCCATTCCCTGCATCCGCATGGCGCTGGACGCCGGCGCCGCGGTGATGGTGACCAGCCACCTGGGCCGTCCGACCGAAGGCGAATTCAAACCCGAGGATTCCCTGGCCCCCGTGGCCGCGCGCCTGGCCGAGCTGCTGGGCCGCGAGGTGCCCCTGGTCTCGAACTGGGTGGACGGCGTCGCCGTCGCCCCCGGCCAGGTCGTGCTGCTGGAGAACTGCCGCCTGAACGTGGGCGAGAAGAAGAACAAGGAAGACCTGGCCCGCAAGCTGGCCGCGCTGTGCGACATCTTCGTGAACGATGCCTTTGGCACCGCCCACCGCGCCGAAGGCACGACCTACGGCATCGCCCAGTTCGCACCGATCGCCTGCGCCGGCCCGCTGCTGTCGGCCGAGATCGATGCCCTGACCAAGGCCCTGGCCCATCCCCAGCGCCCGCTGGCGGCCATCGTGGCGGGCTCCAAGGTATCGACCAAGCTCACCATCCTCAAGAGCCTGGCCGACAAGGTGGACCAGCTCATCGTGGGGGGCGGCATTGCCAACACCTTCATGCTGGCGGCGGGCCTGCCCATCGGCAAGAGCCTGGCCGAGCCCGACCTGCTGGAAGAAGCGCGCGCCGTGATCGCCGCCATGAAGGCGCGGGGCGCGGAAGTGCCGATCCCGACCGACGTGGTCACCGCCAAGAGCTTTGCCGCCGACGCCCCCGCCACCGTCAAGGCCGCGGCCGATGTGGCCGAGGACGACCTGATCCTGGACATCGGCCCCGACACCGCCGCCCGCCTGGCCGCCCAGCTCAAGTCGGCGGGCACCATCGTCTGGAACGGCCCCGTGGGCGTCTTCGAATTCGCCGCCTTTGAGAACGGCACGCGCGAGATCGCCAAGGCCATCGCCGACTCGCCCGCGTTCAGCATCGCCGGTGGTGGCGACACCCTGGCGGCCATCGCCAAATACGGCATCGACAAGCAGGTGGGCTACATCTCCACGGGAGGTGGGGCCTTCCTGGAAGTGCTGGAAGGCAAGACGCTGCCCGCGTTTGAAATCCTCGAAAAACGCGCCGTTACCAGTGTTTGAAATTTGTTACACGCGGACGCACAAGCAAATGCAGCCGCGCGTAAGCAAGCACGCCAATCTGTGACCAAAAACAACGAATTGCGTGTGTCTGGGCGTAGTTACCTCAATTTTTTCTTGTTTTTGTTGAGTATCGCGCCCAGAATTATTTTTCAATCGCGTGGGATGTATCTGTTCATGTCCCCGCCTCTCAAAGTCCGTAGGAGGGAATCATGAAATTTTCAAAGGCAGTCAGCTTGGCGGTGCTCGCCGGCGCTGTGGCTACTTTGGCGGGATGTGCTTATCGTTCGCCCATTCCCCTGGCGGAAAACTTTGAGCTCACGGTACAACCCAAGGTCCGCTCCGCCGGTCACTGGGAACTGGTTTCCAACGACGTGGTGGCGCAAACGCTCAGCACGCTCGACAAGTCTGGCATGGCGCCGGGCACGCCGCTGCATGTGGCCTTGCCGCCCAACCCCAGCCCGTTCGACCTGGCGTTCCGCGACTTCCTGATCACCAAGCTGGTCCAGAGCGGCGCCCCCGTGCTGCAAGACCCCGGCCAGACGCTCAACGTGACCTACAACACGCAGGTCGTTCGCCACAACAGCCCGCGCCCCCATTTCATCCCCGGCCAGTTCACCATGATCGCCGCGGGCCTGATGGCCGCCTATGGCCTGCGCCACGAACACCTGGACGCGCAGATGCTGGCCACGCTGGGCCTGACCTCGCTGGCCGACTATGGCGCCAGCATCAACTCGGGCGGCCCCACCAACACCGAAATGATCCTGACCACCACCGTGACGCGGGGCGGCCAGTACGTGGCACGCAAAACCGATGTGTACTACCTGGAAAACGCGGACACGCCGTTGTTCCTGCGCCCCTCGTACTACAAGAACGTCAACATGAAGGTGGTCTCGCAATGAAATCCACAGCACTTCTGACCGCGCTGGCCGCCGCAGCCCTGCTGGCAGGTTGCGCCAACAACGGCACGCCCGTGCGCACGGAGCCCACGTACCAGGAAGCCGCCAACAACCAGTTCCTGGCCAACAGCCGCGATGCCGTCGCCAAGCTCACCGCGGGCTTTGACCTGAGCGCCGCAGGCAGCGGCCCGGTCCTGGTGGCCACCGTCGTGAACGTGAACGACCTGAGCCGCTCGGCCCCCCTGGGCCGCACGCTGTCCGAGCAGTACGCCTCGCACATGGCGTCCAGCGGCTTCAACGTCAAGGAAATCAAGCTGCGTGGCGACGTGTTCGTGCGCGAAGGCGCCGGCGAGCTGCTGCTGTCGCGCGAGATCAAGGACATCGCGCGCAGCCACAATGCGTCGCTGGTGCTCGTCGGTACGTACTCGGCCGCGGCCAACTACACCTACGTGAGCCTGAAACTCGTGCGCACCGAAGACAGCCGCATCATCCGCGGCTACGACTACGCACTGCCCAACGACCGCGACGTGCAGCGCCTGCTGGCCGTACAGCGCTGAGCGGCCGGCCGCAAGCCGGCCCCGCACAAGAGCAACAAAAAAGGCCGTCGAGACGGCCTTTTTTGTTGCCCGCCGGCGGCCACCAGGCCATGCCGGTGCCACGGCAGCCGTCCCGGCCGCCAGAAAACCCCGCCGCGGCGGATGCCCCCACCTAAAATCACGCCCCATGACTTTCACCGACATGCTGCGCGACGCCACGGCGCAGAACAACTCCCTGCTGTGCGTGGGCCTGGACCCGGAACCCACGCGGTTTCCCGCGGGAATGCAGGGCGAAACGCACAGGATCTACGACTTCTGCGCGGCCATCGTGGACGCCACGGCCGACCTGGTCTGTGCGTTCAAGCCCCAGATCGCCTACTTCGCCGCGCATGGCGCCGAAGACCAGCTTGAGCGCCTGATGCAGCACATGCGCGCCAACGCGCCGCACGTGCCGGTGATCCTGGACGCCAAGCGGGGCGACATCGGCTCCACGGCCGAGCAGTACGCCAAGGAAGCCTTCGAGCGCTATGGCGCCGATGCGGTCACGCTGTCGCCCTTCATGGGGTTCGATTCCATCGAGCCCTACCTGGCCTACCACGGCAAGGGGGCCTTCCTGCTGTGCCGCACCTCCAACCCGGGCGGCGACGACCTGCAGACCCAGCGCCTGGCCAGCGTCGAAGGCCAGCCGCTGATGTACGAGCACGTGGCGCGTCTGGCGCAGGGCCCCTGGAACAAGAACGGCCAGCTGGGGCTGGTGGTCGGCGCCACCTACCCGCAGGAGATCGAACGCGTGCGCGGCATCGCGCCCACGCTGCCGCTGCTGATTCCCGGCGTGGGAGCCCAGGGGGGCGATGCCGTGGCCACGGTGCGGGCGGGGCTGCGCGACGGGGGGCCGATCATCGTGAACTCGTCGCGCTCGATCCTGTACGCATCCAAGGGCGGCGACTTTGCGGCCGCCGCCCGTACCGAGGCCCAGCGCACCCGCGCGGTGCTCGAAGCGGCGCGCGCGCGCTGATCCGCCCGCGCACGGCCCCCAGCCCCGCGCCGCCGCCGCACCCCGGATCGGCCCATGCAGCTCAAGTGGCTTGAAGACTTCATCGTTCTCGCGCAGGAGCGCAGCTTCACGCGCGCGGCCGAACTGCGGCATGTGACGCACCCCGCATTTGGCCGGCGCATCCGCGCGCTGGAGGCCTGGGCGGGAACGCCGCTGGTGGAGCGGGGCGGCGGCCCCGTCTCGCTCACGCCCGCGGGGCAGAGCTTTCTGGAGACCGCAGGCCACATGGCGCGCAGCCTGGCGCAATCGCACGAGGAACTGCAGAGCCTGGCCGGCCGGCAGGCCCGCACCGTGACGCTCGCCACGGGCCGCACGCTGGCACGCACCGTCGTGGCCGACTGGCTCGTGCGGCTGCAGCCCCTCCTGCAGAACGGCGAGCTGTGCATCCGCACCCGCGCCCTGGCCGACACCGTGGCGATGCTCGAGCGCAACGAGGCCGACTTCTCGCTGGTCTACCACCATCCGGCACTGGCGATCCGGCTGGACGCGCGCCAGTTCACGCACGTCACCGTGGCCTCCGACCGGCTGGTGCCCGTGTCGCGCGCCACCGCGCAGGGCCAGGCGCTGCACCGGTTCGGGCAGGGCACGGCACTGGTGCCCTACCTGGCCTACGCGCCCCAGCTGGCCCTGGGCCGGCTGGTGGAAGACCACCTCACGCAGAACCCCCACGCGCCGCGCCTGCAGCGCGTGGTGGAGTGCGACTCCGCCGACGCCCACTACGAATACGTGCAAAAGGGCCTGGGCGTGGCCTGGCTGCCCTGGTCCATGGTGCATGCCGACTGCAAGGCCCGGCGCCTGGCGCCCGCGGGCGACGCGCGCATGGAAGTGCGCTTCGACGTGCGCCTGTACCGGCCCAAGCGCCGCCTGGGGCCCCTGGCCGAGGCGCTGTGGAAAGCCCTCTCCCAGCGCTGAAGCCCAGGGGTTTCCACCAGGGCCTGCAACCCATTTGGCAACAGACCGTGCCGTTTCGGCACCACGCTGGGGGGCGCGCCTTTTCACAATCGTGCCACCCACCGCGCGTGCCGCCGGGGCCGGCCTGCATGCATGCACCGCCGGCCCCGGGGCGCGCGGTGCCCAGCACCCACGACGACCCAGGAGCCCGAACCATGCCCCACACCTTTTCCCGCCGCCGTGCCACGGCCGCCGCCACCGCCCTGCTGTGCGGCCTGTGCTTGCCCGCCGCCTCCGCGCTGGCACAGGACGCCTACCCCTCCAAGCCCATCACCATCGTCGTGGGCTACCCGCCGGGGGGCAGCACCGACCTGACGGCGCGCACCGTGGCCACGGAGCTGGGCAACAAGCTCGGCGTGCCCGTGGTGATCGAGAACGTCGGCGGCGCGGGCGGCGCCATTGGCGCGCAGAAGGTGGCCAGCGCGGCCCCGGACGGCTACACCTTGCTGGTGGGCGCGAGCAACGAGATCGCCATCAACAAGCTCGTGACCAAGAAGGTGAAGTACGACGTGAAGGACTTCACCGCCATCGGCCTGATCGCCTCGCAGCCCCTGGTGCTCGTGGCGTCCACCGGCTCGGGCGTGAAGAACCTGGCCGAATTCACGCAGAAGGTCTCGAAGAACCCCGGCAAGTTCAGCTACGGCAGCTCGGGCGTGGGCACCTCGCTGCACCTGGCGGGCGAGATGGTCAAGGAGCAGGGCAAGCTGTTCATGACGCACATCCCTTACCGCGGCGTGGCGCCGCTGACCAACGACCTCATGGGCAACAACCTGGAGTACGGCGTGTTCGTGCTCTCCAGCGGCCTGCCGCACATCCGAAGTGGCAAGGTGATCGCCCTGGGCACCACCGAGGCCAAGCGTTCGGCCACCACGCCCGAGATCCCGGCGCTGGCCGAAACACCGCAGTACAAGAACGTGGACATCGGCGTGTGGTTTGCCCTCATGGCACCCGCGAACCTGCCCAAGCCGGTGTTCGACAAGGTGAAGAAGGCCTTGAACGACAGCCTGCAGTCGCCCGAATTCCGCAAGAAGATGGAAGCCACCGGCTCCACCGTGGCCGCCACCAACGTGAACATCGACCAGTTCCTGTCCGCCGAAGTGGCCAAGTACAAGAAGATTGTTGAATTCGCCAAGATCGAAGAATGAACGCCCAACACGACCACAGCAACGCGGCCCAGCCGCTGCGTTTTGAACTGCCCGCACCCGACCTCGGCGCCTGGCGCGCGGGCAACACCGGCACCGAGGGCGTGTGGCATTTCGACTCGGGGCAGCCCGGGCGCCACGTGATGGTCAGTGCCCTGGTGCATGGCAACGAGCTGTGCGGCGCGTGGGCCCTCAAGGGACTGCTCGAAGCGGGCGTGCGCCCCGAACGCGGCACCCTCACGCTCGCGTTCTGCAATCTCGATGCATTCGACCGGTTCGACGCCCGCCAGCACGACGCCTCGCGCTTCACCGATGAAGACCTCAACCGCCAGTGGCTGGACGAGCGCATCGACGCGGCCGACACGGCCGAGCGCCGCCGCGCCGCCGCGCTGCGGCCCTTCGTGGCGCGCGCGGACTGGCTGCTCGACATCCACTCCATGCACGAGCCCTCGGCGCCGCTGCTGCTCACCGGCATCCAGCCGCGCAACCTGGACTTGGCGCGCGCCATGCGCTCGCCCGAGCACATCGTGGTGGACGCGGGCCACAAGGACGGCGTGCGCATGCGCGACTACGGCCGCTTTGGCGAGCTGGAGGACAACGGCACCCGTTCGCTGCTCATCGAATGCGGCTTCCACGGCGACCCCGCCAGCCGCGCCGTGGCGCAGGACCAGTGCGTGCGTTTCCTCGCGCAGTCCGGCGCGCTCGGCGACGAGGCACTCGCACGGCAACTGCCCGGCTGGCGCCTGCCCGACGCCCCGCGCCAGTGGGCGCTGGAGGTGACCGGCCCGGTGGTCGCCACCAGCAGCGCCTTCCGCTTCGTGGCGCCTTACACCGGGCTGGAGGTGTTCGAGAAAGCCGGCACCCTGATTGGGGACAACGACGGCGTGCCCGTGACCACGCCCTACGACGACTGCGTGCTGGTGATGCCCTCGGTGCGGCAGGCGCGGGCGGGCGTGACGGTGGTGCGCTACGCGCGGCGGCACCTGCTGTAGGCGGTGGCCAGATCATCAAGATGCTTCTAATTTGATAGCATTCTGCGCTTGATGAGCAAGCGCCAGCAGGCCATTGGCGGCTATTTCATCAGATAGGCCTGCAGCTCCTTGCGGCTCTGGACCCCCAGCCGCGTGTAGATCTGCCGCCGGTGGTACGTGGCCGTGTTGGCGCTGATGCCCATGCGCGTGGCGATCTGCTCCCCGGGCACTCCGCGCGCCAGCCAGTACGCCAGCTCGTGCTGGCGCTGCGGCAGGCCCAGCGCGCGCAGCGTGGGCAGCAGCCGCGCCACGCGCGCCACCCGCTGCGTGATGTGGATGCCCACCGCCCGGCCGCCGTCGAAGTCGCCTTCACCGGCCCCCGCCGCGGCCGCCATCTGCGTGGCGCGCAGCGAAAACCAGCCGCTGGCGTTGTGCAGGTCCAGTTGCGGCAGCGCTGGCGCCCGGCCCCGGCCGGTGCCGCCCTCCTCCACCCAGCGCAGGCGCTCCAGCAGCACGCACAGCGCGGGTGGCAGCTCGTTGCGGCGGTACCAGCGCATGCCAAAGGCCAGCGCCATCAGCTGGTCTGCCTGGGGCGATGTCCACAGCAGCCTGCCCTGCGGCGTGGCGACCAGCATGGCGCTGTCATGCACCACACTGTCCTGCGCATCCAGCTCGCCGGGCTGCAGGGCACGCGCCAGCCAGGGCGAGGTCCGTTCAAGCAGGGCGATGTCTTCAGACGCAAAGCGCGGCGCGCCAGGCCTGCGGCACAACTTGAGCGAGCCCACGCCCCGGCCTTGCGGCGTGCGCAGCACCAGGCTCAGAAAATCCTGCCACTCCGACGGCCGCGCCAGCTCGTTGTAGAAATCGCTGCGGATGAATTCGTGGTGAGTGACCTGGAGGATCTGCTCCATCAACAGCACCCCATGCTCATGGCGCACGGCCGCGTCGAAGTCGTGCAGGCTGTAGCGCACCAGCTTCAGCTCCTGCGCCTTCATCCGCGGGTCGAAGTACAGGTGCATCCACTCGCGTGCGGGCGAGGGCTCGATGTAGGCGTCCAGCGTCCCCTGGGCATCCGGATAGAAAAAAACCCCGCTATCGAAGCCGATGAGGCGGTGCAGTTCGTGCAGCACAGGCTCGATGAGCTGCAGCCCGCTGAAATCCAGGCAGGCCATCTGCCGCAGGCGCGCCAGGGCCTGCTGCTGCGTGCGGGAAAGGGACATGGACATAGGGCGCGTGGCAGGTGCGCCGCATCCATGCGGCACCTGGCGGGAGCGTAACGCATCGCACCGCCCCTGCGCCCCGCCCCCAGGGGTGGGGGACCGGGGGCGATGGGAACTCCTGCCGTGTCAGTGGCAGGGGCTGGCCCGGACACGCCACGAAAAAACTCCCCGCGTTCCTGGCCCCGGCCACCGGCGTCCACATGGGCGCGAGCGAC
This sequence comes from Acidovorax sp. GW821-FHT10E04, assembly GCF_059415185.1. NCBI lineage: Bacteria > Pseudomonadati > Pseudomonadota > Betaproteobacteria > Burkholderiales > Comamonadaceae > Acidovorax > Acidovorax sp. GW821-FHT10E04. The sequence continues at coordinate 250,213 of NZ_JBWKMT010000003.1, forward strand.
GGCCCGCCTGGAAGACCAGCGAGGAGCACGCCACCCTGTTCGCCTGCGGCCCGCCGGGATGGCATGCCTGCCAACGTTGCCGCAGGAGGAAAGCAGGCCCTCGGCCCCCGTGGGCGCGTTACCGCCCCATGCGGCGCCGGACCAGGGCCAGCATGGCCAGGGACAGTCCCATCAGTGCCAGCGGACTGTTCGCGGGCACCGACACAGGGCCGCCGCCACCGCCGGGCGGGATGGATCCCGCGATGTTCGTCAAGGTAAACATCTGCGTGATGGGTTGCTCCAGCACGGTGTCGTACACAATGGCGCTGACCTGGTGCAGGCCCACCGTGGCATCAGCGGTGGCCGTGACTTCCGCGAACCCACCGGCATCGGCCAGCGCGCTTTCCGCAGACAGCACCACCCCGCCGGAGGTGATGAAATAGACACGCACCTGCGGCGTGTTGCTGCCGTCCCAGCCAGTGACTTTCACGCGCAGTTTCTGGGCAAAGGTGGTATTGATCGGCGTGCTTTGGGGCGTGCCGCTCACCGTGGTCATGAACTTGGGCAGATCGGCCACGTTTCTCAGCAGACGGGTTTGGGGGCTGACCAGCGCACTGCCCTGCACGCTGGCCTTCACCGAGTAGGTGCCGACAAGCCCGTTGGCCGTCCCGCTCACCTGCGCGTTGCCTGCGGCATCGGTCACCGCCGTCAGTGCCGAGAAACTCGCCGTGGCACCCGAGACCGGATCGGTCGTGATGGCAAAAACAACCGTTGCGCCTTGCACCGGGTTGCCAAAAAAGTCCTGCACGTGCGCCGTGACGGGTGCCGAGAACGGCTTGGTGACATACGTCCATTGCGGCGTGGACACGTCAAAGGCAATGGCGGCGGCGGCGCCGGCCGGTGCGGAGTTCGACAGCTTGATAGAGGCACCGGTGGTGCCAGGCGCCGTGGCACTGACGCTGTAGGCGCCAGACTTGCCCGTGGCGGTGGCCGTGACCGCCGCGAACCCGTTCGCATCCGTCACGGCCGTGGACGACGACAGCACCACACGCGACGGTACGCTGGGGCCGCCGAACGTCACCGTGACGCCGGCCTTCGGGTTGTTCGAGGCGTCGGTCACCCGCACCTGCAATGGCGTGCCAAAGGCCGTGTTGACCAGCGTGGTCTGGTTGTTGCCCGCCGTGACCGCCAGACTGTCCGTGTTGGTATTGCACAAATTGAAGAGCGGCACATTGCCCAGGCCGGTGATGAATCCCTTCATCTGATAGCAACCCATCACGCCATTGGCCACCGGGGTATAGCTGAAGACACCTTGCGCATTGGTGGTGCCCGAGCCCGTGGACGCGATGGGCAGGCTGGGCCCCGGGTTCACCGGGGTCATGCTCACCGCCAAGCCCGGCACGCCCACGCCATTGCTGTCGAGCACCTTGATCGACAGGGGTTGCACAAAAGGGGTACTGAAAACGGTGCTCTGCGGCGTGCCGGTCGTCACGATGGACGAAGCAGCAAGGGCAATGGTCTTGAAAACCGCAATTGTTCCGGCCCCCGGGCCTGACGCCACGAGATCGGCGCGGCCATCGCGATTCAGATCAATGGCGGCGAGCATGCGCGTGACCGAATAGCCAATATGCTCATTCAATACAAAGCTGTGGTTGGCCTGCTGCAATCCCACATAGCCATCGGAGATCACGTCCAGCCGGCCATCGCCATTCACATCGGCGACGATGACTCGCCCCATGTCACGGCCGCCTCCGCTGGAAACCCCCGTGGCGAAAAGCTTGGTGCTCGGTAAAAAGATACCGTTGCCCACGCCCTTGGCCAGCCAGACACCTTCGCCGTACTGGTTCTGCAAGAGCAAATCCAGCTTGCCATCTCCATCGACGTCAGCGATTTCAATATCTTCAATATTACCGACGCCGGCGCCTACACCAAGAAGTTGCGCTTGCGGTGCAAATGCTCCGTTGCCCGTACCTTTCAGCCATGAAACCGTTGGGCTATTAACATCGTCGACAAAAACCAGGTCTGCTTCCCCATCGCCGTCAATGTCGGCCAGCTGTGTTTCACGTATAGTGTTATAGGAGGCCAGACCGCTGTAGGACACCTCATATTGACCCGTCAATATGAAAAATCCCAAGCCGACGTTCTGCAAAACCTCAAAATAGTGATTTCCGCCAAGATCGCCTGGTTCATAGACGCCGACAACAATGTCCAATTTCCCGTCATGGTTCAGATCGGCAAGCATGGGGTTTTGAGCACCATAATCACTCGCATCCGCCAGCCCGGGCCGGGCCAGGGCACTGAAATCCCCATTGTTGTTGCCCGACCCTTTCAATATGGATACACCCAGACGGTCTGTAATGACCAGGTCCATCTTGCCGTCCCCATCCATGTCGCCCGCAGAAATGCCGTTGGGTGTTTGCAGGCCGAACACCAGGTTATTGAAATCATGCTTGAGCGCCAGGCCGCCAATGGGAGTGCCAAGATAGATGAGAAGCTGGTCAGTCTGAGCATTGAGAACCGCCAGATCGGGATAGCCATCGTTATTGAAGTCAGCACTCACGGCCGCTGTCGAAACATTAGGGGCGTTGCTGGCGCTATTGGCCTGCAAATCTGGCGGGCCATAGATATTGGCCGCTTGCGCTGGCAGCGCTGCCACGCAGAACGCGGCGGCGGCTGCAATGCCCATGGCAACGCCTTTCGCTCTTTTTATCCATCTGGTTGCTGTTTTGGGAGTTTTCATGGCTCTTGAATCCGACTGTTTCACTGGAAATCAGTTTAGGAAGCCAAGTCCCCCGGCGCCCCACCCCTGGGGATAGGCGCATCCACAAACAATCCGGCATCCCGGATCAACCGGGTGCAAGCCAGTGGATGGCTGTGGTGGCGCGCAAAGCGAGCCCTTCGCCATCCCGCCCCTGGGGGTGGGGCGCAGCGGCGGGGGAATCCATAAACTGGGCGGCAGGCGCGAAATTGCTCCTAAAAACATAGCGTTTTGCGCTTGATGGGCAAGCGCTGGGGCAGTTTTTTGCCACTTTTCGCCCACCACATCCACACACCGCCCATGCGAAAACACCTTGCCCTGCTGGCCCTCGCCGCCTTCGCCCACGCGGGCGCCTGGGCCGCCACCTACAGCTACACCAACAACGGCTACGCCGCCGCCAGCCTGCACAACTACACGGCGCCGTGCGGCGCGGGCAACTGCGCCAACTTCACCGCCGCCATGGCCCCGGCGGCCACCTTCACCACGGCCGTGCCGCTGGCGCCCAACCTGGTCAACGCCGATGTCCTTTTTCCGGGCGGCAACATCCTGGCATTCACGGTGTTCGACGGGGTTACCACCTATACCCTGGGGGACCCGCAGGTGGCGGGGTTGTACCAGGTGAATGTCTCCACCGATGCCGCGGGCCAGCTGACGGCACTGTCGATGATCGTCCTGCGCTGGCAGAACCCCGGCCCGCACAGCGGCGCCAACATGCGGCTGGACTCGGTCAACACCGAGGGCGGCGCGTACCACAACGTGATATGCCAGGCCATCGATGTCGAAGACCGATGCACCGTCTGGGAAGCGCCCGGCAGCATCGACGGCAATACCAGTTGGGCCAATGTGGGCACGGCGCCCGCAGCAGCCGTGCAGAGCGTGCCCGTAGACAACCCCTTTGCCTTGGCCATCACTGCCGCCGGCCTGCTCGGCCTCTCCGGGCAGACGCTGCGAAGGCGTCGCAAATTGCTCCCCAAAAAATAGCGCGCAGCGATTGATCCACCACCACTGAAGGCGCTTTTCATTTCGGAAACGCCACACCCCATGAAAAAACACATTGCGCTGCTCGCGCTGGCTGCATTCACCCACGCCGGGGCGCAGGCCGCCACTTTTGTGGTCGATGCCACGGCAGACCTGATCGACCCCACCCCCGGTGACAACATCTGCGGCACGGGTGCTGCGGGCACCTGCTCGCTGCGCGCCGCCATCATGGAAGCCAACGCGCTGGCGGGCGCCGACACCATCACGCTGCCCGCGGGCACCTTCACACTGACGCGCGTGCCCGCCCCCAGCAACCTCCTGCAGATCACCAGCGACCTCACCATCAACGGCGCGGGCGCGGGCGACTCCTTCATCGTGGCCAGCAGCGGCAGCGGCGGCGACCGCATCGTCCTCCAGATCCTGGGCAGCCCCACCGTCAACCTCAACAACCTGGCCATCACCGGCGGCACCGGCGCGGGCGCGTCGTATGGGGGTGGGCTGTTCATCGGGGGCGGCACGGCCACGCTCGACCATGTGGTGGTGCACGGCAACAGCGCGGCCGGGTCCTCCACCCAGCAGGGCGGCGGCATCTACGTGTATGAGACGGCCACGCTCCACCTGATCGACAGCGAAGTCTCGGGCAACACCGCCCCCAGTGGCGGGGGCGGCATCGCGGTGCGCCAGACCGGCATTGCCAACATCACGCGCAGCACCATCACGGGCAATACCATGCCCCATCCTGGGGGCAGTGGCGGCGGCATCGCCAACAACGGCACGCTGAACCTCACCAACTCCACCGTCTCGGGCAACACGGCGGTGGGGGCCGGGGGCGGCATCTCGGGGGGCAGCGGCGGCACCACCACCATCCGCTTCAGCACCATCGCCCACAACACCACCGGTGCAGGCAATGGGCAACTGAGCGTCTTTGGCGCCACGGCCCACATCAGCGGCAGCATCGTCGCCAACCCGGTGACGGGCCTCAATTGCCGGCTCCAGGCGGGCGCCCTGGTGTCCGGTGGCAACAACCTCGACAGCGGCACCACCTGCGGCTTTGGCGCGGTGGGCGATATCGCCAGCGCCAACCCCCTGCTGGCGCCGCTGGCCTACGCCAACAGCCTGCCCAACCAGACCCACGCACTGCTGCCGGGCAGCCCCGCCATCAACGCCGGCCCCACCACCGACCTGCCCGCCACCGACGAGCGTGGCACCCCACGGGTGCAGATGGGGCGCGCTGACATCGGCGCCTATGAATCCGCCCTGGCCCCAGGCGCCGGGCCGGGGAATGGGGGCGGCGTGCAGGCCGTGCCCGTGGACAGCCCCATCGCCCTGGCGCTGTCTGCCTTGGGTCTGCTGGGCCTCGCACTGCGCGGCAGGCACAGGCTGCTTCTAAAGAAATAGCTGCATCGCTTTAGTTCTGAACGCTTGAGGCATTTCTTTACTCCCCAAAAAGCCCCATGAAGAAGCACCTTGCGCTGCTCGCGCTGGCCGCAGGTACCCACGCGGGCGCCTGGGCCGCCACCTACACGTATACCTATACCGGCAACCCCTACACCGCGCCCACCCTGTACAACTTCACCCACTGCACAGTGGGCAACTGCGGCAGCTTCACCACGGCGATGTTCCAGTCGGGCTGGTTCACCACGGCGGCGCCCTTGCCACCTGGCCTGGGCAATGCCGACATCTCCGCCCTGGTGACAGGCTTTGCGTTTTCAGACGGGCTGACCGGCTATTCCAGCGCGGCGGGTGACACGCTGTATTCCGCCTCCGCGGACACCGATGCCAACGGCGCATTCACCGACGCCAGCCTCACCTTCTTCCACTGGGAGACACCGGCTCCCCATGCCGTGGGCGATCGCGTGAACCTCATGGGCCTGCATGAATTCGTCAATCACAACTACGAATGCCAGCAAGTTCCCGCTCCCTACAGCGGCGTGTGCACGACGGCGGTGGCAGGCACTTCGGGCAGCTACATCGACAGCCATCCCCACACCACAGGCTCCTGGCTCGTGACCGTCCTGCCTGCAGCGCCGGGCGCAGGCGTCAGCGCGGTGCCCACGCTGGGCGAAGGGGGCCTTCTGCTGCTGGCCGCCTTCATGGCGGGCACCGGCATGGTGATGCGACGCAAGGCGCCTCGCGACTTTTGAAAGAGGCCGGCCACGCCGCAAGGGGCCTCGCAGACTTTACCTATCGACATCTTTCCGTTTCAAGGAGTTTCCCCATGTCCCCCGAACAGATCCACCTCGTGCGCCAGAGCTTTGCGCAGGTTGCGCCCGTCGCTGCGCAGGCAGGCGCGCTTTTCTACTCGAAGCTGTTCGCGCGCGACCCGGCCATCCAGGGGCTGTTCGGGTCGTCCGACATGCACGTGCAGGCACGCAAGCTGCTGGACATGATCGGCGATGCCGTGCGCCTGCTTGACCACCCCGAGCGGCTGGACGCCGCGCTGCGCGCCCTGGGCCAGCGCCACACGGGCTACGGCGTGCAGGCCGCGCACTACGACACGGTGGGCGCCGCCCTGCTGGAGACGCTGTCCGACGCGCTGGGCGGTGCCTTCACCCCCGCCACGCGCGAGGCCTGGGGCGCCATGTATGCCCACGTGGCGCGTACGATGCAGGCGCAGGCACAACTGCAGCACTAGCCAGAAAGCCCCATGACCCCCACCACGCCCCGCCTTCGCGCCCGCGCCGCCGCCTGCCTGGCGGCCGCACTGGCCATCTCTTGCGTCACTGCCATGGCCCAGACCGCAACGCCCCTGCTGTTCAAGATCGTCACGGTGCGCGACGAGATCCTTGTCGCCGTGCCGCCGGACGAGGCCGGGGCTCCGCGCCCCGAGGCGGCCGCCATCGGCCAGGCCCTGGCCGCCAAGGGCGCGCTCAGCCTCTGGCAATACGCCCCGCGCAAGGGCACCGACGGCGCGCTGGAGCTGGCCCCCCGCGCCAGGATCAGCGTGCTGGCGCACGACAGCCTGCGCGTGGAGCCGTACCCGCCCGCGCTGCGGGTCGTGCCGGTGCCATAGGCCCGCCGCGCACCGCGCCGTGAGTGCCTGTCCACGTTCCCCATGCGGGTCCGCACGCCTGCGCTGACAGGGTCGGCTGCCACCGGGCTCACCCGCGCCTGCGCGCTGGCGCTCGGGGCGCTGGCCGCGCTGTGCGGCTGCGACGGCAGTGCCACGGGCTACCAGCGCGGCTGGGCGGGCGCCTGGACCTACGGCGGCGCGGCCTTTGCCCCGGCCGACCCGGCCACGTTCCAGCCGCTCTCGCCGCACTTCGGGCGCGACGCGCGGCAAGGCTACTGCCGGGGCAGTGCCGTGGAGGGCAGCGAGGGCGCCACGTTCGAGGCGCTGTCGGAGCACGAGGCGCGCGACGGCCGCGCGGTCTACTACTGCAGCACCTACCGCAAGGCGCAGGAGTACTGGGCCTACCAGCACCTGCGCATCGCCACCATTCCCGGCGCCGACGCGGCCAGCTACCGCGTGCTGGCCCACCGCCATGCCCGCGACCGGCACCGCGCCTACGACCGGGGCCAGCCCTTCGCGGTGCGCGATGCGGCCAGCTTCGAGCCGCTCAGCCCCCGCTTCGCGCGCGATGCGCAGCGCGGTTATTTCGAGCATGCCGACATCCCCGGCAGCCACGGCGCAAGCTTTGCGCTGATGGACGAAGACGATCCCGGCTACGCCCGCGACCGCGCGCACGCCTGGCACGGCCACATCGAGGTCAACCAGCCGAACCGGGGCCCGCACCCGGTGCTGCGCCCCTTGCAGGGCGCCGACATGGCCACGCTGCGCGCCCTGGGGCGGGGCTACGCGGCCGATGCGCGGCGGGTGTGGTACCAGGGCGAGCCGCTGGCGCGGGCGGATGCGGCCAGCTTCACGGTGCTGACCGAGGCGACCGCGGAGGTGGACGCACGCGACCGCGCGCAGGCATGGCAGCGCGGGCGGGCCGTTGCGGGCAACGATCCAGGCCCCAGCCCCGGCGTGAGGTGAGGCACGCCGTGTCCCCACCCGCCGCCCTCCAGGGGCAGGGGCCTGCCGCGCGTTGCCAGGGCCCGAAGGCCACCGGCGGGCGGAACAACGCCGCCCGCCCCCGTCACTGCGCCGCGCGCGCGGCCTCCACATGCGCCTTCACCCGCTGCGCCAGGGCCATGTCGCCCGGGGTTTCGGGGCTCCACCTGTCGATGGCGCGGGGCTGTTCATCGGCGTCCACGGCGGTGTACACCGCCACGCAATGCAGCACCTCGTGCTGCGGCTCGCCATGGATGCCGCCGCTGCGCACCTCCACGGCCAGGTGCATGCCGGTCTCGGTGGTGAAGGCCAGGCGCGCATGCACTTCCACCAGGTCTCCGGGCCGGATGGGGCGCACGAAGTGCGCGCCGCCCACGAACTCGGTGATGCAGGGGCCCTTGGCCCAGGCGCTCGCACAGGCAAAACCCGCCTCGTCCACCCAGCGCAGCACGGTGCCGCCGGGCACCCGCCCCGCCTGCGGCAAGGTGCTTTGAGACGCCAGGAAACGCAGGGTGAGGGATTGCATGCCGGGGTGCTCCAAAGGACGGGAGGAGTTCATTATTCTCCAGCGCACCATTTGCTGCGGCCCTGCTCCAGCCGACCGAGGGGCGGTGCGGGACGCCCAGCGGGCACACACGCCGTGCCGCAAAAAATTGACCTGAGTCAAAACCCTACTGAAGACAGACCCCTACATTGCGTTACATTCCGCGCGGTCTGATGGAGGGCCGCATCCCAGTCGGCGGGTGCCGACACCCCGCCCCTGAGGTCTATCTTTTTGCGCACACATTGACGTGCGCCTACTGCCATGTCACTTCTGCACCGGTTAAACCTGCTCGAAAAATTCCTCATCCTGGGAACACTCGGGCTCATGATGAGCGCGCTGCCCACCTACCTGACGGTGCGCGATTCGCTGCACGCCATTGGCCACGCGCGCCACGAGGCGCAGGGCGTGGTCCCCGCACAGGCGCTGACCCGGCTGGTGCAGCAGATGCAGGTGCACCGGGGCCTGTCCGTGGGCATGCTCGGTGGCGACGAAGCCCTGGCAGCGCGCCGCCCCGCCGCGCGCGATGCCGTCAACACGGCCCTGGACGATGTCACCGCCCGCTTTGCGGCTGCCAAGGTGCCCGCCCCCCAGATGGCCACCTGGACCCAGGCCCAGCAGACCTGGCGCACGCTAGAGCAGGCCGTTGCCGCACGCAGCATCGAGCAGGCCCAGAGCACGGCGCAGCACACGCAGCTCATCGCATCGCTGCTGCAGCTCAACGAATCCTTGCTGCATGCCTATGGCCTGCAGATCGACCCTGACGCCGACACCCATGCGCTGATCCAGGCCTCGCTGGTGCAGGCGCCCATGCTGGGCGAAAAGCTGGGCATGCTGCGCGCCCAAGGCGCCAGCGCACTGGGCAAGCACGAGCTGACGCCCCAGGGCAAGGGCCAGCTGCTGGTGCTGCAGCAGCGTGTGGCCGAGCTGCAGGCTGACACTTTCCGGGGACTGGACCGCGCCCTGCAGGGCAACCCCGATCTGCAACGCGCCCTGGGCAGCAACGCGCAGGCGGTGCAGGGCCAGATCCAGCAGTCGCTGCAGATGGCCGAGCGCGACGTGATCAACGCCAGCGAACTCCAGCTGCCCTCCAAGGACTATTTCGACGCGTTCACCCGCACCATCGAAGCGCTGAACGCACTCAACAACCTGTCCATGGCCAGCCTGGACCAGGCCCTGCAGGCCCGGGTGTCCGACCTGCAGCGCCGGCTGCTGTGGATGGCGCTCGCCCTCGCCGTCACGCTCTCGGCCACCAGCGCCATGGCCCTGGTGTTCGTGCGCTCCATGACGGGGCCGCTTTCGCAGGCCGTGGCGCTGTCGCGCGCCGTGGCCCAGGGCGACCTGAGCGGCAGCGCGCTGGCCCACGGCACCAACGAGGTCGGCCAGCTGCTGGAGGCCCTGATGCAGATGCGCGCCCAGCTCACGCAGGTGGTGCGCCAGGTGCGCAACGGATCGGAGAGCGTGGCCACGGCCAGCGTGCAGATCGCGCAGGGCAACAGCGACCTGTCGGCCCGCACCGAAAGCCAGGCCAGCGCGCTGGAGGAAACCGCCGCGTCGATGGAGCAGCTCAGCTCCACCGTGCGCCAGAACGCCGACAGCGCGCGCCAGGCCAGCACGCTGGCCCACAGCGCGAGCACCGTGGCCGTGCAGGGCGGCGAGGTGGTGGCCCAGGTGGTGGACACCATGCAGGGCATCAACGCCTCGTCGCAGAAGATCTCGGACATCATCGGCGTGATCGACTCCATCGCGTTCCAGACCAATATCCTCGCGCTCAACGCCGCCGTCGAGGCGGCCCGCGCGGGCGAACAGGGCCGGGGCTTCGCGGTGGTCGCGTCGGAGGTGCGCTCGCTGGCCGGGCGCAGCGCCGAGGCGGCGCGCGAGATCAAGGCCCTCATCAGCGCCAGCGTGGAGCGCGTGGAGCAGGGCACGGCCCTGGTGGACCGCGCGGGCACCACGATGAACGAGGTGGTGACCGCCATCCGCCGCGTGACGGACATCGTGGGCGAAATCAGCACTGCCAGCCATGAACAGTCGCTGGGCGTGGCCCAGGTGGGCGAGGCCGTGACGCAGATGGACCAGGTCACGCAGCAGAACGCCGCGCTGGTGGAAGAAATGGCCGCCGCCGCCGGCAGCCTCAAGGTGCAGGCCGAAGACCTGGTGCACGTGGTGTCGGTGTTCCGGCTGGGCGACGAAGGCCAGGGCCAGCACAGGGCGCTGCGCCCGGCAAAATCGCTACAAATTCAGTAGCTATTGGCGCTTATCCATCTATCGCTGGCGGCCAATTTCATTCAGATTCTGCGCCCCTATTCCCCTGGGGGCTGAGCCGCAGCGGCCGGCCCCGCCAGCGGCAGCACCAGCCGCGCGCGCAGGCCCTGGCCGGGAGCGCTGTGCAGCTCCAGCGCTCCCCCATGGGCGCGCGCCACGCGCTCGGCAATCGCCAGGCCCAGCCCGGCCCCGGGAACACCCGCGCGCGCCGCGCCGCCGCCACGCGCGAAAGGCTGGCGCATGTGGTCCAGCTCTTTGGCGTCCATGCCGGTGCCGTGGTCGGCCACCTCGATCCACGCCTGCTGCGCGCTGCCGCCCGTGCGCAGCACCACCGGGGCGGCGCCGTGGCGCCAGGCGTTTTCCACGAGGTTGTCCAGCGCACGGCGCAGCGCCTGCGGGCGCACGGGCAGGTTGGGCAGGCCGCCCAGTTCCAGCGCCAGCACACGGCCGTGGTCGGCCTGCGCTTCGGCCACGGCCTGGGCCAGGTCGTTGAGCGATGCGGTGGCGGGCGCCTCGGCCTCGCCCGCGTCAGCGCCCACCCGCGCAAAGTCCAGGAACTGGCTCACGATCGCATCCATCTCGTCGATGCTGCGCGCCATGCTGGCCGCCAGCGGCGCATCCACCTGTGCCCCGGCGATCTCCACGCCCAGGCGCAGCTTGGTCAGCGGCGTGCGCAGGTCGTGCGACACACCGGCCAGCATCAGCGCGCGCTCGTGGTCGGCGGCGGCCAGGCTCTGCGCCATCTGGTTGAAACTGCGGCCCACGGTGGCGATTTCTTCGGGCCCGGCCTCGGGCAGCACCGCGGGTGTCTGGCCCCGCGCGAGCTGCCGCGCCGCCGCCACCACCTGGGCCAGCGGCTGGTGGATGTGGCGCTGCAGCCACCACGCGCCCAGCAGCGCCAGCAGCATGCTGGCCAGCGTGGCCACCAGCCAGGCCCCGGTGAACTCGCGCGTGGGGAACACGCTGGGCAGGTTGAGCCAGTAGTCAGCGCCCTCGTGCACCATGCGCAGGGCCAGCACGCCGGTGCTGTCGCGGCGCCACAGGGGCTGCGGGCTCTGCGCAGGCGCATCACCCACACCCAGGCGGCGGGCCACCGCCTGCACAAACTGCCGCTCCAACGGCGACAGCAGCGCGCGCCGCGCTGCGCTTTCCGGCGCAACGGGCGGCGTGGCCAATGCGGCCTGCCGGTTGAACGCCTCCACAAACGCCACACGCTGCGCCGGGGGCAGCGCCTGCAGCCCCGCCCGCAGCGCGGCCACATTGCGCGCCACGCCATCGGCCACCTGCGCCACGCGGGGCTGGAAGATCATCTGCCGCACCAGCACCGCCGCCACCAGCTGGCCCAGCACGATGAGCACGGCCATCAGCAGCAGGTTGCGCCCGAGCAGGCTGCGCGGCCAGAGCCCCCCGTGGCGGCGGGCGGGGGTTGCGGGTGCCGTCATGGCTGCCGCCCTCCGGCGGGCGCGGCGCCATCGGGCACGAACACATAGCCCACGCCCCACACGGTGCGGATGTGGCGCGGCTGGGCCGGGTCGGCCTCGATGAGTTTGCGCAGCCGCATGATCTGCACGTCAATGCTGCGGTCGGTGGCCGTGTGGTCGGGGCCATAGGCCAGGGCCATGAGCCGGTCGCGGCCCAGCGGGCGCTGAGGGTTCTGGGCCAGGGCCAGCAGCAGGGCGAATTCACCGGTGGTGAGGGGCACGTCCTCGCCGGCCCTCGCGCCCGCCCGCTCCAGCCGCCGTTCAGTCGGCAGCAACACGAAGTCGCCGAACGTCAGGCGTCCGTGCATTCCCTGCGGCCCGGTGTGCGCGCCCAGCATGCGCTGGCGTCGCACCATGGCCTGGATGCGGGCCAGGAGCTCGCGCGGGTTGAAGGGCTTGGGCAGGTAGTCGTCCGCCCCCATTTCCAGGCCCACGATGCGGTCCACCGGGTCGCCACGCGCGGTGAGCATCAGGATGGGAATGGTCTCGCCCTGCGCACGCAGGCGGCGGCAGATGGCCAGGCCGTCTTCGCCTGGCATCATCACGTCCAGCACCAGCACATCAAACCTCTCGCGCTGCAGCAGCACGTCGAGCGGGCCCGCGCCCTCCACCGTGCGCACGGCGTAGCCCTGGTCGCTCAGGTAGCGCTGCAGCAGGGCGCGCAGGTCGGGCTCGTCATCGGCGACCAGGATCTTGGCCAGGGTGTCGGTCATGGGCAGGGAGCAACGTGGCAGGTGAAGGCGGCGTGGTGGCAATGGTAGGCGCTGGCGCGGGCCACGCACCCCCAGCCATGACAAGGCATGACGGGGCCGCAGGCGTTTGTCATGGTTTGTCATACATCGGCGGATTCCTGCCATCAATGGCTCACACCTGGGACCCACAGTACAGCCATGCCACGCCCCCAGGCAAACCCCAAGGAGTTGACCACCATGCCTTTGCCGACACGCCCCGCTGAGAACGACCTGCTGCAACGCCCCGCACTGGCAGCGGGTGTGGTGGTGTTCTCCACCCTCACCACCCTGGGGCTGAGCGCCGTGCTGGCGCTGGCCGCCCCCACCGAAGCGCAGGCCCGCACCCGCCGCAACGTGGAACACAACGCCGATGGCAGCACCACCGCCCGCACCGGTGTGGCCCGCAGCGGCCCGAATGGCGCGGTGCTGCGCGGGCGCACAGCCACCACCGATGGGCAGGGCAACGCGAGCGTGACGGGCCGGGGCGCCGCCGTGGGTGCGCAGGGCGGAGTGGCCGAGCGCCAGGGCAGTACCACCCGCAGTGCAGACAGCAGCGCCAGCCACAGCGGCACCGTGTCCGCCCAGAATGCCCAGGGCAGCCTGCAGAGCAGCGGCGGGGCGAGCCGCAACGCCGACGGCACCGTGACGCAGGCCCGCAGCACCACCGCCACCAGCGCGACGACCGGCAACAGCGTGCAGGCGCAAAGCAGCTACAGCAAGGACAACGGCTGGAGCCGCAGCGCCACCTGCCACGACGCGAGCGGCACGGCCTTGGCTTGTCCAACGCGGCCTTGACGCCCTCTGGACCCAGCTACCGCTTGCCACCCTCTGACCTCAGGAGCCTCGCCATGTCCCCGCGCCATCTTCTGACCATGACCGCCCTGGCTGCCCTCACGCTGGCCACCGCCAGCGTGCAGGCCCAGACCACCGCGCAGAACGGCGGCCGCCTGCGCGCCCTCATCGCGCAGAAGCAGGCCGCCGCCGCACCGGCCACGCTGGCCGCCGGCGTGCATCGCATCGCCGATGTGCCCTACGGCGCCGACCCGGCGCAGCGCATGGACGTGTATGTACCCACCAGCCCCACCACAGGAACCAACAGCCTGGTGGCCAGCGCGGTGCGCGCGCCCGTCATCTTCATGGTGCACGGCGGCGGCTGGCGGCATGGCGACAAGGCCATGGGCCGCGTGGTGCAGGAGAAGGTGAACCGCTGGGTGCCCAAGGGCTTCCTCCTCATCTCCATCAACTACCGCATGCTGCCCGATGCCCCCGTGGCCGTGCAGGAGCGCGATGTGCAGGCCGCCCTCATGGCCGCGCAGCAGCGCGCGGGCACCTGGGGCGGAGACCCGAGCCGCTTCATCCTCATGGGCCACTCGGCCGGGGCCCACCTGGTGGCCCTGCTCAATGCCCGTGCCCCGCAGGCACTGCGCGAAGGCGCCTGGCCGTGGCTGGGCACGGTGTCACTCGACAGCGCCATGATGAACGTGCCCGCCCGCATGCGCGCCCCGCACCTGCCGCTGTACGACGACGCCTTTGGCACTGACCCGGCATATTGGGTGGCCATGTCGCCCTTGCACCAATGGACGGCGGGCGCCCCGCCGATGCAGATGGTGTGCTCCACCCAGCGGGCTGACGACCCCTGCCGGCAATCCGATGCCATGGCCCGCCACGTGCGCCACCAGGGCGGCCGCGCCGAGGTGCTGCCGCAGGACCTGGACCATGGCGAAATCAACGCCCAACTGGGCCTGGACAGCGATTACACCCGCGCGGTGGAGGCCTTCATGGGATCGCTGGACGCCGAGGTGGCCCGCCGCCTGCAGTGATGCAGCGGCAATTTGCTACCAAATCAATAGCTGTTAGCGCTTGATAGATAAGCGCTAACAGCCATTTTCACTCAGATTTCGCCCGCAGGTAGGGCGCCAGATACCGCCCCGTATGGCTTGCCGGGTTGGCCGCCAGGTCCTCGGGCGTGCCCACCCCCACCACGGTGCCGCCGCCGGCGCCACCTTCAGGCCCCATGTCGATGAGCCAGTCGGCCGTCTTGATGACGTCCAGGTTGTGCTCGATGATGACGATGGTGTTGCCCGCGTCGCGCAGCTGGTGCAGCACCTTGAGCAGCAGGTCGATGTCCGCGAAGTGCAGGCCGGTGGTGGGCTCGTCCAGGATGTAGAGCGTGCGGCCGGTGTCGCGCTTGGAGAGCTCCTGCGCCAGCTTCACGCGCTGCGCCTCGCCGCCCGAGAGCGTGGTGGCGGCCTGGCCCAGGCGGATGTAGGAGAGCCCCACGTCCAGCAGCGTCTGCAGCTTGCGCGCGATGGCCGGCACGTCCTTGAAGAACGCGTGCGCGTCCTCCACGGTGAGCTCCAGGATCTGCGCGATGTTCTTGCCCTTCCACAGAACTTCCAGCGTCTCGCGGTTGTAGCGCTGGCCGTGGCACACGTCGCAGGGCACGTACACGTCGGGCAGGAAGTGCATCTCCACCTTCACCACGCCATCGCCCTGGCAGGCCTCGCAGCGGCCACCCGCCACGTTGAAGCTGAAGCGCCCGGGGCCATAGCCGCGCTCCTTGGCGGTGTTCACCTCGGCCATGAGTTCGCGGATCGGCGTGAACAGGCCGGTGTAGGTGGCCGGGTTGCTGCGCGGCGTGCGGCCGATGGGGCTCTGGTCGACGTTGATGACCTTGTCGAAGTACTCGATGCCCACGATCTCTTCGTGCGCGGCGGGCTCTTCGTGGGCGCGGTAGATCTGGCGCGCCACGGCGGCGTACAGCGTGTCGTTGACCAGGGTGCTCTTGCCCGAGCCCGAGACGCCCGTCACGCAGGTGAGCAGGCCCACGGGGAAGTCCACGGTCACGTTCTGGAGGTTGTTGCCCGTGGCGCCCGCCACGCGCAGCGCCTGCACCGCGCCCTGGAGCGCGTGGTGTTCGGCCATGCGCTCGGCGCGGCGCTTGCTGGCCTCGGTCTGCGGAAAGCGCGACTTGCCCTTGGCCTCCACCACTGGCGCCGCCTGCTCCACCACCGGCAGCCAGGGCGTGCGCCGCTTCGGCACGGCGATGGACAACGTGCCCGACAGGTACTTGCCGGTCAGCGATTCAGGGTGGCTGCGCACCGCGTCGTACGTGCCCTGCGCCATCACGCGGCCGCCGTGCACGCCGGCGCCCGGGCCCATGTCGATCACGTGGTCGGCCGCGCGCATCATGTCCTCGTCGTGCTCGACCACGATCACGCTGTTGCCGATGTCGCGCAGGTGCTGCAAGGTGGCGATGAGCCGGTCGTTGTCGCGCTGGTGCAGGCCGATGCTGGGCTCGTCGAGCACGTACATCACGCCGGTGAGGCCCGAGCCGATCTGCGACGCGAGGCGGATGCGCTGCGCCTCGCCGCCCGACAGCGTCTCGGCGCTGCGGTCCAGGCTCAGGTAGTTCAGGCCCACGTCGTTGAGGAACTGCAGCCGCGTGGTGATCTCGCGCACCACCTTGTCGGCGATCTCGGCCTTGGCGCCCGTGAGCGTGAGCGCCTGGAACCAGCCGTGCGCGGCGCTGAGCGTGGCGTGGCTCACCTCGAAGATCGCGCGGGCCTGCGCGCCCTCGCCCACCTTCACGTGGCGCGCCTCGCGGCGCAGGCGGGTGCCGTGGCATTCCGGGCAGGGCTGGCTGCTGCGGTAGCGGGCCAGGTCCTCGCGCACCACGACCGAATCGGTCTCGCGGTAGCGCCGCGCCATGTTGGGCAGGATGCCTTCGAACGGGTGCTTCTTGGTGTAGACCTTGCCCTTGTTGGCGCCACTGTCCAGGATGTAGCTGAACGCGATCTCGTCCTCGCCCGAGCCGTGCAGCACGGCATGCTGCACGGCGGCGGGCAGCGACTCGAACGGCGCCTCCACGTCGAAACCGTAGTGCCGCCCCAGGCTCTCCAGCATCGCGAAGTAGTAGCCGTTGCGCCGGTCCCAGCCCTTGATGGCGCCGCTGGCCAGGCTCAAGCCGGGGAAGGCCACCACGCGCGCCGCATCGAACACCTCGCGCTGGCCGATGCCGTCGCACGCCGGGCAGGCGCCCATGGGCGAGTTGAACGAGAACAGGCGCGGCTCCAGCTCGGCCAGCGAGTAGCTGCACACCGGGCAGGCGAACTTGCTGCTGAACAGGTGCTCCCGGCCCGTGTCCATCTCCAGCGCGAGCACGCGGCCGTTGCCGTCGTTGCCGCCCACGCGCAGCACGGCCTCGATGCTCTCGGCCAGGCGCTGCTGCATCTCGGGGCGCACCTTCAGGCGGTCGATCACCACGTCGATGCTGTGCTTCTCGGTCTTCTTGAGCGCGGGCAGGCTCTCGTATTCGTAGATGGTGCCGTCCACGCGAAAGCGGATGTAGCCCAGCGCCTGCATCTGCGTGAAGAGCTCGGTGAACTCGCCCTTCTTCTCGCGTGCCACGGGGGCCAGCAGCATGAGGCGCGTGTCCTCGGGCAGCGCCAGCACGGCGTCCACCATCTGGCTCACGGTCTGCGCGGCCAGCGGCAGGCCGTGGTCGGGGCAGTAGGGCGTGCCCGCGCGGGCGTACAGAAGGCGCAGGTAGTCGTGGATCTCGGTCACCGTGCCCACGGTGGAGCGCGGGTTGTGGCTGGTGGCCTTCTGCTCGATGCTGATGGCGGGCGACAGGCCCTCGATCAGGTCCACGTCGGGCTTGTCCAGCCGCCCGAGGAACTGCCGCGCATAGGCCGACAGGCTCTCCACATACCGCCGCTGGCCCTCTGCATACAGCGTGTCGAACGCCAGGCTCGACTTGCCCGAGCCCGACAGCCCCGTGATCACCACGAGCTGGTTGCGCGGGATGTCCAGGTCGATGTTCTTGAGGTTGTGCGTGCGCGCGCCGCGGATGCTGATGCGCTGCTCGCGCAGGGCATTGGCGAGGTAACGGCCAGCGTCGGACGGGGCAGCGGGCTCGGGGAGCGGGGCGGAAGGGGGGTTCACGGTGGGCGCGGCTCTGTGCAGGGAAACCCACCATGATAGGCCAGGCCCGCCGCGCCGGTGGGTGGCGGCCGTCATGCCATTAACATGGCGCCAAGTTCATCCGCACATTCCACCCCAGTGTCCGATCCCACCCTCCATATCCATGCCCAGGCGCTCACCGTCACCCGCAAGGAGCGCGAACAGCTCGGCGGCCACCCCGGACGGGTCATCTGGCTCACCGGCCTGTCCGGGGCCGGCAAGTCGACCATCGCCAACGCGCTGGAAGGCGAACTCCATCGCCAGGGCAAACGCACCTACATCCTGGATGGCGACAACATCCGGCAGGGCCTGAACCGGGACCTGGGCTTCTCCGACGCGGACCGGGCGGAGAACATCCGCCGCATCGCGCAGGTGGCCCGGCTGTTCGTGGATGCGGGGGTAATCGTCGTGGTGGCCTTCATCTCGCCCTTTCGCGCCGAACGCCAGGCGGCCCGGGACCTGTTCGCGGCGGGGGATTTCGTGGAGATCTTCGTCGACGTTCCACTCGCGCTCGCAGAGCAGCGGGACCCCAAAGGCCTGTACCGGAAGGCCCGCACGGGCGAGCTGCGCCAGTTCACCGGCATTGATTCCCCGTACGAGGCGCCGCTGGCCCCGGAGCTGGTGCTGCCCACCGCCGAGCTCACGCCCCGCGAGTGCGTGCAGCGGATCTGCGGCCTGCTGTGAGCCTGCCGCCGCCGTCCGGCAGGGCACCGCCATGGTCCGCTGAACCGGCACCGCGCCGCCCGCGCACCGGCAGGGGCCTGCCGCCAGGCGCCGCCCCCGCAGAGGCCTTCGGCCCCCTTCGCTCGCCCCTGCGGACAGGCGCTTGCGCGCAATGGGCGAAAATCCCCGCTTTACCCGCCCCATAGGGCACCACCGTGCCGGAATCCTCTTCCCCTTCTTTTTTGGGCGCCGCCCCGCAGCCCCCGTCCCCGCCGCCTTCCGACAACGCAATGACACCGCTGGAGCGCCGCTCCAGCGTGAGTCTGGCGCTGATCTTCGCGCTGCGCATGCTGGGCCTGTTCCTGGTCCTGCCGGTTTTCGCGCTGGAGGCACGCAAGTACCCCGGCGGGGACGATCCGGCGCTGGTGGGACTGGCCATGGGCATCTACGGTCTCACGCAGGCGCTGCTGCAGCTGCCGCTGGGCATGGCCTCCGACAGGTTCGGGCGCAAGCGCGTGATCGTGCTGGGGCTTTTGGTGTTCGCCGCCGGCAGCCTGCTGGCGGCGCTGGCCGATTCGCTCACGGGCCTGCTCGCGGGCCGCGCGCTCCAGGGCGCGGGGGCCGTGTCGGCCGCCGTGACCGCCCTGCTGGCCGACCAGACGCGCGACGCCGTGCGCACCAAGGCCATGGCGCTGGTGGGCGGCAGCATCGGCCTGATGTTCGCCGTGGCGCTGGTGGCGGCCCCCGTGCTGGCGGCCCACATCGGGCTGGCGGGCCTGTTCGGCCTGACCTGCGCCCTCGCACTGGCCGGGGTGGCGGTGGTGATCTGGTGGGTGCCTGCGGAGCCCGCGCGGCACGGCGATGCCGCACGGGGCCGCCTGGCCGACGTGTGGAGCCACCCGGATCTGCTGCGCCTGAACCTGGGCGTGTTCGTTCTGCACACCGTGCAGCTATCGATGTGGGTGGCCGTGCCGGCCCTGCTGGTGCAGGCCGGCCTCGCCAAGGACCACCACTGGCAGGTCTACCTGCCCGCCGTGGTGCTGTCGTTCGGGGCCATGGGCGGGCTCTTCGCGCTGGAACGCGCCGGCAGGCTGCGCGCGGCGCTGCTGGGCGCCATCGCGCTGGTGCTGCTCGTGCAGGTGGGCCTGGGCACGCTGGCGTCCAGCGCCGCGCCGCCGACGCTGTGGGTGCTGGGGCCGCTGCTGTTCGTCTTCTTCTGCGGGTTCAACGCGCTGGAGGCCAGCCAGCCCAGCCTGGTCTCGCGCATGGCGCCGCCCCAGCTGCGTGGCGCCGCGCTGGGCAGCTACAACACGCTGCAGTCGCTGGGGCTGTTCGCCGGCGGCGCGCTGGGCGGCGCGCTGGTGAAATGGGCCGGGGCTCCGGGCCTGTTCGCGGCGACCGCCGCACTCACGGCCCTGTGGCTGGCGCTGACCTGGCCGCTGCGGCCCGTGGGCCGCGGCGGCCATTGAGCACAACAAGCGGCGGCGGGCCTGGGCACGGCCGGGCGCTGCCGGGTGGGGGCTTCCATTGCCCCCCGCTTGCGGCACAATGGCGCGTTTGGCGCCCGGAAACTCTCTCCAAATCCGGCGCTTTGTTACTTCCTTAAGGCAAAGACAGCACCATGGCATCCGTAAACAAAGTCATCATCGTCGGCAACCTGGGCCGCGACCCTGAAATGCGCACTTTCCCCAGTGGCGACCAGGTGGCCAACGTGACGATCGCCACCACCGACAAGTGGAAAGACAAGCAGTCTGGCGAAATGCGGGAAGCCACGGAATGGCACCGCGTGGTCTTCAACGGCCGCCTCGCCGAGATCGCCGGCCAGTACCTGCGCAAGGGCTCGCAGGTGTACGTCGAAGGCTCCCTGCGCACGCGCAAGTGGACCGACCAGAGCGGCGTGGAAAAGTACAGCACCGAAATCCGCGCCGACCAGATGCAGATGCTGGGCAGCCGCCAGGGCATGGGCGGCCAGGGTGGTGGTGGCCAGCAGGGCGGCGGCTATGACGATGGCGGCTACGGCGGCGGCGACCAGGGCGGCGGCTATGACCAGGCCCCCCGCCGCGCCGCGCCCGCGCCGCGCCCCATGGCGGCACCCGCCCAGCGCCCCGCCCCCGCACCCGCGGCCCAGGCACCGCGCGCGGCCTCGGGCTTTGACGACATGGATGACGACATCCCGTTCTGATGGACCCACCCCTCTTGCAATGACCCGGCCAGGGGCCCGCAGCACGGACGCTGCGGGCCCTTTTTTTTTGCCCCGGCGGGCGCCGCGCGGCGCTTTTACACCGGCCGCGGCGCCGCCCACCCCGCCACTTTGTCCAGTGCGGCACCGCCGCAACGGGGCCAACACTTTTTTACATCCGGCGCGCCCAACTCGAAGATCATCTCGTCCTTGCCGGCCGCTGCATCCAGCAGCGGCGGCAATTTCAGCCTGTATCCACAACATTCAAGCAAGAACGAGAGAGAGGGAACGTCATGCCAGGATTCGTCCGCAAGATTCTGATTTTCATCACCGGCTACGCATGGCTGCTGCTGCTGGCCGGCCCGGGCCTGATCGGCCTGTCGCTGTACAGCGGCTGGAAGGCCGAGGGCGACCATGCCTACGCGGCGCGCGAGAGCCTGCAGTCCGTGGCAGGCACCGTGACGCAGGCGTCCGAGGTGACGGTCAAGCGCAAGCGCCGCTCCACCAAGAAGTACTACGAAATCAGCGTGAAGCCCGATGCCGCGGGCGCCGAGGAGCGCAAGCTGCGCATCGACTACAGCACGCCCCAGCAGCTGGTTGGCAACCTCATTGACGAGAAGATCACCGCCCTGGTGGACAAGAGCGACAGCGACCTGGTGTACGAAGTGGCGGTCGATGGCAAGCCCGTGATCAGCTACGAGGCGACCCGGCAGCGCCTGCAGGCCGAGGCGGCCTCCTCCGCACGGTCCTTCAGCGGCGCGGGCACCTGGATCTTCGCGATTGTGCTCACCCTGCTGGGCGCCTTGGGCGTGTGGTGCAACCGCAAGCTGCGCGCCGCCGACCAGGAGCAGCAGCTCAGCGCTGCCTGAGAATTTTTCACAGAGAGGGAGGGAGGGGCGCTGTGGCCATGCCCTTCCCCTGTTTTCACAACGATCCAATGGAGGAATGCGCCATGAACCCCAATGCACTGACCCCTTCGACGCCCGAGGGCGCGCCGTTTGAACGGCGCGACTTCATCGTCTCCACCTACAAGCACCTGGGCGCCGCCATGCTGGCCTTCGTGGTGCTTTCCGCCGTGCTGATGGCGACCGGCTTTTCCGGCGCAACGGCCAAGATGCTGCTGGGCAGCGGCAACAAGTTCCTGTGGCTGGGCGTCATGGGCGCGTTCATGCTCGTGGGCTGGCTGGCCTCGTACATGGCCGACAACTCTGAAAACCCGCAAACACAGCTGATGGGCCTGGGCCTGTACGTGCTGGCCGAAGGCCTGATCTTCGCGCCGATGTTCGGCATCGCGCAGATCGTGGCCCCCGGCGCCATCGGGGCGGCGGCCTTCATCACGCTGCTGCTGGTGGGCGCGCTCACCTGGACGGCGTTCACCACCAAGACCGACTTCTCGTTCCTGGGCGGCATCCTGAAGGTGGGGGGCCTGGTGGCCCTGGGCACCATCATTGCCGGCGCCATCTTCGGCTTCAAGCTGGGCATCTGGTTCTCCGGGATCATGGTGCTGTTCGCGGGCGCCTGCGTGCTGTACGACACCTCGCGCATCATCCACGACTACCCCGCCGACCGCCCTGCGGGCGCCGCGCTGCACCTGTTCGCCTCGATCGCGCTGATGCTCTGGTACGTGCTGCGCATCCTGATCAGCCTGGCGACCAACGACGACTGAGCCGAGCCGCCCGCGCGGCCCGCAAGGCCGGACTCCCGCCCGGAGTCCGGCCTTTTTTGTTGAGTGGCCACAGATGGAGGCAAGAAAACCGCCTCACCCCTTGCTGGCAAAGCGCCAGAAGCTACAAAAACAATAGCAAACCAGTACACGCCACGCCGTGCGCCCTGCCGGCCGCGGGATGCGCCGGGCCGCCGCGCCCCGCCCAGCAAGCCCGCAGCCCCTTGCGGTGCCCCATTTCCCATCGTCCTTTGGGCCTGCTGCTGGCACAATTGGACACCGCCAGCCAGCCTGCATGCCGCGCATGCGCGCCGGCTGGCGCGCCGAGTGCGCCTTGCGCCATGCCCCGGTGCGGAGGTCTCCAGCACTGCGGCAGGTGCCGTGCTTGCGCACCCGCGCCACCCACCTGCCACCCACTGATCTTTCTTTCTGTCCATCATGCGCAAATCTCTTTGGCTTTCTTTGTCCTGTGCGGCCTTGCTCGCCAGTTGCGGCGGCGGCTCCTCCGATGGAGCGGATGTGGGCCCCGCCCCGGGGGTTCAGCAGTTCCCTGGCGGCGTGTGGGAAGGCACGGTGGGCACGGGCGCGGCGCAGCGCCAGGTCGTGGGCTACATCGATCCGGGTCCGATGGGTACCGGCGGGGAGTTCTACCTGGCGCGCGAAGCTCCTGGCGCGGCGGGCTTCGATGCGCTCTACGGGCGCCTGAATGTCAACGTCACCGCGGTGCTGGCCACCGGCGTGACGTATTTCTCGGTGCAGGACGGCAAATTCGCCACCGGCCTGACGCTGCGCGGAACGGCATCGAACAGCGGCAAGATCGGCCGCACCGACGGCATCAGCGGCAACTACAGCGATCCGGCGCAGACGGCGGCCGCCTCCGGCGCCGTGGTGCCGTTGAAGCTCTCGTACAGCAGCCTCAATTTCCACACCGCGACCGCCACGCTGATCGAGGGCACCTACCGGGGCACGGGCCTGTTTGGCGGCGGATGGGTGCTCACCGTCACTCCCCAGGGCCAGCTCTCGGGCCGCATTGGCGGCTGCCTGGTCACGGGCTCGGCAACGCCCCGCGCCGCGGGCTCGCCCCTGTACTCGCTCACGCTGAACCTCTCCGGCGACACGACCTCCTGCGGGGCCAGCGGCACCCAGCAGTCCGGCATCGCCGTGCTGCGCTTCGACGCGGCGGGCGTACCCAACGGCATCTGGGCGTTCACGCGCAACGCAACGGGCCCCGACAACACCTACACCCTCAACGGCATCGCCGACCCGCGCACCACGACGCCGCCCTCGGCCACGCCGCTGTCCGTGGCGGGCAACTGGCAGGGCGCCTTCACGCTGCCCACAGGCGTGATTGGCGACACGTCCGTCTGGGGCAGCGTGCTCCCGGATGGCGGCCTGTTCTTCTACACCAACAGCAGCCTGGACCACAATGCGCTGTACGGTCGGCTCATCCGCTACGCGAACAACGCGACGAACAACCGCTTCGTGACCGCGAACGACGGGGTGTTCTTCAACCGGCTGCTGGCCAACACGGGCGCCTACAACGAGTCCGTGCTGATCGACGGCACGCTGCAAAGCGCCACGGGCTCCAGCACCGCCAGCCTGTTCACCGGCACCTTCAGCTACCCCACCCAGCCCGGCGGCGCCCCGACCCGCTTCAGCGTCCAGCCCGACCCCCTGTATGCGCTGCCCGCCGGCAAGGTGCCCACCACGGCCCTGATCGTCGGCACCTACAAGATGGCAGGCACCGGCTTTGGCGGTGACACCACGACGCTCACGGTCTTCGCCGATGGCGCGATCACGGGCCTGACCACCAGCGGCTGCGAGGTCGCGGGCAAGCTCCTGGGCGAACTCGGCAGCGGCCTGAACCTGTACCGCGTGGAGGCGTTCGGCTACCTCAACAGCCCGA
The DNA here is from genome assembly GCF_059415185.1 of Acidovorax sp. GW821-FHT10E04. NCBI lineage: Bacteria > Pseudomonadati > Pseudomonadota > Betaproteobacteria > Burkholderiales > Comamonadaceae > Acidovorax > Acidovorax sp. GW821-FHT10E04. The sequence goes on from NZ_JBWKMT010000003.1 coordinate 274,319, forward strand.
ATGCCCCCATCACCTGCGGCCTGTCGTCCGGCCCGCCGCAGTCCGGTTCAGCGGCTGCGCAGTTCGACGCCAACGGCAACGTGGTCGGCCTGCGTATCCTGACCGCCGGGCTGTCCGTCGCGGGATCGCGCGCCCACACGGTGTTTGTGGGCGCCAAGCAGGCCACGCCCTGAAGGTAAGGGGGTGGCACTCTGCCGCAAGACGGGGGCCACCCGCCGGCCCCTCGACGGCTTGTGCATGCGATGCCTTGCGTGCGTGCAGGCAGGCTGAGGCACACAGGTAGGTAGGCTGGCAAGCAGGCCACACGCGTGGCCGCCAGCAACAAAAAGGCCCGCCGCACTTCATGTGCGGCGGGCCTTTTTGTTGCCTGCAGAAAGCTGGTGGGCCCTCTGGGAAGTTCTGTGGCCTCAGTAGCTATAGGGCGACCGCAGCGGGTTGACCGGGAAGGCCTGCAGGCCGCTGTAGGGCTGGAACGCGTACCGCACATACAGGCCCCCCGCGAATTCGCGGTAGTTGCGCGCGTTGTTGAGCGACAGGTGCCCGCCCAGGAACACCTGCGGGTGCATCTGGTACTCCATGGCGGCGCCCAGGTTGTAGCCCAGGCCCGTGCGGGACTGGCCGGGGTAGATGGCGGTGGCGCCGGTTTCGCCGAAGGCCAGCGCGTCGCTGGCCGCCTGGACGGCACTGGCCTGCCGCGACGGGCTGTTGGGGAAGTACGGTGCCGCGTCTTCCTTGAAGTACTGCACGCCCACCGAGCCCTTGAGCTGGTAGGACAGGCGGCCATTGCGCTGCGCCCATTCGACCGGAATGCCGAAGGACACGAATTGCTGCGGGCTGAAGTACCCGCCGTGGCCCACGGTGAAGTAGCGCAGGTTGCGCTGGTACGACAGGCCCGTGAAACTCAGGCCGGCCGTGAGGTCCTCGTTGGAGGTGCGGTGCACATGCCAGTACATGCCGCCGCCCAGTTCGGCCCGCGCATTGCTGCGCACACGGGTGCCGGTCAGGCCGTGCAGCGAGCCGTAGCCGTACACGCCCAGCTCGCCATCGTCCCAGGTGAGGTCCAGGCGCCCGCCCGTGGCCGACACCCCCCCCCAGCGGTCTCCCGTGCGCGCATCGCGGGCACCGGCGAACGACAGCAGGCTGTCGGTCACCGGGCGGCGCGACAGGTCTCCCGCCACGGTGAGGTTGTCGGTGAGGGCCGTGCGGTATCGCACGCCGGCCGTGACGTCCGACTGGCCGAAGCCCAGCGGCGTGCTGCCGATGTCGGCCCGGAAGCCGCCGTTTTCATAGCCCACGCTCAGCCCGATGCCGCTGTCGCTCTGCGACCCCGCCGCGCGCTCGGGCATGTCCAGCGCGGTGACCGGGCCGCCGCCAAAGCGGCTGACGGTGCCGTACGGAGACCCGGGCGATCCCGCGCTGGCGCCCGTGGGGGTCACGCCCAGGAGCAGGTGCCCGTCGCCCACGCTCATCTTCAGCTGGACGGGGGCTTCGATCTCGGAATGCTGGCTCATGCCCGCCTCGCCCTGCCGGGCACGCGCCGTGGCACCGACCGAGAAGCTGGATATCTGGCTTTGCTGGACTTCCCGCAGCTCGTCGCGGGCCGTACGGGGCCGCGCAGGGTCCGGCACGTTGCCCATCCCGGCCGTGGCCCAGGCCGAGGGAGCCGCCGCGGCAGGCGCACCACCGCGCTGCAGCGGCTGGGGTGCCGCCGCATACCCGCCATAGGCCTGCGCGGGCGTGAGGTAGCCCCCGCTGGCGGCGGGCTGCGCAGGCACCTGGGAGGCGGACGGAGCAGCGTACGCGGGCGCCACGGCCGGTGCCACGGGCGCGGCGGCGGACGACCGCTGGACGGGGGCCTGTGGCGCCGCGCCGCGTGTCGCCGTGGCGCGGCGCGCGGTGCCTGCGGATGCAGCCGCATCGGCCACCGCGGCCGGGCTGGCGGCCTCGGGGTAGTAGCTGGCGGGCGTCATGGGGGCGGCCGGGGCGTAGGCCTGTGGCGCCGTGCCAAAGCGGCTGGCCCCCGCCGGATCCGGAATGTACAGGCCTGCGGGCGCATTGCTGCGCGCCACGGGCTGCGGGGCGTACTGCTGGGGGGTGTAGCCCACCGGCGAGCGCACTGCCGTCGTGGCGGCGCCCGGCACCGACAGCCCACCGCCGGCACGCTGGAACTGCTGCCCGGCGCGCTGGGCGAATGGATTCCCGGAGCGCGCCGGACCCGCCGGCACGCCACTGGCGGCCAGCACGGCATCGCGCTGCGCGTTTTCGGCCGCAACGGCCGCCGTGAAGAACTCGGTGGCCTTGGAGTTCTTGCCTTGCGCGCGGTACAGCCGCCCGGTGGCGGTCAGCACCTCGGGATCGCGGGGTGCGCGCGCCAGCGCCACGGACAGCAGCGACTCCGCGTAGCCGTAGTCCTTGGCGCCGGTGGCCATGGCCGCGGTCTGCAGGAGCAGGGACACATCATTGGGCGACTTTTCCAGCAGCCGCGCATACAGCGCCTGCGCCTGGGCATAGTCGTTGTTGGCCGCGTACATGCGGGCCAGCGCCGCCATGGCCAGGGGTTCGTCGGGCTGCTCGGCCAGCAGGGGGGCGAGCGTGTCGTAGGCGGCGACCAGGTCGCCCGCTTCGCGCAGGCCCTCGGCCTGGCGCACGATGTAGGCCCGGCGGATGTCGCTGAAGCTCTTGCGCTCGCGGTCGTTCATGGGGGCGGTCTGCAACTGCCGCAGGATGCCCGCCAGTTCCACGTCCTGCTGGGTCTTGAGCAGGGTCGCCGCGTACTGCAGGCGCAGGCCCACGTCGGGCCGGGCGGTGCGTGCCAGCACCTGGCGCACCATGCCCAGGGCGCGCTGCGGCTCGCCCGCGTCCGCGTAGGCCAGGGCCATGGCCCCCAGCAGCTCGGGATCTTGCGTGGCAAAGGACTCCGCCTGCGCCAGGGCGGCCAGCGCCTCGGACTGCCGGCCTTGCGCCGCCAGCGCCGACGCCGCCGAGGCCTGCACATGCACCCACACGCGCTTTTGCAGCGCGGCGATGTCCCGGGTGCGGTGCTTTTCGGGAATGCGGTCCAGGAGGGCCAGCGCACCCGGCCAGTCACCGGCCTCGGAGGCCAGCAGGGCGCCCGCGTACAGCGCCTCGGGCATGTTGGGGTTGGACAGCAGCAGCCCGTCCATCACGCCGCGGGCCTCGGCCACCGCGCCCATGCGCAGGTACAGGCGCGCGAGGTCCAGCCGCACCCAGGGGCTGGCCGGGTCGTTCAGCAGCGCGTCTTCCAGCGCGGCGCGGGCAGCCGCGACATCGCCGCGCTCCGTGGCGGCGCGCGCCTGGCCCAGGGCCTGCGCGGCGCGCAGGCGCCCCAGGGCGCCCACTTTTTCCTGCTGCGAGGGGGACAGTTTCTCGACGAGCGCCAGCGCTTCGGCGGCCTTGTTGTTCTGCGCCAGCACGCCCACCAGGCCGCGCACCGCGTCGGGGTTGTCGGCCTGGCGCGCCAGCACGCGCCGGTAGGCCGCCTCCGCCGCGTCGTATTGGCCGTCTTCGACCAGCAGGTCCGCCAGATCGCTCTCCGCCGTCACCTCGGCGGGATTGAGCCGCACGGCCTGTTCCAGCGAACGCCGGGCCGCCGCCGTGTCGCCGCGTTCGCGTTCCGTGGTGGCCTGCTCCACCAGGCTCCAGTAGGTGGCGCTGTCCAGGGCCTGCTTCCAGCGGCTGGCCGATCCGGCGCGCGAGGCGCGCTCCAGCAGCCCCCGCGCCTCGGCAAACCGCTCCTGGCGCAGCCGCAGGATGCCCAGGCCGCCCAGGGCGTCGCCATCGCTGGGGCGCGATTCGAGCACGTTCAGGAAGGCGGCCTCCGCCGCGTCCAGTTCGCCGTCGTCCAGGGCCTGGAATCCTGCCGTGGTGCGCTGGCGCAGCGGATCGGCCGTGCGGCCGGGAGCGGCCTGGGACTGCTTTTGCAGGTTCTGCGCCTGCACCAGGCGTGTCTGCACCGCCGTGTCGCCAGGATTGGCGCGCAGGAACTCCTGGTACAGCGGGATGTCGGCCGAGCGATTGCCCGTCCAGGCCAGCGCCTTGCGCCAGCTTTCCGTGGCAGCCTTGCCCACGTCGGGACGCCCCGCCAGCCGCGCCAGCTGGGCGATGCCGTCGCGGCGCGTGGACTCGCGGTAGGTCAGGTGCTGCGCCAGGGCCAGCGCGATCTGCGGATCCTCGGGCGACTCCTGCGCCAGGCGGCTCAGGCCGCGGCGGGCTTCGTCCCAGCCGCCCGCCGTGGCGCCCAGGGTCTGGTAGTACTCCAGGGCCAGCGGCCCGGTGGGGGCGCGGTCTCCCAGCGCCGCCTGGTAGGTGCTCAGCGCCTGGCTGGCCTGGCCGCTGCGGGCCTGCTGGCGCGCGGTTTCGATCTGCGGCGCGCTGCGCCCCGTGCGGATGGACTCCTGCAGCCGGCTCACCAGGGGGCTGCGCGGGTGCGCCGCCTGCAGCTGGTTCAGGTAGCGCTGCGCGCCCTCGGGGCGCTGGGCATTGAGCTCCACCAGCGCCATCCCGTACAGCGCCTGGGCATTCTGCGGGTTGATGCGCAGCAGCTTCTGCCATGCCTCGCCCGCCCGCTCGGTGTCACCGCGCTCCTGCCAGTACTGTCCCTGGTCCAGCAGGGTCTGCTCCGCCCCGGTCTGCGCCCAGGCCGCGGCGGGCGCCATCAGCGAGGCCAGCAGCCCCATGGCCAGTGTGTGGTGACGACGACGTTTGGAGGACATGCCTTCCTTCTCCCTGCGAGGTTCCCGGCCACCGAGGTGCCGGGACTGTGTTGCGTGATTCAGAAAATACCGGGCGTGCTTCGCCTTGCCTCAACCTTTTTGCTTGAGCCGCGCCCGTGCGCGCGCCCTGAGCGACAGGTACATGATGATCGCAATCAGCACCGCCGCCGACACGCCCAGCAGGATCAGCAGCAGCGGGTTGCGCGAAAGAAACCACTGCGCGTACAGCAGGGGGCCCAGCTGGCCCACATGGTAGTTTTTCTCGGCGACCAGGCTGTCCACCTGCTTGCCGCGGATCACCGTGGTGCTGCCCTGCACGTGCTTGAGCAATTCGGCGTCCAGCAGGGCATCCATCACCTGCCCCAGCCCCGCGGGCTGGTTGCTGGCCACGAGCACCACGCTGCGGCCGCTGCGCAGGGGCGATTCAAAACCAGCCACCAGCGCATCGGTGCTGTTGCTGGAGAACGCGACCTGGTTGCGCCGCGCGTGCACGCTGGACTCCTGGCCAAAACCCCACCAGCGCAGCAGGCGGTTGGCGAAGTCCGACATCTGGAAGCTCTTCGCATCGCCCTGCAAGGCCGCGGGGATGGCGCTGGCCCACTGCTTGAGCAAGGGCTGGTTGCCGCCGGAGGCAATGACCAGCAGGTCCTTGTCGGCGAGCCTGTCCACCTGCTGGGCCTGCGCCACGGTCACGCCCAGGGCGGGGTACCCCGTCACGCGCCCCATGACGCCCATCAGCCCCAGGTAGGCCGTGTACTCCTGCACCCCCGGCTTGTCCGGCATGACCACGGCGGACTCCGAGAGATCGGCCATGCGGGTGAACGGGAACCCGGCATTGCCGAAGGCGGCCAGGTCGGGCATCGCGATGAAATGCGGGAAGCCGGAGATGTCGATGGTCGAATCGGCCTCCACCGAGCCGCGCACGTTGTCCAGCGGCACGTCCTTGCACGCGCCCTGCTTGACCACGTCGTAGTAGTAGTGCATCTGCAGCTGCGACTGGGCTGGCAGCTTGAACAGCGGGATGTGGAAGCTCTCGCGCTCCGGCGCCATCTCGCCCTTGGGCATCACCGTCGTCAACAGGCGGTCGAGCGCGCCCGGCTCCTCATGGTTCACAGCATGCAGCGGCAGGGACCGCAGGAACTGCTGGTTCACGTTGATATTGAGCGTGGACTTGTCCGCGTTGGGGCGCGGCGTATAGCGGTAGCGCAGGTCCACCGGGATGCCCTTCTGGCGCCACGCGAACAGGTCGGGCGGCAGGAAGAAGTTCACGCGGATCAGGTCGGGCGAATAACCGGACACGTTGAGCGCCTGGGCTTCGACCAGCTCGCCAAACTTCACCGGACGGTCGTTGGCCAGCCAGTTGGGCGCGTCGTAGGGCTTGCGGGGCTTGAGTTCCGTGACCTCGGTGATCCGCGCCAGCGGGCCGGACAGGGCCGAGGAGCCGATGGCCAGCGCCTTGGCGGCCACGGCCAGCTCAGCCTCGTCACGCCCCATGACCAGCAGCAGCTTGCCGTTGCGGTCGGCCGGGTGGCTGACCACCGCCACCGTGGGGCCCTGGATTTCGGGCAGCGCCAGGCCCGCCGGGGCCTGGCCCCGGCCGGCCACCATCACGACGGCATTGCCGCGCGGTGGCAGTTCGCCAATGAAGGAGGGGAACTTCGCGCCCCGGAAACCCGCCAGCGCGCCGAACCAGGAAGACATGGTTCCCGCGGCCTGCAGCATGCCCGCGTTGGGCGCCGCGTTGAACACGATGGGCAGGTCCAGCGGCCGCACGTCCCGGCGGTCGAAGAACGGCTGGGGCAGCAGCGCCAGATCGTTCGTCTGCGCCACCGGCGCGACGGTGAGCTCCAGCACGCTGTCGTTGCCGATGTTGGCCCACAGGCTGGAGTGCAGCGGGTCCTCGCACTCCATGGTGTAGTGGCCGATGAGCTGCAGGTTCAGCCGGTTGAACTCGGTGATGAGGCGCGGCGGGATGGTGATCTCGCGCTGCAGGTTCTCGCCCGCCTGCTGCGTGGTCACCGGAATCGTCGCGGCCACCTGTTCGTTCACCAGCACCTTGATGTGGGACAGGTTGGTGAGCAGGGCGGGCGAGTACGAATAGTTCAGCTTCAGCCGGGCGCCGGTGACCACCTCGTCGCCGCGCACGCTGAAGGCCACGCCGCTGGTGCCGTCCACGCCCCGCAGTTGCAGGGGGAAAAGGGCGCCCAGGTCCTTGAAGCTGGTGCGGTGCACGCGCACGCCGCCGTCGGACTGCGGTGCCGCCGCCGCCGCGTCCACGCCGGCCGCCACGGGCGCGGGGGCGGCGGAGAGCTGCGAAACCGGCACGGCCGTCCCTGCCAGTACCAAGGCCAGCATGGCAGGCAGCATGCGCTTGCGCGGCAGCCGCGCTGTCGGATGTCTTTTGGAAATCATGGTGTGGAGTCTTTGGAAACAGGGAAAGGCTTGGAACGTGTCGGTGTTCTCAGCGGGGTTTCAGGGACTTGACGGCCGAGACGGTCAGCTGCCCCATGCCGCGCAGCCCGATCACGATCACGCTTCGGAGCGAGCGCAGTGGCTTGTCGCGCTGGCCGGTGCCCCAGCTGGTGATCCACGCATCGGCCCGCGCGAAGGTCAGCGACGCCAGCTCGGCCTGCTGGTGCAGGCTGAGGTTGTCGAACTTCACGCCCAGGCGGCCCTTGCCGCTGAACGTGACGACCGCGGGAAAGACACCTTCTTCGTCCGACCGGAACAGCGACACCGAAAGGCGGCTGCCCATGGGAATGTCGCTGTCCGGGGGCACGGACAGGCCCAGCCCGTGCTGGGAAAAGTCTTCGGTCTTGCACACCAGCGTGCGCCCGTTGTCGAAGCGGATCACGGCGGGCAGGGAGGCGGCCACGCGCGGCGTGCCCCGGATCTGGCGGGTCTCGCTGGCCACCGCGACGCTGGCGCCCAGCAGGATGACGTTGTAGGTGGTCCAGACCATGTTGATGACCAGCGTCGTGGTTTCATCGCCCGCCGACGAGAACAGCTTCCAGATTCCCACCGCGAACCCGACGAGATTGATGAGGAGCAGCACCACGTAGGGCCGTGCGATGGTCCAGTCGAAATAGGCCTTCTCGATCACCCCGCCCTTGGCCGTCACGTTGAACTTGCCCAGCTTGGGGTTGATGAACGCCACCAGCACCGGGCGCATGATGTACCAGGCCAGCACCGATTCGTACACCTCGTTCCAGAACGAATGGCGAAAGCGCCCCTGGATGCGGGAGTTGGTCACGCTGGCGTGGGCCAGGTGGGGCAGCGCGTAGGCGGTGATCATCAGCGCAGTGGCCTGGAACACATGCGCGCCAAAGAACAGGTAGGCCAGCGGCGCCGTCAGGAAAACCAGGCGCGGCAGGCCGTAGAAGAAGTGCAGCATCGCGTTCAGGTAGCACAGGCGCTGCCCGAACTTGAGGCCCTTGCCGAACAGCGGATTGTCGGTGCGCGCGATCTGCGCCATGCCGCGTGCCCAGCGGATGCGCTGGCCCACGTGGCCGGACAGGCTCTCGGTGGCCAGGCCCGCGGCCTGGGGCACCTCGAGGTAGGCCGTGTTGTAGCCCAGGCGGCTGAGCTTGAGCGCGGTGTGCGCGTCCTCGGTCACGGTTTCCACCGCGATGCCGCCCACTTCCAGCAGCTCCTTGCGGCGGATGATGGCGCAGGAACCGCAGAAGAACGAGGCATTCCACAGGTCATTGCCGTCCTGCACGATGCCGTAGAACAGTTCGCCCTCGTTGGGCATGCGGTGGAACGTGTCCAGGTTGCGCTCGAACGGGTCCGGCGAGAAGAACACGTGCGGTGTCTGCAGCATCACCAGATTGGTGTCCTTGAAGAACCAGCCCATGCAGATCTGCAGGAACGAGCGCGTGGGAATGTGGTCGCAGTCGAAGATGGCGATGTATTCGGAGTGCGTGACTTTCAGCGCCGCGTTGATGTTGCCGGCCTTGGCATGGTGGTTGTTGTCGCGGATCAGGTAGCCCACGCCCAGCTCTTCGCAGAATTCGCGGAACTCGGGGCGGCGGCCGTCGTCGAGCACGTACACGTGGAGCCGGTCGGCCGGCCAGTCCAGGCTCATGGCCGAGAACACGGTCTGGCGCACCACTTCGAGCGGCTCGTTGTACGAAGGGATGAACACGTCCACGCTGGGCCAGGTGCTGATGTCCTGGGGCATGGGAACCGGGCGACGTTGCAGCGGCCACGCCGTCTGGAAGTAGCCGATGAGCAGCACCGCGAACGCATACAGCTCCGCCAGCACCAGGCCGTACCCGAAAGCCGCATCCAGCAGGTTGGTGAACCCGATGGTGTCCGTGAAGCGCCAGTAGATGTAGCGCGACGACGCCGAGATCGACAGCACGATCATGGCCAGCGTGGACAGGCGGCCGGGCGTCTTGCTCAGCAGCAAGGCGGCACCGAACGAGCCCACGGAAAAGAGGATCTGGCCCTGGAGGTCGAGCGGCACGCTGATGACCAGCCCCATCAGGAGGGCACTGAACACCACGGCCGCGACACGCACCACGGGGTGCTGCCACAGGTTCCACCCGGTGATGGCATGCACCACGGTGCGCCAGCGGGCCTGGGGGCTGTGGGAGTCGGCGTCGGCGACTTCGTCGGCCCGGGGACGCTGGTCGACGCTCATCGCGCGGCCCCCGCCAGCGGCAGGCGCAGGCGCTGCGCCAGGACGCGCGCGCAGGCGCGCAGGTCATCGGCCGCCTGGCCCTGTGCGTCGTACTCCAGCACGCTCTGGTCGTAGGCCAGCGCTTCGCGCACGGCCTGGTCCTCGTGGATCACGCCCACCAGCCGCTCGCCCAGGTTGTCCTGCATGACGCGCGTGATGTCCTTGGACAGCTGGCGCGCGCCGTCGGCCTGGTTGAGCACATAGAGCGTTTCGGAAAAGTCGGGGCGCGGCGTGCAGTACGTGTGCACCAGGCGCTGCATCAGGGCGAGCGAGGCATACGATGCCGCGTCGGGCAGGCTGACCACGACGACCACCTGGGCTGCCGCCAGCGCCTGCTGCATGTAGACGGAGGGGCCGGGCGGCGTGTCGATCAGCACGACCGCGTCCTGCGGCAGTTCCAGGCTCTCCAGCTGCTGTGCCAGCCAGTGCGGATGCGCATCCAGATGCCGCTCGAAGGCCACGCGGTCGGCCTCGTTCACCACCCCATAGGGCAGCACATGCACCCCCGAGGGGCTTTCCACGCAGACGGAGGCCCAGCCTTCGCCCGCCAGGCTGGCCCGGGACACGCCCGCGAGGGAGCGGGGATCGGCTCCGAAGTGCAGGCCCAGCGCATTCTGGGGGTCCATGTCCACCACCAGCAAGGTCGCCACGCCCTGGCGCTCCAGCGCGGTGGCCAGGTTCGCGGTCAGTGTCGTCTTGCCCACGCCGCCCTTGGCAGAAACGATGGCAATCACTTTCATGGGTGGCCCTTGCGAGGCTGCCAGGCCGCTGCGGGCCGGGGCGGGGTGTCGCCCGCGCCCGCCAGGCGCGCAAACACCGACGGCAGATCGGCGGGCAGCGAACCGGGTTGCCCCGCCGCCGCATCGGAAGGGGAAGGGGCCGCCGCGGTGCGCAGGCCGGCCAGGCCGGCCAGGGGCGAACGGGCGGCCAGCGCGGCCGAGGGTGGCACGCGGTCCGCCGGGGTCATAGGCGCAGGCATGGGCGTGGGCGCCACCACGGGCGGAGGAACCTCGGCCGCAGGCCGCGCGGCGGGTTGCGCCCAGCCCGCGGGGACGGGCCGTGCCGAAGCCGGCGCGGGCGCGAAGGCCGCCTGGGGCGTCGGGGCGCCGGGGGCGCCGGCGCGGCGGTCTACGGAGGGAATGTCATCGGCGACGGCGTCCCGGACGGCCGACACCAGGGGCCAGCGCTCCCTGGAGAGCTTGTGCTCCTGCTGGCGGGCCAGCTCATGGTAAGGGTCCGCCTTGGCGCCGAACTGCTGAAAGAGGTTCACGATGTCGTCTGAATGCTTCATGGGTCACCGTCAATGCCGAAACGTAGAAATCCGAAATCCGCAGGGCTCAGCGTGCCAGCTGGAGGTGCACGCACCCCCAGGCATCCGCGGGCGCGCGCTGCACCACCTTGAGCTGGCCAGCGCCGGCCAGTTCGAACCAGCCCTGATAGACGCCCTCCAGGAAACCACCCGACCATGGTGCGTGGTCGGGCCCGAACGCAGCGGACACGGGCGACAGGCTGTGGTGGATGTCCAGTTGCGCCACGTCCTGCACCAGGCGGACCCAGCCCCAGTCGATGCGGGTCCACACGGCCGACATGGCCTGCTCCAGCTCCTGCAGGGTGGCGCACGCCGGCAGGGGATGCTCCGCCGCGAACCGTGCCCCCACCCGGAACATCAGCGCGCGCAGGTCTTCCGGCGCGAGTGCGGCGGCAAACTCCGACGCCAGGGCCTGAAAGAACCCCCTCCACTGGACCGTGCACTGCTGCTGGGCCAGGTGTTCGGCGATCTCGGGACTGGAGGGCATGGAAACGATGGAGGACATGGCGCGCACGCGAGCAAGCATCGGGCCGGTGATGGCCCTCGGCGGGGTGGACTAAGGGTTTACCATATGCATCGGTTGATACATGTGGTTTCAAACAGCGTTTGCAGGAATTTTAGGAGCCCTGCCCGCCGAAATGGCACTTGCCGCAGCGAACAGAAGGTCAACTTAGTTCAACTGGCGGTATCTACGTAGAGGGTTGTGGGTGCCACACCACATATCTCGCATCAATTGCTATTGAATCGTTAATTCGATAGTCAGTGACAATTGAAAAGCCCGCATTTGCGACCCGCCGCCACCTGGGCTGCGCTGGAAAAATCCCGAGTGTTTCAGTCTGTAGCCGACCCGATGACCCCGCCACCCAGGCACACCTCCCCGTCGTACAGGACCGCGCTCTGGCCGGGCGTGACCGCCCATTGCGCCTGGGAAAACCGCAGCTGGAAATCCGTGCCCGCCGCGCTGACGACCGAGCAGGCGGCGTCCTGCTGCCGATAGCGGGTCTTGGCGCCGTAGTGGCCGGGAACCGGTGGGTGGCCCGACGTCCAGCTGGCATCCTGGGCCTGCAGGGCGTGGGACAGGAGCCAGGGATGGTCATGCCCTTGCACCACGCGCAGCGTGTTCGTGGCGAGATCCTTGCGGGCGACAAACCAGGGCGCGTGATCGCCGCCGCCGCGCTGCACGCCTTTTTCCTTGATGCCGCCAATGCCCAGCCCCTGGCGCTGGCCCAGCGTGTAGAAGCTCAAGCCCACATGCTTGCCGATGGTGCGCCCCCGGTCGTCCTGGATGGGGCCCGGTGCGTGGCTGATGTAGCGGTTCAGGAACTCGCGGAACGGCCGCTCGCCGATGAAGCAGATGCCGGTGGAGTCCTTCTTCCTGGCGTTGGGCAGCCCGATCTCCTCGGCGATGCGGCGCACCTCGGTCTTGTGCAGCTCGCCCACCGGGAACAGGGTCTTGGACAGCTGGGCCTGGTTCAGGCGGTGCAGGAAGTAGCTCTGGTCCTTGGACGGGTCGAGCCCCTTGAGCAGCTCGAACAGGCCCGAGGCCGGGTTCCGGCGCACCCGCGCGTAATGTCCCGTGGCGATCTTCTCGGCGCCCAGGCGCATGGCGTGGTCCAGGAAGGCCTTGAACTTGATTTCGGCGTTGCACAGCACGTCGGGGTTGGGCGTGCGGCCGGCCTGGTACTCGCGCAGGAACTCGGCGAACACGCGGTCCTTGTAGTCGGCCGCGAAGTTGACGTGCTCGATCTCGATGCCGATCACGTCGGCCACGGCGGCCGCGTCCACGAAGTCGATGTTGGACGAGCAGAACTCGCTGTCGTCGTCGTCTTCCCAGTTCTTCATGAAGATGCCGACCACCTCATGGCCCTGCTGTTTGAGCAGGTGGGCGGTCACGGCGGAGTCCACGCCGCCGGAGAGGCCGACGACGACGCGCTGCTTGGGGGATGCTGTCATCGCACCGATTGTATTTTTTGTAGCGGCAGGGCACGCGCGGGCGCCAGGAACGCCCTGTCCCCCGGCAGGCCATCCGGCGGCCGGGGACAGGGCTGGGCGGAACTACACGAACTTGCCCGTGATGCCGCCGTCCACCACCAGTTCGGTGCCGGTCACATAGGCCGCCGCATCGCTGGCCAGGAAGGCGCAGGCGTGCGCCACGTCCCAGGCGGTGCCCATGCGGCCCATGGGCACCTGGCGGGCGCGCGCGGCGCGGGCCTCGTCGAGGCTGGCGTCCGAGAACATCTTGGCCACCGTGGTCGCGATGCGCGGCGTGTCGATGAGCCCCGGCACCACGGTGTTGGCGCGCACGCCCTGGCCCGCGTACTGCTGCGCCACCAGACGCGTGAAGTGGGTGACCGCCGCCTTGGTGACGCCATACGCCAGGTGCGGGTAGCCCAGGTAGCGCATGCCCGCGATGGACGAGATCGTGATGATCGAGCCCCGGCCCCGCTCCACCATGCCGGGCAGCACCTGCTGGCAGGCCAGCAGCAGGCTGTTCACGTTCACGCCGTGGATGCGGTCGAAGTCCTCGGCGCTGGTCTCCAGCGGACCGCCGGTCTTGCCGATGCCCACGTTGTGGTGCAGCACGTCGATGGCGCCGCCGAAGCGTTCGCGCGCCTCGGCGAACAGGCGCTTCACCTCCGCCGCCTCGGCCACATCGCCCACGAAGGTGGCGGCGGTGCCGCCCTCGGCATGGATCAACGCCGTGGTCTCTTCAGCGGAGGCCGCATCGCGGTCGGCCACGCAGACGCTGGCGCCCAGGCGGGCGTAGGTCACGCAGGCAGCGCGGCCAATGCTCCAGCCCGGTCCGGCAGACCCGCCCCCGGCCACGAAGACCACACGGCCCGAGAGGTCCAGCGGCAGGGCGGGTGGATGCGGTACGGCGCTCACGCCGGGCCGCCCTGGCCCGCGCCGCCGACGAAGGGGATCGCATGCTCCACCGTGTCCCAGATGAAGCGGCCCGACGGGCTGTCTTGCTCCTCCACGATGTGCGCCACCAAGCCGGCCGCGCGCGAGATCACGGCAAAGCCGCGCATCACCGCCGTGGGCACGCCGATCTCGCCCAGCAGCGCCGCCACCGCGCCCGTGGCGTTGATGGTGATGGCGCGGCCTGCGACCTCATCGACGGCGCTGGACAGCATCTCCAGCGCGCGGATCTTGTCGCCCTGCAGTTCGGCCTCGGCGCGGCCCATCTCCAGCAGCTTGTAGGCGCGTGGGTCCACGGGCTTGTGCAGGTGGTGGCCAAAGCCGGGCACTGGGGATTTCAGGCCCTTGTAGTGGCGTGCAATGGCCAGCGCTTCGGCTTCGGGGTCCTCAGCCGCCGCGATGCGGTCGAGCAGACTGGAGCAGTTCTCCATGGTGCCCACGAAGGAGCTGCCCACGGCCAGCAGGCCCGCGCTCACGGCGCCCTGCAGGTTCTCGGGCGCGCTCATGTAGATCAGCCGCGTGGCGATCGCACTGGGCGTGAGGCCGTGCTCCATGAGCACGATGAGCACCACGTCGGTGATGCGCAGGTCCACGCCGCGCGGCGCGCGGCCCAGGATCTGCATGAGCATCACCTCGGTGAAGGTCTTCTTCCCCATCAAGTCCTCGACCAGGTTTGCATCGCGGTAATGCAGGCTGGTGAGGGTGTGGGTGCACAGGCGGGTGACGGGGGTCTTGGAAGTGGTGGAGGTCATGTGAATGGTTCCTTCAGGCCGTGGCGGCCAATGCCGCATCGCGCACGGCGGACTTGAGCACCTTGCCCACGGGCGAACGGGGCAGGCTCTCGTGGAAATGGATGTGCTTGGGCGTCTGCACCGGCCCCAGGCGTTCGCGCACGAAGGCGATCAGCTCGGCTTCCGTCGCCTGCGCGCCGGGGCGCAATTGCACGGCGGCCTGCACGGTCTCGCCCCACTTGTCGTCGGGCAGCCCGAACACGGCGCATTCGTGCACCGCGGGGTGCTGGCCCAGCGCGTTCTCCACATCCACGGGGTAGACGTTGAAGCCGCCGGTGATCACCATGTCCTTGAGCCGGTCCTTGAGGTAGAGATAACCGCGTTCGTCGATGAGCCCGCGGTCGCCGGTGTGCAGCCAGCCGTCCACCAGGGTCTCGGCGGTCTTCTCGGGCAGGCGCCAGTAGCCGGTCATCAGCAGGTCGCCACGCGCCACCACCTCGCCCACCTCGCCCGTGGGCAGCAGGCGGCCGTCGGGCGCCATGATGGCCACGTCGCTGAACCAGGTGGTGCGGCCCACGGCCGCCCAGTTGGCCGGGTCCTCGAAGTCCCCGGGCTGCATCACGGTGAGGATCTGCGGCGCCTCGGTCTGGCCGTAGGTGGTGCCCAGCACGGGGCCGAAGAAATCGCGCACCTGGCGGATCTTCTCGGGCGGCATGGGCGCACCGCCGTAGATCAGCCGGCGCAGGCGCGGAAAGTCCGCGCGCGACACGCCCGGCAGCGCCATCAGCATATAGACCAGTGTGGGCGGCATGAAGCACACCGTGCCGCCGCGCTCGCGGAAGGCCGTGCGCACCGCCTCGGCGCCCGCGCCGCCCAGCACCACGTGGCAGCCGCCCTGCGCCAGGATGGGCAGCAGGTAGGTGGAGGTACCGTGCGTGATGGGCGCGGCCACGATGTAGCGCTCGTGCTCGTCGAAGCCCCAGGCGTGGATCTGGTTAGTGATGTTGGCCATCCACGCGCGGTAGGGCTGCATCACGCCCTTGGGCGCGCCCGTAGTGCCGCCCGTGAACTTGATGGCCTGGGTGGCGTCGTCCGGCAAGTCGATCACCGGGCGCTGCGCGCCCGCATGCACGGCGGCCAGGTCGGCAAGCCCTGCGGTCGGCACGCGGGCACCGGGTGCCCCTTCGACCAGATCGGCACAGGCCGTGTCGAGCACCAGGATGGAGGGCTCGGTCGCGTCGATGATGCGGCGGATTTCGGGTCGGGTGCTCTTGGGGTTGAGCGGCACCCAGACCTTGCCGCAGGCCAGCACCGCCAGCAGCGCAGCGATGTGGTCGGCGCTGTTGCCCGCGCAGATGCCCACGCGGCTTTGGGGTGTGGGGTCGATGGCGGTGAAGCCCGCCGCCAGCGCTGCCACGCGGGCGGCCAGCGCGTCGTAGCGGATGGCGCCCTCGGGCGCGTCGATGGCGATGCGGTCGGGCCAGCGCTGGGCGGCGCGCCAGAAGAAGTCGATGGGGAACATAGGGGCGGCAGGGGAGGTTGCGGGAGGTTGCGTATTACTCGGCCGATGCGCCCGATTCCTTGACGACCTCGCGCCAGCGCTTGATCTCGGCGGCGGCAAAGCCGCGCATCTTGTCGGGCGTGCCCCCATCGGGCGTGGCGGCCAGCTCCTGCAGGCGGTTGCGCACCTCGGGCTGGGCCAGCACCTTGTTGAGGGCCGCATTGACCTGCTCGACCACGGCGCGCGGCGTGCCCGCCGGTGCGGCCAGACCAAACCACGACTGCACGTCGAAGCCCGCATAGCCCGACTCGGCCAGCGTGGGCACATCCGGCAGCAAGGGCGAGCGCTGGGCGCTGGTGATGGCAATGGCGCGCAGCTTGCCCGCCTGCACATGCGGCAGCGCCGAGGGCGTGTTGTCGAACATCGAATCCACCTGGCCGCCCAGCAAGTCGGTGACGGCAGGCGCGCTGCCCCGGTAAGGCACGTGCAGCATCTTGAGCTTGGACTGCATCTTGAACATCTCGCCCGAGAGATGGATGGACGAGCCGCTGCCCGAGGACGCGAAGGTGATGCCGTCCTTGGACTCCTTGGCGTAGCGCACGTAGTCGGCCAGGTTCTTGATGGGCAGCCTGGGGTTGACCACCAGGATGTTCGGAATCCTGGCGATCATGCCGATGGGCTCGAAGTCCTTGACCGGGTCGTAGCCGAGCTTGGGGTACAGCGTGGCGTTGATGGTGTTGGCGATGGTGTAGACGTACAGCGTGTAGCCGTCGGCCGGCGAGCGCGCCACGGCCTCGGCGCCCACGTTGCTGTTGGCGCCCGCGCGGTTGTCCACCAACACGGGCTGGCCCAGCTGGTCGCCGAGCCTGGCGCCCACCAGGCGCGCGATCACATCGGTGGCGCCGCCAGCCGCATAGCCCACGACGAGCTTCACGGGCTTGGCGGGCCAGCCCGTGGCGCTGGCGGTCTGGGCCTGCAGGGGCAGGGCGGCGGTGCAGGCGATGGCGGCGGCCAGGGCCAGCAGGCGCCGGCGCGGAGCCGTGTAGGGCGTGGCAGAGGGAGTGGTATGCGAGGTCATGTCTTGTCTCCTGGTGTGTCTGAAAATCCGTCTGGGCGCCCCGGCGGCGTGGCTCTGCGGCACACTGCGCGCTGGTTGCATCGACGGACAAATTCTTTCCCATGCCCTCCCGACCTGCGAATCGAAACGTCCGTCTGCCGGACGTTCCACCCCCGCCCGAAGCCCCCGACGACCCCGGCAGCCGCACGCTGCGCCGGGGCCTGCAGGTGCTGGACGCCGTGCTGGCCCAGGGTCGCGACGGCGCGCGCGTGGTCGACCTGTGCCGCGCGGCGGGGCTGGAGCGCGCCACCGTCTACCGCCTGCTGGCCACGCTGCTGGAGAGCGGCTATGTGGCGCAGCGCGGGCGCTTTCGCTACGTGGCGGGCCCGCGCCTTGCGGCCATGGCCGAGCCCGCGGGCCAGCCCAACATGGCCATGCGCCTGGCGCCCGTGCTGGAGCGCGTGAGCCGCGCCTGCGGCGATGCGGCCTTCGCCATCGTGCGCGAGGGGCCCACTTCGCACTGCATCGCCCGCCACGTGGGCACGCACCCGGTGCAGATCCTCGTGATCCAGGTGGGCACGCGCCAGCCGCTGGGC
Organism: Acidovorax sp. GW821-FHT10E04; assembly: GCF_059415185.1. Lineage (NCBI taxonomy): Bacteria > Pseudomonadati > Pseudomonadota > Betaproteobacteria > Burkholderiales > Comamonadaceae > Acidovorax > Acidovorax sp. GW821-FHT10E04. The sequence continues at coordinate 291,855 of NZ_JBWKMT010000003.1, forward strand.
GTGGGCGCGGCGGGCCTGGCGCTGCTGGCCGCATTGCCCGATGCCGAGATGCAGGCCGCCATCGCCGCCAACGCGCAGGCGCTGCCGCGCTACGGCGGCATGACGCCCGAGCGCCTGGCCATCCTGGTGCGCGCCACGCGCGAGCGCGGCTGGTCGGTGGTGGGCAACCACGCCACCCAGGGCGTGCTGGCCGCCGGCATGGCCGTGCGCAACGCGGCCGGCGAGCCCGTGGCCGCGATCAGCGTGGCATCCACCGTGGACCGCATGCCGCGCGAGCGCCAGCAGCTCATCGCGCGCTGGATGCGCGAGGCGCTGGCGGCGCTGCTGCCGGGCGGGGTGTGAGCGGCCGGGCGCCAGATACTATCAAAACAGTAGCTGTCAGCGCTTATGGATAAAGCGCTACAAGCCTATTTCGACCAAAACCCCGGTCGCGGCGGAATGTGCGAACATCCGCCCCATCACGCGCCGTGATGGCCGCGGCCCCGAGGACCCCGATGGAACTGAGACAACTGCGCTACTTCGTGCGCGTGGTGGAGCGCGGCTCCATGAGCCGCGCCGCGCTGGACCTGGACGTGGTGCAGTCCGCGCTGAGCCAGCAGATCACCCGGCTGGAGGGCGAGCTGGCCACGCGCCTGCTGCACCGCACGCCGCGCGGCGTGGCGCCCACCGAGGCGGGGCTGGCCTTCTTCCGCGAGGCGCAGCTCACCCTGCGCCATGCCGACCAGGCCGTGCGCGCCGCGCAGCAGGCGCGGCTGTCGGGCACCGTCACCGTGGGCCTGGCGCCCACCACGTCGAGCGTGCTGGGCCTGCCGCTGATGCAGGCCATGCGCGCGCGCTACCCCGACGTGCGGCTGCACATGGTCGAGAGCATGTCGGGCCACCTCACGGCCATGCTCAACGCGCGCGAGCTGGACCTGGCCGTGCTGTTCGACACCCGCCTGCACCAGGCGCGCCAGGCCAGCGGCGCGCGCCGCTGGGAGATGGCGCCTTTGCTCGAGGAAGACCTGTTCCTCATCTGCGCGCGCAGCGGCCCCGGCAACCCCGGCGGCCGGCAGCTGCCCGAGACCCTGACGGTGGCCGAACTGGTCCATGAACCCCTGATCCTGCCCACCGGCCCGCACGGCCTGCGCAGCACGCTGGACACCGCCTTCGCGCGCGACCGCGTGGCGCCGCACGTGGTGCTGGAGGTGGACTCGCTCGCCATGGTGATGGCCGCCGTGGACGCGGGCCTGGGCTCCACCGTGCAGCCCTGGGCCGCCATGGGCCGCTACCCGGATGCCGCCCTGCGCTTCCAGTGCGCGCGCCTGACCGACGCGCCCGCGCGCCGCGTCAACCTGCTGTGCAGCCTGCCCGATGAAGAGCTCTCGCCCGCCGCGCTGGCCACGCGCGTGGTGGTGGCCGACTGCGTGCGCCAACTCGTGGCCACCGGCCAGTGGTTCGGAACGACATGGATCGGTGGCGAGGGCGCGCCCGCCTGAACCTGCCACGCGCTGCCATCTCGATCCGTGATACCCCCATGACCTGAGCCTGCTGCACGGAGGGCCCACGTCTCCCTACAGTCGCCGTCACCACGATGAACGACACGGCGACCTCGCCAGGAGACACCCCATGGGCCCCAAAACCCCTTCTTCATTCCCCCACGCACAGCGCATGGCCTGGAGCCACCGGCCATGAGCGGCGACGCTGTGGTTGATGTGCTCGTCATCGGCGGCGGCAACGCCGCCCTGTGCGCCGCCCTGATGGCGCGCGAGGCCGGCGCCAGCGTGCTGTTGCTCGAATCGGCCCCACGCGCCTGGCGCGGTGGCAACTCTGCCCACACCCGCAACCTGCGCTGCATGCACGACGCGCCGCAGGACGTGCTGGTCGGCGCCTACCCCGAAGAAGAGTTCTGGCAAGACCTGCTCAAGGTGACGGGCGGCCTCACCAACGAACACCTGGCGCGCCTGGTGATCCGCGAGTCGAGCACCTGCCGGCCCTGGATGCGCCGCCACGGCGTGCACTTTCAGCCCGCGTTGGCCGGCACGCTGCACGTGGCGCGCACCAACGCGTTCTTCATGGGCGGGGGCAAGGCGCTGGTCAATGCCTACTACCGCAGCGCCGAGGCGCTGGGCGTGCGGGTGCGCTACGAAGCCCCGGTGGAGCGCCTGGACATCGACAACGGCCGCTTCGTCGCGGCGCACCTGGCCGGCGGCGAGCGCATCACGGCCAAGAGCTGCGTGCTCGCGGCGGGCGGGTTCGAGTCCAATCGCGAATGGCTGCGCGAGGCCTGGGGCCAGAACGAACGCGGCGAGTGGCCGTCGGACAACTTCCTCATCCGCGGCACGGCCTACAACCGGGGCGTGCTGCTGCGCCACCTGCTCGACGACCACGGCGCCGACCGCATCGGCGACCCCACGCAGGCGCACATGGTGGCCATCGACGCGCGCGCGCCGCTGTACGACGGCGGCATCTGCACGCGCATCGACTGCGTGTCGCTGGGCGTGGTGGTCAACCGCGATGGCGAGCGTTTCTACGACGAGGGCGAGGACTTCTGGCCCAAGCGATACGCGATCTGGGGCCGCCTGGTGGCGCAGCAGCCGGGGCAGATCGGCTACTCGGTCATCGACAGCCAGGCCATCGGCCGCTTCATGCCGCCCGTGTTCCCGGGCGTGAAGGCCGACACCCTGCCCGAGCTGGCGCAACAACTCGGCCTGCCCGTGGACCGCTTCATGCGCACGCTGGACAGCTACAACGCCGCCTGCCGCGTGGGCACCTTCGACCACACCACGCTGGACGACTGCCACACCGAGGGCATCGCGCCCGCCAAGACCCACTGGGCGCGGCCCATCGCCACCGGCCCGTTCTACGGCTACGCGCTCAGGCCCGGCGTGACCTTCACCTACCTGGGCCTGCGCACCGACGACACCGCCGCCGTGCGCTTTGGCGACGTGCCGAGCCCCAACCTGTTCGTGGCCGGCGAAATGATGGCCGGCAACGTGCTGGGCAAGGGCTACACGGCCGGGGTGGGCATGAGCATCGGCACGGCCTTCGGCCGCATCGCGGGCGCACAGGCCGCTTTGGCATCCAAACAGGCTCCAGCGCTTATCCACAAAGCGCCAGCAGCTATGAAAACAGGAGTTAGTGATGCAAACGCTTGAAGCCCTGACGCGCGACGCCCGGGCGCTGGCGAACGGCAACATCGTGCTGTCGGCCCCCGAAACCGAAGTGGCCCGTCAGCTGCAGATCTGCAACGCCTGCCGCTACTGCGAGGGCTTTTGCGCCGTCTTCCCCGCCATGACGCGGCGGCTGGAGTTTGGCAAGGCCGACATCCACTTCATTGCCAACCTGTGCCACAACTGCGGTGCCTGCCTGCACGCCTGCCAATACGCGCCGCCGCATGAATTTGCGGTGAACGTACCGCAGGCCATGGCCCAGGTGCGGGGGCAGACCTACACCGACTACGCCTGGCCCCTGGCGCTCGGTGCGCTCTACCAGCGCAACGGGCTGACCCTGGCACTGGCCCTGGTGGCAGGCCTCACGCTGTTCATGGTGCTGGCCGTAGCGCTGCATGGCCAGGGCCTGGGTGCGCTGTGGCAGTCGCCCGTGGGCGGCTTCTACGGCATCTTTCCGCACAACCTGCTGGTGGGCCTGTTCGCGCCGGTGTTCCTGTTCGCCACGCTGGCGCTGGGCCTGGGCGTGCGCCGCTTCTGGCGCGACGTGACGCCCGCCACCAGCGGCGCGCCGCTGAGCGCGCCCGCCACGGTCGAGGCCGCCGACGCGGTGCTCCGCCTCAAATACCTGGACGGCGGCCATGGCGACGGCTGCCACAACGAGGACGATGCCTACACCCTGTCGCGCCGGCGGTTTCACCACCTCACGTTCTACGGCTTCATGCTGTGCTTTGCCGCCACCAGCGTCGCCACGCTGTACCACTACCTGCTGGGCGCGCCCGCACCGTACGACCTGCCCAGCCTGCCCAAGCTGCTGGGCGGCGTGGGCGGCATCAGCCTGGCCATCGGCACGGCGGGCCTGTGGCGCTTGAACCTGCGCCGTCACCCACAGCATGGCGACGCCGCGCAAAAGCCCATGGACCGCGCCTTCATCGCGCTGCTGTTCCTCACCGCCACCAGCGGCCTGCTGCTCTGGGCCGCGCGCGGCACGCCCGCCCTGCCGCTGCTGCTGTGCCTGCACCTGGGCGCGGTGATGGCGCTGTTCGCCACCCTGCCCTACGGCAAGTTCGCGCACGGCATTTTCCGCACCGCATCGCTGCTGCGCCATGCGGTGGAAAAGCGCCAGCCCAACCCCATCGGGCTGGGCGCTGATTGATTCACTGACACCACACAACCCACGATGAAGGAGACCCCATGACCCCCAAACGAACCCTGCTGCAATGCGCCCTGGCGCTGGCAATCCTGCCCCTGGCCTTCGGCGCCGCCGCGCAAGACTTTCCGCCCAAGAAGCCCGTCACCCTGGTCGTGGGCTTTGCCGCGGGCGGCGCGGCCGATGCGGCCGCCCGCCTGATCGCCAAGAAGCTCTCCGAGAACATCGGCCAGTCGGTGGTGGTGGACAACAAGGGCGGGGCGGGCGGCAACATCGCGCACCAGTTCGTGGCCAATGCGGCGCCGGACGGCACGGTGCTGCTGCTGGGCTCGGTGGGACCGCTCACCATCGCGCCGCACCTGATGAAGCTCACCTATGACCCGTTCAAGGACCTGGCGGCGGTGTCGGGGGGTGTGAACTTTCCGAACGTGCTGGTGGTGCACAAGGCTGCGGGCGCGAAGACGCTCGCAGAATTCGTGCAGCTGTCCAGGAAGAAGCCCGGCAGCGTGGACTTCGCCTCCACGGGCGCGGGCTCGGCATCCCACCTGGCGGGCGAATTGTTCAACCAGCGCGCGGGCATCGACATGACCCATGTGCCCTACAAGGGCGGGGCACCCGCCTTGCAGGATTTGCTGGGCGAACGCGTCACCTCGTACTTTGCCGCGCCCCCCACCGCGCTGCCGCATGTCGAAACGGGCAAGCTGATCCCGCTGGCCACCACGGGCCTCACGCGGCCGGCCTATCTGCCCAATATCCCCACCGTGGCGGAATCGGGCTTTCCCGGCTTCGAGGCGCTCAACTGGTACGCCTTCGTGGCGCCGGGCAAAACGCCGGTGCCGCTGCTGGAACGCTGGAACCAGGAGATCGTGAAGGTGCTGAACGACGCGGGCGTGAAAGAGGCGCTCAACAAGCATGGCCTCACGCCCCAGCCCACCACGCGCGCCGAGCTCACGGCCTTCATGAAGAAGGAATCGACCCAGTGGGCCACCATCATCAAGGAGCGCAAGCTCACGGCGGAGTAGAGGGGGGAAGAATCACTCCCTTGAGGCACTGTACGGCGTCCCGTGGGCACGCCGGTGAAGAGGATGCGGCAGTCCCGGGCCTCAGGGCCGCGCCGTGTCCGGCATCTGCAGCACGCTGGGGTCGGTATGGATCAAGTCCAGCGGAAAGCGCTGCCCGGCCAGGTAGTCCTGGATGCACTGCAGCACCAGTGGCGTGCGGTGGCGGTCGGCGCAGGACCTGATCTCGTCCAGCGTCATCCAGACCGAACGCACGATGCCCGCGTCCAGCGGGCGCCACGCATGGTGCGTGCCCAGGGTGCCGGCGAACGCAAAGCGCATGTAGGTGATGTCGTCGCCCGTGCGCGTCTTGGTGAACCGGTTCATGTACACCCCCACGAGCGCCGTGGGCACGAAATCATGGGCCGTCTCTTCCAGCACCTCGCGCGCGCAGGCCTGGATGGGCGATTCGCCCGGGTCCAGGTGGCCGGCGGGGTTATTGAGCTTGAGACCGTCGGTCGTCTCTTCCTCGACCAGCAAAAAACGGCCATCGCGCTCGATGAGGGCGGCCACGGTGACGTTGGGTTTCCAGCGGTGGGGCATGGCGCGCATTATGACCACGGGCCATGACGCGCGCTGCCGCGGCCGGCATCGCCCTTCGCAGCGCCGTCCCGCGCTCAGCGCTGCGGGGCCGGTGCGGGCCGCAGCACCAGCCACAGCGCCAGCGCGATCAGCACGCCGCCGGCGGCGTGCGCCAGCGTGGCCACCTCGCCCAGCACCAGCCAGCCCCAGGCCACGCCGAACAGCGGGATCAAGAAGGTCACGGTGAGCGCCTTGACGGGCCCCACGTCGGCGATGAGCCGGAAATACAGCACGTAGGCGGCCGAGGTGCACAGCAGGCCCAGCGCCAGCATCGCGCCCCAGACGGCGGGGCCGGCCGCGAGCCAGGTGGCCACCGGCTGGTGCGCCGCCTCCCACAGGGCGAACGGCGCCAGCGCGAGCACGGCCCCCCACTGGCTGCCCAGCGCCACCAGGCGGCTGTCGAGCCCGCCGCGCTGCGTGATCCAGCGCCGCGTGAGAAAGCCCGCCAGGCCGTAGCAGGCCGTGGCCACCAGGCAGGCGGCGATGCCGCCCAGCACCGGCGCGCTGAGCGCCACCGGCCCCGCCTGCGCGAGCACCGCCACGCCCGCCATGCCCAGCAGCACGCCGCCCACGCGGGCGGGCGTGAGGCGCTCGCCGAATGCCAGCGCACCGATCACCACGCCCATGAGCGGCGTGGTGGCATTGAGGATGGCGCTGTAGCCCGCTGGCAGCACGCGCGCGGCCAGCGCGAACATCAGGAACGGTATGCCCGAATTGATGGCGCCCAGCACCAGCGCGGCGCCCAGCTTGCCCCCGAACGCGGGCCGCAGCCGCACCACCGCCAGCAGCGCGAGCAGCCCCGCCGCGCCCAGCACCACGCGGCCGAACGCGGTGGGCACCGCCCCCCACACCGGCGCGGCGATGCGCATGAAGAGAAAGCTGCCGCCCCACAGGGCGGCCAGGGCGAAAAGACGGAGCAGGCTGGGGAGGTTCATGCCCGGCATCTTCGGGGCATGGTGCCGTGGCGGCAAACCATTTATCCTGCACACCCGTTTAGCCACGCTATACAAGCACCATGCGCCTGCCGCCCCTGATCGCCATCCGCTTCTTCGAGGCCACGGCCCGCCACGCCAGCGTGCGGCGCGCGGCCGAGGAGCTGCATGTCACGCCCGGCGCCGTCTCGCAGCAGGTGCGCAAGCTCGAGGAGTTCCTCGGCTGCGCGCTGTTCGAGCGCCAGCCGCGCGGCCTGGCGCTCACGGCGGCCGGGCGCGACTACCAGGTGGCCTGTGCCGAGGGCCTGGCCCTGATCGGGCATGCCACCTCGCGCATCGCGTCGACGAACCGGCGGCACGTGGTGCTGGTGAGCTGCACGCCGGGCTTCGCCGTGCAGTGGCTGGTGCCGCGCCTGCATGGCTTCCTGCAGCAGCATCCGGACATGGACGTGCACGTGGGCACGACCAACCGCGCGGTGGACCTCGCGGCCGAAGGCGTGCACTTTGCCGTGCGCCATGGGCAGGGTGCATACACCGGCCTGCGGTCCGAGGTGCTGGTGGCCGACGACCTGGTGCCCGTGTGCAGCCCGCGCCTGCTCGCGCCGCGCCGGTCGGCGCGCGTGGCCGACATCAACAGCGCCCGGCTGCTGCACGACGAGCACCGTGGCGACTGGCGCCTGTGGTGCGAGGCGCATGGCGTGGCGGGCGTGGATTGCGACGGCGGCGTGGTGTTCGCGCATTCCAACGCCGCCATCGAGGCCGCCGTGGCCGGGCGGGGTTTTGCGCTGGCAAGGCGTGCGCTCGTGCAGCAGGAGCTGGCCGCGCGCGCGCTGGTCTGCGTGCACTGCAAGCCCCTTCCGGCGCCGCTGGCCTACCACCTGGTGTACCGGCCCGAAGCCCTGATCGACCCCGCGCTGCGCCGCTTTCGCGACTGGGTCATGGCGCAGGGGAGCGCCGGTCAGGGAGCGAGTGCACGCACCATGTAGACCGCGCCGTCTCCATAGCTCGCCAGCCGTTCGCGCTGCGCCGCATCGGCCAGGGGTTGCACGGCATAGCCTTGCCGCTCCCAGTACGCCTGCGAGCCCTGCACCGACACCAGCGCTGTGTGCCGCAGGCCCTGGCCCCGCGCCCCTTCCCACATCGGCTGCAGCAGCGCGCGGGCCAGGCCCTGGCCCGCGCAGCCGGGCAGCACGGCCATGTCGTGCAGGTAGAGCGTATCGGGCTGCGGCACGGCCTCGAAGCCGCCATGCAGTGGCGTCACCTTGCCCATCACCGACCGGTAGGCCGCCAGATAGGCGCACACCACGCCCGCGCGCTCCAGCACCAGCGAGCAGTTGGCCGGGCTGGCCAGGCGGGCCGCGAAGACCTCGCCGCTCTCCACGAAGCCCGCGCCATAGCAGGCCAGCTGCACCGCGAGCAGGCCGGGCAGGTCGGCGACGGCCAGGGGGCGCACCCTCGTCATCGGATCATCGGAAGGGGCCACCACGCCAGGGCCCGGATGTGTTCCATTCAATGCGGCAACACCGGCGGCTGCACGAAGTCGTCGAGCGACAGGCCCTTTTCCCTGAGCAGGGCTTCCAGCACCGGCTGCAGCCGGCCCAGGCTTTCCTGCACGGCCTCGCGCACAGTGTCCACCACTACCTGGGTGCTGCGCTCGATCTCGATGTTGAGCGGGTCGCCCACCTTCTTGTGTTCAAACACCGTCGCACGGCGCGTTTCGGGAATCATCCAGATCTCGAACCAGCCCTCCTGCCGGTTCACCTCGGCCACCGTGAGGCTCGCGCCGTGGATGGCGATGTAGCCCTTGGCAAAGATGTAGCGGCGAAACGCCTCGGGCACGGCCACGCGCCACACCAGGTTGTTGTCGAACTCGCGGCGCTCGATGAGCGTGCCGGTGAAGTCCACATGGCCCGACAGCGGGTGGCCGCCGATCTCGGCGCCGTCCTTGGCCGCGCGTTCCACGTTCACGCGGTCGCCCTGCTGGTAGCCGCCCAGCGTGGTGATGTTCAGGCTCTGCAGCATCACGTCGAAGCTGGCCTGCGTGGGCGAGAGGATTTCCGTCACCGTGAGGCACACGCCGTCGGTGGACACGCTGGCGCCGATGGCGAGGTCCTGGCAGAAGCCTTCCGGGAAGTCGAGCGTGAAGGTGCGCAGGCCTGCGCGATCGTGGATGGCGGCAATGCCTGCCGTGGCTTGGACGATGCCTGTGAACATGGCGCGGTTTCCGGGTAGGTGGCAGAGGGGAGGGCCTTCAATTTTGCCACCCGGCCCCGCGCGCCGGGGCGGCGCGGTCCCGCCGCGCCTACGGGCTGTGCGCCAGCGGGGGCGCACGCCGCGCGTGGCCCACCAGGCAGCCGACAAAGTCCATGAGCGTGGCCGAGACACGCTCGCGGTGCCAGACCACGGTGATGGGCCCGAAGCGGATGCTGGAGTCGATGGCGATCTTCCTGAACAGCCCCAGCGACGCCATGTAGTCGGCCATGGATTCCGAACACACGCCCACATAGTCGCCCTTGTGCAACAGCGCCTGCATCATGGCCAGCGACGCCGTCTCGGCCTTCGGCACCAGCCATGAGGCCTCCTGCGCGATCAGGTAGGCATCCATCTGGATGCGCGTCAGCGTGCCGCTGGGCGGCATGACCCAGTTTTCGTGCAGCACGTCCGCGAAGCCCAGCCCCGCGCTGCGCGACCAGTACTTGCTGCCGTGCCCGATGACGACGGCCACCTGGTCGTCAAACAGGACCTGGTGGTCCAGCCCCGGCCGGTGGGCCCGCGCATCGAGCACGCCGATCACGGCATCGAGCGCGCCCGTCTCCAGCCCCTTGAGCAGATGGTCGAACGGCCCGTCGTGGATCGACACGGCCACATCGGCATGGTCCTGCTGAAAGGCGCTCACGGCCTCGGGCAGGCCGCCGGCGATACCCGCCCAGACACTGCCCACGTTCAGGCGCGGCACGCGTCCCTCGGCCATGGCGTGCATCTCCCGGCCCGTGCGGGCAATGTCGCCCAGCACGTTGATGGCCAGCCGCTTGAGCAGGTGCCCGGCGGGCGTGAGCTGCACCTTGCGCCCACGCACCACGAGCGCCGAGCCCACCACGCCCTCCATCTCGGCCAGCCAGTGCGACATGGCCGACTGCGTCATGTGCAGCCGCGCCGCCGCCAGCGTGAGCGTGCCCGCCTCGTCCAGCACCAGGAACGACTCCAGGTGCCGGACCTTGATGCGCCGCGCCCAGGACGTGCCTTCCGAACGATCAATCATGAACAAATCCTCATGGCCCCATTCTGCCTTTTCACTAGGCAATCAGCAGTATTCGTCATGACAATGTGCTCATCTTTTCTGTAACTTCCCCGTCGAGGTCACCGTGTTCAACACAATCAACAACGTCTCCAGGCTACTGATGGGCGTCGCTGCCGCAGCCGCCACGGCCACCGCCGCGCATGCGCAAGGCGCCTACCCAAACCGTCCCGTGCGCCTGGTGGTCTCGCAGGCGGCGGGCGGCAGCTCCGACACGATCGCGCGCCTGTGGGCAGAACATGCCGGCAAGGCCCTGGGCGGCACCATCGTGGTGGAAAACAAGCCCGGCGCAGGGGGGCTCATTGCCGCACAGAACGCGCTGAGCGCCCCCGCCGACGGCTACACCCTGCTGTACGGCAGCGTGTCGCTCATGGTGCTCAACCAGTTCACCTACAAACCCCTGCCCTACAACCCCGAGAAGGATTTCACGGGCGTGGCCATGCTGACCACCGTGCCGATCGTGCTGTCGGCCAATCCCGCCACGGGCATCAAGACGCTGAAAGACCTGACGGAGAAGGCCAAGGCGGCCCCCGGCAAGCTCAATTTCGCGTCCGCCGGACTGGGCAATTCCACCCACCTCGCCGTGGAACTGGTGAATGAAGCGCTGGGCATTTCGATGACCCACATCCCCTACAAGGGCGAAGCCGACGGCGTCATGGCCACCATGGGCGGGCAGACCGAACTGATGGGCGTGGTGTATGGCACAGCGTTGCCGCACATCAAGGCCAAGAAACTCAATGCGCTGGCCGTGCTGTCCCCCCAGCGCGCACCCGAGCTGCCCGATGTGCCCACCCTGGGCGAGCTGGGCGTGAAGGGTTTTGACTCCCTGGGATGGAGCGCCGTGGTGGCGCGCGCCGGCACGCCGGCCGACATCGTGGACAAGCTCAACAAGGCCACGGAAAGCTTCCACAAGAGCCCCGAAGTGCAGGCCAAGCTCAAGACCATGGGCGTGATCGCCGTGTCCGGGCCTGCGTCGCTGGTCATGGAAACCACGGTGCGCGACGCCAAGGCCTGGGGCCCCACGCTCGAAAAGCTGAACCTCAGCGCCAAGTAAGCCCGCGCCCCGCAAGCCCCTCTCTCTCAATCCACCCCGTGCCGTGTCACTGATGCCGCACGGGGTTCGCCCTTGAATGCTATGAAAAAAGAAGCCATGGTGGTCTGCCCGCAGCCCGAGGCCGCCGAATCCGGTATCGACATCCTGCGCGCCGGCGGCAATGCCGTGGATGCGGCGGTCGCCTGCGCCCTGGCCCAGACGGTGGTCGATCCGCTGATGTGCGGCATTGCGGGCTTTGGCACGGCCGCCGTGTACCTGCCCGGCGCCCGGGTGCATGAGTATTTCGACTTCCACTCGCCCGCGCCGCTGGCAGCCCGGGAGAACATGTGGGAGCACCTGCTCGAAGGCGAGACCAAGGACGGCTTCGGCTTCATCTTGACAGGCCGCGTCAACGACATCGGCCCCCAGTCGATTGGCACACCCGCCACGCTCAAGGGCCTGGAAGCCATGCACCAGGCGCACGGCCGCCTGCCGTGGAAGCAGGTGGTGGAGCCCGCGATCCGCTGGGCCTCGGACGGTTTCTTTGTGCGCCCCGGCATGCACGCCTTCTGGATCGACGAGCCCGCCATGGGCCGCGTCGGCAACCTGGAGCGGCTGCAGTACTGCGAGGACAGCCGCCAACTCTACTGCCGCCCCGATGGCCGCCCCAAGCCCATCGGCACGCCGCTGCGGAACGTTGGCATGGCCAGCGTGCTGCGCCAGATCGCCGAAGAGGGCTCGCAGCCGTTCTACCGGGGCGATCTGGCCCAGAAGATGATCGCGCACCTGCAGTCGCTGGGCGCGTTGATCACGCTCGAGGACCTGGCCCGGTACGAGGTCACGCGCAACCCGCCGCTGGTGGGCAGCTACCGCGACCGCACCGTCACCACCAACCAGCCTCCGGGCGGCGGCGCCATGCTGCTGGAGATGCTCAACATCCTGGAGCACTTCGAGCTGCGCGGCATGGAGCACAACAGCCCCGAATACCTCCGGCTGGTGTGCGAGGCGATGAAGAAGGCGACGGCCGACAAGGACCGCTGCATCGGCGATCCGAAATTCTTCGACGTGCCGCTCGACAAGCTCCTGTCCAAGGACATGGCCCGCGAGGCGGCCGAACAGATCCGCGCGGGCCAGCGCTTCAGCGTGGAGCGCGTGAACCCCGGCGCGCCCGTGCCACGCGACACCACGCACCTGAGCGTGGTCGATGCGGACGGCAACGCCGTGTCGATGACGCACTCGCTGGCCATGCCCTCGGGCATCATCACGCCGGGCATGGGCTTCCTGTACAACGGCTGCATGGGCGTGTTCGACCCGCGCCCGGGCCGTGCGGGCAGCATCCAGCCGGGCAAGAGCCGCTTCACGTCGTCCTGCCCCACCATGACATTCAAGGACGGCGGGCTGGACATCGTGCTGGGCGCACCGGGTGGAACGCAGATCGCCATGGGCGTGCTGCAGGTGCTGCTCAACGTGATCGACCACGGCATGGAGATGCAGGCCGCCGTGTCGGCGCCGCGGTTTTCGTCCACCAGCAACGCCATCGACGTGTGCAACCGCATCCCGCGTCACACCACGCGCGCGCTCGAAGCCCAGGGCTACGCGGTCGGCCGCAACCCCTACAACTACACCATTGGCTGGGTGCACGGCGTGCAGGTGCAGCCCGACGGCCTGCACGGCGGCGCCGACCCCGGGCGCGATGGCGTGGCGTACAAGCTGCGCATGGACGCGGCGCACTGAGCGCCAGCGGGCGGGCAGGCGGGCCCGCGGCGAAGCCGCGTCACTCGCTCCTCTTTGGATAGCTGGTGGCGATTCATCGATCAGCGCCACCCGCCTCTCCGGCCCCCTGTCCGCGCGCCCGGCCCCTGATCGGCCGCGCAACGTAACGCAGCGCAGGGCGGGGTGCGCGGGCCGGGGCGCCAAGGCATCATCGGCCCGCTCCCGGCATGCGCCGACCGGCTTGCCCCTACCTGGCCCGCAGCAGTTCGCCCACTTCCAGCAGCACCAGCTCGTTGTCATCGGCCTTGTTCGGCTCGCGGCTGCTGCTGAAGGGCAGGTTGTTGTCGTTGCCCACGACGATGTGCGTGCCGTCCACCACGTCCACGTTCTCGATGGTGAAGAACGGGAAGGTGAGCACGCCGTTGTTCAGCGGCTTCCGGGCCAGGCGCTGCGGGTCCTGGATGTTCATCAGGTCGATGTAGCCCACCTTGCGGATCTCGCCGCCCACGTTGGCGTCGCTCATCTCAACCTTGTAGACGCGCTTGAACTTGGCCAGGTCGTGGAAGCAGTCGGTGCGCTTGTGGCCTTCCGGGCAGGCCTTGTCGGCTGTGCCTTCGCCGTTGTCGCGTTCGATGATCAAACCCGTGGTGCTGTCGATCATGTTGAAGTCGCCGATCGCGTGGTGGTTGGCCTCCAGCACGTACTTCCAGTGGCGGCCCGTCCACTGCTCGCTCTTCACATCGAACTCCAGCACGCGCAGGTACTGCCTGCCGCCCACGTTCTCATACGCCTTGGCCTCCTCGTTCCACAGCGCGCCTTCCAGCAGCGCATAGAGCTTGCTGCCGTCCCTGGACGCGGCCATGCCTTCGTAGCCCTTGGAACGCTTGACCTCGAACGGCGTGGGCTTGGCGTCCGGCGCGCCGGGCATCAGCACGCCGGGGGCGTCGGGCGAGCGCACCACCTTGCCGTCCACCTTGGTCTCGAACACACCCAGCACCTTGCCGTTCAGGTCGGCCTTGATGAGGGAGGGACCGAACTCGTCGCCGATCCACAGCGCGCCGCCCGCGAACTGGAAGCTCTCGGGGTCGAAGTCGGCACCGGTCAGGTAGCGCTGTTCCGTGCCTTCGTGCGTGATGCGAAACGGCACCTTCTTGTCCGGGTCGTGCAGGAACACGGTCTTGATCCGGTTGAACTGGCCGCTCTTGAAGTCCACGGCGTAGTGGTTGAGGTAGAGCATGAAATCCGGCGAATTGGCCTTGGCGCCCGCGCCGTTGTCGGTGAGGATCCAGAACGAGCCGTCGGCCATGCGCTTGATGCCCGAATGGCCCTGGATGGGCTGGCCCCTGAAGGGCACGGACACGCCGGTGTCGCGCCCGCCCGACTGGCCCATCACGGTGCCCACGGCCTCCACGCGGCGCGGGGTAGTGAACTTGCCGCTGGCCTGCAGGTCCTGCGGGGCGTCCTTGGGCGCGGCGATCAGCGTGAAGGCCGGCAGCACGGCGTGGCCCGCCAGCGTGGCGGGGTAGGCCTGCTGGGCGTGGGAAGGAACCAGGGCAGCGCAGGCCAAGGTGGCGCCAGCAGCAATGCGTGAGAGGTGAAACATGCGTCGACTTTGAAGAAACAAAAGGCGGACGATGCCAGGGCGGTGTGACAGGGAAGTGACGGAGGGCACACGCGCGTTCTTTTCTACGCACCGGAAAACCTGGACACCCCCCTTGCCGTGCGGGCGGGTGGCCCGACGCGGCCAAAAATCCAATATGATGGACAAAATCCCATTTGATGGAAATCCAATGCCCCTCTCCGCCGAGGACATCAGCGCCAGGATTGGCCGCCGCATCCATGGGCTGCGTGCGTCGCGCAACGACAGCCTCGACAGCCTGGCCGCCCGTTCCGGCGTGAGCCGCTCGATGATCTCCGTGATCGAACGGGGCCAGACCAACCCGACGGCGGTGGTGCTCGACCGCCTGGCATCGGCGCTGGGCGTGTCGCTGGGCGAACTGTTCGGCGAGGCGCCGCCCACCCCGGCGCGGGCCGCTCCGCTGGTGCGGCATGGCGACCAGGTGGAGTGGGTGGACCCGCAGTCCGGCTATGTGAGAAAGCAGGTGTCGCCCCCCGCGTGGCCCTCGCCGCTGCAGCTGGCGGAGGTGCGGTTTCCCGCCGGCGCGCGCGTGGCCTACGAGGGCGGCCGGCTGGACGGCTCGCTGCACCAGCAGGTGTGGGTGCTCAAAGGCCGCATGGAGATCTCGCAGGGAGACACGCTCCATGTGCTGCGCAAGGGCGACTGCCTGGCCGTGCGGCTCACGGAGCCCCTGGTCTTTTCCAATCCCGCCGACCAGGAGGCCCACTACCTGGTCGCCCTCTGCGATGTGGCCGCCCACGGCCACCGCTGACCGGACTCCCGCCACTTTGTCCATCTCCGCCACCATGAACTCCACCACCACACCCTCTCCCGACGTCCATCTCATCGACTGCACCGAGCCAGCGCATGCCAGCGCCATTCTGGACATCCTCAACGATGCCATCGTGACCTCGACGGCGCTGTATGACTATGTGCCCCGTCCGCCGTCGGCCATGGCCAGCTGGTTCGCCGCCAAGCGGGCCGGCGGATTCCCGGTGCTGGGGGCCGCCGATGCCCAGGGCAGGCTGCTGGGCTTTGCCTCGTGGGGCACGTTCCGCGCGTTTCCGGCCTACAAGTACACGGTCGAGCACAGTGTCTATGTCCACAAGGACTGCCGGGGCCGCGGGCTGGGCGCCTGGCTGATGCGGGCCTTGATCGAGCGGGCGAAGGCCGCCGACATCCACGCCATCGTGGGGTGCATCGACGCGGCGAACGCAGGCAGCATCCGGCTGCACCAGCAGCTGGGGTTCGTGCACACGGGCACGATGCCCCAGGTGGGTTTCAAGTTTGGGCGGTGGCTGGATGCGGCGTTCTACCAGCTCACGCTGGACACCCCCCGCACCCCCATCGACGGCTGACACCGCGGAGGGCACCGCCCCTGGCAAGGGTGGGGCCTGGTGTCATGGCGCCCGTCCCCTGTCAGGAGGCGGCGCCCTCCTCGATGCGCACCAGCGTGCCGACGGCGACCCGGTCGAACAGGTCCATCACGTCGGCATTGGCCATGCGCACGCAGCCGTGCGAGGCGGGCACCCCGAGGGGCGAGCCCTCCGGGCAGCCATGGATGTAGATGAAGCGGCGCAGCGTGTCCACCGCGCCGCCCCGGTTCACGCCGGGTTCGCAGCCGGCCAGCCAGAGGATGCGGCACAGGATCCAGTCGCGCCCCGGGTGCCGTGCCGCCAGCGCGGGCGAATAGATCTCGCCGGTGGCCCGCCGCCCGACGAACACCGTGCCCGGCGCGCAGCCCGCGCCCACCTTGGCGCGCACGCGGTGCTGGCCGCGCGGGGTGCAGCCGCTGCCCTTGCGTTCGCCCACGCCGTTCAGGGCGGTCGATACCGGGTAGCTGCGCTCGATGGCCCCGGCCACCACCAGGTGCAATCGCTGCTGCGCCACGTGGATGTGCAGTTCAGGCCCGGCCATCGGGGTCAGCCCGCCGCCACCAGCCCCGCGCCGTGCCCGCGCGTGAAGGCCTCTTCGAACACCGAGTAGCCCGACCAGTCGCTGTGCGCGAACGCCAGCCGCGCCGTGGCGGGGGTGGGAATCCAGGGCGTTTGCTCGCCATCTGATAGCTGCCTGCGCTTTCCTGACAAGCGCTGGAGGCCAATCTGACTTAAAAATCCGAGCATCCCGGGCGTGGGGATGGCCATGGCGTGGCCGTAGCGCGTGATGTCCACGCGCGTGGCACGCTGGCGCAGGTCGGGGTGGGGCACCGCCAGTGCGGCCAGGATCGGATCGGCCCAGTGCTGCCAGGGCTGGGTGGCGAGTTGCTGGCGGCCGTCGGGAGCATCGCCCAGCGCCTGGTAGTAGGTGAGCACCGTGGGCCCGGCCAGTGCGGCGCGGGTGTCCAGCCGCTGGTGCCCGGCGTTCACATACCCCAGGCCGCCGGCGGTGGGGTCGGCGTAGAGCACGTTGTCCCACGCGGGCGCGGCGCCGGGGCGGTCGGTGAGCGGGCTGTCGATGTGGATGTTGGCCACCAGCCAGGGGGCCGACTGCAGGCGCTGCGCCGCGCCGGTCAGGAAGGCGGGCGGGCTTTGCACCACACGCGCCGCCAGGAACACCGGCAGCGCCACGATGCAGCGCGGCGCCTGCCACCGCTCCACGCTGTCGGTGGCGTGGTTGAAGGCATCCACCTCCACGCCGTGGCGGGTTTCGGTAATGCGCAGCACGCTGGTGGCGGTGCGCAGCTGGCCTCCGGCGCGCAGGGGCTCGGCCAGGCGCTGGGTGATCCAGCCATTGCCTTCGGGCCAGGTCAGCACGCTTTCACGGGCCTCGTCCGCCGCCTCGCCGGGGGCGTGAAAACCGTGGCGGCTGGCAAAGTAGTGGATGCCCGCCCAGGCCGAAACCCGCGCCGCGCCCGCGCCGTAGTCGTCGCGGCAGCAGTAGTTCAGGTACCAGAGCAGGTGCTCGTCGTCAAAGCCCTCTTGTGCGAGCCAGGCGGCAAACGTCAGTGCGTCCAGCGCCTGGTGGGGCTTGGCCAGCGGCTTGCCCGGGCCCAGCGACCGCAGCACGGGCATGGTGAAACGCGCAGCCTTGGCAGCGTCGTCCACCGCCTGCGCAAAGCGGCGGTACTGGGCCAGCGTGGTGTCCGGCACCCCGTGCGCGGGTAGCAGGCCTTCCTGCCACTCGCCCTCAAAGAAAAGCCGCTCCTGCGGGCTGTGGCACAGGTGGCGTTCGTCATAACGCCAACGGCCCGCCACGCGCTGCCGCAAGCCCAGCTCTTCCAGCAGATCCTGCACTTCGCGCGCATCGTCGCCGGGCACCGGCAGGTAGTGCGCGCCCAGCGGGCAGGCAATGCCCTGCACGGCCCCGCCCCGGCTGTTGCCGCCCGCACTGTCTTCCAGCTCCAGCAGCGCGAAGTCCTCCACCCCGGCCAGCCGCAGCGACCGCGCCGCCGCCAGCCCCGCCACGCCCCCGCCCGCGATGATGACCTGCGCGCGCCGCACCACGGCCGGTGCGGGCCAGGTGCCGGCCTTGAGCCGATCGCGCAGCTGGTGGCCCCGCGCCATGTCGATGCCGGTGAAGCCGCCTTCCAGCGTGCGCGGCGCCCGGTCGCAACCCGGCAGCAGCACGCCCGTGGCCGCCGAGACGGCAGCGGTGGCTAGGAAGTGGCGGCGTTGCATGGCGTCAAGCACCCGGAGGCACCATAGTGCCACCGCCTGGCGACGCTGGCGCGGCCCACGCCAGCGCACCCGAGGAACTGGCTTTGCCAGGCCACGGGGTGCGTCCCCCTCTGGGGCAAGCGGCGCAGCCGCTCAGGGGGGCCATCAGTGTTTTCCCCATTCGCGCTCATAGGTATGCACCAGCGCCTGGTTCGACAGCCGGTTCACTTCGGCGGGCACCCGCGCCATGTCGCGCGGAAAATCAAACAGCAGGGGCAGCGAGTCGGTGCCCAGAAACCGCAGGCCATCGGGCAAGGCCCCGGGCAGGCGCCAGGGCCTGCGGCTGGCGATGATGAAGCCCCATTCGCCAAAACTGGGCACATGGGCGTGGTACGGCGCGGCCTGCAGGCCCACGGACTCGATGGTCTGCACCACGGTCCAGAAGCTCTGGCGCGCCACCAGCGGCGACGTGGTCTGCACCACCGCGTAGCCGCTGGCCGCCAGGCGCTTGTCCAGCAGCGCATAGAAGCTGTTGGTGTAGAGCTTGCCGATGGAAAAATTGGTGGGGTCGGGAAAGTCCACCACGATGACATCAAACGTGTCCGACCCCTCCTGCAGCCAGCCAAAGGCATCGGTGTTGACGATCTTCACCTTGGGGTTCTGCAAGGCGTTGCCGTTCAGGCGCGCGAGCGTGGGGTTCTCGCTGAAGATTTTTGTCATGGCCGGGTCCAGTTCGACCAGCGTCACGGACTCGACCGACGGGTACTTGAGGATCTCGCGCACCGCCATGCCGTCGCCACCGCCCAGCACCGCCACGCGTTTGGGCGCACCGTGTGCCGACATGGCGGGGTGCACCAGGGCCTCGTGGTAGCGGTACTCGTCGGACTGCGCGAACTGCAGGTTGCCGTTGAGGTACAGCCGGTGCCCCACACGCCCGTGCGTGACCACGATGCGCTGGTAGGGCGATGCGGTGCTGAACACGATGCGGTCCTGGTAGAACTTGTCCTCGGCCACGCTGGTGATGTATTCGGCCCCCGCCAGGGCGGCCAGCAGGATGCCCAGCACCATCACGCAGGCCGCCAGGTGCGCCTTCAGGCGCCGCAGCTCGTGCCTAAACAGCCACACCGCCCACAGCGCCACGGCCGCGTTCATCAGGCCGAAGAGCAGCCCCGTGCGGATGAGCCCCAGGTGCGGCACCAGCAGCAGCGGGAACGCCAGCGAGACCGCCAGCGCGCCCAGGTAGTCGAACGTGAGCACCTGCGAGACCAGGTCCTTGAGCGCCACGTTGCGCTTGAGGATGCGCATGACCAGCGGGATCTCCAGCCCCACCAGCGTGCCCACCATGAGCACCATGCCGTACAGCAGGAAGCGGAACGCGCCCGGCGTGTAGGCGTTGGCCAGGAACAGGGTGGCCGGCAGCGCGCCGCCAACCAGCGCCACCAGCAGCTCGATGCGCAGGAAGTGCGCGGGCAGCTGCCGCTCGAAGTAGCGCGACAGCCACGAACCCACGCCCATGGCGAACAGGTAGGTGCCGATGATGGTGGAGAACTGCAGCACCGAGTCGCCCAGCACATAGGACGCGAGCGCGCCCGCGGCCAGCTCGTACAGCAGGCCGCAGGCGGCCACGACGAAGACGCTGGTGAGCAGGGCGATCTCGATGGGACGGGGGCCGGAGCGGGCACCCATGGCCTCGGGCGGGGAGGCGGGGGAATTCAGGTCGGATTGCAAGGCGGTCACCGGCGCGGCCCCGGGGGGGCGCCGCTTCAGGCAAGGTGCGTCAGTGGATCGCCGCCGCCACGATGATGCTGATGCCCAGGCACATCGCCGCCACCACCAGGCCCAGCGCCTGGTTCTGCTTCTCGACGATTTCGCGCCACAGGTCATACGGCGTGATCTTGTCGACGATGACGAAGCACAGCCAGAAGATGACCACGCCAATCAGCGCATACAGGATGGACCCGAGGAACGCCGCGGGCCTGAGCCATTCGATTCCCATCATGATGTGATCTCCTTGAACGAAAAGGTTGCCGCCAGACAGGCTGGCGGGAAAGGTTGCAAAACTGCCGGCGCCCCCCGGGCTTGCGGCAACCCGGGGCTACTTGTGGCTGCCGCCGGACGAATACCCGCCATACGAGCCGCCCGAGCTGCGGTAGCTGGACGACGAGCAGTTCTCCACCCGCGGGTCGCAGCGGCTGCAGCGGCTGAGCAGCAACAGCAGGATGAGGATGACAATGGCGATGAGGATGACGGTGCCGCAGCCCAGCCCGGACTTGGCCACGAAGGGCCCCGGGTCGTCGCGCTGCAGCACGTCTTTCTTGTCGTCGAGCTTGAAGGCCTTGGCCACCGTGTCGCTGGCGAGCTTGTCGCCGGCCGACCAGGTGATCTCATTGGGGCTTTGCTCCATCGAGAGCAGGCCTTTGGCACTGGCGAAGTCGCGGTTGGTGGTTTTCTGCCCGCGCGTGACCTGCCAGTAGAACTCGCCCAGCACATAGGTGGTTTCGGCCTCGTAGGTGTACTTGAGGTCGTACTTGGTGCCCATGTAGGTGGCCGAGCGCCCCGTGGCCGCCATCTGCGGCGCGCCCGTGGTGGGGCGCACCATGCTCCAGCCTTCTTCGGAATCGACCAGGAAGGCAAAACCGCGCTTCTGGTTGTAGAGCAGGTATTCGCTCCAGCCGAAATGCTCGTCGTCGCCGGGCTCCACGCCCATGCGGTGCTGAAAGCCCACCACCTGCCAGTGCACGCCCTGCAGCTGGCCCTTGCTGCCCAGCGGAATGAGGGGCTGCACGGGCTCGTCCTGCTCGGCCGAGCGCAGCTCGCCGCCCACACCGCTGTCCAGGCTGATGATGCTGGCGCACGAGCCGCAGGTGACGCTCTTGGAGGTGGACAGCTGCACCTGCACGGGCGCGCCGCAGTGCGGGCAGTTGAACTGGCGGCCTTTTTCGTCCTTGGCCGATTCGTCCTTGAGGCCGGTGAGCTGCAGGTCGTCCAGCAGCACGGCCTTGCCGCGCTCGACGTTGGGCGGCGTGTGGCCGTAGTCGATGCTGACCACTTCGCCGTCGGCGCTGCGCAGTTCGACCATGCCGAACGGATGGCCCAGCGGCGGCAGCTTGGGCAGCTCGCCCTGGGCCGAGATGAGCGATGCCTGGCCCGTGTAGGCCACGCTGTAGGGCTTGCCGTTGATGGCGGTGGTGCTGCCGATGCGAAAGCGCGCGGCCTCGGGCATCTCGCGGCCCGGGTCGATGGGGCGGGTGAAGACGTAGGCGCCGTTGTCCTCGCCCAGCGTGGCCAGGGTGCCGTCCTGCAAAAAGGCGGCCCATTCGGTCCAGGTGCCCGCGTCGCCCTTGTACTGCAGGCGGCCGATGAGGGTGAAGGGCACATCCTTGCCATCGAGCTGGATGCGCCCGCTGGCCATGAGCTGCAGCGGGCTGTGGTCGTCGAACAGCTCGGCCATCTTGCCCAGGCGCTGCAGCACGTCGCCGTTGCGCACCACGGTGCTCTGGCAGTAGCCGCAGACGGCGTGCGTGGACTGCGCGCTGCGGAATTCAACCGGCGCGCCGCAGCCCGGGCAGGGCGCGCGGTAGTAACGCTGTGTGGGGTCGGTGGCCATCGGGGGGGCTGCTGCCTGCGCCGCGCTACGCGGCTTTGGGGCCTTTTTGGCCTCTGGCGCTGATCCCTCCAGCGCAAGCAGCTATATTTATGATAGCAACCGGAATCAGACCAGCTTCTTGAGCAGTTCGGCCTTCTTGGCGTCGAACTCTTCCTGGGTCAGGATGCCCTTGGACTTGAGCTCGCCCAGCTTCTCCAGCGTGGCCATCACGTCCTCGGGCTTGACGCCCACTGCGGCCGCAGCAGCCGCCGCAGGCGCTGCCTGCGCGGCCGCACCGCCGCCTTGCAGGCCCTGCTGCAGGTTCTGCGCCAGCACCTGGCCCAGCGCCACGCCCGCGCCCAGGCCCATGGCGTCGCCCGCGATGCCGCCACCGCCATTGCCCGCGCCTTCGGCGAACTTGGGGATGGCCTGCGCCGTCTGGTACTGCATGAACTTGCCCATGTCGTTGCCGACCATGCCCATGCCGATCTTCTGGTCGAGGATCTTTTGCAGCTCCTCGGGCAGCGAGACGTTCTGCACCGTGAGGTTCTCGATCAGGAGGCCCAGCTTGGCGAAGACGGGCGCGAGTTCCTTGGTCAGCGCATCGGCGAACATGACCTGGTTGGCCGCCAGGTCCAGGAACGGCAGGCCGCTGCCCGCGATGGCGTTGCTGATGTTCTGCAGCACCAGGCCGCGCAGCTGGCCTTCGAGGTCGGCCACGGGGTAGGACTCGCGCGTGCCGGAGATCTCGGTGTGGAACAGCTTGGGGTCGGCGATGCGGAACGCGTAGTTGCCGAACGCGCGCAGGCGCACGGCGCCGAAGTCCTTGTCGCGGATCGTGATGGGCTGGGGCGTGCCCCACTTCTGGTCGATCTGCTGGCGCGTGCTGAAGAAGTAGACGTCGCTCTTGAAGGGGGACTCGAAGAGCTTGTCCCAGTTCTTGAGGTAGGTGAGCACCGGCAGCGTCTGCGTGGTGAGCTTGTAGGTGCCGGGCGCGAACACGTCGGCCACCTGGCCCTCGTTCACGAACACCGCCATCTGCGACTCGCGCACCACCAGCGTGCCGCCGTTCTGGATTTCCATGCCCGCCATCGGGAAACGCCAGGCCAGGGTGCCGTCCCCCTCTTCAGTCCACTGGATGATGTCAATGAACTGTTTCTTGATGAAGTCCATGAGGGCCATGTGTGCTCCCGGCGGTTGTAAGAGGGGGTTGAAAAGAGCGGCCATCATAGCAACGGCACCGGTGCCGGCCGGCGCTTTTTTCAGCCCGCCGGCGTGAAGGGCTTCCCACCCGGGCGCGGCCCCGCCGCGCCACCCGTCCGGCACGGGCGTTTGATAGCGCCTATGTTTGTATTAGCCAGTACCAATTGGCTTTTGCTATTGAGAATGACTACCATTCCTTCATCCCTGCCGCCACGGCGGGGCCTGCAGATACCCGGAGTCCTCCATGTCCCACATCCGCCGCGCCGCCCGCCAGAACAAGACCATGCTGCTGAAGACGGGCAGCTACTACCTGATCCACATTGGCGTGGCCGCCCTGGTGGCCTACGCCGTGACCGGCAACCTGTGGGCCTCGCTCACCCTGAGCCTGCTCGAGCCCACGGTGCAGGCGGTGGCCTTCTTCTTCCATGAGAAGGCCTGGGACCGCGCCGCCCGGCGCCGCGCGCGCGATGCCGCCCTGGCCCACACGCCCAGCACGGCGCTGCAGGCCGGCTGACCCCCGTCATCCCAAGGAGCCACCATGTACACAATCCCCCTGCGCAGCCGCACCGCCACGGGCCTGGCTTTTCAGCGCTGGCTGGTCCAGCGCCTGGCCGGGCTGGCCCCCGCCGGCCCCGGCTAGGCACCGGAAGGAAACAGGAAAAGAAAAAAGCCCCGGCTGGCGGGGCTTTGTCGGGGGCGTGGACCGCGATGGCCGTCAGGCCTTCACGTCCAGCAGCGAGCCCATCATCTCATCCTGTGTCTTGAGGGTCTGCAGGTTGGCCTTGAACGCATAGGTGGCCGACATCTGCTCGACGGCCTCCTTCTCCAGCGCCACCCCTTGCGCCTCCTGCTCGCGCTGCACCGTGGCACGCACCCCCGCGCTGTCGGCGGCCTCTTCCTGCGCCACCACCTCGCGGCGGTAGCCCGGGGTGTTCATGTTGGCCACGTTGTTGGCCGACGCGTCCAGCCGCAACTGGGCGGCCTGCAGGCCGGAGCTGCCGATCGAAGAAATGCTTGCCATCACGTACCCCGCGCACAGCGCCCAGTCAAGGAACGGGGATTGTCCGCCCGCGCCGCTGCGCAGGCAAGGAAGGCGCCATCAACCATGCGCCTGCAGCAGGCATTGCGCGAAGGCCTGGGCCGCGCGCGGGGGCTGCGGCGACTTGCGCAGCACGCTCACGAACTGACAGCGGTAGTGGAACCGCCCGGGCAATACCGCCTGCATGAGCCCCTGGCGCTCGAAGCCCTCGGCATAGTGGTCCGGCAGGAAGCCCAGGTAGCGGCCCGAGAGGATGAGCGTGGCGATCGACTCCTGGTCGAAGCCCGTGGCCTTGCGCGGCAGGCGCGTGCTGTGGCTCAGCTCCATGTTGGGCGAGTGGTAGCCCAGCCCCGCGAACTGGTAGGCGCGCAGCGATTCCCAGGTCAGCGCGGCATGGTCGGTGCCATGCAGGGGGTGGCGCGCGCCGCAGTACAGCAGCATGGTTTCGGCGAACAGGTCGGCATAGACCAGGCTTTGCGATGTGCGGTGCGCCGGGATGATGCCCACGTGGAAGCTGCCGTCGATCAGCCCGCGCTCGATGGCCGGGATCGAGGCCACGTGCATCTGCAGGCTCACTTCGGGCGCCTGGCTGGCGAACAGTGCGATCGCATCGCCAATGTGGGCGGCCGGGTTGCTGGCGGTCTTGTCGAACACCGCCACCTCCAGCCTGCCGCCCATGCGGCGGTGGATGTCATCGATGCTGCTGCGAAACGCGTCCACCGCGGACAGCAGCCGCAGGGTTTCGTCGTATACGCGCTGCCCCTCGGCCGTGAGCGCGAAACCGGCCCGCCCGCGCCGGCACAGGGTGAGGCCCAGGCGGGTCTCCAGGTCCTTCATGTGGCGGCTCACGGTGCTGGTGCCGATGTTCAGTTCCAGCTCGGCGGCCGACATGCCCCCGCACTCCGCCACGCTCTTGAACACCTGCAGCAGGCGCAGGTCCATGTCGCTGAGCTGCCCCAGCACGGCGCGGTGCCGGGCCGCGCTGGCGGGCGGGGCAGCTGCTGGGGTGGCGGTGGCGTGCGGGGTGGCGGGCATTACTTGCATAAACCGTCAAGTAAACATTGATATTGGACTATTTTAGAGATTAACCGCCGGCGCAACAATGCCACGCACCCGCCCTGCATGGACGGGCCTGCCCCTGCTTTTGCCGCCGTCTTGCACTGGAGAATCCCATGAGCTTCGTCAACATCGAAAAAACCGCCGCTGGCGCCGAAGGCCCCCGCATGGACGCCGAATGGCTGGAGGCGCACTGGATGCCCTTCACCGGCAACCGCAACTTCAAGGCCAAGCCGCGCATGATCGTGAGCGGCCAGGGCGCCTACTACACCGACGCCGAGGGCCGCAAGATCTTCGACGGCCTGTCGGGCCTGTGGTGCTCGGGCCTGGGCCATGGCCGCAAGGAAGTGGCCGAAGCCATCGGCAAGGCCGCCGCGACGCTGGACTACTCCCCGGCCTTCCAGTTCGGCCACCCGGCTTCCTTCGAGCTGGCCAACCGCCTCAAGGCGCTGACCCCCGCCGGGCTCGACTATGTGTTCTTCACCGGCTCGGGCTCCGAGTCGGCCGACACCTCGCTCAAGATGGCCCGCGCCTACTGGCGCGCCAAGGGGCAGGCCAGCAAGACGCGCCTGATCGGCCGCGAGAAGGGCTACCACGGCGTGAACTACGGCGGCATCTCCGTGGGCGGCATCGTGGGCAACCGCAAGACCTTCGGCCAGGGCATCGAGGCCGACCACATTCCCCACACCCAGCCACCGGCCGGCACCTTCCAGAAAGGCATGGCCGAGGACGGCGGCCGCGCGCTGGCCGACAAGCTGCTGGACGTGATCGCGCTGCACGACGCATCGAACATCGCCGCAGTGATCGTGGAGCCGTTCTCGGGCTCGGCCGGCGTGGTGATCCCGCCCAAGGGCTACCTGGAACGCATCCGCGAGATCTGCACGCAGAACAACATCCTGCTGATTTTTGATGAAGTGATCACCGGTTTTGGCCGCTGCGGCGCCTGGACGGGGGCCGAGGCCTTCGGCGTGACGCCCGACATCCTGAACTTCGCCAAGCAGGTGACCAACGGCGCGCAGCCGCTGGGCGGCGTGATCGCCACCAAGGAGATCTACGACACCTTCATCAGCCAGGGCGGCCCCGAGTACATGCTGGAGTTCCCGCACGGCTATACCTACTCGGCCCACCCCGTGGCCTGCGCGGCGGGCAACGCGGTGCTGGACATCCTGCAAAAGGAAGACATGCCCGGCCGCGTCCAGGCGCTGGCACCGTATTTCGAGCAGGCCGTGCATGGCCTCAAGGGCACCAAGCACGTGGCGGACATCCGCAACTACGGCCTGGCCGCGGGCATCACCATCGCCGCGCTGCCGGGCGAGCCCGCCCGCCGGCCCTACGAGATCGCCATGAAGTGCTGGGACAAGGGCTTTTACGTGCGCTACGGCGGCGACACCATCCAGCTGGCCCCGCCCTTCATCAGCACC
This sequence comes from Acidovorax sp. GW821-FHT10E04, assembly GCF_059415185.1. Classification (NCBI taxonomy): domain Bacteria; kingdom Pseudomonadati; phylum Pseudomonadota; class Betaproteobacteria; order Burkholderiales; family Comamonadaceae; genus Acidovorax; species Acidovorax sp. GW821-FHT10E04. Next base: position 318,286 of record NZ_JBWKMT010000003.1, read on the forward strand.
GAGGCTGAAATCGACCGCATGGTGAACGCCCTGGGCGACGCCCTGGCGGAAACCGCCTGACACGCGGCACGCCTTTTGCTCCTGAATTGATAGCTTTCAGCGCTTGTCACATGGGCGCTGGAAGCATTTTTTAATCATATCCAGACATGAACCACGACAAGAACGTCACCACCACCATCGGCCACCTGATCGACGGCCAGCCCGTTGCCGACACGGCGCGCACCCAGCCGGTGTTCGACCCCGCCACCGGCGAGTCCCACACGAGCGTGGCCCTGGCAAGCAAGGCCACGGTGGAACAGGCCATCGCCTCGGCCCAGGCCGCCTTCCCGGCCTGGCGCAACACCCCGCCGCTCAAGCGCGCGCGCGTGATGGGCAAGCTGAAAGTCCTGCTCGAGGACAACGCCGACAAGATCGCCGCCCTGATCACCGCCGAGCACGGCAAGGTGCTGGCCGATGCGCATGGCGAGCTGCAGCGCGGCATCGAGAACGTGGAGTTCGCCAGCTACGCGCCCGAGCTGCTCAAGGGCGAGCACAGCCGCAACGTGGGCCCGTCCATCGACTCCTGGAGCGAATTCCAGGCGCTGGGCGTGTGCGCCGGCATCACCCCGTTCAACTTCCCGGCCATGGTGCCGCTGTGGATGTGGCCCATGGCCGTGGCCTGCGGCAACACCTTCGTGCTCAAGCCGTCGGAGCGCGACCCGTCCTCGACGCTGTTCGTGGCCCAGCTCGCGCTCGAAGCCGGCCTGCCGCCCGGCGTGCTCAACGTGGTCAATGGCGACAAGGAAGCGGTGGACACGCTGCTGGCCGACCCGCGCGTGAAGGCCGTGAGCTTCGTGGGCTCCACGCCCATCGCCGAGTACATCTACGCCGAAGGCTGCAAGCACGGCAAGCGCGTGCAGGCCCTGGGCGGCGCCAAGAACCACGCGGTGCTGATGCCCGATGCCGACGTGGGCAACGCCGTGAGCGCGCTGATGGGCGCGGCCTATGGCTCCTGCGGCGAGCGCTGCATGGCCATCCCCCTGCTCGTCGCCGTGGGTGACGAGGTGGGAGACGCCGTGGTCGCCGGGCTGAAGGCCGAGATCGCCAGGATGAAGGTCGGCCCCGGCACGGACAACGGCAACGACATGGGCCCGCTGGTCACCCGGCAGCACTTCGAGAAAGTGAAGTCCTATGTGGACAGCGGCGTGGCCGAAGGCGCGACCCTGGTGGTGGATGGCCGGGGCGTGCAGGTGGCCGCAGGCCATGAGAACGGCTACTTCCTGGGCGCGTGCCTGTTCGACAACGTCCGGCCCGGCATGAAGATCTACCAGGAAGAGATTTTCGGCCCCGTGCTGGGCGTGGTGCGCGTGAAGACGCTGCAAGAGGCGATGAACCTGATCGACGCCCACGAATACGGCAACGGCACCTGCATCTTCACGCGCGACGGCGAAGCCGCGCGCTACTTCACCGACCACATCCAGGTCGGCATGGTGGGCGTGAACGTGCCCCTGCCCGTGCCCGTGGCCTACCACTCGTTCGGCGGCTGGAAGCGCAGCCTGTTCGGCGACCTGCACGCCTACGGGCCCGATGCCGTGCGCTTTTACACCAAGCGCAAGACCATCACGCAGCGCTGGCCCTCGGCCGGCGTGCGCGAAGGCGCTGTGTTCAGCTTCCCCAGCAGCCGCTGACCGAGCCCCCGCGCCCAGGCCAAGACGCCCCGCAGCCGCCCCGGCTGCGGGGCGTCTTGCCTTGTGGGGGATTGCAGCCGATGGGGTCATGGCTGATCCACCCATATAAGCAGATTCGCTTACTAGGGTTTTCACGACCACCGCCCTACAATCGCAGACCCTTACAAAGCTGACAGCCACTGCAGCGCCTCTGCAGCCCGGTTTTTGCACCCACCCCCTGAGTTGGAGACACTGAATGCCCGAGAACACCACGGCCCAGAACAACAACAACGATTCCGACAAGCGCGCCCAGCTGCGCCGTGCCGCTCTCGAGTACCACGAATTTCCCAAGCCCGGCAAGATCGCCATCGCCGCCACCAAGCAGATGGTGAACCAGCACGACCTGGCCCTGGCCTACTCGCCCGGCGTGGCCGCGCCCTGCGAGGAGATCGTGAAGGACCCCGCCAACGCCTTCCGCTACACCGCGCGTGGCAACCTGGTGGCCGTCATCAGCAACGGCACCGCCGTGCTGGGCCTGGGCGACATCGGCGCGCTGGCCTCCAAGCCGGTGATGGAAGGCAAGGGCGTGCTGTTCAAGAAATTCGCCGGCGTGGACGTGTTCGACATCGAGATCGACGAGAAGGACCCGGCCAGGCTGGTGGAGGTGATCGCCGCGCTGGAGCCGACGTTCGGCGCGATCAACCTCGAGGACATCAAGGCACCCGACTGCTTCTACGTGGAGCGCGAACTGCGCAAGCGCATGAAGATCCCCGTCTTCCACGACGACCAGCACGGCACGGCCATCACCGTGGCGGCGGCCATCGTGAATGCGCTCAAGGTGGCGGGCAAGAAGATCGAGGACGTGAAACTGGTCACCAGCGGCGCGGGCGCGGCGGCGCTGGCCTGCCTGAACCTGCTGCTCAAGGTGGGCGTGCAGCGCAAGAACGTGTTCGTCACCGACCTGGCCGGCGTGGTCTATGAAGGCCGCGAAGAGCTGATGGACGACGACAAGCGCCAGTTCATGCAGAAGACCGAGGCCCGCAAGCTGGCAGAGGTGATGGTGGGCGCGGACGTGTTCCTGGGCCTGTCGGCGGGCAACGTGCTCAAGCCCGAGATGGTGGCCACGATGGCCGAGCGGCCGGTGATCTTCGCGCTGGCCAACCCCAATCCGGAGATCACGCCCGAGCTGGCGCACAGCGTGCGCGGCGACATCATCATGGCCACGGGGCGCTCGGACTACCCCAACCAGGTGAACAACGTCCTGTGCTTCCCCTACATCTTCCGGGGCGCGCTGGACTGCGGCGCGACCACCATCACCGATGAGATGGAGATCGCCGCCGTCCACGCCATCGCCGACCTGGCCCAGGCCGAGCAAAGCGAGGTGGTGGCCGCGGCCTACGTGGGCGAGAAGCTGACGTTCGGCCCCGAATACCTGATCCCCAAGCCGTTCGACCCGCGCCTGATGATGAAGATCGCGCCGGCCGTGGCCCAGGCCGCCGCGGACAGCGGCGTGGCGCAGCGCCCCATCGCCGACATGGACGCCTACCGCGACCGGCTGCAGACCTTCGTCTACGCCTCGGGCACGACGATGAAGCCCATCTTCGACGCCGCGCGCACCGCGGCCCGCAAGCGCGTGGCCTACGCCGAGGGCGAAGAGGAACGCGTGCTGCGCGCCGCGCAGATCGTGGTGGACGAGAAGGTGGCCCGCCCCACGCTGATCGGCCGCCCGGCCATCATCGCCCAGCGCATCGAGAAATTCGGCCTGCGCCTGAAGGAAGGCGTGGACTACGACGTGGTCAACACCGATTTCGACCACCGCTACCGCGACTTCTGGCAGACCTACCACCGCATGACCGAGCGCAAGGGCATCACCCAGCAGGTCGCCAAGATCGAGATGCGCCGGCGCCTCACGCTCATCGGCTGCATGATGCTGCACAAGGGCGAGGTGGACGGCCTGATCTGCGGCACCTGGGGCACCACGGCCAACCACCTGCTCTACATCGACCAGGTGATCGGCAAGCACGCGGGCGGCGCCGACAGCACGGCGCAGGACGTGCCCGTGTATGCCTGCATGAACGGCCTCATGCTGCCAGGGCGCCAGGTCTTCCTGGTGGACACGCACGTCAACTACGACCCCACGCCCCAGGAGCTGGCCGAAATCACCGCGCTGGCCGCGGAGGAAATGATGCGCTTTGGCATCAAGCCCAAGGCCGCGCTCCTGTCGCACTCCAATTTCGGCACCAGCAACCACCCCAGCGCCGTGAAGATGCGCCAGACGCTGGAACTGCTGCGCCAGCAGGCGCCCTGGCTGGAAGTGGACGGCGAGATGCACGGCGACGTGGCCTTGGACGGCAAGGCCCGTGCGGCCCTCATGCCCAGCAGCGAACTGACGGGCGACGCCAACCTGCTGGTGTTCCCCAACATCGACGCGGCCAACATCGCCTACAACCTGCTCAAGACCGCCGCGGGCGGCGGCATCGCGATCGGCCCGGTGCTGCTGGGAGCGGCCAAACCGGTCCACATCCTGACGCCCAGCGCCACCGTGCGCCGCATCGTGAACATGACAGCCCTGACCGTGGCGGATGCCAACGTGTCGAGATAAGCCCAAAATAGATAGCAAGCACTAACTTAAAAAGCTGCTTACCCCCTTCAGCGTCTGCCCAATCTTTGTGCAGACGCTTGCTTTTTGGGGGCCGTTGAGCGACACTAGCGGCTCGAAATTTCGGGTTAACCCGTAGTTTCTGAAAGGTTCGTTGATGCTGAAGGCTGTAGCCACCCGGGCGCGCAAAGCAGGGTTTTTGTGTGTTTTGGGTGTTGCGTTCGTGTTGTCCCCGGTGGCGGGGCATGCCCGGAAATCCCCGTCCACCGACGGTTCCCTCACCCCCATCGCACTGGCCGAGTTGCCGCCCCAAGGGCGTGCGACGTATGCGCTGATCCGTGAGGGGGGCCCCTTTCCGTATGACAAGGACGGATCGGTTTTTGGTAATCGCGAGCGGCTGTTGCCCGCCCACAAGCGGGGCTATTACCGTGAGTACACCGTCAGAACGCCAGGATCGCGCGACCGGGGAGCCCGGCGCATCGTGTGCGGCGGCAAGCCCCGGGTTCCGGACGCCTGCTACTACACCGGCGACCACTACGCCAGTTTTCGCGAGATCGTCGAATGACCCCCGATGCGGTGCACGCAGACCAGAAGAACCCTGGCAGCGCACACCGCGCCACCTTGAATCCCCCACGCGCAGGCCGCATTCCGCAGCCTTGCGAGAAGCCAGAAGTTTGTGGACTTTATAAAGAAAGAGTAGCGGAGATGCAGACGCCACTTCGTAAAGACCTGGAAACGCCACTGCGTGGCGTGCGCACCAACATCGTGCAGTCCATTCGCGCCTTCCGCGTGCAGGACCTGCAGGATGCCGCCACCTCCATGGGTCACCATTTCTTGTACGCCAACCTGGCCCACGCGCAGTCCAAGCAGGATGTGCTGGACCTGATTGCCGGGCAATTCACCTTCCCGTCGCACTTCGGCAAGAATTTTGATGCGCTGTACGACTGCATGACGGATCCCTTGCACAAATCGGGCCCGCAGCCTGGTTTCATCGTGGTGCTGGAGCAGATCCCCGCCACCGGCAAGTTCGACAAGGAAGCGCGTGAACAGCTGCTCGATATCTTCCGCGACGCCGCCGACTATTGGGGCGACCGAAAAATCCCCTTCCGCTGTTTCTATTCTTTTCTGTAGCCCGTTCTGCATCCACCAGCCAAGCAGAACGGGCGAACGAGGCTACCGGCACCCAGGGTGTCGAGGGCATTGAGATCGCCGCGGAGCCCGCCGAGAAAATGCCGACCGACAAGCTCGTCGACGTGTCCCCGATGGCGCTGCGCATGAGCAGCCCTTTCAACGCCGGCTACTGGCTTTCGGCTGCCTGAGTCTGGCGGCTCATCCCCCTGAGCGGCTGCGCGCCGCTTCCCCCTTCTCCCGGCGTCGCCGGAAAGGGGGGATGCCCTCACTATGGGGCGCCCCTTGCCTGGCATCCTCCGCTCGGGCCGCGCCAGTGGCTGGCGTTTTAGTCAAATCAAACCCTAGCGCTTGTCCATCAAGCGCCAGCAGCTATTGATTCAAGAGCACTGCTGTGCCAAGGCCACAAACTCGCTCACCGGAACCTCCTCGGCGCGGCGCTGGGTGTCGAAGGTGCCGGCGAACTGGCGCGCTTCGAGCCAGCGGCCCAGCGTGTGGCGCAGCAGCTTGCGGCGCTGGCTGAAGGCGACCTGCACCAGCTCTTCCAGAAGGGGCATCGACAAGGGCGCGGGCTCTGCGTGCGGCACCATGCGCACCACGGCGCTGTCCACGCGCGGGGGCGGGTCGAAGCTCTCCGGGGGAACGAACAGCACGTTTTCCATCGCGTAGCGCCATTGCAGCATCACCGACAGGCGCCCGTAGTCGCTGGTGGCAGGCTGGGCCACCATGCGGTCGATCACTTCCTTTTGCAGCATGAAGTGCTGGTCTTCGATGACCTGCACATGGTCCAGCAGATGGAACAGGATGGGCGTGGAGATGTTGTAGGGCAGGTTGCCCACCACGCGCAGCCGCAGGTCGGGCTGCGCGGCTTTTTCGCGCATCGCGAGCGCCAGCGCGGTGAAATCCACCTTGAGCACGTCGGACTCGATCACCTCCAGCTGGCCATGCAGCCGCAGGCGCAAGGCCAGGTCGCGGTCCAGCTCGATGACCGTGAGGCGCCCCAGACGCTCCACCAGGGGCTGCGTGAGCGCCGCAAGGCCCGGTCCGATCTCGACCATGGGCTGGCCCGGCTGGGGCGCAATGGCCTGCACGATGTCTTCGATGATGCCCTTGTCGGACAGGAAATGCTGCCCGAAGCGCTTGCGGGGGATGTGCTTCATGCCATTGGCCCGCTGGTGCTGTCGATATGCCGGGAGACGGCATGCGAGCTGTGCAAGGGCGGCCAAGCCGCGCAGGCGGCGCTTCGCCGGGGGGCGCTGGCGGGGGCCCCTCCCTTCCCGCATCGCGCAGCGATACGGAAGAAGGAGGAGAAAGGTGCGTAGCGCCTCGGGGGGACGTACTCCATCTTCATTGCGGCGGGTCGCGGTATTCCACATACGCGCGCCCGCGCAGTTCCTGCGCCCAGGTGGCGTAGGCCTCGTCCAGCTTCTTCTCGCGCACGGTATCGCGCGCCATGTCGCGCTGCTCGCGCTGCGTGAGCTTGGCCTCGCGGCGCTCGAGCAGCTGGATCAGGTGCACACCGAAGCGCGACACCAGCGGCTCGCTGACATCGCCGGGCTTGAGGCTGTTCAAGGCCTGCTCGAATTCGGGCACGTAGCGGCCCGGATTGGCCCAGCCCAGGTCGCCGCCCTCCTTGGAGCTGCCGTCCTGGGAATGCTCGCGCGCCAGCGCCGCGAAGTCGGCCTGGCCCGCCAGCACGCGGCGCCGGTAGTCCGCCAGGCGCGCCGCGGCGGCGGACTCCGTCAGCTGCGGCCCGGTGCGCAGCAGGATGTGGCGGGCATGGTTCTGCACCACCGTGGTGGGCACCCCCGCCGTGACGCGCTCCACCACCTTGAGCACGTGAAAGCCCGCCGGCGACCGCACGGGCCCGACGATGCTGCCCACCGGCAGGCCCAGCGTGGAGTTCACGAACAGTTCGGGATACCGGTCCGCCGGCCGCAGGCCCAGCAGGCCTGCGGCGCGCTGCCCTTCGGGCGCGTCGGAGAACTCGCGCGCGACGGCCGCGAAGTCCTCACCCGCGCGCACCTTGTCGGCCGCGCGCTGGGCGCGTGCCTGGCGCTCGGCCACCTGCACGGGGCTGGCATTCTCGGGGACGAGGACGAGCACGTGCCCCAGGTTGATCTCCATCGAGGCCACGTCGGCGCCCCGTTGCTGCTCGCGCAGGTACTGGTCGATGTCCAGGTCGGACACCTTCACGCGCGCCTCCACTTCACGTTCGCGCAGGCGCTGCTGCAGCAGCTGGTTGCGCAGCTCTTCACGGAAGCGCTCCTTGCCCATGCCGTCCCGCGCGAGGCGGCGGTAGAGGTCGTCCACCGTCATGTTGTTCTGCCGGGCCACGCCCTGCTCGGCCTGCGACACGGCGAAGTCATCCACCTTGACGCCGGACTCCTTCGCCTGCTGCAGCTGCACGCGCTCCAGGATGATCCGTTCGAGCACTTCACGGGCGAGCAGGTCCCGCGGCGGCATGGCGCCCCCCTGCTGCGCCAGCTGTGCCTCGGCGCGCGCGAGCCGCGAGCGCACCTCGTTGTTGGTCACGGGTTCGGAATTGACCACGGCCACGATGAAATCCGCCTGACGGGGCGCCGAACTGCCGCCGCTGCCCGCCGCCGTCTCCGCGGGCAGCGTGATCGAAGGTGCGGCCGCCGGGCGCGCCGTCAGCCCCTTGCCTGCAGGCGCGCCGGAAGGGCGCAGGCCCTGGGCCAGGGTGCCCTGGGACATCAGGGAAGCCAGGGTGGCAATGGCCAGTGCGATGACACGGTGATTCATGGCGTTAAGCGTTAGTCATAGTTGCTGAAACGGCTGGGCGTTGTCACCTGCTCGCGCAGGTTCTGGTAGCGCGGCACATTTTGCTTGAAGGTATCCAGGGGGCTGGAGCCCAGGCTCAGGCGGGAGAAGCCCACGAATTCGATCTGGAACAGCAGGCGGGTGTTGGACGTGGTGACACTGCTTTGCAGGCGCTCGAGGACCACGCGGCCGATCCAGCAGCAGCTGTCGTACTCAAAGCCCACCACGGTGTCCACGAGTTTGCGGTCCTGCAGGCTGTAGTTCAGTCGCCCGACGCTGTACCAGCGCCCGCCGCCCTGGCCACGGCCGGCGGCGCCGGATGGCTTGTTGTTGTGGGTCTCGCTGCTGCCCCACAGCGCGTCCAGCGGCCATTGCCAGCCAATGTCGATCTGCTCGCTGGTGCCGCGCTGCAGGCGGTAGGCGGCGCTCACGGTGCGGTAGTTGCCCGGGCTGTAGCGCGCACCGATGGTCGAGCGGATGGAACGGCCGGTCTTGGGGTTGTACTGCACGGTGGAGTCAAAGCCCCACTGCGGCGTCCAGGTGATGCCCGCGCCCAGCAGCAGGTCCGACAGGCGCTCGCTCACGGGCGCGCCGCCCGGCAGCGTCACCTGCTGGTCGGAGAAACGAACGCGTTGCGCAACGCCGAAGCGCGCGGCCTCGGCGCCCGTGTTCGGGTCCAGCAGCCGTGTGCTGAGGCCCAGGGTGAGCAGGTTGTTGTCGGCCAGCCGGTCGTTGCCCCCGAAGGCGTTCTCGGTGTAGATGGTGGCGAAATTGAAGTCGTTGGCCGCCGTGTCGTACACGGGCAGGCGGCTCTGGTCACGGTACGGCGTGTACGTGTAGAAAGCACGCGGTTCCAGCGTCTGCAGGAAGGCGCGGCCGAAGTATGCGGCGTCGCGCTCGAAGACCAGGCCGCTGTCCAGGCTGAAGGTGGGCAGCGCGCGGCTGGCCGAACGCTCGCCATTGGACAGCGGGGTATCGAACTGGTACTGCGTGGCGTGCAGCTGCAGGCGCGGCGTGACGAAGCCCCCGGGCGACAGGAACGGCCGGCTGATCTGCGCCATCGCATAGCTGCGGTGGGCATTGGGCTGGCCCGTCAGCTCGCGGGCCGCCTGGAAGCGCGTGGTGTCCAGCTCCACGCTGGCATCCACCCCGCCACCGAGCTGCGAGGGGGCATAGCGCCATTGCAGCTGGGGCATGCGGTCGTAAGGCGGCACGATGGGAGAAGTCACGTCCTGCAGCGTCTGCCACTTGAGGGTGCGCACGCTCGCGGACATGTCATTGCGCGCCCAGGACAGCGTGGCATCGCCGGGCAGCAGGCGCTGGCGCAGAAGCTCGGAGGCGCGGCCGAAGTCGCGCCAGTAGTTGTCATCGCTGACGCGATTGAGGTTGAGGTTGAGCCCCACCCCGCCAATGCCGGTGTTGAAAGCACCTTGGTGCTGTCCCGAAAAGCTCCACCGCATGCGGTCGCGCAGGCGGTCGGTGGGCATGACGTCGGCGCTGACCTGGCCGGAATAGCTCGGCTCCAGGTAGCGGAACTCGCCCCCCAGGTTGGCGCCGCGCTTGGTCATGAGGGCGGCGCGCAGCGTGGCATCGCGGTTGGGCGCGATGTTCCAGTAGTACGGCTGCATGTAGGCCACCCCGTCGCGGCTGTCCAGGCCGATGGTCGGGGGCAGCAGGCCGGACTTGCGCTTGTCCGACAGCGGGAAGGTGATGTACGGAATCGGCAGCAGCGACACGCCCTTGAACTCCAGCACCGCGTCTTCCGCCGTACCCACCTCTTCCTCGTTGTCGATGCGGATGGTGGCGGCGCGCAGCACCCAGTCGGGCCGCCAGCTTTCTTCATTGCCGCGCTCGCACGTGGTGTATGTGGCGTTGTGCACCACGGCCCGGTCGCGGTCGATGAAATCCACGCGCGTGGCATCGCCGTGCGCCTGGGTGGCCAGAAACTTGTACCGCGCGTCGCTGAAGAAGCCCTCGAACGCATCCACCCGCAGCTCCAGCGCCGTGCCTTCGTACACATTGCCCGCGCGGTTGATGCGCACCTGCCCGCTGGCCTTGGCCAGGTCTTCGGGCACGTTGTAGTCCAGGCGGTCGGCGCGGATCACGGTGTCGCCCCGGCGCAATTCGGCATTGCCTTCGATGACGGCGTTCAGGTCGGTCTGGCCGCTGATGTGGTCACCCTTCACGAACACCGGCAGCTGGGGGCGCACGGCGTCCGGAATCTTTTCCTGCAGCAGCGGCGAGGTGCGCAGCGCGGGCGGTGCATCCCAGGCGCTGGGCGGGGGGGCCTCCGCCGCCTGCGCCAGCGCGGAGAGCGGCAGCCCGCACCAGGCCAGCGCCACGCCATAGGCCAGGGCCCGGGGCACGGGCGCGCGCAGCCGCACGGCCTTCGCCGTGGCGGGCCGGGTCCGGGGGGAAGGGGTCTGCACGGTAGGGGGCTTGCGGCGTGGCACGTGGGGCGATGGGCAGGGGCGGATGAAAGAAGGACCCGCTCACCACGGAGGCGGGGAGCGGGTTTGTAAAATCGGATTATCCATGAGCCACCCATCCTCCCCTTCTCCCGCCTGCCCGCCCCCGGGCATGGCCGTGGCAACCCCCGCAACTTGTACCGTGGCCTGGCCCGACGCGGCCCGCCAGACAGCCTTCGAAGCCTGGCTCGCCCCCCTGGTGGGCCCGCACCAGCTGCTGCCCGCCACGCTGCGCCCGGCGTCGGCCGATGCGAGCTTCCGCCGCTACCTGCGCATCGACAGCGCCACGGGCAGCAGCCGCATCGTGATGGATGCCCCGCCCCACCAGGAGAACTGCCGCCCCTTCGTGCAGGTGCAGGGCCTGATGGCGTCCGCGGGCCTGAACGTGCCGCAGATCCTGGCCTGGGACGAGCCCGGCGGGTTCATGCTGCTGTCCGACCTGGGGCATCGGACGGTGATCGAGCTGCTGGACCCCGGGCAGCCCCAGGCCGCCTACGCCTGGTACCAGCAGGCCACCGATGTGCTGCTGGACTGGCAGAAGGCCTCCCAGCCCGGCGTGCTGCCGGCCTACGACGAGGCGCTGCTGCGCCGCGAGCTGGCGCTGTACCCCGACTGGTACCTGGGCCGACACCGCGGCGTCACGCTGGACGACCAGCAGCAGGCCACCCTGGGCAGCGCCTTCGATGCCATCGTGGCGCACAACCTCGCTGCGCCCCAGGTCTACGTGCACCGCGACTTCATGACGCGCAACCTGATGGCCCCCGTCGAAGAAGGCGCGCCCCTGGGCGTGCTGGACTTCCAGGACGCCGTCTACGGTCCCATCACCTATGACATCGCCAGCCTGCTGCGCGACGCGTTCATCAGCTGGGAAGAGGAGTTTGTCATCGACATTACCGTGCGTTACTGGGAAAAGGCGCGCAAGGCCGGGCTGCTGGGCGCCCGCAGCGCCAGCGGCTGGGGCGATGACTTCGGCGAGTTCTACCGCGCGGTGGAATGGATGGGCCTGCAGCGCCACCTCAAGGTCGCGGGCATCTTCGCGCGCCTGACCCTGCGCGACGGCAAGCCCAGGTACCTGGCCGACGCGCCGCGTTTCATGGCCTACATCCGCGCCACGGCCAACCGCTACCGCCAGCTGGGGCCCCTGCTCAAGATGCTCGACCAGATCGAGGGCACCGAGCCGGTCACGGGATTTGCCTACGGCCGGATGTAGGGGCGCCACCGGGCGCATGCCAGGAAAAATCGAGTCCAATCAGGCTGTAGCGCTTGTCCTTCAAGCGCAAACAGCTATAAATTAGGTAGCAAATGCCCCGTTTCCACTGCCCGGCCCTTCTGTCCACCGGCGCCGAGCTGGACCTGCCCCCGGGCGCCGCGCGCCATGTGCAGGTGCTGCGCCTGCAGCCGGGTGACTCCATCACGCTGTTCCATGGCGGCCAGGACGGGGGCGACCCGGGCGGCGAGTTTGACGCCACCGTGCTGCGCATGGGCCGCAGCGACGTGCGCGTGCTGGTGGGCGCGCACCATGCCACCGAACGCGAAGCCGCGCGCACGGTGCACCTGCTGGCGGGCATCACCGCCAACGAGCGCATGGACTGGCTCGTCGAGAAAGCCACCGAACTGGGCGTGGCCAGCATCACGCCCCTGGTGGCCGAGCGCAGCGTGCTCAAGCTCAAGGGCGAGCGGGCCGAGAAAAAAATTGCCCACTGGCAGGCCGTGGCCGTGGCCGCCTGCGAGCAGTGCGGCCGCAACCGCGTGCCCGTGGTGCACGGCGCCGTGGACCTGGCCAGCTGGGTGCGTGCGCGGCAGGCGGGTGGCGCCGGGGCCGAAGCGGCGGCGCAGCGCCTGCTGCTGTCGCTGCGCGCGGGCACCGCGCCACTGCATGCGGCGGCGGCCCCCGCCGGGCCCGTGGTGTTTCTTTCCGGCCCGGAAGGCGGCCTCTCCGGCGCCGAGGAAGATCTGGCGCTGCTCCACGGCTTCGCCCCGGTCACGCTGGGGCCGCGCGTGCTGCGCGCCGAGACGGCGCCGCTCGCGGCCCTGGCGGCGCTCACGCTTCTCGCGGGCCCGTGAGGGGTTCACCCAGGCTGTACGCAGGGCGGCCCCCGCCCTAGAATGAACCGCAGAGCACCGGCAGCCGCCCGCCCGCGCGCCGCTGGCCCCGCGTTCCGCGCGATCCCACCACACTGGCAGGAGTTTCCATCTTGCGCACATCTTCCCGCCGGCGCCGCCTCAGGGATGTGGTTCTGTCGACCGATCCCCGGCGGCGCACGCTGGTGAGCATGGCGCTGCTCGCGCTGGCGCTCATGTCCAGCAGCGCGGGGGTGATGCTGCTGGTGTCGATGGCGAGCAGCGCGGTGAACGCCGCCGCCGTGCAGTGGTGGGCCGCCATTTCAGTGGGCGGGCTCGTGGTGATGACGGCGTTCATCCGCTCGGGCGAGACCGCCCGGCTCAACGACCCCTCGCTCACCGTGCCCCAGATGGTCTGGACCATCACCAGCGGCGCCGTGGCCTACGTGCTGGCGGGCGATGCGCGCGGCGTGGTGCCCAGCGTGCTGGCCATGATCCTGTTCTTCGGCACCTTCGGGCTGACCGTGGCCGAGGTCATCGGCATCGGCGTATATGCGCTGCTGGCCTTTGCCTGCGCCGTGGCCGCCACCACCCGTTTCAGCGCCAGCCCATTCGGCTACCTGGACACCGCCTATGCGCTCATGGTGCTCATCGTGCTGGGCGGCAGCATCGCGCTGAACCTGCGCATCCAGCGCATCCGCGCGCGGCTGCGCGAGCAGCGCGAGGCCTTGGCCCACGCCCTCGCCGTCAACCGCGAGCTGGCCACGCGCGACGAGCTCACGGGCCTGCCCAACCGCCGCGCGATGCTCGACCTGATGGACCTGGAGCATCGGCGCAGCCTGCGCAGCGGCCGCCCCATGCTGCTGGCGGAACTTGACATCGATCACTTCAAGCGTGTCAACGACAGCCACGGCCATGCCACCGGCGACCGCGCGCTGCAGGCCTTTGCCGGCGTGGTGCGCGCGAGCGTGCGCGACACCGACGTGCTGGCCCGCTGGGGCGGCGAAGAGTTCGTGCTGATGCTGTCGGACACCCATCTGGACGATGCGCGCGACCTGCTCGAGCGCGTGCGCCTGGCCGTGGCCGCGATGGAGATCCCGCACTCCACCGGCGTGCTGCGCCTGTCCGTGTCGGCCGGCCTGGCGCTGCACCTGCCGGGCGACACGGTGGAGCTCACGCTGGAGCGCGCGGACCAGGCGCTCTACACCGCCAAGTCGCTGGGCCGCAACCGCGTCGTGGTGGCGCCGTCCGGCCCACGGGGCGCGGTCTCGCTCGGCGCCCGGGCTTGACATGGGGCGGCATGCCGCGCGTGCCCACGACCGCGACCTGCGCCGCGAAGGACGCGGGCAAAGCCGCCACCCGGCGGGCGCTTTCAGGCCCGCAGGCGGGGCGGGGCGCGCATCTGCTCCGGCGTGGTGAAGTAGGCGGTCGACGCGCCCAGCTGGCCGCGCACCTGGGCCAGCTCGTGGCGCGCCACGCTGCGCAGGTGCACCTCGTCGGGCCCGTCCATCAGGCGCAGCGCGCGGCCCCAGGTCCAGAACGCGGCCAGCGGCGTGTCGGGCGACAGGCCCATGGCGCCAAAGATCTGCATGGCGCGGTCCACCACGCGCTGCTGCAGGCGCGCGGCCACCACCTTGATGGCCGCGACCTGGGCACGCACCTGGCGGACATCGGCGGCATCGCCCTGGTCCAGCAACCAGGCCGCATGCAGCACCAGCAGCCGCGCCTGGTCGATCTCGATGCGCGACTCGGCAATCCACTCCTGCACGTTGGCCTGCTCGGCCAGCGCCTTGCCGAAGGCCGTGCGTTCGAGCGCGCGCTCGGTGGCCAGGCGCAGCGCCAGCTCGCACTGCCCGATGGTGCGCATGCAATGGTGCACACGCCCCGGCCCCAGGCGCGCCTGTGCCATCGCAAACCCCGCCCCCCAGTCGCCCAGGAGGTGGTCGGCCGGCACCCGGACATCCTGCAGCAGGACCTCGCAATGCCCCTCGGGGGCGTGGTGGTGCAGCACGCTGATGTTGCGCACCACCCGCAGGCCCGGCGTGGCGGCGGGCACCAGCACCATGCTGTGGCGCGCGTGGCTCGGGGCCTCGCCGCCGCCACCGTCTGCGCCGGCATTGCGGCACAGCACGATGAACAGCCGGCACCGAGGATGCGCCGCCCCCGTGATGAACCACTTGCGGCCGCTGAGCACCAGCACATCCCCTTCGCGCCGTACCGTGGTCTGCAGGTTGGTGGGGTCGGACGAGGCCACATCCGGCTCGCTCATGGCGAAGGCCGAGCGCATCTGGCCACGCAGCAGCGGCTGCAGCCAGCATGCACGCTGCGCGGGCGTGGCAAAGCGGTGCAGCAGCTCGATGTTGCCGGTGTCCGGCGCCTGGCAGTTGAACACCTCGGCGGCCCAGGGCAGGCGGCCCATCGCCTCGGCCAGCGGCGCGTAGTCGAGGTTGGACAGGCGGGTGCCGGGCTCGTCGGGCCCCAGCGTGGGCAGGAACAGGTTCCACAACCCCTCCTCGCGGGCCAGGGCCTTGAGGTCTTCCACGAAGGGCGGCGGGTAGTCGCCCGCCAGCGCGGCCGCATGCCAGGCGGCGTTGTAGGGCAGCAGATAGCGGTCCATGAACGCCACGAGGCGGTCATGCAGTTCACGGGCCAGGGGCGAAGGTGCGAAGTCCATGCGGCCATTGTGAAAACCGCACGGGCACGCGTCACAACGCAGGCGACACCGGGCTTGACGCAGGTCACGCACACCGCGGCCCCGGCCCGCTGCCTGCTCTGAAACGCTCCTCATTTCATAGCTGCCAGCGCTTGCCAATCCGGCGACAGCGGGCATTTTTTCCATGGGTCGCGCGGCAGGCCGGTACCATCGCACGATGAGCACGCACTACGAAACCCTGCACCCCGCCGACGTCTACCGCGAGGCATTCGCGGTGGAACCTCCGCCGGCACCCGACGAGCGCCACCTGTGGCCGCGCAAGCCGGGCGGCTTCATCGTGCATGCAGCCGCCGCGGCGGCCATGGCCACCCCGCGGGGCGAACAGGCCCCAGCACCGGCTGTGGACGACAAGGCAGCCGCCGCCCGCGTGCTGGTGCCCGCGCAGTGGGGGCTGGTGCCGCACTGGGTCAAGTCGGCGTCCGACGCGAAGCTGCGCGCCCCCAAGCTGGTCAACGCCAAGTCCGACCTGGCCTCCACCGGCACGGCATTCCGCGATGCCTGGCTGAACGGCCAGCGCTGCATCGTGCCGATGATGGCGTTCTATGAAGACGACTTCCGCTCCGGCAAGGCCGTGCCCACGCGCATCTCCCGCGTGGACGGCAAGCCCATGGGCGTGGCCGGGCTGTGGGCCCGCTGGCAGGGAGCCGATGGCGAGGTGATCGTGAGCTACTGCCTGCTCACCGTGAACGCCAACAACCACGCGCTGCTGCACCGCTACCAGCAACCGGGCAGCGAAAAGAGCATGCCCGCCATCCTGAACGAAGGCGCCTACGACGCCTGGCTCACGGCCCGCCCCGACAAGGCCAAGGAATTCATGCGCCAGTACGCGGCCACCGCGCTCACGGCCAACCCGGTGGAGAAGAAAGCCGACAAGGTGTCCAGGGACTGGCTGGACTGACGGCCATCTTGCCCGCGGCCATTGCAAGGCCGCCGGCTCCGCTGACTCACTTACCTGTGAGCAAAGCTGCACAACGAAGGGCTGCTGACCTCGTTATGCACTTTCGTGCTGGCCGAATGGAACTCGATGTATCGGAGAAGAGAATTCAAACAGGGGAATATTGAATATAATTAATATTCTGAAAATATTATATTAATCCCCTTTCAGAAATGCGGAATGCTTCCGGAGGGCCCGCCGTCAAATATGTTGCCATTTACCATATTGTCACCAAAAGACAAAAGGCTGCCACCTAGGTTATTATAACCTGTGTCGTTGGCCACAATCGTGGATCCTCGAAGGTAAGTCGTGCCGCCACGGGTGGTGATGCCGTATGTGTAACCTCGGACGGATACATTGCTGATGGTTGATATGGAATTGGCTGCACCAATGTGGATGCCGTAGGTGCTGGTAGCGGTCGTCGCATTCGTCATTTGGACGTTGCGAATATCCATGCGCCCATTGACAACGCTGACGGCCATATTGATGCCGTAGGCATAGCCTTCGATGGTACTGTCTTCCACGACAACATACCTGGCCGCAAGGTACCTTACAGCACTCGCCGCCCCAGACACGCCAGTAAATGTAAGCCCACGCAATACCACGACGTCGGTCGGCGCCGCATTAATCACAACACCATTCACCCCAGAACCCGCCGTCAAAATCCCTGCAATATGTCCCTTTCCATTAATGGTAATGGATTTTGTAATGGTGACGCCCCCGAAACCTCCATCATCCAATGCATTGATCTCGCCGCCAGCTGCTGTTTTGCTGATCGCCCCAGCAAATGTCTTGCAGGGGGCTGTCCGGCTGCAGGGGTTTACGTCATCTCCGACTCCTGATACCCAGGTTCGTGTCGCTTGCGCGTACACCGAGGAACTGAGTCCCAGCATGAGCGTGGCCCAGAACAATACGCCCCATTTTGAGAAAGACTTTTTCATGTTGATCTCTTTCGTTAGTCTGACCATGAGCCAACCGCTGGTAGATCGTGTTGACTACTGGCACCACGTTCCCGCGCGGGAGGTTGGCAAACCCGCACACAAACAAGTGTATTGATTTGTATCACTTCATACAACGAAATACCAACAGCCTCGCAGACGCATGCTGAGCATGCAATTCATGCAGCGTCGGTACAGGAAAAGAGTCGACAAGATGGCCAAGTGCTTTCTGGAGCGAACCGGCACCTCAGCTGCCGGGCCCTCAACCGAGTCTCCCAGCACAAACGTTCGCGCGATGAATCCCTATCCGCCCAACGGAAGCTGAGGCTCCCCCAGCGACAGCATCAGCCGGTTCGCCCAGTTGAAGAACGCCGCGCCGTGCAGCGCGTCGGAGATCGCGAAGTCATCAAGCCCTGCAGCGCGCAGGCCCTCGATGTGGGTGCCGTCCAGCGCCGTCGGCGTGGCGGTGAGGGCCACCGAGGCCGCGACGATGGCGTTCCAGCGCGGGTCGAGATCGGCCCCAACACCCTCGTCCAGCAGCCGCTGCACATCGGCCTGGCGGTGCGAGAAGTGCGCGGCAAAACGCGCATGCACCGACGCACAGTAGATGCAGCCGTTGGCGCGCGAGGTGGCCGTGGCCGACAGCTCGCGCTCCGCCCGGGGCAAGCCGGCATCCGGGTTGTAGAAGATGTCCTTGTCGGTGCGGGTGCGCGCGCCCAGCGTGTCGGGGTCGCGCGCCAGCAGGCGAAAGTACGGCGACTTGGCGCGTGCGGCGTCCACCAGGCCGGCGTAGTGGCGCTCGGTCAACTCGTCCTCGGCCAGCGGGGGCAGCCAGGGCAGCCATTCGAGCTGCGCCTGCGTGAAGGCCGTGGGCTCATGGTTGCCGGGGTGGGTGATGACGGCGGTATCGCTCATGGCTGGACCTCTGCGGTGTGGGGGGTGGACGACGACGCGGCAGGTGCCGGATGCGCTGCGAGCAGGCGCAGGCCCACCACCACGCGGATCTGGAACGACAGGAACGCCACCAGCTGCGACAGGATCACGATGTCGGTGGCCGGCCAGCCGGCATCCAGCAGCGCCTGCAGCGCCGCCGGGCTGGCATCGCGCGGGTGGAAGGTGAGCAGGTGCGCATGCGCCAGGCCCGCCGACAGCCGCGCGCCCAGCACGGTGCGCTGCGACTCGCCCACGGCGTAAGCGGGGCCGTCGGTGTTTTCGCGGCTCAGCGGGCCGGCGGGGTAGTGGCCGTACGGGCCCTGCGCCGCGCCACGGCTGACCTCGGCGGCGATGGCGGAGGCCAGCCCCGCACCCGCGTCCTGCGCCACCAGAGCGGCGGCATAGAACGCCGCGGCGTCCGGCTGCTGGTGCAGGCCTGCGACGAACGCCGCAACCGCCAGGCGCTCGGCCAACGTGACGGTGCCCGGCGCCGGAGCGGTGGGTGCGAACAACGCGCGGTAGCTCTCCTGCGCATAGGTGCGCGCCTCGAGCCGGTGGCGGCGGATGGTGTCCAAGTGGTCGCCGGGTTCGATGCCGGTGAGCAGGTCGATCACGTCGGGCAGTGCTGCAGCGTGCGGCGTTGCTCCGGGGGAGGGAATGGGGGCAGGGGTGCTCATGCGATGGCCTCGGTGCGGGTGGAGGAAGCTGTTGGTGTGGGTGCCGTGGTGGTTGCGGCTGCAGTGGTGGGAGTGGTGTTGGCAGCACCGGTGTGCTTGCGCACCCAGCCCAGCGCTGGTGCTACGCGCGTGGCTGTGAGTTCGATGGAGCGCAGGATGTGCGCATGCGGCGGGTCCACCGAATGCACCTGGAACACGATGTCGGTGGCGCGTGCCAGCGCCGTGTCGGACTGCAGGGAGGCGATCACGTCGTCGGGCGTGCCCACGTGCACGTCGTACGCGGCAATCAATGTCTCCAGCGGTGCATCGGGCCCCGGGCGCGATGCCTGGCCAGGCTGCAGCGCGGCTGCGACAAAGCGGGCGGCGGCGCGGCGCAGGCCCGCATCGGCCAGGCGCAGTGCCTCCTTGCGGTCGTCGGCCACGAACAGGCTGCGCGAGCCGACGATGCGCGGCGTGGCGCCGCCGGGCAGTGCGGCAAGGTAGGCGTCGATGATGGGGTGCTGCAGGTCGTGCAGCGCGGCGCCTGGTGCCTCGGCCGTGCGCGGCTGGGTGCGCGACAGCATCAGCCCGTCGCCCGCCTGCCCCGCGCGTTCGCCGCCCGCCACCGAGAACGTGGCCTGCCAGATGCGACCCAGCAGCTGCTCGGCGGCCGGGTACAGCCGGTCGCCACCGGGCAGGGGCCTGCCAGCCCAGGCCTCGCGCACCAGGGCCAGGTGGCGTGCATAGACCGCGCTGCGGTCATCGCTGGTGATGCCGAAGGCCGCGAACGATTCGGGCGTGCCGCCCGTGCCCACGCCCAGCTCCAGCCGCCCGCCCGAGAGCAGGTCGAGCACGATGGCGTCCTCGGCCACGCGCACCGCGTTTTCCATGGGCAGGGTCACGATGCCGGTGCCCAGGCGGATGCGCCGCGTGCGCGCCGCCACTTGGGCCAGGAAGACGAAAGGCGAGGGCAGGCCGCCTTCGTGTTCGTGAAAGTGGTGCTGCGCCACCCAGGCGGAGTCGAAGCCGAAGGCCTCGGCATGGGCGATCTGCTCGGTCACCAGCCGGTAGCGTTCGCCGGCCGGGGCATCGTCAAGCAGCCTGCTGAAGAACCCGAGGCGTTTCGTTGGGGAGGTCAGGGAGAGGGTCATGGTGCTGGTTTTTCTTTCCGGGAATGGCTTCGATGAGTTCACGCGTGTAGTCGCTGCCGGGGCGCAGGAACACGTCTTCCACGCGGCCCGCATCCACCTGCCGGCCGCCCTGCAGCACCGAGACGGTGTCCGCGATCTGGCGCACCACGGCCAGGTCGTGCGAGATGAAGAGGTAGGTCAGGCCCAGGTCGCGCTGCAGCGTCTCCAGCAGCGCCAGGATCTGCGCCTGCACCGTCACGTCCAGGGCCGACACCGCCTCGTCGAGCACCAGCACGCGGGGCTGCAGCACCAGGGCGCGCGCAATGGCCACGCGCTGGCGCTGGCCGCCCGACAGGGCGCGCGGGCGGCGCTCCAGCACGGCCGGCGGCAGGCCCACGCGCGCCAGGATGTCGTGCACGCGGCGCGCGCGCTCGGCGGCGGGCAGCAGGTCGAAGTTGAGCAGGGGCTCCTCGATGATCTGGAAGATAGTCTGGCGCGGGTCCAGCGAGCTGAACGGGTTCTGGTAGACCAGCTGCACCGTGCGGCGGAACTGCCGCAGCGCCTCGCCGCGCAGGGTGGTGAGGTCCGTGCCCTCGATGACGATGCGGCCCGCCGTGGGCTGGCGAAAGCCCACCACGTCGCGGATGGTGGTGGTCTTGCCCGAGCCCGACTCGCCCACGATGGCGTGCGTGGTGCCGCGCCGCACGCGGAACGACACGCCGTCCACCGCGCGGAAAGGCTGCTTGCGCCCGGCCACGTCGAAGTCGTGCACCAGGCCCTCCACCACGATGGCGAAGTCCTCGGGCCGCTCGGGCGTGTCGTTGGCGGCGGCGGCACGGGCCGGGCGAAACGCCCCCTGCGCAAGCGACGGCGCGTCGGCCAGCAGCTTGCGCGTGTAGGCGCTGTGCGGGTTGCGCAGCACGCTGGCCGTGTCGCCCTGCTCCTGGATGCGCCCGCCCTGCAGCACCACCAGCCGGTTGGCGCGGTCGGCCGCCACGCCCAGGTCGTGCGTGACCAGCAGCACGGCGGTGCCGAACTCGCTGCGCAGCTCGTCGATGAGGTCGAGGATGCGCCGCTGCACCGTCACGTCGAGCGCGCTGGTGGGCTCGTCGGCAATGATGAGCGCGGGCTGCAGCGCAATGGCAATGGCGATCAGCACGCGCTGCTTCATGCCGCCCGACAGCTCGTGCGGGTACTGCCGCGCACGCAGCTCGGGCTGCGACAGGCCCACCTTGGCCAGCAGCTCGACCACGCGTTGCGCGATGGCCTGGCGGTCGCCAAAGCGGTGGATTTTCAGGATTTCGCCCACCTGCTCGCCCACCGTGCGCACGGGGTTGAGCGAGCTGGTCGGGTCTTGCGGGATGAGGCTCACCACGCGGCCGCGCACCGTGTCGAAGCGGTCGGGTGACCAGCCGGCGATGTCGGTGCCGTTGAGCCGGATCGCGCCTTGCTCCACCCGGCCGTTGTCGGCCAGCAAGCCGATGAGAGCTTGCGCGGTGGTGGTCTTGCCCGAGCCGGACTCGCCCACCAGCGCCACGACCTCGCCGGGCGCGATGGCGAACGACACGCCGTGCACCACACGCTGTTCATGGTCCTTGTCGCGGTAGGCGATGGAGAGGTTCTCCACCTCCAGCACCGGCGGCGGCGCCACGGCCTGGTCGATGGTGGTCATGCGCGCCCCTTTGTCAGCGCCGCGCTGATGCGGTTGGCCGCCAGCACCACGGCCACCACCACCAGCCCCGGCACGGTGGTGAGCCACCAGGCCGTCGAGATGTAGTTGCGCCCCTCGGCGATGAGCAGGCCCCATTCAGGCGTGGGCGGCGGCGCGCCGTAGCCCAGGAAGCCCAGCGTCGAGATCGACAGAATGGCCGAGCCGAACTGCAGCGCCGCCATGGCGATCACCGAGGTCAACGAGTTGGGCAGCACATGGCGCCACAGCACGGCACCAAAGCGCCCGCCGCTGCCAAAGGCCGCCTCCACGTAGTCGGAGCGGCGCACGCGCACCACCTCGGACCGGGTAAGCCGCGCAAAGCTGGCCACCGACGCCACGCCCACGGCCACCGCCGCATTCAGCGTGCCAAAACCCAGGATGATGATGATCGACAGCGATAGCAGCAGCGAGGGCACCGACAGCAGTACGTCGACGGTGCGCATGATCACGTCCTCCACCCAGCCGCCGATGGAGCCGGCCAGCACGCCCAGCAGCGTGCCCAGCACCAGCCCCACCGCCACCGCCAGGAACGCGCCTGACAGCGAATGCACCGCACCGAACACCAGCCGCGCATAGCCGTCGCGGCCCAGCGCATCGGTGCCCAGCCAGTGCGCGGCCGACGGCGTCTGCAGCTGCTGGCCGGCCACGCCCACGGTGGCGCTGTAGCTGGTGAAGACACCGGGCGCGACCGCCCAGAGCGCCACCAGCGCGATCACGCCCCAGGCCAGCCACAGGCTGAGGGGTGCGCTGCGCGCGCGCTGCAGGATGCGGCGGCCCCAGGTGCCGCCCTGCGCGCGCGATGGCGGGGCGGCCAGGATGGGCGCCGTGGGCACCACGACGGCGGCGGGCGCCGCCACGGCGCGCTCGAAGCGGTGCGGGGCCGGGTGTGCGGCACCCGTGAAAGCGCCCAGGTCGGCGGTCGAAGACGTGGTGGTCATGCGGGATCTCCTCAGGTGCCCAGGCGCGAACGCAGACGGGGATCGAACACGGGGTAGAGCAGGTCCACCACCAGGTTGATGAACACGAAGGCCGTGGCCGAGACCACCACCACCGCCTGCAGCACGGCGGTGTCCTGATTTCCCACCGCCTGCTGCGTGAGGCTGCCCAGACCGTTGAGGCCGAACACCGCCTCGGTCACCACGGCGCCCGCCAGCAGTTCGCCGAACAGCACGCCCGCGATGGTCAGCGTGGGCAGCACGGCGTTGCGCGCAACGTGCTTCCACAGCACCCACTGGCGCGTCGCGCCCTTGGCCCGCGCCACGGCCACGAAGGGCTGCGTGAGCACCTCGTCGATGTTGCGGATCAAGATCTGCGCCAGCGGCGCGGCAATGGGAATGGCGAGCGTGAGCGTGGGCAGCACCAAGCCCTGCCACTTGCCGGGGTTGATCACCGGAATCCACCCCAGGCGGAACGACACCACCTGGATCAGCATGATCCCCAGCCAGAACACCGGCACCGAGATGAACAGCGATGGCAGCGACTGCAGCGCCGAGCGCAGCCAGCCCCAGCGCGTGAGCTGCGAGGCAAAGGCCAGCACCACCGCCAGCAGCAGCGCCGCCGCAAAACCCAGCCCCGCCAGGCGCAGCGTGGGCGGCAGGTTGGTGGCCAAGCCCTGGCTCACCGGCACCCCCGCCTGCACCGAATACCCGAAGTTGCCACTGAGAAAGCCCAGCAGCGTGTGTTGGTACTGCTGCCACACCGACGTGTCGGCGCCGTAGGCCGCACGGATGTCCGCGATCTCCTGCGGGCCCAGGCCGAACTCAGGGTTCAGGAACTTGATCAAAATCGCATCGCCCGGCAGCAGCTGCAGCAGCAGGAACGACGCGGTGAACGCCGCCCACAGCACCAGCAGGGCCTGGCCCGTGCGATGGGCAAGGTACTTGAACATGGAAGTCACTCCTTCAGCAAAAGCAACAGCAGCAGCCAGTAGCCGCACAGCGTTAGAAACTGGCGCGTCCCAAGCCAGTGCCACCGTGGAGCCGGCTTCGCCGGTCCACCGGTGGCGTCCCCCCCAGGGGGAAGGCGCGCAGCGACTCAGGGGGAGTCAATGTCTTGCGGCGATCCACGTGCCGTAAAAGCTGGGTCGGCCGACGGCCTCGAAGCCCACGCCCTTCACCGACGGCGATCCTGCAAACGCCTGCGGCTCTTCGAACACCGGGATCACATACGCCTGGTCAATCAGGTAGTTCTGCACATCGGCCGTGAGCGCCAGGCGCTTGGCCGCGTCGGTCTCGGCAGCTATGGCGTCGAGCAGGCCGTTGAGCTGGGTGTCCTCGAACGCCTTGACCTTGCTGCTCACTCCGCCCTTTTGCAGCAGCACGTTGCGGTTGGTCGGGTAGTAGTTGCTCTTGATCACGTCGGGGTCGGCGCGGCCCACCATGCCGGGTGCCACGGGGGTCTTCTCGGGGTCGAGGCTGTCCACCGTGCGGCTGCCGGAGTCGCCCGCCAGCACGTTGAGCTTGACGCCCACCTTGGCCCACTGCTGCGCCACGAGCTGCAGGGTTTCCTTGTTTTGCGGCTGCGGCAGCGACTCGTACGCGGCCAGCACCAGCTCCTTGCCGTCCTTCTCGCGCAGGCCGTTGGCATTGATCTTCCAGCCGGCGTCGTCGAGCAATTGTTTGGCCTTGGCCTCGTCGTAGCCCAGCTTGGCCGACAGGTTCACGTAGCCCAAGGCCGTGGACGCGATGACCGAGGTGGCCTGCGGGTAGTTGGCCGAGAACAGGGTCTGCACGATCTCCTTGGTGTTGGTGGCGTGCAGGAGCGCCTGGCGCACCTTCACATCGGCCACCAGCGTGTTGTCGGGGCGAAAGACCACGCTGTTGTTCACGCCGCGCGTGGAGGGAGCGTAGATGGCGAACTTCTGGTCCAACACGCGCTTTTCGTCATAGGCCTGCACCTGGCGGATGAAGCCCGCCTGGCCCGACAGCAGCGCGCCGATGCGCACGCTGTCTTCGGGCGTGACGATGAGCTTGATCTCGTCGAGCCGCGCCCGGCCCTGGTGGGCGTGCTGGGCCGGGCCCCAGGCGTAGTCCTTGCGGGCGGTGAGCGTGAGCTCCTTGCCCAGCGTCTCGGCCGTCACCACGAAGGGGCCCGAGCCGATGATCTTGGTCGCGTCGCCCAGCTCTTCGAAAGGCCGCGCCAGCGTGGCCAGCGACACCAGGCCCGAGCCGATGACGGACGTGCCCTGCAGAAAGCCCGGCGAGGGCTTCTTGAAGTAGAACTTGACGGTGAGCGGGTCCACGACCTCGCTCTTGTCGTAGTTGTTGATGACCTCGGACACCGGCAGCTTGAGCTCTTTGTTACCCAGGCCGTAGGTGTCGTAGTTCCTGGCCACGGCGGCGGCATCGAGCGGTGTGCCGTCCGAGAAGGTCACGCCTTTTTTCAGCTTGAAGGTGTACTCGGTGGCCGTGTCGTTCACGGTCCAGGACTCGGCGATCCAGGGCTGGATCTGCAGCGTCTTCGGGTCCTGGTAGGTGAGCTTGTCGGTGATCTGGTTGAGGATGCCGCCGTTCGGGTAGAAGCCCCCCGCCGGCGGGTACAGGTTGGTGTGCGCCTGCTGCTCCAGGTACACCAGCGTGCCGCCCTGCACGGGCTGGTCGGCAACCACGCTGGTGGAGGCGGCTGGCTCGCTGGCCTGTCTGGAGCAGCCCGCCACCAGCACGCCCAGGGCCACGGCCGATACGCCCACTGCCCACCATCCCACCGATTTTTTCTTTGCAAGAAACACGTTTTGACCTCGTCGCCGCACAGGCATTGAAATGACACATCCGGCCCCCTTCGTCGCAGGCATCGGCACGGTGTGCACACTGCGGCGGAGCCAGTTCATGTGTATTCATGCTATCGGTGCGCAGGCCCGGGCATGCATGTATTAAGTAGCATCGATATGCGGAAAACGATGCAGCAAACCGCCCTCCGCGCTTATCTGGAACCTGCATATGCGAGCACGGTTTTCTTTGTTGGCTTCACGGGTGCGGCTTCCAACAATCTCCCCACGACGCTGCTTGTTCCGTGCCCGATGTCCGAGGCCGCAAGCGGTTGGAAAGAACACCGCCACATGTCCCACTCCCCCGCCCCCCTCAACGACTACCTGGCCGAGAAGCGCGCCGCCGTGCTCGCGCGCGACGCGGCCATCGAGCGCGGCACGGCGCAGCCCGCGGCCCTGAAAGCCCGCGTGAGCGCCGAAGGCCGCAGCGGCGTGCGCCGCATCCGCATCCGCGACCACCAGGTGATCAGCGACAGCCCGCCCGACTTCGCGGGCTACAACCTGGGCCCCAGCTCGCCGGAGCTGCAGCTGGGTGTGCTGGGCAGCTGCGTGACGCACATCTTCCTGATCCAGGCCGCCTCGCGCCAGGTGCCGCTGACCAGCCTGGAGGTGGAAGTGAGCGGCGTGATCGACCCGCGCGGCGGCAAGCCCGGGCACGAACAGACGCCCATCTGGCCGCACGACATCGCCTACACGGTGCACATCGACTCGCCCGCGAGCCGGGCCGACATCGACGCACTGTTCGAGGCGGTGGAACGCACCTGCCCCATCCTGAACCTGCTGCGCAACCCGCAGCAGGTGCGCGCCAGTGTGGCGCTGACCAACTCCAGCGCCGCCGCGCCGCTGCCTGCCGCACAGCCCTCCGCAGCCGCCGAAGCCGTGCCCGCCTGACCCGCCGATTGACCACGCAAGGAGCCCAGCCACCATGGCATTGACACTCGACCACATCGTGATCGCGGTGAAGGATCTGGACCAGACCATCGCCGACTACCGCGCCCTCGGATTCAACGTGCTGCAAGGCGGCGACCACCCCGGCCGGCCCACCTACAACGCGCTGGTCGTCTTCGCGGACGGCGCTTACTTCGAGCTGATCGCCTGGCGCTCGCCATCGCCCGGCGAGCGCTGGTGGGAGCTCTTGAACGCGCACGGCGACGGCATCGTGGACTTCGCGCTGCTGCCGCCCGAAACCGCCACCACGGTGGCCGTCGCCAAGGACCGGGGCCTGGCCTACAGCGGCCCGCACGACGGCGGCCGCGTGCGGCCCGATGGCGAGCGCCTGCGGTGGCAGACGGCGCGCCCCCCGTCGCACGACCTGCCCTTCTTGTGCGGCGACCAGACCCCGCGCGCGCTGCGCGTGCCCGAAGGCAACGCCCGCGTGCACCCCAACGGCGCCCGCGGCGTGGCCAGCCTGGCCCTGGCCGTGAAGGACCTGGATGCGAGCCTGGCCCACTACCGCGCCCTGCTGGGCGAGGCCCAGGCCGCCAACGTGAGCGCGCCTTTCCTGCAGCCCGGCACGGGCGCGCGGGTGGGCACGGTCACCCTCGGACGCAGCACCCTGGTGCTGACGCAGGCAGGGCCGCTGCCGGGCACGGCAGGCCATGCGGCCAGCACACAGCTGGGCACGCGGGGCGAGGGCCCATACGCACTGGTACTGGCCACCGACGGTGCCACGCCGGCGCCTCCCACGGCAGACCGCACCCATGGCGCGGCCATCGAATTCGCGGCGGCGTAAGAGTCCTCCCGAGTGGCTGCGCGGCTGGCGGTCCTAGAGCCCCAGCGCCGCGAACAACTGCTCCGCACGGGCCGTGGCCGCGTCGGCCATGCGCATGGGCCGACCCCACTCGCGCTGGGTTTCGCCGGGCCATTTGTTCGTGGCGTCCATCCCCATCTTGCTGCCCAGGCCGCTCACGGGGGAGGCGAAGTCCAGGTAGTCGATGGGCGTGTGCTCCACCAGCAGCGTGTCGCGCGCCGGGTCCATGCGGGTGGTGATGGCCCAGACGACATCCTTCCATTCGCGCACGTCCACATCGTCGTCCACCACCACGATGAACTTGGTGTACATGAACTGGCGCAGGTGGCTCCACACGCCCATCATCACGCGCCGCGCGTGGCCCGCGTAGGCCTTGCGGATGCTCACCACCGCCATGCGGTAGCTGCAGCCCTCGGGCGGCAGGTAGAAGTCCACGATCTCGGGGAACTGCTTTTGCAGGAGCGGGATGAACAGCTCGTTCATCGCCAGGCCCAGCACGGCGGGCTCGTCGGGCGGCTTGCCGGTGTAGGTGCTGTGGTAGATCGCGTCCTTGCGCATCGTGATGCGGTCCACGGTGAGCACGGGGAACTCGGCGCATTCGTTGTAGTAGCCGGTGTGGTCGCCGTAGGGCCCCTCCAGCGCATGCTGCCAGCCGCTCGCGTGGCTCGCGTCCGGCGCTATGTGGCCTTCGAGCACGATCTCGGCGGTGGCGGGCACCGAGAGCGGCACGCCCAGCGCGGGCGTGACCTCGGTGCGTGCGCCGCGCAGCAGGCCGGCGAACTGGTATTCGCTCAAGGAGTCGGGCACGGGCGTGACCGCGCCGAGCAGCGTGGCCGGGTCCGCGCCCAGCGCCACGGCCACGGGGTAGGGCTGGCCGGGGTACGCGGCGCAGTGGTCGGCGAAGTCGAGCGCGCCGCCCCGGTGGGCGAGCCAGCGCACGATGACCTGGTTGCGCGAGAGCACCTGCTGGCGGTAGATGCCCAGGTTCTGCCGCGCCTTGCGCGGCCCGCGCGTGATGGTCAGGCCCCAGGTGATGAGCGGGGCCACGTCGCCCGGCCAGCAGTGCTGCACGGGCAGGCGGGCCAGGTCCACGTCCGGCCCTTCCCACACCACCTGCTGGCAGGGCGCGCCCCGGGCCACGGTGTGCGGCGCCATGTGCCACAGCGTCTTGAGGAAGGGGCCCATGGCCAGCATGTCCTTGACGCTGCGGGGTGCCTCGGGCTCCTTGAGGGTGGCCAGCAGTTCGCCCAGGGCGCGCACGCCGTGCAGGTCGGCCACGCCCATGGCGCGGGCCACGCGGCCGGGCGTGCCGAACAGGTTGGTGAGCACGGGCAGCGCGTGGCCCGTGGGCTGCGTGAACAGCAGCGCGGGGCCTCCCGCGCGCAGCACGCGGTCGCTCAGCGCCGTCATCTCCAGGCGCGGCGACACGGGCTCGCGCACGCGGCGCAGGTCGCCCGTGGCTTCGAGCTGGGCCATGAAGTCGCGCAGATCGCGGTAGGCCATATCAGTACCAGATTTTGATTTTGAATGAAATCAGCCTGTCGCGCTTATAAATGGTGCGCCAGTAGCTATCAATTAATGAGCATCCAGTTCCTGCCCCGACCAGCGCGGCGCCAGGTCGTGGGGCACGTCGATGAGGTCGAGCGCGCGCGCCACGCTGTAGTCCACCACCTCGCCCACGGTCTGCGGGCGCAGGTAGAAGGCCGGCAGCGGCGGGCAGACGATGCCGCCCATCTCGGTCACGGCGACCATGTTGCGCAGGTGCGTGAGGTGCAGCGGCGATTCGCGCACCATCAGCACCAAGCGGCGGCGTTCCTTGAGCGCCACGTCGGCCGCGCGCGTGAGCAGGTTGTCGGCCAGCCCATGCGCGATGGCGGCCAGCGTGCGCATGGAGCAGGGTGCGACCACCATCGCATGGCACTGGAACGAGCCACTCGCAATGGCCGCGCCCACGTTGTGCACGTCATGCACGCGGTGCGCCAGGGCCTCGACGGCGGGGCGGTCCAGGTCCAGCTCGTGCTGCAGGTTGCGCCAGCCCGCGTCGGAGACGACCAGGTGCGTCTCGATGCCGCCCTGGCCCTGCAGCACCTGCAGGAGGCGCGCGCCGTACACGGCGCCGCTGGCGCCCGAGATGGCGACGATGATGCGGCGGGTGGGCACGGGCTCAGCCATGGGGCGCGCCCTCGGCCGCCCGGGCGCGCAGGGGTTGCGCCTGCTGGTCGGCCTCGACCTGCTCCAGCACGAGCGCCGCCTGCACGGGGTCGAAGTCTTCGTGCGCGCGCTTCTTCACGCCGTAGTGCTGCAGCTGGTAGTGCCGGTCGGCGGTGATGCCGTGGCGCGCGAGCGTGCTTTTCACGCAGACCAGCGGGCAGCCGTCGAGCGCGATGATGGGCCGGCCCGAGCGCACGGTTTTCAGCAGGTGCGGCACATCGCCGCCCACGCCGGCGATGCACGACATCTCGGCGACGCCGTGCCGGTCCAGACGCAGCGCCACATGGTTGGCCAGCTGCGCGGCGCTGGAGCAGCCCGAGCAGGAGTAGACGAGGGGATGATTCAGGGCCTGGTGGGGGGTCATCGCTCACCCTCCGTGGCGTGGCGCAGGGCCCCGGCGGCGCCGCAGGTGGTCCAGCACCTGGCGCGGTGCCAGCCTCTGCGCCCACTGGCGCGGGTCCAGCACCGGCAGCTCGATGGCGTCGAGCGCGTTCTTCACCACCAGGCCCAGTTCGGTGTCGCCCTCCATCGACAGGCGGCGGCTGAAGAACAGCGTGTCGGGGTCCTGCTGGCGCTGGGCGAGCAGCAGGAAGTCGTGGGCCGTGGCGCTGAGCGTCAGGTCCGCCACGGCGGGTGCCGCGAGCGGGGCATGGGGCGCGAAACGCTGACCGGTCCAGGCAAAGTCGAACGCCAGGCGCGCATCGCGCACCTGCACCCGCATCTTCTTGTCGAACAGCAGGCGTCCCACGTCGGGGGGCAGGTGCCGGGCCAGCGCGAGGTTGAGCGCCGTCACCAGCAGCACCGAGCCCGGGTAGGCGGGCAGGCGCGACAGCACGGCCCCCACGGGAGGGGGAACCACCCGCGGGTTCGAAGGCGAAGAGGAGAAAGCAGCCATAGGGTAGGAATCGGGCGCTCAGGCCACGTAGAAGAACACGGTGAAGAAATGGCAGGCACTGCCGCCCAGCACGAACAGGTGCCACAGCCCGTGGCCATGGCGCACGCGGTGGTCCAGCGCGTAAAAGACGATGCCCAGCGTGTAGCAGGCCCCGCCCGCCAGCAGCCAGCCAAAGCCCCCGGGTGTGAGCGCCCGCCACAGCGGCACCACGGCCACCAGCGCCAGCCAGCCCATGAGCACGTAGATGACCAGCGACAGCGCCCGCGCGCCGCGCGCCCACCAGATCTCCTGCGCGATGCCCAGCAGCGCCAGGCCCCACACCACGCCCAGCAGCGACCAGCCCCAGGGGCCGCGCAGCGACACGAGCGCGAACGGGGTGTAGCTGCCGGCGATCAGCAGGTAGATGCTGCAGTGGTCGAGCTTTTGCAGCACGGCCTTGATGGCGCGCCGGCGCACGCTGTGGTACGCGGTGGACGCGGCGTACAGCGCCACCAGCATGGCGCCGTAGATGCTGAAGGCGACCACCTTCCACGGGTCGTCCAGGCGCGCCGCGAGCGTGATGAGCACGGCCGCGCCCGCCGTGGCGAGCACGGCCCCGGCCAGGTGGCTGATGCTGTTGAAGCGTTCTCCGGCGTACATGCGATGGGGGCCCGCGGGTCAGGACTGCGCCACGGCGCTCCGCACGCGCCCCTGCTCCAGGCCCGGGCGGCCGAACCAGTAGCCGTCGCAGGGGAGGTCGGGCATCAGCGGCTGCATGCGCTCCACCAGGTCGCAGGCCGCCTCGGGGGCGCGCGCGTGGCGGGCTTCGTCAAACGCGGCCACCACCTGCGGCATGTGCTGCGCCTGCGGGCTCAGGCGCAGCACGTCCACGCCGCAGGCGCGCAGGCCCGCCAGTTCGTTGGCCAGGTTGTAGACGCGGGCCGATTGCGTCTGCGTGCCGTTGAGCACGAGAAAGCCCTCGTTCTCGCGCGTGCGCAGCGGCAGCCCGTCGGCATGCTGCAGGCAGCTGAACTGGCAGTCGTCCTTGGGCAGGTTGCGGTGGCGCGCGGTGAAGCAGCGCGCCGAGTACGCCAGCGGCATGCGCCCGTAGGCGAAGACCTCGGTCTCCAGGCCCTGCGGGCGCTGCGCCAGCACGGCCGACAGCGCGTCCCGCGACATCTCCACCGGCATCACCCAGCGGGTGGCGCCGAACTGCGCCATCCACTGCAGCGAGTGCGCGTTGTACAGGTTCAGGTGCGGCCCGGCCACGAAGGCCCGCGGCCCGGTGGGTGGCCGCGAGAGGCAGTGCACGGCGCCCATGTCGTTGGCCTCCACGGTGAACTCGCCGTTGGCCGTGATCTTGTGCAGCAGGCCCACGTCCGCACTGGATTCGATGAGCACCTGGGTGGACAGCACGGCCTCCTTGCCCGCGTCCCGCAGCATGCGCGCCAGCGCCAGCCAGTCGGCCAGGCGCAGCTCATGGCGGCGCGAGCACACTGTCTCGCCCAGGTACACCACGTCGACGGGCGTGGCGGCCATGGCTTCGTAAAACGCGAACACGGTGTCGCGCGGCCAGTAGTACAGCAGGGGGCCGAGAGAGAGTTTCATGGGGCGGGCTTCAGGGGTTTGATCGTGGGATCCAGATGCTGGGAGCGGCGCATGGAGTTCGAATCTGGCGCGGCCCAAGCCAGCGACCGCCGCGCAAGGGCCGCCCCGCCGCGCTGGCGGTGTCCCCCTTCCCGCATCGCGCAAGCGAGGCGAGAGAAGGGGGAAGGCGCGAAGCGCATCAGGGGGTTGTTCTTCATTTCCAGGGGCGGTGGTAGGCGCCCAGCGTGTGCTGCTGCCCTTCGGCCACCTGGTCCAGGCTGGCCATCCAGCGCGTCTTGGGCGCGTAGCGGTGGGGGTGGGCCAGGCACTGGTCGATGGCCTCGCGCCAGACCTGCGTGACCTGGGCCACGTAGGCCGGGCTGCGCTGGCGCCCTTCGATCTTGATGGCGCGCACGCCCATCTTCACGAGCTGGGGCAACAGCTCCAGGGTGTTGAGGCTGGTGGGCTCCTCGATGGCGTAGTAGTTCTCGTCGCCGCCCACGTCGAAGCGGCCCTTGCACAGCGTGGGGTAGCCGGCGCTCTCGCCGGGCGCATAGCGGTCGATCAGCACGCCGTTCAGGCGCGACTCGCGGCCCTGCGGCGTTTCCACCCAGCGCACGGCCTTCGGGGGCGAGCACACGCCGTGCGTGTTGGGCGATTCGCCCGTCGCATACGACGACAGCGCGCAGCGCCCCTCGACCATCACGCACAGGCTGCCAAAGCCGAACACCTCGATCTCCACGGGCGTGCGGTCGATGACCTGGCGCACCTGCTCCATCGACAGCACGCGCGGCAGCACGGCGCGCACGATGCCGAACTGCTCGCGGTAGAAGTTGATGGCCTCGTAGTTGGTGGCCGAGCCCTGCACCGACAGGTGCAGCCGCAGCCGGGGGTGGCGCTGCACCGCGTATTGCATGAGGCCCGGGTCGGCCAGGATGACCGCGTCCACGCCCAGGTCCACCGCCTTGTCCAGGGCGCTGCGCCACGGCCCCGGGTTGGCGGCCTGCGGGTAGGTGTTGAGCGCCATGAAGACCTTGCAGCCACGCGCATGCGCATGGGCGATGCCGCTGGCGATGGCCGCCTCGTCAAAGTTCAGGCCCGCGAAGTTGCGCGCGTTGGTCGCGTCGCGCAGGCCCAGGTAGACGCAGCTGGCGCCATGGTCCACCGCCGCCTTGAGCGCGGGCAGGCTGCCGGCGGGGCAGACGAGTTCGAGGGCGGGCGCGGCCTCTGCAGGGTTGTGGGGTTCCATGGCTCTGGTTCAAACGCAGGCCCCCGGTGGGAGCCCAAGCACTGGGTGGCACCATACCGAGGCCGCTGCGCGCGCCGGCTGATCTTCATCAACCGGAGTGCACAATGCCAGAGCAATGCAGTCGGACTTTGACGCGGCCCGGCCGCCCATGCCCGCCTCGACCCTTTCCTTCCCCATTCCAACAACACCCTTCGCCGTGAACAAGAACCTGTGGCTGCTGGCCCTGTGCCAGGGCCTTTTCCTGACCAACAACGTGGTTTTCATCGCCATCAACGGCCTGGTAGGCCTGCAGCTCGCCCCCTTTGGCTGGATGGCCACGCTGCCCGTGATGGGCTATGTGGTGGGCGGGGCCCTGTCCACCGCGCTCGTGGCCCGCAGCCAGGCCCGGTGGGGCCGCAAGGTGTCGTTCCAGATCGGGCTGGCCGTGGCGATCGCGTCGTGCGGCCTGTGCGCGTGGGCGGCCTTCAGCGCCAGTTTCTGGCTGCTGTGCGCCGCCACCGTGGTGGCGGGCTACTACAGCGCCAATGGCCAGCTCTACCGCTTTGCCGCCGCCGAGCTGGCCCCCGCGGCCTACCGCGAAAAGGCCGTGTCGCTGGTGCTGGCGGGCGGCCTGCTGGGCGCCGTGGCCGGGCCGAACCTGGCCAGCGCCACGCGCACGCTGTTTCCGGTGCCTTTCGCGGGCGCCTACGTGGTGCTCATGGGCGTGGCCCTGCTGTCCATGCTGTGCATGGCGGCGATCCGCTTCGAGGCGCAGCCCGCGCGGCGCGACGCCGCGGGGCAGCCCGTCGCGGGCCGCCCCCTGTCCGAGCTGATGCGCCAGCCCGCGTTCGTGGTGGCCATCCTGGGCGCCGCGCTGGGCTATGGCGTGATGAACCTGCTGATGGCCGCCACGCCGCTGGCGATGCAGGTGTGCGGCTTCAACTTCGATGCGGCCGCGCTGGTGCTGGAGTGGCACGTGATCGGCATGTTCGCGCCCGGCTTCGTCACCGGCCACCTCATCAAGCGCTTTGGCGTGCTGTCCATCATGGGCGCCGGCGTGCTGCTGAACCTGGCCTGCGTGGCCGTGGCGCTCATGGGCGTGGAGCTGCACCACTTCGGCATCGCGCTGTTCATGCTCGGCGTGGGCTGGAACTTCCTGTTCACGGGGGCCACCACGCTGTCCATGACCGCCTACCGCCCCGAGGAAAAGGACCGCGCCCAGGCCGCCATCAACTTCTGCGTGTTCGCCACGCTGGCGCTCAGCTCGTTCTCGTCCGGCGTGCTGGTCACCACGCAGGGCTGGACGCTGCTCAATGCCGGGTCCCTGGTGCCCATCGTGGTCACGGGCCTGGCGCTCGCCTGGCTCGCGGCCCGGCGGCGGCGCGCCGTCTAGGCCCGCGTGGCTCCGGTGCCGGCACCGCCCGGCACCGCGACCGCGTGGGCGAGCCACCGGGCAAACGCGGCCACGGCGGGGTCTTCCTGCCGCCCCTGCGCCACGAAGAGACTGTAGCCACGCAGGCCGCTGTCATGGTGGGGATGCGCCAGCGCCAGTTCGCCGGACAGCAGCTCGCGCTCCACGAAGTAGTGCGGCACCAGGCCGATGCCCAGGTCCGCGCGCACCGCCTCGACCAGCATGGAAAACAGGTCGAACCGGTGGCCGCCCAGGCTGTGCGCCGGCACGCGCGTGATGCCCGCGCGGGTGAACCACGCATCCCACGCGCCCAGCCGCGAGCTCAGCTGCAGCAGCGGCACCGCGCGGAAGTCGCCGCGCTCCATCGCACGCCGGTGGCGCGAGCCGGGAGCGCACACGGCCACGCACACCTCGCTCATCAGCGGCACGGGCTGCACCCCGGGCCAGGCGGCGTCGTTGTACTGCACGGCCACGTCGAAAGGGATCTCCTGCATGTAGGTGTGCGTGGGGTACACCTGCAGGTGCAGGCTGCAGCCCTTGTGCGTGGCCAGGAAGGCGGGCAGGCGCGGCAGCAGCCAGCGCTCGGCGAACACGGGCACGCAGCCCACCAGCAGCCGCGCGCCGTCGGGCCGCTGGGCCATGGCTTCGAGCGTGTGGTTCTGCAGGCGCAGCAGGTCGCCCACCACCTGCGCGTGGTAGCGGCGGCCCGCCTCGGTGAGCGTGGAGCCGCGCGCGCCGCGCTGCACGAGCTGCAGGCCCAGCTGGCCTTCGAGCAGGCGCAGCTGCTGGCTCACGGCGCTGTGCGTGAGGCACAGCTCTTCGGCGGCCTTGCTCACGCCGTGGTGGCGCGCCACGGCATCGAAAACGAGCAGGGCGCGGGTGCTGGGAATGTGCTGGCGCATGTAAGAAAAACTGTCGGCCCGGCAGATTAAAGCAGAACCGCGCCCCGCCAATCGGTCCAACAATTGCAGGGCGCTTGCGTGCCAGGCGCCGCGCGCACCGGATGCCGCGGCCCGCGTCTGGCCGGGCCCCCCTTCCTTCGCAACTCCGCCCTCTCCATCATCCCGACCATGAAGAACCCTGCCTCCATCTTCCGCTTCACTCCCGGCGCCGTGGCGCTGGCCGCCGCGCTGCTGGGCCCTGCCGCCCACGCGCAAGGCGCCGTCGCCGCCACGCCCACCACGCTGCGCCCGGCCGTGGACCAGGCCTACACGCAGCTCATGGCGGCGCCCCAGATCCTGAAGCTGCTCGACGCGGTGAAGGCCGACCACGACCGCGCGGCGCAAGACCTCCGCATGCTCACCGAGATCGAGGCGCCACCGTTCAAGGAGCAAAGGCGCGCCGAGGCCTTCCTCGCACGCCTGAAGGCCCTGGGCCTGGCCAGCGCCGCCATCGACGCCGAAGGCAACGTGGTCGGCATCCGCAAGGGCACGGGCAGCGGGCCCAAGCTCGTGATCTCGGCCCACCTGGACACCGTCTTCCCCGCCGGCACCGACGTGAAGGTGAAGGAGCGCGACGGCAAGCTCTACGCGCCCGGCATCTCGGACAACACGCGCGGCCTGGCCGTGCTGCTGTCGTGGCTCAAGGTGCTCAACGACCAGCAGATCGCCACGGTGGGCGACCTGGTGTTCGTGGGCAATGTGGGCGAGGAAGAGCTGGGCAACCTGCGCGGCATGAAGCACCTGTTCAAGGAGCACCTGGACATTGACGGCCTGGTGGCGCTGGAGCCCGCGCCCGACGGCACGGTGCTGGTGCTGGGCACGGGCAGCCACCGCCACGAGGTGACCTTCAAGGGCCCGGGCGGCCACAGCTACGCGGCCTTCGGCCAGGTGCCCAGCGCGATCCACGGCATGGGCCGCGCGATCGCCAGGATCGCCGAGATCCGCACGCCCGCCACCCCCAAGACCACCTTCACCGTGGGCACGGTGGGCGGCGGCACCTCGGTGAACACCATCGCGCCCGATGCGCGCATGGCGGTGGACATCCGCTCCGACGAGATGGCCCCGCTGCTGGCCACCGAAAAGCAGGTGCTCTCGGCCATCGATACCGCCGTGGCCGAGGAGAACGCACGCTGGAATGTGAACACGCTCTCCGCCTCCACCAGGCTCATCGGCGACCGCCCCGGCGGCCGCACGGCGGCGGACTCGCTGATCGTGGAAGCCGCCGTGCGCGCCAACACCGCGTTCGGCCGCAAGACGGTGCTGGGTGGCGCGAGCACCGATGCCAACGTGCCCATGTCGCTGGGCATCCCGGCCATCGTGATCGGGGGCGGGGGCAAGACCGGTGGTTTCCATGCGCTGTCGGAGTGGATCGACCTGACCGATGCCTGGCAGGGGGCGCAGACCTCGCTGGTCACGGTGCTGGGCCTGGTGGGGGTGCAGGGCGTGAGCGAACCCCTGCTGGAGAAACGCCCGGCGCGCAGCCAGTGAACGGCGGGCGGCGGGCCCTCCCGCCACGCCCTGGCCGGCGGCCCGGCACCTGCCAGCCTTGCCGGCCCAGCCCGTCGCCCACGCACGGGCGGTAGGGGAATTCACGATTGTTGACACTGGGGCCAGGGCGCGGATGCGTACCATCGCTGGTACCGGGCCCAGGGCCGTGAGCGGCCCCGGGCCGGCGCTCGGCCGTTTTTTACCCCCTTCTGCAGGAGATCACCATGGGTTTGCTCGATTCCGTATTGGGTGCCGTCATCAATAGCGCATCACAGGGCGGCCCCCAGGGCTCCGCCGGCGGCGGCGGTGCCGCAGGCGGGCTGGGTGGCCTGCTGAGCCTGGCCGCGCAGAACCCCCAGC
Source organism: Acidovorax sp. GW821-FHT10E04 (assembly GCF_059415185.1). NCBI lineage: Bacteria > Pseudomonadati > Pseudomonadota > Betaproteobacteria > Burkholderiales > Comamonadaceae > Acidovorax > Acidovorax sp. GW821-FHT10E04. The sequence goes on from NZ_JBWKMT010000003.1 coordinate 355,600, forward strand.
TGGTGCAGGCCGTGATGTCCCTCATCAGCAACGACGGCCCGGTGGGCGGGCTGCCGGGCCTGATGGCCCGGTTCCAGCAGGCCGGGCTGGGCAACGTGATCGCCTCCTGGCTCAGCGCGGGGCCCAACCAGGCCATCTCGGGCGAGCAGCTTTCGGACGTGCTGGGCAGCGGCCCGCTGTCGCAGATCGCCGCGCAGCTGGGCGTGGGCTCCGGCGCGGCGGCAGGCCAGCTGGCCCAGGTGCTGCCGGGCCTGATCGACCAGCTCAGCCCGCGCGGCGAGGCGCCGCAGGGCGGGTTTGGAACGTCCAGCGACCTGTTTGGAATGCTGGGCGGTTTGCTACAAAAATAGTAGCTTTCAGCGCTTGATGGACAAGCGCTACCGGCCATTCTGGCCCGAAACCGCTGCGGCGGCGCTCACCCCGCCGCCGGGCAGCGCCGCTCCAGCCACTGCCGCAGCATGTCGAACACCGGCGCGGCCAGTTCGGGGCTTTCATTGAACAACTCGTGGAACAAGGGCTCGAAGCCGTGCGACTGCACCAGCGCCCGGGGCGCGGCGGCCGCGAAGGCACGGCTGCCGGCGGGATTGACCAGCTTGTCGCTGCCCGCCCACAGGAGCAGCGTGGGCACGCTCCAGTGCGCGGCGCGGGCCACCGTGGCGGGGCCGCCCGTGGCGATGAAGCGCGCCAGGCGCGCGCTGATGCGGTCGTGGCACAGCGGGTCGGCCAGGTAGGCCGCGGGCACGGCCGGGTCGTGGGAGAGGTACTGCGCATCCAGCCCGTTGCCCACGCGCAGGTTCGGTGCGATGCGCGGCAGCGTGGCCAGCAGCAGTTTTTGCACGGCGCCCAGGCCCGCGTCGAGCGCGGGGGATGACAGCACCAGCGCATCCACCGGCCGCAGGTTCAGGGACACAAAACGCGAGGCGACCAGCCCGCCCATGCTGTGGCCCAGCAGCACCAGGGGCTGGCCGGCCGGCATGCGGGCACGGGTGGCGTCCACCATGTCGGCCAGGTCGTCCAGCAGCCGCATGTCCGAGGTGAGGCCGCCGCGCGGGCCGCTCGACTCGCCGTGGCCGTACTGGTCGTAGCCGCGCGCGGCGAATCCCCAGGCATTCAGGCGCCGCGCCAGGGCGTCGTAGCGGCCCACGTGTTCGCCCAGGCCGTGCACCAGCAGCACGGTGCCCCGTGCCGGCACGCCGCGCCCCACCAGGGGCCAGTCCTGCACCGCCAGGTTTTCCCCATCCCCCGCGGTGAAGGTGGTCAAGGTGCTCAGGGTGGACGCAATGGAGTCAGAGGACATGGTGGAACGGGCTCAAGGCAACGCGGCCGGCCGGGCCAGCGCCCTGGCGGCGCGCGTTGCGGTGCGGGGGAAGGGCGGCGGCTGCATCCACACACCGGGGGAGGAGGCAGCGCCAGGGCACATGCGCGGGGGCGGCGATGCGCGCGGTGGGGTTCAGGCCGCCACGGCGGTGGCCTGCTGCGCCGCCATGGCCGCGATCACCTGCGCCACGGCGGCGGTGAGCTTCTTGGCGTAGGGCACGTGCAGGAACTCGTTGGGGCCGTGCGCGTTGCTCTTGGGGCCCAGCACGCCGCAGACCATCATCTGCGCGGTGGGAAAGCCTTCGCTGAGCATGTTCATGAGCGGGATGGTGCCGCCCTGTCCGATATGGCCGCACGGCGCGCCGAAGTGGGCCTGCGAGGCCTCGTTGAGCGCCTGCTCGAACCAGGGCGTGGCGCTGGGCGCGTTCCAGCCCGTGGCGCCGCTCGTGCCCTGGAAGGTGACCTTGGCCTGGTAGGGCGCGTTGTCTTCGAGCAGGGCCTTGAGCTCCTGCACGGCCTGGCCGGCATCCACCAGGGGCGGCAGGCGCAGGCTGAGCTTGAACGCGGTGTAGGGGCGCAGCACGTTGCCGGCGTCCTGCAGCGCCGGGAAGCCCTCGGCGCCGGTGACGCTGAGCGTGGGCTCCCAGGTGCGCTTGAGCAGGGCCTGCACCGGGTCGGTGGTGGTGGGCAGGGCGAAGGTGGTGGCGCCGCCGCAGTCGTAGTGGGCCCAGGGGAAGCGCTTGTACACCTCTTCGCCCAGGATGGCGGCCGTGGCGCGGGCCTGGGCCAGGCGGTCGGCGGGCACCTCGCAGTGGAAGCTCTGGGGCAGCAGGCGGCCGGTGGCACTGTCTTCCAGCCGGTCGAGCACCTGGCGCATGATGCGGAACGACGAGGGCACCAGGCCCGAAGCGTCGCCCGAGTGGATGCCTTCGGTCAGGATCTCGACCTTGAGCGTGCCGGTGGCCATGCCGCGCAGGCTGGTGGTGAGCCACAGCTGGTCGTAGTTGCCCGCGCCCGAATCCAGGCACACCACCAGCGCCACGTTGCCCATGCGGGGCTTCAGGGCATCGATGTAGGGCAGCAGGTCGCGCGAGCCGCTTTCCTCGCAGGTCTCGATCAGGCCCACGATGCGCGGGTGGGGCACGTTCTGGCGCTTCAATTCCTGCACGGCCGCGATGCTGGCATAGACCGCGTAGCCGTCGTCGGCGCCGCCCCGGCCATAGAGCTTGCCGTCCTCGTACTTGGGCGTCCAGGGGCCCAGGTCGCCGCGCCAGCCCGAGAACTCGGGCTGCTTGTCGAGGTGGCCGTACATGAGCACGGTGTCCGTCGCGCCGGGCTGCGTGGATGCGATCTCGAAGAACAGCACGGGGGTGCGGCCTTCCAGGCGCACGACGTCGAGCGTGAGGCCTTCGACTTTCTGCGATTCGACCCACGCGGCGGCGTTGCGCACCACGGTGTCGAGCAGGCCCTGCTCGGCCCAGTCGGGCGAGAACATGGGCGACTTGGCGGGGATGGCGATGTAGTCTGTGAGCTGGCGCACGATATCGTCGTCCCACGCCTGGCTCACCCGCTCGAGCGCGAGTGCAGGTTGCAGGATCTGGTGGGGGACACGGGCATTCATGGGGGCTCTCCTGAAAAAAAAAGTCTCTGGGGGACCAAAAACAGCATTCCAACACAACCCCCGCGCGGACGCCACGGTGGGCGCGCAGAGACCTTCACGGCGGGCGCGGACGCCGCACGCGCCCCAGCCCCCGCGCAGCGGGCGCCGCCCCCTGAGGGAGGGCGGCGCGGGGAGGCATTTCAATACCTGGAAGCCGGGTGGGTCTCGGGGTTGTCCCGCGCCGCCATCTGGGAGGCGGGGCGCCGCAGGGCCGTGGCCACCTCGACGCGGTTGCGCCCGTTCTCCTTGGCCTGGTAGAGCGCGCGGTCGGCGGCGGCGATCAGCATGTCCCAGCTGTCGCCGGGTTCCAGCCGGCCGCCGAAGACGCCGATGCTCGCGGTGACGGCGATGCCCACGCCCGCATCGGCATCGGCGGCGCCGGCGGGGCGAACGCGGCAGCGCGATTCCTCCACCGCCTTGCACAGCTCGCGCGCCAGCTGCTCGGCCCCCAGCAGGGTGGTGTCGGGCAGCACCACCATGAATTCCTCGCCGCCGTAGCGGCCCACGAGGTCCTGCGCCCGCACGCGCTCCTTCAGCACGCTGACCACGCTGCACAGCACCTGGTCGCCCGCGGGGTGGCCGTGGCGGTCATTCACGCGCTTGAAATGGTCGATGTCCACCATCATCAGCGCGATGGACTCGCGCGTGCGCACGGCGCGCGCCACGTCGCGGTCCAGCGCGGCGATCAGCGCGCGGCGGTTGGCCACGCCCGTGAGCGGATCGAGCGCCGCCATGATGCGGTTGTTTTCGTCCGCGCGGTCGCGCGACATGAACACGAAGCCCATGGAGCTGATGAGCACCACCGACACGGTGCCCATGAAGGTCAGGGTCTGCAGGGCGCTGCCCTGCAGGATGCCGGTGGCCGCCTCGCTGGCGCTGAGGGCCAGCAGCGCGCGGCCGCCCAGGACCAGCGCCTCCAGCCCGAGCCCCGCCACCAGCAGCCATTGGCCGCGCCCCACGGTGGCATGGCGGCGCTCCAGCGCCGCGGCCAGGGCCCATACGGCCTGCAGGCCGATGGCCAGGCCCACGAAGCTCACGCGCGCCGGAAAGTTGTCGATGAATGCGATGACGAACCCCGTGACCAGCGCGGACGGCGTGAGCAAGAGCAGCCACCGCACCGGACGGCCCTGGAACTGGTAGATCGCCGCGATCATCCCCACGAAGACGCAGGACAGCAGCAGGTTGCCCATCACCACGGACAGCGCGTCCGGCACCTGCCCGCGCAGCATGATCAGCAGGTGCCCCATGGCATTGACCAGCAGGGCGGCGGCCCACCGCCCCAGGCCGTCGCGCCGGCGCCCCCAGCCCACCACGGCCATGGAGGCCGCCATCATCAGCGAGCTGACAATGATCATTGCCAGCATGGTGGGAACATGGGCGGCCATGGCGGGCAGGTGGGGTTGTGCGGACAAGGAAGTTCAGCCCAGCATAAACCATGGAATCGGGCGCGAGAACCGATCAATTGCCAAGCCGCCCGCGCCGGGCCCGCCGCCGGCCCCCGCAGGCCCGGGCCCGTCAGCGCAGCCGGGCGGGGGCGGGGGACGCTGCCAAGGCCGGCCGGTCCGCGGGCGCAGGCTCGCCGCCGGGGCCGCGCGAGAGCTTGAAGACCTGCACCGCCCCGGCCAGCCGCTGCGCCTGGTCGCGCAGGCTCTGGGCGGCGGCGGCGGACTGCTCCACCAGCGCGGCGTTCTGCTGGGTCATCTGGTCGAGCTGGTTCACCGCCGTGTTCACCTGGCCGATGCCGTCGGACTGCTCGCCCGAGGCCGCCGTGATCTCGCCAATGATGTCGCCCACGCGTTGGACAGAGCCCACGATCTCGTCCATGGTGCTGCCCGCGTTCTGCACCAGGCGCGCGCCCGACTCCACGCGCTCCACCGAGGCGCCGATGAGCGCCTTGATCTCGCGCGCCGCCTCGGCGCTGCGCCCCGCCAGCGACCGCACCTCGCTGGCCACCACCGCGAAGCCCCGGCCCTGTTCGCCCGCGCGCGCCGCCTCCACCGCCGCGTTGAGCGCGAGGATGTTGGTCTGGAAGGCGATGGAGTCGATCACGCTGATGATGTCGGCGATCTTGCGCGAGCTCTGGTTGATGTCGCCCATGGTGGTGACGACCTCGCCCACCACCTGGCCGCCGCGCGCGGCCACGGCGGCGGCGGTGCTGGCCAGCTGGTTGGCCTGGCGCGCGGCATCGGCCGACTGGCGCACCGTGGACGTGAGCTGCTCCATGCTCTGCGCCGTCTGGGCCAGGCTGCTGGCCGTGGCCTCGGTGCGGGCCGACAGGTCCTGGTTGCCGCTGGCGATCTCGGCGCTGGCCGTGGTGATGCTGTCCACCGCCGTGCGCACCTGCTGCAGCATCTGCGTGTAGCGCTGGCGCATGCCTTCGACCTCCTGCACCAGCGCGCCGATCTCGTCGCGCCGCGTGGTGCGGAATTCCTCGGTGAGGTCGCCCTGCGCCACCAGCGTGATGGCCTGCGTGAGGTCCTGCAGCGGGCGGCTCACGCCCCGGCGCAGCATGAGGAACAGGCCGATGGCCAGCAGCACCACGGCCAGGGCCATCAGGCCCCACACCGCCAGCGTGACGCGGCGCTGGCTGGCCATGGCTTCGCCGTCGGCCACCTCGGCCACCACCCACCAGCCCCCGCCCGTCTTGCGCACCAGCGCCCAGGGGTCGGTGGCGCCCGCGCCCAGCACGGGCGCGGCCTCGCGCACGAAGCCGTCGCCGGAGGCGGCCAGCGCCTCGAAGAAGGGGCGCGCCTCGGGGTAGGCCTCCAGCACGCGCTTGCCGCGCGCCGTGGGGTGGTACACGAACACGGCCTTGTCGAGCGAGGCGCCGGGGTTGACCACATAGGTGCCGCCGTGCTCGAAGAATTTTGTCTGCGCCACCTGCTTTTGCAGCATGGCGTGGAACACGCTGATGTCGTTGCCGATAAAGAGCAGCGCGATCACCTTGCCCGAGGCGTCCTTGGACGGCAGGTAGTGGCCCATGTAGGGTTTGCCCCCCACCACGGTGACGCCGGTGTAGGGCTCGCCCCTGGCCACCGTGGCGTAGGCCGGGTCGTCGCGGGACAGGGGCGTGCCCTGCTGGCGCTCGCCCTTGTCGTTCTTGACCGACGTGGTCACGCGCATGAAGTCCTCGCCCTTGCGCGCGAACACCGTGGCGATGCCGCCCGTCTCGCTGGCGAACTTGTCGACCGAGCCGTAGTCCTCGTTGACCAGCGCGCCGTAGCTGCGCAGCTCGCCCGTGGCCTCGTCCAGGTGCATCACGCCCTCGAAGTAGCGCTGAAAGCCCCGCATGGTGAGCTGCACCAGTTCGCGGTTGGTGTTGTCGGCCGCGTCCAGCGACTGGGCCACGCTCTGCGCCGTGTCGCCCACGCTGGCCACCACCTGGGCGCGCGTGCTGCGCTCGGTCAGCACGGCGATGGCCAGCCCCACGAACACGAGCACCAGGGCCACCAGCGCAATGGCCGCCAGCGTGACCTGCCGGGCGACGGAACGGTTGTTGGCAAGGGAAGCGGCCATGCGGTATGTCTCCTGGAGATTGAAAGCCCAAAGCCGGCTGGGCCGGTCTCAGAAAGGGTTCTCAAACGCCTGAGAACACGCTGCTTCACTCTAAGTCCGGAGGCTTGTTACATTTATTCACGCATTCCCTTACGCAAAGCTGCGTACCTCGACGCGGCCCGTGCATGGACCATAGCGTGCGAAACGGGGCGCCCCCCGGGGGGATGGCCCAACGCGGATCAGGGGGTCTTCCCCTTCATCCAGCCCAGGCCTTGCGAGGTGCCGGCCGCCGGCCGGTATTCGCAGCCGACCCAGCCGCGGTAGCCCAGGGCATCGATGGTGTCGAAGAGGTAGGGGTAATTCAGCTCGCCGGTGTCGGGCTCGTGGCGGCCGGGCACGCCGGCGATCTGGATGTGCGAGACGCGGCCCGTGGGCAGGTAGCGCCGCAGCTTGGCGGCCAGGTCCCCTTCCACGATCTGGCAGTGGTACAGGTCCATCTGCACCTTGAGGTTGTCGGCCTGCACCGCATCCAGCAGCTCGTGGGCATGGTCCTGCCGGTTCAGGAAGTAGCGCGGCATGTCGCGCAGGTTGATGGGCTCGATGAGGATCTCGCGCCCGGCCCGCGCGGCCTGCGCTGCCGCCCAGCGCAGGTTGCCCGCGCACAGGTCCTTGAGCGATTCGCGCTCGACGCCCGGCGGCACGGTGCCCGAGAGCACATGGATGCGCGGGCAGCCCAGCACCTCGGCATGACGCAGGGCTTCCTCGACTCCCGCGCGGAACTCTGCCTCGCGCCCCGGCAGCGCGGCCGTGCCGCGTGCGCCGTGTTCCCAGGCGGCGGCCATGCCGGCGCGGTCGGTACCGCCCGCCGGGGCGTTGAACAGCACTAGCTGCAGGCCGCTGTCCTGCAGCCGCGCGGCCACCTCGGCGGGCGCGAACGCGTACGGAAACTGGAACTCCACGGCGGTGAACCGGTCGCGCGCGGCGGCCTCGAAGCGCTGCAGGAACGGCAGCTCGGTGTACATCAGGCTCAGGTTGGCGGCAAACTGTGGCATGGCAGGCGGTGGAGGGCGTCGGGACCCGGCAGCTTATCGCGCGGCATGGGGGCCTGGGCGCACCGCTGCGAAGCAATAGGCTCAAAACAGCCCCTGGCGCTACATGGACAAGCGCGAACAGCTATATATTCAATAGCAGCCTGACGGTACACCAAGGACACACGCATGCGCATTGGAGAACTCGCCCGACGCACCGGCACCACCCCCAAGGCCATCCGCCTGTACGAGGGGCGAGGCCTGCTGGGCACCGTGGCGCGCAACGGCAGCTACCGCCAGTACGGCGAGGCCGATGTGGCCCAGGTGCGGCTGATCCGCCAGGCCCAGGCCCTGGGTTTTCGGCTGTCGGAACTCGACGGCCTGGACCAGATGCACACCGCCGAGGGCGGGGACCGCATGGCGCAGCGGGTGGCGGCCCGGCGGGTGGCGGTGGCGCAGGAGCTGCTGCGGCTGCAGGCGCTCGATGCCGAACTGGCGCAGCTGCAGGCGCAACTGCATGCCTGCGACGGCATGGCCGTGCCCGCCACGGCGCAGGCCTGCGCCGTGGCCGCGCCGGTTCCGCCCGCGGCCCGCGACGCCCGGCAATTCACCGCCCCGGTGGCGCGGGGCGCGCCGCATCGCGCGCCGGCTTGATCCAGCTGCTTGACTCTGCCCCGTGGGGCAAGGTGACCATGGCGCCATCGACAACAACGTGTGTGATGGAGGTTCTGTGGCACAACAACGCATTCTGGTCATCCTGGGCCACCCGGCGCCCGCCAGCCTGTGCGCGGGCATGGCCCGCGCCTATGCCGAAGGGGCGCTGGACGCGGGCGCCGAGGTGCGGTTCCTGGACGTGGGGCAGCTGGCGTTCGATCCGCTGTTCCTGGGCTACGGCGCCGCGCAGCCCCTGGAGCCCGATCTGGCCGCCGCACAGGCCGACATCCGCTGGGCCGGACACCTCGTGTGGGTCTACCCCATCTGGTGGGGCGCGATGCCCGCGCTGCTCAAGGGTTTCATCGACCGCACCTTCCTGCCCGGCTACGCGTTCAAGTACCGCGCCGGCTCGCCGCTGTGGGACAGGCTGCTGGCAGGGCGCTCGGGCGAACTGCTGGTGACCATGGATTCACCGCCCTGGTACTTCCGCTGGGTCACGCGCATGCCGGGGCATCACCAGATGAAGAAGGCCATCCTGGAGTATTGCGGCATCCGGCCCGTGCGGGTGCACAGCTTCGGGCCGGTGCGCACCGCCAGCAAGGAGCGGTTGGCGGGCTGGGTGGCGCACGCGCGGGACCTGGGGCGGCGCAGGGGCGCGAAACCCGGCACCGCGAGCGCCAGCCCCGCGCCGCAGGCCCCCGCATCGCCCTGACGCCGCGGCGCCCGTTCAGGCCAGGGCCAGGTACTTTTCAAGGTGGCCCATGGCGCGGGCCACGTACGCCTCCTTCTCGCCAACCGGGGCCACGTAGTGAAGCGCGCTTTCCGCGGCCTCCACGCCTTCCAGCCGGGCGATCACCCACGCGGCCAGGTACGGCGCGGCCAGGCAGCCACCGGCCGTGGCGATGTTGCCGTGCGCGACCAGGGGCTGGTTCAGCACCGTGACCCCGGCCTCTTGCACCCAGGGCCTCGTGGTCAGGTCGGTGCAGGCGGGCACGCCGCCGAGCAGGCCCAGGCGGGCCAGCACCAGCGTGCCCGAACACTGGGCGCCCAGCAACTGGCGGGCGGGGTCGAAGTCCATCTGCGCCATCAGGGATGCGTCGTTCACCACCTCGCGCGTCTGCATGCCGCTGCCCACCAGCACGGCATCGGCCGTGCGGGCCCAGGACAGCGGCGCCTGCGCCTCCACCACCACGCCGTTCATGGACCGCACCCGGGGCGCGGGGCAGGCCAGGCACACCTGCCAGCCCGGCTTCTTCACCCGGTTGAGAACACCCAGGGCGATGAGCGAGTCCAGCTCGTTAAAACCTTCGAACGTCAGTATGGCAATGCGCATGGCGCTTCTCCTGGCGGGAAAACGGCCCCCGCCGGCGGTGGATGAACAGTGGAACCCATGGTATCGGCGGTGTTCAATACAATCAAAAAATTGTCATGAATACACTGCGGAGGCGCCATGGGCCAGGTCCGGTACAAGCAGGTGGTGGATGCGCTGGCCACCGACATCCGCGCGGGCCGGCTGCGGCCCGGCACCCGCCTGCCCACGCACCGCGCCCTGGCGCAGCGCCACGGCCTGGCGCTGGCCACCGCCAGCCGCGTGTACGCCGAGCTGGAGGCCATTGGCCTGGTGGTGGGCGAAACCGGGCGCGGCACCTTCGTGCGCGATGGCTCCTGCCCGCGCGGCCTGGGCGCCGACCTGGCCACACCCGCACCCGGCTCGGCGGACTTGTCGTTCAACAGCCCCGGCGTGCCGGGGCAGGCGGACCTGCTGCGCGACGCGCTGCGCAGGCTGGCGGCATCGGGCGACCTGGAATCCCTGCTGCACTACCACCCCTACGGCGGGCGGCCGCACGAGCGCGCCATCGTCGCCCGGCACCTGGCCACCCGCCAGCTGTGGGTGACCGGCGAGCAGGTGCTCATCGTCAACGGCGCGCAGCACGGCATGGCGGTGGCGGCGCTGGGGCTGCTCAGCCCCGGCGACGTGGTGGCGGTGGATGCCCTCACCTACCCCGGTTTTCGCGTGCTGACCGAGCGCATGCGGCTGGACCTGGCGCCCGTGCCCGTCGGGCCGGGCGGCACGGACCTGGACGCCCTGCAGCGCCTGTGCCAGGCCCGGCCCGTGCGCGCCATCTACACCATGCCCACGCTGCACAACCCGCTGGGCTGCGTGATGGATGCGGGGGCCCGCAAGCGCCTGGTGGCGTTGGCGCGCGCCCACGACCTGCTGGTGCTGGAGGACGCCCCCTACGCCTACCTGGCGGCCGACGCGCCGCCGCCCGTGGCCGCGCTGGCGCCCGAGCGCACGGTCTACCTGTCGAGCCTGTCGAAGAACGTGGCCACGGGCCTGCGCTTTGGTTTTGTCGCGGCCGCGCCGGCGCTGATCGCCCCCATCGAGCGCGCCGTGCGTGCCACCTCCTGGAACACGGCGGGCGTGATCACTGCCATCGCCTGCGGCTGGATCGAGGACGGCACCGTGGCGCGCCTGGAGGCCGAAAAGCGCACCGACGCGGCCCGCCGCCAGGCCATCGCCAGCGAGGCCCTGGCCGGGCTGCCGCTGGTGCGGCACCCGCATTCGTACTTTGCCTGGCTGCCGCTGGGCGACGACCAGCGTGCGGACCGCGTGGCCGGGGCGCTCGCGCAGCGCGGCGTTGCGGTGTCCACCGCCGAAGGGTTTGCCACCACGGCACACGTGCCGCATGCGCTGCGCCTGGCGCTGGGCTCCATCCCCTGCGAGGACCTGCCACGGGCCCTGGCCGCCGTGAAGGCGGTCGTGGAAAGCGACTCTTCCTGAGCGGCATGGCCGCGCCGCGACACGCCGCGCCTTCCGGGGCAGCCGCCCGGCTTCACTGCTTGCCGGCGAACGCCCGCACCGCGGCGCGGCCCACGGCGGGGTCATCGGTAAAGAAGCCGTCGATGCCCGCGCGCAGATACGCCGTGATCTCGGCCGCGCTGTCGCCGCGCGCCGTGCCATCCGCCGCCGGAGCCTTCTTCAGGCCGGCGGGCAGGAAGGCGTTCTCGGGCCGCAGCGTCCAGATGTGCACGGCCAGGCCTTCGGCGCGGGCACGCGCGACCAGCGGCGTGGGTTCGCCGGGCAGGCCGTCCTTCACCGGCACGACCAGGGTCTTGAAAGGGCCGATGGCATTGGCATACGTGGCCACCTGCTTCAGGCCTTCGGGCGTGATCAGGTCGGCATAACCGCGCGCATTGGCCGCGCCCTGGGCCACAAAGTCATACGGCCGGCCCGAGGGAGCCACCAGCTGCACCAGGCGCACGCTGCTGAGCCTGCGGATCGCCTGCAGGTTGGCCACCTCGAACGACTGCACGAACACGGGGGCGTCCTTGTGGTTCCAGCCGTTCTTCTCCAGCACGGCGAGCAGCGGCGCCTCCAGCGGCTGGCCAATGGACTGGAAATAGGTGGGGTGCTTGGTCTCGGGGTAGATGCCGACCACGCGGCCGGTTTTGGCGCTCGCCGCCTTGGCCAGGTCGATCACCTCCTGCAGCGTGGGCACCTCGAACTGGCCGTTGTAGGCCACGTTGGCGGGGCGTTGCGCGGGGATGCGCTCGCGGGCGCGCAGGGTTTTCAGCTCGGCCAGCGTGAAGTCCTCGGTGAACCAGCCGGTGATGGACTGGCCGTCGATGGTCTTGGTGGCCTTGCGGCCCGCGAACTCGGGGCGGTCCACCACGTCGGTGGTGGCTTCCTTCACCGAGCCATCGGCGCCCAGGATGGCAATGGCGTTCTCGTGCCGGGCCACCAGCACGCCGTCCTTGGTGATGACCAGGTCGGGCTCGATGATGTCCGCGCCATCGTCAATGGCCTGCTGGTACGCCGCCAGCGTGTGCTCGGGCCGCAGCGCCGAAGCGCCCCGGTGGGCGATCACGGTGGGAGTGGGCGGCCAGGCCTGGGCCATGGCGCCCAGCGCCCAGGTGGCGAGCAACGCGGCAGCAGTCGTGGCGCGCAGTGCAATGCGTTTCATGCGGGTCTCCTACAAACAGAGCCCGCACCTTAGCCGATGCGCTTGACAGCGGCGTGTCGCCGGGGCGCACACACCCACAAGCGCTACGCGTGTTCGAAGTGGAAGACCGCCGTGCCCGCGCGCGCATTCGGCAGCCAGCGCACCTCCTGCCCATCCTGCAGGCCGAAGGCATCCAGGATGCGCAGGCTGTTCTTGGTGGCCAGCACCTCGAAGTCCTTGTAGGTGCCCACGCGGATGTTGGGCGTGTCGTACCACTGGTAGGGCAGGCGCCGCGTGACGGGCATGCGACCGCGCAGGATGGACAGGCGGTTGGGCCAGTGCGCAAAGTTGGGGAAGGCCACCACGCCCGTGCGGCCCACGCGCGCCGTCTCGCGCAGCATGGTTTCGGCATTGCGCAGGTGCTGCAGCGTATCGAGCTGCAGCACCACGTCGAACGAGTTGTCGCCGAACATGGCCAGGCCCTCGTCGAGGTTGAGCTGGATCACATCGACGCCGCGCTGCACGCAGGCGAGCACGTTGGCATCGTCGATCTCCACGCCGTAGCCGCTGCAGCCGCGCTCGCGCTGCAGGTAGTCGAGCATGGCACCGTTGCCGCAGCCCAGGTCGAGCACGCGCGAGCCGGGGGGCACCAGGCGTGCCAGGGCTTGCATCGCCGCTTTTTCGGTCATGGCTGCAGCTCCTTTGCAATGCTATCGAAGTAAGAGCGCATCACGCCCATGTAGCGGGCGTCATCGAGCAAAAAGGCATCATGCCCGTGGGGCGCGTCGATCTCGGCGTAGCTCACGCTGCGGCGGTTGTCGAGCAGCGCCTTGACGATCTCGCGGCTGCGCTTGGGTGAAAAGCGCCAGTCGGTGGTGAAGCTCACCAGCAGGAAGCGCGCCGTGGCCCGCGCCAGCGCCCGCGTGAGGTTGCCGCCCTGGGTGCGCGCGGGGTCGAAGTAGTCCAGCGCGCGCGTGATCAGCAGGTAGGTGTTGGCATCGAAGTAGTCGCTGAACTTGTCGCCCTGGTAGCGCAGGTAGCTCTCGATCTGGAATTCGATGTCCTGCGTGCTGTACTTGAGTTCCAGGCCCTCGCGCAGCTGCCGCCCGAACTTCTCGTTCATCACGTCGTCGCTCAGGTACGTGATGTGGCCGATCATGCGGGCGATGCGCAGGCCGCGTTTCGGAATCACGCCGTGCCGGTAGAAGTGGCCGCCGTGAAAGTCCGGGTCGGTCACGATGGCGCGGCGGGCCACCTCGTTGAAGGCGATGTTCTCGGCCGTGAGGTTGGGCGCGCTGGCCACCACCACCGCGTGGCGCATGCGCTCGGGGTACTGCAGTGTCCAGGAGAGCGCCTGCATGCCGCCCAGGCTGCCGCCCAGCACGGCGGCGAGCTGCTGGATGCCCAGGCGGTCGAGCAGGCGGGCCTGGGCGTTGACCCAGTCCTCCACCGTGACCACCGGGAAATCCGCGCCGTAGACCTCGCCCGTGTCGGGGTGGTTGTGCATGGGGCCGGTGGAGCCGAAGCACGAGCCCAGGTTGTTCACGCCGATGACGAAGAAGCGGTCGGTGTCCACGGGCTTGCCCGGGCCGATCATGTTGTCCCACCAGCCTTCGCTCTTGTCCTGCCCCGCGTAGACGCCGGCCACGTGGTGCGAGGCGTTGAGCGCGTGGCACACGAGCACGGCATTGGAGCGGTCGGCGTTGAGCGTGCCGTAGGTCTCATAGGCCAGGTGGTAGTCGCGGATGGACGCACCGCTTTGCAGCGGCAGCACCTCCGCAAAGTGCATGGTCTGAGGTGTTGCGATGAACGACATAGTTGGAACTGGTGAGCCCTCATGTTCCACCGCTTGCGCGCGCCGCTGCTCCACAAACAAGGAAGCCGCCCTGGCCTGGAGCGCCGCCCCAGGACAAAAAAAACCCGGCGTCGCTAAAAACGAGGCCGGGTACATAGGTCGGACGGGTCTTTAGCAGGATTTATAAAGCGCCCGCAAGCTGTGGCAAATCGGCGCGTCTGGCAAATATACCAAAAGCGCCTGCGGATGGCTCCTGCTTTTCGCAGCCTCCCTCAGCCGACCGGCGTGAAGATGGCCAGCAGCCCCAGCACCAGGAAGATCACGGCAGACACGATGTGCACCGCGCGGATCGGCACCCGGCGGGTGATGCGCTCGCCCAGCCACACCACGGGCGCGTTGGCGATCATCATGCCCAGCGTGGTGCCTGCCACCACCCACAGGTAGGCGTTGTACTGCGCGGCCAGCATGACGGTGGCGATCTGCGTCTTGTCGCCCATCTCGGCCAGGAAGAACGCGATCAGCGTGGTGCCGAACACCCCCCAGCGCGGCGAGCCGTCGGCCTCGCCTTCGTCAAGCTTGTCGGGGATCAGCATCCAGATGGCCATCGCGATGAACGATGCCCCCAGGATCCAGCGCAGGATCTGCGGCCCCACGAACGTCGTCACCCACGAGCCCACTGCGCCGGCCAGGCCATGGTTGACCAGCGTGGCCACCAGGATACCGAGGACGATGGGCCAGGGTTTGCGAAAGCGTGCGGCGAGCACGAGCGCCAGAAGCTGCGTCTTGTCGCCCATTTCGGCGAGCGCGACGATGGCGGTGGAGATGAAAAACGGTTCCATGTGGGGGTCCTGTCCGGCCGGATGTTGTTCGAAACGCATTGACTGCACCCCGACTCCGGCCATTTGGATCGGCATGCAGTCAATGGTCTCGCCCAGCTAGAAAACCGCATACGCCATAGGTCCACCGGACCCAAGTTTGTTGACGCATGCCCCCGGCGCATTGCGCACCGGGCGGGCTACTCCCCAAAGACCCGCGTATTTTACCCTGCGCCAGCCTGGCGGGGGTGCCCCGGCCATGACCGCCTGTCTTTTTTCCTCGGGAAAACCCTTCCACGCACGCGTGAAAACCCCTGATTTGTGCACGACGGGCGGCTTTCCCCAGAAATAAAACCCCACGCGCCACATAAAGTGATTAATAATGGGTTCGCTTTTCTGCTTGCAGGAGAGCAGTTAGCTTAGCGGTGAATGGTCAGTTTCGCGTCTTTGAAGTCGTCACAGGTTTGTTGATTGCGTCGGGCTCCATCGCGTTTTCATGTTTTTTCAGGAGTCCTTCATGGGCAACAAACTTTACGTGGGCAACCTGCCCTACTCTTTCCGCGACGAAGATCTGCAGCAGACCTTCAGCCAGTACGGCTCGGTTGGCAGCGCCAAGGTCATGATGGAGCGCGACACTGGCCGCTCCAAGGGTTTCGGCTTTGTCGAAATGGGCAGCGATGCAGAAGCCCAAGCCGCCATCCAAGGCGTGCATGGCCAAAACTTCGGCGGCCGTGACCTCGTGGTCAATGAAGCCCGCCCCATGGAGCCCCGTGCTCCCCGTAGCGGCGGCTTCGGCGGCGGCAACGGTGGTGGCGGCGGCTACGGCGGTGGTGGCGGCGGCGGTTACGGCGGTGGCCGTAGCGGCGGCGGCGGTGGTGGTGGTTACGGCGGTGGCCGTAGCAGCTACTAAAAAGACCTCATCGGCAGACCTCGCGGCCTGCCGAAGGCAAGACAAAGGAGCCTCAGGGCTCCTTTTTTCATGGCCGCGCGGTATCGCCACCACAGTCGGCATCACCGCTTGCTTTTTCGGCAAAAGTGTGGCGCATAATGGGTTGGCGGGTGCAACCCGTTTCCAAGTTTGCGGTGATCCGTCAGTTTCGCGCTGAGAGCGTCATTGAGATTAGCTGGCTGCGTTTTCGGGACTCCATCGCTTTATCCATGTGTTTTTGAGGAGTCCCTCGATGGGCAACAAACTGTACGTCGGCAACCTGCCGTACTCGGTGCGCGACAGCGATCTGGAACAGGCCTTCGGCCAATTCGGCGCAGTGACCAGCGCCAAGGTCATGATGGAGCGCGACACGGGTCGATCCAAGGGCTTTGGCTTCGTGGAAATGGGCAGCGACGCAGAAGCCCAGGCCGCGATCAACGGCATGAATGGCCAGCCCCTGGGCGGCCGCAGCATCGTCGTGAATGAAGCACGCCCCATGGAGCCCCGCCCACCCCGCAGCGGTGGATTTGGCGGCGGTGGCGGCGGCTACGGCGGCGGTGGTGGCCGCAGCGGTGGTGGTGGCGGCTACGGCGGTGGCCGTGAAGGCGGCGGTGGTGGCTATGGCGGCGGCCGCGAGGGTGGCGGCGGCGGTGGTTACGGCGGTGGCGGCCGCAGCGAAGGTGGATTCCGCAGCCCCTACGGCTCCGGTTCCCGCAACGGCGGCGGTGGCGGTGGTGGCCGCAACGGCGGCGGTGGCGGCTATGGCGGTGGCGGCGGCAGCAGCTACTGAAGAAGCACCCTGCCGGGGAGTTTTCCTGGCAAGGCCAAAGCCCCTTCGGGGGCTTTTTTCATGGGCGGCCGCCCCAGCCGGCGGGCGGGCGGCGGCAGCGCCCCGGCGCGGGGCCGGCGCGCTATGTCTGCTCGTCCTGGCGCCGCTTGCGGGGGCGGCCTGACAGCAGCTTGTCGAAAAGCGCGTTCGGCAGGAGCCGCAGCACCTTGGCGACCACCCCCATCTGCCACGGGATGACCCGGTAACTCACGCCCTGGGTGATGGCCCGGTAGGCATGGTCCGCGAAATCACCGGCCTGCATCAGAAACGGCATGCTGTAGCGGTTCTGGCGCGTGAGCGGCGTGTCGATGTAGCCCGGCGAAATGGTGACCACGCGCACGCCGTGCGGGCGCATTTCCCCGCGCAGGCTTTCGCAATAGCTGATGACGGCGGCCTTGCTGGCGCAGTAGGCGCCGTGGCCGGGCAGGCCCCGGATGCCCGCCACGCTGCCGATGCCCACCAGCGTGCCGCTGCCCCGCTGCGCCATGGCATCGACAAAGGGGTGGAACGTGGCCGCCACGCCGATATTGTTGGTGGCAAAGGTGCGCGCCATCACTTCGAGGTCATCACGCACGGCCGTGTCCATGCCCACGCTGATGCCGGCATTGGCGATGACCACGTCCGGTACTCCCTGGCGCGCGACACAGTCGCGGCCCGCCGCAACGATGCTGTCGGTGACCGCCACGTCTGCGCTATAAATTTCGTAGCTATCCGCGCTTATCCCTTGTGCGTCAGCCCATGTTTTCACCTCGGATGTCCGGCGCGCCGCCAGCGCCAGGCGGTAGCCCGAGCGATGGAAACGCAGGGCCAGCGCCTGCCCGATGCCGCTGGACGCTCCGGTGATGAAGACAAGGGGAGTGGTCATGGGGGGCTCCGGGCAGGGACAGGGGTGGGCTCGGCGGCTAGGGCTTGGCCGTGCCGGGCTGGAGCACGCCGCGCACGCGCCCGCGCAGTTGCAGCACCTGGTCGAGGTTGTCGTAGTCCATGCCGTCGGCGGTGAAGCGATCGTTGCCGCGCGTGAGGGTGACGGGCTTGTCCGAACGCACACGCTCCGTGCTGGTATAGGCGTGCAGGAATTCGCTGCGGAACTCGAGCCGCGGCTGCGCCGGCGTCCCCGGCCTGGCGGCCAGGGGCTCGCGCGTGACGATGGCGTTGCCGAACAGCTGGACCTCCGAACCATCGGCGTTGGTCAGGGCGCGGTCCGCCGTGGCCACGGTGAGGCGCCCGGCGGGCGTGACCGAGCGCATGCGCGCCTTGTCGATCTCCAGCGTGTCGGTGTCGGGGTAGTGCCGCGCCTCCGCGCCCTGCACCTCGCTCTGCAGCCGCCCCGCGGCGTCAAAGCTCTTCACCGAGAAGGATTTCATGAAGTAGTCTGGCTGGTGCCCCTGCTGGCGTTCGGCGGCGGGCAGCAGGGGCATGGGCGCGTTGCGCACCAGCCACCAGGTGCCCAGCGCCAGCAGGCCCATGAGCACGACGGGCAGGTACAGCGAGAACTGGTCCCAGCCCTGGCGGATCACGTTGCGCGTCATGGGGCCGCCTCCGGGCCGGGGGCGCCAGCCTGGCCCGTGGTCCATGGGTGCGGGGCGGGCCGGGTCATGCGGTGTATTCCGCCAGCAGTGCGGCGTAGCGGCCCGTGGCCACCAGCAGCAGGTCGCACAGCTCCCGCGCGGCGCCGTCGCCTCCCCGGGCCTGGGTCACGAAATGGGCCGCCTGGCGCACTTCGGCCTGGGCATTGGCCGGCGCGCACGCAAAGGCGCTGCGGCGCATGACGGGCAGGTCTGGCCAGTCGTCCCCCATCGCGGCGGCGTCGGACCAGCCCAGCCCCAGGGTGGCCAGGATCTGCTCGGCGGCCGGGCGTTTGTCCTCGGTGCCGAAGACGGCGTGCTCCACGCCCAGGGCCTTCAGGCGCACGCGCAGGGGCAGGGAGTCGCGCCCCGTGATCACCACGGGGGTGATGCCCGCCTTTTGCAGCAGCTTGAGCCCGTGCCCATCCAGGGTGTTGAAGCGCTTGAGGGTCTCGCCCGATTCGCTGATGTACAGGCCGCCGTCGGTCAGCACGCCGTCGACATCGAAGAAGGCGACGCGCACGCCCTGGGCCCGCAGCAGCAGCTCGGGATCGATCTGCAGCGCGGGCGCGGCATCGGGCAGGAAGGAGGAGGAGGAAGAGGGGCCCGCCACCATCAGATCACCTTGGCGCGCATGAGGTCGCCGATGTGCACGACCCCGGTGAGCACGCCCGCGGCATCCACCACCAGCACGCTGGTGATGGCATGGGCCTCCATCATTTCCGCGGCATCCACCGCCAGCGCATCCGGCGCGATGCGGCGCGGGCTGGGGTGCATCACCTGCTCGGCCGTGGCGGTGCGCAGATCGGCCCCCGCCTCGATGCGGCGGCGCAGGTCGCCGTCGGTGAAGATGCCCAGCACCTGCCCGGCCGCGTCCACGATGGCCGAGGCGCCCAGCCCCTTGGCGCTCATCTCGCGCATGAGGTCGCTGAAGGCGGCGCCGGGCGCCACTTTCGGGATTTCCGCCCCTGTCCGCATGACGTCGCTCACATGGGTGAGCAGCTTGCGCCCCAGCGCACCGCCAGGGTGCGAACGGGCAAAGTCTTCGGGGCGGAAGCCCCGGGCATCGAGCAGCGCCACGGCCAGGGCGTCGCCCATGGCCAGCTGGGCGGTGGTGCTGGCGGTGGGGGCGAGCTGCAACGGGCAGGCTTCTCGTTCCACGCCGCTGTCGAGCACGATGTCCGCATGTTTGGCCAGGGTGGATTGTGGCCGCCCTGTCATCGCAATCAACATGGCTCCCAGGCGTTTGATCACGGGCAGCAGGGTGGTGACTTCATCCACCTCCCCGCTATTGGAGAGCGCCAGCACGATGTCGATGGACTTGATCATGCCAAGGTCGCCGTGACTGGCTTCGGCCGGGTGCACGAACATGGCGGGTGTCCCGGTGGAGGCGAGCGTGGCGGCAATCTTGCGCCCGACATGCCCACTCTTGCCGATGCCCATCACCACCACCCGCCCGCGCACAGTGAGGATCGCCTGCACGGCCTGCGTGAACGACGCGCCAACACGGGTCTTCAGCCCCAGGACGGCCGCAGCCTCGATGTCAAAAGTCTCACGTGCCAGACGCAGGGCCTGATCAGCATCAAAGGGGGGCAGTGCGGCAGGTGCGGGAGTCATCCCGGGATTCTATCGACCGGGCAGGCCCTGGGCGGGCCCTGGATTTATTGTCCCCCTCTGGCACGCCCCGTGCTTCGGACAAGAAGATCGTGAACAGGCTGCTGGCCTCGGATAGCATCGAACCATGTCCTCTCTCGCCCTCACCTTGCTCTACCTGCTGGCCGCGGTGCTGGGCGTGGTGGCCTGCCGCAGCCTCAAGCTGCCCCCCATGCTGGGCTACCTGGCGGCGGGCGTGCTGATCGGGCCGCATGCGCTGGCGCTGGCGCAGAACTCGGAAGGGGTGCGCCACCTGGGCGAATTCGGCGTGGTGTTCCTGATGTTCGCCATCGGGCTGGAGTTCAGCCTGCCCAAGCTGCGCGCCATGCGCCGCCAGGTGTTCGGCCTGGGCCTGATGCAGGTGGTGCTGACGATGGCCGTGGTGTCGGGCGCGGCGCTGCTGCTCGCGCGCGTGGCGGGCGGCGTCTGGGAGATGGGCTGGCAGACCGCGCTGGCGCTCTCGGGCGTGATGGCCATGAGCAGCACGGCCATCGTGGTCAAGCTCATGGCCGAACGGGCGGAGCTGGAAAGCGAGCACGGCCGCAGGGTGATGGGCATCCTGCTCTTCCAGGACCTGGCCGTGGTGCCGCTGCTGGTGCTGATTCCCGCGCTGAGCTCGTCCCCGGACCAGCTCCTGACCGCGCTGGCGTGGGCCCTGGTCAAGGCCACGGTGCTGGTGGGCATCCTGCTCACGGGCGGGCAGCGGCTGATGCGCTGGTGGCTGACCCTGGTGGCGCGGCGCAAGAGCGACGAGCTGTTCATGCTCAACCTGCTGCTGATCACCCTGGGCCTGGCCTGGCTCACGGAGCTGGCGGGGCTGAGCCTGGCCCTCGGGGCCTTCATCGCGGGCGTGCTGGTGTCGGAAACCGAGTACCGCCACCAGGTGGGCACGGACATCCGGCCTTTCCACGACGTGCTGCTCGGCCTGTTCTTCATCACCATCGGCATGATGCTGGACTGGCACATCCTGGTGGACCGCTGGGCCCTGGTGCTGGCGCTGCTCACGGTGCCCCTGCTCCTCAAGCTGGTGATCATCCTGGTGCTCGCGCGGGGCATGGGCGCCACGACCGGCGTGGCCCTGCGCACCGGGCTGTACCTGGCCCAGGCGGGCGAATTCGGCTTCGTGCTGCTGTCGCTCACGCAGGCCAACGGGCTGGTGCAGCCGGCGCTGATGAACCCCATCCTGGCGGCCATGGTGCTGTCGATGCTGGCCACGCCGTTCCTCATCATGTACAGCAACCGCATCGTGATGAAGCTGGTGGCCAGCGACTGGCTGCAGCAGTCGCTGCAGATGACGTCCATCGCGCGCAAGTCCATCAACAGCAGCAAGCACGTGATCATCTGCGGCTACGGCCGCTGCGGACAGAACCTGGCGCGCATGCTGGAGCATGAGGGCATCCCCTACATGGCGCTCGACCTGGACCCGGACCGCGTGCGGCAAGCCGCCGCCGCCGGTGATTCGGTGGTGTACGGCGACGCCACCCGCCTGCAGGCGCTGATGGCCGCGGGCCTGGTGCGCGCGAGTGCCGTGGCCATCACCTACATCGACGTGCCCGCCGCGCTGAAGGTGCTGGCCAACGCGCGCTCCCACGCGCCGCAGGTGCCGGTGGTGGTGCGCACGCAGGACGATCTCTACCTGGACAAGCTGCAGGCCGCCGGCGCCACCGAGGTGGTGCCCGAGGCCATCGAGGGCTCGCTGATGCTGGCCAGCCATGCGCTGGCGCTGGTGGGCGTGCCCATGCGCCGCGTGCTGCGCCTGGTGCAGGACCAGCGCGACGCGCGCTACAACCTGCTGCGCGGCTACTTCCACGGCGCGGACGACGACACCGTCAATGAGCGCGACCAGGAACGCCTGTCCACCGTGAACCTGCCCCCCGGCTCCACCGCGCTGGGCAAGAGCCTGGGCCAGCTCGCGCTGTCGGCCATGGGGGTGCGGGTGGTGAACCTGCGCCGCGGCAGCGGCCACATGAGCTCGGCGGTGGACGATGCGCTGCTGGCGGCGGGCGACACGCTGGTGCTCTCGGGTCACCCGGCGGCGCTGATGCTGGCCGAGGACAAGCTGCTGCGCGGGTAGCAGGGTACATCCCCCTGAGGCACTGCGTGCCTTCCCCCTTTTCTCTACGCGCTCCGGGAAGGGGGACGATGCCCTCGCTGCGGGGCGGCCCTTGCCTGGCATCTCTCGCCCGATGCGTGCCAGTGGCTGAGGCTGACGCCAAAATTTGAATTAAATATGGCTCTGGCGCTTATCCATCAAGCGCCAATAGCTATATATTTAATAGCAAACTACAAAAGCTCGGCGGGCCCGGGCCTCCCGAACAGGTAGCCCTGGAAGCGCTTGCAGCCGTTGCGCAGCAGGAAGTCGCGCTGCCCCTCGGTCTCCACCCCTTCGGCCACCACGTCCAGCCCGAGGCTGTGGGCCAGCGCGATGATGGTGCAGGCGATGGTGGCATCGTTGGGGTCGGTGAGCACGTCGCGCACAAAGCTCTGGTCGATCTTGAGCTGGTCCAGCGGCAGGCGCTTGAGGTAGGAGAGCGACGAGTAGCCCGTGCCGAAATCGTCCAGCGAGAACCCCACGCCCTGGGTGCGCAGCGCCTGCATCTTGTGGATGCTCTCCTCCACGTCCTGCAGCAGCAGGCTTTCCGTGAGCTCCAGCTTGAGGCGCGCGGGGTCGGCCCCGCAGTCGCGCAGCACGCTGAGGACTTCCTCCGCGAAGTCGGGCTGCCGGAACTCCTGCGCGCTCACATTCACGGCCACGCTCCAGCCCGCGGTCCCGGACGCCGCGGTCCACCGCGCCAGCTGGCGGCACGCCATGGCCAGCACCTGGCGCCCCAGGGGCAGGATGAGGCCGGTCTGCTCCGCCAGGGGGATGAAGTCCCCGGGCGGCACCATGCCGCGCAGCGGATGGTTCCAGCGCACCAGCGCCTCGGCGCCCAGCACCCGGCCCGTCTCGTCCACCACCGGCTGGTAGTGCAGCAGGAACTCGTTGCGCGCGAGCCCCTGCCGCAGATCGCCCTCCAGCGCCGACCGCGCGGAGGCCGCCGCCTGCATGGCCGGATCAAAAAAACACAGCGTGTTGCGGCCCTGCGCCTTGGCCTGGTACATGGCCAGATCGGCGCGCTTGAGCAGCTCCTGCACGGGCAGCTGCACATCGCGGAACAGGGCAATGCCAATGCTGGGCGTGCTGTGCACTTCGCTGCCATGCACCACATAGGGCTGGTTCAGCGCGGCCAGCACCTTCTGGGCCACGGCTTCCGCTTCGGCCGCAGCCGCCTGCGTCTCGGCATCCAGGCCCTGGACCACCACCACGAACTCGTCGCCCCCCAGGCGCGCCACGGTGTCCGTGGCCCGCACGCTGGCGCTGACGCGGCCGCCCACCTGCACCAGCAGCCGGTCGCCCCACTCGTGGCCCATGGTGTCGTTGACGCCCTTGAAGTTGTCCAGATCCAGGAACAGCAAGGCCCCATGGCTGCCCTCGCGGGCGCACATGTTCACCGCGCGCTCCAGCCGGTCCATCAGCAGCCGCCGGTTGGGCAGACCCGTGAGCTCGTCGTAGAACGCCAGGCGCTGGATCTCCGCCTCGGCCAGCTTGCGCTCGGTGATGTCGCGGGCCACGCCGCGGTAGCCCGTGAACTGGCCCTCTTCATCGAAGATGGGCTCGCCGCTGATCGATACCCAGACGGGTTTTCCGTCTTCGGTCAGGCGCTGCATCTCGAAGTCGTGAAAGACCTCGTGCGCCTCCAGCTGCCTGCGGTGCTCGCGCCACTGACCATCGCCCACGAAGGTGTTGGGCAGCTCCCAGCGCGTGAGGCCGTAGTGCATCTCGTTGGGCACGCCGGCCTCGTGGTAAGGGTTGCCGTCCAGCCGCACGAAGCGGAACTGCGCGTCCTGCTCCCAGTACCAGTCGGAGGACAGGTGCGTGAGGCTGCGCCAGCGGGACTCGCTCAGGCGCAGGGCTTCCAGGGTGCTCAGGTAGTCGGTGACGTCCGTGAACGTGCGCACGCGGCCGCCCTGCTCCAGGGCGCGCGTGCGCACCTCGATGTAGCGGCCGCCGCGGGTGCGCCGCACGTAGGCGTCGGGCATGGTGAGCCGGCCACCGTGGGAGGAATACTCGGACGCCACGTAGTTGCGCGCCGCGGGCTCTATGAGCTGGAATTCCGCGCCGAAATCCCCCCGCTCGGTCTGGAAACGCACCACTTCCTCGACCTTGGGCTGCGTGGCCAGCAGTGCTTCCGGCAGATCCAGCAGCTCCAGATAGCGCCGGTTGTAGACGCGGATCCGCCCTTCGGCATCCACGTTGGTGATGCCCTGCGACACGCTGGCGAGCGTGCCTTCCAGGGCTCGTGTCTTGTCGGCCAGGAGGGCGCTGGTGCGTTCGAGCTCCGCCTCGACCGCGCTGCGCGCCAGCTCGGCGCGGCGGGCCATCTCCAGCTGGCCCACCGTGTTCAGCAGGGGCTGGAGGAACTGCACGTCCGACGCCGAATAGCCCTCGGGCCGGTTTGCCAGGCCGACCATGGCCACCAGTTCCCCCGCCGCGTGGATGGGAAGCCCCAGGTAGGTGCGCAGCGGCGGGTGGCCCCGGGGCGTGCCCACGCCGCGCGTGTCGTGGCTGGCGTCGTTGGAGAGCACCGGCTCGCCGGACACCAGCGCCGCCCCGACCAGGGAGTGCAGGTTGTCGAACACCATGCCTTCCTCGGAATGCTGGGCATAGCGGGCCCTGGAGGCCTCGTCCCAGCTGATGTCGGTCATGGCGTGCACGCGCAGGTAGGGGTGCCCATCCTCGGCGCGCTGCACCTGGCCCACGAGGCCGAAGGCGCTCTGCGTGAGCGACATCAGCTCCTTGAGCAGCGCCTCGAAGGCGGCCCGGGGTCCCGAACTGGCGATGAACATCGCCTGGGCGAGGGAGATGGCCTGCAGCAAGCGGTGCTGGCGGGCCAGCATGGCCTCGGCCGCCAGCCGCGCGCGGGCGCTGGAATTGCGCTCGAGCACCGAGTCGATCTGCGCGGGCAGCGTCAGCAGATAGTCCAGCGCGGGGTCCTGCACCGCGAAGTCGTCGAAGCCATGGCGCATGGCCTGGGCCGCATGGGTTTCCGCCCCCATGCGCACGACGATCATGGCCGGCACGCCGTCGAGCAGCCGCAGCAGGTCGAAGGCCGAGCCATCGACCGTGCGCTGCGCCGCCAATACGATGTCCGGCCTGCTGTGCCCCAGATGTTCCCGCGCATCCGCCAGCGACGCGGCCACGTCCACCCGCCAGCCGGACCACGGGTCCGCGAGCGCGTCGACCACCGCCTGTGCATGGTGGTGATCGCTTTCGATCAGCAGGATGGAGATGGGCATGGCCGATCTGCGGTGTGAAGGGGGGTTCCAGCGTGGCGGTACAGCGGATGTAACAGCGCTGAAACATTATGAGGGTTCGCGGCGCAGGGCGCGGTCCCGATCAACCCTGCTGGATACACTTGCCACGCCTTTCGCCTTCGGGCGCCCCGCGCAATCCTTCATTTCCCCCCCGCAGCCATGCAGCCACTCAGCGTCAACGAATACCTCCGCCAACACATCCGCACCGTGCCCGACTGGCCGGCGCCCGGTGTGCAGTTCCGGGACATCACCCCGCTGCTGCAGGACCCCAAGGTGTTCCGGGTGCTGATCGATGCCTTCGTGCACCGCTACATGGACAAGGCGCTGCGCCCGGATGTGGTCGCCGGGCTGGATGCGCGCGGATTCATCCTGGGCGCCGTGGTGGCCTATGAACTGAACGTGGGCTTCGTGCCCATCCGCAAGAAGGGCAAGCTGCCCTTCACCACGGTCGAGGAAACCTACGAGCTCGAATACGGCAGCGCCACCGTGGAGCTGCACACCGACGCCGTGAAGGCCGGGGACCGCGTGCTGCTCATCGATGACCTCATCGCCACGGGCGGCACGATGATGGCGGGCAGGAAACTGCTGGAGAAGCTGGGCGCCACGGTGACCGAGGGCGCCGCCATCGTGGACCTGCCGGAACTGGGCGGTTCACGGCGCCTGCGCGAGTCCGGGCTGCCGCTGTACACGCTGGTGGACTTCGAGGGCCATTGAGGCGGAGGCGGCAAGGCGGCGGCGCGGCAACGCCAGCGCCGCCCTGCGCCACGGCACCACCTTCGGCCCCCCTTTCGACGACCCGGGGGAATGCAGCACCTTCGGGTCCTGCCCCGGGGGTGTTCAGTTCAGCTCGCCGTACTGGGTGCTGCTCAGGTCGGGTGCGGGGCTGTCGGCACCCGGCATTTCCGTGTCTTCAAAGCCCGTGGGCTGGGCAGGGGGCAGCAGCGGCCCCGAGCGCACCGGCACGCCGGGCTTGGCGGCCGCGGCGGGCACGGCCACGGCGGAAGCCCCGGCCGCCGTGGCCAGGGCGCGTTTGAACGCCGCCACTTCGTCCGCCTCGATGGGCTCGTAGCGCGGAGCGGGGCGGGGCGCCGCGGCCGCCGCAACGGCCGGTGGCGGCACCTGCGGAGCCGCCGCCGCAGGGCGCAGTGCTGCGGCCGCCGGGGCCGCGGCGGCGCCAGCCGGGGGCACGACAGGCGCCGCCGGGCGCACCGGCGCAGCCCCCACGGGGGCGGGTGCCGCCGCAGCCGGCAACGGCCGCCGGGCCAGGGGGGGCGCCGCCTGCAGGGACGCGCCCTGGGGCGCCACGCCCTTCTGGGGAATCCCCACCGCCACATGGTCGTTGATGCGCCAGTAGACGGCCGTCACCAGGATGTCGTAGCGGGTCTTGGCGGTCTGTGCGATCAGTGCCTCGATCTCGGACAGGCGCACGGTCTCGCCGCCGTATTCGCGGGCCAGGTCCATCATCACCAGGAACTGGCGGCCGCGCTGGTCCAGCGAGAGCACCTTGAACTTGTAGCTGGCCGACAGCACGCCGGCACGCACCATCGCATCGCGCACCACGGTGTAGAGCAGTTCGCGGCGCTCCATGCGCTCGTTCTTGCGGTTGGCGGCGTGTTCGGGCGGCAGCGGCTCCACCAGGGGCTTGCCCTGTCGGCCTGGCGAGAGTGGCACCGTGGCATCGGCATTCAGCAAGCCCGACGGTTCGGCCATGGACCGGGGCTTGGGGGGGGCGGGTTTGCGGCTAAACCAACTGAACAGGGACATGGCTTGCTTTCTACGGGACGGCGCCAGAAAAATCCAAATCGAGTGTAACTTGCTGTACACCCATTCGCGCCCCACGAAAGCCCGCAGGAGCTGACAGTCCGGGGGGGCTGTCAGGTGGCCGCAACGCGGCGGCGGCGGTTGCCCAGCCGCTTGGCCAGCACGGCCCCCGCGGCCATCACCAGGCCCAGCGCGATGGCGGGCTGGCGGATCGACAATTCGGTGAAACGGATCGCCGGCAGGCTCCACAGCTTGCAGGGCGCGCTGGCCTGCACGGTGGCGCTGCGGGCGCGGTGCGAAAAGAACGCGCCTTCGCCGACCACCGAGCCCGCGCCCACGATGGCCAGGCGCAAACGTTCCTTCTCGTCCTGGTAGTGCACGCTCAGGCTGCCGCTTTCCACCAGGTACAGGGTGCGGTCCGTGGCGCCCTGGGTGAACAGCACCTGCCCGGCGGGCATGACCACGGGCAGGAGGTACGACGACAGCACATCCCACTGCGCGGGGGTCAGCGGGTTGGTCATGCTGTCGTCTGCACTGGCCTGTGCAATGGCATCGATCAGACCTTGCAGGTCCACCTTGGAAACAACCGGCGTGGGAACATTCATGGTGCGCCGAAAGTACCCTTGTTACAGATGGGACACAAGCGTTGTTAACGTCCGTTTACAACATTCGCGACAAGCGGCGGCGTGGGCTCCTTGGCCGGATGCCGCCGGCCGCCTCGCGCCCCTTCATTTGCCGATGCAGAAGCTGGAAAAGATGACGCCCAGCAGGTCGTCCGAACTGAATTCGCCCGTGATGGCGCTCAGGGCGTTCTGGGCCAGGCGCAGCTCCTCGGCCAGCAGGTCCAGCGCCGGGCCCTGTGCCTGCAGCTGGTCGGCCGCCTCCTGCAGATGGGCCCCCACGGCCTGCAACGCCTGCACGTGCCGGGCCCGGGCGATGTAGATGCCCTCCGGTGCGGACTGCCACCCCGCCACCTCCAGCAGCAGGCGCCGCAGGCTGTCGAGCCCCTCGCCCGTGCGGGCCGACAGGCGCACCCCCGGCCGGGCGCCCGCTCCCGCAGGAGCCCCGGGCACGCCCCGGGGAGCCCGGTCCAGCTTGTTCCAGACATCGATGACGGGGATGCTTCCAGGCAGTTTCTGGGCCAGTGCGCTTTCTATACCTGCGTCGGCAGCTATGTAATCAATAGCATCCGCGCGCTCCAGGTCGTGCAGGAACAGCACCGCGTCGGCCCCCGCGATCTCGTCCCAGGCGCGCGCGATGCCGATGCGCTCCACCTCGTCGCTGCTGTCCCGCAGGCCCGCGGTGTCGATGATGTGCAGTGGCACGCCTTCGATCTGGATGGTCTGCTGCACCTTGTCGCGCGTGGTGCCCGCAATGGGCGTGACGATCGCCAGCTCGGCCCCGGCCAGCGCGTTGAGCAGCGAGCTCTTGCCCGCGTTGGGCTGGCCCGCGATGACGACCTTGATGCCCTCGCGCAGCAGCGCGCCCTGGCGCGCGCGCTGCATCACGGAGGCCAGCGTTTGCTGCAATTTCGATAGCTGCCCGTGCGCATCCGCCTTGCGCAGGAAGTCGATTTCTTCTTCAGGAAAATCGAGCGTGGCCTCCACCAGCATGCGCAGGTGGATGAGCGCATCGCGCAAGGCGTGGATCTCGGCCGAGAACGCGCCCGTGAGCGAGCGGCTGGCGCTGCGCGCGGCGGCCTCGGTGCTGGCGTCGATCAGGTCGGCGATCGCCTCGGCCTGGGCGAGGTCGATCTTGTCGTTCAGGAACGCGCGTTCGGTGAACTCGCCCGGCTGCGCCACGCGCAGGCCGGGCAGGCAGGGCTGGCCCGTGGCCGGGTCGGTGGCCGCCCCCGCCTCCAGGCAGCGCGCCAGCAGCAGCTGCAGCACCACGGGGCCGCCGTGGGCCTGCAGTTCCAGCACGTCTTCGCCGGTGTAGCTGTGCGGGCCAGGGAAATACAGCGCCAGCCCCTGGTCGATGGCCTGCCCCTGCACATCCCGGAAGGGCAGGTAGGTGGCCTCGCGGGCTTTCAGCGCCCGGCCGCACAGCGCCTGCACCAGCGCGCCGATGGCGCGGCCGGACACCCGCACGATGCCGACGGCCCCGCGCCCCGGAGCGGTGGCGATGGCGACGATGGGGTCATGGTGGCGGGCAAGCATGGCGGCGACTGTACAAGGTTGATGGACAAGAAAAAGGCCGCTTGCGCGGCCTTTCGGGGGGTCAGTTCATGGATGTCAGCGTTGCCGCTGTGGCATCACTTGAAACTGGGAAGGTTGAACTGCGGTGGCACGCCCATGCGGGTGTTGATGAGCCACTGCTGCGCAATCGACAAGATGTTGTTGGTCAGCCAGTACAGCACCAGGCCGGCCGGGAAGAAGAAGAACATCACGCTGAAGATCAGCGGCATGAACCACATCATCTTGGCCTGCATCGGGTCGGGTGGCGCGGGGTTCAGGGCCGTCTGCAGCAGCGAGCTGGCCGTCATCAGCAGGGGCAGGATGAAGAACGGGTCGGGCGTGGACAGGTCGCGGATCCAGCCGATCCAGGGCGCGTTGCGCATTTCCACGCTGGACAGCAGCACCCAGTACAGCGCGATGAACACGGGGATCTGGATCATGATGGGGAAGCAGCCGCCCATGGGGTTGACCTTTTCCTCGCGGTAGATGCGCATCATCTCCTGCTGCATCTGCTGCGGCTTGTCCTTCAGGCGCTCGCGCATCTCCATGATCTTGGGGTTGATGGCCTTCATCTTGGCCATGCTGGCGTAGGCCTTGGCGTTGAGCCAGTAGAACGCGATCTTGAGCAGCAGCACCAGGGCCACGATGGACCAGCCCCAGTTGTTCAGGAGCTTGTGCAGCTGGTCGAGCAGCCAGTACAGCGGCTTGGACAGGATGGTGAGCCAGCCGTAGTCCTTGACCAGCTCCAGCCCGGGGTAGAGCTTTTCCATCATGGTCTCCACCTGCGGGCCGGCGAACAGGCGCGCGTCCACGGTCTTGCTCGCGCCCGGCTCGATGGCGCCCAGCGAGGTGAGCATGCCCACGGAGTACAGGTTGGTGTCCACCTTGCGGGTGAAGGGCTCGCGCTGCACGCCGTCGGCCAGCAGCCAGGCCGTGGCGAAGTAATGCTGCACCATGGCGACGTAGCCGTTGGGCGCATCCTTGGGGATGTCGACCTTGCCGTTCTCGATGTCCTTGAACTCGATCTTCTGGTACTTCTTGGCCTCGGTGAAGACCGCGGGGCCGGTGAAGGTGGAGTAGAACGAAGACTCTCCGGGCGGCTTGTTGCCGTCGCGCACCAGTTGCAGGTACAGCTGGGGCGACACGGCGGCGCTGCCGGTGTTCACGACCTCGTGCTTGACGGCAATGTCGTAGGCGCCGCGCTTGATGGTCCAGGTCTTGGCCAGCTTCACGCCACCTTGCACGGGCGATTCGAAGCGGATGCTGATTTCGTCTTCGCCGTCCTTGAGCTCGCGGGGGCCGGGCACCACGGTCATCGCGGTCTTGTGGGTGGGGAAGGTGCCGCCGATCAGGCCCGTCTGCGCCACGTAGACACGCTGCGCGCTCTCGTCCAGCAACAGGAAATTGCGGGTCTTGTCCGCCATGTCCGCGTGCTGCAGCAGCTCGGCATGCGTGAGCGATCCGCCCTCGCTGTCAAACGTCAGCCGGTACAGGTCGGTCTTGACCTCCACGCGTTCGCGCGCGGCCGGAGCAGCCGCGGGCGCCAGCTGGCCAGGCACCGCCGAGGCACCCTGCGCCGCAGCCGCCACCGGCGCGCTGGAGGCGGGGACGCTGGCCGCGCCGGTGGCGCTGGACGCGGCGCCCTGGGCGGCAGGCGCCGTCACCGTCGGCGTGGAGGGGAAAAAGGTGGCCTTGTTGCCGTTGTGCAGCTGCCACTTGTCCCACAGCAGAACCATGGAAAAGCCAAAAATCACCCACAGGATGGTGCGGCGAATGTCGTTCATGAAGACTTCTTTGGTGAGGATGGTTGGGTGTTGGAATCAGAAAGCCGCGAGAACAGCCGCATGCTGCGCGGCAATTGTTGCGGGACCGGGTCATGGCCCCCGTCACACCAGGGGTGGCAGCGTACCAGCCTGCGCACCGTGAGATAGCTGCCTGCCGCGGCGCCGTGCCGTTCCAGCGCCTGCAGCGAATAGGCCGAACAGGTGGGCTCGAAGCGGCAGGCAGACCCCAGCCAGGGGCTGAGGAACAGCCGATAGCCCTTGACCACGCCCATCAGCAGGCGCTGCATCATCATGGCGCAACCACCTCTGCCACCACGGGCGAAGCGGGGGCCGAGGCCGCCGCAGCACCGCCCGACCGCCGGGCGGCATGGCCAAACAGCTGCAGCAACTCTGCACGCACCGCCTGCTTGAGCTGGTCGGACGTGGCGCTCACGAACTGCTTGCGGTCAAACGCGGTGCGCAGACGCACCACATGGGCCGCCTGCGGAAGCCGCACCTCGAACGTGGCGCCCACCGTGTAGATCTGTCGCTTGATGGTATTGCGCGTCACGGCGCGGCGCGCCCAGCGCTTGGGCACCATGGCACCCAGCCAGACGCCCTGCACGGCAAACAGGGCCTGCGGCCCTTGCGTTGGCGGCAAGGAACCGGGCCCTGTGGGTGCGGCAGCACTGGCGGCCCCGCTGGCAGGGTTGCTGCCAGCGGCGTCCAGCACCAGGCGGTGCAGCGCAAAATGCGCCGTGCGGGAGACAGTGCCCCCCGCCATCGCGGCCTGGAACTGCGGACGGGTTTTCAGCCTGTGCATGCAAGCGCCCCGTTTGGAACCTGGCGGTACAAGCCGGGAACAGGCGGGGAGCAGGCCGTAGACCGTAGCGGCCTTAGACGGCCAGGCGCTTGCGGCCCTTGGCGCGGCGTGCGTTGATAACGGCACGGCCGCCGCGGGTCTTCATGCGGACGAGGAAACCGTGGGTGCGCGCGCGGCGGGTCTTGGAGGGCTGGTAAGTACGTTTCATGATGCTATTCCTTGAGGTTCAGTTCCGGACTGCTGCTCTTGAACCCCCTGCGGCCTGCAACCCGCGCCATATGAAACAGCACTCTGGAGGCAGACCCACGGGGGCAGAAATAACGGCGCGCCGGGTCAAATCACCCTGAACACATTCAGGGAAACCCAAAATTATCGCAGGCTTGGCCGCTGCTGGCAATGCCTTTTGGCTGGCGGCCTTTCCAGCAGGCCCCGCAACAGCCCTGCGCGCGGCGGCCCGCCTGTGCCGCGCGGCAGCCATCCGCAGCCAGCGCGCACCACAGCCCGGGCAGAAATTCAACCCCAGGAAACACCCGGATGCGGTGCCCGCCAAATTGTGGATAACTCCTTGACAAGCTACAATCCCCCGCCCAGTACCGTTCCTCCTATCCACAACAAGAATCTCCCTGAAATGACCGAGGAACCCTCCCGCAGCCCCCTTCCATCACCCGGCGCAGACGCCGGCCAGGGCCTGTGGCAAGCCTGCGTAGAGCAACTGGCGCAAGACCTGCCCGAACAACAGTTCAACACCTGGATCAAGCCCCTGGTGGCCCAGGTGGCCGAGGACTTCTCCAAGGTGACCGTGCTGGTGGGCAACCGCTTCAAGCTCGACTGGATCC
This sequence comes from Acidovorax sp. GW821-FHT10E04, assembly GCF_059415185.1. Lineage (NCBI taxonomy): Bacteria > Pseudomonadati > Pseudomonadota > Betaproteobacteria > Burkholderiales > Comamonadaceae > Acidovorax > Acidovorax sp. GW821-FHT10E04. The sequence continues at coordinate 388,001 of NZ_JBWKMT010000003.1, forward strand.
GTGCCCAGTATGCGGGCCGCATCGCCGCCCTGCTCGAGGGCCTGTACGGCCAGCCCGTCACCCTGGAGTTAGCGCTTGCTCAGCGCGAATCCGTTGCCCGTACTTATGTGCGCCCTGCGGCATCGGAGCCATCGAACACCGCCGCCCCCGCTGAATCACCGGCCAGCAGCAGCGATGACGCCTCGGCCGGCGCGTTCCGCAACCGGCTCAATGCCGCCCTGACGTTCGAGACCCTGGTGGAGGGCACGGCCAACCGCATGGCGCGCTCAGCGGCCATGCACGTGGCCGGCATGCCGGGCCATCTGTACAACCCGCTGTTCATCTACGGCGGCGTCGGCCTGGGCAAGACCCACCTAGTGCACGCTGTGGGTAACCGCCTGCTGCAGGACAAGCCCGACGCCAAAGTTCTCTACATCCATGCCGAGCAGTTCGTGTCGGATGTGGTTAAGGCGTACCAGCGGCGCACGTTCGACGAGTTCAAGGAGCGCTACCACTCGCTCGACCTGCTGCTCATCGATGACGTGCAGTTCTTCGCCAACAAGGACCGAACGCAGGAAGAATTCTTCAACGCGTTCGAGGCCCTGCTGGCCAAGAAGTCGCACATCGTGATGACCTCGGACACGTATCCGAAGGGCCTGGCCAACATCCACGAGCGGCTGGTCTCGCGCTTCGACTCGGGCCTCACGGTCGCCATCGAGCCGCCCGAGCTCGAGATGCGCGTGGCCATCCTGATCAACAAGGCCCGCGTCGAAGGCACCGAGATGCCCGAGGAAGTCGCCTTCTTCGTGGCCAAGAACGTGCGCTCCAACGTGCGCGAGCTCGAAGGCGCGCTGCGCAAGATCCTCGCGTACTCGCGCTTCAACCAGAAGGAAATCTCCATCCAGCTGGCCCGCGAGGCGCTGCGCGACCTGCTGTCGATCCAGAACCGGCAGATCAGTGTGGAAAACATCCAGAAGACGGTGGCCGACTACTACAAGATCAAGGTCGCCGACATGTACAGCAAGAAGCGCCCGGCCAGCATTGCCCGGCCGCGCCAGATCGCGATGTACCTGGCCAAGGAACTGACGCAAAAGAGTCTTCCCGAGATCGGAGAATTGTTTGGCGGGCGCGACCACACCACGGTTTTGCACGCCGTGCGCAAGATTTCCGGAGAGCGCCAGCAGCTCACGGAACTGAACCAGCAATTGCACGTGCTGGAGCAGACGCTGAAAGGCTAAAAAGGCGTGATCGAGGCCCCCCAGAGAAACGGCTCCGTTAAGGGGCAAAATGACGGGTTGTGCAGCAGGGGGAGGCACGACCCGTGCCGCTGTCCAAGCTCCGTTCCAAAAACCACAAGAGGTTGATGACATGATCGTCCTGAAGGCAACACAAGACAAGGTTCTCGCGGTACTGCAGTCCGTGGCTGGCATCGTCGAGCGCCGGCACACCCTGCCCATCCTGGCCAACGTGCTGATCCGCAAGACGGGCAACGCCCTGCAGCTGACGACCAGCGACCTCGAAATCCAGATCCGCACCACGGCAGAACTGGGCGGCGACACCGGCGACTTCACCACCACGGTGGGCGCGCGCAAGCTCATCGACATCCTGCGCACCATGCCCGGCGACCAGACGGTGAGCCTGGAGTCGGCCCAGTCCAAGCTCATCCTCAAGGGCGGCAAGAGCCGCTTCACGCTCCAGAGCCTGCCGGCCGAGGACTTCCCGCTGGTGCAGGAATCCGCCGCCTTCGGCCCCGTGTTCGCCGTGCCGCAAAAGACGCTGAAAGACCTGCTGGGCCAGGTGTCGTTTGCCATGGCGGTGCAGGACATCCGCTACTACCTCAACGGCATCCTGTTCGTGGCCGAGGGCAAGCAGCTGTCCCTGGTGGCCACCGACGGCCACCGCCTGGCGTTCGCCAGCGCGACGCTGGATGTGGAAGTGCCCAAGCAGGAAGTCATCCTGCCGCGCAAGACCGTGATCGAGCTGCAGCGCCTGCTGAGTGACGCGGGTGGCGAGAACCAGCCCCACATCGAGATGCAGTTCGCCAACAACCAGGCCAAGTTCACCTTTGGCGGCATGGAGTTCGTCACCAAGCTGGTCGAGGGCAAGTTCCCCGACTACAACCGCGTGATCCCCAAGAACCACAAGAACAGCATCACCCTGGGCCGCGCGCCGCTGCTGGCCAGCCTGCAGCGCACCGCCATCATGACCAGCGACAAGTTCAAGGGCGTGCGCCTGAACCTGGAGCCCGGCACCCTGCGCGTGGCGTCGAACAACGCCGAACAGGAAGAGGCCGTGGACGAACTCGACATCGACTACGGTGGCGACACCATCGAGATCGGCTTCAACGTGACCTACCTCATCGACGCCCTGGCCAACATGGGCCAGGACATGGTGAAGGTGGAGCTCTCGGACGGCAACAGCTCCGCGCTGATGACCATCCCCGAGAACGACAGCTTCAAGTATGTGGTGATGCCGATGCGCATCTAGCCCTGCGCCCGCCACCGGTGGGCGTGAGGTTGCGATGCCCCGCCCCCCGCCCCAAGCAGCCCACCGAAAAAGCTACATTTTTGATAGCTGCCAGCGCTTATTGAATAAGCGCTAGAGCCCAGTTTGACCATTGAACACATTGGAAACCCCGGTTTCCACGGATCCCAAGGCCCACCATGACCGCTGACAACATCCCCTCCGAGCCCGAAGCCACCGGCGTCTCCGGCCATGTTGAGCCCACCCTCGCCAAGATCGACACCAACCAGGCTGGCGCCAGCGAAAGCTACGGCGAAGGCGCCATCACCATCCTGGAAGGCCTGGAGGCCGTGCGCAAGCGCCCCGGCATGTACATCGGCGACACGAGCGACGGCACCGGCCTGCACCACCTGGTGTTCGAGGTGGTGGACAACTCCATCGACGAAGCCCTGGCCGGGCACTGCGACGACATCGTCGTCACCATCCATTCCGACAACTCCATCAGCGTGACCGACAACGGCCGGGGCATTCCGACCGGCGTGAAGATGGACGACAAGCACGAGCCCAAGCGCTCGGCCGCCGAGATCGCGCTGACCGAACTGCACGCGGGCGGCAAGTTCAACCAGAACAGCTACAAGGTCTCCGGGGGCCTGCACGGCGTGGGCGTGAGCTGCGTGAACGCGCTCAGCAAGATGCTGCGCCTGACCGTGCGCCGCGAAGGCAAGGTGCACGCGCTGGAATTCAGCAAGGGCTTCGTGCAGAACCGCATCGTGCAGACGGTGGACGGCGTGGAAGTCTCGCCCATGCAGGTGCTGGACGACACCGACAAGCGCGGCACCGAAGTGCACTTCTTGCCCGACACCGAGATCTTCAAGGAGAACAACGAGTTCCACTACGAGATCCTGGCCAAGCGCCTGCGCGAACTCTCGTTCCTGAACAACGGCGTGCGCATTCGCCTCAAAGACGAGCGCAGCGGCAAGGAAGACGACTTCTCGGGCGCCGGTGGCGTGCGCGGCTTCGTGGAGTTCATCAACAAGGGCAAGACCGTCCTGCACCCCACCTCGTTCTACGCAGCCGGTGAACGCCCGGCCGAGACGTATGGCGGCATCCCCGGCACGCACATTGGCGTTGAAGTGGCCATGCAGTGGAACAGCGCGTACAGCGAGCAAGTGCTGTGCTTCACCAACAACATCCCCCAGCGTGACGGCGGCACCCACCTCACCGGCCTGCGCGCCGCGATGACCCGCGTCATCAACAAGTACATCGAAGAAAACGAGTTCGCCAAGAAGGCCAAGGTCGAAGTCACCGGCGACGACATGCGCGAAGGCCTGTGCTGCGTGCTGAGCGTGAAGGTGCCCGAGCCCAAGTTCAGCAGCCAGACCAAGGACAAGCTGGTATCGAGCGAAGTGCGCGCCCCCGTGGAAGACATCGTGGGCAAGCTGCTCACCGACTACCTGCAGGAGCGCCCGGCCGACGCCAAGATCATCTGCGGCAAGATCGTGGAAGCCGCCCGCGCCCGCGAAGCCGCCCGCAAGGCCCGCGAAATGACCCGCCGCAAGGGCGTGCTCGACGGCATGGGCCTGCCCGGCAAACTGGCCGACTGCCAGGAAAAAGACCCCGCGCTGTGCGAGATCTACATCGTGGAGGGTGACTCCGCCGGCGGCTCTGCCAAGCAAGGCCGCGACCGCAAGTTCCAGGCCATCCTGCCCCTGCGCGGCAAGATCCTGAACGTGGAAAAAGCCCGCTACGAAAAGCTGCTGACCAGCAACGAAATCCTGACGCTGATCACCGCCCTGGGCACCGGCATCGGCAAGGCCGGCGGCACGACGGGTGGCGACGACTTCGACGTGGCCAAGCTGCGCTACCACCGCATCATCATCATGACCGACGCCGACGTGGACGGCGCCCACATCCGCACCCTGCTGCTGACCTTCTTCTACCGCCAGATGCCCGAACTGGTGGAGCGCGGCCACATCTACATCGCCCAGCCGCCGCTGTACAAGGTGAAGGCCGGCAAGGAAGAGCTGTACCTGAAGGACGCGCCCGCGCTCGACGGCTTTTTGCTGCGCATCGCGCTGAACCACGCCAGCGTGACCACCGGCGGCGCCAACCCGCAAACGCTGGCTGGCGACACCCTGGCCGAACTGGCGCGCAAGCACCAGATCGCTGAAAGCGTGATTGCCCGCCTGGGCAACTTCATGGACGCCGAGGCCCTGCGCGCGATTGCCGACGGCGTGAGCCTCAAGCTCGACACCGTGGCCGACGCCGAAGCCAGCGCCGTGGCCCTGCAGGCCAAGCTGCGCGAACTGAACACCACCGGCGCCCCCGCCGAAGTGGCCGGTGAATTCGACGTGCGCACCGACAAGCCCCTGCTGCGCATCAGCCGCCGCCACCACGGCAACATCAAGAGCAGCGTCATTACGCAAGACTTCGTGCACGGCGCCGACTACGCCGCCCTGGCCGAAGCCGCCGAAACCTTCCGCGGCCTGCTGGGCGAGGGCGCCAAGGCCCTGCGCGGCGAGGGCGAGAAGCAGAAGGAAGAAAAAGTCGGCGACTTCCGCCAGGCCATGAAGTGGCTGATCAGCGAAGCCGAACGCAGCACATCCCGCCAGCGCTACAAGGGCCTGGGCGAGATGAACCCCGAGCAGCTGTGGGAAACCACGATGGACCCGAACGTGCGGCGGTTGCTGCGGGTGCAGATTGACGATGCGATCGAAGCGGACCGGGTGTTCACGATGCTGATGGGGGATGAGGTGGAGCCGCGGCGGGACTTCATTGAGACGAATGCGCTGCGGGCTGGCAACATCGACGTTTGAGTTGGCGAACACCCATTGAACGTCTTTGAGATGTCTCAAGACCCTGCGCTCCAACAATTGGCCCAACGACTGCAAAAGTTTGCGCAGCAGCGTGACTGGGCCCAGTTCCATTCGCCCAAGAACCTCGCCTCAGCATTGGTCGTGGAGGCGGGCGAACTGCTGGAGCACTTTCAGTGGTTGACTGAGGAGCAAAGCCGCAACCTCTCAGCAGACAAAAAGCAGGCTGTTTCCCATGAGATGGCCGATGTATTGCTGTATCTGGTGCAGATGGCTGCGGCGCTGGATGTTGATCTGATCGATGCAGCGAATGCAAAGATAGAGATCAATGGGCGGAAATACCCGGAAAGCCAAGCCCGAGGCAGCAATCGTAAGTACAACGAACTGTAGTCGTTGGGCTTCCGTGCACCACAATACCTCGGCCCACAGCATTCCTCGCCAAGACGCAGCGAGAACAGTCGATTCCGAGTACAGGGGAGTGCACCGCGGGTGATCATCTACCAAGCAAATAAGCGCGAATTTCTCCAGCACGCTTTCGCTGACAACATTGAAGACGTTGTCTCGCAGCACTACAAACATGCCACTGGCCAAAACGTTGGCCCCGCCGAACTGCGGTCTTGGACCCATTCGCTTTCACACATGGCGAAAGTGCTGTACGACGACGAGATACCCGACGATGCGGGCGTGGCCATTGAGTACCAAGTACCACAGACTGCCAAACGCATCGACTTTTTGATCACCGGCCTGGACGAACACCACCAACCCAAGGTGATCATTGTCGAGCTCAAGCAGTGGTCTGAAGCACGCGTAAGCGAAAAGGACGGAATCATCTGGGCGCGCCGGGGCGGGCGGGCAGGCGACACCGAGGGTGCACATCCCTCGTACCAAGCATGGTCCTATGCCGCACTGCTCAATGACTTCAATACCGCCGTGCTGGATGATGGGATGACGCTGCAACCTTGCGCGTACCTGCACAACTATCCACGGCGCGACGGGGTGATCGACCATCCAAGCTACACGCCCCACATCGACAAGGCGCCCCTGTTCCTCAAACCCGAAAAGGACCGGCTGCAGGCTTTCATCCGTCAGCATGTACGGCATGGGGATAGCAAGAACTTGCTCTACCGCATTGAGCATGGGCGCATTCAGCCATCGAAGATGCTGGCAGACGCCGTGGTCGGAATGCTGCAGGGCAAGAACGAGTTCGTGCTGATCGACGATCAGAAGTTAGTCTACGAAAGCGTGCTTGAGGCGGAGGCGAAGGCGGTTAGCGGGCCAAAGCAGGTCGTTATCGTGCAAGGCGGGCCAGGCACCGGCAAATCAGTCGTTGCCATCAATCTGCTGGCTGCGCTGATCTCAAGGGGTAGAAACGCGCGCTATGTATCCAAGAACGCGGCCCCGCGCGCAGTATTTGAAGCCAAGTTGGCAGGCACATTCAAGAAGAGCCGCATCAGCAATCTATTCAGTGGATCCGGTGGATTCACCGATCCCGCCGCAGACAGCTTCGACGTGCTGATCGTGGACGAGGCCCATCGCCTCAACGAGAAGTCCGGCCTGTATGGCAACCTGGGCGAGAATCAGATCAAGGAGATCATCACCTCCGCACGCTGCAGCGTCTTTTTTATCGACGACGATCAACGCGTCACCATCTCGGACATTGGCCACACCGGCGAATTGCACAAGTGGTCCGTCGCGCTGGATGCGCAAGTTACCGAACTGAATCTGGCGTCGCAGTTCCGCTGCAGCGGCTCCGACGGCTACGTGGCTTGGATTGACGACACCCTGGCCATACGCCCTACCGCCAACCAAATACTCGACACCACCGAATACGACTTTCGCGTGGTCGACAGCCCAGCCGAACTGCATGAGCTGATCCGCAAGAAGAACCAGGCAGCCAACAAGGCCAGGGTGGTGGCTGGCTACTGCTGGGGCTGGCCCAGCAAAACCGATCCACAGGCGTTTGACATCGACATCCCTGAATACGGCTATCAGCGCCGCTGGAATCTCAGCGAAGACGGTAGCCTGTGGATAGTGACGCCAGGCTCTGTGGAACAGGTCGGCTGCATCCACACCTGCCAGGGTTTGGAGCTGGACTACGTGGGTGTGATCATCGGCCCAGACCTCGTGTACCGGCATGGCGAAATCCAGCCCGATGCCAACGGCCGCGCCCGGTCTGACAAATCCATCAAGGGTTTGAAGAGCCTCATGAAGCGCGACCCGGTTGCGGCCAAGGAGATGGCAAGCCGCATCATCAAGAACACCTACCGCACGCTGATGACTCGTGGTATGCGCGGGTGCTTCGTTTACTGCACTGACCATCTTTTGGCAGAGTACCTGCGTTCGCGCCTGCGCGGAATGGTTGCGCCGCAAGTTGTCGAGCAAGCAGACAGTATCGTCTCTGCGAAAGCTACAGCCAGCAATGTCATCCCATTGCGAATTGTGACCGCTACTGAGCGCGCGGTGGGAAAAAACGCAGCGCCGCTGATCGAACTGCGATTTGCAGCGGGTTCATTCTCTGAAGCGCAGTCGCTGGAAGAAGGTGCTCAGGAGTGGGTCGAGTTGCCGGATTGGATTCCTTACCAGCCTGGCTTTTCCGTAGCCCAGGTGGTAGGTGAGTCCATGAACAAGCGGATACCTAACGGTGCTTGGTGTCTTTTCCGAGCAGCACCGGGAGGTACCCGCAACGGCAAGATTGTGGTCGTTCAGCACCGCAGCATTGATGATCCCGAAACAGGTGGCAGCTACACCATCAAACGGTACTCAAGTGAGAAGGTCATGGAGCCAGACGGGACGTGGCGCCATACACGCGTCGAGCTATGGCCAGAAACGGACAACCCGGGATTTGAAGCTATCGTCTTGGAAGTTGGCGAGGACGAGGAGTTTTCTGTAGTCGCAGAAATGTTGACAGTGCTCCAATGAGCACGCACTGTGCCCTGCTATCTATCAGGAGTACGCTATGAGAAGGAGACGCGAATGGAGTGGTCGAGAGAAGAAGTTGAGGCCATCGTTGCAGACTACCTTCACATGTTGACGTTGGAACTTGCGGGACAGAGTTACAGCAAGACTGCGCACCGCCGCGCCCTTCAATCAAAAATCAATAGCCGCTCAGATGGATCGATAGAGTTCAAACACGGAAACATCAGCGCGGCCATGCTTGCGCTTGGGTTTCCGTACATTCGAGGCTATCAGCCACGTTCGAACTTCCAAGCGCTCCTGCTCGCGGTATTGGAAGAGCAAATAGGAGTAAACCCCTCTCTTGATCAAGCGGCATTGGTTGCAGTTCAACTGCCGGCAGTCGTTCCGTTGCAATCAGATTTCTCGCATGTCAAAGCGCAAGCGCCGACCAGACAACATCGGGTCACAGAGACCCAAACGCCACCGACCTTTGCGAGCGTCAAAAGAGACTATTTGGAACGGGAAGCACGGAACCATTCGCTCGGCCTGGCGGGAGAGGAATTTGTCATCCAGTACGAGCACTGGCGACTAAACCTGCTAGGCGAACCAAAGCTCGCGGACCGCGTGGAGCACGTCTCTCGCACCAAGGGAGATGGGCTAGGGTTTGATGTGCTGTCGTATGAGACTGATGGGCGTGAGCGATTCGTTGAAGTGAAGACCACGACATTCGGGAAGGACACGCCGTTCTTTGTATCGAGGGGCGAACTTGCACTTTCGAGCCACGCCAAAGATCAGTTTCATCTGTATCGCCTTTTCGAATTTAGAAAGATGCCACGCTTGTTTGCGCTGGTCGGAGCGCTTGAACAGCACTGTTCATTGGACCCCATTACTTTTCGCGCAAGCTTCAACTGAAATCAGCTCGTCCCTGTGCTTTCCACAGACATGACCTCATCCACCATCGACGACAACGACGCCCCTTCCCCCGGCTGGGACGCCATCTCCGCCCGCCTGGACCAACTCTACCCCGGCCAGGGGTCCAAGCACTTTGGCACGCTGATCTCGCACATGCTGGGCGGGCCTGACCCGCTGGATGGCATCAGCGCCTGGCGGCGCACGGACCCGATGCCGCACTGGCATTTTGTGACGTATGGGTTCAGCGAGTTGTACGCCAAGGAGTCCAATGACCCGGAGGTGAGCGGCTATGGTTTCGAGCTGACGTTTCGGCTGGCGATAGCGCCCAACGCAGCGGTCGATGCCGAGCCCCCGACATGGGCGCTGAATTTTTTGCAGAACTTGGCACGCTATGTGTTCCAGAGCGGCAACGTCTTCAACGACGGTGATTGGATGACAGCCAACGGTCCCATTGCACTGGGGCAGGCCACGCTGATCTGCTCCATGGGCTTTGTGACCGACCCGGAGCTGGCCGAGCCGCTGGCCACGCCCAATGGCTCAGTCGCCTTTTTGCAGGTAGTGGGACTGACGCTGGACGAGGAGCGCGCGGCCAAACAATGGCACACACGCAGTTTGCTCGATGTGCTGCTGCCGCACATGCCGCTGTGGGTAACGGACCTGGACCGCGCCTCGCTGCTGGGCGACCCCACGGTGAAGCAGCAGGTGGACGAGGGCGTGCGACGGGACGGCTCGTCGAGCGGGTACCTGTTTACCGATGTGCTGGACCTCCATCAGACCAAGCGGCGGCTGCGCAAGCCGCTGACTCTGGTGACTTTGGGCGCCCGCCAGGTGGATGAACTGGTGGCCCTGTTGCCGCTGCGCCTGCGGTTTGGCCGCACGCTGCGTGTGGCGGGGCACCGGTGGCAACTACTGCTGGAGCCTTCAGGCAACCAAGGCAGCAATGCAGTGGAATGGCAGGGCGAGGAAGAGAGCGCCGCCATCCTGCGTCTGACCAATGCCACGGTGCAGCAGTTCGTACAGACACTGCAGCCGCGCGAAGGCCGCTATGTGCTGCCGCTGTTGCCGCAGGTGGAGTGGCGGATAGAGAAAACGACGATCCAGGATTCAACCGGAAAAGTCGTTGACGTGGTTGGCTGACCAGTCAGCCAGTCAGCCAAGCGCAGTGTCCAATGGCTGCGCTTGACAGGCAGCCTATCGGGCTACAGCACGCCCGGGCTGCCTATTCCTGCTTCGTCTGCTTCCAAATCCGATCCGCCCTTTCCCAAGCCGCCTTGGCCGCAGGTTCCGCATCCTTCCAGTTCAAGCGGCTGCTCTCCCGGTCGGTGTCCCAGCGCGTCTGCAGATGGTCGCGGGCGTCGTTCCAGTCGCGGTGGCGTCCGTCGATCACGCTTCGATAGCCGTGGCGGTACGCAGGCGCATAGTCGTCGTAGGTATAGGCATCCGAGTAGTACGGCTCCCGGCCATACGCGTCGCGCCAGTAGGCGTCTTCATCCGTGGGGTTGACCGCTTCGGCCGCGCCCTTGCCGGCCAGGCCCCCGACGACGGCGCCGACCACTGCGCCCACGGCGGAGCCGATGGGGCCGCCGATGGAGCCAGCGGCTGCGCCCGTGACGGCGCCGCCTGCGGCACCGATGCCCGTGCCGATGGGGTGGGCGCCCGGCTCCTTGGTGATGGGGTCCAGGTTCATGTCGCGGGTGGGGTCTTGGGGATGGGTCATGGTGGTCTCCTGTAGTTAGGGGTAGGGGTGGATACGTCCAGAACCCCATGGTCTTCGCCACCGCGCCACACTGGCGTAGGCCAAGCGCCACATGCGGCGACAGCTTTTGGGGACCATGGCCATGGGCGTCATTGCGCCCAGCGCCAGCGGGTGGCCGCGATGACTGCGTGGGCAGCGCCACATCGGCGGCCGGCCACCCAGGCACAATCGCAACCCCATGCGCTCCCCCATTTCCATCGTCGACGTTGACCGCCTCGACACCTGGACCCGCTATCGCCCAGGCCTGTGCGACACCTGCGCGGCCAACTGCTGCACGATGCCGCTCGAAGTGCAGCTGGCAGACCTGGTGCGGCTGGAGCTGGTGGACCCGTTCGAGGCCGAGCATGAAGAGCTGCGGCACCTTGCCAGGCGGCTGCTCAAGGCACGGCTGATCGACCACTTCAACCACAAGAACGCGATCTTCACGATGGCGCGGCGGGCCAGTGGGGACTGTAACTTTCTCGACCCCAAAACACGCCTGTGCACGGTGTACGACAAGCGGCCCGAGACGTGCCGGCTGCATCCGCAGAAGAAGAGCCCCAAGCCGGGGTACTGCGCCTACGGGGCGCGGGATCTGCAGCGCAGGGGTTGAGCGGCGGGCACCCGGGGCTGCCTGCCGCCAGGCCACGCTATTTGCCGGAGGGCGCACGGCGGGCCGCCGCAGCGCCAGCCCGCGCGCTACCGCTACACCGTCTCCCTTTGGACAAAGCCCGCCACGGGCTCGGCGGGCTCGGCCACGGTGCCCACGTCCACCGCGTCCACCCGCGCCTGCGGCGGGCCGTGGCGGGCCCAGTCGATGAGGGACTGCACGGCATCGGCGGGGCCGGTGGCCAGGGCTTCCACGCTGCCGTCGCGGCGGTTGCGCACCCAGCCCTGCACACCGCGCTGCAGGGCGGCCTGCACCAGGGACCAGCGGTAGCCCACGCCCTGCACATGCCCCCGGATCAGAAGGTGCCGGGTGACGGTGGTGGTGGTGTTGCCGCTGTTGCTGGTGGTACTGCCGCTGTGGTGCATGGGCGCACTGTATCGCCAGCGCGGGGCGTTGACCACGTGCGCGCCATGGCGGTGCTCGACCGGCCGGATGCGGCGCGCTAAGCTGCGCCATGGCAGCCGCGGGCTTCGTCCAGCCCTGCCATCCCCTCGCACTGTCCAGGCCACCACATGAACGCCCCCCGCAAGGCCTTGCCCGCCATCGACACTGCCCGCTGCACGGGCTGCGGCTGGTGTGTGGCCGTGTGCGCGCCGCATGTGCTGTCGCTGCAGGTGCAGGGCCCGCAAGCCTGGGGCCCCAAGCGGTCCCGGCTGCATGATGCGGCGGCCTGCACCGGGTGTGCCTTGTGCGCGGTGCGGTGCCCGTTCGATGCGATCCGCATGGTGCGTGCGGGCTCCTTGCATGCGGTGCGGGACGATGCGGCGTTGTCCCACACCAGCGGCGGCGCGGCTGTGGTGTGATTCCAGGCCCGGGTTTCACCCGAGTGTTCACCACCCCACCATTGCATGCCAGAAAAGGAGCCACGCCATGCCTGAAAAGAAAGCCAGCGTTCACTGGGAAGGGGCCGGCAAGGCCGGCCAGGGCCAGATCAGCACCGAGACCGGCGCGCTGGACAAGTACCCCTATGGCTTTGCCAGCCGCTTTGGCGACGACCGCAAGGGCACCAACCCCGAGGAGATCCTGGGGGCGGCGCATGCGGCCTGCTTCACCATGGCGTTTTCGTTCGCCGCCGACAAGGCGGGCATCGCCACCGAAGCGGTGGACACCACCGCCAGCGTGCGCCTGTCCAAGGAGGGCGAAGGTTTTGTGATCGACCGCATCGCGCTCACGCTCACCGCCAAGGTGCCCGGGCTGGACGATGCGGCCTTCCAGAAACTGGCGGCCGATGCCAAGGCCAATTGCCCGCTGTCGAAGGCACTGGCCGCGGTGCCCGAGATCACGCTGACCGCCACGCTGGTGAAGTAGCCAACGGGACGGGCCAGGACACCGCGCCCCGGCACGGTCTTCTTTTTGTCCGCCTGCCCCTCAGCGCCCCCGCGCCGCCGCGGCCAGCGCGGCAAACGCCTGCCGGTCCGCCGCATGCGTGAAGGCGGTGTTGGGCACCGGGTGTGTGGACAGCTTCACCACCACCAGCTCCGCCGCCGGGTTGATGTGGATGTGCTGGCCCATCAGGCCCTTGGCCTCCAGCGTACCGTCCGCATCGTGCGGCACCCACCACTGGTTGTGGTACGAGTAGCCCGCGCGCATGGCGGTGCCGGGGGCCTTGCTGAATTTCGCGGGGTCGGCGCCCTTGCGCAGCTCGGCGATCGTGGCGGGCGAGATGATCTGCTGGCCGTTGTAGCGGCCGTTGGCGCGCAGCATTTCGCCCAGGCGGCCCAGGTCGCGCAGCGTGGCGTTCACGCCCACGCTGGTGGACTGGCCGCCGTTGGCGTCTGCAAACACATAGGCATCCTCCTGCGCGCCCAGGCGCGACCAGATGCGCTCGGACAGCAGCGTGGCGTAGCTCTTGCCGGTGACGCGCTGCAGCAGCCAGCCCAGCACTTCCGTGTCCACCGACTTGTACGCGAACGCGGCGCCGTGCTCGCCCTCCTTCTTCAGCGTGGGCAGGAACTCGGCCATGCTTTTGGCGGCGCTGCTGCCGGGCGGCGCGGGCTGCAGGCCTGCGGCGGCCAGGTAATGGAAGACGCCGGACGCAGGGTCGGCAAAGTTCTCGGCGTATTGCACGCCGGTGGTCATGTCCAGCGTCTGCTGCACGGTGGCATCGGTCCAGGCGCTGGTGGCCAGCTCGGGCAGGTAGCGGGGGATCGGTGCTTTCGGGTCGATCACGCCTTCCTGGATGAGCTCGGTCACCAGCAGGCCGGTGAGCGATTTGCTCATGGACCACAGCACATGCGGCTGGTGCGGTTGCATGCCGGTGTGGTGGCGCTCGTACACCACCTGGCCCCGGTGCAGCACCAGCAGGCCGTCGGTGTAGGTGGCCTTTTGCCAGTCGGCCAGCGTGGTGGTGCCGCCCTTGCCGTCGGGCACGGGCAGCGCGTCGTCCAGCGCTCGGGATGCGGCGGCCAGCGCGCTGGGCGCCCCGGCACCGCGCCACACGGACGCCGTGGGCCCCAGCTCGCGCAGGTGGTGCGCGGCCCAGCGCACGTTGGGGTACTTGAGGATGTTGGCCAGGCGCACGATCTTGTCGGGCGGCGGCGGAAAGCCCTGCATCAGCTGCAGCGTGGCGGGGTGGGTGGCGTCGGGTGGTGGCAGTTGCGGTGCCTGCGCATGGCTGGCGGAGGCCATGCACAGGGCTGCTGCGGCAGCGGCGAGCGTGACCAGGGCAAATTGGAGGCGGGGGAACGGCATGGTGCGAAAGTCCTGCAAAAGGTGGGTGGGATCGGGCAGAGAAACGACGGAACAGGAAGGGGCGGGCGGGCTATCCCCGCGCCGCCAGCAGCGCGCGGATCACGGCCTCGGTGCGGTCGTACTCGCCTTCGCCAAAGTGCTTGTAGCGAATGTGTCCCTGCGCATCGATGAGGTAGGCCGCGGGCCAGTACTGGTTGCTGTAGGCCTTCCAGGTGCCGTAGCGGTTGTCTTGCGCCACGGGGTGCTTCACGCCGTGGCGGCGCATGGCCACCTCGACGTTGCTGGTGGTGCGCTCGAACGGAAACTCCGGCGTGTGCACGCCCACCACCGTGAGGCCCTGGGGCGTGTACAGCTCGGCCCAGCGGTTCACGTGGGGGAGGGTGCGGATGCAGTTGATGCACGCATACGTCCAGAAGTCCACCAGCACCACGCGGCCGCGCAGCTGGGCCAGGGTGAGGGGTTCGGAGTTGAGCCAGCGCTCGATGCCGGTGAACTCGGGCGCCGCGCCAAAGTCGGGCAGCGTGGCGGCCTGGATGGCGGGCCCCGCTGCGTGGGTGAGGGCGGGTGCCGCCACCGCTGCGGCTACAGAAGCTGCGGACGCCAGGAATGTGCGGCGTTGAAAAGAGAATGGTGAAGAAAGGCGCGATGTCATGGTGAAAACTCCTTGCTGCGGGCCGCTTACAGCCCGCCAGAACCCGAGGGATAGAACTGCGACAGCCAGGCGGTGACCTGCCCATCCACCTCCAGCAGCATGGCCAGCGCCACGGCGATGACCACCACGCCAAAGGCCTGCTGCACGCGGTGCGCATGGCGCGAGATGCGGCGCACATGGCCGGCCGCTGCCTGGCCACCGTAGGCAATGGCCAGCATGGGCACTGCGGCGCCGGTGGAATACGCGAGCAGCAGCACCGCCGTGCTGACCCCGGGCGGCTCGGTGGCGATGAGCGTGAGGATGGAGGCCAGCACCGGCCCGGCGCAGGGCGTCCACACCGCGCCCAGGCTCAGGCCCAGCAGCAGCCCGCCCCAGTTGCCGGCCGATGAGCCCAGCCCCAGGCTGGCCACGCGGTTGAGCACGCCACCCGCCTGTTGGCTGAGCCACTGGAAGGACCGGGGCCACACCGTGAGCACGCCAAACACCAGCAGCATCACGGCGGCGAACCGGCGCAAGCCCCCGGGCGACACGCCCAGCACCTGCGCGAAGCTGCTGAACAGCAGCGCCACGGCCGCGAACGAGAGCGCAAAGCCCAGCGCGATGAACAGCGGACGCGTGCGCCGCGCCGTGCCACCCGCGACCGACGCGCCCAGCACCACCGGCAGCATGGGCAGCACGCAGGGCGCGCCCACGGTGAGCATGCCGGCGGCCACGGCCAGCCAGGGCGAGGTGGCGGCCATGGTCATTGCACGCCCCCGTGCTCTGCGCCCGGGCGGCGCCACACCTGCGTCTTGCCAAAGAGCGGGATGCCCACGTAGGCGCGCACCAGCAGCTGGTCCGGCTCGGCGGGGGTGAGGGTGGCGCGGTAGGTCTTGGCGTTCTCGCGGTTGTAGATCTCGCCCTGGTATTCGGTGTTGCCGCCATCGCTGGGGCGCAGGCCCGACAGCAGGGTCATGCCCAGCGCGGGCCGCGCGTCGGCCGCCGCCATCTCGGTACCCGGCGCGCTCATGGAGCGGTTGCCCAGCACGCGCACCACCTTGCCGCACAGGGTCTCGCCGGCGCAGGGCGCAATGTCCACCTCCAGGTTGCCGCTTTCGGTGATCCAGCGGCCCAGCGGGGCCTTGGCAGGCGCGGCGGCCAGGGATTGCTGGGCGCCAGCGGATTGGGCCAGGCACAGGGCCAGCAGCCCGGCCGTGGTGGTTGTCCAGGGGTTCATCTTCATGGCACGGTCCTCGTGAAGTTCAGGAAGACTGCATTGAAGCCAGCGGACGTATCGGTGATATTTCCTGGCAAGGCCTTTTGGTATGCGTGCGTGTCCGCAGCGCCGCCAGACAAGTTCAGATACATACGGCCCGCCGCGCCGCCGCCACGCGCAGGGCAAACCCCGGAGAATCACGGCCCATGAGCACGCCCACCGAAGACCACGTCCTGATCGTCGATGACGACGCCGGCATCCGCGAGCTGGCGGCCGAATACCTGCAACGCCAGGGCCTGCAGGTGAGCGTGGCGGCCGATGGGCGGCAGATGCGCGAGGTGCTGGCCACGCAGCGCATCGACCTCTTGGTGCTGGACCTGATGCTGCCCGGCACCGACGGCATCACGCTGTGCCGCGAGCTGCGCAGCCCCGGCGCGCCGCCGCTGCCCATCATCATGCTCACCGCGCGCAGCGACGAGGCCGACCGCATCCTGGGCCTGGAGCTGGGCGCGGACGACTACCTGACCAAGCCCTTCGCCGCGCGCGAGCTGCTGGCGCGCATCCACGCCGTGCTGCGGCGCACACGCATGCTGCCGCCCAACCTGGCGGCGGCCGAGCCCGCGCGGCAGCTGGCGTTCGGCGACTGGCGGCTGGACACCACGGCGCGCCACCTGCTCGATGCCACGGGCGCGGTGGTGGCGCTGTCGGGCGCCGAATACCGGCTGCTGCGCGTGCTGCTGGACCACCCGCAGCGCATCCTCACGCGCGACCAGCTGCTGCAGCTCACGCAGGGGCGCGACGCCGATGTGTTCGACCGCTCCATCGACCTCTTGGTCAGCCGCGTGCGCCAGCGGCTCGGGGATGGTGCCCGGGGCTCGCGCTACATCAAGACAGTGCGCAACGAGGGCTATGTGTTCTGCGCCGACGTGTTGCCCACGGCAACCTCCAACGAGGCCGCCGCATGACGCTGCGCGGGTGGCCCCGCTCGCTGTTCGGGCGCATCCTGCTGGTGCTGGCGCTGGGCCTGGCGCTGGCGCATGCGCTGACCTTCGTGCTCGCGCTCACCGAGCGCGGCATGACCATGCGCCGCGCCATGGTGTCGTACCTGGCGAGCGACGTGGCCAGCTCCGTGGCCATGCTGGAGCGCCTGCCGGCCGCAGAGCGCGCGCAGTGGGTGGACCGGCTGGCGCGCCGCAACTACCGGTTCGCGCTGACCGCGCCGCTGGATGCGCCCGAGGACCCGTCCGACCTGGCCCGCCTGATCGCGGGCGCCGTGGGCGCCACGCTGCCCCCCGGCCAGACGGTGCGGGTGATCGACCCCCGCGTGCCCGGCACCGAGCTGCGCCTGCAGCTCCAGTTGAGCGACGGCACGCCGCTGGCCGTGGACATGGACGAGCCCCGGCTGCAGGTCTCGCCCTGGGTGCTGGGCGCGCTGGCGCTGCAGCTGGCGCTGCTGGCGGGCCTGTGCGCCTGGGCCGTGCGCGCGGCCACGCGGCCCCTGCGCACGCTGGCCGACGCGGCCGACGCGCTGGGTGCCGACCGCCCCGCCGTGCCCCTGGCCGAGGACGGCCCGCGCGAAGTGCAGCGCGCCGCCCAGGCCTTCAACCGCATGCAGCAGCGCATCCAGGCGCACCTGGAGGAGCGTATGCGCATCCTGGCCGCCGTCTCGCACGACCTGCAGACGCCCATCACCCGCCTGCGCCTGCGCGCCGACCTGCTGGACGATACCGCGCTGCAGGGCAAGCTGCACGCGGACCTGGCCGAGATGCAGTCGCTGGTGGAAGAAGGCATTGCCTACGCGCGCTCGTCCCAGGCCGCCCGGGAGCCCCTGCAGCGCGTGGACCTGCGCGCGCTGCTGCAGAGCATTGCATTCGACTACGCCGATGCGGGCCTGCCCGTGACGCTGCTGCACGCCGCAGAGGGCACCTGCGACACGCGCCCGCAGGCCCTGCGCCGGCTGGTATGCAACCTGGTGGACAACGCGCTCAAGTTCGCCGGCGCGGCCGAGCTGAGCCTGGAGGCCGGGCACCAGGGCCCATGGCTGGTGCGGGTGCTGGACCGGGGGCCGGGCATCCCGGCCGCCGAACTGGCCGCCGTGCTGCAGCCCTACGTGCGGCTGGAAGACTCGCGCAACCGCGGCACCGGCGGCACGGGGCTGGGCCTGGCCATTGCGAACGAACTGGCCCAGGCGCTGGGCGGCCGGCTGGTGCTGGGGCCGCGCGAGGATGGTGCGGGGCTGGAGGCGCGCGTGGAAGTGCCGGGGTCGCGGGAAACCTCCGCATAAGTCAGGCGCACCGTATGCCCCTGCGGCGTCGGGCGGTCCGGGGCGTTGCCGCAGCCTCGGTCGCGCTGCTAAAGTGGCCACCCCGTGGACTGTCAGACAGGGAACGCCGTGGAAACCACCGCAAACAGCAGTAGCACCCGCAGCCAGCACATCCGCATCGGCATCGGCGGCTGGACCTTCGAGCCCTGGTGCGACAACTTCTACCCCGCGGGCCTCGCGCACAGCAAGGAGCTGCAGTACGCCAGCCGCCAGCTCAGCGCCATCGAGGTCAACGGCACCTACTACAGCACCTTCAAGCCGCCCACGTTTGCCAAGTGGCACGGCGAGACGCCCGAGGGCTTCATGTTCTCGCTCAAGGCCAACCGCTTCGCGACGAACCGCCGCGTGCTGGCGCAGGCGGGCGACTCGGTCATGCGGTTTGTGGAAAGCGGCATCTCGGAACTGAAGGACAAGCTCGGCCCCATCGTCTGGCAGTTCATGCCCACCAAGGTGTTCGAGCCGGGGGACTTCGAGGCCTTCCTCGCGCTGCTGCCCCAACAGGTCGATGGCCGCCGCCTGCGCCATGTGCTCGACGTGCGGCACGAGAGCTTTGCCACCCCGGCCTTCATCGCGCTGGCCCGCCGGTACGGCTGCGTGCCGGTGCACACCGATTCCGAGAAATTCCCGGCCATCGCCGATGCCGAGGCGGACTTCGCCTACCTGCGGCTGATGCGCAGCCAGGCCGACGTGCCCACCGGCTACACGCCCGAGGCGATTGCGCAATGGGCCGAGGGCGTGCGCGCCTGGACCCGCGGCGAACGGCCGCGCGATGTGTTCGTGTATTTCATCAACGGCGCGAAGGAGCGGGCCCCGGCCGGCGCGATGGAGCTGATGGCGCAGCTGGGACTGCGGGCGCAGGCCGCAGGTGCTGGCGAGATGGCGATGAGAAAGAAATCGGCGCCTGGCGCTTATCCATGAAGCGCCAAAAGCTATTGATTCAATAGCAAAATCACCCTGTCGCGGGCTGCCCGGACGCCTGCCCGCGGCACCAGGCGCGGCATGGGCTTGACGGCGGCCCAAGGGCCTCGGGTACACTGCATCCTTCATGTCGTACACCGCCATCCCCTTCACCGCACGCGCCACGGCCTTCCAGGGCATGTGCATGATGCTGTCCGCATTCACGCGGGCGATGGGTGCACGAATGATTACCACCATTACCACCGCGGCCACCTGAGCACGCGCAGGTGGCCGTTTCGGCAGCCACCTGGTGATCGCTCTCTCTTCTCCCCCAAGACGAATTGACTGAAACCCAGCTCTGGCAGCTGGGTTTTTTTGTTTGTTTGTTTTGCAGTCGTTTGGAGAAGCCCATGTTCCGCGATCCCGTCCAGTCCCTAGAAGCCCCGTCGTTCGAGCCTTCCGCCGCGGCCATGCGCCCCCTGCGCGTGGGCATGATCGGCATTGGCACCGTGGGCGCGGGCACCTTCCGCGTGCTGGCGCGCAACCAGGCGCTCATCGCGGGCCGCGCGGGGCGGGGCATCAAGATGGTGGTGGTCTGCGCCCGCAGCCTGGCCCGCGCCATGAGCGTGGTGGGCAAGGACGTGGCCCTGACCAACGACCCCATGCAGGTCGCCACGCACCCCGATGTGGACGTGCTGGTGGAGGCCGCCGGCGGCACCGGCCCGGCGCGTGAATGGGTGCTGGCCGCCATCCGCGCGGGCAAGCATGTGGTCACGGCCAACAAGGCGCTGCTGGCCGAGCATGGCAACGAGATCTTCGCCGCCGCGCGCCAGCACGGCGTGGCCGTGGCGTACGAAGGCGCGGTGGCCGTGAGCATCCCCATCGTGAAAGCGCTGCGCGAGGGCCTCACGGCCAACCGTATCGAATGGGTGGCCGGCATCATCAACGGCACCACCAACTTCATCCTGAGCAAGATGCGCGACGAGGGCGTGGGCTTTGCCGAGGCGCTCGCCCAGGCGCAGGCGCTGGGCTACGCCGAAGCGGACCCGACCTTCGACATCGAGGGCATCGACGCCGCGCACAAGATCACGCTGCTGGCCGCCAATGCGTTCGGCATGCCGCTGCGGTTCGCCGACGCGCAGGTGGAGGGCATCACCGCGCTGCAGGGCCTGGACGTGGCCTGCGCGGAGCAGCTGGGCTTTCGCATCAAGCTGCTGGGGGTGGCGCGGCGCCGCGAGCACGGCAATGGAGTCAACGGCGATGGTGCCGACGGCGTGGAGCTGCGCGTGCAGCCCGCGCTGGTGCCCGCCACGCACCTGCTGGCGCATGTCAATGGCTCGATGAACGGCATCATGGTCAAGGGCGATGCGTCGGGCGTGACGATGTACTACGGCGCGGGCGCGGGCTCCGAGCAGACCGCGTCGGCCGTGATCGCCGACCTGGTGGACGTGGCGCGGCTTCATGGCACCCACGCGGCGCAGCGGGTGCCGCACCTGGGCTTTCATGCCAGCGCCATCAGCAACGACCAGGCCGTGCTGCCGCGCGCCGCCGTGCGCACGCGCCACTACCTGCGGGTGCCCGTGCACACGGCCCAGCAGATCGAGGCCGTGGGCGCCTGGCTGGCGGCGCAGCACGTGCCGGTGCTGCGCGTGGAGCTGGCGGCCGAAAAAACACTGCAGGCCGACAAGGCGGCATCCAGCGCCGGCCATCCCCAGGTGCTGGTGCTCACCGACGTGGCGGCCCAGTCCACGGTGGACCTGGCCATGCACGCGCTGGCCGCGCACCCCGCCGTGGCCGGGCCGGTGGTGTCGCTGCGCGTGGAGATGCTGGAGGGCTGATGCTGAAGGGTTGCCATGGGCGGTGTCTGGCCGCACGCCACGTCGTGCCACCACCACTCGGCACTCACCAGCACCGTTCACGCTGAGCCTGTCGAAACGCGGCGCATGGCTGCGACAGGCGCAGCCCGACCGGTACGGGTTGATGCTGCGGTTTTAAAGGTCCAAACAGGCTCTGTCGTCCTACTATCAAGCGCTTCAAGCTATGAATATCGCAGCAATCACTGGCTAGATGCCCGGCCCTCGTTCCACCAGCGCCGCCATGGCCAGCGCTTGCGGCGTGCCTTGCGCCGTCAGCCCCTCGACGACGCCGGCGCGGTCCGTGTCCGTGCGGTTCTGGCTCACCTTCCAGACGCCTTCCCAGCGTTCCACCGCCAGCTCCACGCCCACGATGGCGCCCAGCAGCTTGTGCAGGTAGTCGGCGGGCGCATCGTCCACGTGCCAGGGGTGCGGGCGGTGCGCCTCGTGGGCCTCGGTCAGCGTGTGCAGGATCGCGCGCAGGCGCTCGGGGTCGCCGTCCACCGCGCTGAGCGTGCCGTGGGCGTGCACCGTGGCGTAGTTCCAGGTGGGCACCTGTTTGCCATCGACGGCCTTGGACGGGTACCACGACGGCGACACGTAGGCCTGCGGGCCATGGAACACGGCCACCGCCTGCTGCGGCAGCAGCGGCCACACGCCGTTGCCGCGGCCCACGTGGCCCACCAGCGTGCCGTGTGGGCCGCGCGTGGGGTCCAGGTACAGCGGCACGTGGTTGACGTGCAGGGCGCCCTCGTGCGAGACGACCAGGGTGGCCAGGGGCTGGTCCCGCACCAGGCCGTGCAGAACGGCTCGGTCGGTCACCTGGAACTGGCGGTTGGCAATGGTCATGTCAGTGGTCCTTCCACGTCCAGCACGGGCGCGCAGTCGATCGGCGTCTTGACCGAGTTGGCCAAAAAGCACGCCGCGTGCGCCTGGTGGTGCAGGTCGGCCAGCACCGCGCTGCTGGGCGCGTGCGCCGCGTCGAAGCGCGTCACGGGCCGCAGCTGCACGTGCGCAACCACCAGGCGGCCTTCGGCATCCTTGGCCATGGTGCCCACGGCGGCATCGGTGTAGCTGTCCACGCGCCATCCGGCGCGGCAGGCGAAGTCCAGGAACCACAGCATGTGGCAGCTCGACAGCGCGGCCACGTAGGCTTCTTCGGGGTCCACGGCCGAAGCGTCGGAGTAGGGCAGCGGCACCACATGCGGCGACGACGACCCGGCCACCACGGCGCCGCCATCGAATTGCCAGGTGTGCGCGCGGTGGTAGCGCTTGTCCAGAAAGTCGTCGCTGCCACGGGACCAGGCGATGGTGGCGGTGTGCTCGGCCATAGGATCTTTCTTGGGGGACCGGGCCTCGCAGGCGACCCGGATGGTTTCTAAAATGGTTCTTCAGTTTATGGCTGCATTGCCACAACGAAGGGGCCAATTCATGCCGGTTGCCAGAGCCAATTCGAAGACCGTCGCCGCCGCCACGGGTGCTCCGGGCCCGCGCCAGGGCCTGCTGCGCCAGCAGGTCTATGAGCAGTTGCGCGGCGCCATCGAGCACGGCCGCCTGCCCGCGGGCACGCGCCTGCCGCCGTCGCGCGAGCACGCGGCGGGCCTGGGCGTGTCGCGCAACACGGTGCTCTGGGCCGTGCAGCGCCTGCAGGCCGAAGGGTATGTGGAGGCGCGCGTGGGCGACGGCACCTACGTGTCGCAGGCCGCGGGCGTGGCGCCCGCGCAGGGCCTGGTGGCGCCGCCGCGCGGGCTGTCGAAGCGCGGGCAGCTCATTGCCGAGACGGCCGCGCGCTGGCGGCCTCCGCATGTGGCGGCGCGGGCATTTCGCATCGGCGCGCCCGAGGTGGACACCTTTCCGTTCGCGCTGTGGGACCGCCTGGCGCGCCAGGCCAGCCCCGGCCAGCGCAGCGCCCGCGCGCAGTACCTGGACCCTGCGGGCGACCCCCAGCTGCGCCAGGCCATCGCGCTGTGGCTGTGGGCGTCGCGCGGCATCCGCTGCGATGCGGCGCAGGTGGTGGTGTGCTCGGGCTCGCAGCAGGGCATCGATCTGATCGCGCGGCTGCTGCTGGACGCGGGCGACGAGGTGCTGGTGGAAGACCCGGGCTACCCCGGCATCCGCGCCAGCCTGCTGGGCCACGGCGTGCTGGCGCGGCCGGTAGCGCTGGATGCGCAGGGCCTGCGCATCGCCGAAGGCGCCGCGCAGTGGCCCGGCGCGCGCATGGCCGTGGTCACGCCCACGCACCAGTTCCCCACCGGGGTGTGCATGCCACTGGCGCGGCGCCAGGCCCTGCTGCAGTGGGCGCGCACGCACGACGCCTGGGTGGTGGAGGACGACTACGACGGTGAATTCCAGTACGGCAAGCACGACGGCAAGGCCCAGCGCGTGCCCGCCCTGTGCAGCCTGCCGGGCTCGGAGCGCGTGCTGTACGTGGGCACGTTCTCCAAGACCCTGCACCCCGGCCTGCGCCTGGGCTTCGTGGTCGTGCCACCCGCGCTGGTGGAAGCCTTTGCCGTGGCCCGCGCCATCACCGACCGGCACGCGCCGGGCGACGCCCAGGCGGTGCTGGCGCGCTTCATCGCCGAAGGCCACCTGCTGCGCCACCTGCGGCAGATGCGCGAGCTGTACCAGGAGCGCCAGCAGGTGCTGATCGACGCGCTGGCCCAGGCCAGCGGCGGCGCGCTGCAGCTGGCGCCCAGCGACCGGGGCATGCACCTGCTGCTGGAATGCGCGCCCGGCAGCAACGACGAGGCCTTGAGCCGCAGCGCACTCGCCGCCGGGGTGATGCTGGCACCCTTGTCGCGCTATGCGATGGAATCGAACCGTAGAGGCTGGCTGTTTGGCTACGCGGGCTACGGCGAGCCCGAGATCGTGGCCGCCGCGCGGGTAGTGGCGCGGTTAGCTTCCAGAAGTCACCGCAAGGGGCTCTGACCGGCGAGCGACCGCCGCGCTGGCGGTATCCCCCTACCTTTTCCACCATTGCTGCGAGAGCGCGGGCTGCCGGATGTCCAGCCGCTCGCCCATCACCGGCGCCACCAGCGGCACGCCGGCTTTCCCGGCCAGGGCGGTGATGCGGTCGAACGGGTCCGTCCACGCGTGCAGCGCCAGGTCGAACGTGCCGTTGTGGATGGGCATCAGGTGGCGGCCCTTCACGTCCAGGTGGGCCTGCAGGCTTTCCTCGGGCTGCATGTGCACGTCGGGCCACTGGGCGTCGTAGGCGCCGGTTTCCACCATCGTCAGGTCGAACGGGCCGAAGCGCTCGCCGATGGCCTTGAAGCCGTCGAAGTAGCCCGTGTCGCCGCTGAAGAAGATGCGCGTGTCCCCCGCCACCAGCACCCACGACGCCCACAGCGTGCGGTTGCCGTCCGACAGGCTGCGGCCCGAGAAGTGCTGTGCGGGCGTGGCCACCAGCTTCACGCCGGCGATGGTGGTGCCCTGCCACCAGTCGAACTGCAGCACCTTGGCGGCGGGCACGCCCCAGGCGACAAGGCGGTCGCCCACGCCCAGCGGCGTGACGAAATGCGCCACCTTGGGGGCGAGCTGCCGGATGGCATCGAAGTCCAGGTGGTCGTAGTGGTCGTGCGAGAGCACCACGCCGGTGATGGGCGGCAGCTCGTCGATGGCGATGGGCGGCGCATGGAAGCGCTTGGGGCCCATGAAGGAAAACGGCGAGGCGCGTTCGGAGAACACCGGATCGGTCAGCCAGAACTGGCCCTGCAGCTTGAGCAGCATGGTCGAGTGGCCCAGGCGCCACAGGCTCAGGTCGGGGGCGCCCAGCAGGTCGGCCTGCGTGAGCGGCAGCACCTGGGGCGGCTGGGCCGGCACCGCGTCGGCGGGCTTGTCCGTCATGAAGCGCCACATGATGCCCAGGGTCTTGGCAAAACCCGGGGCCTGGCGCGGCGCCGCGTTGCGGAACTTGCCATCGACGTGCTGGGGCGACTGCTCATGGGAGCTTGCCGGCAAGGAGGTGCAGGAAAGGATGCTGTAGGCCATGGCGGTGACAACGGTGAGGATGAGAAGGATTCGGGGCGTGCGGCGGAGCATGGATGCTTTTCCGAAAAGTGCACTGCACAGTGTAGTTCACTTTTCAAAAAAGTAAACTACCCGGTGTAAAATAGGGGAATGACCGAGCCCGCCACCGTGATCGCCCCCACCCGCCTGACCGACCGCAAGCGCGAGGCCATCGTGCAGGCCGCCATCGGCGAATTCCGCGAACATGGCTTCAACGGCACCAGCATGGACCGCGTGGCCGCGGCGGCCGAGGTGTCCAAGCGCACGGTGTACAACCACTTTCCCAGCAAGGACGAGCTGTTCGGCGCCATCCTGGACCACCTGTGGGAGCGCAGCCATTCGTTGCCCGACGTGGCCTATGACGCGGGGCGACCGCTGCGCGCGCAGCTGCTCGCGGTGCTGGAGCAGAAGATGGAGCTGCTGAACGACGCGAGCTTCATCGACCTCTCGCGCGTGGCGATGGCCGAGATGATGCACACGCCCGAGCGCGCCCAGGCCATGGTGGCGCGCCTGTCCGAAAAGGAAGAAGGCCTGCCGCGCTGGATCCGCGCGGCCCAGCAGGACGGCGCCCTGCGCGCGGGGGTGGACCCGCAGTACGCGGCCCACCAGCTGCACGGCATGGTCAAGTCCTTTGCCTTCTGGCCCCAGCTGGCCATGGGTCAGCCGCCGCTGGCGCCTGCCGTGCAGCAGCAGGTGCTGGCCGATGCGGTGGAGATGTTCCTCGGGTTCTACGCGGTCGGCGCGCCGTAGGCCGGGGAACCCCGGCCCGGGCAAAATGCTCGCCGCACGACCGCCAGCCCCTCCCCGGGCACGCCTCCCATGCGCAAACGCCACTCCCTCCTCATCGGCCTGGGCATCGCCACCGCGGCGGTCTGGGTTTTCAACGCCTCCTGGCGCGCAGCGCCGCCCGAAGGCGCCAAAGCGCGCCTGATCGCGCACCGGGGCGTGCACCAGACCTACCACCGCGAGGGGCTGGAGCGGGACACCTGCACCGCCCGGCGCATCGAGCCGCCCACGCACGACTACATCGAGAACACGGTGCGCTCCATGCAGGCGGCATTCGCCCATGGCGCGGACATCGTGGAGCTGGACGTGCACCCCACCACCGACGGCCGCCTGGCCGTGCTGCACGACTGGACGCTGGACTGCCGCACCGAAGGCCGGGGCACCACGCGCAGCCACGCGATGTCCTACCTGCGCACGCTGGATGTGGGCTACGGCTACACCGCCGACGGGGGCCGGACCTACCCCCTGCGCGGCAAGGGCGTGGGGCTGATGCCCGAGCTCTCCGAGGTCTTCACGGCCATGCCCGGCCAGCGCTTTCTCGTCAATTTCAAGAGCCGGGAGGCGCGCGAGGGCGACATGCTCGCCGCGCTGGTGGCCGGACAGCCCGCCTGGCGGCAGGCCATCTGGGGCGCGTACGGGGGCGACGAGCCCACCCTGCGCGCCGTCGGGGCGCTCGCGGCCCAGGGCGGGGCACCCGTCAGGACCTGGTCGCGCCAGGGGCTGGCGCAGTGCCTGGGCCGCTACATCGCCCTGGGCTGGGCCGGCATCGTGCCCGAGGCCTGCCGCCAGACCACCGTGATGGTGCCTCTGAACGTCGCGCCCTGGCTCTGGGGCTGGCCGAACCTGCTGCAGCAGCGGCTTCAGCAGGCGGGCAGCGAGATCATCCTGCTGGGCCCCTACGGCGCGGGCGACGCCGGCACCTCGGGCATCGACACGCCCGCGCAGCTGGCCCAGGTGCCCCGGGGCTTCGCGGGCTATGTCTGGACCAACAAGATCGAGGTCATCGGGCCCGTCTTCCGGCGCTGAGCCCCGCTTGGCGCTACGCTTGGCGGCTGCGTGCGCCCCGGCGCATTCCGGCTTCTTTCTCTTCACCACCACCCTCATTCCTTCCCACCCCATGCCCCTTGCCCCCTACCTCGATACCGCCCCGTGCCTGGGCAGCGGCGTCTTCATCCACGACTCCGCCCAGGTGATCGGCGACGTGACCCTGGGCCGCGACGCCTCGGTGTGGTGCAACGCCGTGCTGCGCGGCGACGTGAACCGCATCGTGGTGGGGGAGTGCAGCAACGTGCAGGACCTGGCCATGGGCCATGTCTCGCACCGCAACGCCAGCAAGCCCGAGGGCTCGCCGCTCCTCATCGGCAGCCATGTGACCATCGGCCACTCGGTGATCCTGCACGGCTGCCGCATCGGCGACGAATGCCTGATCGGCATGGGCTCGATCGTGATGGACGACGCCGTGGTGGGCGACCGCGTGATGCTGGGCGCGGGCAGCCTGGTCTCGCCCGGCAAGGTGCTGGAAAGCGGCTACCTCTACATGGGCCGCCCGGCGGTGCGCCAGCGCGCGCTGACGGACGCGGAGATGGCGTACCTGCGCTACTCGGCCGAACACTACGTGCGGGTGAAGAACAACTACCAGGCCCCGCCGCTGACGGAGCCTGCAGCCTGATCCGGTCCGGAAGTCCGGCAGGCCCCAGGGCGCGCGGGCGGCGCGTATCGCATCACTATTCGAGCCATGTTTGTCTATGAGTGAACTTCTTGAGCAACTGTCCCAGTCGGTCTCCACGGCCCACTCCGTCGAAGAGCTGACGCGGCCGCTTCTGGAAATGCTGGAGGCGGTGACGGGGCTGGAGTCCACCTACCTCACCGCCATCGACGAGGCACAGGGCGTGCAGCACGTGCTGTACGCGCGCAACTCCAGCGCCATGCAGATCCCCGAGGGCCTGGTCGTGCCCTGGAACGACACGCTGTGCAAGCGCGCGCTGGAAGAGGGCCGCACCTTCACCGACGACGTTCCCGCCTGCTGGGGCGATTCGCAGGCCGCGCGCGGCCTGGGCATCCGCACCTACGCGAGCCAGCCCGTGCGCGTCGGCAACGGCGCGCTGTACGGCACGCTGTGCGCGGCCAGCACCCACGCCCGCCCGCGCACGCCCGAGGCCGAACGCATCCTCACGCTGTTCGCCTATCTCATCGGCCAGCAGGTGGAGCGCGAGCAGCTCATCCACAAACTGCTGGCCGCCAACGAACAGCTGGCCGCCGTGGCCGCCACCGACCAGCTCACGGGGCTGCCCAACCGCCGCGCGCTCATGGAGGCGCTGGAACGGATGCTGGCGCAGGGCCGGCGCCGGCAGATGGGCGTGCAGATCGCGTTCATCGACCTCGACGGCTTCAAGGCCATCAACGACACCCACGGCCACGAGGTGGGCGACCAGTTCCTCGTGGCCGTCGCGCAGCGCCTGCGGGGCGTGCTGCGCGCCGAGGACCTGGCCGCGCGCCTGGGCGGCGACGAGTTCGTGGTGATCAGCCTGAGCGCACACGCCGGCGACGCCCTGCACACCGCGCAGGATGCGCTGAGCCTGCGCATCGCCCAGGCCACGCAGGGCCGCTTCGACCTGCCGGGCGCATCGCTGGACTACGCCGGCGCCAGCGTGGGCGCGGTCACCATGGCGCCGGACCAGACCTGCAGGGCCGAGGACGCCCTGCGCGTGGCCGACCAGATGATGTACCAGGTCAAGCGCGCGCGCCGGCAGGCCCAGGACGCGCTGGCACAGGCGCGCGGCGGGCTGCCCACCCGCCGCTGAGCCGGCCCGCGCCGCCGCCGCAGTAGCCACACCGCCAGGGACACCATCGCGGTGCCGGGATAATCGGCGGTCACCACCCCCACGCTCCATGGCCTCTTCCCCGTGCCGCGTGCTCGCCGTCATCCCCCCGATGACGCAGCTGAACACGCCCTATCCGTCCACCGCCTACCTCACGGGCTTCCTGCGCTCGCGCGGCGTCCTCGCGTTCCAGGAGGACCTGGCGCTGGCGCTCGTGCTGCGGCTGCTCTCGCCCGAGGGCCTGAGGGCCGTGGCCGCCAAGGTGGACGCGCTGCCCGCCAAGAAACAAAGCCCCGCCGTGCAGTCCTTTGCCGCGCAGCAGGACCGCTACCTGGCCACCATCGGCCCGGCCATTGCCTTCCTGCAGGGGCGCGACAGCACGCTGGCCCACCGCATCGCGGGCCGCAACTACCTGCCCGAGGGCCCACGCTTCGCCACGCTGGATGTGTATGTGGACGACGAAGGCGGCGACCCGCTGGGCTGGGCGTTCGGCGCCCTGGGCCTGCACGACAAGGCCAAGCACCTGGCCACGCTGTACCTGAACGACCTGGCCGATGTGCTGCGCGACGCGGTGGACGAGCGCTTCGAATTCGTGCGCTATGCCGAATCGCTGGCGGGCAGCCAGCCCACGTTCGACCCGCTGGCCACGGCCCTGGCCGCACCGCCCACGCTGGTGGACGACCTGCTGGCGCAGCTCACGCACGAGGCCATCGAACGCCACCAGCCCACGGTGGTGCTGCTGTCGGTGCCTTTCCCGGGCTCCGTGTACGCGGCGTTCCGCATCGCGCAGACCATCAAGGCGCGCCATCCGCAGGTGGTGACGGTGCTGGGCGGCGGCTTCGTGAACACCGAACTGCGCGAGCTGGCCGACCCGCGCGTGTTCGACCATGTCGACTACGTGACGCTGGACGCCGGCGAGCGCCCGCTGCTGGCGCTGCTCGAACATGTGCGCGGCGAACGCGGCCGCCAGCGGCTGGTGCGCACCTTCGTGCGCAACGACGAGGGCACCGTCCAGTACATCAACATGATGGAAGCAGACGTGGCCTTCGCCGAGGTGGGCACGCCCACCTGGGACGGCCTGCCGCTGGACCGCTACCTGTCGCTGCTGGACATGCTCAACCCCATGCACCGGCTGTGGAGCGACGGGCGCTGGAACAAGCTCACGGTGGCGCACGGCTGCTACTGGAAGAAGTGCAGCTTCTGCGACGTGAGCCTGGACTACATCAGCCGCTACGAGGGCGCGAGCGCCGAGGTGCTGGCCGACCGCATCGAGGCCATCGTGCGCGAGACGGGGCAGACGGGCTTTCACTTCGTGGACGAAGCCGCGCCCCCCAAGGCGCTGAAAGCACTGGCCACCGAGCTGATCGCGCGCAACGCGGGCATCAGCTGGTGGGGCAATGTGCGGTTCGAGAAAACCTTCACGCCCGACCTGGCCGGGCTGATGGCCGACAGCGGCTGCATCGCCATCTCGGGCGGGCTCGAAGTCGCGTCCGACCGGCTGCTCACCCTCATGAAAAAAGGCGTGTCGGTGGACCAGGTGGCGCGCGTGACGCGGGCCTTCACCGACGCGGGCATCCTGGTGCATGCGTACCTGATGTACGGCTTTCCCACCCAGACCGTGCAGGACACGGTGGACGCGCTCGAATACGTGCGCCAGCTGTTCGCCAACGGCTGCATCCAGAGCGGGTTCTTCCACCGCTTTGCCTGCACCGTGCACTCGCCCGTGGGCAAGAACCCCGAGGAGTACGGCGTGACCCTCGCGCCGCTGCCGCCGGGCGACTTCGCCAAGAACGACGTGGCCTTCATCGACCCCACGGGCGTGGACCACGATGCGCTGGGCGGCGCGCTCAAGAAGGCCATCTACAACTACATGCACGGCATCGGCCTGGAAGAGGATGTGCGCACGTGGTTCCCGTTCAAGGTGCCCAAGACCACGGTGCGGCGCGACCGCATCGAGCGGGCGCTGCGCGAGCGAGGATGAGGATATATATCTCCTTTGATAGCTGCTAGCGCCCGGTACATCGGCGTTTCAAGCCATTTTGGCGGGTGATGTGTCAGGGGGACCCTGCTTCCCTCGGAGTTCTGGCGCAGTTTCCAAAGTCAGCAGCCTGCACACCGCAGACAGCCCACGGCGGGCATTTCACAAGCCGCCGCCTCAGCGACCAAGCCGGAACCGGCGCAGACTCAACGCTGGCGGCGCCCCGTTTGCGCAACGGCGGTGCACCGGCATTGGCTCTTGTCCACCCAGAACTGTTCGGGCACCGCGTGCTCCATGGCGCTGCTGTACTGCCCCCGCTCTTGTTGTACGCAATCCAGCGGTTTTGGGCTGCAGTTTTTCCGTTGTAGTGAGTTCGGGTTTGTTGTTGATCGCGGCACTGGGGTCGTCGTTCTTGACCCACCGGGTGTGCCGCAGGTGCCCGATGTCCATGCTCAGCCCCTGGAAGGTAATGCCCGTGGTGACGATGCCGTACAGCTTGTTGGGGCGTACCTGGGCATGGAACAGGCCGTAGCTGAGCGCTGGGCGGTCCACCATCTGCGCCTGGGCGCTGGCGATGGCGCCGTGGCTTTGCAGTGCTGCGAAGTAGCCCCATACAGTGGCGGTGAGCAGGTCTCCGGTGAGGTGGTCACCTGTCAGGCCTTGCAGGATCGTTGCTCTTTGGCTTTCAGGGGCCGCCTGTGCTTGCTCCAGCTTTTGTTTTGTGGCCTCCATGCGCGTTTTGAGCGTTTGCAGTTGGGTCTGGCTGATGCCCTGGATGCTCAGGCTCAGGACTATAGGCATCACTCAACTGTGCATAGCTTTTCTGATTCATCTCGGCCTCAATTATCGAAGGTGTCGCACTTCGGATTTGAGGCCGCCTGGATACGGGAGTGTGTTGCACGTCTGATTTAAGGCCACCGACACGGTAATGAAAGGCATCCCATACCACGTTCAGGGCTCAGGCCCACCTTCCCGCAACCTTCAACACCCAACAAAATAGGCAAAGCCTTTTTGAAACTGTATTTTTTAGAAAACCCTCAATAATTGACATTTTTTTTGCAACTATCGCCAACGCATAGAAATATAAAAAACCAACCAACAACCCCACTATTCCAACAAGAAAAAAGTAATGAGACACCGAATCTTCAAAAATAAAAAAAAACAGCACCACACAAAAACACAAACGACGAAAATAAAATATCTGAAATAATTACAATTCCAGAAAAGATTTCAATCTTCATATTATGTGATAGTTTCATTTTTTGCCTCACGAAGCAAATCTATAGCAACAACCAAATAGCCTACAGCTTGTTGCAAGACTGCCGACAGTATCGCAAGGCCGGCCGCCGCCCACGCAGCACCTTTTTCTGTGGCGCCTTTTATCCCGCCTAATATATTCGAGAACACAACCAACGCTGATATAGTCTTTATGACCCCATCCTTCTCATCCTGAGACAAGTTCTCTTGACTCAGTATCTTATCCAAAGTCTTTATATAACTCAGGACACCATAGATCATTGCAGCAACTAGTACAGCGAGAGAAGCAAATGTGGCGATGGAGTAGACGCTCACAGCCATAACAAACCAAAGGGGTGGGAATGCAAACGAAAGCAACGCTATCGCGATAAAAAGCATCGCCCCATTTCCCCTCCCTTCAATCATGTAAGCCCCAGCCCCCGTCTCCGGGTCAGTGATGATGTATCCGTATCCCGTGAATCCGTGGGCATTGATCTGGCTTTCGTGGAATGTCACTTCCTTGCCTGCCTGGATGGCATTGCGGATTTCTGCGCCTACATCACCTCCAATTGTCAAATTGGGTAACGCTGTCGCTGCATTGCTCTGGTTGATGGTGTAGATCTTTTGCCCTTGGCTTTGCGCGATGGCAATGGCCTTGACGGCTGAGACCGCTTGCGCGCAGTCCGCCAGCGTCGGGTTCTTGATTTGTCCGTTCTGCTCGGTATAGCGGCATTGGGTAATGTCTACCCAAGCTTGCTCAGGCACCGCGTGCTCCATGGCGCTGCTGTACTGGCCCCGCATCTTGTTGTACGCAATCCACCGGTTTTGCGCTGCGGTTTTACCGTTTTGGGTCAGCTCAGGTTTGTTGTTGATCGGGGCACTGGGGTCGTCGTTCTTCACCCACCGGGTGTGCCGCAGGTGCCCGATGTCCATGTTCAGGCCCTGGAAGGTGATGCCCGTGGTCACGAGGCGGTGTTTGAAAAATATCTTTAAGGCGGCCTACATAACCGTTGCGAGCCGGAGGTAGTGCAAATCACCCGAGCCCGCTCCATCACAGACCGCATGGAGTTATGCAGGCCATCCTTTGCAGCCCCACAACACCAATTTTCGAGAAAATAGAAAAAAATTCACAAGAAAATAAAAGGCAATGAAAAATCCAAGCGTCCACGGCAAATAAATCACATCAGAAAAATGTGCTCCATCATTAATCCTAAAGGAGGTCAACGCAATTCCTGCAGATATCCACAATCCGAAGATCAGACCCAATCCATTGATGGCCCACATTTTTCTCACCCGCCCCTTCCCCAAGGCCCTCCCGACGATTTCAATCAAATCAACACATGGCACAAAGAACACAAAAGCCGTAATTAAATAATATGCAAAATCATAGATATTGAAATACCAAACATAGGCACAAGTCAAAATCCATATAACCATCGATAAAACTATCATCAGCAGACACCAGGAATTTTTTTAATGGCACTCGCCACGTCAGCATAAAGGGCCGAAATGAGAGATCCGGCTATTGCCAATGCAATCGCAGCGCCCACTGCACCTCCAAGCAGACCGATCCCAAAAACAATAGCTGTTAGCGCCCCAAACAATGCTTGCAAGCCAAGGACTCCACATTCTGCATTCGCGATCGCGATCATGTCATGATAAATAGAAATAGCAGAAATAACAAAAGACATCAGCAATAGAATTGCACCAAACCATCCACCAACCCCTGCCACTATCCCCAAAGCCAAGGCCGCAATTGCGGACCACCCAGGATTATCTTTCACCCAATTCACCAAATCCATCCACCCCCCATTACCCCGGCCCTCAATCATGTAGGCCCCAGCTCCCGTCTCCGGGTCCGTGATGACATACCCATACCCCGAGAACCCATGCGCATTGATTTGCCGCTCATGGAATGTCACTTCCTTGCCAGCCTGGATGGCCGAAGCAATCTTCTGCCCCACCGTACCGCCCACCGGCAGTTTGGGCAATGCCGTGGCTGCGTTGCGCTGGTTGATGGTGTAGATCCGCTGGCCTTCTGCCTGGGCGATAGCAATGGCTTTGACGGCTGAGACTGCTTGCGCGCAGTCTGCTTTGGTGGGGTTCTGGGTTTGCCCCTGGTCGTCCGTGTACCGGCATTGCGTTTTGTCCACCCAGAATTGCTCAGGCACGGCATGTTCCATGGCGCTGCTGTACTGGCCCCGCACCTTTTTGTACGCAATCCAGCGGTTTTCGTATTTGAACTGCGCTTTGATGCTGTAGGGCAAGGTGCCTGCCAGGTAGGGCAGCGGGTCGATGGTGGCTTGCCGGGTGCCCAGGACGTCGCCTACGGTGCTTTGGCCTGCGTTTTGGCTGTCGCCTCCGCAGGGCTGAAATGGGATGAGCAGCGGGGATTGGCATCTGCGGGCGCTTGTGTCGAAGCCAACGCCCTTGGAGCGCGCAGACGACGACCAATAAGCAACCGCAGGATTCATTCCAAATCAAGTCTTTAGCGCAAGCAGGAAAAGCGCAAACAGCTATCAAAAGAAGATCGTCTTGCATTTGGTGAATAGAGGGTTTTCACTGAGTAAATGAAGCCACTCAGTCCTTCCCAAGGCTCTGTATCTCGCGCCCACCACCCTCAAAGTCTGCACAACCGGGCTGATTTGCACACCAAAGCCGATCAGAAATAGCGCCCAACTTGATATACAAAAAAAATTGTCAGCGCCAAAAAATACAAACCAACAAGAAAACTCCCCACTGTTAGTTTTCTTTCACGGTATTCATGAAATGCCTTGCAAATTATCTTAAACATTTCATTCAACTCAACACAGAATATATAGCGGAAATCAATCCAATTATTCCAGCAGCAATCGCAACATTACCCACCAGCAGGACACCCAATGCTGGAATAGCAGCCGCAAGACCAATTACCGCCAAGGTTAAACCAATCCAATTAGAAATTGCAGACCAATTGACCTGCGCGCCGATCGCATCCAAATATGCTCCAGCCGAAGCAAAAGCTGCCATCAGCATCCAACCGTATCCGAGAATTGCAAAAGGTCCCAACCACGCCAATATAAATAGGGCAGCTATCGCAAAGACAAAAGCTGCGATCCCGTAGATCAACGCCCCCCCATTCCCCTTCCCTTCAATAATGTATCCACCTGCTCCAGTTTCAGGATCAGTAATCACATAGCCATACCCTGTCCATCCATGCGCGTTGATCTGGTGCTCGTGCACCGTCACCTCTTTGCCCGCCTGGATGGCTGATTGAATCTCCTGCCCCACCGTACCGCCCACTGGCAGCTTGGGCAAGGCCGTGGCTGCGTTGCTTTGGTTGATGGTGTATACCTGCGGGCGTTTGTGCCAACGCCACCGCGCCTGAAGCGAGCAGGCGAGGGCAAATGAGTGGCCACAGGATTCACAAACAAATCAGGCTCTAGCGCAATTGGGACAAACGCGAGCAGCTATCAAAATAAGAGCATTCTGCATACTCGCGATTGGAGAATTTTGCGCAGCGGTTTGGAGATCGCCTCAAAACCATTTAAAGAAATAATTTGCTATCCACAAGAATGTCACCACAGCTCCTTCCAGCACCAGGAACCATCCTGTAATTTTCATATTTTTTTTTATTCTAATATTATCTTTGGAATCTTTCATATTAATAAATCAAGTAAAAACCTCAATGACAAGCAAGCGAGCCACCGTCAACAACAGCCAAGCCGCCCCACCAATAAATATAATCGGAAAAGAAATAGCAACATATCCGCCAAAAATTACAGAAAGTATGATCCCAGCCATTAAACCTATAAGCCTTGCGCCAGAAAAATTTAGATTGTATTTGTTATCTTCATACATAGCCAAATACACACCAATCACAAACCCAATTGCTCCCACTATCGCCGCAAGCAGAGGCCCAGCAACGATGATCGCAATTCCCGACACAAGACCAAGAGCTAGTCCAAGCAATATCCCTCCATTCCCCCTACCCTCAATCATGTAAGCCCCAGCCCCCGTCTCCGGGTCGGTAATGATGTACCCATACCCCGAGAACCCATGCGCGTTGATTCCGCGCTCGTGGAAGGTCACTTCCTTGCCCGCCTGGATGGCTGATTGAATCTCTTGCCCCACTGTGCCGCCCACTGGTAGCTTTGCCAATGCCGTGGCTGCGTTGCTTTGGTTGATGGTGTAGATCCGCTGGCCTTCTGCCTGGGCGATGGCAATGGCTTTCACTGCCGAGACCGCTTGTGCGCAGTCTGCTTTGTTGGGGTTTTGGATTTGGCCTAGCTCGTCGGTGTATTGGCACTGCGTCGCGTCCACCCACAACTGCTCGGGCACCGCGTGCTCCATGGCGCTGCTGTATTGCCCCCGCAGCTTGTTGTACGCAATCCACCGGTTTTGCGCTGCAGTTTTGCCGTTAGCGGTGAGTTCGGGTTTGTTGTTGATCGCGGCACTGGGGTCGTCGTTCTTGACCCACCGGATGTGCCGCAGGTGCCCGATGTCCATGTTCAGCCCCTGGAAGCTGATGCCCGTGGTGACGATGCCGTACAGCTTGTTGGGTTTGACTTGGGCGTGGAACAGGCCGTAGCTCAAGGCGGGCCGGTCGATCGTTTGGGCCTGGGCGCTGGCGATTGCGCCGTGGCTCTGCAGGCTGGCGAAGTAACTCCACATCGTTCCTGTCAGCAGATCCCCCGTCAAATTTTCGCCAGTCATGCCTTGCAAGATGGCCGCCCGCTGCGCTTCAGGAGCGGCCTGCGCTTGTTCCAGCTTCTGCTTGTTCACCTTCATCCGGGCTCTCAGCGTTTCCAGCTGGGCTTGGTTGATGCCCTGGATGCTCAGGCCCAATGCCGTTTGCTGGCCTGCGATGAGCTGGTCTTGGGTTTCGTCCCAGTCCTGGCTGCCATAGCGGGTGAAGCCGCCTTGGCCTACGGGTTCGCTGCCTGCGCGCATGCCGGGGCCGGTGGCTACGACGGTGCCGTCCACCGAGATTTGGGGCTTGAGGTTGATGCTGCTCGATAGCCCCCTGGGCAGTTGGCTGGGGTCCAACTGTTGGCCGGGGGCGGGCTTGGGGATGAGGGCTGCGATGGCGGCTTCGTCAGCGGCGCTGGCTGCCACCCAGGCCAGGGTGATTTTTTTGCCGGCGATGGCTGCGGTGGGGGTTTGCCAGCTCAGCAGGGGGTTGTCTCCCCACGCGGCGCTGCGGGCGTCTGCGTAGATTTCGTATTTGAAGTGCGTTTTGCTGGACGTGGGCAGGTCGCTGTGGGTTTGGCTGCGCGTCTTGATGTTGTAGGGCAGGGTGCCTGCCAGGTAGGGCAGCGGGTCGATGGTGGCTTGCCGCGCGCCCAGGACGTCACCTACTGTGCTTTGGCCTGCGTTTTGGCTGTCGATGTAGGTTTTAAGGCGGGCCTGGTAGCTGCCCAGCTGGCTTTGCAGGGCGCTGGTGTTGAGGTTTCTCACCCAGCCTTCTGCCGGGTTGGTTTCTGCGCCTTGCTGGGCTGCGTTCAACAGGGCCTGGGCGTCCAGCGGTACGGCACTTTGCAGGTCCATGCCTTCTTTGAAGGTGTATTGCTTGAAGCTGCCGTCCAGGGGCACCCAGGTGTCGGGGGTGCTTTGGCCTGGGGTGTGGCGCGTGCCTCGGCCGGGCTGGTATTGGATGAGGGCTTCGACCCAGGTGTGTTCGATGCGCAGGGCCTTGATTTGCCCGCCCGATACCAGGGCTACATTGCTGACCCCGCCTTGGCCCCAGATTTGCTGGGCGGCGTCTACGGTGCGGACGCCGCCCACCCAGTTGAGGGCCTGGGCGGTGGGGATGTCTACGGTGCCGGCCACATACCGCGCAGGGATGCCGCTGGCGCGCAGCAGGGCCACCAGCAGGCTGGCGGTGTCCACGGCGTTGCCGGATTTTTTGTCGAGCGTGTCTTGCGCGCCTTGTACGCTGCCTTGGGTGGGCACGTAGTGGATGTTGTCGTGCACCCACTGGTAGATCTTGTGGGGGTTGTGGCCCAGGGTTTGGGCCAGGGCCTTGATGGCGTCGGTGTGGGGGGCATCCAGCGTGGGGGCCAGGTCGGCTGCGCTGGGGGCGCTGGCGGCTTTAGCGCTTTGCACGGTGGCGGCCTTGGCGGCGGATGGAGGCTGCTCTGCCTCAGGGCCATCCATCTGGATGGGCGCTTGGGGGCGGGCTCGCTCTGCCTGCCAGGGCAGCTTGTTCAGGTTGAGGGGCAGGTGGGTTTTGCCGGGGGCCTCTGTGTCGATGAATTCCTTGAGCACCTGCAAGGCCGCGGCCTTGCCATTGCTGCTGCCTTCCTGCACGGCCTGGAGGCGCTTGACCAGCTGTTCGTGCTTGTCTGCAAAGGCGGCTTCCTGGGCGAGCTGGCGGTCAAGAACGCTGCCTTCAACGCCTGCGTTTTGCCAGGTGTTGCGCAGGGATTCCCATTCTTGCTGGAGCGCCTGGGCCTGGCGGTCCAGCGTTTGCACGGCGGGCAGGCTCGAGGCTGCGTCAGTGACGGTGGCGGCGATGCCGGGGGTGCCAGATTCGGGATTCAGCGCTCTGGCCAGTTGCTCCAGGGTGTCAGCGTATTGCTCGGCTGGCGCACCGCTTTGCTGGCGCTGCTGCACCGCCAGCTGGTTGCGCTGCGCCATTTGCGCGTGGACGAGGGGCAGTCCCACGGTGTTGAGCACCGAGGCCGTGAGCAGCCAGACCACCGCGCGTTTGAACCAGCCCACCGGGCGGTCCTGCTGAGTGGGCTGGGTTGGGTGACTGCGGGTGTGCTGGTGCCCGGGGGCCTGCAATGGGCGCATGGGGTCGTTCTCTCTCAAAGGGGGAGTGACAGTGGTGGCCGGTATCAAAAGCCCGGTGGCGGCAACGGGGTTTCGCAACTGCGTCATTGCGCCCCCCCACCTTGGCGGTATGCGAGGCCAGGCTGGCAGGAGCTAGCCCGCAGGCGATACGCGGCAACCACCGCCAGCAATACGCCGGCGAGCCACAGAAACCACGGCTGGTTGACGGGGATGGAATTGGTGACGCCGGGTGTGCCTGGGCCACCGGGGCCTCCAGGCCCCCCTGGCGCATTGGCCCGCACCACGTAGGTAACCGTCGCCGTTGCCAGGTCCACATCCACGTCATACGCCTTGGCCTGGCTTGTGGGCAGTGCAGTTGCCGATTTGAGGTTGTTGCCGCTGCCGATCAGCAGGGCCTCCACCGTGTAGATTCCCTCCATCGCGGTTCGAAGCGTTTGCTGGGTGTCTGTGGACCGAAGACCGTTGGCTTGCAGTTGGCCCAGCAGGTGGGTGTGGGTGTAGACCACGGCATTGTTGGGGTTGCGCACGGTAATGCGCACACGGGCGTTGTCCACTGGCGCATTTACCGTGAGATTGCGGGCCAGGTTGCTGATGCGTACGCGGTCATTGGGTGCGTATTGAGCCTTGTCCACCGCCACGGTCAGCGCAGCCTTGCCGGCGCCCTGCGGTGCATCTGCAACGATGGCGAACAATGTGCTGCCCACGTCCACTGTTTCGCCCTGGGTGTTCAGGAGTGTGGCGACCAGTGTGTAGGTTCCGGCCGGGTAGCGCGCGGTGTTCCATGGCTGCTTGTGCGGCAACGTTGCGCCCGCAACCACGTCACCCAGTTCGTGCGGGGCAAATCGCGCAACTTCGACCCCGATGGCGTCATGGATGCGCAGCACGAGCGTCAACGCCGCCGATGTCGTGCCGAGGTTGAGCACGGAGGCGCCCAACTGCACCGCGGCATTGGCGGCGTAAGAGGGCTTGTCCGTGCTGGCACTGACACGCGCAACGATGTCGTCGGGTGACGCCCCGGCGGAGTACTTGGCCCCGATGATGGTGAGGTAGCTGTCGTCTCGGCTGAAGCCAGCAATGGTGGCCAGAAACGGCTTGGCCGCCTTGATGCGCCCTGGGCCGGTAGGTATCGCGACATGGCCCACGCTGTAGCCGCTAATACCCAAGGTTGTGAAACCAGACACATCCACAGGCAGGCCATTGAGCTGGAGGCTGTTCATCGCAGGGGTCGGAATTGCGATGTTCAGGTAGTTTTCCTTGTAGGGCGAAAGGTTGGTCGGCGCCGTGAACACGTAGTCAGAAAGGGTTTGATCGATCCCGCCCACGTAGGTAAAAGCTGGGTCCCCCAGCACTCCTCCGGTCGTGATCGTGGACCCCTTCAGGAACTGTCCCACCAGCACGGGAGCGGAGGCTACGATGTGAAGGCTCTCCGCGTCAGTCACCTCATGGAACTCCCCCGCATTCAGGGTGGCCACCAGCGCACCGTTCACCCGCACTTGGGTGGCAGCGGTGTTGGCCACGATGCGAACAAGGTTGCCCGCTGTGCCGGTGTTGGCTGTTTTGGGCGCCACATACTCAGCGGACCAGTGCTTCACAGGCGGCAACTGGGTGAACAAGTGGTCGCAGTAGCCAGCATGGAGTGGCACGTTGGCGCATTGCCCTCCCGCAAATACCGCCACGGGTTTGTTGGTTTGTATGCGGGTGCCCGTGATTTCATTGCCGGAGTAGGCGGTGTAGATCACGGACTGGCCTTTTTGCAGGGTCACGTCAAAGGGAACATTCGCAGGCTGCCCCGTCGTCAGGCTGCTGGCAGGCGTGACGGTGGCCACCGTGCCGTCCTCCACGGCGGTCAGTGAAAACTGGATGACGCTGTACGCATGGTTCCAGTCGACGATGCGGTATTCCAGGCCCAACGCCGTGACGTCAAGCAGGTACGACATGTCCGTGGTGTACATCTCGCGGTTCAGGAAATACGCGCTCACCCCTTTGCTGGCGTACACCTGCAGCGCCTTGTCCACTACCTTGCCCGCCTCGTGCAGAAACTGGTTGTTGGGCACCATGAGTTCCGCTACGCCGCTGGCACCAACAACAAAGCTGTAGTTGATGGCGCCGTCGTTGCTCACAACCTGGCCCGTGGTGCCTTGCTCGCCAAATATGAAGAGGTATCCAACAGGTCCCGCAGAGGTCGTGGGGTAGTTCGGATGCCCCACTGCCACGGCTCGCAGGGTGTTGCTGGCCTCCAGGCCATAGTCCGGCTTCAGCGGCAGGTTGATGGCGGTGCTCGTGGCGATGTCAAAGCCGCTGCTGCTGCCCTGGTAGCCGGGGGCGTTTGCCGCGAGGTTCCAGCGGCCCGCAGTGATGTTGGCAAATTCATAGCGGCCATCGACCCCCGAGGTGGTCTCCAGCAGGCTGACCCCCGCCAGGACCACCTTGGCCCCTGGCACCGGGCGTTGGCTCTGGGCATCGAGCACCACCCCGTATATGCGGTCTTGCCCTTGCACCTTAGGGGTCATTTCCACCGGCAGCACGTACCGCGTTCCCGCCGCCAGATCCACCGCAAAGGCCACGTTGTCATACCCGGGCGCAGACACCTGCACCTGGGTAGCCCCCGCGTTGAGGCCCGAGATTTCCGCCACACCCTGGGCATTGGTCTGCAGCACCTGCGGGTTGCTGCCCGAAAGGGTCACCGTGGCACCTGCAATGGGCTGGTGGGTGGCTCTGTCAGTGACGGTGGCCTGGATGGCGATGGGTTGCTGAGGGTCGACGCTGGGGTGCAGCGGCACGTCGAACTGGTGTGTGCCGTTTTGCACGAGCGTGATGGCTTGTTCAAAACGTTGATAGCCCGCTTTCTCCATGGAAACGGTGCGTGAGCCAGCAATATCCGGCACACCACCAATGGTGTAGCGCCCGGCAGCATCCGTGGTGGCTGTGCGGCCGGTGCCATCCACGACCACGGACACCCCCTGCAGAGGCAGCCGTGTGGAGGCATCCGAAACAATGCCTTGCAGCACCGTTTGATCGGGACCGATGTTGTTTGCGGTCAACGTGACAGGCAGGACGATGGAGTGATGGCCTTGCACGTTCATGGTGATGATGCGCGTTGCAAAGCCGCTGGCAGACACCGTGACGGTGTTGTCTCCTGCCACCACGCCAGCGTCGAAGGCAACCTCACCTTGGGCGTTGGTGCTGCGGATCAGGCCATTGAGTGACACACTGGCCATTGCAATCGCCGCGCCTGTTGCCTGGTTGCTTACAACCACCTTGAGCGTGCTTTGCGCGGTGCTGCGGCGGAAAACCGGGTCGAACCGCACCTGCTGCCCCGCCAAGGCACTGAAACTGGCCTCGACCCCTTGATAGGACGAATAGCTTGCCTTCAGGCCCATCGCACCGGGCGCAATACCTTCGAGGACGTACTCACCATGGGCGTTGGTCTGCGTGGTCGAGCTGCCGACCGAAATGGTGGCGTTGGCGGCGTTCTGGAAACTCACCCCGTCGTTGGTGAACTTGGCAACGCCTGAAATGGTGACGGTGCTCGCATTGCCGACCGTGAGCGCCTTCAGGCGGATGGTGCCCAGATCCAGCTGCTGGCCCTTGAGCAGCCCCAGGTCCGCGGACAGCGAAAGGTATCCAGCGACCTCGATCGCCAGATTGTGGGTGCCGGCAGCCAACTGCAGAAACTCGAAACGCCCCTGGGCATTGGTCACGGCGGGCTGGGCACTGCCGGTCAACCGCACTGACACCCCCGCCAGCGGCTGGCCCGTGGTGTCGCTCACCAAAAGGCCTTGCACGCTGGCCAGATCGGGATTCGTGGTGGGCTGGCCCGCGATCCAGAGCGCGCGCAGCGCCAGGGCCGTGACGTACGGGTCACCATCCCAACTGCCATCCGCGCGCTGGGCGGCCTTGAGCGAATCTACGGCGGGCTGCACGGCGGCTGCCGTGGACAGCCCCGGGAGCACCGCCAGCAGGGCCTGCGCATTGCGCAGGGACCCGCCCCACGACGGGGCAGCGCCGCGTTCGGCGAGCAGCCAGGTGCGCGCGTTCGACAGTGCCGATGCCACCGCAGAGGTCTGGCGATAGGGGTGGAGCGCCTGTACGGCCTGCGCCGTGGAGAGAAGCGCATCGCCATCGGTGGCGAGGGCCCATCGGCCGTCCACCTGCTGCGCGGCCAGCAGCCAAGCCAGCGCCTGATCGGCGGTTTCGGGATACGAAGCGCGTGACGCCGTGAATGCGGCAACGGCCCACGCCGTGTCCTGCACATTGCTGGCATAGCCCACCGTGGCGCCAAATCCGCCATCCGCGTTCTGCTTGGGCGCAAGGGCGTCAAGATGGGCCGTGCTGGCCGATTGGAGCTGTTTTGTCAGGGACTTCCGGGCCAGTACCTCGACGGTGTCGTCACTCGCCGCAGCGATCGCATCCAGCATCACCGGCGGCACCGGCCTGCTCCAAGCACGCAAGGTGGCGGCGGCTTCCGAGCGGCTTTGCACGGGCAGCGCAACAGAACCTGTCTCGCTCGCCAGACCCCCGCTGGGTTGAACCTGCCCCTGCAACCATGACAGGCCCAGCGCCTCGTCGGCCCAGGCAGTGTGGGAGAGCAGGAAAACGAAAACGAAGCACAGCAGTCGCACGCAGCCAACCACTGCGCACCCTGTGATCGGCGCGCGCATGAGGACCCTCTCTTATTTTCTTCACACCGCGCGCCGTGGGGGATACCGGTACTGATCTACGCCAGCTCCGGCATCCAGCGCCAATAGTGCAAATCTCCGTTTGGCGACCATTCACCAAAGAGGGGCGGAGCGTAGCAATCGATGGCGCATTCAGTTGTTAAATTTTGTGATATTGTTTTCTCAATATCATCAAATTGCGCCCAATTTGCTCAAGCTACCTTCATTCATTTGCAGCGTGACGAGGGAGTGTCTGGTCCCCCGAAACTCAAGCCAAAATGGCCGCAGCGCCTGGATGAAACGCGCCACATGCTATTGAATGCAGAGCATCTTTGCCCACTGACGGGGCGATACGGCGCCCGCCGGTTCTCCGCCCCCGTCTTCGACATGGACGGCTTGTCATCGACTCGGAGCGCATGGCTCTGCGGGCCTGCATCAATGCAGCGCGGGCGCACAGCCTCCTGCCGGCCGAGGCGGGTTATCTACAGGTAGTGGGCCGGGCCTTGCCGGAATCGATCATGGTGGCGTCATCGTCACGGCGCGACGAGATCGAGCACCGCCTGGGCCGCATGGAGGTGCTGCACCACTTCCAGGCCCTGGCGGGCTGCAACGAGGTGGAGCGGAGCAAGACCGACCCGGCGCTGTACCGGCTGGCCGCTGCACGGCTGGAGGTAGAGCCAGCCCAATGCCTGGCGTTTGAAGACAGCGAGAACGGAGCGTGCGCCGCACAGGCAGCCGGCGTGGCGGTTGTAGTCGTCCCGGACCTTGAGCACCCTGCGGCAGGAGATTCTGGAGCGCATGCCATGGCGTGCTCGAATCGCCGATGATGGCGCCGGCCATCTGCCGCGCTGGTTTCACCGGATCGGGGTGGCGTAGCGCCTGCCGC
Organism: Acidovorax sp. GW821-FHT10E04; assembly: GCF_059415185.1. Taxonomy (NCBI): domain Bacteria; kingdom Pseudomonadati; phylum Pseudomonadota; class Betaproteobacteria; order Burkholderiales; family Comamonadaceae; genus Acidovorax; species Acidovorax sp. GW821-FHT10E04. Next base: position 432,230 of record NZ_JBWKMT010000003.1, read on the forward strand.
CCACGGCGCTTGGGACCACCGCCACATTTCGCGGATCAATCAGATTGGCGTCCACCGCATGAACCATGTGCGCCAGCAGCTATGAAAAGCAGAGCATCTACTGCTTTTGCTTCTGATAGGCCTTGTCCGCTGGCGGGCCCCGGTCCGTGTCCTGCAGGCCCCGCTGCACGTCCCGGTAGGCCTGCTCCACCTGGGCATCGGGCTGGCCGTGGGTCATGTCCACCGATTCATCGCGCTCGTGCGGCAGCTTGGGCTTGTCGGCGCTTTCGGGCGGCGGCGCGGCCTGTGGGGTACGCCGGCCGGCGGTGGCGGGCGACTGGGGCGTGGTGGTGTTGACGCTGGGCTGGCCGGTGGGGGCGGCGCTGGGGTGGTCCGGGGTGCTGGCGGTGGGCATGTGATCTCTCCTGCGGTACAGGGCTTCATCGTAGGAAAGCCCCTGGAGCCGCCGTGTAGTCCCCGGCGCCATCTGTCCGCCGGGTGAAGCGGCCGCTGGCCGCGAAGGCGCAGGCGCCAACCCATGCGACACTACTGTATGTCTCAACAGGTGTGGGCCGCGCAGGCCCTTGAATCTTTCGATGCGGTGGTGCAGGCCACGCCCGGGTTTCGCAGCCGCGACGGCCAGCGGCGCATGGCCGAGCAGGTGGCACGCACGTTCAGCAGCGCCACGCTGGGCAAGGTGGACGAGGAGGGCGGTGAGGCGGCGCCCAAGCGCTCCATCGCCGTCATCCAGGCCGGCACGGGCGTGGGCAAGTCGCTGGCCTACTGCGCGCCCGCCATCGCGCTGGCGCTGTCGCGCGGCACGCGGGTGCTGATCTCCACCGCCACCGTGGCGCTGCAGGAGCAGCTGGTCAACAAGGACCTGCCGGCGCTGGCCGCGCTGATGCCCCAGCCCTTCAAGTTCGCGCTGGCCAAGGGGCGCGGGCGCTATGTGTGCAAGCTCAAGCTCGACCGGCTGGCGGGCACGGGCGAGGCCGAGGCGTCCGATGAAGACGACCTGTTCGCCGAGGAGGAGGCCGCCGCCCGCGCCAAGCGCCCCCGGCAGGAAACCGAGGCGCGCATCCAGTTCTACGGCGCCATGGCGCAGACGCTGGCCAAGGGCGCCTGGGACGGCGACCGCGACAGCCTGGAGACCCCGCCCGAGCCCGAGGTGTGGAGCCCCGTGGCGGCCGAGGGCGCGTCGTGCACGGGCAAGCACTGCCCCGCCTTCAGCCAGTGCACCTACTACGACAAGCGCAAGGAGCTGGTGGGCGCGCAGGTGATCGTGGCCAACCATGACCTGCTGCTGTCGTCGCTGGGCGCGCGCGTGCTGCCCGAGCTGGACAACTGCCTCCTGGTGCTGGACGAGGCCCACCACCTGCCCGCCACGGCGCTCGACCAGTTCGCCTGCAGCATGGACCTGTCGCGCCTGGCGTGGATCGACCGGCTCTCCAGCCGGGGCCTGCGCATCGGCGCACTGCTGGAGGTGGAGGAGATCGCCGACATCCCGCGCCACGCGGCCCAGCTGCGGCAGACACTGCAGGACCTCGCGCGCATCGTGATGGACGTGTACGGCCCCGCGCTCAAGAGCCAGAAGGACACCTGGGGCCCGGCCCGGGTGCGGGTGCCGCGCGGCGAGCTGCCCGAGCCGCTCACCGCGCCGCTGGGGCTGCTGGCCGCCAGCGCCGACGGCTTCCTCGAAGCCCTGCGCGCCATCAGCAAGGCCCTGCGCGCCGAAATGCGCGACAAGCCCGAGGAGGCCAAGCGCCTGTCCACCCTGTATGCGCAGATCGGCATGCTGGCGCCGCGCCTGGAAGAGCTGCACGCTACCGCGCAGCTGCTGCTGCAGGAGGCCCCCCAGGGCGCAGACCGCAGCTTCGTGCCTGCGGCCAAGTGGTTCACGCTGGAGGTCGATGGCGATTTCATCGTGGTCAAGGCACACGCCAGCCCCATCCTGCCGGGCACCACGCTGCGCAACCACCTGTGGAACGCGGTGCGCGGCGCGGTGCTCACGTCGGCCACGCTCAACAGCTGCGGCAATTTCGATTTCTTCCTGCGCGAGGCCGGGCTGCACGGCGACGAGGCCGCGACCACGCTGGAGGTGCCCAGCCCCTTCAACTACGCCGCCCAGGGCACGCTGATCGCCGCCGAGACGCGCGCCGACCCCAAGAACGCCGCGCAGTTCACGGCCGAGATGGTGGATGCGCTGCTGCACGACATCGCGCGCGTGGAGTACGGCGCGCTGGTGCTGTTCACCTCGCGCGAGCAGATGCGCCAGGCCGTGGACGCCTTGCCCACCGCCATGCGCGGCGTGGTGCTGGTGCAGAACGCGCTGCCGCGCACGCAGCTGCTCAAGCGCCACCGCGAACGGGTGGAGAACGGCGAGCCCTCGGTCATCTTCGGCATGCAGTCGTTCGGCGAAGGGCTGGATCTGCCCGGGCGGCTGTGCGAGTCGGTGTTCATCACCAAGCTGCCCTTTGCCCCGCCCGACGACCCCGTGGGAGAGGCCCGCGCCGAATGGCTGCGCGCCGTGGGCCGCGACCCGTTCAGCGAACTGGTGGTGCCCGCCACCGCCATCCGCCTGGCGCAGTGGGTGGGCCGCGCCATCCGCACCGAGGACGACCAGGCGCATGTCTACTGCTACGACAAGCGCCTCATGCGCACGAGCTACGGCCAGCGCCTGCTCAAGGGCCTGCCGCCCTTTGCGCTGGAGCAACGCGCGCCCCTGTAGGATGCCCCCCGAGTCGCCTGCGGCGCCGTCCCCACCAGCGGGCGCCACGGCGGCACGGGCCGGGGGCTGGACCCGTCCCATGCGCGTGCTGCCCCTCCCTTCCTCCCCATTTGCCATCCCCAGCGAGAACCCCATGACGAATGCCATCCCCGCCTGCCCCCAATGCGGCCTGGAGAACACCTACCCCGACGGCAACCACTACATCTGCCCTGACTGCGCCTTCGAATGGCCCCAGGCAGCCGAATCCGCCGAGGCCGACGCGCCCGAGGGCGGCGGCGCCGTGCTGGACGCCCACGGCAACCCGCTGGCCGATGGCGACGCGGTGATCCTGGTGAAGGACCTCAAGGTCAAGGGGTCCTCATCCACGCTCAAGAAGGGCACCAAGATCAAGGGCATCCGCCTCGTCGATGGCGCCGACGGCCACAACGTGGACTGCAAGACGGAGCTGGGCAGCATGCTGCTCAAGTCAGAGTTCCTGAAAAAGGCCTGATCGGGCCCGGCCCCGGGCCCCCGCCCGCGATACAGGGCACGGGGCGCGGCGGTGTCAGATAAACACCCACGCCCCGGCGGGCGGCGGGCCGACACGGTGCGCGCGCCACCCTGCCTAGAGTGAATGGAAGCACCGACCCCTTCCCCCATTCACCACCGCACGGAGAGCCCATGCCCCACGACACCCCCGCCCACGACACCTTGTGGAAGCTCATCAAGGACATCCGCTTCGGGATGCTGACCCACCGCACCGCCAGCGGCATGCTGCATGCCCACCCGCTGACCACGCAGAACCGCCGCATGGACGAACAGGCGGAGCTTTATTTCTTCATCCCCAAGTCCGGCGAACTGTACGAGCGCCTCCTCACCGATGGCGAGGTGAACGTCTCGTACGCCGACCCCGGCGCGGACAGCTATGTCTCGCTCTCGGGCCAGGCGCGTTTCGTGGACGATCTGGCGCAAAAGGAAGCCTTGTGGTCGACCGCGGCCCAGGCATGGTTTCCGGGCGGCCACACCGATCCGGAGCTGGCCCTGCTGGCCGTGCGCATCCGCCATGCCGAATACTGGGACGTGGACGAAAGCAAGATGGTGCAGCTGTTCAAGATGGCCAAGGCGGCCGTCACCGGCCAGCCCCCGCGCCAGCTGGGCGAGCACAAGGAACTGACGCTGCCGTGAACGGCACCGCCACGCCTTTTCTTCACCATCCATTCCAGGAGGTTCCATGAGCAGCAAGGAAAACCGCCGCGAGGAAGACCCATCGGGCGGCAATGACAACACCGAGGGCTCGGGCAAGGTCGCCCAGGCCCACAACAGCACGGGCGACAAGCCCACCACCCAGATCAACCAGGGCCGCCGCACCCCCGAAAGCCGGGGCGACCGCGACACGCACCTGGGCAGCAGCAACCAGGCGCAGTCGCGCCGGGGCGCCGCCGGCAGCAGCGGCCCGGCGGGCAGCCGCGGGGCGGGCTGAGCGCCGCCGGCACCGGCACCGCTCGCACCCATGCGCAAAGAGCCTTCGGGCTCTTTTCTTTTGCGCGTGGCCCTTGAAGCAAAAAATTTTCCATCCATATACCATCCATATGGATGGAAATCATCCACACCACCGGCCACGGAGGGCCCCATGACCCCAGCTCCCGCTTCGTCCCTGGCCGTGCGCGGCAAGATTCCCGATTCCGAAAAGATCACGATCAACCTGGGCTTTGTCGACCTGGGCCACATCGACCTGCTGGTGTCGGAAGGGTTTTATGCCAACCGCACCGACTTCATCCGCACGGCCATCCGCCAGCAGCTGGCCGCCCAGGGCGACGCCGTGCGGCAGGTGGTGGCCCGCAAGATGCTTGTGCTGGGCCTGCAGCGGTTTGGCCGCGCCGAGCTGCAAGCCGTGCAGGCAGCGGGCCAGGTGCTCGAGATCCGCGTGCTCGGCCTGGTCAGCATCGACGACGACGTGCCGCCCACCCTGGCGCAGGCCACGATTGCCTCCATCACGGTGCTGGGCGCGTTTCACGCCAGCGCCCCGGTCAAGGCCGCCCTGGCAGGGCGCATTGGCTGAGCGCGGCGCACCACCGCAACCACCACCACGAAAGAACCCCATGGACTGGAACCTCAAACTCAAGCAGCTGATGGGTCAGGCCACCCACCTGGTGCGCAGCGGCCAGCTGGCGGATGCCACGCGGGCCATCCAGCAGGCGCTGGGCAGCGCTTCGGCCACGGCGCCGGGGCCCGCCGCGCCGCCGCCGGAACGCGCGGGCCCCGCCCCGGTGCAGGCACCGGCAGCCCCCTTCGCCTTTCGCACGGGAACCCCGTGGCGCAGCAGCGCGGCGCAGGACGTGGAGGACGCGGTGGTGGTCGAGCGCGGCACCGTGCAAGCCCCCCCGGGCGCGGCCCGGCCCGCCCCACCGTCCGGGCCGGGTGCACGCCCGGCGGCCGCCGCGCCGCACGCCGCCGAGCCCCCGGACAGCTTCACCGCAGTCGCCTTCAGCCACCCTGGTGCCCCGCACAACCCGCACCACTACCACCTGTACGTGCCGCCCGGCGCGGGGGCCGGCACGCCCATGCCCCTGGTGCTGATGCTGCACGGCTGCACGCAGAACCCCGTGGACTTCGCCACCGGCACCGGGATGAACGCCGCCGCCGCCCCGGCCAACGCGCTGGTGCTGTACCCCGCACAGCCCCACAGCGCCAACCCCAACGGCTGCTGGAACTGGTTCCGCCCCGAAGACCAGCGCCGGGGCGGCGGCGAACTCGCTCTGCTGGTGGCGATGGTGCAGGACGTGATGGCGCGCCACCCCGTGGATGCGCGGCGCGTCTACGTGGCGGGCCTGTCGGCCGGCGGCGCCATGGCCGCGCTGCTGGGCCGCGAGTACCCCGACGTGTTTGCGGCCGTGGGCGTGCACTCGGGCCTGCAGGCCGGCGCGGCACACAACGTGATGGGGGCGCTGTCGGCCATGAAGCATGGCGCCAGGCCGGCGGCGGGCACCCCGGCTCCGGGGGCTGTTGCGGCGGCGCCCCTGATCGTATTCCACGGCGATGCCGACACCACCGTGCACGCCCGCAACGGCGAGCAGCTGGTGCAGGCGGCGCGGGCCAGCGCCCCGGGCACCGTGGAGCTGGGCACGCACCAGGGCCAGTCGGCCGGTGGCCAGGGCTACACGCGCACGGTGTATGGCCTCGCAGGCGCGCCGGTGGCGGAGCACTGGGTGCTGCATGGCGGCGGCCATGCCTGGGCGGGCGGGCATGCGCAGGGCAGCCACACCGACCCCCGGGGGGTATCGGCCACGCGGGAGATGCTGCGGTTCTTCCTGGAGCATCCCCGGGGACTGGCCGGCACCCCGCCATAATTTGCCCGGGAGCGCAGCGCCACCTTCATCCAGCACAACAACACGGTGCGAAAGCCATCCAGGGAGAGGAATCCGTCATGGAGAACGTCTACATCACCGTCGCGGGGCTGGTGGCCATCGGGCTGGTCTTCTACGCCCTGCGGCGTTCGGGGCGCCAGGACAACACCCGCACCGACCTGCGCATCACCGCGGTCTCCATCGCGCCCCCCTCGGGCAGCGTGCTGCAGGCCAACACGCCGATCACCGTGACCCTGGACTACCGCTACGGCGCGCCGCGCGAGCCGCTGTATGCGTGGGTGAAGATCCTGGACACCACCTACGACTCCCTCTACGAAGGCTCGCACGACATGCTGAACCCGGGCTCCGGGCGTGTGAGCCGTTCGGTGCACCTCACGCAGGCGGGGACCGTGCGCGAGTTGTTCATCGTGGTCAAGAACCGGGACTTCGTGGAGGTGTTCAACCAGGCCATCGCCGTGGACTTCACCTACGAGGAAGCGGTGCTGGACGAGGCGCAAAGGAACGATGGCAAGGGATCGCGGATCACCGACATCCGTCTGTCCATTGCGTCCCCCGCCACGGTCAAGGCCGGCACCCGCATCGATGTCGAGGTCGAATACGACATCCAGGCGGAGGAAGGCCTGGACATCTGGGTCATTCCCGACACGCAGGCCAACATGACCTACGAGGGCACCACGGGCCGGCTGGACGGCGCGGGGACCGTGCACAGGCACTTCACCCTCATCGACCCCTGCGCGCTCACGGGCCTGCGGCTGCTGATGAAGAATGCGTCGAGCCAGACGGTCTACGAACACCGCGTGCCGGTGGACTACACCTTCACTGCGTAGCCGTTCCCAGCCGACCACCCCCGGGGCCCGGCACGGGGTTCGGTTTATCCTGCAGGCCCGCCGGCACAACCCGCTGCGGCCCGCAATGGGGGCCGCTGACGCACGGCCTTGCCCCTCGGAACACCCATGCCCCCCATCGCCGTCATCGACTTTGAAACCACCGGCGTCTCGCCCGGCCAGGGCGCGCGCGCGACCGAGATCGCCATCGTGCTGCTGGAAAAAGGCCAGGTAGTGGACCGCTTCCAGAGCCTCCTGAAAACCGGCGCGTGGATTCCGCCGTTCATCACCCAGCTCACCGGCATCACCAACGCCATGGTGAACGCGGCCCCTGAGGCCGCAGGCGTCATGGCCGATGCCGCGCGCTTCGTGGGCGACGCGCCCATGGTGGCGCACAACGCGTCGTTCGACAGCAAGTTCTGGCAGGCCGAACTGGCGCTGGCCGGCGTGGCTGCGCCGCACCCGTTTGCCTGCACGGTGCTGCTGTCGCGCCGCCTGTACCCCCAGGCGCCCAGCCACAAACTGGGGACGCTGGTGGACTACCACGGCCTGCCACGCACCGGCCAGGCCCACCGGGCGCTGGCCGATGCCGAAATGGCCGCCGCGCTGCTCGCGCGCATCCAGCACGACCTGCGCACGCGCTGGCGGGTGGCCGAACCCAGCCATGCACTGCTGCAGCTGGTGCAGCGCTGCGCCAAACCCGCGGTGGGCGCGCTGCTCGCGCGGCACGCCACGCCCTGAATGCGTTTGCTACATATTCGATAGCCTGCTGCGCTTATCCACAGTGCGCTAGAAGGCATTTTCATTCATGTTCCAGCCGTGCCCCAGGGGGCACCTGATCCGGGTCCTCGGCCAAATCCCGGAAAATCCGCGCTTTCGCTTTTCAACCAGACCACCGCATGACCGACACCACCCCAGCCGCTGCCGCCGCCGGCCGCCCCCCACTCCCCGACCACCTGAGCGTGGACCCGCGCAGCCCGCACCATGTGGCCGCGGTGTTCCAGCACGACATCGGCATCCGCTTCAACGGCAAGGACCGCACGGATGTCGAGGAATACTGCGTCAGCGAAGGCTGGGTGAAGGTGCCCGCGGGCAAGACGGTGGACCGCAAGGGCCACCCGCTGATGATCAAGCTCAAGGGCAAGGTCGAGGCTTTCTACAAGTGACATCGCCCCGCGCGGCCGCGCCGCGCCGGTATCTGCCGCGCGTTTTCCGTGCCTGACGACAACGCCGCCCCCTGGGTGATCCATTGCGACGGCAGCGCCGTGCCCAACCCGGGGCGCATGGGGCTGGGCGCGGTGGTGCACGCGCCCGATGGCACGGTGGCGCAGCAGCTGTCCGAGGCCACCACCTTCACCGGCTGCAACAACGAGGCCGAGCTGAGGGCGCTGGCCCTGGCGCTGCGCTGGCTGCAGGCCCAGGGCACCGCTGCAACCGCTGGCGTGCGGGTGTACAGCGACAACAGCGTGTTGGTGGAGCAGCTCGCCCCCGGTGGTGCGCGCGCCGCGCCCATCGCGCGGCTGGCCTTGCTGTTCGACGAGGTGCGCGGGCTGATGCAGGCCGTGGGCGATGTGGCGGTGCGCTGGATTCCGCGCCACCGCAATGGTCAGGCCGACACCCTCGCGCGCGGCGCGCTGGGCCTGGCGCCCAAGCCGTCCACGAAGCACCACACCCGCACCAGGAAAAAGCGGCGCTGACCGGCCGGCGCGCTGCGCGCTCAGTCCAGGCCCAGGGCCTCGCGGTAGGCGTTGATGCGGGGCAGCAGGGCCTGGCGGCGGGCCAGGCTGCCCGGGGGCCAGTGGGCGTCCCGGTCGTAATACTGCGCCACGGCGGGCGTGCCGGGCGCAAGCACCACCCAGGGCTGCTTCGACGCGGTGTAGATGTGGATGTCGGGCGGCAGGTGGTCCGGCGCGTCCAGCGTGCCCACGCGCACGAAGGCGACGAGCGGGCCCGCGCCGGAGTAGTGGCTCCACACCGCCACGCGGCAGTGCGGGCAGCGCGCGATCTTCTGGCCAAAGCCGCTTTCGGACGGGGTGTCCACCAGGTCGACCTCGCCCACCCGCAGCGCCAGCCTGTCGGCCTCGATCATGGCGTTCAAGGCGAACGACGCCCCGCTTTCCCGCTGGCACCAGCGGCAATGGCAGCAGTGCACGAAAAGCGGCGCGGTGAGCATGCGGTAGCGGACATGGCGGCAGGTACAGCCGCCGTCCAGCGGGAACACGGGGTCTGGGTGCGTCATGGCAGGGCGGTGGGCGGCAAAACGGAACGAGGCACCATTTTGGCGAAAGCGCGGGACAAAATCACGCGGCCGCCGCGCGCGGTGCCCGTCCCCGGGGTGCAAGCGCCGTTCAGCCGCCCGCGCGCGCCAGCAGCAGCGCCTTTTCCTGCGCGTTGCGCGTGAGGCCCGCCGCGCGCTCGAACTCGGCGCGCGCCTCGGCCACGCGGCCCAGCTTGGCCAGCAGGTCGCCGCGCACGCTGGGCAGCCAGTGGTACTGGGCCAGCACGGGGTCCGCCGCGATCTCGTCCACCAGCCGCAGCGCCGCCGCCGGGCCTTCGGCCATGCCCACCGCCACGGCGCGGTTCAGCGCCACGACGGGCGAGGGCGCCACCTGCGCGAGCGCGTCGTACAGCGCCACGATGTGGGCCCAGTCGGTGTCCTGGGCGCGCCGCGCGCGGGCATGGCAGGCGGCGATCGCGCCCTGCAGCGCGTAGGGGCCCCAGGCATGGCCCGCGCGCGCCAGCTCCTCGGCCTTGTCGAGCGCGGCCAGGCCCCGGCGCACCAGCAGCCGGTCCCACCGCGCGCGGTCCTGGTCCATGAGCAGCACGGGTTTGCCCTCGCCATCGGTGCGCGCGGGCAGGCGCGAGGCCTGGATTTCCAGCAGCGCCACCAGCCCCTGCACCTCGGGCTCGTCGGGCACCAGGCTGGCCAGCACGCGCACCAGGCGCTGGGCTTCGCCGCACAGGGCAGGGCGCATCCAGTCGTCGCCCGCCGTGGCCGCGTAACCTTCGTTGAAGACGAGGTAGATGACTTCGAGCACCGACGCCAGGCGCGGCGCGCGCTCGGCCGCGCCCGGCACCTCGAAGGGCACGTGGGCGGCCGACAGGCTGCGCTTGGCCCGCACGATGCGCTGCGCGACGGTGGGCTCGGGCACCAGGAACGCCCGTGCGATCTCGGCCGTGGTGAGGCCGCCCAGCAGCCGCAGCGTGAGCGCCACGCGCGCCTCGGTGGGCAGCACGGGGTGGCAGGCGGTGAAGATCAGGCGCAGCAGGTCGTCGCCGATGTCGTCCTGCTGCGCAGCGACCAGGGCGTCCACCACGTCGGGGGCGTACTGGGCTTCGAGCGCCTGCAGGTCCTTGCCCAGCGCCTCGTGCTCGCGCGCATGCACCGCCTGCTGGCGCAGGTGGTCGATGGCGCGGCGCTTGGCCGTGGTCATGAGCCATGCCCCCGGGTTCGCGGGCAGGCCGGTGGCGGGCCAGTGCTCCAGCGCGGCCACCAGCGCGTCCTGCGCCAGCTCCTCGGCCCGGCCCACGTCGCGCGTCATGCGCGCCACGCTGGCGATGATGCGCGCGGCCTCGATGCGCCACACCGAATCGATGGTGCGGTGCAGGGCATCGGCGCTGGCATCGGCATCGGGACTGCGGGGGTTGTGCATCGGTGGCCTCGGTGAAAGCTCAGCCCAGCGCCTTGCTGGCATCCACCATGTGCACGAACTCCCAGCTGTGGCCGTCCAGGTCGTCGAAGCTGCGCGAATACATGAAGCCCAGGTCCTGCACCGGGCGCGGCGAGATGCCGCCGGCCGCCACGGCCTTGGCGACGAGGGCATCGACCTCCTCGCGGCTGTCGCACGAGAAGCACACCAGCACCTCCGAGGTGGTGCGTGCGTCGGCGATCGTCTTGCTGGTGAAGGTCTGGTAGAAGTCCCTGACCAGCAGCATCACGAACAGGTTCTCGCCCACCACCAGGCAGGCGCCCTGTTCGTTGGTGAACTCGGGGTTGAACTCGTAGCCCAGCGCGCGGAAGAACGCCTGCGAGCGGGCCATGTTCTCGATGGGCAGGTTCACGAAGATTTGCTTGTGCATGAAAGGCTCCTGAAGGGGTGGGAAGGTAAAGGGAAACAGAAGGTTTGGCAAAGGTGCGCGGTTCAGGTCGCTGGTTTTTGCGCCACGGCCTGCAGGTTGGCCAGGCCGTCCTCGAAGTCCTGGCCGACCATGCGGTCCATGTTGAAGAACAGGTGGGCGATCTTGGCGACGTACGGCACGGGGCCCTGCATGGCCCAGGTGACGCGGGTGGCGCCGGAGCCCTCGGGCTGGAGCGTGAATTCCACCTGGTTGTGGGCCTCGAACGGGGCCACAAAGTCGAGCTTCATCGCAACCCGCGCGGGGGCCGTGGCGTCGACGATCTCCATGCTGCCGGAGCCCACCTTGTCGCCCTGCCACGCATAGCGCGCGCCGGGGCCTGCGGTGGTGGCGCTGTACTGGCCCTTGGCGGCGGGGTCCTTGCGTTCATACGGGTTCCAGGTGTTGAACTGGCGCAGGTCGTGGATGAGCCCGTACACACGTTCTGGCGGCGCGGGGATCACGCGGCTGCGCTCCACGCGGAAGCTGTCGGGGCGGGTGGCGGCAAACGCCAGCAGCAGCGCCAGGGCGGCGAGCAGCACGAGGGCGATGGTCTTGATCATGGCGATGGTCTCCAGGCAGGGGCAGCGGTTCAGCGGCGGGCTTCCAGGTCGCGGAAGTGCTCGACGCCCTCCACGGCGGCGAAGTCCTCCATCTCGTAGAGCGGGCGCACCTCAATCTCGGCCTCCAGGCCCTCGCCGCGCGGGTTGGGGAAGCGGCGCGTCCATTCCAGCGCCTCGTCGCGGTCGCGCACCTGGATCAGCGTGTAGCCGGCGATGAGCTCCTTGGTCTCGGTGAAGGGACCGTCGGTGATGGTGGTGCGCGCCCCGGCCGCGCCGTAGCGCACGCGCCAGCCCTGCGCGCTGGGCTTGAGGCCGCTGCCGTCCAGCAGCACGCCCGCCCGGGCCAGCTCTTCGTGGTAGCGGGCCATGGCGGCCATCAGGGGTTCGGTGGGCATGTCGCCGCGCTCGGATTCTGCGGTGGCTTTCACGATGATCATGAATCGCATGGGGTTCTCCTCGGGGTGTCAGGGGGGCGGGCCATGGCGCGATCCGTGGCCTTCACCAGCACGACGGACGAACCCGTGGCAGATCGACAGCTTGGTGGCTGGTTCAGGGTTTTTACTTAGAAAAAGAGGGTGGGGCGCGGCCCGGCCTGCGCCACACGCCCGCAGCGCCGCCCGCTGTGGCGTATCCGCCAAGCCGTGCAAATGGTTACCGGCCATAGCGATCTGCCTCGGTAGGATGCCGCGCGAGGGACCCGACCGCAATGACCAGCCACAACGACACCGAACCAACACCCCCCTGGCTGGCCAGCATCCCGCTCATGCCCGGCCACCAGGCCCTCGCGCTGGTCATCGTCCACCCGGGCCGGGCCGTGGTCCCCGCCGAAGGCCTGGGCGAGGTGCTGCGCTTCTGGGCCGACGGGCGCGGCGGCTGGATCGGCGCAGCCCGCGCGGCCCACGGCCCGTGGGGCTACATCGACGGCGAGGGCCGGTGGCGCGTGCCGCCCACGCTGCAGAACGCGCGCAGTTTTTCCGAGGACGGGCTGGCCCGCTTCTGCGACGGCGGGCGCTGGGGGTTCATGGACCTGGCGGGGACGGTGGCCATCCCTCCCGCATTCGACAACGCCCAGCCGTTTCGCAACGGTTTGTGCGCGGTGCAGGTGGGCCAGGATGCCTGGCGCATCATCGACCGCACCGGCCACACCACCTGCGACGAGGTGTTCCATGAGCTGAGCCCCTTCGGCGCCAATGGCCTGGCGCGCGCCACGCTGTGGAAGAAGGCCAGCAACCAGCGCACCCAGGGCTTCGTGGACCGCACGGGGCGCTGGGTGATCGAGCCCCGCTTTCGCGACGCGCGGCCGTTTGGCGAATCCACCGCCACGGCCGCCTCGCTGGACGGCGACACCTACGGCCTCATCGACGCACAAGGCCGCTGGGTGCTGGAGCCCCGCTACCCGCGCATCGATGCCTTCAATGCCGAGGGCCTGGCCTTCTTCGACGAACCCCATGCCTGGGACAACGGCCATGGCTACCTCAACGCGCGCGGCAAGGTGGTCGTGAAAGGCGGGCGCCACCTCTCGCGGCGCATGGCCTGCGGCGTGGCCGCCAACAGCTATGACGGCACGGGCTTTCTCACGGCCGACGGCAAACCCCTTGCGGCCCCGCCGCTGAGCTACGGCACGGATTTCTCGGCGGAAAGCGGCTTTGCCGTCGTGCGCACCGCCGCCGCCGTGCGCAAGGGCGCGGCCGATGCCACCACAGCGGCCCCGGCGCACTGGGGCCTGCTGCACCCGGACGGCCGTTTCGTGCCCGCGCCCGACCACCTGCTGGAGCCGCTGACCGATGGCGATGGCTGGCTGGTGGGGCACCCGCCGGACACGCCGCTGGTGCCGTTTCTGACCCGCGACGGGCAACTGGCCTTTATCGACGGCGAGGGCGCCGTCGCCTGGCGCGCGCACTACGACGGCCAGCAGGTGGCCCTGCTCGACGCCGGGGGCACGCCCCTGTGGCGCAGCGGCGTGCGCGAGAACTGCTGGCCCCCCGGGCCGTTCTTCCACGCGCCGCTCACCGACCACCTGGAAAACCTCAAGACGCTCGACGGCATCGTGCCGCTGGCCGTGGACCTGCTGGCCGACGCCGAGGCCCGGCTGCACCGCCTGGCGGCGGGCGATGAACTCGCGCCCGACGAACCCGTGGACGGCGACGATGAAGATGACGATGACGACGGGGAGCAGGACCCCGGCCAGGTGCAGGCCGGCCGCACCGTGGTCGTGCGGCGGGTGATGCGCGCCTACCTGAGCGAATCGCACAACGGCCCCTACGAATTCCTGTGCACCGACCTCAACCGCGCGGTGGACGAAGCCCGCGTGGCGATGGTGCAGCAGCTGAGCGCGCGTTTTGGCGCCGCCGACCCGAACCCGGAGCACGCCGTCCCCTGGCGCCGCCAGGGCGACTACACGCAGGCCTGGCCCGTGGCGCTGGCCAAGCCCCTGCCGGGCGACGGCGGCGCGCTGCACGAGGCGCGCGAACAGTGGCTCACGCTGTACAAGCATTCGGACTCGGGCGACGGCGATGTGTGGTGGGAACTGTGGCTCATGGCCGCGCCCAGCATCGACGCGCTGCAGCTGGCGCAGCGCGCGCGCGGCGCCGGCCCCGCCACGGAACCGCCCGGCCACGGCGGCGAGCCCGAAGGCCCGGACAGCGACGGCCCGGCGCTGGACAGCCGGCCCCCCGAGGGCGCGCCGGCCACGCAGCCGCCCCGGACACGTGATGAATGGCTGCACGCCGTGTGCAACGACCGCCATGCGATCGCCCATGTGCCCGCGCAGTGGCTGGACGATGCGGTGGTGGATGCCGCCCTGGATGCGAACGTGGCGGCGCTGGAATACGTGCCTGCGGCCTGGCGGACAACCGCACGGCTCGAATCGCTGGTGCGCCGGGGCCTGCGCGAGGCGGCCGGCATCCCGCCCGAATGCATGACCGCCGAAGCCCTGGCCCTGGCACGCAGCCTGTATGCCGGCCAGCCCGAATGGGACTGGCGCGACGAGCGCAACAGCCGCATCCCCGCCACCTGGGACCACAACAGCCTGTGCGACGTGTGGGGCTGCCTGCTCACGCCCGAGCTCGCGCTCAAGGCGGTGCGCGCCCAGGCGCCGCTCAAGGACCTGGCGCACTGGCTGCGCACCGATGCGGTGGAGCAGGCCGCCCTGCAGGCCGACATCTACAACATCAGCTACATCGACCCGCGCAAGATCACGCCCGCGCTGGCCGAGCGCGCCGTGCGGCACGACTACGGCTGCCTGATCGAGCACATTCCCGCCGACATGCTCACGCCCGCGCTGTGCCTGGCCTCGGCGCGCGCCAACGGCCTGTCACTGGACAAGATCCCTGCGGCGCGGCGCACCACCGACGTGTGCGTGGCCGCGCTGCAGGACCGCTGGGACATGTTCCTCGCCGTACCGCCCGCGCTGCGCGAGGACGTCACCACCCGGCTCATCGCGGACGACCTGGACCAGGCCCGCCGGGACGGCGAACCCCGCGAGGCCAGCCACTGGCACGTGCAGCGCGCCTGGGCTCGGCTGTGGGCGGGCGACCCTGAAGGCGCGATGGCCGACGCCCGCCTGGGCCTCGGCCGCGTGCGCCACGAAGAGCATGCGCGCTACATCCTGGCCAGCGCCTTGCGCGCCCTGCGCCGCACGCAGGAAGCGGCGCTCGAGGCCTCCACGGTGCTCTCGCTGCAGTCGCCCTACGCCGCGCAGTGGGATGCCGCCGAGGACACGCGCTGGCTGCAAGGCCTGGCGCAGGGCCAGGCCCAGGCGGCCGATGACGCCACGCTGATCGCACGGCTGCAGTCGCACCCGCGCACCCTGGCCGATGTGCCGCGCGAACGCATCACCCACGCCATGGTCGATGCCGCCCTGGCGGCCGACGAGGACACGGTGCGCTTCGTGCCCAAGCGCCTCATGACCCCCGCGCGCTATGCGGCGGCGCTGCGCCAGGGCGTGAAGGATTTCGGCCAGATCCCTCCCGACATGCTCAGCGAGGAAGCCTGCATCGCGCATGTGCAGGAGGGCGGCTGGCGGCTGGAGCAGATCCCGCCCGCGCTGCGCACCGTGGCGGTCTGCGCCCACGCGGTGCGCCGCAGCGCCAGCGCCATGGAACATGTGCCCCAGGCCCTGCACGACCAGGCCCGGGAAGCCGCCGCGCGCCTGCCCCGCGATGACGGGGATGCCGCAGACGGCACCCCCCGCGCCGGCGGCGTGGGCGGCTGGCTGGCACGCCACGTGGTCGATTCCGCGCTGAAGGGGCAGGGCACCGCCGCCCGCCGTCTGCAGCACCAGGGCGTGCTGGCCGCGTTCCTGGTGCAGGCCGCCGTGACCGCCCGGTCCGGCACGCCGCCCACCCTCACCGGACTGGCGGGCTGGTTCGAGCAGCGGCCGGTGCTGGCCTGGGCCACCCACCTGCTGCTGGGCCTGGCGGCCTGGGTGGGCCACGCGTTCGTCTCGGTGGCTGCCTGGCGGGCGGAAGGCGCGTGGATCGGGCTGGGGACGTTCGCGCTCATGGGCTTTTCCGAACTGTACTGGGCGTGGCGGTTTGTGTTCGCCAGCCCCCAGAGCCCCTGGCTCGCGGTCGCGGCGGCCCTGGTGGTGGTCTACCTGTTCGGCTGGCGCCGCCTGTACCGCCGCGTGGGCCTGGCCTTCGCCCACCGCGGGGATTCGGCGGCGGGGGACTGAGCCCCAGCCGGCCCACCGGCTGCTGCGGCTGCTGCGGCCACCTTTTACATTTTTCCTAGGGTCATCACCGATCCCCCCGGGGGCCTGCCGGGCCTGCTGGTGGATACAATTTGTAAACACTCGCCCCACCGAACCACGAACCTCCGGAACGCTTGGTCTCGCACACAGGAGCCACCGCCACAGCGGGTGCAACGCCCATGACAAGAGGATCGGACCATCGCCCGGCACAGTGGCCACAGCGCATGGCGCTGGCCCTCCTTTGCAGCGGACTCTCCCACGCCATCGCGCAGGCGGACATCGCCCATCTGCCGCTGGAACAGCTCGTGCAGATGGAAGTCCGGACCGCCAGCCGGTACACGCAGACCACCCTGGAAGCACCCGCCCTGGTGAGCGTGGTGACCGCCGACGACATCCGGCTCTTCGGCTACCGCACGCTGGCCGAGGTGCTGGGCAGCATGCGCGGGCTGTATGTGTCGTACGACCGCTCCTACCACTACCTGGGCACGCGCGGCTTCGCCACGCCGGGCGACTACAACACCCGCGTGCTGCTGCTGGTCAATGGCGTGCGCTTCAATGACAACCTCTACGACCAGGCCACCATCGGCACCGACTTCCCGCTGGACCTGGACCTGGTGGACCGCGTGGAGTTCGTGCCGGGGCCGGGCTCCGCCGTCTATGGACCCAATGCGTTCTTCGGCGTGGTCAACGTCATCACGCGCGACGGCCGCCAGCTGGCCGGCCCGCAGCTGAGCGTGGCGGCCGGCAGCCACGGCAGCGCCAAGGCCCGCTTCTCGGTGGGAACCGTGGACGCACAGGGCGGGGACTGGCTGATCGCGCTGACGCGCGCGAGCAGCCGGGGCGCGGACCAGTACTTCGCCGCGTTCGACACGCCGGCCAGCAACCAGGGCGTCGCGCAGCGCCTGGATTTCGACCGCAGCACCCAGCTGTTCGCGCGGATGCAGCGCGACGGCCTGAGCCTCACCCTGGCGCACGGCGAGCGCAGCAAGGGCACGCCCACCGCGGCGTTCTCGCAGACCTTCAATGACCCGCGCTCGCGGTCCATCGACACCACCACCCGCGTCGCGGCCGAGTATGCGAGCCAGCTGCAGCCCTCCCTCGCGTTCACCGGGCGCGTCCACGCCGGGCACTACCGCTTCGTGGGCGACTACGCGTACGACTATCCGCCGCCCACGCTCAACCGCGACGTGGGCACCGGCCAATGGTGGGGCACGGAATGGCAGTGGGTGAGCACGGCCCTTGCACGCCACAAGCTCGCGTGGGGCGTCGACTACCGGCGCGACACCCGCATCCGGCAGCTCAATGCCGACGTGGATCCGCCCGTGCAATACCTGGATACCCGCCGCACGGGGAACGCGCTGGGCATCTATGTCCAGGACGAGTTCGCGCTGGCGCCCACGCTCACCCTGCACGCGGGCCTGCGGTGGGGCAAGCAGTCGGGCAGCGACGGCAGCTTCCATCCCCGGCTGGGCCTGGTGTACTGGTGGAACCCGGCCACGGCCGTCAAGCTGCTGCATGGCACGGCCTACCGGCCGCCCAACGCCTACGAGCGCGACTACCGGGTGGACCTGCCCGGCGGCATCGTCGATCTGGCGGGCCTGCGGCTCGAAAAGGTGCGCACCACGGAGCTGGCGCTGGAACACGCCCCCACCGGCACCACGCGCATGCTGTTGACGGCGTTCAGGTCCGAGGTGACCGACCTGATCTCGCTGGGGGACGCGGGCATCCCGGACAGGCTCAGGTTCAGCAACGCGCGGGGCGTGCGCGTGCATGGCATGGAGACCGAGGTGGAGCAGCGCTGGCAAGGAGGGTCGCGCCTGCGCGTGGCCTACGGGTGGCAGAAGGCGCGCGACGCGGGCGCACCCGAGACGCTGACCAACTCCCCCCGGCACCTGCTCAAGCTGCAGTGGTCGGACACGCTGGCGCTCGCGGCGCCGGGGCAGGGCAGGCCGGGGCAGTATGCCGTCGAGGCCATTGGCGTGGGCGCGCGCAGGACGCTCGCGAACGCGCGCCTGCCTGCGCACGTCCTGGCCAACCTCGTCTATACGAAGCGCCTGGGGGACGTGGATGTGTCGGTGGGCGTGTACAACGTCTTCAACCGCCGCCACGCGGACCCCGCCTCCTACGAAATCCGCGAAGACTCGATCCGGCAGGATGGACGGACCTACCGCGTCAAGCTCACCTACGGGTTCTGAGCCATGTCCCACGCCCTGCGCCTGCGCAACCTGCTGTGGGCCGGGCTGTGCGTGCTGTGCTGGGCGGGGGGCCTGGCGCATGCCACCAACCCCGTGGAGGAACCCGATCTCAAGGCCGCCTACATCTTCAACTTCATCCAGTTCATCGAATGGCCCGACAGCGACCTGGCCACCGACGGCGACTGGCCCCTGTGCATCTCTCCCTTCAGTCCGCTCAAGCGCGCCCTGACGGCCCTGGAGGGCAAGCCCGCCCGCAAGGGGCGGCCCATCCGGGTGAGGCTGCTGGAACTGGCCGAGCTGCGCCATTGCCGCGTGCTCATCCTGCACGGCGCCGACATCGAGCCGGTGCTGCGCGCGCTGCGGGCCCTGCCGCCCGCCCACGGCATCCTGACGGTGGCCGATGAGGACGCCGCAGGCAGCCCCGACATCATGATCACGCTCGGCCAGCAGAAGAACCGCATCGTGTTCGCCATCAACACCGATGCCACCGCGCGCGCGGGCCTGTCCGTGAGTTCCCGACTGCTGCGGCTGGCCAGGGCGGCCAGATGATGACGATGATGACGAAGAAGAATCAGGAAAAAACGAAGGCGCCCGCCATGCCGCAGGCCCCCGCGCAGGAGCCGGGGGCCGCGCAGCCCCTGCCGTCGTCGCGGCTCGTGGCCACCGGCCTCCTGGCCGCGGGCCTGGCGCTGCTGACGGTGGTGCTGGCGCTCACGGGCGTGGACTACTGGAGCACGCGGCAGTCCATGCTGCAGGACAGCCGGGTGGAGGCGGCGATCGTGGCCGACAACATCTCGGCCGCGGTGATGTTCCAGGATGCGCACACGGCCAGCGAGATGCTGGGGGCGCTGAAGGCGTCGCCGATGGTGCTGGGCGCGGACGTCTACGACCGGCAGGGCCGGCTGCTGGCCCACTACGCACGCGACGCGGACCAGGCTTTTCCCGCCACGCTGCCGGCCGCGGGCATGGCCGGTGTGGCCGAGCGCGCGGGGCTGCGCGTGCTGGAGATCGCACGGCCCGTGGAGATGGGCGGCGTGGTGTCGGGCACGCTGTACTTTCGCAAGTCCATGAGCGCGGTGTACGCCCGCCTGGCCATCCGCTTCGTCAGCGCGCTGCTGATCGCGGGGTGCGTGATGGCCCTGGCGGCCGCGATGGTGCTGCGCAGCCAGGCGGCCGTGCGCAACGCCGAAAACCGCCTGCACACGCTCGCCCACACCGACGCGGTCACCGGCACCGGAAACCGGCACGCGTTCAACGAACGCCTGGCCGCCGAGATCGAGCGCGCGCGTGGCCTGGGCTCCCGCGTCGCCCTGGTCTACATCGACCTGGACAACTTCAAGACCCTCAACGACACCTTCGGGCACGCGGCCGGGGACGGCCTCCTGCGCCAGGTGGCCCGGCGCCTGCAGTCCGTGGTGCGCGCCGCCGACGCGATCTCGCGCCTGGGCGGCGACGAGTTCGCCGTGATCCTGCGGCTGGACATGGACGACGCGGCACTGAACACCTACGGCCAGCGCATCGTGGGCGTCTTTCGCCCCACCTTCACCGAAGTGGGCCAGCAGGTGACCATGACCTGCAGCGCCGGGATCGCCATCTTTCCAGACGATGCGGCGGACATGGACAGCCTCGTGAGCAACGCCGACACGGCCATGTACCGGGCCAAGGACATGGGCAAGAACCGGTGCGTGCGGTTTGACGCGTCGATGAACCTGGCGGTGGTCCGCCGCCAGGCCATCGAGCATGCGCTGCGCGCCGCGCTCGACCAGGGCGAGGGCATCGCGCTGCACTATCAGCCCCTGTTCGCCGCCGCCGGCAAGGCGCTGGTGGGCGCGGAGGCGCTGCTGCGCTGGTCGCACCCGGAGCTGGGCCATGTCCCGCCGCTGGAGGCCGTGATGGTGGCGGAGGACTGCGGCCTCATCGTCCCGCTGGGCTACTGGGTGATGCGCACCGCCTGCCGCGATGCCGCCCGGTGGCAGGCCGGCGGGCCCCTGCGGGTATCGGTCAACATCTCGGCGCGGCAGCTGGGCGATGCGCAGTTCCTCGAACGCGTGATGGACATCCTGCGCGAGGAAGGCCTGCCCGCCCACCTGCTGGAGATCGAGCTCACGGAAACCGTGCTCATGGACAACATGGAAGCGGGCGCGCACACGCTGCACCGCCTGAGCCAGCTGGGCATCCACCTGGCCATCGACGACTTCGGCACCGGCTATTCGTCGCTGGCCTACCTGCGGCAGCTGCCGATGCGCCGCCTCAAGATCGACCGCAGCTTCGTCAAGGACCTGCCCGGCCACGAACACAGCCGCACCATCGTCAACGCCATCGTGGCCCTGGCCCATGGCCTGGGGCTGCAGATCACGGCCGAAGGGGTGGAAACGCCGGAACAGGCCGACTACCTGGTGCACCAGGGCTGCGACGTGCTGCAGGGCTACCTGTTTGCGCGGCCGATGCCGGTGGAGCAGTTTCAGGCACTGCTGCAGGAAGGCACCACGCGCCGCGCCTAGCCGCCCAGGTCACGATGCCCCGTGGTAGCACGGCGCCACCTCGCGCACCTCGATGGTGGCCCATTCGGCGGCCGGGCATTCGCGGGCGATGGCCACGGCCTCGTCGCGCGTGGCGCAGTCGAGCAGGAAGAAGCCGCCCACCATTTCCTTCGTCTCGGCGAACGGCCCATCCACCAGCCGGGACTGCCCTTCGCGCACCTGCAGGCGCACGGCCTGGTCGGTGGACGCCAGCGACTCGGTGGCGCGCAGCAGGCCCCGGGCCTTCAGGCCCTCGCCAAAGCGCAGCATGCGGGCATACGCCTCCTGGCCTCCCGCCAGCCCGCGCTCGGCCCGCTGGCCGTGGGGTTCCATGATGAGCAGCATGTAGGGCATGAGAGGGTCTCCTGGCGAAGCGAGAGGGGAGGGGGGCAAAGCGAAAGGCGCCATCCTACCAGCCGCCTTTACTACTGTTTTTATAGCTATCAGCGCTTATCCATCAAGCGCTGGCGGCACTTTTCATCAAAGCCTTGCGCAGCGCAGCAAGCCTGTGCTATCTTCAGGCCTCTATGCAACGCAGCATGCTCCTACCCACCCTATCGCTAGGCCTACTAGTGCCTGGCCGGGGTCTGCCTGCGTTCGCCACCGTTGCCTGATCCGCTCAGCGCAACACCTGATCTCCCCCTGACCCCGGCCCGCGAACCAGCCTTTGCACACGCAAAGGGCTGCAGGGGATGTCACACGTTTTGTTTTCTTCATTCATTTCGTCTGACCCGTGCACCGCGCATTCTTCTTTTCAGCGCACCGCACACACCGTTCGTGGAGCCTCTCATGATTGCCAAGCCCGCCACCAAGTACCAGCCCATCGCCCCGGTCGCGTTGACCGACCGCCAGTGGCCCACCCGCAGCATCACCCGCGCGCCCGTGTGGCTCTCCACCGACCTGCGCGACGGCAACCAGGCGCTGTTCGAGCCGATGAACGGCGAGCGCAAGATGAAGCTCTTCCAGGAGCTGGTGCGCATCGGCTTCAAGGAGATCGAGGTCGGCTTTCCGGCCGCGTCGCAGACCGATTTCGACTTCGTGCGCCGCCTCATCGACGAAAACCTCATCCCCGATGACGTGACCATCATGGTCATGACCCAGTCGCGCGAGGACCTGATCGCGCGCACGGTGGAGGCCGTGAAGGGCGCGCCCCGCGCCATCGTGCACCTGTACAACGCCACGGCGCCTGCCTGGCGGCGCATCGTGTTCGGCATGAACGTGACGCAGGTGATGCAGCTCATCGCGCACCATGTGGGCTACCTCAAGCAGCTCACCGACGCGCAGCCCGCCACAGCGTGGACGCTGCAGTACTCGCCCGAGACCTTCAGCGCCACCGAGCTCGACGTGTCGCTCAAGGCCTGCCAGACCGCCATCGCGGCCTGGAACGCGGGCCCCGGCCGCCCCATCATCATCAACCTGCCCACCACGGTGGAGAACGCCACGCCCAACGTGTTCGCCGACCAGATCGAATGGATGGACCGGCGCCTCGCCCCCCGCGAGCACATCGTGCTCTCGGTGCACCCGCACAACGACCGCGGCACCGGCGTGGCCGCGGCGGAGCTGGCGATGATGGCCGGCGCCGACCGCGTGGAAGGCTGCCTCTTCGGCAACGGCGAGCGCTGCGGCAACGTGGACATCGTGACCTTGGCGCTCAACATGTACACGCAGGGCGTGCACCCGAACCTCGACTTCTCGGACATCACCTCGGTGGCGCGCATCGCGGAGGAATGCACCTCGCTGCCGGTGCACCCGCGCCACCCCTACGCGGGCGACCTGGTGTTCACCGCGTTCTCGGGCTCGCACCAGGATGCGATCAAGAAGGGCTTTGCGGCGCAGGACCCGAACGCGCTGTGGGAAGTGCCGTACTTGCCCATCGACCCCGCGGACCTGGGCCGCACGTACGACAGCGTGATCCGCGTGAACAGCCAGTCGGGCAAGGGCGGCATCGCGTTCTTGCTGGAGCGCGAACACGGCGTGGTGATGCCGCGCCGCATGCAGGTCGAATTCAGCGCCGTGGTGCAGCGCCAGACGGACGCGAGCGAAGGCGAGATGAGCGGCGAGGCACTGTGGGACCTGTTCCAGGCCACCTACCTGCGCGCCCCGGCCCAGGCGGCCATCATCTGCCACAGCCACCGGCTCGATGAAGACGGGCAGGGCATCGAGCTCGACGTCACCATCGACGGCATGCGCCAGCATTTGCGCGGCCAGGGCAACGGGCCGATCGCCGCCACGGTGGATGCGCTGGGCCTGCCGCTGCGCGTGGACCACTACGAAGAGCGCGCCACCGGCACGGGAGCCCACGCCCAGGCGCTGGCCATCGTGGAGGCCGCGATGGAGGGCGTGGCCGGCTCCACCTTCGGCGCGGGCATGAGCCACAACATCGTGACGGCGTCGGTGTTGGCCATCGTGAGCGTGGCCAACCGGCTGGCCGAGCGGCGCCAGGGCGTGGCCGCCACGGCGGCGGTGTGACCCCGCCGCTGTTGTAAAAAAGATAGCTGCCAGCGCTTTACCACCAAGCGCTGGCGGCATTTTGGCCAATAGCCCCAGGCCATGGACGGAGTCCGCGCAGGCGCCGGGGCCTATCCGTTACCCTTCGGGCCATGCGCGTTGTTTTTCACAGACTGGCCTTGGCCGCCTGCACCGCCGCCCTGCTGGCGCTGGGCGGCTGCGGCACCTCGCGGCCCCCGTCGCCTTCTTCGTCAGCCCCGGTACGCACCACCCCACCCCTGACCGCGGAGCAGGCGCACGACATCGCCATCCACGCGCTCGGCCTGGTGGGCACGCCGTACCGCTACGGCGGCAACACGCCCGATGCGGGCTTTGATTGCAGCGGGCTGATCGGCTATGTGTACCGCAACCAGGTGGGCACCCCGCCACCCCGCACGGTGGCGCAGCTCAACAACTGGGGCTACCCCATCGACGGCAGCGAGCTGCGCGCCGGAGACCTCGTGGTGTTCGGCACGGGCCGTCAGCCCAACCATGCGGGCATCTACGTGGGGGAAGGGCGCTTCGTGCACGCGCCGTCCACCGGCGGCACGGTGCGGCTCGACCAGCTGCAGTCGCGGCACTGGTCGCGGCAGAATGCGGCGTTCCGGCGGCCGTAGCGGCTCCCCCTGAGTCGCCTTCGGCGCCTTCCCCCTGAGGGGGACGACGCCCTTGCTGCGGGGCGGCCCTTGCTCGGCGTCCCTCGCCCGGGACGCGCCAGTTGCAGGCAGTGTGACCACATCGTCGGCCAGCCGATGGCCCCGCCCGCGCGACAATCAGGGCCACCATGACCCACGCACACCGCTCCGCCACCCCGATCTCCACCCACGACACGACACGCATCGACGACACGCGCATCAAGGCCGTGCGCCCGCTCATCACGCCTGCGCTGCTGCAGGAGTGGCTGCCCACGCCCGACGCCGCGCAGACCCTGGTGGAAACCAGCCGTGCCGCCATCTCGCGCGTGCTGCACGGCCAGGACGACCGGCTCATCGTGGTGGTGGGCCCCTGCTCCATCCACGACCACGACCAGGCGATGGACTACGCGCGCCAGCTGAAGATCCAGGCCGACGCGCTGCAGGCCGACCTGCTGGTCGTGATGCGCGTCTACTTTGAAAAACCCCGCACCACCGTGGGCTGGAAGGGCTACATCAACGACCCCCGCCTGGATGGCAGCTTCGCCATCAACGAGGGGCTGGAGCTGGCGCGCCAGCTGCTGCTGGACGTGCTGGCCACGGGCCTGCCGGTGGGCACCGAGTTCCTGGACCTGCTCTCGCCGCAGTTCATCAGCGACCTGGTGAGCTGGGGCGCCATCGGCGCGCGCACCACCGAGAGCCAGAGCCACCGCCAGCTGGCCAGCGGCCTCTCGTGCCCCGTGGGCTTCAAGAACGGCACCGACGGCGGCGTGAAGGTGGCCAGCGACGCCATCCAGGCCGCGCAGGCGTCGCACGCCTTCATGGGCATGACCAAGATGGGCCAGGCCGCGATCTTCGAGACGCGCGGCAACCAGGACTGCCACGTGATCCTGCGCGGCGGCAAGCAGCCCAACTACAGCGCGGCCGATGTGGATGCCGCCTGTGCCATGCTCCAGGCGGCGGGCCTGCGCGAGCAGGTGATGATCGACGTGAGCCACGCCAACAGCAGCAAGCAGCACCAGCGCCAGATCACCGTGGCGGACGACGTCGCCCGGCAGATCGCCGCGGGCGACCGGCGCATCACCGGCCTCATGATCGAGAGCCACCTGCAGGAAGGCCGCCAGGACATCGTGCCCGGCCAGCCGCTCGCGCCCGGCGTGTCGGTGACCGATGCCTGCATCAGCTTCGCGCAGACGGTGCCGGTGCTGGAAGGCCTGGCCGCCGCCGTGCGCGCGCGGCGCGCACGCGCCTGACCGACCCGCCGGCCCGGCGCTCTCTCTGCAGCGGGCCACGGCAGCTACCGTGGCGCCACGGTGGCGTCGATGTTGCGGGCCGTGGCCAGCAGGGTGGCGCACAGCGTTTCCTTGCCATCCGCATCCACAGCGAACACATCGGACGCGCACACCGTGAGCAGCCGCGCCGCGTCGATGACGCGCCCGCGCGCCCGCAGGCACACGCCCCGTGCGGGGGCCACGAGTTTCACGGTGGCGTCCACCGTGGCATTCACCCAGCCCGGCGGCAGCACGCTGCCGGCCGCGCCCACGGCGGCGAAGTCGGCCACGGCAAACACGGCGGTGGCCTGCAGCTGGCCGGGGCGAAAGCAGAAGGCGTCGCTCACCGGAATCTCCACCTCCACCGCGCCCGGCTCGGCGCGCACGAAGCGCAGGCCCAGCGTGCGCGCCATGGGCATGGCCAGCACCAGGGACCGAAGATGGTCCATGGGCGCGGCGGCGGAATGTGCGGACAAAGAGGTCATGGTGCTTTCCTTGCGGAGGTGGTGGATGGACGGGTGCGGGCCGATGGGGGTGGCGTGGCGAGGGGCCGCACGCGCGGCCAGGGCGCCGGTGGCGCCGACGCGGCGGCACGCGGCCTTGCCTGCTGCGCCTGCAGCCAGGCCTGGTGCTCCAGCACGCGCTGCTTCTGGGCCCGCAGCGCATCGATCTGCTCGTCCAGCGCCTGCGCGCGCTCCTGCAGGGCCTGCACCATGGTCTCGGTGCGCAGGGTGCCTGCCCGGTAGGCGCCCAGGCGCAGGGCGATCTGCGGCAGGGTGAAGCCAAGCTGGCGCGACATGGCGATGAACACGACCTCGCGCTGCATGCGCGGTGGATAGTCGCGGTAGCCATTGGCCCGCCGGCGCGGCTGCAGGAGCCCCAGCCGCTCATAGTGGCGCAGGGCGTGGACGGAAACCGAGGTGCGTTGCGCGAGTTCGGATATCTGCATGGCACGCAGCCTAGCAAGCATGGCGCTGCGCGAAGGTTGCCGGGGCGACTGGCGGCGTTCTGGGGCAAACCCGCATGGTGGTGACCGCTCGGTCCGGCGCTCTGCGGTGTAGGATTCACGTTTCAGGGGGCAGCGCGAGCGCGTGCTTCTTCTGCCCGCACCCCGTCCGGTTCTTTTCTTGCCGCCCGACCCCTTTGACGACGACGCTGTTCCAGTTCTTGCGCAACAAGCTCCAGGCCCCCCGGGCGCTGGAACTGGGGTGCGCGCCAGCGGGCACAGCCAACGCCACAGCGGCCTGACCATGCCGCCAGCCCACGCACCCGAAGAGGCAGCGCGGCTCACGGCACTGCAGTCCTACGCGATCCTCGACACCCCCGCGGAAGAAGGCTTCGACCAGCTGGCCACGCTGGCCGCACGGGTGTGCGGCTGCCCCATCGCCGTGGTCAATTTTCTCGACAGCGAGCGCCAGTGGTTCAAGGCGGCGGTCGGCATTCCCTTCCAGCAGACCGAGCGCGCCATCGCGTTCTGTGCCCAGGCACTGGACGGCGGCCGCGAACCGGTGGTGGTGCCCGACGTCACGCTCCACCCCGTGTTCGCCAGCAATCCCCTGGTGCTGGGCGAACCCCATGTCCGCTTCTACGCCTGCGTGCCGCTGGTGACGCCCGAGGGGTTCACCCTGGGCACCCTCGCGGTGGTGGACACCGTGCCCCGCACGCTGGAGGAAGGGCAGATCGAGGCCCTCACGATCCTCGCGGGCCAGGCCATGGTGCAGCTGGAGCTGCGCCGCCAGAAAAGGCTGCTGGCCCAGCTCGTGCGGGAGCGCGACCAGATGCATGCCGAGATGGTCGCGCAGGGCGAGGCACAGCGCGTGGCGGGGCGGATCGCCCGCGTGGGCGGCTGGACGGTCGAACTGCCCGGGATGCAGCTCGTGTGGTCGCAGGAGATCGCGGCCGCCTATGGGCTCCACCACCGCGTGGGCGAGCTGGCGCAGGTCCTGCAGCTGTACACGCCGCCCTACCGGCCGCAGATGCAAAAGGCGTTCGATGACTGCCGGCACCACGGCACGCCCTTTGACGTGGAAGCCGAGGTGGACATGCCGGGCGGCAGGCGCTTCTGGGTGCGCACCGCCGGGCAGGCGGCGCGCGATGCCGGGGGACGCATCGTCCGCATCCAGGGGGCCTTCCAGGACATCACGGCCCAGCACCTGGCCCAGGAGGCGCGCCGTGAAAGCGAGGAGCGCTTTCACCTCGTCTCGCGCGCCACGGCCGATGCCGTCTGGGACTGGAACCTGGACACCGACCTCATGTGGTGGAACGAAGGCATGCAGAACCTGTTCGGCGTGCCGCTCGACCAGCTGCCGCCCGACAGCACCTCGTGGACGCTGCGGCTGCATCCCGAAGACAGCGAGGAAATCCTCCGGGGCCTCCACGCGGCCATTGGCGGCACGGACAACCACTGGTCCGCCGAATACCGCTTCCGGCGCCAGGACGGCAGCTATGCCTGGGTGCTGGACCGGGGCTTCCTGATCCGCGACGCCGAAGGCAAGGCCGTGCGCATGGTGGGCGGCATGACCGACATCAGCGCGCAGAAGCTGACCGAACTCGATGCCCAGCGCGATGCGCAGAACCATGCGGAGCTGCTGCAGGTGCAGCAGCGCATCTCGTCGCTGGACATGCCCCTGCCCGAGGTGCTCCAGCTCGTGGCCGACACCGTGCTGCGCCAGACGCTGGCGCGCGGGGCGCTGGTGGAGCTGTTGCAGGGCCGCCAGCTGGTGGCGCAGGCATCGGCGGGCGACCACGTGCGGCCCGTGGGCCACATGCTGGCGGCCGACCAGAGCCTGCTGTGGCCCGCCCTGCGCGAAGGGCGCACCGTGGTGTGCAATGACACCGAGGCCGAGGGCTGGGACATGGTTTCGCTGCCCCACCGGCACGGCGTGCGCTCCGTGATGGCGGTGCCGCTGCGCACCGCCGAGGGCGTGGTGGGCTCGCTCAAGGTCGTTTCGGACAAGGCCCACGCGTTTTCGCGGCGCGACGTCGCGCACCTGGAGATCCTCACCGAATCCCTGGGCGCGATGGTGCAGCTGCGGCATGTGGCGGGGCAGCTGCGGGCATCGGAGCAGCAGTACCGCATGCTGTTCGACGAGCACCCCCATCCGATGTGGGTGTACGACAGGGAAACGCTGCGCCTGCAGGCCGTGAACCAGTCGATGGAGACGCACTACGGCTATGCCGAAGCCGAGCTGCTGGGGATGGACATGACGGACCTGTGGCCGGCGGAGCGCCGCGCCAGCATCCGGGCCACCATCAACGCGATTGCGATGGACCAGCGCAACAAGCCGGTCATCAGCCGCCACGTCAAGAAGGACGGCACGTTCATGGACGTGGAAATCACGGCGGGCAGCATCAGCTTCAACGGCCGCCCCGCGCGCCAGGTGCTGGCCACCGACGTGACCGAGCGCCTGCGCACCGAACGCGAACTGGCCCGCATGGGCCGCGCGCAGCGCCTCTTGAGCGCCTGCAACGAAACCCTCGTGCGCGCCACGTCCGAGACCGCGCTGCTGCAGGCGATCTGCCACATCGCCGTGGACATCGGCGGCTACCGCATGGGATGGGTGGGCTTCGCGCTGGACGACGAACGCAAGTCCATCCAGCCCGTGGCCCACGCGGGCCACAACCAGAACTACCTGGAGAACCTGCACCTGTCCTGGTCGGCCGAGGACCGCTACGGCCGGGGTCCCGCGGGCATGGCCGTGCGCTCGGGCAAGCCGGTGATCGTGCAGGACATCCGCGCCGAGGGCGATTTTGCCGACTGGACCGAGCGCATGCTGGACAACGGCTTTCACGGCGTGATCTGCCTGCCGCTGCGCGACCGCGATCGCACCTTCGGCCTGCTGTACCTGTATGCGCCGGACATCCTGCAGATCAGCCCCGAAGAGGCGGCCCTGCTGCAGGAGCTCTCCAACGACCTGGCCTTTGGCATCACCAGCCTGCGCGCGCAGAAGGCGCAGCAGCGGCTGCAGGCCTCGGTGCTCAAGGTGGCGGCCGCCGTGTCGGCGAGCACGGGCACGGAGTTTTTCGTGCAGCTGGTGCGCAACATGGCCGATGCGCTGGGGGCCCAGGGCGGCTGCGTGGTGCGGCTGCTGCCACCGGTGGAGGGGCAGGCCCCGCGGGTGGTCACGCTCGCGGCGGTGCTCGATGGCCAGATGCTGCCCAACGACGAATACACCCTGGAAGGCACGCCCAGCCTCATGCTGCTGTCGCAGCGCGCGTATGTGGTGACCGAGAAGGTGCAGCAGCTGCACCCCGAGGCGCCCATGCTGCGCCATGTGGGCGCGCAGGGCTATGCGGGCCAGCAGCTGTGCAATGCCGATGGCGAGGTGGTGGGCATCGTGTTCGTGCTGTTCCGCCAGCCCATCGCCGAGACGGACTTCATCACCTCCACGCTGCAGATCTTTGCCGCGCGCGCCTCGTCCGAGATCGACCGGCAGCTGGCGGATGCCCGCATCCGCCACCAGGCCTCGCTGCTGGACAAGGCGCAGGACGCGATCCTGGTGCGCGACCTGGAGCACCGCATCATCTTCTGGAACAAAAGCGCCGAGCGCCTGTATGGCTGGTCGCAGCTGCAGGCGCTGGGCCAGTCCATCGAAACGCTGCTCTACGACGACCCCACCCATTTCCGCCACGCCACGCGCACGGTGCTGGAGCAGGGCGAGTGGACGGGCGAGATCGTGCAGCGCCACCGCGACGGCAGCACCATCGAGGTCGAGGGCCGCTGGACCCTGGTGCGCGGCGACAGCGGCCAGCCGCAGTCCATCCTGGCCATCAACACCGACATCCGCCAGCGCAAG
Organism: Acidovorax sp. GW821-FHT10E04; assembly: GCF_059415185.1. Classification (NCBI taxonomy): domain Bacteria; kingdom Pseudomonadati; phylum Pseudomonadota; class Betaproteobacteria; order Burkholderiales; family Comamonadaceae; genus Acidovorax; species Acidovorax sp. GW821-FHT10E04. Next base: position 462,377 of record NZ_JBWKMT010000003.1, read on the forward strand.
GCCAACGAGCGCGAGATCCAGCGCCTGGCGTTCTACGACGCGCTCACCGGCCTGCCCAACCGCATGCTGCTGATGGACCGCATGGGCCATGCGCTGGCCAACGCCCACCGGCGCCTGCAGGGCGGTGCGCTGCTGTTCATCGACCTGGACAACTTCAAGACCCTGAACGACACCCTGGGCCACGACCAGGGCGACCTGCTGCTGCAACAGGTGGCGCAGCGCCTGAACACCTGCGTGCGCAGCGTGGACACGGTGGCCCGGCTGGGCGGCGACGAGTTCGTGGTGATGCTCGAGGAGCTCAGCCCCAGGCCACACGAACTGGCCCTGCACGCACGCAGCGTGGGCGAGAAGATCCTCACCATGCTGGCCGTGCCCTACGCGCTGGCAGGGTACCAGTACCGCAGCACGCCCAGCATCGGCATCGCGCCGTTCACGGGCGAGCAGACCAGCGTGGGCGAGCTGCTCAAGCAGGCGGACCTGGCCATGTACCAGGCCAAGACGGCGGGGCGCAACACGCTGCGCTTCTTCGACCCCGACATGCAGGCCGTGGTGACCGCCCGCGCCGGGCTGGAGACCGACCTGCGCGCCGCGCTCGCGCAGGAGGAATTCCTGCTGCACTTCCAGCCGCAGATGCACCTGTCCGGCCGCTGCGTGGGGGTGGAGGCGCTCGTGCGCTGGGCCCACCCGCAGCGCGGCATGGTGCCGCCCGCGCAGTTCATCCCGCTGGCCGAGGAGACGGGCCTCATCCTGCCCCTGGGCCGCTGGGTGCTGCACACGGCCTGCAAGCTGCTGGCCAGCTGGCAGGACGACCCGGCCCTGGCCCACCTGACCATGGCGGTGAACGTGAGCTCGCGCCAGTTCCGCCACGCCAGCTTCGTGGACGACGTGGCCCGCGTGCTGGCCATCACCGGCGCGCCGGCGCATCTGCTCAAGCTGGAGCTGACCGAAAGCCTGCTGGTGGAAGACATGGAAACCACCATCGCCACGATGGCCGCGCTGCGCTCCTATGGCGTGGGCTTCTCGCTGGACGACTTCGGCACCGGCTATTCCAGCCTGAGCTACCTGAAGCGCATGCCGCTGGACCAGCTCAAGATCGACCAGAGCTTTGTGCGCGACCTGCTGACCGACCCCAACGACGCGGCCATCGTGGACACCATCATCGGCCTGTCGCGCAGCCTGGGCCTGGAAGTCATCGCCGAAGGGGTGGAAACCCCCGAGCAACGCGAGCTGCTGGCCCGCGCGGGCTGCCTGCACTACCAGGGCTACCTCTTCAGCCGACCCCTCTCCGCGGACGTTCTGGGGGCCTTCCTGCGGTCCTGCGCCGCGTAGCGAGCTTCCGCCGGCCCGTCTTCGGGATTCAGTCCCCACCCGCGGCGGATCGCCGCGCCCCTGCCTTCGCCCTCCTTTGCGTGCACCGGTCCGTCCGCAAGGCCCCACAAGGTGTTGCCGCGGCACCGCGTGCCCGGCGCGGGAAGTTCTCCCCTGTCTTCTTCTTATGTTTTCTATAAATACATAGTCGTAGTAGTAGAAGGCGGCCCAGGATGTGGACAACTGCCTTTTCCCTCGCCGTGGCGCGCACTTGCACGCCGCCCAACCCTGTGCACCGATCCCTCTTTCCGATGTCGCGCGAAAGGGGACAAAACACGGCCACGGCCTTTTTCTGTGGATAACCAGGCGGTTGTGCCAAAACTATCCCCAGTTTTACGCACTGAACATTCCCACAGAGAGGATTGGCATTGAAATGGCATGAAGCGCTGATGGAAGAAGCGCCAACAGCTACTCAATTGATAGCAAATGAGAAATATAAAGGCCCCCCAGGCGGTGGCGGTAAGGAACCTGCGGGCTGGCGCGGAGCCCTGTCCGCTCGGCGCCGGCCGCCTCATCGCGAGCCGCCGTGTGGACCGGTGCCGGGGGCTCGGCCCCACGGGCGTTGGGGGCACGAAAAAGAGGTTCTGGTTATTCTTTTATGGTTCTATATATAAATAGCAGTAGTAGTAGAGCACCCCATTTTTTGTGGACAAGGGGTTTTTTTCCAATGCTGGCGCGGGGTTGCGTGGCCGCAAACTCTGTGCGGCGGGCGGCGCAAAGTCCGGGGCTCACAGACAACAACTTCGGCGCAGCGCCTTCTTCTGTGGATAACCAGCAGGTTGTGCCACAACTGCCCCCAGGGTTATCCACAAACGCCGTCCAAGGCGACCGCCTGCGTGGCCGCAAAGCACAAAGCCCGGGGTCCAGTCAGGACCCCGGGCTTGGGGAGCACGGGAAGAAAAAGTAAAAGGCAGCGCCGGCTGCACGCCGGAGACCCGTCCCCAGGGCCGCCGCCCCGCAGGGCGTGCGGGGGCGGTGGGGGTTGGGTGGGGCGTTACTTCGCCGGTGCGGCGGGCGATGGATGGCCCTCGCCGCCGCGCATGCCGCCGCCGCCGTGGTGGTGGTCGCGCATGCGCTGGTGGCCGCGGTGCGCCTGCGCATCGAAGGTCTTCTGCTGGTCTGGCGTCAGGGCGGCGTAGAAGGTCTTGGTGGCCTCGCCCCGGCGGTCGGCCTCGGCGGCGTGCTGGGCGCGCAGGGCCCGCATGCGGTCGATGCGTTCGGGCGTGGTGAGCTTGTCCATGTCCTTGCGGTCCAGGCGGGCAGTGCGTTCCCCAGGCTGCATCGCGGTGCTGAAGGCCGTCCAGGCGGGTTCCTGGGCGGCGCTCAGCTTGAGCTGGTCCTTCAGGGCGGCCATGCGCTTGGCCATGTGGGCCTGGTGGCGCGCATGGTGCTCGTGGCGGTCACCCCCTGCCTTGTGGCGGCCTTCGGTGGTTGCGGTGGCACCCGTTGCAGGCGGGGCGGCTGGAGGTTGCTGGGCCAGGACCGGCAGGGCCAGTGCAGCGAGAACAGCGGTGGCGGCCAGGCGGTGTTGGAATCTGAAAACCATGGTGTGAGTCCTTTCACAGGGTTGGGAACTCGCCAGGACGACCGTTCCGGCGATTGAGGGCCAGTGTCCGCCCCGCATGTATCGCCGCCATACCGGTTGGGTGAGGCTGTGTAAAGTTTCCAAAAGAAACACCCCGCGCATGTCTCGTGAAGGGGGACGGCGCCTGTGGCACGGCAAGGCCCGTTCCACGGCGTCTGCCGGCTGTGATCGTGCCTGTTCATCCGCTCGCGGGTGCGCGGACCGCCAGGGATGGACGGCAGGAAAACTCTCCCGCAGAACCACCGACAATGGCGCATTCCGTCCCAGAAAAGAAAAGGTTTTCCGTGTTCAAGAACATGATCGTGTACCGCATTGCGCCGCAATGGCAGGTCGAATTGACACAAGTGGAAGAGGCCCTGGCCAAGGCGCCCTTCATCGAATGCGGCGCCACGCAGGAAAAGTCCCTGGGCTGGGTGCCGCCGCGTGGCGAACAGCACGGTCCGCTGGCCGAGTCGGTCGGGGGCCAATGGATCCTGCGCTTCATGGTCGAGTCCAAGGTGCTGCCCGGCAGCGTGCTGGCACGCCGCGTGAAGGAAAAGGCAGAACGCATCGAGCAGGAAACCGGCCGCAAGCCTGGCAAGAAGGAAAGCAAGGAACTCAAGGACGAGGCCAAGCTGGACCTGCTGCCCATGGCGTTCACCAAGCAGGGTTCCATGTGGGTGTGGATCGATACGGCATCGCGCCTGCTGGTGCTGGACACCTCCAGCCAGGGCCGTGCGGACGAAGTCGTCACGCTGCTGGTCGAATCGCTGCCCGGCCTGTCGGTGTCGCTCATCAACACCCAGACCAGCCCGCAAGCGGCCATGTCCCACTGGCTCAAGGAACAGGAGCCGCCCGTGGGCTTCACCGTGGACCGCGAATGCGAGCTCAAGAGCGCCACCGAGGAAAAGGCCGTGGTGCGCTATGCCCGCCACCCGCTGGACATCGAAGAGGTGCAGGCCCACATCGACGCCGGCAAGCTGCCCACCAAGCTCGCACTCACCTGGGACGACCGCGTGAGCTTCATGCTCACCGAGGGGCTTCAGATCAAGAAGGTCTCGTTCCTGGACACAGTGTTCGAAGGCTCCAAGGCCGACGACGGTGGCTTTGACACCGACGTGGCGATCGCCACGGGCGAGCTGGTCAAGCTGATTCCGGACCTGATCGAGGCGCTGGGGGGCGAGGCGGAAAGTGGGGTGGCCGGCGCGGCGGCTACCGCTGCGTCATCCCCTCCAGAGGGAAGCACTGCAGTGACGGGTCCGGTCGATGCACCAGCAGACGAAGATCCAGCATCGGCGCCGTTTTGAGGGAGGGCACGGAGATTTTTGTGTTGAGTGACAGCCAATTGCTGGCACTGTTTGGAGGGACGACGGGGGGGTGGAAAACAATTTCAGATATGGCCCGGATATCCATGGCACCCAGGCCATTGCCGTATTGATGGCTCTTGCAGTACACGCCTCTCAGGCGTGTTTGCCCATGGATTTGTAGGCGTCGATCTGTTTTTTGTTATTTCCGGCTACGTCATCACTCCCATTTGGTACCGTGAGTTTGTGCAGAGAAGATTTTCCGTCCGCGAGTTTTATGTGTGCCGGATCAACCGCATTTTCCGGCCCTGCTGCTGGTGCTGCTGTTTTACCTCATCGCCGGCCCCTGGTGTATGTATCCGTCCGAATATTGGCTGATGAGCAAGTCTGTGTTTTTCAGCTCGATATTTTGCGCCAATATCTATTTCTATCTGGAATCGGGCTATTGGGATGTAGCGAGCAAGCTCAAGCTGCTACTGCACCTTTGGTCTTTGGGGGTGGAAGAGTAGTTCTACCTGCCGTGGCCGTTGGTTTTGCTGTGGGCCCACCGTATCCGGCGTTCGCTGGTGCTGGTATGTGTGGGATGGCTGCCGGCATCTCTTGCCGGCACCTCGTTCTTACCAGTAGAAGCCCCCCGGCCGCCTTTTTTCTGCCTTTTGGACGACTGGGGGAGTTGTCATCGGGCGGGCGCTGGCGTGCATCTAATAGAGTCGTACGCAGGCAGTTGGCGCGGGCCCTGCGGTTGGTGGTCCCGCCAGCGTGGCCGTGGCGCGTTGGCATGGCTCGGTATGGTTTTGCTGGTTGCCATGCAATTTTTGCCTATAAATCCAGGCAGGTTTCCCGAGATCTATACCGTAGTGGTGCTGGCCGCCGTGTTGATGGTAGGGGATGTATCGGATGCATGGTTTAACCGGAAACTCCTTTCGCATCCAGTGATGGTGTACATCGGAAGACTCAGCTATCCGTACGTTGTATCTGTGGCATTGGCCCCTGCTAGTGTTTGCTGGCCATCCTGATACTAGGTAAGGGCGCGTTGGCCTGGCTTGGATTCCATGGCCTGCAAAGCCCCTCGGTGCCCCGGTCCGCAGGGCCACTCGATATCGATCCGACCCGGAAATCTTGTCCACAGCCTACATGAGGTATCTGCCTCAGGACAACCTGCGCAGTGTGGAGGAGGATCAGTCTGCGGAAACTGCCGCACAGGCATATGAAAATAGCTTGCGTCGGGCTACGCAGCGCTTGTTGCAGAAAAAAAAAGGTGGTTTTGGTCAAATCCGTTCCCATATATCCCATGCTGTCCACGGTGATGGCCTAAGTAACGAATTGCGGCCTGCTTGGCACGCGCAGTCAGCAGATTGCGCGAGGCCGAGGCAGACCGTCGAATGGGAGCGGCGCGAATATGATGCCCTGATAGAACGCTCAGTCCATGGATTATGGGGCGTGACCATATTCGATAATTCGAGCGATCTCTTCGATGTCCAATATTGTTATGTCAAGCGTAGTAACATTCAGCTCTATGTCGATTCAGGCCACTTCACAATGGCAGAAAGCCAGTTGATGGGAGCTGCCCTGGCACGGGCGGTGGAATACGCACTGGGCCATTGAAGAGGAAAGAGTAAACGGGAGTTGAGCCACTTGCTGAGTGGTAGGGGATGGATTCAGTTCCCCTTCATCTGTGTCCCCGAGGTTTTGCGGACGCCAGACTGCCGAACTTCCGCACAAAATTTTTCGCCATTTCTTCCCTGGTCTGCCCCCGACCAGTTGGGGCATGAACCTGAAAATCGATATCGATAATTCTGAAATTGGATAGCCTGTTCAATGAATAGAGTCATCTACTTCCCCTCGGAAGAACTTCTTCTGCTGGAATATCTTTCCTAATATAGTATGGGCGGTCGGGGGTTTTGTTGTAGAAATTATCCAGTATATTTTGAATACAACCTCCATATGCCTCCCACGGGTATAGGCTCCATACTTTCCATTGGTCAATCAGCATGACTTTGGGAAGGTATTCTGATATTTCCTTGCAGGCATCGATCTTGATCCCGAATATGGGGTTTTCATTGTATTTTTCCTGCCAAGGTAGGTAGAAAAAATGCCCCGAAGCCGGGAGTCTTTCAGAGGCTATGTATTGAAAATTCTGGAATGAATAGGCGATTATTTTGTCGTCTTTGTTGGTATATTTTTTCACGAGCAATGAAAATTCGGTTTCAGTCGGTAATCTATTTTCCTTGAATTCTTGCCGCGCTCCTGGAAGGAGTAGCGAAGATTTGGCAATGAAAAATAGACAGATGACTAGGGTGACGTATTTCAGGGAAAGTGTGTATCCCTGTACATTCCCTAACATCGGCAGAATGGAAATGGCAACAAATAAATAATAGTAAGCCAAGCCGTGAAAGTCAGCGCCCCGGACTAGCAGGCTGCCAACGCCAGCGACTAGAAGTCCTGACCGCCAGGGTATTTTATTTTCATGCCGGGAAAGACTGAAGATTCCTGCGGATGTAATTGCCAAGCTCAGGATGGTGAGAGGATAACTTGTCAATTTTTCCCAGGCGGACAGGATGATTGAGAGGATTGAAGGCGTTCCTATATAAATCGGAAGTATTTCCGAATTTAGATAGAAGTGGAATGCTAAATATCCCTTCGCTGAGCCGTAGAAATTCAGAAAAAGTAGATTCAACACCGTGCCTGAAATTATTCCACCTACTGATGTTAATATATATGGCCTCACCAATGAGGAGAAAAATAGAATAATGGCAATGGGAATGTAGGTAACAGCCAGGAACGGAAGACAAGAAAGAAGCAAAGACCCGACGAAGACCCTGTTCATGGTCAACAGATTTCGATCAATGATTGAAGGAAATGTGTATAGGAACAGTATTGTTAGAATGAGCGGTCCGACAATTGCTTGATACGTATACATGTGCCCCAGGAATAGGGGTATGAGAAAAATTATGAATGAAAACGCATAAACAACGGAAAATATGCGTGTTGTATTATTTTTTAATATGGGTGAATAGTATATTGCGCAGAGACTGATGAGTTGTAAAAGGGCGATGGGAACCCGATGGCCGCGCACTCCAAAATCCCCCATGGATTCCATGGCCACGCCGGATAGAAATGTAAGGGGGCCATGATGGTTAAATATCTCTGAATACAGATATTTTCCGGCTGCCATCATCTTGGCTGCTACGATGGTTTCTGATTCATCTCCCCATTCCTTCTGCCTGAGAAGAAAATACTGATACCTTGTCCCTAGTATCGTGCACAGCAGGAACAAGAAGCCGAGAATATAGTTGAATCCATTATTTCCGGACTCGGAATAAACTAATCTTTTCATTTATGCTCAATGCGCCTTATGCGTCATACTTTCCCAGGCAGGCGCGAAAAAGTGTTGAAAGTACCGAGATATTTCCTCTGAAGCTGCTTATTTTCGTGGGCACTTCACCTGCAGGGTATCTTCTTGTTGTGGGAATTTCCAAGCACTTGTAGCCTTCTTTTGGCGCTTTGTACGAGAGATAGGCCAAAAGCTCGTAAGCAGAAAAAATTTCCCTGAAGGGAGATATTTTTCTGTCCAGGAGCATTTGTCTGCTGTAGGCCCGGAAGCCCTGGGTTGTATCTGTCCAGTGAAAGCCAGAAGCAATGCTTAAAACGGGGGCGTGGATAAATCGAATGGCAAAATATCGAGACGCCGGCGTGTTTTCCGCGATTCCGCCTGAAATGAAACGGGAAGCCTGAACAAAATCGACCCCCTTTTGAAGGGCTTGGATGAAGCGCGGAATGGCCTCTGGATCATCTTTGTCATTGCCGTCGATGGTGACAATTCCCTGATATCCGTGGTCGAGGGCAAAGGCATAGGCACAGCGTAGTTGCGCACTGAGCTTTCCAGGCCCTTTCTTGACAAGCAAACCACTGACATCAAGGTTCTTCAAGGTGGCGGGATTGGTGGAACCGTCGCTGCTTCCACCATCCACGATGATGATGTCAGCCAGCTTCGAAATGTCGCACGCCTGCATGCGCTGCAACAGCTTCTGAATGCGTTCCCCTTCATTGATGACGGGAACCACAACGCACCAAGGGTGCTCACGACCCAACCAGAGAGGCGCATCAAAGTCGGGAATCTGCCAAGAGGCTCTTGCTTCAGGAGCAATGTCGGACATGGTTGGCATGGTTGTCATGTAATGCGTGAGGAGATAAGGAATACGCCAGCAATCACCAAAAATATTCCCGCCACGGTCATCCAATGAAAAGGTTCCTTGAAAACTATGGCTGAGAGTACTGCCACGGTGGCGACAGCCCCGCTGGTTAATATGGGATGGGCAACATTCAGAGGAAATCTTGCAAGCGCCGCGGCATATAGTAGAAATGCTCCACCGTATAGACCAAGACCAAGCCAGAATGGCCAGTTGGTAAATGCTGCCATCGGGTCTGAAAGCGAAGGGAATTTTCGGGGAGGCAGCATTGCAAGTTTAATCAATACGCTCGCTGAGGCATTGGCCGCAATACCCATCAAAAGAATGACCCATTTCATCAAATAGAGCCTTGTTGAACTTGGTAAGTGCTTTTTGCAAAGGCCAATGCACGCTGGATAGCCGCTAGATGCGGCTCATTGCTGGTCGCAAGCATTTCTATCGTCAGGATGTGTTTGGGCAAGTAGTTCATCAGCGCTTCCCTGATGCCACGATGATCTGTTCCCGGGTCGCCCAAGGGTGACAATTGTGGTTCGCTTGCGTGAATGTGGCCAATCAAATGGGCGTTTTGCGCGATCACCTCGGGAGCGCATTCGCCGTTGATGAACATAGCCCCGGTATCCAGCTGCATGCGGATGGCAGGATGCGAAACAATATTGACGACGTGCGCTGTTTCAGTGCTGTCTATCATGAAGTTGGCCCCATAGGATGGAGGGTTCGGTTCGAGACAAATTTCAACGCCATGGGTCTGCGCAATATCTCCCAATGTGCGAAAGAAGGAAACGGCACGATCTGTTGCTTCATTGACTTCCAATCCTGATCGGTCTCTGTTCCGGGGAGAGCCGAAGACCAGTTTGGTGGCACCCAAGCAGCTTCCTATCCTGCATATGGAAGCGAGGTGGCTGAGCATCGCGCTCCGGGACTCATCGGCGCCAAACATGTTCAGCCCCGTAGTGCCAAACATGAGCGCCTGCATCCCTACGATGGTGATGCCGCGCGCACCCCACCAATCCCTGACGGTGGCGATCTCCTTGTCAGTCACTGTGTCATTGTGGGGAAAATATTTCGCTGGAGCTATGTCGATGGCATCCACGCCTTGCTCATGGAGGACCTGGGCCACCGCTTCGTCTTCGGCGGTGTCCCACGCAATATTGGAAAAAGATATTCTCATGAAGCCACGCGTGGATTGGAGATCGATGAAGAAGGCTCGGATTGTGCGTAGGAGCGAATCGCCTGAAGGGTCTCGCGGCAGCTGTATTGATAGCTACCATGGCTTCCGAAAAGGGACGCGTGGCAAGTCCTCATGTCATATTTAACGGGAATGCCCTCCAAATGATTCTGGAAGGGCATGCCGAAGCCTTGGCGTGCCACCTCTTCAACACGTACCGGTTCTGCCGTGAGATGAACCAATTTCAATTCAGCCGCCAGGGCGATTTCTATGTCGCTCCATAGGTTGACCATCGGATAAAACTGAAAAATATTCCGGCTATCAATGGATTTGAGGTTGTTACTGTTGTGAAAATCGTAAACGATGTTCTTTCGCAGTCCAGGGCCTACCAATCCCGGTAGTCTAACTATGAGATGCTCGGGAAACCGGGACTGGACGAATTTCTCGAGATAACGCCTATGCAATCCGTAGGCATGTAAACCTTCTTCATCGACCGTGGTCTCTTCGGTCACCTCCACAGGTTTTTTGAAAACATCCACGGTGCTGATCAAAATAAACTTCCCGCACTCAATTGCATTGAGATGATGGATGAGGGCATCTACTATTTTCTTGTCGGCTTCAGGCTCGCGATTGGCTATCCATTTTTGTGCAGGAGCCGCGGAACAAACGACCACGTCGAATCTTTTTCCTGGAATATCCTGAATATTTTTTGATCTATAGAGCTCATCAAATGAAAATTGCTTGAGCAATGTGCTGCCCACAAATCCAGAGAAGCCAATCAGTGCTGTTTTCATGAAATGCCTTGGGGTATCGAGAGATTTTCAGAGTCTAGTTTTTCCAGTGCGTCATAGATATTGTCTATTTTTCCGCCTAGTATGGAATAACATCCCGGCAATTCGGCGTATTTTTCAAAGAGAATGGGCCTGCCGTCATCATTTTCATTCTTCTTTAGTACGGTTTTAACTTCGAAGAATGATCTAACGTGCTTGGATTTCTGGACTATCGGAATATACCTGGCTACGTCTCGGATCATGCGGTCGAATCGCGTAGCACCATCATAGTTGGCAAGCTGTTGATAGGGATCTGAATCCTGCTTGTCTTCCCAGCTGAAATGCGGCGTGTATCGAACATGCGAGAGGGTGTGCAATCCTTGCGATGGAAAAGGCATCACCGAAAAGAAGGGGCCATCCATGACGGTAATCCCTATTTTTTTAATTTCTGAAGGCATTTCTATGAGCGCCAGTTCAGTTATTTCATGCTTCAGTTTGGTGTGGCTGCCGGGGTAATCACCTTTCAGTTGATTGAGGCCGCTGTAAGTGCAATTGAAAAGATACTTGCTGTAGATGGTCTGTTTTTTCTCATGAGTGCTCTCCAGAGATATTTTCATCCCACCGGTGGTTGATCTGTTTACGAGTGTGGCACTTGTTTCCAGGAGCACGTGGACGCCACATTCGCTCAGCTCGCGTTGAGCCCACCGAGCCAACTGCATGGCATCGAAAGCATATTCCTCGACCAGGAAAACATCCTCGATAAGTTTGGGATTGAAAAGATGTCTCAGCGGCCCGTCCACACGGGTTGTGGTCGCGCCAATCTCCTGGCAGAAGCGTTCAAATTGTTTTGAATTGACTTTGGAATTACTGCGAGCTATGGCGTATAACTTCGTGAAATCCCGCGTGATGGCCTGAGGCCAATCTTGCACGAAACGTGGAAAATTAACCCGGCTACGGAAGGCGGTCGTAAAACTTCGTGGATAGTGATAACCATTGTGAACCCGTGCCTGGTTGTGATAGGACGCACGTGTCAGGAGTTCAGTCTCCTTTTCAATCAGGACAATTCGCTTGAAGCCCCGCTGACGGGCCAGGTAGATGGCTATCGCCGAGCCGTAGAAACCGCCTCCGATGATCGCAGCATCGCAATTCTGGGTGAAATCCATCACCGCACCAGTTGTTTTTCAGTTGTGCGAGGGGATGGGGCTTGCGGGGAAGCGGCTTCCTCGATGTTTAGTTTTTCGCGGCGTGTCATGTGAGCGCTGGTGAATTCCTGTCCTACATGGTAGAGCGGACCTTCATTGGAAAGGCTTGCCATGTGCAATATGTACTCCCCCAGGACCAACAATACCAGTGAAATAAGGAAAAACATTCCCGATTGTTGTAAGGAAAGGCTCACCCAGCCGGGTGCAACATTGGTTTTGAAGATGCCGATCGCGACGACATATATCGAATAGATCAGATTCGCGATGGCACCAAATAGCGAGAGGAAAGTAACAAGCCGCATGGGCGCGCGCGTTGTGGAAACGAGCAGCCTGATTCCCCGATTAATGCTTTCACCTACTCTCTTTACTTGCGGGGTGTGTGGCTCGCTGCTGTATTCCATATTTGCGCGAGTAAATCCGCCCGTGGCAGGCAAATGTCGGTAGGTGATGGCCGGTTGTGGGTGCTGGTGAATGAAATTCACCACACGTCTGCTCAGCAGGCGATATTGGGGAGCTTCTTTTTCTAGGTGAATTCCATTGAAAATCTTGTAAAATCTATTGAAGGCCGCATAAGCTAGTTCATATAAAATCCCCTGCTTCGCCTTTTTTGCGTTGCTGGCAAAAACTACATCAGCGCCATTTACGGCCTTGTCCAGCATTTCTGGAAGAAAGGAAATATCATCCTTCAAGGGGTCAATAATAGCGATGAAATCTCCAAGGGCATTTTCCAAGCCGACCCAGGCAGCCGTATCGTTGTCAACCTCCTTGATGAGTGCATAAACCTGTAGATTAGGGAGACCGGACTGGCTTGTTAATTTTTTGAGTACCACAAGGCTCTGGTCATCAGATGCTTTGTCAATGACTATGATTTCGTAGTCGCTGACGAGGGATGACAATTGTGCTGTTGTGGACAGCAAAATTCCTTCAAGATGCTGTTCGTGGTTTCGTACTACGTACACAACTGAAAGGAAAATTGGAAAATGATTCATTGAATATTTCATACTTTTCAGTGCATGTGTATCGAGCCTGTGTGGATGTGCTCAGCAGATACCACTGCCAGAAAAGATGTCTGAATAAGTTGATCTCAACCCATGAGAATACCCATGGGGGCGAACTGACCTTGATTCGAACCCTGTGCCTGAAACCTTTTACATGGCGCATGCAGATGCGCGGCACAGACTGATCGATGGAGGGACCTCGGGCTGTTCAGCTGCCTGCGCGGCAAGCCATCCGGCCTACTCTTAGTAAACGCGCCCTCTGTGCTTTTGGAAGACAAGGATCTTCCCCCGTCCCGCTCATTGCCGTTCGGCGGCTGCAGTCTTGCGAGACGGCAGTGTGTTCATGATCTCTTTCACGAACAACTTTCTCCACGCATCGCGAGTGTGGTCTTCGACAAGCTGGGGAAGAAAGCCGAACGCCAGGGTGCGTTCACCGCGGACCATGATGCCCTTGTCATTTCGCAGCAGCTCTGTAGCCAGTACCTTGAAGCCATTCTTGGGGGTAATGGCGGCATAGCTCGCATAGAGACGGCGCGAGGGCTTGAGGCGGTAGATGGCCCCATCAATCAAAAAAATGCCCCCGTTTTTCTTCCACTCTATATCGGCAATCCCAAACACCTCATGCATCCAGTCAAAGGTGGGCTTGCCGTTTTCGTCGAATTCACCCAGGCGCATGTCCTGGATGAGCGACCCGCCGTTTTTCCAGTAGGTGGTCAGCTTGGATTTGATGCTCTGTGGCAGGGCAGCCTGGTGCGGGACGAGGATGGCATCCAGGCGCTGGATGAGGGGATCGTCCTGCAGAAGGTTCTTTTCGCCGATGACATGCACATCCATCCCGGGCTCGCTGCTCAGGATCTTGTAGGACGCGAACAGCGCATCACGGTGGGTGTTTCTGCCTGCGCTTCTTTCCCCGTGCCAGACGTGAAAGTTGGTCGTGGAGCCCAGGATGCCAATCTTGATCCGGGGGGCCGTGCTGGTTGCCGCTATGTGGCCAGATGGGGCATTGAGCTTGTCCATGTCAAGGGCGGAGAGGGAGCCGCCGCCTGCCTGGTGCGCGAACCCTCCGATCTCGTAGCCCATCACATTGGCCTGCGTCAGCGATTGGGTGACGGAGCGTTGGATGACAGGCATCAGTTCCCGCGATCTTTTTTCGGCCTCCCATCGCTCACCGTAGGCACCCACCATGATTTTCCTGTAGCCCAGCGAGCCCATGTAGTTGGCAAGCGTGGGCAGGACGTCTGCATCCGGCACCAGGCTGTAGCCATCGTAGAAGTTGAAATCGATGACGGCTATGTCGATGCACCCAGCCAGTTTTTCAACGATGCCGGTGGCATAGATGGCGTCATGCGACGTGAATGTCTCGGCGAAATATCCGATCGCCTGCGCCCCCTTGTCCCGGATCACCTTGGTGTATGCGCAGGTGGCTTCCTGGAGCCGGTTTTCCCGAAACTCCTTGTGGGCATGCAAAAGAGGTTCCGCTTTGGGCACCCCTGCGGCAATGTTGTTGTTGTAGTTGATGACAGGCTGACGGGCGTTGTTGTGCTTCCTGGCGAAGTCATTCTGTGTGGACTCCTTGTAGTCCCGCCACTGGTAGCCCATCTGCCCATACTTTATTTCGTGTTCCTCCTGGAGGCCGAGGGCATAGCCGAGCACCTTTGCGGGGTAGCGCCTGGAAAAATGATCGACCGTTTGCGCGATGAAAGCGTGCGCGGGCTTTCTGATCCTGTCGTCCGTGAAATCCGGTTGCCAGCTCGGGTCGCCCGAGAAATTCCGCATGACGGCATCGGGATGTGCGGCAGTGATCCACTGCGGGACCGTGGACATGTTGGGCACCAGCTTGCCGCTCTCGTCCTTGTAGGGCCGTCCCCCCATGTCGATGACCAGCAGGAGCGACAGCCCGCCGTTGACAAGGGCATCCATGTGGCCATGGTAGTGGCTGAACTCGTACAGGCCTTTGCTGCGCTCGATGTCGGACCAGTTCAGGTACACCGTGGCGTGGCTGAATCCCTTGGACTTGAGTTCGCCGGGAAGATTCTTGTTCTGGCTGAGGTCCCAAGGCATCACGATGATGCTGGACACCGGGCGGGCCGCGACGGCGCTGCTGGCAAAAGGAATCAGGGAGAAAAGCAGTGCCGCAATGCGAAAGAGTTTTTTCATGGGGATCGCTGGAGAGTAACGCGGGGCGCTCCGGCTGGAGAGCGCTGTCCAGCGCGATCATACTGACGCGATCGGCACAGGCCTCGGAAGCCGAAGTGGCCCCCGGGACTGCGCCGGGCTCGCTCCTTGCCCAGGCGCCGCGCCACGCAAGGGCGAAGCGTATTCACAGGATCCACGGGACTCAGTTGCTATTTATTTGGTAGCAATCGATGGTGGATGGGAAAGCGCTGGAGGCAAAACTCCTGAATGGCGGCAGCGCGGGGACGGCGCCGCCCTCACACCCGCTCGAACACCGCCGCGATGCCCTGGCCGCCGCCGATGCACATGGTCACCAGCGCATAGCGTCCGCCGGTGCGGTGCAGCTCGGCGATGGCCTTGGTGGTGATGATGGCGCCCGTGGCGCCCACCGGGTGGCCCAGCGAAATGCCCGAGCCGTTGGGATTGACCTTGGACGGGTCCAGGCCCAGCTCCTGGATCACCGCACAGGCCTGGGCGGCGAAGGCCTCGTTGGCCTCGATCACGTCCATGTCCTGCACGGTGAGGCCGGTGCGCTGCAGGACCTTGCGCGTGGCCGGCACGGGGCCGATGCCCATGTAGGCCGGCTCCACGCCCGCATGGGCGTAGCCCACCAGGCGGGCCAGGGGTGTGAGGCCCAGGGCCGACACGCGTGCGCCCGAGGCCAGCACCACGGCGGCGGCGCCGTCGTTGATGCCCGAGGCATTGCCGGCGGTGACCAAACCGTCCTTCCTGAACGCGGGCTTCATGCCGGCCAGCACCTCCAGCGTGGTGTTGGCGCGCACATGCTCGTCGGTGTCGAAGACCACCGTGCCCTTGCGCGTGGCGATCTCCACCGGCACGAGCTGCTCGCGGAAGTAGCCCGCCGCGATGGCATGCGCCGCGCGCTGCTGGCTCTGCACGGCGAGTTGGTCCTGCATCTCGCGGCCGATGCGGTAGCGCTCGGCCACGTTCTCGGCGGTGATGCCCATGTGCATCTTCTGCCACGGGTCGTGCAGGATGCCGAGCATGTAGTCGATGCTCTTGGCGTCGCCCATGCGCGCGCCGTAGCGCGCGGCGGTGTCGAAGTAGGGGCCGCGGCTCATGGATTCGCTGCCGCCGCCGATGGCGATGTCGCAATCCCCGTAACCGATGGCCTGGGCCGCCGAGATGATGGCCTGCAGGCCCGAGCCGCACAGGCGGTTGACGTTGAAGGCCGGCGTCTCGATGGGGCAGCCGGCGTCGATGGCGGCCACGCGGGCCAGGTAGGCGTCCTTGGTGTCGGTGGGGATCACGTTGCCCATCACCACATGGCCGATGGCATCGGCGGGCAGGCCACTGCGCGCGATGGCGGCCCTCACGGCAGTGGTGGCGAGATCGGTGTTGGGCACGTCCTTGAGGCTGCCGCCAAAGGTGCCGATGGCGGTGCGGGCGGTGGAGAGGACGTAGACGTCTTGAAGGCTCATGGGAAGTTTCGGCGAAGGGGAGGTGGAAGGCGGGATGGAAAAAGGAAGGTCAGCGGCCCGTGAACTGCGGTGCCTGGCGCGCGTGGAAGGCGTCCACCCCGGCCTGGAAGTCCTGCGTGCCCGCGCAGTGCACGAAGGCCCGCGCCTCGGCGGCCAGTTGCTCGGGCAGGGTACGGTCCATCGACTCGCGCATCAGGCGCTTCATGGCGCCGTAGGCCAGGGTGGGGCCTGCGGCCAGGCGCTCGGCGATGGCGGTGGTGGCGGCGTCGAGCTCTGCAGCCGGCACCACGCGGTTGACCAGGCCGAGGCGCAGCGCATCCTCGGCGGTGAAGGCCTCGCCCAGCAGCGCGATCTCCAGCGCCTGGCGCATGCCCACCAGGCGCGGCAGCGCCCAGGAGGCACCCACGTCGCAGCTGGTGCCCAGGTTGATGTAGGCCAGGTTGAAGCGCGTGCCCTCTGCCACGAGCACATAGTCGGCCATCAGCAGCAGGCTCAGGCCCGCGCCCGCGGCCACGCCGTGCACCTGGGCGATGACGGGGGCGTTCATCTGCGCCAGCAGCGGCAGGGCCTGGTTCAGCGGCGTGAGGATGTCGATGGCGCCCTGCACGGGCGTGGCCCGCAGCGTGGCCAGATCACCCCCGGCCATGAAGCCCTTGCCGTTGCCGCGCAGCACCACGGCGCGCACCGTGGGGTCGGCGGCAATGGCTTGCACGCTGGCGAGAAAGGCCTGCGCCATGGGCACATCGATGGCGTTGAGTGCCTCGGGACGGTTGAAGCGCAGGGTGGCGATGGGGCCATCTCGTTCGAGCAGCAGGGGGGGTTGTGCGGGCGGTGCTTGCACGGTGGTAGACGAGTTCATGGTCAAAATACCTTCCAGCGCTTGCTGAATAAGCGCAAGACGCTTCTATATTGATAGCATTGCTGAGAGCAGGATGGCAAACGAAACCCGCAACGGCCCCCTGCGCGACCTGCCTTTTTTCTTCTCTCTACCGGTACAGCGCCTCGATCTCGGCAGCGTAGGTCTTGTAGATGCTCGAGCGGCGCACCTTCATGGTGGCGGTGACCTCGCCGTCGTCGTGGTCCAGCTCCTTGGTGAGCAGGTGGAACTGGCGGATCTGCGAGACCTGGGCCAGGCGCTCGTTGCCCCGGCGGATCTCGGCGTCGATGAGCTCGCGCACCTCGGGCATTTCCACCAGCGAGCGGAAATGCGTGAACGCCAGGCGCCGGGCCTCGGCCCACTTGCCCACGGTCTCGTAGTCGATCATCACCAGCGCACCCACGAACTTGCGGCCCTCGGCGACGATGATGCATTCCTTGATGAAGGGGCTGCCCTTCATGGTGTTCTCGATCTCCGAGGGCGTGAGGTTCTTGCCGCCGGCGGTGATCATGATGTCCTTGAGCCGGTCCACGATCTTGATCTGGCCCTGCTCCTCGCGCACCACGTCGCCGGTGTGCAGCCAGCCATCGATGATGCTCGCGGCCGTGGCCTCGGGGTTCTTGTAGTAGCCCGCGAACACCATGTCGCCGCGCAGCTGCAGCTCGCCGTTGTCGGCCATGCGGTGCTCCACGCCCAGGATGGGCACGCCCACGGTGCCGACCACCACGTTGTCCAGCCGGTGGCCCGTGACCATGCCGGTGGATTCGGTCAGGCCGTAGACCTCCACCAGCGGCAGGCCGAGCACGCGAAAGAAGCGCACCACGTCGGGCGGTATGGGCGCGGCCCCGGTGAGCGCCACGCGCGCCTCGCGCAGGCCGATGAAGTTCTGCAGCGCGCGGAACACCAGCCAGTAGCTGGCGGCGAAGGCCAGGCGCTCGCCCAGGCTCCAGGCGCTGCGCGGCTTCTCGGCCAGCGGCTGGCAGGCGGCGACCGCACGGTGGAACAGCCGGCGGCGCAGGCCCCCGGTCTCCTGCAGCTTGATGTGGATGGCGGCGTGCATCTTCTCCCAGATGCGCGGCACGCCCAGGAACATGGTGGGCGCCACCTCGCGCAGGTCTTCCTGCACGGTGCGGATGGACTCGCCGAAGTTCACCTGCGAGCCGATGTACACCGGAACGAAGCTGGTGAGCATCTGCTCGGCCACGTGGCACAGCGGCAGGTAGGACAGGTGCGTGGTGGCCGCGTCGAGCTGCAGCCGGTCGACGATGCCGGGCACCACGCCGCGGATGTTGCGGTAGCTGATCATCGCGCCCTTGGGCTTGCCGGTGGAGCCCGAGGTGTAGATCATGAGGCCCACGTCGTCGAGCGCCTGGCGCGCCAGGGCCTCGTCCACCAGCGCCTGCTGGCCGGATGCGGCGCCCAGCGCCTCCACCTCGGCAAAGGTGGCGATCAGCGCGCGCACCTCGGGTGCGAAGCTGCGCAGGCCCTTGGTCTCGATGACGATGATCTTTTTCAGGCGCGGCAGCTCGGGCAGGGCCGCGAGCAGCTTGTCAGTCTGCTCCTGGTCTTCGCAGACCATGACCTCGATGTCGGCATGGCCGACCACGTAGGCCACCTCGTTGCTGGGGCTGGTGGGGTAGACGCCCACGGTGACCGCACCGACCAGGCCCGCGCCCATCTGCGCGAGCACCCATTCCGTGCGGTTCTCGGAAATCACGCCCACATGCCCGCCCGCCGGCAGGCCGAGCGCGCGCAGGCCCAGGCCGAAGTGGCAGGCGCGCTCGTGGTAGCGGGCCCAGGTGAAGGGCTTCCAGATGCCGAAGTCCTTTTGCCGGATGGCCACGCGGCCCGGTTCGGCTCGCGCGCGCTCGCGCAGCATCTGGGGCAGGGTGAGTTCGGGGAGGTTCATGACAGCCATCTCTTGCGGCGCTTGTAGTGCTTGATGTCCTTGAAGCTTTTTGCTTCGCCACCACCCCCCATGCCCAGGTAGAACTCGCGCACGTCGGGGTCGTTGGCCAGGCGCTCGGCCGTGCCGTCGATCACGATCTTGCCGTTCTCCATGATGTAGCCCTGGTGGGCGACCGCGAGTGCCACGGTGGCGTTCTGCTCCACCAGCAGCATGGAGGTGCCGCGCTCGGCGTTGATGCGCGCGATGATGGTGAAGATGTCTTCCACCAGCTTCGGCGACAGGCCCAGCGAAGGCTCGTCGAGCAGGATCAGCTGGGGCTGGGCGATGAGCGCGCGGCCGATGGCCAGCATTTGCTGCTCGCCACCCGAGAGATACCCGGCCAGGCCCTTGCGGCGCTCGTGCAGGCGCGGGAAGTAGCTGTAGACGCTGTCGAAGTCGGGCTTCGCATCGGCGCGGCCCGTGAGCGCATAGGTCGCGGCCACCAGGTTCTCTTCGACCGTGAGGTCCTCGAACACGCGGCGGCCCTCCATCACGTGCGAGAGGCCGCTGCGCACCAGCTGCTGCGGTGCCAGGCCCGCGGTGGGCTGGCTGTTGAAGCGGATGCTGCCCGACTCCACCGTGCCGTCTTCGAGCGCCAGCAGGCCCGAGATGGCCTTGAGCGTGGTGGACTTGCCCGCGCCGTTGCTGCCCAGCAGCGCCACGATCTGGCCGCGCGGCACGGCCAGCGACAGGCCGCGCAGGGCCTGTACGACCTTGTTGTAGATGACCTCGATGTTGTTGACTTCGAGGACGTTGGTTGGACCGGTGTCTGTCATGGGCATTGCCAAAACGTCGTTGCACGTGTTTGGCCGGCGGTGTGGGCGATCGCATGACCTGCGCGCGGGGCACCGAGCAAGGGCCGCCCCGCAGCGAGGGTGCCGTCCCCCTTCCCGCAACGCGCAGCGGTGCGAGAGAAGGGGGAAGCGGCGCGGCCGCTCAGGGGGATGTACCGCATCAGAGCTTGATCCAGTCGGAGGCCGCGACCATCTTCTGTGCCTTCATGTCCGCGCGGTACACGCGCCCCACGGGGATGGAGTTGCCGCTGATGGTGATCGGCACGCCGATCAGGCCGCCGGTGTCGAAGTCCTTGATGGAATTGAGCGCGGCCTTGAGGTTCTTGCCGTCGAGGGGCTTGCCCGCGTCCAGGCAGCGCTTGGCCGATTCGGTGAACAGCATGGCGGCGAGAAAGCCCTGGATGTAGGCCGTGCTCTGGTACTCGGGGCGCAGCGCGCGGATCTTCTCCAGCATGGGCGCCTTCTCGGTGTCGTAGTAGTAGCGGTAGGGCATCACGCCCATGAAGCCGTCGGCGGCCTCGCCCATCTTCATCACGGTGGAGCTGTCCATGGTCCAGAAGGTGCCCATCCACTTGCTGGCCATGCCCTGCTGCTTGCCCTGGGTGATGAACTCGGGGATGGGCGCGAGGATGTAGCCGTGGAAGATGGTGTAGTCGGGCGCGGCGCGGCGCAGCTTGATGACCTCGCCCGAGACGTCCACGCTGCCCGCGGGCGTCATGATCTTGACGGGCACCGACAGGCCGAGCGCCTTGGCGGTGGCCTCGCTCTTGTCGATCGGGTCGCGGCCGAATTCCGAATCGGAGTACACGAAGGCCACCTTGGCACCGGGCTTTTCCTTGGCGATGTGCTTGAGCAGGATGCCGAACATCTCGGTGTAGTCCGGGCCCACGAGGAACTGGTTCGGGTACTTCTTCGGATCGTTGAGCTCGCTGGCGAACGAGGCACCGGCCATCAGCGTGGTGCCCGCGCGGTCGAGCTCGGGGTTGATGGTCTTGGCAAAGCCCGTGGAGTCGCCGTAGTAGAGGTTCACCTTGTTCTGGCTGGTGATCTTCTTGTACGCGGCCACCGAGACGTCGACCTTGTAGCCCGTGTCCTCGGGCACGTACTTGAGCTTGCGGCCCTTGATGCCACCCGCGTCGTTGACCATCTTCACGTAGTCGCCGATGCCGGCGTTGATGCCCACGCCCGCGAACGCGAACACGCCGGTGAGCGGGATGGAGCCGCCGATGACGATGTCTTCGCCGCTGGCCTGCGCAGTGGCGGTGAGCGGTGCGGCCAGCGTGGCGCCCGCAGCGAGCAGCAGGGTGCGGCGGCGCTGTGACATGGGGGATGCGTTGGTGGTGGTGGTGGGCATGGTGCTTGTCTCCTTCATGGTTTTATGGGCTGTGGCGGCTCTCTCAATTGCGGAACGGCCACAGATGGAAAAAGCGGCGAATGCGCCGCCACACTTCTGCGAGCCCCTGTGGCTCGAACACCAGAAATCCGATGATCAGCAGGCCAAAGATCACGGTGCGTACGGGCGAGAGGAACACCGTGAGCTCGTTGCCGCCGGGCAGCAGGGCGACCACCAGCTTGAGCAGCTCGGGCACCATGGTCATGAACACCGCGCCCAGGATGCCGCCCAGGATGGAGCCCATGCCGCCGACGATGATGGCCGCCAGGAAGAAGATGGACATCAGCAGCGGAAAGCTCTCGGGCGTGACCACGCGAAAGAAGTAGGCCCACAGGCCGCCTGCCACGCCCGCGTAGAACGAGGACAGCCCGAACGACAGCAGCTTGTAGCGCAGCAGCGGTATGCCCAGCACCTCGGCCGAGATGTCGCGGTCGCGGATGGCGATGAAGGCGCGGCCCACGCGCGTGCGAAACAGGTTGGCCGCGCCCAGCAGCATGAGCACGGTGACCGGCACGATCACCCAGTACAGGCGGAACGAGGTGTCGAGTGGCAGCCCGAACAGCTTGGCCGGTGGCACGCTGAGGCCTCCGGTGCCGCCCGTGAACTTCCAGTTGGCGAAGATGAAGTGCGCGATGAACGACGCCGCGATGGTGGCGATGGCCAGGTACAGGCCCTTGACACGCAGCGAGGGGATGCCCACGACGATGCCACCCAGCATGGCCACGAAGCCGCCGGCCAGCAGGTTGAGCACGAAGGGCGTGCCCGCGCGCGTCTCCAGCACGGCCACGGTGTAGGCCCCGAGGCCCATGAAGGCCGCCTGCCCCAGGCTCACCAGGCCCGTGTAGCCCGTGAGGATGTTCAGGCCGGTGGCGCTGGCGACGTTGATGCTGACCAGGCAGGCCAGGTACAGCCAGTAGTCGCTGGCCATGAAGGGGAACAGCAGCAGCAGCGCGGCGACCACGGCGAGCCACACCTTCTGCGTGCGCGAGTCGAACAGCGCCGCGTCGGCGACGTAGGATTCCTTGAGGGTTCCGATGCGCATGGCGTGCCTTACAGACGTTCTATTTCGTGCGTGCCGAACAGGCCATAGGGCCGCACCAGCAGCACGGCCACGAGCACGATGAAGGTGGCCAGCAGCTTGTACTCGCCGCCCAGGTAGGCGCCAGCCAGCGCTTCGATGAGGCCGATGAGCAGGCCGCCGACGAGGGCGCCGAGCACGCTGTCGAGCCCGCCCACGATGACCACCACCAGCACCGACAGGCCGAACACGCCCATGCTCGACGAGATGCCGCCAATCGACCCGACGATGATCCCGGAGATCGCGGCGATCATGGCCGAGGCCACCCAGGCCAGCGAGAACACGCGCGGCACGTTGATGCCCACCGAGTAGGCGGCGGCCTGGTCGCTGGCCGTGGCGCGCAGGGCCACCCCGCCGCGCCAGAAACGGAACACCAGCAGCACGGCCGCGATGAAGGCCACGGCGATCACCGCGCCCCAGAACACCTTGGGCGCAAGGAAGGCCTCGCCGATCATGATGGGCTTGGTGGGCATGAACTCGGGCAGGCGGCGCTGGTCGGCCGTCCAGATCATTTCCACCAGGCCCACGAGCACCGAGGCCAGGCCCACGGTGACCATGAAGACGGAGATCGGCGGCTCGCCCAGCAGCGGGCGGATCATGGTGCGCTCGATCACCGCGCCCAAGAGGCCCGAGCCGAGCACCGCCGCCGGAATGGCCAGCCACAGCGGCAGCGCGAAGGTGGCGGCGAAGGTGAAGAACAGGTAGGCGCCGACCATGAGCATCTCGCCGATGGCGATGTTCACCACGCGCGTGGCCTTGTAGACCATCACGAAGGCCAGCGCCGCCAGCGCATAGAGGCCACCGCCGGAGATGCCGGTGAGGCTGATTTCGAAGAGGTAGGCCCAGTCCATCATGCCGGGGCCCCCTGCATTGGCGCGGCGGTGGCAGCGGCCTGGAACCGGGCACGCAGGTCGCCCACGTCGCCCGAGCCCAGGTAGGCGCGGATCACCTCGGGGTTGGCCTGCACCTCCCCCGGCGTGCCCTGGGCGATGACCTGGCCGAAGTTGAGCACCACCACGTGGTCCGACAGGTCCATGACCATGCCCATGTCGTGCTCGACCATGAGCACGGTGACGCCCCACTCGGCGCGCACGTCGAGGATGAAGCGCGCCATGTCCTCGGTCTCCTCGCGGTTCATGCCGGCCACGGGCTCGTCGAGCATCAGTACCTCGGGCTGCATGGCCAGGGCACGGGCCATCTCCACGCGCTTCTGCAGGCCGTAGGGCAGGGCTGAGACGGGCGCGTGGCGGATGTGGTCGATCTCCAGGAAGTCGATGATGCGCTCCTCGATGTCGGCACGCAGGGCGGCCTCTTCGCGGCGCGCGCGGCCCACGTAGAGCAGCGCGTCGAGCACATTGGTCTTGAGGTGCGCATGCCGCCCGAGCTTGATGTTGTCGAGCACCGTCATGCCGCGAAACAGCGCGATGTTCTGGAAGCTGCGCCCCAGGCCCAGCCTGGCGCGCTGCGGTGCCGGCACCCGCGTGATGTCCTGGCCCTTGAAACGGATGGCGCCGCTGCCCGGGAGGTAGAAGCCCGAGATGGTGTTGAACAGCGAGGTCTTGCCCGCGCCGTTGGGCCCGATCACGGCGGTGATGGAGCCGGCCTGCACGCCAAAGCCCACGCCGGTGAGCGCCTTGACCCCGCCGAAGGCCAGCGTGACACCATCGACCTGCAGCAGGGGCGGCGCGCTGGCGGGGGGAATGCCGGGTGGGTGTGTCTCCATTGGCTTTCTAATGCGGGTTTGTGCTGACCAGAAAATTCCTGCGGGCCTGCAGAAATTTCCTACTTGTGCGTAAACTGTTTACTCGTGAGTAGATTCTGGAAGGCCCCGCGCCAAACCAGCATCCGTACTTTCCCGAGGAACCAGCCCGCCATGCCCAGCCCCACCGTGTCGCCCCCCCGCAGTGCCGACCGCCCGCCTGCGTCTCCCTGGGCGCCCGCGTCCCACCGCGAACAGCAGCGCGAGGCCAAGCGCAATGCCGTGCTGCAGGCGGCCGCGCAGCTGTTCAACGAACGCGGGTTTCATGCCACCTCGCTCGACGACATCGCCGCACGGCTGAACGTGACCAAGCCCACGCTGTACTACTACGTGAAGAACAAGGACGAGATCCTGCTGCAGTGCGTGAGCAAGGGCCTCGAAATGATGCTCGAGGGCATCGATGCATCGCGCGCGGCCGGGGGCAAGGCCATCGACCAGCTCATGACCTGCATGCAGGTGTATGCGCGCATCGTCACCATGGACTTCGGCAAGTGCCTGATCCGCGTGGGCGACGAGCAGCTGCCGCCGGAGAGCCGCAAGGAGCTGCGCCGCCTGAAGTCCGCCATCGACCAGGAATTCCGCCGCCTCGTGGCCGAGGGGGTGGAGGAAGGATCGCTGCAGCCTTGCGACCCGAAGATGACGGCCTTCGTGATCGCGGGCGCGCTCAGCTGGATCGGGCGCTGGTACCAGCCCGGCGGCGAGTACACGGCCGAGCAGGTGGCGGGGCAGTGCATCGAAACGCTGTGCCAGGGGGTGCTGCGCCGCGCGGACGTACCCCCGCCGCCGGCTGCGAAGCGTGCGGCGCGCAAGGCCGGCACCCCTGCCGTGGCCAAGGGCAGGGCTGCGCCCGCCGCCCGGGCGTCCAAGGCCTGAACGAGCGCCTCGCCGCGAGGGCTGTGCCTCAATCCGGGCGCGCGGGCCTGGGGGCGGGCGGTGTGCCGGGCGCTGCCGCCAGGTCGTCGAGGATCGGGCAGTCCGGCCGGTCATTGCCCTGGCAGCACGACACCAGCGTTTTCAGCGTGCGCTGCATGGCCTGCATGGCGGCGATGCGCTCGCTCAGGTCGTCGATGTGCGCCTGGGCGATGCGCTTGACCTGGCTGCTGGCGCGGCTGCGGTCGTGCCACAGGGCGAGCAGCTCGGCGATCTCCTCCATCGAGAAGCCCAGGTCGCGGCTGCGGCGGATGAAGTGCAGCGTGTGCACGTCCGCCTCGGTGTACTGGCGGTAGCCGCTGTCGGTGCGGGCCACGGCGGACAGCAGGCCCAGCGACTCGTAGTGGCGCACCATGCGGGCGGAGATGCCCGCGCTGCGCGCCGCTTCTCCGATGGACAGCGGCCGGCCCGGCAGCGCGGGCTCTGCGCGGTGGCGGGCCGGTGCGCCGGGGGTGGCCGTCATGGCGCGACCGCGTAGCCTTCTTCGGCGATGGCGCTGGCCAGGGCCGCGCGGTCCGCGTCGGTGTTGCCCACTTCCACGCGCCCCGTGCCGCGGTTGATGCGCACGGTGGCATCCGGGTCCACCCCTCGCACGGCCTGCGTGACGGCACGCTCGCAGTGGCCGCAGGTCATGCCCTGCACGGTGAAGAGCTGCGTGGAAGAAGAAGAAGAAGGAGAAGGCGACGGGGAAGAGATCGGGGAAGTGGATGTCATGGCGGGCTCCTGTGCCGATAAAGTGCTTGAACACCTGCAGCGTAAACCTTCACATCATGGCAAGGTCAAGCCCCCCGGGGAATTCCCCTCTGTTTGCTATTGAAAATATAGCTGCTTGCACAATATGGACAAGCGCCATGGCGGAATTTTGATCGAATCCTATTTGGGCCGTGGCCTGCGCACGCCTGCGTCGGGCTGCACCAGGCGGCCGGCGCGCAGCGCGGTGATGGCCACGGCCAGCGCCTGGGCGGCGCCGCGCACCTCGTCCTGCACGGCGGTGTCCCGGTCCAGCGCGGCATGGCTGTCGGCGTAGCTTTTGTAGTAGCCGATGTAGCGGTCCAGCCGCGCGGCGGGGCCGGCGTCGATGAAGCCCATCCAGTCCAGCCAGTCCGACAGGCCCCGGCGCGTGCTCTCAATGCCGGCCACGTCGCCATGCACCGCCAGCGCATAGGCGCGCCCGGCCAGGTGCTTGGGGTAGTCCCAGCCCGCCAGTTCCAGCGCCTTGGCTTCGGCGGCCTTCTTGCCGTGGGTGCTGGTGGGGTCGGGGTTGCCGCCGTCGGCGCACACCAGGCGGTCGATCATGAGCTTGAGGGGGCTCGGTGCCTGGTACCAGTACACGGGGGTGAGGATCATCACGCCGTGCGCGGCGGTCCAGCGCTCGTAGATCTCGTTCATCCAGTCGCCGGTCTGGCGCATGGCGTGGTTGGGGTAGCAGCTGCACGGAAAGTGGCACAGCGGCATGGCGGTGGAGACACAGCCCTTGCAGGGGTGGATGTGGCGCCCGTAGTCCGAGGTGACGCGGCTCAGGTCCAGCGTGTCCACCTCGACCCCGGCGTCCGCCAGGGCCTCGCGCGCCGTGTGCAGCAGGCGCCAGCTCTTGGAGATTTCGCCGGGGCAGGTGCCGTCGTTGCGGGCCGATCCGCACACCAGCAGCGCACGGGGCGGCGATGCCTTGTCGGCCCAGCGGGTGCGTGCGGCGTCGATGCGCTCCTTGGCCTCGATCCAGTCCACCGACAGGTCGTAGTCCGGGTCGGCATGGCCCGGGCCGGCCTTGCGGGTGCGCGGCGCCTTGCGGCCCTCGTCGTAGTTGCGCCAGGCGATGGCCTCGATGCGGTCGATGGCGTCGGCCGCCTCGCTGGCGAAGCGCGGGTCCTGGAAGTCCTGCAGGAACCGCTCGCGGAATGCCGCGCGGTCCAGGGGCGCGGGGGCCTGGCCAGTGCGCGGCTGCGGCGCCGCAGCCGCGGCAGCGGCGGGGGGAGGAGCGTGGGGCGTGGGGCGTGTCGTCATGCGGCCATTCGATCACCAGCCCGTGGGGCTGCGTATCGGACAAGGCGCCGTGTGGGCTGTCGGCGGCGGGTGATCGGCAGCGTGCCGGGCCGGGGCCTGCCGAAGTGCTTGACCTTGCCATCATGTCAAGGTGTACCGTGCTCCCCATGGCCATACAACACCTTCCCTCTCCCGCCGGTCCTTCCGCCACGCCCATGGCTTTCCCGCCCCTGGATCTGGGCATCGGCGGCATGACCTGTGCCAGCTGCGTGGCGCGCGTGGAGCGGGCGCTGCGCAAGGTGCCCGGCGTGCAGGATGCCACCGTGAATC
The DNA here is from genome assembly GCF_059415185.1 of Acidovorax sp. GW821-FHT10E04. Lineage (NCBI taxonomy): Bacteria > Pseudomonadati > Pseudomonadota > Betaproteobacteria > Burkholderiales > Comamonadaceae > Acidovorax > Acidovorax sp. GW821-FHT10E04. Next base: position 489,644 of record NZ_JBWKMT010000003.1, read on the forward strand.
TCGCCACCGAGTCGGCCCGCGTGGCCTGGGCACCGGGCGCGGCCACCGCCGACGCCGAGGCCATGGAGGCGCTGCTGCGCCGCGCCGTGCGCAATGCGGGCTATGAGCCGCGCGCCGCGGGGCCGGCCGAGGCGCCCGAGGATCTGTCGCCCTGGGCGGGCTTTCTGCCGGTGGGCATCGGCCTGCTGCTGTCGGCCCCGCTGGTGCTGCCCATGCTGGGGGAGCTGTTCGGCCTGCACTGGATGCTTCCGGCCTGGGTGCAGTTCGCGCTGGCCACGCCGGTGCAGTTCGTCCTGGGCGCGCGCTTCTACAAGGCGGGCTGGCATGCGGTGAAGGCCCTGGCGGGCAACATGGACCTGCTGGTGGCCCTGGGCACCAGCGCGGGCTGGGGCCTGTCGGTGTGGCTGTGGCTCACGGCCCATGAAGGCCATGCGCCGCACCTGTACTTCGAAGCCTCTGCCGTGGTGGTCACGCTGGTGCTGCTGGGCAAGTGGCTGGAGGCGCGCGCCAAGCGCCAGACCACGGCCGCCATCCGCGCGCTGCATGCCCTGCGGCCGGACCTGGTGCACCTCCTGGGCAGGGAGGGCGAGGTGGACGTTCCCGTGGCCGAGGTGCTGGTGGGCGACCAGCTGGTGGTGCGGCCGGGCGAGCGCATCCCGGTGGACGGCACGGTGCACGAGGGCCACACGCAGGTGGACGAATCCATGCTGACCGGCGAGCCCCTGCCGGTGGCGCGTGATGTGGGCGCGGCGCTGACGGGGGGATCGATCAACGGCGACGGCCGCATCGTGATGGCCGTGACCGCGGTGGGGGCCGAGACGGTGCTGTCCCAGATCATCCGGCTGGTGGAAGACGCCCAGGCGGCCAAGGCGCCCATCCAGCGGCTGGTGGACCAGGTGTCGGCCGTGTTCGTGCCCGTGGTGCTGGTGGTGGCGCTGGCCACGCTGCTGGGCTGGCTGTGGATGGGCGTGGGCATCGAGGCCGCGCTGATCCACGCCGTGGCCGTGATGGTGATCGCCTGCCCCTGTGCGCTGGGCCTGGCCACGCCGGCGGCCATCATGGCGGGCACGGGGGTGGCGGCCAGGAACGGCATTTTGATCAAGGACGCGCAGGCGCTGGAGCTGGCCCACAAGGTGGACACGGTGGCCTTCGACAAGACGGGCACGCTGACCGTGGGCCAGCCCCGGCTGACGGCGTTCGAGGTGGTGCCCGGCCTGGACGACGCGGCCGTGATGGCCGCGGTGGTGGCGGTGCAAAGCGGCAGCGAACACCCGCTTGCACGCGCCGTGGTGGCGGCCGCGGGCGAGCGGCAGGTCCGCGTGGCGGCGGTGCAGGATGTGCGCGCCGTGCCCGGTCGCGGCACCGAGGGCGATGTGGCCGGGCAGCGCTACCTGGTGGGCAGCCTGCGCTGGATGCAGGAGCTGGGCGTGGAGATGGGCCCCCTGGCGGCGCGCGCCCGGGCGCTGCAGGACGAGGGCGCCACCGTGTCGGCCGTGGCCCAGCGTGCGACCGAAGGGGCGAGCGGCGCACGCTATGTCTTGCGTGCCTTGATGGCCTTTGGCGACGAGCCCAAGCCCGGCGCGCGCGCGGCGCTGGCGGCGCTGAAGGCGCGTGGCATCCGCACCGTGATGATCTCGGGCGACAACCGGGGAGCGGCCGAGGCCATGGCCCGGCGCCTGGGGCTGGACCCCGACGCGGGTGAGGTGATGGCCGAGGTATTGCCGGGTGACAAGGCCGCCAGGGTGGCTGCGTTGCAACGGGGTAGCGAAGAAGTCCCTCCCGGAGGGCAGCGACCCGGCGCAGCGGCGCGGCGCGGGGGCCGTATTGTCGCGATGGTGGGCGACGGCGTGAACGACGCCCCGGCGCTGGCGGCGGCCGATGTGGGCATGGCCATGGGCAACGGCACGGACGTGGCCATGCATGCGGCGGGCATCACGCTGATGCGGGGCGACCCGATGCTGGTGGCCGCGGCGCTCGACATCTCCCACCGCACGGTGATGAAGATCCGCCAGAACCTGTTCTGGGCGTTCGCGTACAACGTGGCCGGGATTCCTCTGGCGGCGATGGGCTACCTGAGCCCCGTGGTGGCAGGGGCGGCCATGGCCTTGAGCTCGGTCAGCGTGATGGCGAATGCCCTCTTACTGAAGCGCTGGCGCATGTGATAAATACGTACAGTGCGGTCATCGATGTCTGGCAAACTGCAACGCTTTGTTGCAGGCCGGCGGCTTCGAATGCAGGCGCGGCCCCTCCATACCCATAAAAGGACGACACATCATGAATCTCTTCTCGTTCATGCGGCAGTTCACCATCCGAATGCGCATGCTGGGGGCCATCGCGGTGGTGCTGGGCCTGCTGGGCCTGCTGGGCGGCGCGGGCATGCTGGGCATGTTCCGCATCCATGACATGAGCCAGAACTTCATGGACAACTCCTTCGCCAAGGTGGGCTACATGGCGGAGCTGCGCGGCGAGATGGGCTCCGTCCGCCAGTACGAGAAGGACATGATCATTGGCTACGAGAAGCCGGAAGCCGTGAAGGCCGCGCACGACAAGTGGCTGGCCAGCCAGGACAAGGCCAAGAAGATCGCCGCGAAGTTCCTGGAGGGCGAGGACGACGCGGACAACGTGGTGGTGCGCAACATCATCGCCAGGCTGGACAGCTACCGCGAGCTGTTTGCCCATGTGGCCCGGCAGCTGGAAGCCAGCGGCTACGACACCGCCACGATTGCCAACCGCATGAGCGGCAAGGCCGTGGCCGAGTTCGACCAGGCCGACAAGCTGGTGGGAGAGCTCGATACCGTGCTGCGGGCCGAAGTGGCCAAGTCGGTCGAACAGCAGGGCCGGGTGTCCAGCGAGACCAAGTGGCTCTTCGTCCTGGCCGTGGTGATCACCGTGGTGGTGGTGGTGCCCACCACGCTGATGAACATGAACTCGATCTGCCACCCGCTTGAAGAGGCGCGCCGCATGGCGCAGGCCATTGCCGGGGGGGACCTGTCCCAGAACATTGCCGCCGAAGGCAAGGACGAAGTGGCCGACCTGCAGCGCGCGCTGCGCGACATGCAGCAGGGCCTGGGCGCGCTCGTGGCGCAGGTGCGGGACGCCAGCGGCAACATCGCCACGGCCAGCCAGGAGATCGCCATGGGCAACCAGGACCTCTCGCAACGCACCGAGCAGACGGCGAGCAATGCCCAGGAAGCGGTGGCTTCGCTCTCGCAGCTCACCTCGACGGTGCAGCAGACCGCGTCGTCGTCGCAGATGGCCAACCAGCTGGCGGCATCGGCCTCCAGCACCGCGACGCGCGGCGGCTCGGTGGTGCAGCAGGCCGTCTCCAGCATGCAGGAGATTTCGGCCTCCAGCCGCAAGATCGGCGACATCATCGGCCTGATCGATTCCATCGCCTTCCAGACCAACATCCTCGCGCTGAACGCCGCCGTGGAAGCCGCGCGCGCCGGTGAGCAGGGGCGGGGCTTTGCCGTGGTGGCCAGCGAGGTGCGCAGCCTGGCCCAGCGCTCGGCGGCGGCGGCCAGCGACATCAAGGGCCTGATCCAGAGCAGCGTGACGGCCGTGGACGGGGGCGTGCGCCACGTGGAGGATGCGGGCACGGCCATGAAGGAAATCGTGGCCAGCGTGCAGCGCGTGGGCGACATCATCGGCGAGATCACGGCGGCGGCGTCGGAGCAGTCGGCCGGCATCGGCCAGGTGAACCAGTCGGTGGGCGAGATCGACCGCATGACGCAGCAGAACGCGGCGCTGGTGGAGGAATCCGCGGCGGCGGCCGAGTCCATGCGCGAACAGGCCGCGCGCCTGTCGCAGGTGGTGCAGCAGTTCCGCCTGGCCGACGCCATGCTCCACGCTGCCCACCACGCACCCGTGGAGGCGCCGCAGCACCAGGCGCTTGCCGGGGAGCCTTCCAGGGCACTGCTCGCGCGCTGATGATGGATTGAACCGGTGGCGCCCGCGCGCCATCACACCCGGAATGGGCCCTGCGGGCGGATGCGCATGCAGGGCTTTTTCATGCCCGGCGTGCGGCGGCCGCAGGCGCACCGGCCGCGCGATGCGCACCCGGTCCCCGACGGTTTGTTGACCTGCGTCATGCGCGGGCGGGCGCCTGCATGGCAATCTGGAGGCCTTGTGACCTGGGGAGCACTGCCATGCCGTCGATCAGCCTGCGGACCATCCACGAAGAGCATGCGTCGCTTGCGGCCGTGCTGCATTCCTTGCGCCTGATGCTGGACCAGGGGCCGGGCGACGAGCCCGCCGCGTTCTTCGACGTGATGCGGGCCATGCTGTTCTACATCGACGAATTCCCCGAACGCCAGCACCACCCGAAGGAATCGCAATGGCTGTTCCCGAAGGTGGCCGAGCGTTCGCCGGAGGCGGCCGGCGCCATCGCGCAACTGGAGCGCGAACACGCGGGCGGCGAGGCCGCCGTGCGCGAGCTGCAGCATCTGCTGCTGGGCTGGGAGCTGATGGGCGAGGCGCGCCGCGACACCTTTTCCGAGGCCCTGCGGCGCTATGTCGCTTTCTACCTGGAGCACATGCGCCTGGAGGAAACCGTGGTCTTGCCAGCAGCCCAGGCATGCCTGCAGCCTGGCGACTGGGCCGCGATCGATGCGGCGTTTGCCGGCAATACCAACCCGCTGGCGCCCGGCCAGGCGCGGGACCCCGCCTACGATCGCCTGTTCACGCGCATCGTGATGCGGGCGCCCAGCCCGATCGGGCTGGGCTGACGTCGCGCCCGCCTCAGGCCGACAGGGCGGGGTAGTCGGTGTAGCCCTCCGCGCCGCCGCCGTACAGCGTGGCGCGGTTGACCTCGTTCAGGGGCGCGCCGCGCTCCAGGCGCTGCACGAGGTCGGGGTTGGCGATGAACGGCCGGCCAAAGGCCACGATGTCCGCGCCGTTCGCGAGCGCGGTTTCCGCCAGCGCCTTGTCGTAGGCGTTGTTCACCATCCACGCGCCCTGGCCGCCGGCCGCGCGGTAGGCCGCCTTCAGGGCCGCGTAGTCGAAGGGGCGGTCGGGCAGTTCGCGCGGGCCGCCGGTCGCACCCTCGATCACGTGGATGTAGGAAAGGCCCAGCGGGCCGAGCTGGCGCACCACGTAGTCAAACAGGGGCTGCGGGTCCGCGTCCACCACGTCGTTGGCGGGCGTCACGGGCGACAGGCGGATGCCCGTGCGGCCGGCACCGATTTCCTGCGTGATGGCGGTGACCACTTCGACCAGCAGCCGGGCGCGGTTCTCGATGCTGCCGCCATAGGCGTCGGTGCGGTGGTTGGCGCTGGTCTTGAGGAACTGGTCGATCAGGTAGCCGTTGGCGGCGTGCACCTCCACGCCGTCGAAGCCGGCCTCGATGGCAGCGCGGGCGGCACGGCGGTAGTCGGCCACGATGCCGGGGATCTCGGCGATCTCGAGCGCGCGGGGCTCCGAGGTCTGGGTGAACGTGGGCACGCCGTCCTTGATGAGCACGGTCTTGGTCTTGGCCTGGATCGCCGACGGGGCCACGGGCGCGGCATGGCCCGGCTGCAGGTCGGTGTGCGAGACACGGCCCACATGCCACAGCTGCACCACGATCTTGCCGCCCGCCGCGTGCACGGACGAAGTGACCTTCTTCCAGCCGGCGATCTGCTCGGGCGCATACAGGCCGGGCACGTCGGCGTAGCCCTGTCCCTGGTGGCTGATGGCGGTGGCCTCGGAAATCAGCAGGCCGGCGCTGGCGCGCTGCGTGTAGTAGGTGGCCACGAGGTCGGTGGGCACCGCGTTGGGCGAGCGGTTGCGCGTGAGCGGTGCCATGGCGATGCGGTTGGCCAGCTGCAGGTCACCGGCTTGGACGGGGTCGGACAGAAAAGGCATGCGGGGCTTTCAAAAACGGGTTGCACACAATCGATCAACCCCGGAAGGTTAATGCTGCCGCGCAAAACGTGCAGCGCACATGCGTCAACAAGGGCTCTGGTTTTGTGCTATCCGGGGCTGGCCGGCGGTGTGCGGGGGGCCGCGGCGCGCTGGCGCGGCCTGGGGCAGAATCAAACGCCATGCCGCCCCGCCATCCTTCCCCCCGCCCCGTGCCCGCGCTGTGGCTGGCCGTGGCGCTGTCGATGGGGGCGGCGGTGTCGCTCGGCATCACGCGCTTTGCGTACGCGCTGCTGCTGCCGCCCATGCGGGAGGACCTGGGCTGGTCCTACACCCTCGCGGGCGCGATGAACACCGTGAATGCGCTGGGCTACCTGGTCGGCGCGCTGGCCACGCCCTGGCTGCTGCGGCGTGCCGCACCGGGGGCCGTGCTGCTGGCCGGCGCGGTGCTGGCCACCGTGTTCATGGGGCTCAGCGGTTTTTTCACCGAGGCGGTGCCGCTCCTGCTGCAGCGCCTGCTGGCCGGCGGGGCGAGCGCGCTCGTGTTCATTGCCGGCGGCCTGCTCGCCGCGCGCCTGGGGGCGCAGGAGCCGGGGCGCAGCGGCCTGCTGCTGGGGCTGTACTACGGGGGCACGGGCTGCGGCATCAGCCTGTCGGCCGTGCTCGTGCCCGCCGTGCTGGCGGCGGCGCCGTCCCCGCATGCCTGGACGTGGGCCTGGTGGGCGCTGGCGCTGGCCTGCATGGCCGCGACTGCGGCCCTGTGGTGGCCCGCGCGTGTGCTGCGCGGGCTGGCGGTGCCCGCGGATGCCCCCCGGGCCTTCAATGTGGTGCCGCCGCCCGCCCGGGTGCGCTGGCGTGCGCTGGCGCCCGCGCTGCTGGGCTACGGCCTGTTCGGCGTGGGCTACATCGGCTACATGACCTTCGTCGTGGCGCTGCTGCGCGAGCAAGGCGCCAGCGGCACGGCGGTGACCTGGTTCTATGCGCTGCTGGGGCTGGCGGTGGTGCTGTCGTCGCGCATCTGGGCGGGGCTGCTGGACCGCAGCCGTGGCGGCCAGGCGCTGGGCCTGCTCAACGGGCTGCTGGGCGTGGCCACCGTGCTGCCCGCGCTGACGTCGGCCTGGCCGGTGGTGCTGGCCTCGGGCCTGCTGTTTGGCGGCGTGTTCCTGTCGGTGGTGGCATCGACCACCGCCCTGGTGCGGCACAACCTGCCACAGGTGCTGTGGGCCAGCGGCATCAGCGCCTTCACCATCGTGTTCGCCGCCGGGCAGATCGTGGGGCCCACGGTGGTGGGCTGGATCGCCGATGGCCCGGGAGGCCTCGCGCGCGGGCTGGTGTTCTCGGCCTGCGCGCTGTGGTTGGGGGCGCTGGTGGCGTGGCGGCAGAAGCCGCTCTAGCGCATCTGGAATTTTGGCCGTGCGCCGCGCTAGGCGCTCCCAATCGATACTGGCGCGGCCTAGGCCAGGAACGCCGGGCAAGGGCCGCCCCGCAGCGAGGGCGTTGTCCCCCTGCCCGCGTAGCGGGAGTTGGGGGGAAGGCGCGCAGCGCCTCAGGGGGGTGTCCCTATTTCAGCAGGCCTTCCACCTTCATGGCGGCCTGCACGGCGGGGCGGGCCGCCACGCGGGCGGCGTAGGCCTGCAGGTTGGCCAGGCCGGAGATATCGATGCTGGTGGGCTTGTGCCAGCCTTGCACGGTGAACAGGTAGCCGTCGGCCACGGTGAAGTGGTCGCCCATGACGTACTGCTTGCCGGCGAGCTGGCCGTCCACCCACTGCAGACGCTGCAGCAGTCTGTCGCGCGCCATCACCTTGTATTCCTCGGGCGTGGCAGGATTGAAGAGCGGGGTGAAGCCGCGGTGCAGTTCCATGCCGATGAAGGTGAGCCATTCCTGCAGGCGGTAGCGCTGCAGCGTGCCGTTCTGGGGGGCCAGCATCTTGAGTGGCACCTGGTCGGCGATGTATTGCACGATGGCGGGGCCTTCGCGCAGCCGCGTGCCGTCGTCCAGTTCCAGCATCGGCACATAGCCCAGCGGGTTGATGCCGTAGTAGTCGGAGCCGTCCTGCAGCTTGTGCGTCTTGGTGCTGGCCAGCACGGGCGTGTAGGCCAGGCCGGCCTCGTGCAGTGCGATGTGCGGGGAGAGCGAGCAGGCGCCGGGGGAGTAGTAGAGCTTCATGGACGGATCCTCGTGAAAAGTGGGAACCCTCCGATGCTATGCGCTGCACCGTCTTTCTGCTGGCACGGGGGCACGGCCCCGCGCCCCCTCGCGCCACGGCGCCTCAGACGTCGTGGCCGGGCATGTCGCGCTGCACCTTGCGCAGCAGCGCGGGCCATGCAAACGCACCGCCCAGCCCGCCTGTCTGCACCCGCATGGCCTGGGCCACGCCGCTCACGATCTGCGGGTTCACCGAGGTCAGCGCGCCGCCGGCCTGCGCGTCGATCTGGATGCGGCAGGTGTTCTCGAAGGTGTACATCGACAGGAAGGCATCGGCGATCGTCCTGCCCACGGTGAGCAGGCCGTGGTTGCGCAGCATGAGGAAGTTGGCCTCGCCCAGGTCGGCCTGCAGGCGCGGCTTTTCCTCGTCGCGAAAGGCCACGCCCTCGTACTCGTGGTACGCCAGCGAGCCCAGCACGAAGGTGCTCTGCTGGCTGATGGGCAGCACGCCGCCCTGTTGCGCGCTCACGGCCACGCCGGCGCGCGTGTGGGTGTGCAGCACGCACCCCGCCTCGGGCCGGGCCTCGTGCACGGCGCTGTGGATCACGAAGCCCGCCGGGTTCACGGGAAAGGGCGAGTCGTGCAGCTTGTTGCACTGCATGTCCACCTTGATGAGGCTCGACGCGGTGATCTCGTCGAACATGAGGCCGTAGGGGTTGATGAGGAAGTGGTGCTCCGGGCCGGACACCGACTCGGGCAGCTTGGCGCTGATGTGCGTGAAGACCAGGTCGCTCCAGCCGTACAGCGCCACGAGCCGGTAGCAGGCAGCCAGGTCGCAGCGCAGCTGCCATTCTTCGGGGCTGACGCTGTCTTGCAGGGAAGGGATGTTGAGCATGGTGGTGTCTCCGGCTTTTTGTGGGGATGGGAGACGCCACTGTAGGGCGGTGTTGCGCCAGGGTCTGTCAGGCAGGCTACACCTGACGCACTTTGGAGCAGCTTGGCGGCCTTGTGGCCCAGGAGCCGCCATGCATGGGTCTGGCCGTGACGCGGGACGGCCGGTGCTGTGTCGCTGCTGGCGCAGGAAGCCCAGGCAACCCGACCTTGTCGGGCAGCAGGCGCAGGCGCGCTTGGCTGCCCGTACGGCCGTGCCCGTGTGTCAGTACCGCTGCCGCTGCTGAAGTTGCCGCCGTCCCAGCCAGCCCAATCCCAGTGCAGCGAGGGCCAGCATCCAGGGGTCGTTGACCGGAATCGTGGCAGTGGCCGCGACGCTGATGTTCAGCGTGATGACGGAGGACAGGCCGTTGGCATCCGTGACCCGGATGACCAGGATGTAGTTGCCCAGGGTGGTGGGTGTGCCGGTCAGCATGCCGCTGGCGCTGAGCGACATGCCCGGTGGCAAGGCGCCCGAGTTGATGACAAAGGTGTAGGGGCCTGTTCCGCCCGTCACCTGGATCTGTCCGCTGTATGGCGTGTTGACGACGAGTCCGGGTGGCGGGGTGATGACCAGCGCACTGGTCACGGCGCCCGTGCCTGTCAGGTCCAGCTCGCGGCCCAGGAAGTCGGACACCGTGATGGTGAAGCTGTACGCCGCTGCGGTGGTGGGGGTGCCCGTGAGGGCGCCCCCGGCCGACAGGCTCAGGCCGGCGGGCAGCATGCCGGTGCTGACCAGGAACTGGTACGGCGCCACACCATTGCTGCCCACGAAGGTCACGCTGTAGGGCACGCCCTGCACCGGCACGGGAATGGTGGAAGGTGTGACGTTGATGCTCTGGGCGCCTGCTGCTGCACCCCACAGCAGCAGGCCGGCGGCGCCCGCTCCCGCGAGGAGGTGCCGGCACCAGGTGGCTGCAGCCCGCGCTGCACGGGCCATCATCGCGCGCCTCCGCGCTTGCGCGCAAGCTGCTGCTCCAGGGCCGAAAGGCGTTCCGCCAGGGCCAGGAGTTCCTCATCCTTGGCGGCCAGCTTCTGGTGCAGGGCCTGGACCGTGGCGGCCGCGAGGCCGGCGACATCGCTGGGCGCGAGCGTACGGGGGCTTTCGCCCACCTTGAAGCGGTGGTGCACGTCTTCGGCCATGGGGCCCAGGTGCAGGCTGGCGTTGAGGTCGCTCAGGTAGCGCCACGCATACAGCGGCAGTTGCGCCACCTCGCCCAGGATCGCGTGGACCGGTGCAGCGGTGATGTCGTGCTTGAGCGTGCGGCTGGAGCCCTGGCTGAGCGTGCCGGCCACCATCAGGCCGCCATTCGACTGCACCGACAGCGCGTTGCTGCCGCTGCCGCTGGGGGCCAGGCCCATGGCGGTGGCGGTGGCATGCTGGGTCCAGTACGCCGTGCCGGTGCCGTGCGCAAGGCGCGCGGCGATGGCGCCGTTGTTCTGCAGTTCCATCTGCACGCGCGGGGCCAGGGCAGCGCCCGCCGTGTTGTCGACCAGCAGGCTGCCGGAGCCGTCGGCGCGCCGCAGGGTCAGGGATGCCATGGGGCGCGGAGTCCCCATGCCGACGTTGCCATTGCCGGCGATGTCGAGGCTGGAGTGTGGAGCCCCGGGGCGAATGCGCAGGGGCAGGCGCGAGCCGCCCGTGACGTCGCGCACGAAGAAATTGGCCTCGTTGCCGGCAATGTCCCAGGTCTGGGCCGTGAAGCCGCTGACGTTGCTCTGCTCCTGCCGCAACCCCGGTGTGTCGGTGGACACCACATGCAGGTCCAGCACGGGCACGGCCGTGCGTATCCCCACGCGACCCTGCGGGCTCACGTACAGGCTGTTGGCCGGCGCTCCGGCCAGCCAGCGCACGGGGAACTTGGCACCCGTGACATCCTCGATGCCCATGAAGCTGGCTCCGCCGCTGGCACTGTCATTGGCGACCAGCGTCCAGTCATTGCTGGGAAACGGTGCAACGCGGGTGTCCTGAAACCCGATGCGCAGGTTGTTTTCCTTCAGCCGCAGGGTGTCGTCGCCAAAGCCCTCGTTGATGGCGCAGTCAAATCCCGCGCAGACGCTGCCCTGGATGATGTGGTCGTCGCTGACCAGCTGGTCCTTGGCCACCATGCGCGTGCTTGCGCTGGCCAGGGTGGAGCGGGTGGAGGGCGTGGTGGCGCTGTCGCTGCCGCTGTCTGCCGCGCCGACCTCGCCCCGGGGCGGCACCTGCGGTGGCAGCACGAAAGCGCCGCCCGCCACGGACACGCTGCCGCTGAGCATGGCACCGCCGGCCCCCGAGGGTGCGGACGGGACCAGGGCCGCCGTGGCGTCGTCGTGCCGCACGGCGCTGGTGGTGGGGGCGAGCGTCAGCTCGTAGGTGTAGTGCCCGTCGGGCAGGGGGGTGTCCTGCAGCGAGAACACCAGCGGGCTGCGCAGCGCGAAGTCCTGGGGCATGCCGCCGTCGCGCGCGATGCGCAGCACGGCGCGGCCATGGGGCGCGGCGGGGGTCCATTCCAGCCGCTGGGCCTGCAAGCGGGACGTGATCGCGGCGTCGCCTGGTGGTTGTGCCTGCACGCTCTGGCACAGCAGCAACGCTGCGAGCGCGGTGGCCATCATCAGCAAGGCCGTGGCGCGCGGCTGCGGCCTGTCCAGGAAGGCGTTGGGGTGGTGTGGCATGGCTGGCACCCTCTTAGCGCGCGGGCTTGGCGGGGGCCGCCATCTGCGCTTCCAGCAGGGAGATGCGGGCCCTGATGGCTGCGATGTCGGCTTCGCGTTCGGTCACCTTGCGGGCCAGCGCCTGCACGGCGCCCAGGGTCACGCCCGCGAGGTCGCCGGGGGCCAGGCTCCTGTCGTCCTGCCCGAGCTGGAAGATCTTGCGGAAGTCCTCGGCCATGGGGCCGACGTGGCGCTCCTGCGCGGGGCTGGACTTGTAGCGCCAGTGGTAGAGCGGCAGGCTCAGCACTTTTTCCAGCAGGGTGGTGCCGTTGACGGGTTCGATGCCCGTCTTGAGCGTGCGGCTGGAGCCGGTGCTCAGCGTGCCGGTGATGGCCAGGTTGCCGTTGGCGGCCAGCGTGAACTGCGGTGTGCCCGCGCCCTGTGTGGCCAGGGTGAGGGCCGTGCCGGAGGTCATGTCCCAGCCGGTGGCCGGTGCCGTGGTGAAGCGCAGCGTGGCGGGGCCGTTGTTGGCCAGGTTCAGCAGGGTGCGCGGGGCGGCTGTGCTGTTGGTCTCCTGCACCAGGACCTGGGCGGTGCCGTCGTTGCGCAGCACATGCAGCGCGGCGGACGGCGATGCGGTGCCCAGGCCGACGTTGCCCGATGCGGCAATGTCCAGGCTGCTGGTGGGCGCTCCAGGGCGGATGCGCAGCGGCAGGCGCGAGCCGCCTGTGAGGTCGCGCACGAAGAAGTTGGCCTCGTTGGAAGCGATGTCCCAGGTCTGCGCCGTGAAGCCGCCCGCCGAGGTCTGTTCCAGGCGGACCCCGGGCGTGTCGCCCGTCAGGGCGTGCACGTCCAGCACCGGCGTGGCGGTGCGCAGGCCCAGGTCGCCGCCGGAGCTGACGTAGAGGCTGTTGGTGGGGGCCCCGGCACTGACGGTGAAGACCTGGTTGCCGGAGGTCGCATCCTCGATGGCGAGGTAGGAGGCGCCGCCCGAGGCGGTGTCGTTGGCCTTGATCCGCCAGTCGTTGGTGGGAAACGGGCTATTGCTCGTGTCCTGGAAATGGATGATGGGATTGGCTCCCTTGAGCCGCACCGTGTCAAAACCGAAGTTCTCGTTGTTGACGCAGTCGAGGCCCGCGCACACGCTGCCCTGCACGATCAGGTCGTCCGCAAGCAACTGGTCCTTGGTGGAGAACGTGGTGGCCGCCGACTTGGGGCGCGGTACGGGCGCGCTGGACTCGGCGCCGCCGACCACCAGCTGGCCCTGGGCCACGACAAAGGAGCCGGAAACGATGCGCTGGTGCAGGGTGGCCTGGGCCAGCGCGGGGTCCATGACGAGCGGGGGATCCAGGCTCAGCTCATAGAAATAGCGTCCGTCGGCCAGGCCCGCCCGCTGGGGCTCGAGCACGATCGGGGCGCGTGGGAACGCCATGTCGCTGACGGTGCCGTCGGGGCGTGCCAGCCGCAACTTGCCCGCGCCGTGGGGTTCGTTGGCGGTCCAGGTGATGCGCTCGCTCTGGCGTGTCGTGGTGATGGACGCAGCGGGAGCCTGCGCGGCGCAGGTGGCGCCGACGAGGCTCGCCATCAGGGCCATCGCGGTTCGGTGCAGGAAGTTCATGGCGGTGGTCTCAAAAGCGGGTGGAAGCGCACGGGAAGGCCGGTAAGGCATCTTTGCGACACCAGTTACCCATGGAAACACTTGAGTTTGAGCGACCGGGACTGCGGCGTCAATCCGCAGTTGCGCACGGGAGAGGGGTTGTGGGGGCCGAAACCCTCTCCCGCGCGCCAGGCCCGCCCCTGCGGCGCGTGGGAGGACGCTTCAGCCCGCTTCCGGGATCGGGGCGCGCATCCCGGCGTTCACCAGGTTCCAGGCGTTGATCACGGCAATCGCAAAGCCCAGTTCGGAGATTTCGGTCTCGTTGAACACCGCCTGCAGCTTCGCGAATTCCTCGTCGCTCGCATCGCTGTGGGGCGTGGCGGTGATGATCTCGGCCCAGCGCAGGGCGGCGCGTTCACGCTCGCCGAAGAACGGCGCCTCGCGCCAGCCGGCCACGGCGTTCAGGTGGCGCGGCTCCATGCCGTCCTTGACCAGGTAGGTCCAGTGCATGTCCATGCAGTACGCGCAGCCGTTGATCTGTGAGACGCGCAGGAAGACGAGTTCGGCCAGGCGCGCGCCCAGTGGTCCCTTCTTGAGGGTTTCCGACAGGCTCACCAGGCCCATGAAGGCCTTGGAAGACAGCTTGTGATAGGGCAGGCGGGCGGTGTGTTGGGTGGTCGATGGCATGGCGGGTCCTTGGATGTGAATGGCAATGGTCCGGGGTAAAAACGTCGGGCATGAAGGCTGCGGTGGTGTTGCTGCTGCTGCTGCCTTTCATACTGGTTAGACGTGGCCGGGTCTGCCGCTGTGACACGGTGCCCCGAAAAAACCTCAGCACGTCACCCCAGCGTGTCCGGGATGCCCGCCAACTTGTCCGGGTTGCGCACGGCATAGATGGCCACAATGCGCTCGCCGTCCGTCACGAACGCCTGCGCCGATTCGATGCGGCCGTCCACGTAGCGCAGCAGGCCGGGTTCGCCGTTGAGGAGCGCCATGCGGTAGACCACCAACGCGCCCAGGCGGCGGAACTGCGCCCAGTACAGGTTGGCGATGCGGAACGGCCCCACCAGCGGCTTGGGAAAGGATGGCACCTTGCCGCCGCCGTCGCCAATCAGCTGCGCGTCTTCGCTGAGCAGCGCCTCGATGGCGTTGCGGTCGCCGCTTTGGGCGGCCCGCATGAAGCGCTGCAGCAGCTGGTGGTGCACGGCCTGCGGCACCTCGAACCGGGTGCGCGCCTGCTGCACGCGCTCGCTGGCACGGTGCACCATCTGGCGGCAGCTGGCCTCGCTCTTGCCCAGCTGCGCGGCGATCTCGGGGTAGTCGTAGTCGAACACCTGGCGCAGCAAAAAGGCCGCGCGCTCCTCCGGCCCCAGGCGCTCCAGCACGTACATGAATGCCACCGACAGCTCGCCCGCCAGCTCGGCGGCCGCCTCGGGGGTGTCGTGGTGGTGCGGTGCGTCGCCGTGGTGCAGCTCCACCAGCGGCTCGGGGAGCCACCAGCCCACGTAGGCCTCGCGCTCGGCCTTCAGCGCGCGCAGCCGGTCGATGGCCAGCCGCGTGACCACCGTCACCAGCCAGGCCTCGGCCGATTGCAGCACGGCCACATCCTGGCGGCTCCAGCGCAGCCAGGCGTCCTGCAGTACGTCCTCGGCATCGGCGCGCACGCCCAGCATGCGGTAGGCAATGCCGAACAGGCGGGGGCGCAGGGTGGTGAAGGGGTCGGTGGCGGTGGGTGCGGGGTTCGTGGTCATGGCGGTGTCGGGTGGCGTGCGGCAGGCAGGAGCGTGTGGGAAGACTGTTCCGTGGTCCTGCACAGACGTTGGAGGCAGCGGTGGTGTGACAGGGCGGCCCTGGTTGCTTTTATTTTGATAGCTATTGGCGCTTGTCGGTAAAGCGCTGGAGGCATTTTTGAGCAGAGCCGAAGGCTGGGAGGAATGACCGTGTTGTACGCAACCGGGCGTGCGCAGGCAACCCTCGCGCGGAGCCCGTGACAGGGAAGGGACGGCCCGCGGAAAGGCCTGCGGCGGCCTGGCCGGGCCGTCATTGCGCCGGGCTGCGCGATGGTTCACAGTGCGGGTTTTCATCCCGCAACCCAAGGAGCGCAGCATGGCCCATGCATTGAACTGGTTCGAGATCCCCGTGACCGACTTCACCCGCGCCAGGACTTTCTACGAGACGGTGCTGGGCATCACCATCGCGCCCATGGAAATGGGCCCGACCAAAATGGGGATGTTGTCCTCCGACCCCTCCGCCGTGGGCGGTGCCCTCGTGCAGGCGGAGGGCAGCGTACCCTCGCAGAACGGGACGATGGTGTACCTCAATGGCGGCGAGGACCTGGCCCCCATGCTGGCGCGCGTGGAGCCGGCGGGCGGGGCGGTGGTGGTGCCGAAGACGGAGATTGGCAACGACTTCGGCTTCTTTGCCCACTTCATGGACACCGAGGGCAACAAGGTCGGGCTGCACTCGATGAAGTAGCGGGCGCGGACCCATCGGGAGGACCGCCGGTCACCCCGCCGGTTCGCCCACGCTCCCGGGCTCCGTCAGCCGCTCCAGCCGCGCCAGGAAACCCATGGCCTGCTCCGTGCTGGTGCCACACATCTCGGCCGACGGCATCAGCCCCCCGCACACCGCCGGCCGCTCGGGTTGCCCAAAAATGAGGCAGCGCGCACCGTCCCCCAGCTGAATGCACCGCACCCCCGCCGGTTTGCCCTGGGGCATGCCCGGGATGGGCGAGCTGATGGAGGGGGCGGTGCAGCAGGCGCCGCAGCCGGGGCGGCAGTTCATGGGTGGATGCTATTATTTATATAGCTGCTAGCGCTTATGAATAAAGCGCTAGAGGCCAATTTGATTCAAATTTTGGCGTTCACTGGCCAGCGGCAGCATCGCCGTGCAGGCAGCTGGATGCCCACAGCACCTGGTCGACCACGGCGCGCACGCGGTCGCGGTGGGCTTGCTGGATGAGAGCGCCGCCGTCGTCGAATGCGCTGCCGGCCGAGCCCAGCGCAAACGCCTTGGGTGCCAGCCAGCATTCGGCGTTGATGAGCAGGGGCGCCAGGTGGCTTTGCGAGCGCAGGCCGCCCAGGGCGCCGGGCGAGGCGCTGAGCATGCCCACGACCTTGCCGCGAAAACTCTTGCCGCCGTCTTGCCAGTCCGGGTGGCCCTTGACCGGGCTGGAGGCCCAGTCGATGGTGTTCTTGAGCAGGGCGGTGTAGCTGCCGTTGTACTCGGGCGAGCAGATGACCCAGGCGGGGTGCTGCCACAGGATCTCCTTGAGCCGGATCACGTCGGCCGGTGTGCCCTGGGCTTCGAGGTCGGCGTTGTACAGCGGGATGTCGAAGTCCGACAGCTCCAGCAGCGTGACCGTGGCGCCCGCGTCGCGTGCGATGGCGGCGGTGGCGTGGGCCAGCTTGCGGTTGAAGGACTGCTGGCGCGTGCTGCCGGCGAAGATCAGGAGGGAAGGTGTGTGGGGCATGGTGCCTGCGATTGGAGCACAGGCGCGTGGCAGGATTCCTGCAAGCCGGGAGGCCGGTGCGTGGCGCTGCACCAGCGCGGCTGCGTGCGGCGACCCGCAAGCCGCCCCACCAGCGACCCCAGCGCCGCCATGAAACAACCCAGGCTGAGCAGCGCGCGCCACAGGTTGGCGGCGTTCCACCGGTCGCGCACCTGGGCCCAGCCGGCGGGCAGGGCCTGGGGGTTCCAGGCTTCGGTGGTGTGGTTGAGCGGCAGGTTGACCTGCTGGGTGAAGAACACGATGCCCAGCAGGTAGACCACGCCCACCCCGGCCAGCAGGCGCCACCATGGCGCGCGGTGTTCACGCCAGGCCGTGGCCAGGGCCAGCGCGCACCACAGCGGCGGGCCAAAGAACAGCACAAAGAACAGCGCGTGCCGCACGTTGCGATTGAAAGCCGATTGCACGGTGGCGTAGATGGCGCCGTCCATCTGCAGCAGGGCCAGGTTGATGTTGGCGCTGTAGGTGCCGAAGAACCCGGCCATGAGGCCGAGCCACACCACGGCGAGGGCGTGGGGGATGAGGGAGAGCGGGGGCGGTGCGTTGCTGGGGTGCTGGGCGGTGGTCATGGGCGGGCTGGTGGGGGTGGTGCCCGCACTCTGCCGGTAAGCCGCCCCCAGTGCCTTATCCTTTGATAAGAGCGGCTCACAAAACTCCCCTGGCGTCGTTGTTCCGTCTTGTCGTACCGCTTGTACTGCCTGCGACGGAACGCCTAGCCAGGGCCGCTACGCTGAGTTTTGTTAGCCGCTCTAAGCCCCATCTCGCTGCGCAGGCGCGACAGCGAGACATCGGTCACGCCCAGGTACGACGCCAGGTGCTTGAGGGCGATGCGCTCGGCCCATTGCGGATGCTGCTCCAGCAAACGGGCGTAGCGCTGGCGGGCGCTGAGCTGCAGAAATTCCTGCTCGCGCTGCATCTTGCCGTCGAGCAGGGCGCAGAGCACCCGGTGCTCCAGCGCGGCCCACGGTGCCCAGCCCGCGCCGGGCAGGGGGCGACTGGAATCGGTGGGCAAGGGCAGCGCCCACACCACGCTGTCTTCCAATGGTTCCACGTGAAACATCACCGGCTGCTGGCGCAGTGTGGGGGTGATGGGCCAGCACAGGGCGCCGTCCAGAAAGAAGTTCTTGTTGGACTCTGCTCCGTCGCGGTCCAGGTAAAACAGCCGCAGGGCGCCGCGCTCCACCCACCACAGGTGCCGCCAGTATTCGCCTGCCCGCAGCAATGGCTGGCCACGCTCCAGCACGCGCCGTTCGGCGCGGGCCCACCAGGCTTCCACGGCCGGGGGCGGGGCGCCAAGCAACTCGGTCAGGAAGAGGGTGAGGGGGTTGGAAACAGACACGGCCTGCGCAAAGTGGGAAAATCGCGGGTTGCCTGCTGGGGCGCCGGGCGCGCCCACCACCAGCAGGGCCGGTGTGCGGCGCCTTGGGTAGGGTGCCCCTGTGCTACCGGGTGTTTTGATTATCGGGCCCGCCAGGCCCCGGAGTGTCCCCCATGTTGTATCCCCAGGAATTTGATGTGATCGTTGTCGGCGGTGGCCATGCGGGCACCGAGGCCGCGCTGGCCGCCGCGCGCATGGGCAGCAAGACGCTGCTGCTCACGCACAACATCGAGACGCTGGGGCAGATGAGCTGCAACCCCAGCATCGGCGGCATCGGCAAGGGCCACCTGGTGAAGGAGGTGGACGCGCTGGGCGGCGCCATGGCGCTGGCCACGGACGAGGGCGGCATCCAGTTCCGCATTCTCAACAGCAGCAAGGGCCCCGCCGTGCGTGCCACGCGCGCCCAGGCGGACCGTATTCTGTACAAGGCCGCCATCCGCCGCATGCTGGAGAACCAGCCCAATCTGTGGCTGTTCCAGCAGGCGGTGGACGATCTGATGGTGGAGGGCGACCGGGTGGTGGGCGCCGTCACGCAGGTGGGCATCCGCTTTCGCAGCCGTACGGTGGTGCTCACGGCCGGGACGTTCCTGGACGGCAAGATCCATGTGGGGCTGAACAACTACGCGGCCGGCCGGGCCGGGGACCCGCCTGCGGTGTCGCTGTCGGCGCGCCTCAAGGAGCTGGAGCTGCCCCAGGGGCGCCTGAAGACCGGTACGCCACCGCGCATCGACGGGCGCAGCATTGACTTTTCGAAGTGCACCGAGCAGCCCGGCGACGGCATGCCCGGTGGCGTGAACGAGGGCACCGTGCCCGTGTTCAGCTTCATGGGCAACGCGCAGATGCATCCCCAGCAAGTGCCCTGCTGGATCACCCACACCAACGAGCGCACGCACGAGATCATCCGCAGCGGCTTTGACCGCAGCCCCATGTTCACCGGCAAGATCGAGGGCGTGGGCCCGCGCTACTGCCCGAGCGTGGAGGACAAGATCAACCGCTTTGCCGACAAGGACAGCCACCAGATCTTCCTGGAACCCGAAGGCCTGACCACGCACGAGTACTACCCCAACGGCATCAGCACCAGCCTGCCGTTCGACATCCAGTACGACCTGGTGCGCAGCATGCCAGGGCTGGAGAACGCGCACATCCTGCGCCCTGGCTACGCCATCGAATACGACTACTTCGACCCGCGCTCGCTCAAGAGCAGCTTCGAGACGCGGCAGATCCAGGGCCTGTTCTTCGCCGGGCAGATCAACGGCACCACGGGCTACGAAGAGGCGGCGGCGCAGGGCCTGTTCGCCGGCATCAATGCCGCGCTGCAGTGCCGGGGCGAAGCCGCCTGGCTGCCCGGCCGCGACGAGGCCTACCTGGGCGTGCTGGTGGACGACCTCATCACCAAGGGGGTGACAGAGCCCTACCGCATGTTCACCAGCCGGGCCGAGTTCCGCCTGCAGCTGCGCGAGGACAACGCCGACATGCGCCTGACCGAAGCAGGGCGCCGCATGGGCCTGGTGGACGACGCGCGCTGGGATGCCTTCAGCCGCAAGCGCGATGCGGTTTCACGTGAAACAGAGCGTCTGAAAGCCACCTGGGTGAACCCGCGCAACCTGCCCGCGGCCGAGTCGGAGCGCGTGCTGGGCAAGAGCATCGAGCACGAATACAACCTGTTCGAGCTGCTGCGCCGCCCGGATGTGAACTACGCCAGCCTGGTGTCCATGGACGGCGGCAAGTACGCCTCCAGCGAGGTTTCACGTGAAACGCTGGGGCCCTTGAGCGAGCCCGTGATGGAGCAGGTGGAGATTGCGGCCAAGTATTCGGGCTACATCGACCGCCAGAAGGGCGAGGTGGAACGCGCCGCGCACTTCGAGAAACTGCGCCTGCCGCCCGACCTGGACTACATGCAGGTCACGGCCCTGAGCATCGAGGCGCGCCAGGTGCTCAGCCGCCACCGGCCCGAGACCCTGGGCCACGCATCGCGCATCACGGGCATCACGCCGGCGGCGATCTCGCTGTTGATGGTGCATCTGAAGAAGGGTGGCTTCAAGGAATTTGCCGTCGCCCCGTCCAAGGCTGAAGGCGAAGTCGCGGCATGACGATGACCGTACCCCACAACGACGCATTGCGCAGCCAGTTGCAGGCGGGTGCAGATGCTCTGGGCCTGGGCCTGGGCGATGACCAGGTCAGCCAGCTGATGGAGTTTTTGGCCCTGCTGCAGAAGTGGAACAAGGTCTACAACCTGACCTCGGTGCGCGACCCGCAGGAGATGATGACGCACCATTTGCTCGACAGCCTGGCGGCGGTGGCACCGCTGCGCCGGCAGGTCGCCACCCTGGAGCAACAGGGCCTGGCAGCGGGCTCGGTGCGCCTGCTGGATGTCGGCTCGGGCGGCGGGCTGCCCGGTGTGGTGTTCGCCATCTGCTGCCCGGCGGTGGATGTGAGCTGCGTGGACACGGTGGGCAAGAAGGCGGCATTCATCCAGCAAGCGGCGGTGTCCTTGAAGCTGCGCAACCTGCATGGGGTGCATGCGCGCGTGGAGACATTGACGACGCCGTTCGACATCATCAGCTGCCGTGCGTTTGCTTCGCTGCCCGACTTCGTGACCTGGTCGCAGGGTGCGCTGGCCGCGCCCCACGGCGTGTGGCTGGCCATGAAGGGCAAGCACCCAGAGGACGAGATCGCAGCCCTGCCCGCGGGTGCGTCGGTGTTTCACGTGGAACCACTGACTGTCCCGGGCCTGGAGGCCGAGCGCTGCATCATCTGGTTGAAGCCCGCCTGAGGTTTTTTGGGACGGGTTTGCCAGCCGCTGGCATGCGGATGAGGGAGCAGGGCGGGGTGGTCGCTTAAACTCGGCTGCTCATCGTGGGTGCGCCGCATGTCGCGGCACCCCCTCCAGATCCAGCACACCGGGAGAGATCATGTTCGGCATCGCAGACTACGGCGCCTTTGTCGCCGCCATCGTGTTGTTCCTGCTCATTCCGGGCCCCGGGAATCTGGCGCTCATCACCTCCACCAGCAAGGGCGGCGTGCGCGGCGGCATGGCCGCCACCATGGGCGTGATCGCGGGCGACCAGGTGCTGATGTGGGCGGCGGTGGCCGGGGTGGCGGCCTTGCTGGCCACGTACCCGACGGCGTTCCATGCGGTGCAGTGGCTGGGGGCCGCCTACCTGGCCTGGCTGGGCTTCAAGATGCTCACGGCCAAGCCGGGGGCGCAACCCATCCTCAACATCCAGCCGCGCCACTATTTCAAGCAGGCGGGGCTCATCACCCTGCTCAACCCCAAGGCCATCGTGTTCTACATGGCGTTCTTCCCGCTGTTCGTCGATCCCGCGCGCCACCAGGGTTTTCTGACCTTCGGCGTGATGGCGGCTACCGTGGCGGTGCTGACGTTCCTCTACGGGCTGGTCGCCGTGCTGCTCACGCACCACCTGGCCGCGCGCATGCGCGCCAACCCGCGCATCGGCCGCGTGCTGGAAAAAGTGGCGGGCGTCTTTTTGATCGGCTTTGGCATCAAGCTGGCCATCTCCAAATAAAACAACGACAACAACACGGACTGCAACACCCACATGGCCAAAATTTTCTGCGTTGCCAATCAGAAGGGTGGTGTTGGCAAGACCACCACCACCGTGAACCTTGCTGCCGGGCTGGCCAAGATCGGCCAGCGCGTGCTGATGGTGGACCTGGACCCGCAGGGCAATGCCACCATGGGCTCGGGCGTGGACAAGCGCAGCCTGGACCTCACGGTGTACGACGTGCTGCTCGAATCCGCCTCGGTCAAAGAGGCCGCCGTGCTGTCGGAAAAATGTGGCTACTGGGTGCTGGGCGCCAACCGCGAGCTGGCGGGCGCCGAGGTGGAACTGGTGGCGCTGGAACACCGCGAAAAGCGCCTGAAGGCCGCGTTGGCAGAGGCCGATGGCGACTACGACTTCGTGCTCATCGACTGCCCGCCGTCGCTGTCCATGCTCACGCTCAACGGCCTGTGCAGCGCCCACGGCGTGATCGTGCCCATGCAGTGCGAATACTTCGCGCTCGAAGGCCTGACCGACCTGGTCAACACCATCAAGCAGGTGCACGCCAACCTCAATGCCGACCTGCAGATCATCGGCCTGCTGCGGGTGATGTTCGACCCGCGCATCACCCTGCAGCAGCAGGTGAGCGACCAGCTCAAGGGCCATTTCGGCGACAAGGTGTTCAACAGCGTGATCCCGCGCAACGTGCGCCTGGCCGAGGCGCCCAGCTACGGACTGCCCGGTGTGGTGTTCGACCCGGCCGCCAAGGGCAGCCAGGCCTTTGTGGAGTTTGCGCAGGAGATGGTCGAGCGCGTGCACACCATGCCGGCGGCAGCATCTTCCATGGCAAAAATGGCCCCCAGCGCTTGATAGACAAGCGCTGATAGCTATTGAATTGATAGTAATGAAGGCTTCCAACATCCTGCTGCTGCCCGGCTGGCAGAACTCGGGCCCCGGCCACTGGCAAAGCCTGTGGGAGGCCCGCCACGGCTACCACCGCGTGGAGCAGCACGACTGGATGCGCCCGCTGCGCGGCGACTGGTCGGCGCGGCTGGAGGACACCGTGGTCGATGCCGATGGCCCCGTGGTGCTGGTGGCGCACAGCCTGGGCTGCATCCTTACCGCGTGGTGGGCTGCGCATTCGGCCAACGCGCACCGCGTGGTGGGCGCGCTGCTGGTGGCGCCGGGCGATGTGGAACGCCCCGACCTGGCCGCGCAGATCCACGGCTGGGCGCCCATTGCACGCAAACCCCTGCCGTTCCCGGCCGTGCTGGTGGGCAGCCGCAACGATCCGTATTGCAGCCTGGAGCGCGCCGAAGGTTTGGCGCAGGCCTGGGGCGCGCACTTCATCGACTACGGCGAGCGCGGCCACATCAATGCCGAATCGGGCCTGGGCGATTGGGATGAGGGGCATGGCTGGCTGCTGCAGCTGGCCAACCCGGCATGAGCCGCTGGGCCTTGTGGCGCGTGGTGCGCCGTGTAGCCGTCAGCTACCGAATTTCTCAGTGATCCGATCCATGACCAAAATCAACCTGCCCGCCATCGCCGACCAACTGCCCCGCGCCTGGAACTCCATCGTCGTGGGCCAGGCCGCCGGCGCCAACGTCAAGGTGCTGCGCATGGACGACGCCGCCTACCCCGACGAGTCGCACGACTTTGACGAAGCGCTGCTGGTGCTCGACGGCTGCATGCGCCTCGCCCTGCAGGGGCAGGTCACCGAGGTGAACGCGGGCGAGGTGTTCATCGTGCCAGCAGGTGTGCCCCACGCCGTCGCGCCCGGCAGCCATGGCACGCTGGTCATCATCGACCGCTGAAGACTCTTTCCCCATTCCTTTTCGCGAGAAGCATTTCATGGTCACCAAAAAACCCAAGGGCCTGGGACGCGGCCTCGAAGCCCTGCTGGGCCCCAAGGTCGAAGAAAAAGTGGAACAGGCCCAGGCGGCTGAAGCCGGGCTGCCCAGCAGCCTGCCGCTGTCTGAACTGGTGCCCGGCGTGTACCAGCCCCGCACGCGCATGGACGAAGGGGCGCTGTATGAGCTGGCCGAATCCATCAAGGCCCAGGGCATCATGCAGCCCATCCTGGTGCGGCGCCTCACGGGCGGGGAGCACGCGGGCAAGTACGAAATCATCGCGGGCGAGCGGCGCTTTCGGGCCTCGCGCCTGGCGGGCCTGGCCGAGGTGCCGGTGCTGGTGCGCGACGTGCCCGACGAGTCGGCGGCCGCCATGGCGCTCATCGAGAACATCCAGCGCGAGGACCTCAACCCGCTGGAAGAAGCCCACGGGCTGCAGCGCCTGGTCAAGGAATTCGGCCTCACGCACGAGCTGGCCGCGCAGGCCGTGGGCCGCTCGCGCAGCGCCGCCAGCAACCTGCTGCGCCTGTTGAACCTGGCCGAGCCCGTGCAGACCATGCTGATGGCGGGCGACATCGACATGGGCCATGCGCGCGCCCTGCTGTCGCTGGACCGCGCCGCGCAGATCACGGCGGGCAACCAGATCGCGGCCAAGAAACTGTCGGTGCGCGAGGCCGAGGCGCTGGTCAAGAAGATCGGCGCCGAGTTCAGCCTGGTGCCGCAAAAGCCCCAGAAGGAAAAGTCGCGCGACTTGAAGCGCGTGGAGGAAGAACTCTCGGACCTGCTCATGGCCGAGGTCGAGGTGCGCGTGAAAAAACGCGTCAAGCGCCACGGCCGGGTGGAGGACATGGGCGAGCTGGCGATCCAGTTCGGCTCGCTGGAGGCCTTGAACGGGCTGATCGACCGCCTGCGGGGTCAGGCCTAGCCTTCTTGTGCCGGGGATGTGTGAAATAGCGCACACAAGCGGTTTCCACACGTAACTTGCGCAGGCAAAATGCGTCTGTGCGGGGCCTACACTGCGCTGCGTTCAACACACCCGGGTTGACCGCAAGGCCTCTTCACAGGGCGGCGATACAGCCGCCCTGCGGCCCACGATGGTTTGCCGGGTGATCCATGCATCTCCTGGAGCAGACCCCCATGACCCCTTTGCGCTTCGTCCTGACCCCCGCCTGCCTGGCCGTTGGCCTGTGCATCGCCAGCCTGGGCGCCCAGGCCCAAAACACCAAACCCCCCAAGGTCCAGCTGTGGATGGACGTGTCCACCGGCACCATGGCGGGCATGCCCGAGATGGACAGCCTGCCCGGCGGGGGCGGCATGCTCGGCGGCCTCATGGGCGGCGGCGCGCAGGGCAGGGCGGGCGGTGGCAACACGGCCTACGGCAACGCCCGCGCCATGTCCATCATGCCGCCGCGTGTCATCGACATCGCCTTGCACAACACCCTGCGCCCCGGCGTCGAGGCCAGCCAGGCCATTCCGGCGGGCATGCGCATGGGCGAATCCCTGCCGCTGGTCCCCCCGCGCGCACAGCCCACCCAGACCGAGCCGGGTGAGGTGCCCCAGGAATACCAGCAGCACCAGCCCAAGGGCCGCATCCTGCTGTACTGGGGCTGCGGGAGCGCGGTGCGCGCGGGCCAGCCGCGCGTGATCGACCTGGCGCGCACCAAGCCGTCCGACTATGCCCAGGCCTTCGCCGGCCGCGCCGTGCCCGACCGGGGGCCGCGCGTGGGCCCCTCCTATGCGCTGTACCCCAACGAACGCAACCAGGTGAGCCTGTCGGCGGGCAGCTCCCTGGTGGGCGAACACCAGGTGCGCGGCGATGGCGTGCCCGCATCCATGAAGTTCACGCTCGGTGCCGCGCAGGACCTGATGCCCGCCATCGACCTGCGCACCACCGGCAAGCCGCAGGACAGCATGGGCACCAGCTGGCAGCCCGTGCGCAATGCGCGCGCCTACTACCTGCACGCCATGTCGCAGAACGGGGACGACCTCGTGATGTGGTCCAGCGCCGAAACGCCCGACACGGGCATGGGCCTGTTCGACTACCTGTCGCCCGCCACCATCGACCGCTGGCTCAAGGAGCGTGTGCTGCTCTCGCCCGAAACCACGCAGTGCGCCATCCCGCAGGGCATCTTCGCGGGCGGCGGGCGCGATGCCACGCCCATGCTGCGCATGATGGCCTACGGCGGCGAAAGCCACATCGTGCACCCCCCGCGCCCGGTCGACCCCAAGGCAGCCTGGGAGCCCGAGTGGGCCGTGCGCGTGCGCGTCAAGTCGCACACCATGGCCATGCTGGGCGAAGAGATGCAGGGGCGGCGCGGCGGCAGCATGGGCACGGCACCCGGCGCACCCTCGGGCGGCGCCTATTCCAGCGGCATGGGCGGCGCGCCGGCAGGCCAGCAGCCAGCGGGCGAGGGTGGCACGGATGCGGGCAACGTGGTCAACCCCGTCAACCTGCTGCGCGGCATTTTTGGCCGCTGAGCACGAACCCATGCTGGCCCTGCGCATGCCCTGGCCCCTGCCCGCGTTGCTGGCGTGGGCGTGCGCGTGGCTCATTTTTGTGGCCCTGCAGCGCGCGGTCCCACCGGTGGCGGCCTTGCTGGCCGCCTGCCTGATCGGGACGGCGGCCAGCGTGCTGGGCGGCAGCTGGTGGCGGCGCGGGCTGATCGCGGCGGGCTTTCCGCTGTCGCTGGCGCTGCTGGGCGCGGCCAGCCTGCCCACCTGGGCGTGGCTGGTGCCGCTGGCGTTGCTGCTGCTGGTCTACCCGCTCAACGCCTGGCGCGATGCGCCGCTGTTTCCCACGCCCCACCATGCGCTGCAGTCCCTGGCCTCGCAGGCCCCGCTGCCGCTGGGGGCGCGGGTGCTGGACGCGGGCAGCGGCGTGGGCGATGGCCTGAAGGCACTGCGCCACGCCTACCCGGCCGCGCAGCTGGAGGGCATCGAATGGAGCTGGCCCCTGCGCCTGCTGTGCGCCCTGCGGTGCCCCTGGGCCCGCGTGCGGCGCGCCGACATGTGGGCCGAGGACTGGAGCCCCTACCGCATGGTGTACCTGTTCCAGCGGCCCGAGAGCATGGCCCGCGCCGCCGCCAAGGCCCAGGCCGAGCTGGCGCCCGGCGCGTGGCTGGTGAGCCTGGAATTCGCGATCCCCGGCGTGCTGCCCAGCGTGCAGCTGCGCGCGCCGGGGGGCCGCGTGGTGTGGCTCTACCGCATGCCGCTCAACCGCGTGGAGGCATGAGATGCCACTGTTCCATGGCGATTTGAGCCGTTCGGCGCGGTTACAGAAAAGATACAAGCTTTTGCTACATTGCGTCCCTGGCTACAACCCCATACAAAACTACCAAGAAACTCACAGCCAGAGGGGGCTGCCAGCAGCACGTGAAAGCGCCGGGAGGGGGCGCACGCGCAGCCAGCACCTTCCTTGTCCGGATCTCCCATCCTGCAGGCGCTTTCCGCCGTCGCGGCGCACCTCCCTGACCGGTGCGCGCCTGGCGTGGCGCGGCCTTGCGCGTGGGCAGTGCCGGGGTTTTCTGGTGCGCAACCGACCGATCTGCAAGGAGCATCCATGACCGCCCACCCATCCCGTTTCCGCCCGCGCCTTCTGTGGGTGCTGGCCCTGAGCGCCGCCCTCACGGGCTGCGCCACCATGCAGAGCCATGACAAGCTGGCGACCGACATGCAGAACGCCGGGCGCAGCGGCGGCATTCCCGCGGCCATCGCCCAGCTCGAGAGCACCGCCAAGACCGAGGAAGAAAAGACCGCGCTCCTGTTCAACATGGAACGCGGCGAGCTGCTGCGCATGGACCGCCGCTACCCCGACAGCACCAACGCCTTCCTGCTGGCCGACATCAAGGTCAAGGAATGGGAAGAAACCGCCAAGACCAACCCCAGCAAGCTCATGGGCACCGTGGGCGCCGCGCTGATCAGCGAACGCCTGAAGGTCTATGAAGGCCAGGACTATGAAAAGGTGTGGGTGACCACGCGCCTGGCGCTCAACCGCATGGCCGTGGGCGACTTCGAGAACGCCCGCGTGGACATCAAGCGCACCCACGAGCGCGAGGCCATCATTGCCGAGTTCCGTGCCAAGGAAACCCTGGCGGCGGAAGAAGAAGCCAAGTCCAAGGGCGCCACCTCGGGGGGCAAGGAACTCAACGGCTACCCCGTCGAGACGCTCAACGACCCCGAGGTGCTGGCCCTCAAGAACGGCTACCAGAACGCCCTTTCGCACTACCTCGCCGGCTTCCTGTACGAAATGCTCAACGAGCCCGGCCTGGCCGCGCCCGGCTACCGCAAGGCCATCGAGCTCAAGCCCGAAACCGGCGTGCTCGAAGAAGGCCTGCGCGGCCTGGACACCCGCACCGGCTTCACCTGGAAACGCCGCCAGCGCATGACCGACGTGCTCTTCATCGTGGAAGCCGGTGACGCCCCCGCGCGCAAGCCCAAGGCCTTCACGCTTCCGGTGCCCACGGGCCGGGGCATGGTCACGGCCAGTATTTCCTACCCCGTGATCGAGCCGTCCAAGGACGCGCTGCTGACCACCATCTCCGCCGCGGGCACCGACCTCAAGCTCGAAAAGGTGGTGGACGTGAACGTGATGGCGCGCCGTGCGCTCAAGGACGAAATGCCCGGCATGGTGCTGCGCGGCTTCACCCGCGCCGTGGCCAAGGGCGTGCTGCAGAACGAACTGCAAAAGCGTGGCGGCCTGATCGGCGGCATCATCGGCGCGGCGGCCTCGGTGGCCACCGAGCAGGCGGACGACCGCATGTGGCGCATGCTGCCCGGCCGCGTGTACGTGGCCCGTGGCTACCTGCCACCGGGCGAGCACGTGGTGAGCGTGAACGGCCGCCAGCTGCCCCAGCCCATCAAGATCGACGGCCAGTACGCCCTGGTGCCCCTGCGCATGTACGACAACAGCGTGCTGACCGGCGATGTGGCCATGCTGGGCCAGCTGCCCACCGTGGCCGCCGCGCCGCAGCCCGCCGCGGCAGAGCCTGCCACCACCGTGCGCACGACCACCACCACCACCAGCCGGACGCGCTCGGTGCCCAAGTCGGTGGTCAAGTCCACCTCGGCCACGCCCGCGCCCGCCGCCAAGAACTGAAACCGCACATGTCCCATTTCCAAGGAGCCTCTGGCATGAGAACCCGTTTTGCCCTTGCCGCCGCCGCACCCGCCATCGCGTGCGCGGCCCTCACCCTGACCCTGGCCACCGCGGCCCGCGCCCAGCTGCACGACCCGGCCACGCCGCTGGCCGTGGCCTCCAAGGTGGCGCTGCGCGGCGAGGCCAACAGCATCGCCGTGCGCGAGATGCGCATCGTGCGCAAGAACGACATCCTCGTCGTGCAGGCCGACATGGCCAACATGGGCCGCACCGACCGCACCGTGTTCTATCGCTTCAAGTGGCTGGACAACGTGGGCAACCAGGTGGGCGACGGCGAATCGTGGAAGCAGATGAGCGTGCTCGGCCTGGGCCAGCAAACCGTCAAGAGCGTGGCGCCGACCAGCGCCGCCGTCGACCTGCGCCTGGAAATGAACGTAGAACCGCGCTGAACACCACAGTGCCGACCGGAGAAAACAACATGCAACGCAACACCATTCAGCGCACCACGCTCATCCTGGCCTTCGCGGCCAGCACCCTGGCCCTCTCGGCCTGCCAGAACCTGTCCTCGCCCACCGTGCGTTTTGACCGCCAGGTCAACTACGGCGACGCCAAGGCCGTCGAGCTGGTGACCAACGAGTTCGGCTCCACCGACCTGCAGATGATCGCCGAGAAGATGACCGGCGGCCTGCTCGAAACCGGCATCTTCCAGGGCCGCCCCACGGTGACGATCTCCACCGTGAAGAACAAGACCAGCGAGTACATCGACACCACCAACGTGATGAACTCGATCCAGACGGCGCTGGTCAAGTCGGGCAAGGTGCGCTTCGTGCGCTCCATCAACGAGATGCAGGCCGGTGTGGACGAGCTGCAGCGCCAGAACCAGAGCGGCCTGTACAAGCAGGGCACCACCGCCAAGGTCGGCCAGATGACGGCCGCCAAGTACAGCATGGAAGGCGAGCTCACCAGCATCGTCAAGCAGAACAACGCGACCAAGGACGTGTACTACAAGTTCACGCTCAAGCTGTTCGATGTGCAGGAAGGCACGATCGAGTGGCAGGATGAAAAAGAGATCCGCAAGACAAGCAAGCGATAAGAAGTAGGCAACCCCCTGAGCGGCTGCGCCGCTTCCCCCTTTCTCTCGCGCTGCGCGCGGGAAGGGGGACGCCGCCAGTGCGGTGGGGCGGCCCTTGCACGGCGGCTGCTGGCCTGGGCCGCGCCAGTTTCGAAGGATGAAGGTGCTCCGGCCCGCATCGCTCGACCCATTCATGAATTTCCGTCAGCTCACAAGGAGCACACCATGCAACGCAGAATCACCCTCCACACGGCCCTGGCCGTGATCGCCGCCACCACCATGGCGTGGGGCACCGCCGCCCAGGCGCAGCAGCCGGGCGCCGCGCCCAAGATCGCCGTGACGGACCTGGCCTACGCCCAGCGCGTGTCCGAATATTTCCTGGCCGGCACCTACCAGCGCAGCAGCCAGATGAGCGCGGGCGGCAGCCACAGCGGCGGCTACAGCGCCGGGCCCTACGGCGGGGGCGGCTCGCACTCGGGCAGCCACCACATGCAGGCGTCCGAGCAGGCCAGCGGCACCTACGTGGCCGGCCGCTACAGCTACATCGAGCAGCGCGAGCTCGGCGGCTACACCAACGACATCAAGGGTGCCATCCTGCAGGGCACCTACTTCCGTCTGATCCAGGGCAAGGGCTTCGACGCGGGCAAGCCCCAGCCCTCCAAGGCCGAGCAGGTGCTCAACCAGGTGCAGGGTGGCAAGATGGCCACGCCCCAGGTGCAGCCCCAGGTCAACGACGTGATCAGCCGGATCAAGAAGGGCGAGTTCAACGGCGCCGACTACGTGCTGTTCGGCGTGGTCTCCAGCATCGACTTCACCGATGCGCTCTCGCCCCTGCAGGGCACCACCAGCGCCACGCGCCAGTACGGCCTGCAGCTTCTGGCCGACTTCTCGCTCATCAACACCAAGACCTACGAGATCAAGGCCGCGTTCTCCGCCCAGGGCGAAGGCAACGACACCAAGATCCTGTCGATCCGTGGCGACATCGCCCCGCCCAACCGCGCCAAGGTGATCCGCGAGACCTCGCTGTCGCTCGCGCAGGACGTGTACCAGCAGATGGCCATGCAGCTGGGCTACACCGACGCCCACCTGGCGCGCGGCGTGCGCCCGCCGCCGGTGTACCAGCAGGGCGGCCAGCCCATGCCCGTGCCGCAGCCCCAGCAGCCCGAGCAGGTCCTCATCCTGAAGTAAGGGCATCCCTGGGCCGGGGCGTGCCGGTTTTGACTGGATTGCCCCGTTCCGGTTGATGGATAAGCGCGATATGCTATTGATTTGCTAGCATCTTGCGGCCTCAGGCGCCTGGCGGCGCGCCAGTGGCAGGCGCAGCGTTCCGGGTCGCCGCAGTCGTGCCAGACTTCGGCTGTGCTCAACGTCCAACGCTTTTTTTCTTGTGCCGCACCTGGGCGGTCCCTGGCCAGCCCTGCGCTGGCCTTTTTCGTGGCCACGGCCGGGGCCGTGGTGCTCGGCGGCTGCGCCGCGTCGCCACCGCCGTTCTATGCGGCGGCCGTGTCCGGATCGCTGGTGAATGTGTACGGGCCCGAAGCGTCCGCGGACGCGCCCCAGGCGCCCCCGCAGGCCCCGGCGGCGCCGACCCAGGCCCCGCCGCCGTCGGAGCCGTTTGCACCGCGGCCCCTGCCGGGCGCCGATGGCGCGACGCTCCAGGCCCTCGCGCGCAGCGAGCGCACGGCACCGCTGCGCTACCGCGTGATCGTCATCCCCGGCTCCGGCTGCGCGGGCATGGGCCCGATTGCAGACCGCTATTTCGCCGGCCTGCTGCACGCGCAGGTGCTGGTGCTGCACAAGCCCGGCGTGGACCCGCAGGCGCGCACGGCCCCCGGCGACTGCGCGCGCGAATTTGTGCAGCAGGACCGCCTCTCCACCTGGCTGGCCCACGCGCGTGCGGCCCTGGTCGCGGATGCGCGGCAGCGCGCGCGCGACGGCGCGCCCGCGCTGCCGCAGCTGCTGGTGGGCATCTCCGAAGGGGCCGAACTCT
Organism: Acidovorax sp. GW821-FHT10E04; assembly: GCF_059415185.1. NCBI lineage: Bacteria > Pseudomonadati > Pseudomonadota > Betaproteobacteria > Burkholderiales > Comamonadaceae > Acidovorax > Acidovorax sp. GW821-FHT10E04. Next base: position 521,190 of record NZ_JBWKMT010000003.1, read on the forward strand.
TGCCCGCCCTCGCCCCCGAGGTGCCGCAGCTGGCGGGCCTGGTGCTGCTGTCGGCCAGCGGGCTGGACCCGCAGGAGGCCGGCAGGCTGCAGGCGCAGCGCCTGGGTGCGCAGGAAGACTGGGAGGAACTGGCCCGCGTGGTGGCCGGGAGCCGGCCCGACACCGCCATGGCGCAGGGCCGCAGCCTGGGTTACTGGCGCGACCTGTGGAGCTGGCCGCTGACCCTGCCGCTGGTGCAAAGCCCCTGGCCCGTGGTGCAGGTGTGGGGCGGCGAGGATGCCCTGGTGCCCCCCGCCGCATACGAACGGTTTGCCGAACTCGCCGCCTTGCGCACCGAGCCCTATTGCGCGCGCAGCCTGCCCGACGCGGACCATGGCCTGCAGCGCCGCGCCGCCGGGGCGGATGGCGTGCAGCAGGTGTGGGCCTGGGCAGAGCAATGGGCGCGGGACCCGGCCGCAGGCCTGTGCGCGCCCTTGTCGCGGTAACAGGCCATGGCGCAGCGCCACCTGCCGCCGCCTGCATGCCAGCCAGGGGCGCGGCGCATGGAGTGGTGGTGGCGCCGGGGCTGCGCGCCCGTCGCGGTGCCGTGTCTGAGCCTTCTCTTCCTCCTCCTCCTCGCGCCCGCCGCGTTCGGCCAGACGGCCTCGTGCGCTGACTTCCTGGCCGCGCAGCGGCGCAAGCCGCCGGGGCTTGAATGGACCGGCTGTGCCGAGGGCCATCTGCACCAGCTGCGCGCGCTGACCGCGACCTATCGGGTACCGGGCGCGCAGGCGGCGGCCGTGGAGCGCTACCTGGCACGCCACACCGGCATGGCGCGGCTGCACTTCGTGTGCTGTGGCTGGGAGCCCCGCAGCCGCCACCGGGGGCGCGAGGGCGCGGGCAGCCTGCCGGGGCCGCAGGGCTTGGCCTACCGCGTGTCCATGCACTCGGGCGAAACGCTGGTCACGCGCCGCGGCGGCTGGGGCGCCATCCCGTGGTTCGAGGTGAGCGTGGTCCTGCCGCTGGAGCCGCCGTAGCGCAGGGGGCGCGGCCTACCGTGGCCGGTACATCTTGAACAACTGCTCCGGCCCCACCGTGAAGTAGTCGGCCGGGCCCCCCGCGCGCAGGATGTGGCCGGCGTTGGCGGTGTCGTACACGCCGTCCTTGAGCAGCCGCTGGTCGATGTGCACGGCCACCACCTCGCCCAGCACCAGCCAGGTGGGCACCTGCACGCCGTCTGCGCCCTGCAGCTGCAGGATCTGCGTGCTGCGGCATTCGAAGGTGACGGGGCTTTCGGCCACGCGGGGTGGGCGCACCTGCGTGGACGGTCGGGGCGTGAGGCCGGCGAGCGTGAACTCGCTGACCTCGGGCGGCGCGTTGGCGCAGCTCTGGTTCATGGCCTCGGCCAGGTCGCGCGTGGCCAGGTTCCACACGAACTCGCCGGTCTCCTGCACGTTGCGCACCGTGTCCTTGAAGCCGATGCTCGCGAAGCCCACGATGGGGGGCACGTAGTTGAACGCGTTGAAGAAGCTGTAGGGCGCGAGGTTGGTGGCTCCGGCCGCGCTCTGCGTGGAGATCCAGCCGATGGGGCGGGGGCCGACGATGGCATTGAACGGGTCGTGCGGCAGGCCGTGGCCCTGGCGGGGTTGGTAGCTGTGGATGGCGGAGTCGGGCATGGCGGCGGGGCGGCGAAGGCAAGGAATGCCCATCGTAGGGCGATCTCAGGGCGCCTGCGGGCCCGGGGGCATTGCGGTGGCCTCGGCCTGCGCCTGCAGCCAGGCGCAGAACACATCGATCCGGGGGTGGGCGCCGGCGCGGCGGCGCAGCACGTAGTCGTAGCCCGAGGCCGCGAAGCCCAGCGGCGCCACCAGCCGGCCGGCCCGCACGTCGTCCAGCACGAGGTGCCAGGGGGCCACCGCCACGCCCAGGCCGCGCACGGCGGCCTCCAGGGTGAAGTAATAGTGTTCGAACTCGGGGCCCGCGGGTGGGGCGGCAGGCACCGGCGCTCCCGTGGCGGCCGCCCACATGGCCCAGGCGTTGCGCCGCGTGCGCGTGTGGAGCATCAGGGGCTGCAGGGCGGGAGCGGCCATGTCGGCGGGCTGGCGCAGGGCCACGCGCCCGGCCAGCGCGGGGCTCAGCACCGGGCCCAGGTGTTCGGGGAACAGCCGCGTACAGGCCGGGGTGTCCCGCGCCGCGCCGGGCTCCTCGGCGGTGATGGACACGTCGCAGCGCGCGGGGGCGGCCCCGGCGCCTGCGTCGGCGGTGGCGGTGGCGGTGGCGGTGGTGCGCAGGCGCACCTCGATGCCCGGGTGCCGCGCCTGGAAGTCGAACAGCCGGGGGATCAGCCATTTCACGGTGAAGGTGCTGAAGCAGGCCACGTCCAGCGGGCCTCGGCTGCCGTCGCCGATCTCGCGCACGGCCTCGGCGATGTGCGCGAACGCGGTGGTCAGCACGGGCTGCAGCACGCGCGCCGCCGGGGTGAGCGTGGGGCGGGCCTTGCTGCCGTCGAACAGGGGCACGCCCAGGTGCTGCTCGAGCTGGCGCACCTGCCGGCTGATGGCGCCGGGCGTGACCGACAGTTCGTCGGCCGCCGCGGTCATGCGGCCCAGGCGGGCGGCGGCCTCGAAGGCGCGCAGGGCGCCCAGTGGGGGCAGGCGGGGGCTCATCTTTGTGAGTTTAGTGCACAAGGCTGCGGAGAAATCATCGCTTTGCAGGCGGCAGAACGATAGCAACAATGGCCCATGCTATCAGCGGCAATGCCCGGATCGCCTGAAGGCTGCGCTGCCCGCTTCTGCCTATTTAATTGACTTCAGGGAACATACGAGAACACCGCCATGCCTTTCATCCGCACCCATGTTCCGCAAGACACCCCCGCCGCCACGCGCACGGCCATCGTGCAAGGCGTCCACCAGGCGCTGGTGGACAGTATCGGCATGCCGCCGGACGAGCTGTTCAACCTGGTGGCCGGCTACGCGCCCGGGGAGTTCGCCTGCAGCCGCACCTTCAACGGCGTGGCCCGCTCCGACCGCGTGGTGGTGCTCGAGATCACGCTGCGGCGCGGGCGCAGCGATGCGATGAAGCGCGCGCTGTACGCCGCCATCGCGCACAACCTGCACACCCTGGCGGGCGTGGCGCCGGCCGATGTGTTCATCTTCCTGCACGAGAACGACTATTCCGACTGGTCCGTGGGCCACGGCCGCTTTGCGATGGACCTGGTGCAGCAGCGGGTCGCGCCGGGCTGAGGGGCGTGGTCCCATCCAGCGACATCCGTTTGCTGCAAATTTGATAGCTGTTGGCGCTTTCCGGCCGTGCGCTAGGCCATGTTTTTGCCAATGAACCCGCTGGGCGGCTGCCCCATCGCCGCCTTGAACATCGCGGAGAACGCGCTTTCGCTCGCGTAGCCGCTGGCCGCCGCCACCTGGCCCACGGGCTCGCCGCGCGCCAGGCGGGGCAGGGCATGGGCCAGCACGGCCTGGCGGCGCCACTGTGCGAAGCCCATGCCGAACTGCGCGCGGAACAGGCGGGCCAGCGTGCGCTCGCTGGCGCCGCTGTCGGCCGCCCAGTGCCGCAGCGTGGCGTAGCGGCCGGGCTCGTGCAGCACGGCCTGGCACAGCGCGCGCAGGCGCTTGTCGCTGTGGGGGCCGGGCAGCGGCACGCCCAGGGCCAGGCTTTCGGCCTGGCCGATCTCATCGAGCACCAGCGCGGTCAGCGCGGCCTCGCGCGCGGGGCCGGGGTGCGGGCCGCCCACGGGGTCCAGCGCCGACACCAGCTCGCGCAGCAGGGGCGTCACGGCCATCACGCGGCAGTTCGCCCCGCCAGCCGGCACCACGCCGGGGTCGATGTAGAGCGTGCGGAAGGCGGCCGCCTCCAGCACCGCCACGGCGTGCAGCGCGCCGGGGGCGATCCACACCGCGCGCGAGGGTGGCACGATGTACGCGGTGGCGGTGCCCGGTGCGTGCACGCTCACCTGGACCACCCCGCTGGCGCAGTAGGCCAGCTGGCCCCAGGCGTGGCGGTGCGGCTCGAAGTGCGTATCGGCCGGCATATCGCGCGCCCGCACCCGCACGGGGCTGGCGGGCGTGGGGGTGAACGGGTCGGTGTCGCCCAGGGGAGCGGCTTGGCTGGTACGGGCCATGGGGGGTCGAAAAAAGCAGAAAAGGGGGCGTGGCCGGCGTGCCCCGGATCAACGGTTTGGCGCAAATTCGCCGAAAGCTGTCGTTCCGTCGCATTCCAGAAACCCGGGGCCAATACTACGATGCCGCCATGACCACCGCAAATGTCCACGGCCTTCCGCCTGCCTCCACCCCGCTGCGCGCCGATGCCAGCGTCATCGGGCTGGTCGGCATCGCCCACCTCATCAGCCACTACAGCCAGCTCCTGCTGGCGCCGCTGTTCCCGTGGCTCAAGGACGCGTTCCAGGTCGGCTACACCGAGCTGGGTTTCCTGATGACCATCTTCTTCGTGGTCTCGTGCGCGGTGCAGGCGGGCTCGGGCTTCGTGGTGGACCGCTTCGGGCCCCGGCCCATCCTGTTCGGCGGCCTGGCGCTGCTGGGCCTGGCGGCCTTCGGCTTCGCGGCCAGCACCAGCTACGCCATGCTCGCGGCGTTCTCGGTGCTCGCGGGCATCGGCAACGGCGTGTTCCACCCGGTGGACTACACGCTGCTCAACCGCCGCGTGAGCGCGCCGCGCCTGGGCCACGCCTACAGCGTGCACGGCATCACCGGCAGCCTGGGCTGGGCGCTCGCGCCCGCCATGCTGGTGCCCATCGCCATCGCGACATCGTGGCGCGTGGCGCTGGTGTGCGCGGGCGTGCTGGCGTTCTCGGTGCTGCTGGTGCTGCTGGTCAGCCGCCGCCACCTGGCGCTGCCGCCCATGCCCGCGCCCACCGCTGCGGCCAGGTCCGCCGCCACCGGCGCGGCCGGGCAGGGAGGCAACTTCGCGTTCCTGCGCATCCCCGCCGTGTGGATGTGCTTTGCGTTCTTCTTCTTCTACGCCGTGGCGCTGAACGTGGTGCAGGCCTTTGCCCCCGAGGCCGCGCGCCAGCTGCATGCCGTGCCCGTGGCGCTGGCCGCGATGTGCCTCACGGTCTACATGGTGGCCAGCGCGGGCGGCATGGTGCTGGGCGGCTTCCTGGCGGCCGACCCCAGCCGCTGCGAGCGCATCGTGGGCATCGGTTTCGGCCTGGCGGCCTGCGTGGCCGTGGCGCTGGCCCTGGCGCACCCGCCCGGCGCCCTGGTGCCCGTGCTGTTCGGGGTGATGGGTTTTTGCGCCGGCATCGCCGGCCCCTCGCGCGACCTGCTGGTCAAGCGCTCCACGCCCGAAGGCTCCACGGGCCGCGTCTACGGCATCGTGTATTCGGGCCTCGATATCGGCCAGGCGCTGTCGCCGCTGCTGTTCGGCGTGCTGCTCGACCAGGGCCGCTTCACCGCCGTGCTGCTGGGGCTGGCCGTGGTGCAGGGCGTGCTGATCGCCAGCGCCTTCAACGTACGCCGGGTGCGCAGGACGGTGGCGCCGGTGGCGGCCTGAACGCGGGCCGGGCGGCCTGCTGCCGGACCCCGTGGCCGCGTGAATCTCGGTGAGAATGGCGGCGGCTGCCCCTCATCGATCCATCCGTCCATTGCGGGAGATTCACCGTGTCCACCATGCCTTCGTCCGGCGCCGTCGTCTTCGCCAAGGACATGCAGCGGCTCGCCGCGTTCTATGAAGGGCTCTGCGGCCTGAACGTGGTCCACGCCGAAAGCGACCATATCGTGCTGGAGTCTGGCGCGGTGCAGATCGTGGTCCACGCCATCCCGCAGCGGATCGCCCGGGCCATCGCCATCACGCAGCCGCCCGTGGTGCGCGAGGAGACCCCCATCAAGCTCTTTTTCGCGGTGCCGGACCTGGCCCAGGCCCGGCTGCGGGCCGTGGCGCTGGGCGGGCAGCTCGCGCCCGCGGCCAGGGAATGGGAGGCCCGGGGCTTTCGGGCCTGCGATGGCCACGACCCCGAGGGCAATGTGATCCAGCTGCGCCAGCACCTGGCCTGACACTGCCGGGCACGAGCCCAAAAGGCGGGGCGCCAGCACGGAGTGCGCCGATGTGCTGCAATGCGCTCCGGTCCCGGCGGGCAAAAAAAGGCCGCCGGGCGCCGACCCTTCCTTCCCTGTGCTTCATCCCAAGACAAGAATCCCGCCATGACATCTCCCCTCTACAACGCCAGCGTTCCCGTTCTCCGCCAGATGCTGGGCTCGCTCAAAGACATCCTGGCCAAGACCGAGGCGCACGCCACGGCGCGCAAGCTCGACCCCGACGCCCTGCTGCAGGCCCGGCTGTTCCCCGACATGTTTCCCATGGCGCGCCAGGTGCTGATCGCCTGCGACTTCGCCAAGGGTGTGGCGGCGCGGCTGGCGGGGGCGGAGGTGCCTTCGTATCCGGATGCGGACCGCCCCGGCTTTGCCGACCTGAACGAGCGCATCGACACCGTGCTGGCGTTCGTGGAAGGCCTGCCCGTGGAGGCGTTTGCCGATGCCGCCACGCGCACCATCACCATCCAGCCCGGCACCGCGCGCGAGCGGCAGTTTCCGGGCGAGCAGTACCTGCTGCACTACGGCCTGCCGCAGTTCTTCTTCCACGTGACCACGGCCTACGCGCTGGCCCGCCACAACGGCGTGGAGCTGGGCAAGCGGGACTACATGGGCAAGATTTGATGCCCCCTGAGCCGCTGCGCGGCTTCCCCCGAGGGGGAAGCACCCGGTGGCCCGGGGAAGCCGGTTCCACGGGTGCACTGGCGTGGGGGCGCGCCAGTGGTTGAGGGTGTGGCGGAATCGGGTTCGGGGAGCGTCGCCTCCCCGGTATTCCACAAGCCGTTCGGGTTGAGCCTGTCGAAGCCGGGGCGCAAACATCGCACCACCCAGCCTGGGCCCGCATGAACTGCGTGCGGCGGTTTTATCGGACCACGCCAGCGCCGCTGCGCCGCACCCAGGCGATCAGCACGCCCAGCACGCGGGGCCGCCACGACAGTGTGAACGCGATGGTGAGCGCGGCACCCGCGAGCGCCATGAACCACACCAGCGACGCCATGGATGCGTGGTCCACGGCCAGGCACAGGGCCAGGGCCACGAGCAGGCCGGCGGCGCCCATCCAGCGCAGTGTGCGCACGGTGCTGCGCCGCAGGGGCTCGGTGCCGCGCACCTGCTCCCAGTGCGCATCCATCGACAGGGCCAGCCAGCCGAGGCCGACCACGTTGGCGGCCAGGGCCGCCACCAGCAGCAAGGCGTCAGGCACGGGCGGTCTCCAGCGAGGAGGCCGCGCCGCCGTCCACGGCAGGGGCGCCCAGCTGGCCCTGGGCGCGGTGCTTGAGCTTGCGCGCGGCCAGCACGGCGATGGCGCTGCTCGCCAGGATGGCCAGGTCCACGCCGGCCACGGGCCAGTAGCCGTTGCCAAGGGTGCGCAGCAGGTGGTCGCCCGTGGTCACCCAGTTGAGCAGCACGGCCGCCACGCCCAGCACGGCGATGGCCCAGCACTGCTCGGCCCAGGCGGGGGCCATGCGCGCGCTGGCCACGGGCGCGGTGCGCCAGATGCCGTGCACGAAGGCCAGTGCCCAGGCGCCCCAGAAGACATATTGCTCCCAGTCCCCGCGCGCGGGCAGGTCGGTGGGCAGCAGGCGGTTTCCGATCAGCATGGACAGCGCGGCGATCAGCATGCCCGTCACGGTGGAGACCGCGAACGCGTCCACCCAGCGCGCTCCGGTCACGCCCTGCCTGGCGTGCTGGCGCTTGCGTTTTTCCACGAAGAAGATGAAGCCCGTGGCGATGCACACGCAGCCCGAGAGGCCGCCCAGCACATACAGCCAGCGCAGCAGCCAGTGCCGGAAATGCTGCAGGTGCAGCCCGGTGAGGAAGGTGTTGACGCTGGCCACCGGGGTCAGCGGCGGGTCTTCGCGCAGCACCTCGCCGGTGCTGGCCTTGAAGTGGATGCCGTTGCCCACGAGCGCGATGCGGTCGGTGCCCGCGCGGTACACGCTCACGTATGCATTGGCGTCGCCCACGTGCTGCACGGTCAGAAAGCCCACGTCGCCCGCCATGCCCTGCGCGGCCCAGCGGCGCTGGGCCTGCGCCACCATCGCGTCCACCGACGCCAGGGTGCCGGCGGTGCCCGCGCGCTCGTGCGGCAGGCCGGTTTCTGCGGCCTCGTGTTTTTCGTGCAGCTCGTGCAGCGGGTGCAGCTGCGTGTGGGTGATGGGGAAGTAGATGCCGCCAAAGATCACCAGCCCCGAGAACGCGAAGATGAAGTGGAACGGCAGGGCCACCACGCCCGTGAGGTTGTGCAGGTCGAGCGCGCTGCGCTGCGTGTGCTTTCGGGGGCGGAAGGTGAACAGCTCGCGGAAGATCTTGCGGTGCATCACCACGCCGCTGACCAGCGCCACCAGCATCATCAGCGCGGCGAAGCCCACGATCCAGGTGCCCAGGTCCTTCCATTTGAAGTTCAGGCTGTAGTGCAGCGGGTAGAAGAACTGGCTGCCGATCTTGAGGTGGTCGTCGGGCAGCGAGGCGCCCGAGCGCGGATCGATCGTGCGGTTGCCCCAGATGGTGTTGTCGTCGGGGTCCTTGGCATTGGGCAGCTCATAGCCCGCGAACAGGCCCAGCACCGGGTCGCGGTGGGTGGTGTACGCGCCCCAGGTCTTGATGACGGGGAAGCTTTGCGCCACAGGCCCGTTCACGCGGTCCCTGGCGGCCTCGATGTTTTCCGCGCTGGGCCTCATGTCCTGGAAGGCCGGCTGCAGGATCTTGTCGAACGAGGGCATGGGCTGCGGCTCGAAGCGGGTCTGGGGAATGGCCCACCGGTCGATCTCGCGGTCGAACACCGACAGCGAGCCGAAGAAGAAAACGACCATCAGCACGAAGCCCAGCACCAGGCCGAACCAGGTGTGCAGCCAGGCCATGGTGAGCCGGAAGTTCTGGAACATGATGGGTATCTACCTCTTGGGTTCGTGCGCGCGGTTTACAGGATGGCGCGCTGCACCAGCCAGGCGGCGCCGGTCATCAGCGCCCCGCCGCCGGCCAGCACCAGCCACACGCGCTTCAAGCTTGCCGCCGAAAACGCCCACAGAAAGGCCACCAGAAAGACGATGAAGCCGACGATGTAGCCCAGGGCCTCCGCATCGTGGAACTCCATCTGCGCCGCGAACAGAAGGCCGATGCCCAGCGCGATGAAGCCCCATGTGAAGGCATAGCCGCCCAGGACGCCCGCGGCGATGCGCGAAACGATGTGCAAGCGGGAAACTGCGCTGGTGGCCATGGCGAAACGGATGCGAACGGGATTGGTGATGAGATTGATTCGTAATTATGCAGCCCTTTGCACCATTTCCCCATTGCTGCCAGGGTGATGGGCAACGGCCGGCCCGCCCCGCGCGTCGCAGGCTGCGCCCTCGCACGGCCCGTGGCAGGCGAGGGCCCCGGGTGACGGCCCGCCGTGGCGCGGGCCCGGACGATGCTGTCCACGGGTCCACGCGCACCGGTGGCGCCGGGGTCCGCAGGGCGCGGAGCCGCCCTGGGGCTCAGACCACGCTGCGGTGCCGCGCGATGCAGGTGTCCAGCGTGTCCTCGCCCGTGCGCTGCCACCAGTCCAGTGCCGAGAAGATCTCCACCTCGGCATAGCCCGCAAAGCCTGCCGCCTCGACCCATTGGCGGATCTTCTTGAGCTCGATCACGCCGTCGCCCATCATCCCCCGGTCGCTGAGCAGGTCGCGCGTGGGCAGGCGCCAGTCGCAGACATGGTAGGCCAGCAGACGCTCCTTGCCGGCGCGCGCAATCTGCTGCTGCAGCTTGGGGTCCCACCACACGTGGTACACGTCCAGCGCCACGCCCAGGCTGCCACTGCGGCTGGGGTCCAGCGCATCGCAGATGTCGAGCGCGTGCTCCAGCGTGTTGATGCAGGCGCGGTCGGCCGCCTGCATGGGGTGCAGCGGCTCGATGGCCAGCGGCATGCCCACCTGGCGCGCGTATTCCAGCGACGCGGCGATGCCGTCGACCACCTCGCCGCGCGCGCGGGCGATGTCGGTGTAGTGCGGCGTGCCATCGAGCGCACCGGGCAGGGCGCCCACCACCAGCACCAGGCAGGCGGCGTCGAGCGCCTTGGCCTCGTCGATGGCGCGGCGGTTGTCGTCGAGCGCGGCGCGCAGGCCCGCCGTGTCAGCCGCCGGGAAGAAACCCCCGCGGCAGTAGCCCGACAGTTCCATGCCATGGGCGCGCAGCTGGCGCGCGGTGGCGTCCAGCCCCGCCGCGGCCACTTGGTCGCGCCAGGGGCTGATGGCGCGGATGCCGCGTGCGGCGCACTGGTCGATGATGCGCGCCAGCGGCACCTCGGCCCCCTGCTGCTTGCGCACAGTGGCCGTATTGATGGAGAGCCAGCGGTGGTCTTGGGTGAAATCACGCATGGCGGTCAGGCACTCACGCCGTGCAATGCCAGCAGGTGGCCCATGCGCTGCACGGCCAGTTCGGGCTGCTCCAGCAGGTCGGCCTGGTCGGCCAGCCGGAAGAGCTCGGCGAAGTGCACCAGCGAGCGCGTGCTCTGCTGCCCGCCCACCATGGTGAAGTGGCACTGGTGGCCGTTGAGCCAGGCCATGAAGACCACGCCCGTCTTGTAGAAGCGAGTGGGCGCCGCGAAGATGTGGCGCGACAGCGGCACCGTGGGCCCCAGGATGGCATGGAAGCGTGCCGTGTCGCCCGCGGCCAGCGCTGCGAGTGCCGCGCTCGCGGCCGGTGCGATGGCGTCGAAGATGCCCAGCAGCGCATCGCTCTGGCCCTGGCGCGGCGTGCCGCCCGCGCCGTCGCCGGCGATGAGTTCCGCGTAGTTGAAATCGTCGCCGGTGTACATGCGCACCCCCTGGCCGTCGGTGCCACCCGTGGTGGGCAGGCGGCGGCGCATGGCGACTTCCTTGTCTTTGTCGAGCAGCGATATCTTGATGCCGTCCACCTTGTCCGGGTGGGCGGCGATCACCGCCAGCGCCGTGTCCATGGCCGCATCCACGTCGCGCGAGCCCCAGTAGCCTGCGAGCGCCGGGTCGAACATGTCGCCCAGCCAATGCAGCACCACGGGCTGCTTCGCCTGCGAGAGGAGGCGGTCGTACACGCGTTCGTAGTCGGCAGGGCTTTTGGCCACGCGGGCCAGCGCCCGGCTGGCCATCACGATGAGCTTGCCGCCGAGCTTCTCGATGGCCTCCATCTGCTCCTCGTAGCCGCGGATCACGTCGTCCACCGACTTCACGTCCTCCAGCACCAGGTGGTCCGTGCCGCAGCCCGAGGCCACGAGCGCGCCCGGCCCGAAGTCACGCGCCGCGTCCAGCGAGCGGCGGATCAGCTCCAGCGACGTCGGCCAGTCCAGCCCCATGCCGCGCTGCGCGGTGTCCATGGCCTCGGCCACGCCCAGGCCCAGCGACCACAGGCGCTGGCGGTAGGCAATGGTCGCATCCCAGTCCACTGCGCACTGCAGCCACGGGTCGATCGCGGCCAGCGGGTTGGCCACCACGTGGGCGGCCGAGTAGGCGATGCGGCTGAACGCGGCGCCCTTGGGCGGCACGACCGGCGGGCGGCCTTGCAGGGTGTAGGGGCTGATGCGGCCATCGGCCGTGGGCAGGGGGAGGCTGAAGGCCATGGTGTACTCGCAGAAATTTGAATGAAATTGGCCTTTAGCGCTTATCCAGCAAGCGCTAGCAGCTATCAAAACAGTAATCGGTGGTTAAGCTTGCAGGGGGGCCACATCGACCCAGCGGCGTTCCTTCCAGCTTTCCAGCGCGGCTTCGACCAGCTGCACGCCCTTGGCGCCTTCAGGCAGGGTCCAGCGGTACGGCGCGTCTTCCACCACGTGGCGGATGAAGTGCTCCCACTGGATCTTGAAGCCGTTGTCGTAGACCTGCGAGTCCGGAATCTCCTGCCACTGGTCGAAGAAGTTCATGGTCTGCTTCTCGTCGGGGTTCCACACCGGGCGCGGCGTGGCCACGCGGCTTTGCGCGCGGCAGCTCGACAGGCCCGCGACGGCCGAGCCGTCGGTGCCGTCCACGTGGAAGGTCACCAGGTCGTCGCGCCGCACGCGCGTGGCCCAGCTCATGTTGAGCTGCGCGATCACCGGCTCGCCGTTGTGGCCCGTGAGTTCGCAGGTGGCGTAGGCCGCGTCGTCGGCCGTGGCCTGGTACGGTTGGCCGGCCTCGTCCCAGCGCGTGGGGATGTGCGTGGCGCCGATGCAAGACACCGACTTCACCTCGCCGAACAGGTTGTCCAGCACGTAGCGCCAGTGGCACATCATGTCCAGGATCATGCCGCCGCCGTCTTCGCTGCGATAGTTCCAGCTCGGGCGCTGGATGGGCTGCAGGTCGCCCTCGAACACCCAGTAGCCGAACTCCAGGCGCACGCTCAGCATGCGGCCGAAGAAGCCCGCGCGGCGCAGCATGTCGAGCTTGCGCAGGCCGGGCAGAAAGAGCTTGTCCTGCACGGCACCGTGCTTGAGGCCCGAGCCCGACGCCAGGCGCGCGATCTCCACCGCTTCGTTCAGGTTGGTGGCGATGGGCTTTTCGCAGTACACGTGCTTGCCCGCGCGGATCGCCTTGGCCAGCAGGGTGGGGCGCATCTGCGTGGTGCCGGCGTCGAAGAACACCGTGTCCTCCGGGTTGGAGAGCGCGGCGTCCAGGTCCGTGCCCCAGCGCGCGATGCCGTGGGCCTTGGCCAGGGCCTCCATCTTCTCGGCATTGCGGCCGATGAGGATCGGATCGGGCATCACGCGGCTGCCGTTCCCGAGCACCACACCGCCCTGCGCGCGGATGGCGCAGATGGAGCGGATCAAGTGCTGGTTCATGCCCATGCGGCCGGTGACGCCGTGCATGATGAGTCCGAGTCGTTGGGTTGCCATGGCGGTGGTGCTTTCGTTCAGTTCAAAGGTTGCAGAAAAATTGGGCAAAGGCGCGGCCTGGCCACCCCCGGCAGGGGCTGGCGGTGCGGTGCGGCGCGAAGGGAATTACTGTGTGGGCGAGAGTCCGGCGGCCTTGACCAGCGTGGCGTTGCTCTTGATCTCGTCCTTGATGTAGGCGTCGAACTGCTCGGGCTTGAGCGTCCAGGCATCGGCGCCGAGTTTCAGGAAACGTTCTTTCACCTCGGGCGTGGCCAGCGCCTTCACCACCTCGTCGTGCAGGCGGTTGACGATGTCGCGCGGCGTCTTGGCGGGCACCATCATCCCGATCCAGAAGTTGAACTCCGAGCCGGGCACGCCGGCCTCGGCCGTGGTGGGCACGTCGGGCAGGGCGGCGGCGCGCTTGGGCGAGCCCACGGCCAGCGCCAGCAGCTGGCCGTCCTTGATCTGGCCGATGACGGGCGCGATGGGCGAGAAGTAGTAGTCCACGCGGCCCGACAGCACCTCGGTCACGGCCTCGGCCGAGCCCTTGAAGGGGATGTTCTGCGCGTCGATCTTGGCGGCCAGCTTGAACTTCTCGGCGTTCAAATGCGTGGCGCTGCCCTGGCCGGCCGAGGCGAAGTTCACCGTGCCGGGCTTGGCCTTGGCCGTGGCCACCAGGTCCTGCAGCGTCTTGATGCCCTTGGCGGGCGAGATCACCAGTGCGTTGGGCAGCGACGAGATCGGCGTCACGCCCGCGAAGTCGCCCACCGTGTCGAACGGCAGCTTGGCGAAGGTCGAGGGGCTCACCGTGTGCGACGACGAATGGATCATCACCGTGTAGCCGTCCGGCGCGGCCGTGGCCACGGCCTGCTGGCCGATGGTGCCGCTGGCGCCGCCGCGGTTGTCCACCACCAGCGTCTGGCCCATGCTCTGGCCCATCTTGTCGGCGATGGCGCGCGCAATGATGTCGGTGGTGCTGCCCGCCGCAAACGGCACGATCACGCGGATCGGCTTGGTCGGGTAGCCGCCTTGCGCCAGGGCGCCGAAGGACAGGGTGGTGAGCGCGGCCGCCGCCAGGGCGGTGGCCGCAGCGCGGCGGGTGGTGCGGGTGATGGGCATGGATTTGTCTCCGTGGGCAGGCTTGGACTTGCTCTTTAATTCACTGAATGGTGAATAGAGTGCATTTTTCAGGAACGCGCCCTGCACGTCAACGCGGTTCCGCACGTTGAAATTAGGGGTTTACCCGCATCCGTGGGATGCGCGCGGCCCGGGGCCTGTCGCCGTGGAGGAGCCAACCGCCGCGCGGCCAGGCGTGCCGCGAGGTGCCCGGCTGGTCCCGTAGAGTCAGGCCATGGGCTATCAAATTTCGACCGACAAGACCGTGACGTGGCGGGAGTTTTCTGCGCTGATGGCGGCGGTGGGCTGGGGCGAGCACGACGAAGCCTTGTTCCTTCGCTCCTGCCGCGCGTACCCCCTGGTCGCCCATGCGCGGATGGACGACGGCGCGGTGGTCGGCTACGTCTCCGCCTTCAGCGACGGGGCGTTCTCTACCATGCTGGGTGAACTGGTGGTCCACCCCGCCGTACAGGGCAGGGGCATCGGACGGGCGCTCATGCAGCGGATCGAGCTGGAGTTCCCTGGCGTGCCCATCTACGTGAAGGCGATGGGCGGGGCAAGGCACTTCTTTTCAGCGTGTGGCTACCGGGAGCCCCAGGCGCAGGTCACCGTGATGTTCAAGCGGCCGCCGCCCCCGGGTCATGACCGCGAAGGCGGGCTGTAGACGAAGCTTGGGGACCGGGCCGTCGGGCTCAGCCGAGCAGCACGTACCCGAGGATCACATCGCACATGTGCGAAAGCCGCTCGCTGCGCGCCTTCGGGGCCATGAGGTCGCGCCCGAAGATCGCCGACAGCGTGTGGTTGTTCGACAGGTAGAAGTACGACAGCCCGGCGATGGACACGTACAGCTGCAGCGGATCCACCCCGCCGCGGAAGCTGCCCTCGCGCCGCCCACGCTCCAGCACCTCGCCCAGCGTGGCGATCAACGGCGAGTTCATCTCGCGCGCGCGCTGCGACTCCTGCAGATGGCGCGCCCTGTGCAGGTTGGCGCTGTTGAGCAGCGTGAGGAACTGGGGGTTCTCCAGGTAGTAGGTCCAGGTGAACTCCACCAGCCGCCGGATGGCGGTCGCGGGCGGGAGGTCCAGCAGGTTGAGCTTGCGCTCTTCCTCGCGGATGTGCAGGTAGGCCTGCTCCAGCACGGCCTGGAAGAGCTTTTCCTTGTCCTCGAAGTAGTAGTAGATCAGCCGCTTGTTCAGGCCCGCCCGCTCGGCGATGCGGTCCATGCGCGCGCCGCCCAGGCCGTGTTCGGCGAACTCGTCGCGCGCGGCGCTGAAGATCACGCCCTGGGAGCGGTCGGCATCCCGCTGGCGCTCCTTGGCGGGGGTCTCGGTGTCTTTGGTCATGCCCGAATAGTTCACTATTTGGTTAACAAAATCCAGTGCATGCTGGATTCAGGGGGCCAGGGGCGGCGATGCGGGTGTGGCGGCATCAGGTGGCGCGGACTGGATTGTGCCGCGCAGCCGGCCTGCCGGCCGGGCGCAATGCTGCCCCTGCCCGGCAGTGCGTCATTGCGCGTAGTCCAGCGGCAGCGCGGTGGTGAACTTGATTTCTTCCATCGCGAAGCTCGAGCTCACGTCCGACAGCGCCACGGCCTGCGTCAGCCGCCTGTAGACCGCATCGTAGGCGCGGATGTCGGGCACCACCACGCGCAGCAGGTAGTCCACGTCGCCGCTCATGCGGTAGAACTCCACGATCTCGGGAATGCCCATCACCACGTCGCGCAGGGTCTCGAACCACTGCTGGTGGTGCTGGTTGGTCTTGATGGCCACGAACACGGTCACGCCCACATTGACCTTGCGCGGGTCCACCAGCGCCACGTGGCGTGTGATGAACCCCTTCTCGCGCAGCCACTGGATGCGCCGCCAGCAGGGCGTGTTGGACAGGTGCACGGCATCGGCCAGCTCGGCCAGCGGCGTCTCGGCGTCGTGCTGCAGCAGGGCAAGCAATTGGCGGTCGATGGAATCCAGATTCTGTTTCACGGCAAATAAGGAAATCTGTTTCTCGTATTTGGCGTGAAATGGGGCATAAAAGCAAAATGATTTTCATCAAGTCGTCACATACTTGATGGGCGTTCCCGGCGCTCGGGCCGTCCGCCGTGCCCCACAGGGCGGCGGTTTCACCACCCTCCCTTTCCAAGGACCTTTCACCATGACGGCTTCTGTCTTTCGACGCCAACCCACCCGCTGGGGCCTGGGCATCGCCGCGCTGGCCCTGCTGGCCGCCTGCGGCGGCAATGACGGCCCCGGCACGCCGGTGGCCAACCCCGAGCCCGTCGAGCAGTACGTGCCGCCGGAGCCGCCCTCGGGCTACACGCCCAAGGCCATCAGCTACGCCAACAAGGACATGGTGTCCACCGCCAACCCGCTGGCCACCAAGGCCGGGGTCGACATCCTGGCCAAGGGCGGCACGGCGCTGGACGCGGCGATCGCCGTGCAGATGGTGCTGAACCTGGTGGAGCCGCAGTCGTCGGGCATCGGCGGGGGCGCGTTCATGCTGCACTTCGACAAGGGGGCCAACAAGCTGCTCGCCTATGACGGCCGCGAAACCGCGCCCAAGGCGGCCACGCCCAATCTCTTCATCGGCGCGGACGGCAAGCCGCTGGCGTTTCTGGCGGCGGTGGATGGCGGCCTCTCGGTGGGCACGCCCGGCGTGCTGCGCATGCTCGAAGCCGCGCACAAGGTGCACGGCAAGCTGCCCTGGAAGGACCTGTTCGAGCCCGCGATCCAGCTCAGTGAAAACGGCTTTGCGATCTCGCAGCGCATGAGCGTGTCCATCGCCGGCTCGGCCGCGCGCATCAAGGCGCAGGGCGAGCCCGGCGCCAGCTACTTCCTCAATGCCGACGGCACGGCCAAGGCGGCCGGCACGCTGCTCAAGAACCCCGAACTGGCCGCCACGCTCAGGGCCATTGCCGCGGGCGGCGCCAACGCGTTCTACCAGGGCGACATCGCCAAGGACATCGTGGCCAAGGTGGCGAGCCACCCCACCAACCCCGGCAAGCTGTCGCTGGACGATCTGAGCAGCTACACCCACAAGGTGCGCGAGCCCGTCTGCGGCGTCTACCGCACCCAGTACCGCGTGTGCGGCATGCCCGCGCCCAGCTCGGGCGGCATCGCCGTGCTGCAGACGCTGGGCCTGCTGCAGGGCTTCGACCTGGCGGCCATGAAGCCCAACACGCTGGATGCGGTGCACGTGGTGTCCGAGGCCTACCGCCTGGCCTATGCCGACCGCGCGCTGTATGTGGCCGACCCTGACTTCGTGAACGTGCCGCAGGCCGGCCTGGTCAACGCCGACTACCTGCGCGAGCGCGCCAAGCTCATCAGCCTGAGCAAGAGCATCGGCACCCCCGTGGCGGGCACACCGCCGGGCGTGAGCGGCGCCAAGGGGCAGGACAACTCGCTGGCCCTGCCATCGACCACCCACCTGTCCATCATCGACAACGCGGGCAACGCGGTGTCCATGACGACCACCATCGAGAACGGCTTCGGCAGCCTGCAGATGGTGCGGGGCTTTTTGCTGAACAACCAGCTCACCGACTTCTCGTTCACCGCCACCGACGCTGCAGGCTTGCCCATCGCCAACAGCGTTCAGCCCGGCAAGCGCCCGCGCAGCTCGATGGCACCCACGATCATCTTCAACGCGGCCACCGGAGACCTGGAAGGCGCCATCGGCTCGCCCGGCGGCAGCGCCATCATCCAGTACACCGCCAAGAGCATCCTGGGCATGACGGACTGGGGGCTGAACGTGCAGCAGGCGATCAACCTGCCCAACTTCGGCGCGCAGACCAACGCGACCACGTCCATCGAAAAGGGCTCGGTCATCGACACGGCCGCCATCCGCGACGGCCTCAAGGCGCGGGGCCACACCGTGGCGCAGACCGACACCTTCACGAGCGGCCTGCATGGTGCGGTGTTCAATGGCCTGCGGTCCAACGGCAATGCGGGCCTGCTGGCGCGCAACCCCGGCGCGGGCACGTATGCGGGCGGCGCGGACCCGCGCCGTGAGGGCAT
The DNA here is from genome assembly GCF_059415185.1 of Acidovorax sp. GW821-FHT10E04. Taxonomy (NCBI): domain Bacteria; kingdom Pseudomonadati; phylum Pseudomonadota; class Betaproteobacteria; order Burkholderiales; family Comamonadaceae; genus Acidovorax; species Acidovorax sp. GW821-FHT10E04. Next base: position 539,150 of record NZ_JBWKMT010000003.1, read on the forward strand.
GGCCCAGGGCAACAACTGAGGACACCGTGGCGGCCTGAGCCGCCACGGCGGCACCGCAGTGCGGTGTCCCTTGGGAAAATCCCCCTGGCGCAGGATGGATGGTGGGTTTTCGCTATTCAAAATATAGCAACTGCCGCCGCCATACCCTGGGGCTGCTCCGGTGCCGCTGCTCCAGGCGGCACCGCGTGCCAGGGCATCAATCCGGTGTGCCGTCGCGCGGCTCGGCCGCCTTGCGCGCCCATTCGCGCGCCAGGGCCGGGTTGCGCGGCACGCCTTCTCCGCGGGCGTACATCAACGACAGGTTTCGCTGGGCCTTGGCATGTCCCTGCCCGGCCGCCTGCTGGTACCAGTGCACGGCCTGCTTCTTGTCCCGTGCCACGCCGTCGCCTTCGTCATAGGACACGGCCAGATTGAACTGGGCCTTGGCATGGTCCTGCCCGGCCGCCTGGCGGTACCAGTGCACGGCCTCCTTCTTGTCCTGGGCGATGCCCTCGCCCGCGTCGTAGGCGAGCCCCAGGTGGTACTGCGCGGATGCAAGGTCGTTCTCCGCCGCGCGCCGGTACCAGTGCACGGCCTGCGCCAGGTCCTTGGCCACCCCGTCACCGTGGTAGAACGCCATGCCGAGCTGGAACTGCGATTCGGGATGGTCCTTCTCGGCGGCCTTGCGGTACCACTGCACGGCCTGCCGGGGGTCTTTGTCGACCCCCTCGCCCTTGTCGTACGAAATGCCCAGGTTGTACTGCGCATCGAGGTGGCCCTGGGCCGCCGCCTTGCGGTACCACTCCACCGCCTTGCGGAAGTCCTGCGGCACCCCCTCGGCCTTGTCATAGGACACCGCCAGGTTGTATTGCGCCTGGGCGTGGCCGAGGTCCGCCGCCTTGCGGTACCACTGGGCGGCCTGCACCCGGTCCTGCGGCACGCCCAGCCCCTCGTCGTAGGACACGCCCAGCTCGTACATCGCATCCGTGTGGCCCTGCTGGGCGGCCTTGAGGTACCAGCCCACCGCCGTGGCTTCGTTCAGCGCCACGCCGCGGCCTGCGTCGTACATGCGGCCGAGGTGGTACTGGGCGTCTGCATGGCCGGCCTGCGCGGCGGGACGCAATTCCTTCAGAGCTGTGGCGTATTCCCCGCGCTCATAGGCGCGGACTCCCTCTTTCGGGCCCGCCGCGGCGGGCCCTGCGGCGCACAGCAGCGCACCCAGGCAGGCGGCGGACACGAGGGAGGACAAGGAGGGGGGCAGACGTGGCATAAAAAGTAAATGGGGCGATGGGCCCGGGGGCGGCCAGAAAAACGCGGATGCGGACAAGCAGGGGCCCGCCGTTCGGCGCCGCCCACTTGCCACCGGGGTGCGCGGCAGGGCACGGCGGGGACGGCGCGCGGCACCGGCGGCGGCGCCAGTGTGCCCGCACGCATCGGCCGTGTGGGGTTTGTTGCTGCCAGTTACACGTGGGCGCCACAGCGCGAGATCGCCATGGCCAACCGGTCCCCCGGCGTCAGGGCGTGCCCTGACGCGCCAGCGTGTTGAGCAGCGCGGTGAAGGTAGCCGTGGGCCCCATGTTGTCCGCCGAGCGGTACACCAGGGTGAGCGGCACGTCCAGCCGCCCGCCGTCCACCAGCGGGCGGTACGCGATCGCGTGGCGGTGCACGCCCACCATCGACGACGGCACCACCGAGATGCCGGTGCCCGCCGCCACGAGGTTCAGGTTGGTCAGCATGCGCGCAACTTCCGCCACCACCCGGGGGCGCACGCCTTCCTCGTCGCACAGGGCCAGCAGGTTGGCGTACAGGCCCGGGGCACCCGGACGGCGCACCAGGATCATGGGCTCGCCCTCCAGGTCCGCGATGCGGATGGCCAGCGGCTTGCCGCGCCGCTGGCGCAGCGCCAGCGGGTGGTCGATGGGCAGGGCCACCATGGCGGGCTCGTGCTGCAGGGTGTCGAACGCCAGGCCCTCGGGGCGGGCCACCGGCACGCGCAGCAGGCCGCAATGCAGGCGGCCCCCGGCCACGGCCTCGGTGATCTCGGCGGCGTTGTTCTCGCCGATCTCCAGCACCAGACCGGGGTGCCGCGCGCGGCACTCGCGCAGGGCGAATGGCGTGAACTCGTGCGCGGCCGCCGAGCTGGTGAAGGCGATGGCCAAGCGCCCGGTCTTGCCCTCGGCCAGCAACTGCATGCGGCCTTGCAGCGCATCGAAGTCGTGCACCAGGCGCGTGGCGTCGGCCTGCAGCGCGCGGCCCGCTTCGGTCAGTGCCACGCCCTTGGCGTGGCGTTTGAACAGGGCCATGCCCACGGTGCTTTCGAGCGCCTTGATCTGCTGGCTCAGCGGTGGCTGGGCCATGCCCAGCTGCTCGGCGGCGCGGGTCATGTGCCCGGCTTCTGCCACGGCGAGAAAGTAGCGGAGCTGGCGGATGTCCATGTCAGCAGTGCAATGGCTCAGGGAGCGAGTTCATATGCAAATCGTATCGGAGATTGGAGATTTGCCTATTTGACGTATCGGAGACCCGTTTCTACGATGCGCAGCTGCTACCCACCGCCGCCATTATTTCAACGGAGACCTTCCCATGACTGCTTTGCCGCCGCTTCGCGCCTGGCCGCGCCGGACCGTGGCCGTACCGGCCGCCCTGGCAGCCGCCGTCTTTTTGGCTGGCTGCGCGCCGGTTGCCACCCAACCCCAGGCGGTGGCGGAGGCCGCGCCCGCCGCCACGCCCTGCCCCAAGGACCTGGCGCCCATTGCCCGCTGCCTGTCGGGCCAGGATTCCGCAGGGGCTTACTACCTCATCGCCATGCCGCAGCAGTGGAACGGCCACCTGGTGCTGCACGCCCACGGCGGCCCGGCGCTGGGCGCGCCCAGGATGGAGCGCGCGGTGGAGGACCTGGAGCGCTGGTCCATCATGGTCCGTGCGGGCTACGCCTGGGCGGGCAGCACCTTCCGCCAGGGCGGCGTGGAGGTGCGCGCGGCGGCGGAAGATACCGAGCGCCTGCGCAAGATCTTCGTGCAGCAGGTGGCCCGGCCGCAGCGCACCATCCTGCACGGCCAGTCGTGGGGCGCCAGCGTGGCGGCCAAGGGGGCCGAGATGTTCCAGGCCACGGCCGGCGGCCAGCGCCCCTACGATGCCGTGCTGCTGACCAGCGGCGTGCTCGCGGGCGGCACCCGCTCGTACGACTTCCGCACCGATCTGCGCGTGGTCTACCAGTACCTGTGCAACAACCACCCCCGCCCCACCGAGGCGGCGTACCCGCTCAACATCGGCCTGCCGCGCGATGCGGCCATGACGCAGGCGGATCTGGCGGCGCGCGTGAACGAATGCCTGGCGCTGAACCGGCCCGCTGCAGAGCGCACGCCCGAGCAGCAGCGCAAGGTCAAGACCATCGTGGATGTGATCCGCATCCCCGCCAGCTCCATCCAGGGCCACATGAACTGGGCCACGTTCCACTACCGCGACGTGGTGCAGCACCGCACCGGTGGCGCGAGCCCGTTTGGCAACCGGGGCGTGCAGTACAAGGGCTCTCCCGACGATGCGGCCCTGAACGCCGCCGTGCTGCGCTACCGCGCGGACCCGGCCGCCGTGGCGCGGTTTGCGCAGGACACGGACCTCGGTGGCCGCATTCCCGTGCCCGTGCTCACCGTGAAAGGCGTGGAGGACCCCACGGCCTTTGTCGAGCTGGATGCGGCTTTCAAGGCCACCATGGAGCAGGGCGGCAGCGCGGCGCGCCTGGTGCAGACCTTCACCCAGCACAATACCCACAGCTACCTGAGCGATCCCACCTACCCGGCGCTGATGACCGCCCTGCTGCGCTGGGTGGACGAGGGCGTGAAGCCCACGCCCGAGGGCATCGCTGCGCAGTGCCCGGCCTTCGAGGCGCAGTTCGGCAAGGGCTGTGCGTTCCTGCCTGCTTACCTGCCCGCGGCGCTGAACACCCGCGTGGCCGACCGCGACCGGCCCTGATCCTGGGGCGGTAGCCACGCCACTTACTTGTCTCCACCGCCTGCGACATGAACGGTGGCTCCGCTGCGGGCCGCCTTGTCATCCTGGTGCGGTCGGGCAATGAAAAAAGGCCCCGACGGGCGGGGCCTTTTTAGGGGGCGGGCGGCTTGGCTGGTTGTTTACGCAGCCACGGTCTTCAGCGCCGCGTTCAGCGTCTTGCTGGGGCGCATCACGGCGTCCAGCTTGGCGGTGTCGGGCAGGTAGTAGCCGCCGATGTCGGCGGGCGCACCCTGCACCGCAGCCAGCTCGGCCACGATGGTCTGTTCGTCGGCGGCCAGTTGCTTGGCCAGCGGCGCGAACAGCTTGGCCAGGTCGGCATCGTCGGTCTGCGCGGCCAGTTCCTGCGCCCAGTACAGGGCCAGGTAGAACTGGCTGCCGCGGTTGTCGAGCTGGCCGGTCTTGGGCGAAGGGTTCTTGTTGTTGTCCAGGAGCTTGCCCGTGGCGGCGTCCAGCGTCCTGGCCAGCACCTTGGCCTTGGCGTTGCCGGTCTTCAGGCCCAGGTCTTCCAGCGACACGGCCAGCGCCAGGAACTCGCCCAGCGAATCCCAGCGCAGGTGGTTTTCTTCCACCAGCTGCTGCACATGCTTGGGGGCCGAGCCGCCCGCGCCGGTTTCATACATGCCGCCACCGGCCATCAGGGGCACGATGGACAGCATCTTGGCCGAGGTGCCCAGTTCCATGATGGGGAACAGATCGGTCAGGTAGTCGCGCAGGATGTTGCCGGTGGCGCTGATGGTGTCCTGGCCACGGATCACGCGCTCCAGCGTGTAGCGCATCGCACGCACCTGGCTCATGATCTGGATGTCCAGGCCCGCCGTGTTGTGCTCGTGCAGGTACATCTTGACCTTGGTGATCAGCTGCGCCTCGTGCGGGCGGTACGAGTCGAGCCAGAACACCACGGGCATGCCGGAGTTGCGGGCGCGGTTCACGGCCAGCTTGACCCAGTCGCGGATCGCGGCGTCCTTGACCTGGCACATGCGCCAGATGTCGCCGGCTTCCACGTTCTGGGAGAGCAGCACTTCGCCGGTGGCCAGATCGGTGATGTTGGCCACGCCGTCTTCGGTGATCTCAAACGTCTTGTCGTGCGAGCCGTACTCTTCGGCCTGCTGGGCCATCAGGCCCACGTTGGGCACCGTGCCCATGGTCTTGGGGTCGAACGCGCCGTGCCATTTGCAGAAGTTGATGATCTCCTGGTAGATGCGGGCAAAGGTCGATTCGGGCATCACGGCCTTCACGTCTTTCAGGCGGCCGTCGGCGCCCCACATCTTGCCGCCGTTGCGAATCATCGCGGGCATGGACGCGTCCACGATGATGTCGTTGGGCGAGTGGAAATTGGTAATGCCCTTGGCCGAATCGACCATGGCCAGCTCGGGACGGCCTTCGTGGCAGGCATGCAGGTCTTTCAGGACTTCTTCGCGCTGGGCCGTGGGCAGCGTGGCGACCTTTTCGTACAGGTTGGCCATGCCGTTGTTCACGTTCACGCCCAGCTCTTCGAACAGCTTGCCGTGCTTGGCGAACGCGTCCTTGTAGAAGATCTTCACGCAGTGGCCGAACACGATGGGGTGGGACACCTTCATCATCGTGGCCTTCACGTGCAGCGAGAACATCACGCCGGTCTTGCGCGCGTCTTCGATTTCCTTTTCGTAGAACTCGACGAGCGCCTTCTTGCTCATGAACATGCTGTCGATGATCTCGCGGTCCAGCAGCGAGACCTTGGGTTTGAGCACCACGGTCTTGCCGCTCTTGGTGATCAGCTCCATCTTCACGTCGCGGGCGCGGTCCAGCGTCATGGACTTTTCGCCATGGTAGAAGTCGCCGGCGTGCATGTGCGACACATGCGAACGCGAGGCCTGGCTCCAGTCGGCCATGCTGTGCGGGTTCTTGCGCGCGTATTCCTTCACGGCCTTGGGGGCGCGGCGGTCGGAGTTGCCTTCGCGCAGCACGGGGTTCACGGCCGAGCCGATGCAGCGGGCATACCGCGCGCGGATCGCCTTTTCTTCTTCGGTCTTGGGATCTTCCGGGTAGTCAGGGATCGCATAGCCCTTGCCCTGCAGCTCCTTGATGCAGGCCTGCAACTGGCCCACCGAGGCGCTGATGTTGGGCAGCTTGATGATGTTGGCATCGGCCTGCAGGGTCTTCTTGCCCAGCTCTGCCAGGGTGTTGGGCACCTTCTGTTCGGCGGTCAGCGATTCGGGGAACTCGCCCAGCACGCGCGCGGCCACGGAGATGTCGCTCTCGGTCACGTTGATGCCCGCAGGCGCCGCAAAGGTGCGGATGATGGGCAGGAAGGAAGCCGTGGCCAGACGGGGTGCTTCGTCGGTCAGGGTGTAGATGATGGTCGGTTGCTGGGTCGTCATGGCTTGTCTCACGAAACAGAGTATGTAAATGTCCCCGGCCGGGTCGCAGCGGGGCCAAACGCGGATGCTCTCTGATTCTCCTTCCTTGCGGCGTTCCGTGCCCCCTGTTTTTGCAATCGAATCCCATAATGCAAAATTTACCGACGGGTAAAGCCTTTTTTTTCATGGCGGGCCCGGCCGAAGCGCCCCTGAAACGCGGGCTCAGGCGCTGGCCGGCCGGCGCGGCACTTCGCGGACCCGGTCTCCAGCCACCGCGAACCGCCGCGCGGACGGGGGCACCGGCTGGCTGGACATGCCCGTGAAAGCCCCGAACGCGGGCAGCACCAGAAGCCCCGGCTGCCACGCGAAGCACGGCAGGCGGACCGTGTCCCGCGCAGGGCCCTGCAAGGTGGCCACCGGGTGCCAATGCCCTGCCAGCACCGTATCGCCCGGCCCCGCCTGCGGATGGTGGCAGGCCAGCACCCCGGCCCCCTCCACGGGCCGCCAGGGCTCATCGGCCACATCGACGCCCAGCGGCGCGGGTGGGTCGCCCGCATGCAGGTCGTGGTTGCCGCGCACCAGGGTCATGCGGATGCGGGCGTGGCGCTCGCGCCAGGGCAGCAACTGGTTCCACAGCGGCGCGCCGGCGCCGCTGCGCGCGTGCAGAAAATCGCCCAGGAAGACCAGGTGTCCGGCGCCCGTGGCCGCCAGCACCGCGTCGAGCCGGGCCAGGTTGTCGGCCGTGGTGCCATGCGGCACGGGCTGGCCCGCGCGGCGGAAGGTGGCGGCCTTGCCGAAGTGCACGTCGGCCACGAAGGCCGTGCGCGCGGCGGGCCACCACACGGCCCGCTGGGGCAGCAGCCACAGGGCAGTGCCGCAGGGCAGGGTGATGGCCTGGGCGCCTGGGGGAGGTGCGGTGGGTGAAGGGGCGAAAGAAGGGTCTGCGTTCACGGGCAAGGTCGGTCGTCGAGGTGCTCAGAATCCATGGCGCCTTCTCGGTCGGCGGGGCGTGTCGCCGGCATCGCCTCGGCGCGCGCGCCGGGGCGACGCGGTGGCCCCGTCGGGCACGTCCCAGGCCATGTCGGCCGGGGCCACGGGATGGTCGGCGTGGTGGGTGCCGGTGGTGTCGTCGGCGGCCTTCTCCAGCGCCTGCACCATGCGCGCCAGGCGGTCGGCCAGCGTTTCGGTGCTCAGGCGCTCGCGAAAGCGCTCCACCATCAGCGGCAGGGCGAATGGGGTGGGGCGCGTGAGGGCATGGACGGACAGGGTCTGCGCCTGCATGCCGCGCAGGGTGCGGGCCAGGCGCTCCATGTCCAGCTCGTTGGCCAGCAGCTCGGCGCGGGCCTGGGCCAGCAGCAAGTTGTCCGGGTCGTACTGGGCGAACACGTCGTAGTACAGCGAGGACGATGCCTGCAGCTGGCGGCTGCTGCGCTGCTCGCCCGGGTGGCTCTGGAAGATGAGGCCGGCGATGCGTGCGATCTCGCGAAAGCGCCGGCGTGCCATCTCGGTCGCGTTCAGGCTGGCCAGCACTTCATCCTCCAGCCCGCCGCCAATGCGGGTGGGCGTGCCCTCGCCGATCAGGCGCGGCAGCAGCGTGGCCCAGTCGATCGGCTTGGCAGAGAGCAGCTCCAGCCCATAGTCGTTCACCGCGATCGAGAAGGTGTTGGGCACCTGCTCGGATGCGCGCCACGCCAGCAGGCCGGCCAGGCCCAGGTGCACCAGACGGCCTGCGAGCGGGTACAGGTACAGGTGCCAGCCTTCGCGGGTCTTGAGCGTTTCGGCCACCAGGCGGCTGGGGGTGGGCAGGGCCGACCACGCATGCTGCAGCGCCAGCAGGGGCTGAGCGCATTGCATCTCGGGCGACGAGTACACGCCGCGCTCGGCTTGCTCCAGCATCTCCAGCATGGCGTCGGCGAGCGTGTTCGACAGCGGCATGCGCCCGCCGTTCCAGCGCGGCAGTGCGGCGCTGCCTTTGGGCGCCAGACGAACGTAGGCGGTCATCTGCTGCGTGCGCACCAGCTCCAGCAGGCGCCCGGCGAACATGAAAACGTCGCCCTTGCGCAGCCGGGCGATGAAACTCTCTTCCACCGAGCCCAGCCGGCCGCCGCTGACAAACTGCACCTGCATGCTGGCATCGCTCACGATGGTGCCGATGTTGCTACGGTGCCGGCGTGCCAGCCGCGCATCAGGCACACGCCAGATGCCTTCTTCGTCCGGCACGGCGCGCTGAAAGTCAGGGTAGATGGCCAGCGAGGCCCCGCCCTGCCGCACAAACTGCAGTGCCCACAACCAGTCGTTGTCGGCAAGCTGGGCATACGCCGGGGCACGGCGCACCTCGGCCAGCAGCTCGTCAGGCACAAACCCGCCGCCCAGCGCCACGGTGACCAGGTGCTGCACCAGCACATCAAGCGGCGCGCGCGGCGTGTGCCGGTCTTCGATGCGGCCCAGCGCGAGCGCGTGGCGCGCGGCAGCGGCCTCCACCAGCTCCAGGCTGTGGGTGGGCACCAGGGTGATGCTGGAGGTGCGCCCCGGCGCGTGGCCCGAGCGGCCCGCGCGCTGCACCAGCCGCCCCACGCCCTTGGCCGAGCCGATCTGCAGCACCTGCTCCACGGGCAAAAAGTCCACGCCCAGGTCCAGGCTGGAGGTGCACACCACCGCTTTGAGCGTGCCGGTTTTCAGTCCGTTCTCCACCCATGCCCGCACGTCCTGACTCAGTGATCCGTGGTGCAGTGCGATGGTGCCTGCCCAGTCGGGCCGCGCCTCCAGCAAGGCCTGGTACCAGCGCTCGGCCTGCGAGCGTGTATTCGTGAAAACAAGAGACGATGCACACGACTCGATGGACTCCACTACCTGCGGCAGCAGCGCCAGCCCCATGTGGCCGGCCCAGGCAAAGCGGTCCACCTTGGCCGGCAGCATCACCTCCACTTTCAGCGCCTTGTCGATGCGGCCCTGCACCAGCACGGCGGGCGGTGCTGCAGGGGCTCCCCGCGCGGGCCTTGGCAGCAGTGTGTCCAGTGCCTCCGGCAGGTTGCCCAACGTGGCGGACATGCCCCACACCTGCAACGCCGGGTTCCAGCCCGACAGGCGCGCCAGTGCCAGCTGGGCCTGCACGCCGCGCTTGTTGCCCACCAGCTCGTGCCATTCATCCACCACCACCAGCTGCACATGGCGCAGGCGCTCGTGGGCATCGGCCCGCGCCAGCAGCAGCGACACGCTCTCGGGCGTCGTGACCAGCAGCGTGGGCAGGCGGCGGTCCTGCGCGGCGCGCTCGCCGCTGGCGGTGTCGCCGGTGCGCAGGCCGCTGGTCCAGTCTGGCGCCAGGTCCGGCAGCGGGGCCTGCAGTGCGCGCAGCGTGTCTGCGGCCAGGGCGCGCATGGGCGTGATCCACAGCACCGTGAGCGGCGGCGCCGCCGCGCGGCGTGTGCGCAGGGCCGTGCGCGCACTGGCGTCCGCCGTGGGTGCCACGGGCGCGCCTGCCAGCGCCAGGTGCTGCAGCGCACCCAGCCACACGGCATAGGTCTTGCCCGCGCCGGTGGTGGCGTGCAGCAGGCCCGAGCGGCCCTCGCCCATGGCGCGCCACACCTCCTGCTGGAAGCCGAAGGGCTGCCAGCCGCGCGTGGCCATCCAGCCTGCGGCCGCGCTCGCGGCCACGGTGGGCAGCGGCTTGCGCGGACGGCGCGCCGTGCTCATGCGCCGGTGTCCTGGCCCGGAAGCAATGCCGCCAGCGTCTGCAGGGTGTCGGCCTCGGCCACGGTCTTGTCCTGGCGCCAGCGCAGCATGCGCGGAAAGCGCACCGCAATGCCGCTCTTGTGGCGCGGGCTCTTCGCGATGCCTTCAAAGCCCAGCTCGAACACCATGGTGGCCTCCACGCTGCGCACGGGCCCAAAACTCTCGCGCGTGGTCTTGCGCACGATGGCGTCCACCTGCGCAATCTCCGCGTCCGTGAGGCCCGAGTACGCCTTGGCAAACGGTACCAGTTGCCGCTCGGGGTCATCCTGCGGGCCCGTCCACACCGCAAAGGTGTAGTCGGTGTACAGGCTCGCGCGCCGGCCGTGGCCGCGCTGGGCGTAGATGAGCACCGCGTCCACGCTCATGGGGTCGATCTTCCACTTCCACCACACGCCCACATCCTTGGTGCGCCCCACGCCGTAGTGCGCCTGCCGGTGCTTGAGCATGAAGCCCTCGGTGCCCATGCCGCGTGCGGCTTCGCGCTGGCGCGCGAGGTCCGGCCAGTCGGCGCCGTGCAGCAGGGCGCTCAAGCGCAGTGCGGGTGGGGCTGCGGGCTCTGCGATGGCGTCGGGTGGCTGCAGCACTGTCTCCAGCAGTGCGCGGCGGGCCTGCTGGGGCTGCTGGCGCAGGTCCTGGCCCGCATGTTCGAGCAGGTCATAGGTCACCAGCACCACGGGCAGTTCGCGCAGCAGCTTGGGCGTCAGTGTCTTGCGGCCGAGGCGCTTTTGCAGGTCGGCAAAGGGGCGCGGCTGGGGCTCGCCGGGCAGCCATACGAGGATTTCGCCATCGACCACCGTGCCGTCGGGCAGTGCCGCCATCGCGGCATCGGCCAGTTCGGGAAAGCGGTCGGTCACCAGCTCCTCGCCGCGCGACCAGACCCACACCGCGCCGCGCCGGCGCACGATCTGCGCGCGGATGCCGTCCCACTTCCACTCCACCAGCCAGTCACCGGGCGCGCCCAGCAGCGCAGGCATCTCGGCCACGGGCTGGCTGAACGGGTGGGCCAGGAAGAAGGGGTAGGGCTGGCCTGCCATGGCCGTGTCGCTGCCCGTGCTGGCGGCGCCGTCTTCACCCTCGTCCACGGGGGCCACCAGCGCGCTGTAGTCGCCCGCCTGCGGCTGCCGGCCGATCTGTGTGTAGCCCATGAGCCGGTGCGCGATGCGCTTGGGGTCCAGCGCGCTCACCGTGGCGAGTGCCTGCGTGACCTGCAGGCGCGACACCCCCACGCGGAAGTTGCCGGTGATGAGCTTGAAGTACACGAAGCGCTGCTCCGGCGCCAGCCTGTCCCACTGCGCGCGCAGGCGGGCGTCGGCTTCCTCGGGCGGCAGGGCGCGCAGGGGCAGCAGCTGGGCCATCCACTCGGCCAGCGGCAGGTCCACCGGCTGCACCGGCGGGGGCAGCAGCAGGGCCAGGGTTTCGGCCAGGTCGCCCACGGCCTGGTAGCTTTCCTCGAACAGCCATTCGGGCAGGCCGGCGGCCTCCTGCGCCAGGGCCTTCAGGCGCTTGGTGGGCACCATCTGGCGCGGCTTGCCGCCCGCGAGGAAGTAGGTGGCCCAGGCCGCATCGGCCGCTGGTGCCGCGCGCAGGTAGGCCACCAGCGCGGCCAGCTTGGCCGACTGCCCGGTGGTGGAGTCCAGAGCCTGGAACAGTGTGGCAAAGGCCTTCATGGTGCCGCGGCCTCCGGCGCCGGTGCATCGGCCTGCGGTGGCGGCGCTGCAGCCCCTGCGTCGTCCTCGTTGTCGTCGGCGCCGTACTCGGTCTTGAACACCTGCGCATCCAGTCCCTGCTCGCACAGCCAGCGCACCATGACCTCGGTGCTGCCATGGGTCACGATGATGCGCTCGGCCCCCGTGGCGGCTATGGCCTTCTGCAGGCTGGGCCAGTCCGCGTGGTCGCTCATCACGAAGCCCCGGTCCACGCCACGGCGCCGGCGCGCGCCGCGCACCAGCATCCAGCCGCTGGCAAAGGCATCGGAATGCTCGCCAAAGCGCTTGAGCCAGGGCGTGCCCGCCGCCGAGGGCGGTGCCAGCACCAGCGCGCGGCGCAGCTCGGCCTTGGTGGCGCCCGGGTCCGTCACGCGCAGGGTGGGCGGCAGCGCCACGCCCGCCGCGCGGTACACGGCGTTGAGCGGCTCTACCGCGCCGTGCTCGATGATGGGGCCGATGCCCGCATCCACCCCGTGCAGCAGCCGCTGCGCCTTGCCGAAGGCATACGCATACAGCACGCTGGCCTTGCCCGCCGCCGCATTCGCGGCCCACCAGGCGTTGATGTCCGCGAACAGCGCCGGCTGCGCCGGCCAGCGGTAGATGGGCAGGCCAAAGGTCGACTCGGTGATGAAGGTGTGGCAGCGCACCGGCTCGAAGGGCGGGCAGGTGCCGTCGTCCTCGAGCTTGTAGTCGCCCGAGGCCACCCACACCTGGCCGCCATGCTCGACCCGCACCTGGGCCGATCCCAGCACATGCCCCGCCGGGTGCAGCGACAGGCGCACGCCGTGGTGGTCGATGGTGTTGCCGTAGGCCAGCGTCTGCAGGTCGATATCGGCCCCGAGTCGGTTGCGCAGCGTGCCTTCGCTGTCCTGGTGCGCCAGGTAGTGGGCCGAGCCCATGCGCGCATGGTCCGAATGCGCATGCGTGATCACGGCCCGGCTGACCGGCCGCCAGGGGTCGATGTAGAAATCCCCGGCCGGGCAGTACAGGCCTTCGGGGCGGTGGACGATGAGGTCGCTGGGGGGCACGGTCAGGGCATCGTAGGGGGCACGCCCCATCCGGGGGGCGGGCTGGGGATTGCAGAAAGAGGTTTTGTCCCTAGAATTTAGATAAAAATGACTTCCAGCGCTTATCCATCAAGCGCCAATAGCTATCAAAAAATGAGTAAACCGCAATCTGCCTGCTGTGCAGGCGGATAGTTCGTTGCGCCATCCCATCATCCTGCGTGGACCTCCCCTGTCTGCAGGCCAATACCGCTTTCGTATGCACACAGAAATCGCCCGCCCGTCAGACGCCGCCGCCATCGCGGCGGTGCTGCGCGAGGCCGCGCAGTGGCTGGTAGACCGCCAGATGCCGCTGTGGGCCGTGTCCGATTTCAGCGAGGAACGTGTGCAGCAGGATGTGGATACCGGCCACTTCCTGGTGGCCAGGGTGGGCGATGACGTGGCGGGCGTGGTGCGCTGGCAGCGCGAAGACCCCACTTTCTGGCCGGATGCGGAACCAGGCACCTCCGCGTTCCTGCACAAGCTGGCCGTGCGGCGGGCATGGGCGGGGCAGGGGGTGTCTGCCGCGCTGCTGGCGTTCGGGCGCGAGCACGCCCGCAGCCTGGGTGTGCGTTACCTGCGGCTGGACTGCGTGGCCGATCGGCAGCCGCTGCGCGCACTCTATGAGGGCTTTGGTTTTACCCTGTACGACTGTGTGCTGAAAGGCCGCAGGGAATTTGCGCGATACCAGATCGCGTTGTAGGCAGCGTGGGTGCCTGCCGTCCACCAAGGAGCAATGCATGCGCCGTGTTTGTGTGTTCTTCCAGTTCTTCCTGCTGTGGTTGGGGGTGGCTGCCCTGGCCGTTGCGCAGGACGGCAGCCCAGCCCCCCGCACCAATGCCTTCAACGACCCCTTCGTCCAGGTCACCAGCGCCATCCCGCAATGCCCCGTGCCCGAGGGCCCGCTCTACACCGACGCCGAGGTGCGCGAGCTGGCGCACACGCGCTCGCAGCATGGCGGCAGCTGCCACCGCGTGGGGCGCTGCCGGCTGCCCAACTCCTACCTGTACGACGCGGAGCTCATCCCGCGCGTGCAGCGCTATATCCGCGAGGAGGGGCGCTTTGACGACACCAGCGTCTGGGTGCTGGGCGAGCGGCGGCTGGTCACGCTGATGGGCTGCGTGCAGTCCGAGGCGCAGTCGCAGGCGCTGGAGAAAGCCGTGGGGCTGGTGGATGACGTGATGGGTGTCATCAACCTGCTGCAGGTGGGCACGGCGCGCGCGGGGGCGCGCTACCCGCTCGCGCCCGCGCGCCCCTGACGGGGCTTCATTCACAGCGGTGGGACCCGGTGCGACCAGGGGTCGGCCTGTTCCAGTTCATAGGCCAGTGCGAACAGCGTCTGCTCGTCGCCGACCCGCGCCGCGAAATGGCTGCCGATGGGCAGGCCGCGCGCGCTCAGCCCCAGCGGGACCGACATCGCCGGCGTGCCCGCCACGTTGTGCAGCGGCGTGTACGACGCATAGCGCATCAGCCGGGCCCACAGCGTGGCGCCGGGCACGGTGGGGGCAAGCCACCCCAGCGGTGGCGGCTCGCTGGCGGCCACCGGGCTGAGCACGACATCCACGGCGTCGAACCAGGCATTCACCTGCGCGCCCACGGCGGCAAAGTGCGCGCCGGCGCGTGCCGCCGCGCCGGCGGGGAGCGCGCGCGCGTGCCGTGCCAGGTGCAGGGTCCAGGGCTCCAGCAGCGTGTCGGGCGGGCGGCCCGTGCCCTCGGCCTGCTGCAGCGCCCGCTCGGCGCCGCCGCTCCAGGCCACCATGAAGGCATCGAAGAACCGCTCGCCGTCGATGCCGTGCGCAAAGGGCTGCACCTGGTGCCCAAGCCGTTCGCACAGCCGCGCGACGCGGGTGACTTCCTGCAGCACCGCGGGGTCCGGCATCTCGCCAAAGAGGTTCTGCGGCGCGAAGCCAATGCGCAGGCGCCGGGCCGAGGGCCCGTGCACCGCGGGCATGGGCGGCAGCGGCGCGGCGCCATCGCCGCGCTGGTTCCACCAGAACAGCGTGGCGCTGTCGCGCACCGTGCGGCTCACCGCGTGGTCGACACCGGCATCGCGCGGGCCGGAGCCCTGCATGCGCGAGCGGCTGGGCTTGAGCCCGAACAGCCCGCAGCACGAGGCGGGGATGCGGATCGAGCCACCGCCATCCGTCGCGTGCGCCATGGGCAGCATGCCCGCGGCCACGGCCGCCGCGGCGCCGCCCGAGGAACCACCCGGGGAGTGCAGCGGGTTCCAGGGATTGCGGACCGGGCCGCCAAGCAGGGGTTCGGTGGTGGCGCTGAGCTGGAACTCGGGCGTTGCCGTCTTGCCGATGGCGATCAGCCCGCTGGCTTCGCAGCGCGCCACCAGCGGCGACGAGGCGCTGGAAAGTGCCGCGTCCGCCTGCAGGCGCGAGCCGCTGCGCCGGTGCGTGCCTTGCAGGTCGACCGCGTCCTTGTAGGCAAACGGCACGCCCCAGAAGGGCCCGGGGGAGGGCGGCCCCTGCCACTGGCCGCGGGCCCGGTCGGGGCAGAGTTCCACCAGCGCCTGCAGCCTGGGGTTGACGTCCGCCACGCGCGCCAGGCTGGCCTGCACCAGCTGCGCGGGTTGCAGATGGCCCGCCCGCACCAGCGCTGCCTGGGCCGTGGCATCGAGCGCCAGCAGGCCGTGGGTGGCGCCGCGGGCGAAAGCGGGGCGCAGGGGGGCGCCCAGTGCGGTCAGGCCCATCAGGCCCAGAAGATCTCGTCGTTGCATGGTGTGTTTGCACAGGGAATGAAGGAGAGGGCCATCGTCCCTGGGCCGGGCCGCGCCAGCTTGTATAAAAGCGCCATGGCCGCGCTTTTTTGCTACCACCTGCTGCCCGCCTGCCTGGGCGATATCGACGAACGCCCCCACGCGCTGCTGGCGCGGGCCGTGCGCACGCAGGTGCAGGGCTTCGTCACCCACCAGGCATATGTGGCGCAGGTGCTGCGCGGCGGCCCGCAGGCGCGCGGGCAAGAGGCCCGGCGGGAGGCGCGCCTTGCGCTGCTGTGTGCGCTGGACCTGAACCCGGTGCAGGCGCTCCTGGCGCCCTCGGCCGCCGTGGGCCGTGGGCCCTCTGCGTTCGTGGACCGCTGGAACGCCTACAACCGGATGGCGCCCCTGGGCGTCAACACGCAGCTCGATGGCCAGGGCGCGCTGCGGCGGGAATCCCCCATGCTGCCGGACCGCGCCCTGCGTGCCGCGGCGCAGCGAAGTGCGGACATCCGCGCGAGCATTGCCGCCTCGTGCGTGAGCGTGCTGGCGCGCGGCGGCACCAGCGGCAGCCCGGCGGATGCGCTGCGCACGCTGCAGTCCCTGGCGCGGCGGCTGGGGTGCGCGAACGAGGTGCTGGACCTGCTGGCCTGGTGGCGCGAGGAGCCTGCCCTGGCCCTGCCCGACGCCGCCCGCCGCCTGGGTCGCAGCGCGCGCCAGCTGCAGCGCGATCTGGCCCGGCACGGCCTGGGCTTTGCCACGCTGCGCCAGGCCGCCCGCATCGAGCACGCGCAGCAGGCCCTGCTTGGCGGCACGGCCAGCCTGACGGGCATCGCGCATGCCGCGGGGTTCTCCGACTCCGCGCACTTCGTGCATGGCTGGCAGCGTGCCTGTGGCGTCAGCCCCAGCCAGTACCGGCAGCTGGCCGGTCGCCTGGACGCCCGGGGCTCCCTCTGCGCCCCGGGGACCGTGCGCAGAGGGGTGGATGTCGTGGAAAACGCGCAATAGGTTTGGCGGTCCGCTGCGGCATATTGCGGCTTCCATCCCTGCAAAGGAAAACATATGCCCCGTAGGTTCCAGAGCTTCCTTCCTCACCTGTCTCCGCGCACTGTTGTGTCCCGCGTTGCCGCAGTAGCGCGGCACCCTGCGCACCCGCAGCCCGCCGCGCCCCGCGGGGCCGGCACCGCAAGGCCAGGCCGCCGCTGGCTCGTGCCCGCGCTGGCCATGGCGGCGTGGGTGGCCGCGATGCCGGGCGCGCACGCCAAGACGTTCCGCTGGGCCGGGTCCACCGACATCCAGTCCATGGACATCCACTCGCAGAACAGTGCCCTGGGCAATGGCATCCATGCGGCGGTGTACGAGTCGCTGGTGATGTTCAACAGCCGCACGCTCAAGGTCGAGCCGCTCCTGGCCACCTCGTGGCAGCAGGTCAGCCCCACGCAGTTGCGCGTGAAGCTGCGCCAGGGCGTGAAGTTCAGCGACGGATCGCCCATGACGGCCGACGACGTGGTGTATTCGCTGCAGCGCGCGATGAGCAAGACCTCCACCTACGCCATCTACACCCAGGGCATGGAGCGCATCGCCAAGGTCGACGGCGAGACCATCGACATCTTCCTGAAGAACCCCAACCCGGTGCTGCTCAACCAGCTGACCGAGCTGCGCGTGATGAGCAAGGCCTGGGCAGAGAAGAACAATGCCGTGGAGCCCAAGGACATCAAGTCCAAGGACGAGACCTTCTCTCACCGCAATGCCATGGGCACCGGGCCCTTCGTGCTCAAGGAATGGGTGCCCGACCAGAAGCTGGTCTTTGCCGCCAACCCGCAGTGGTGGAACGCCGGCAAGACCGAGGGCAACGTCACCGAGATCGTCTACACACCCATCAAGTCCGAGGCCACGCGCGTCGCGGCCCTGCTCTCGGGCGAGGTCGACATGGTGCGCGACACCAGCCTGCAGGACCTGGAGCGCCTCAGGGCCAACCCGAACATCAAGGTGATGGAGATGGTCGAGAACCGCACCATCTACCTGGCCCTGGACCAGTTCCGCGACGAGCTGCCGGGCAGCAGCGTCAAGGGCAAGAACCCGCTCAAGGACCTGCGCGTGCGCAAGGCGCTGTACCAGGCCATCGACGTGGCCACGCTGCAGCGCGTGACCATGCGCGGCATGTCCAAGCCCACGGGCGCCATCGTCTCGCCCCTGGTCAACGGCTGGACGGAGGCGGTGGACAAGCGCCTGCCCTACGACACCAACGCGGCCAGGGCGCTGCTGGCCGATGCGGGCTACAAGGACGGCTTCGAGGTCGATTTCGCCTGCAGCAACAACTCCATCATCCAGGACGAGAACCTGTGCCAGGCCATCACCTCGATGTGGGCGCGCGTGGGCGTCAGGGCCAAGCTGCGCACGATGCCCTCCATCACCTACTACCCCATGGCCCAGCGGCACGAGGCCAGCATCACCCTGCTCAGCTGGGGCGTGCCGACCTTCGACGCGCTGTACACCCTGCAATCGCTCACCCGCACCAAGACCACGGGCGGCGATGGCAACTACAACCTGGGCCGCTACAGCAACGAACGCATGGACTACATCGTGGACCGCGTGAAGACCGAGACCGACCAGCCCGTGCGCAACCGCCTGCTGACCGAAGGCCTGCAGCTGCAGAACGACACCGTGGCCAACATCCCCCTGCACAACCAGATGCTGGCCTGGGCGATGAAGAAAAATGTCGAGCTGGTGCAACGCCCCGACAACCGCATCGACTGGCGTCTGATCAAGGTGAACTAACCCCCTGAGTCGCTTCGCGTCATCCCTCTTTCTCTCAAATCGCTGCTCGATTTGGGAAGGGGGACGCCCCCAGCGCGGCGGGGCGGCCCTTGCGCGGGGGCACTGGCGTCGGCTTGCGCTTGCTGGTGATGCGGGTTCTGGGGGCTCCTGCGCAATGGAAGGTCAGACAGCGTCGAGCGGGAACACCGGCCGGCGCACGTTCCTGAACGGGAACAGCGCGTAGTTGGAACTGGTCACGCCCGTGGGGCTGTCGCATTCGACCAGCGCATGCGACAGCGGCACGAACACCGGGCGGCAGTACATGCGCGACTTGAGCAGCACGAAGCGGTGCGCCGTGGGGTCCACCCCCACGCACGAGAACACCCCCAGGTCCCAGGGCTCGTGCGTCTTCTCGGTCACCACGATGAGGGCGCTGCCGGTGTCGAACAGCACGGTGCGGCCCATGGCGCAGCGTTGCCCGGTGTAGATGGGCCCGGTCACGGTGTACTCGCCGTCGCTGATGGCGCGCACCGTGCCGCTGAGCGCCACGGGCTCCTTGGACACCCCCAGTTGCGTGAGCGGCACCTTGTTGCCCAGGCGCACGGTGCACTGCGCGCCCACACCGGCCGCCACGAGTTCGGCCACGGCCTCGGGGTCGCACAGCGGGCCCACGGCGATGTCGTCCAGGCCCTCGGCCAGGGCGGCCTGCAGCACGTCCATGGAATCGCAGGTGCCGCCGGACATGCAGTTGTCGCTGTGGTCCAGCAGCAGCACCGGGCGGCTGGCGCCCGCGGTGAGTGCCTGGGCGCGCTGTAGGGAGTCGGCCAGGGGCTCGCTGTCGTAGACGAACTCGGTGCGCTCCTGCCAGATGGTGGCCGCGATGCGGTCGACCACGGCCTGGGCTGCTTCGGGTGCATCGGCAAGGCCGGTGACCACCACGCTCATGAACGGCGCCTCGATGTCGGCCAGCGAGAACCCCGCGAACACCGACACGGCCGGCACGCCGTCGGCCTCGGCAGCGCGGGCGGCGTCCACCGCACGCAACATGGCGCCCTGCAGCGTGGTGCTGCGCAGGGTGTGGCCCATCATGGGCAACTGGTGCCAGCGCACGCTGTAGCGCGCCTGGCCCTGCAGCATGGCCAGCAGCAGGCGGCCCGCGTGCTCGCCGGTCTCGTACATGTCGATGTGCGGGTAGGTCTTGAAGCCGACCATCACATCCGCGTTGGCGACCATCTTGGGCGTGATGTTGCCGTGCAGGTCCAGCGCCACGCCGATGGGCACGCCGGGCGCCGCTGCGCGCACGCGCGCGAGCAGGTCGCCTTCGCCGTCGGGGCTGTTCTCGGCCACCATGGCGCCGTGCAGGTCGAGCAGGATGGCGTCGCAGCCGGGGGCGGCCTCCACGATGCGGCGGGTCAGCTCGTCGTAGGCCGCGGCATGCACCGGGCCGCTGGGGTTGGAGGTGGCCGACACCGGCGTCACCAGCGTGGCGCCCAGGCCCCGGGCCAGGTCGATGAAAGCCGCCATGGCCGTGCGCATGCCCAGGTTGTCGCGCAGGGCATCCTCGCCGTAGGTGGGCGCAAACGCCTCCAGGGGCGTGGGCACGGGCGAGAAGGTGTTGGTCTCGTGGTTCAGGCGGGCGATGAGGATCTTCATGCGGCGACCACCCGGGCGCTGCGCAGCATGGCCTGCAGCAAGACGTTGCACCCGGCCTCCAGGTGCTCGGGCTCCGCGTCCTCGATCTCGTTGTGGCTGATGCCGTCGGCGCAGGGCACGAAGACCATGGCCGTGGGCGCCAGGCGCGCCAGGTACACGGCGTCGTGCCCGGCACCGCTGACCACGTCCATGGCGCTGTAGCCCAGTGCCTGGGCATCGGCGCGCACGCCTTCGACCAGCGCGGGCGCAAACGGCTGCGGCGGGAAGTACACCACCTGCTCCACCGCGATGGGTGTGCGGTGGGCCGTGCCGATGCGCTCGCAGGCGGTGCGCAACTCCGCATCCATCTGCAGCAGCATGGCATCGTCGGCGGCGCGCAGGTCCACGGTCATGCGCACGCTGCCGGGGATCACGTTGCGCGAACTCGGGAACACCTCCAGCACGCCCACCGTGCCGCGCGCATGCGGTGCATGGGCCAGGGCGATGCGGTTCACCTCGGCCACCAGCGTGCTGGCGGCCAGCAGGGCATCGCGGCGCAGCGCCATGGGCGTGGGGCCGGCATGGGCCTCCATGCCCTGCACGCTCACGTCGTACCAGCGCTGACCCAGGGCACCCTGCACCACGCCGATCACGCAGCCGTTGGCCTCCAGCACCGGGCCCTGCTCGATGTGCGCCTCGAAATACGCGCCCACGGGCGGCGTGGGCCCGTGCTCGCCGTCATAGCCGATGACGGCCAGCGCCTCGGCCACGCTGGTGCCCTGCGCGTCGCGCTGGGCCAGCGCATGCTCCAGCGTGAAGGCGCCGGCGAACACGCCCGAGCCCATCATCACCGGCACGAAGCGCGAGCCCTCTTCATTGGTCCACACCGCCACCTCGATCGGGGCTTCGGTCACGATGCCCAGGTCGTTCAGCGTGCGCACCACCTCGATGCCGGCAAGCACACCGTAGTTGCCGTCGAACTTGCCGCCCGTGGGCTGGGTATCGATGTGGCTGCCGGTCATCACCGGGGGCAGGGCGTCGTTGCGCCCCGCGCGGCGCGCGAAGATGTTGCCGATGGCGTCGGTGCGCACGCTGCAGCCGGCCTCGCGCGCCCAGCGCACGAACAGGTCGCGGCCTTCGCCGTCCAGCGCGGTGAGGGCCAGGCGGCACACGCCGCCCTTGGGCGTGGCGCCTATCTGCGCCAGGTCCATCAGCGATTGCCACAGGCGCGCGCCGTTCACGCGCGGTTGCAGGGCAGGGGAGGGGGTCGTCGTCATGTCCACAGTCGAATTCCTGAAAAATCTATGCCAGGCCCACGCCCAGATAGCGGTCCTTGATGGCGTCGTCGGCGAGAAAGGCGGTGTTGTCCGCCTCGTGCACGATGGCGCCCTGCTCGATCACGTAATGCCGGTCGGCCAGCTGGGTGCAGACCTCCAGGTTCTGCTCCACCAGCAGGATGGCCACGCCCGCGGCCTTGATGGTCTTGAGCTGCGCCACGATCTCTTCCACGATCACCGGGGCAAGCCCTTCCACGGGCTCGTCCAGCATCAACAGGCGCGGCGCATTCATCAGCGCGCGGCCGATGGCCAGCATCTGCTGCTCGCCGCCCGAGAGCTGGCCGCCGCCATTGCCGCGCCGCTCCTTGAGGCGCGGAAAGATGCGGTAGATGTCCGGCAACTGCCAGGGCGAGCGCTTGCGCTGGCCCAGCAGCAGGTTCTCCTCCACCGTGAGCAGCTTGAAGATGCCCCGGTGCTCTGGCACCAGGCACACGCCGCGCTGGGCGATGGCATGCGTGGCCAGGCCCTGCACCTCGTCGCCCGCAAAGCGCACACGGCCCTGGGTGGGCGGAACCACGCCGCAGATGCTCTTGAGCGTGGTGGTCTTGCCCGCGCCGTTGCGCCCGAGCAGGGTGACCAGCTCGCCGTCGCCCACGCGCAGGTCCACGCCCTGCAGCACATGGCTCTTGCCGTAATGGGCGTGCAGCCCCTGGATGTCGAGGATCGTCATGCCGCCTTGCCCCCCGTGATCATGTTGCCCAGGTAGGCGCTGCGCACCCGGTCGTCGCTGCGGATCGCGTGCGGATGCCCTTCGGCCAGCACGCGGCCCTGTTGCATCACCGTCACGGTGTCGGAGATGTCCATCACGATGTTCATGTTGTGCTCGATGAGTACCACGGTGTGCTCGTCCTTGAGGCCCTGGATCAGCCGCTTCATGTCGTCCAGGTCGTCGATGCCCATGCCCGAGGTGGGCTCGTCCAGGAAGATGGCCTTGGGCCGTGCCGCCAGCGCCATGCCCACCTCCAGCCGGCGCTGCTGGCCGTGCGAGAGGTTGCCCACCGGCGTGTCGGCATGGCGCTCCAGCCCCAGGCGCGCCAGCACGCTGGCCACCACCTCGGCCTGCGAGCGCGCGCCCTGCGGCGCATGCCAGCAGTTGAGTGCATGGCGCGGCGCGGTGCCCTGGGCGGCCAGGCGCAGGTTCTCGCGCACGGGCAGAGTGAGGAACAGGCTGGTCACCTGGAAGGAGCGCGCCATGCCGCGCTGCACGCGGCGGTGGTCGGGCTCGTGCGTCACGTCGTGCCCGTCGAACACGATGCGCCCGCCGCTCACGTTCTTGGTGCCGGTGAGCATGTGGAACAGCGTGGTCTTGCCGGCGCCGTTGGGGCCGATGACCGAATGGACCGTGTTGGCGCGCACCTTGAGGTCCACGCCCGCCAGTGCGGCGAACTTGTCGTAGCGTTTTTCCACGCCCACGGCTTCGAGCAGGATGGGGGAGGGGGTTGCGGTGCTCATGCGTGGCCTCCTTGCGTGGCAGATGCGTCGGCCTTGCCGCCACGGCCCTTGCCGCGCAGCAGGTTCCAGGCCGACTCGCCCAGGCCCCACAGGCCGCGCTGCATGCCGAGGCTCACCACCATCAGCACCACGCCCAGGATCAGCAGCCAGCGCGGCCACAGCGTGGACAGCCAGTCGCCCACCAGCAGGTAGAAGGCCGAGCCGAGCAGCGAGGCCAGCAGGTTGCCCGTGCCGCCGATCACCGTCATGACGAGGATCATCTCGCTGGTGTGGTACTCGGCGCTCGCCAGCGGGGCGATGCCCGTCATCATGGCGTGCAGCGCGCCGGCCAGGCCCGTCACCGCGCCCGAGATCACGAAGGCCTGCAGCTTGAGCAGCTTGAGGTTGTAGCCGATGGCGCCCGCGCGCTCCTCGTTGTCGCGCACCGCCAGCAGCGTGCGCCCGAAGACCGAGGCCGACACCTTCTGCAGCAGCCAGAAGGCCACCAGGAACACCGTGGCCACGAAGCCGTAGTACTGCCAGGGCGAGGCCAGCGGCCACAGCGTGAAGCCGCCCACGGCCAGCGAGGGGCGCGGGATGTCCATCAGCCCGTTGTCGCCGCCCGTGATGCCAGGCATGGAGTAGGCGAGAAAGTAGAACATCTGCGCGAAGGCCAGGGTCAGCATCACGAAGTAGGTGCCGCGCTGGCGGATGGCCACCCAGCCCACGATGGCCGCGCCCAGCGCGCCCATCACCACGGCGAGCGCCAGGGCCAGCGGCATGGGCAGGGGCCAGCGCGTGAGCGTGAGGGCGATGGTGTAGCTGCCCAGGCCGAAGAAGATGCCCTGCCCGAAGGACAGCAGCCCGGTGTGGCCCAGCAGCAGGTTGCAGCCCATGGCGGCCAGGCCATAGATCAGCACCTCGCTGGCCAGCGAGCCCGATTGCATGGTCAGCGGCATCACCAGCACCACGGCCAGGGCCAGCAGCAGGTGGGAATTCTTGCGAAAAATCGTCATGGCGGTGTTCATCCTTTGCGGCCCAGCAGGCCATGCGGGCGCAGCAGCAGCACGGCGGCCATGGCGATGTAGATCATGAGCCGCGCCCCCTCGGGCCACACGGTGCTCATCACGCTCTGCACGATGCCGATCAGCAGGCCGCCGATCAGCGCCCCGGCAAAGCTGCCCATGCCCCCGACCACCACCACGATGAAGGCCACGCCCAGCGCCTCGATGCCCATGAAGGGCTCGGCCCCGCGCATGGGGGCGGCCAGCACGCCGGCAATCGCGGCGGTGGCCGCGCCCAGTGCGAACACCAGGCTGAAGATGCGGAACACGTTGATGCCGAGCAGCGAGACCATCTCGGTGGATTCGCTGCCCGCGCGCACCGCGCTGCCCAGGCGCGTGCCTTCGAGCACGTACCACAGGCCCACGGCCAGCACGGCGGTGAAGCCGATCACGAACAGCCGGTACTTGGGGTAGACGATGCCGCCCCACATGACCACGCCCTGCAGCAGGTCGGGCACCGGCACGCTGTCGCCGAGCGGGCCCCACTGCAGGATCACCAGCTCCTGGATGGCCAATGCCAGGCCCACGGTGACGAGGATGTGGAACTCGTGCGGCTTGGAATACACGTGGCGCAGCACCAGCTTTTCGGTGAGCCAGCCCAGGGCGCCCACGACCAGTGGCACCACGGCCAGCGCCAGCCAGAAGCTCAGGCCCCAGCGCGTCATCTGGAAGCAGAAGTAGGCGCCCAGCAGGTAGAACGCCCCGTGCGCGAAGTTCACGAAGCGCAGCAGGCCGAACACGATGGACAGGCCGACCGCCAGCAGGAAGTACAGCATGCCGATGCCGATCCCGTTGATGGCCTGTAGCAGGTAGATGTTCATGGGCGAGAGATGGAAGGAAAAATCCCAAGGCGCGCGGCTGCGGGCCGTGGAGGAGGGCGATGCGGCAGAGCTTGCGAGCGTCACCGCGGGTTTGCATTCAGCCGGATGGCCAGGCGGGAAGCCGCAGACAGTGCGTTAGCACGGCAAGGCTTCCCAGCGACGCCAGCCGGTTGAAGGCCAATACGTGTCAGGTGAGCTTGCAGCCGGTCTGGTCCAGGGGCAGGAAGGACTTGCCCGAGCTGACCACGTCCACGTAGTCGTCCTTGTTGGCCATCTTCGCCTTGGCCTTGCCCTTGAGCAGGTAGTAGTTCTTGAGCACCTGGTGGTCGCCCTTGCGGATCTCTTCGTCGCCCGTCAGGCCCTGGTACTTCATGCCTTCCATGGCGGCGATCACGGCCTTGGGCTCCACCGTGCCGGCCTTGATGATGCCGTCGATCATGAGCTTGGTGCAGATGTACGAGCCCGCCAGGCTGTAGTTGGGGTTGGACTTGAACTTGTCGTTGCTGCGCTTGACCAGGTCGAGGTTGAGCGGCGCATTGGCCGTGTGCCAGTACTGCGCGCCGAAGTAGATGCCTTCGCACAGGTCGGCGCCCAGCGACTCGAACTGCTCCAGCCCCGAGGCCCAGGCCACCAGGATGGTCATGTTCTTGTGCATGCCGAAGCTCACGGCCTGGCGCAGCGCGTCGGACGACTGCGAGCCGAAGTTGAGCAGCAGCAGCACGTCGGGCTTGGCGGCCATGGCGTTGGTCAGGTAGCCGCTGAACTCCTTTTCGGTCAGCGAGTGGTAGCTGTTGCCCACGTGCTCCAGGCCCTTTTCCTTGAAGATGTTCTTGGCGGCCGACAGCAGGCCGTCGCCGAACACGTACTGCGGCGTGATGGTGTACCAGCGCTTGGCCTTGGGCAGGGCCTCGGCCAGGGGGCGCACCGTCTGCTCGATGGCGCCGAAGGTGGGCACCGACCAGCGGAAGGTGGCGGCGTTGCAGTCCTTGCCCGTGATCTCGTCGGCGCCGGCGGTGGTGATGAAGATGCCGCCGGCCTTCTCGGCCTCCTTGCCCATGGCCAGCGATTCGGACGACAGGATGCCGCCCGCGAAAAAGCGCGTGCCCTGCTGCTGAGACGACTCCTGCACCTTGCGCACGGCCGTGGCTGGCTTGCCTTCCGTGTCCAGCACCGTGTAGGCCAGGGGGCGCTTGAGGACCGTGCCGTACTGCTCGATGGCCAGCTTCATGCCCAGGTCGGCGAACTTGCCGTTGGCCGCGAACGCGCCCGACATGGGCACCGGGCAGCCGAACTGGATGGCACCGCTGGACTGCGCCCAGGCGCTCTGGGCCAGGCCCAGCGATGCGGGCAGTGCGCCCAGGGCAGAGAGTTGCAAGAGGTGGCGACGGTGCATGGGGGGCTCCTGTGGAGGGGTTGAGGCCGGTTGGCCGATAGCGGGGCACGGCTTGTGCAAAGCACACTGCGTGCCACCGCCGCAGAGCGTCGTTGGCGCTCATTTCTGCTATTTATAGTGATAAATAGAATAAACACCGTGCGTGGAAACCCTGCATCCCTTCCGCTGCCCCCTTGCGGTGCATACACTGCACCATGAGCGGTACTTCGCCGCGCGGAGGCACCGCCGTGGCTGCCGGCCGACCAACGACAATTCCCTGAACATGGCAACCAAAACGTCCACACAGAAGCCGCTCAAAGCCCTCAAGCGCCCCGACCTGGTGGCGCAGGAGATCAAGCGCCTCATCACCGAGAAGAACCTGAGCCCGGGCGACCGCCTGCCGCGCGAGAGCGAGCTGCAGGCGCAGTTCGAGGTGAGCAAGGGCACCATCCGCGAGGCGCTCAAGTCGCTGGAGGTGCAGGGGCTGGTGACCATCTCCACCGGCCCCTCGGGCGGGGGCACCATCGCCGAGGTGCCGCTGGACCGCACCCTGCAGTTCATGCAGAACTACCTGTTCTTCCAGGAAGTGACCATCGACAACATCTACGCCGTGCGCCAGTTCCTGGAGCCCGAGCTGGCCGCCGGCGCCGTGCCGCACCTGACCGAGGCCGATTTCGAGGCGCTGGAGCACTCCATCGCCTGCTGCGACCCGGCGTCGAGCAGCGAGGACATGCTCAGCCAGCGGCGCGAGGACGTGAACTTCCACGACATCCTGGCCGCGGCCAACCCGAATCCGTTCCTGCGCTTCAATTGCGAGCTGATCAACGAGATGCTGCGCCAGCTCATCGTCTACGGCAACCGCACGCCCAAGGCCGAGCACCGGCGCTTTGGCGAAGTGAATGCCAATTTCCACCGCGAGATCGTGCGGGCCGCACGCGTGCGCGACGTGGAGACGGTGCGCACGCTGATGGCGCGCCACATGCAGGACGCGGCCAGCAGCGTCAAGCGCATGAAGGGGCGCATCCAGGGCCGGCTGATCCTCGATGCCGACACCCTGCGCAGTCCGCGCTCGGCCCATGTGCGGCCCAAGGCCACCAAGGGCGTGAAGTTGCCGAAGGCCGGGGAATAGGTGTCAGCGCGCGGGTTGCAGCACGATAAGCGCCATGCCCGCCAGCGCGACCAGCACGCCCGCCACGTCCCACGGCGTGGGCCGGATGCCGTCCACCACCCACAGCCACGCCAGGGCCACGCCGATGTAGACCCCGCCATAGGCCGCGTAAACGCGCCCCGCGCCTGCCGTGTCGTGCAAGGTGAGCAACCATGCGAACAGACCAAGGCTCAGTGCCGCGGGCAGCAGCAGCCACATGGGCTTGCCCTGCTTGAGCCACAGCCAGGGCAGGTAGCAGCCCACGATTTCAGCCAGGGCGGTGGCGATGAAAAGCAGCAGGGTCTTCATCATGTCCCGGGGCCGAGGAGGGGGATGGATGGGGGTGCGTTGGAGGTGGTGGCCAGCCACTGGCGCAACGCCAGCTCGCCCTTGGGCGTGAAATGCACCACGCGCGAGCCCTGTGCGCGGTGTGCCCAGCCGCCCTCGAAGAGCCGCTGCAGCAGCGCAGCCCCCAGCGCGCCGCCCAGGTGGTGGCGGCGTTCGCTCCAGTCCAGGCAAGGGCGGCACAGCATGCGCCGCTGCTGGGCCAGGGCGGGGGTGTCGATCCCGACCTGGGCAAACCATTGCGCGCCGGCGGGCGTTACCGCCGCACCCTGGGGCGTGGTCTGCAGCAGCCCCTGGCGCACCAGGGCTTCATAAAACTGCACGCCCACTTCGCCGGCCAGGTGGTCGTAGCACATGCGTGCGCGGCGCAAGGCAGGCTCGCGCGGGCTGGAGCGCAGGCGCACCGCGCCCGCGCGGAAGGCCACGTTCATCAGCGATTCCAGCAGGTGTGCCACATCGCGGTCGGCCAGCCGGAAGTAGCGGTGGCGGCCCTGGTGCTCGACGGTCAGCAGGCCTGCATCGAGCAGCTTGGCCAGGTGGGCACTGATGGTCTGCTTGGTGACGCCGGCAACTTCGGCCAGCTCGGTGGCCGTGAGCGCGCGGTCGGACATCAGCGCGGTGAGGACTTCGGCGCGACCGGCGTCGCCGATGAGCGCGGCAATGCGCGCAATGTGGGGGCCATCTTTCATGGTTCGATGTTGAGCGAACCATCACGGGCCGTCAAGCGCTTATCGTGAGGCCCTCACAACGCACAGGGCCACGCACCATGATCACCTGCTTCATCCGTTACGACATCGACCCCTTCCAGCGCGAGCTGTTCGCCGAATACGCACGCCGCTGGGGCCAGATCATCCCGCGCTGCGGCGGCCACCTGATCGGCTACTTCCTGCCGCACGAGGGCAGCAACTACGAGGCCTGGGGGCTCATAGGTTTCGAGTCGCTGGCCGCCTACGAGGCCTACCGCGCCCGCTTGCGCACCGACCCGGAGGGCCGCGCCAACTTCGCCATGGCGCAGGAAAAGCGCTTCATCCTGCGCGAGGAGCGCACGTTCACGCAGGGCGTGGAAGGCACGCTGGGCCTGCCCGCACGCCCGCTGGAGACCCGCGCATGATGGCCGTCATCTTCGAGGTGCAGCCCGCTCCGGGCCAGCAGGACGCTTATCTGGGCGCTGCCGCTGCGTTGCGGCCTTTGCTGGAGCAGATCGACGGGTTTGTCTCCATCGAACGGTTCGAGAGCCTCAGTGCTCCCGGCAAGCTGCTGTCGCTTTCGTTCTGGCGTGACGAGGAGGCAGTTGCGCAATGGCGCCAGATGGAAGCCCACCGCGCCACGCAGAAAGCCGGCCGCGAGCGGATCTTCGACAACTACCGCCTGCGCGTTGCCGCCGTGGTGCGCGACTACGGCATGCATGACCGTGACCAGGCTCCCGCAGATTCGCGGTCAGTGCACGGCTGATGGGCGCGCGGACTAGGCGGCGTAGCCAGTGAGCAGTGCGTGCTCCCAGTCCGGGCGCCCGTGTTGCCGGGCCAGCGCCGCCATGGCCGCGTGGTCGTAGGGCACGCAGATGTGTTCGCAATGCCAGCCGCCTGCGCGCTGTTCGATGAAGGCATAGCGTGCGTCGGGTGTCCCGGTCTGCACCGCGTGGGGCACGGGGTGGTCATCGCTGTAGGCCTGCAGTCCCACGCTGCCGGGGTTGACCAGCAGGCTTGCACCCTGCCGCACTGCGCGGGGCACGTGGGTGTGGCCGCATGTGATGACCGGTGAATGCTCGCCGCCCAGCCGGTCGGATATCTCTGCTGGGGTGGCCAGGCGCAGTGTGCTGCCGTCCAATGTTTCCAGCAGATATTCGTGGTCGCTGCGCGGCGAGCCGTGGCACAGGTAAATGTCGTCGCTGAAGCGATGCCAGGCCTTGAGCGTGCGCAGCCAGGTGAACTCCGCCTCGGTGAGCTGTGCGTGCGCGTACTGGTCCGAAGGGCCGCCGCGCCCGGGGCGCAGTTCCAGAACCTGGCGCTCGTGGTTGCCCGCCAGTGATAGCCAGCCCGACGCCATCAGCCACTGCGCCGTCTCGCGCGGCAGCAGCGGGCCGAGAACCTGTTCAAGGTGTTTTCGGGAATCGCATTGAAGTGCAATCGGGATGAGTGGATGCCTCGGATGCGCTGCATGGGCTCGTGCCCATGCAAGCAGCCGGGGCATTCAATCGCCCGATTTCACTCCAACCCTTCGGGCAAGTGCCTTGCCGGGCGGTCTGCGGCGTTGCGGCGCTTGTTGATAGCCAAGCTATCAACTGCGCACTGCGCCTAGCATCCCATCCCGGCAAGGTACTTGTGCGACCCCGAAAACACCTTGAACAGGTTCTTGGAGGTTGTCGCCCAGGTTCACCACCTGGTCAGCGCCCCGGCGGCGGATGTCGGCGGCCACCGCTTCCAGTGCGGCGAGGTTGCCATGGATGTCGGAGACGAGGGCCATGCGCATGGGGTGGTGGCTTTCAGCAGGGGGACACAGCGCCGCTCAGGCTGCCCTGGCACAGGTGCAGGCTGATGCGTGCCCGGTTGAACAAGAGATCGCACAGCCACGCATACACCAGCGCGATGTAAGCCAGCTGGGCCCAGCCCACATAGCTGCCGAACACGATGGTCTGCAGCCAGTTCTGGCCCCAGAGGTAGACAGCGCTGCTCGCCAGCGTTGCCACGAGGAGCGTGGCGGTGGCCGGCACCAGCGATGCCCCAACTGCGCCGTGGGGCCGCCGCCATGCGGCCAGGCCCAGCAGGGCGAACGCCAGGGCGTTGGCACCGCTGAAGATGCGCAATTCGCGCAGCAGCTTCTCGGCCGTATCCATGTAGGCGCTGCGGATCAGCGCATCGAGCTGGGCCTGCATCTGCTGCGCGGTGCCGATCTGCAACTCCAGCCGCTGCTGCCGCCGTTTGCGGCATTCGCAGGCCGGGATCCCCATCTCGGCCGCAATGGCGGCGACCCGGGCGGGCAGGCCGGCCGACAGCGCCTTGCGCGCGGCGTCGATCTCCTGTTCCTTGCCGCGCAAGAAGACCCGTGCTTGCGCGTTCAGGAAGCGTTCGTCCAGGGCCTGGAGCTTCTCGCCCGTCTTGTGCTCGATGTGCTGGCGGATGAGCTCGCGTGCACCGCGTTCAATCCAGGTGGGTTGCAGCAGCGACACCAGAAGCAACCCGCCGAAGGCCGCGCCGCCCAGCAGGGCGAGCAGAAGGACGAAAGATCGAAACAAGGCGCAGGTCTCCGGTTTTCAGTTCAGTGCGGGCCCTGCGCCGGCACATCCACGGTCCTGGGCCAGCCGGCCCAGTGCGGGCGCAGTCAGCCGGTAGCTGAGCCGTTCGGCCACACGCTGGGCACCGAGGCTTTCGTAGAACAGGATTCCCCCGACGTTCGACGCCTTCACAGGCCAGTCGATGCGGCGGCAGCCGTGGTCCAAGGCATATCGGGCGAGCCCGGACATGAGCGCCCGGCCAGTCCCCTGGCTTCTCTCGGCCGAACTCACGTACAGCTCTTTGAGCTGGCAATGCCTGCGCTGCTCCTCTGCAAATTCGACCAGCGAATACACCAGCGAGAACGCCGCCAGGCCCACCACAACGCCGTCGCTGCGCGAAGCCACCAGCAAACGCTGGGCGGAGCCGGGCGCCAGGAGGTTCTGGCGGAGGTGCTCCATCACCACCTGCCGAGAGGGCGTGGCGCCCTCGTTGTAGAAGGCGTGCAGCTCACACAGCAGGTTGGCCAGCGAGGCATGCTGGTATTCGGCGACCAGGGCGACCTGAAGTGCGCGTTCTGCGGGGCTGGCGTTCTGCATGGGCTCTTTCGTCTTGGAGATTTCGGCGGGACAACGTGCGCTTTCTGACACGGCGCCGTGCGGCCTTTTGCCATGACACTGCCGCAAAGATGGGGGGCGGAGCGCGAGCCCCGCACGGAGGGCCGCCACCGGCCATCCCATCCGCGGCGTGTCAAGCGGCCACTGGACCAGAGCCGGCGCCCTCCCTCCAGCGGGCCGCAAGCCAAGGCCCCTCATCGGGATTTCCGTGGGTCATCGCAGTTGTGGCGGTGTGTGGTGTGCGCTGTCCGCCCCGACCTTCACGGCAATCACTTCCATGCACACGCGGTAGCGTTGGCTGATGCCATAGCGCACGGGCCGGAAGCCACATTCGGCCAGCAGCGCGTACAGCCGGTCGCGGTCAAAGTTGTGATAGTGCTCGATTTCACCCCAGTAGGGGTTCGCGTTGTTCGCATCCAGCGCCTTCCAGACCAAGGAGCCCAGGTTGGGCAGGGAGATCAGCAGCACCCCCCCGGGTTGCAGCAGCCGGTGGGCGGCATGCAGACCCACCTTGGGAAACGGCATGTGCTCCAGCACATCCGCCATGCTGACCACACTGGCCGGCCGCGGCAGCTCGAACCCTGTGACGTCCTGGCAATGGGCCGCCACCCCCCATCTGCGCAGCTCTTCCACCGATTGCGGACGCAGGTCCAGGCCCACGGGATCGAAGCCGTACTCCTGCGCGGTGAACAGAAGCGATGCATTCCCAAACCCCACGTCCAGCCACGTGCCTCCCGTCTGGTAGGACAGCACCTTCTCGATCATCTGCGCAGACACATAGCGCTGCCGTTCCAGGTCATAGCCCACCACCTGGGATTCGTTGGTGCCACGGAAAACGACATTCAGCGCCGCTTCGGAGTAGTAGCCGCTGCGAAAAACATGCTGGCACGCCGTGCATTGGCTCCAATGCATGGTGCGGGAGAGTTCTTGGCTGTAGCGAGGGTGGTGGGAACAGTCCGCGCTGCGCAGCGGCCGAAAGGCCTTGCTCTCGCACAACGGGCACGCCTGGTAGTCGATCAACTCGCCGGCCATGGTGGCGGGGGTGCTGGCGGCGGGCCGGTAGGTCACCGGCGCGGCTGGGAAGGAGTATTTGATCATGCCTTCATTCTAGAAGGCGCCCGCCGTCTTCCCGGGGGCATCAAGACCGCCGCCGCCGCGGCGCTAGCGAGGGCCATGGGACTCGCCCGCGGCCCGTCTTGCGGATGCGCACAGCTTTCGAAGGGCAGCATGGGCCGCCCGGGACGGGCGGCTGCGCCACGCGGCGGCTACAGCGCGAAGATTTTTCCCGGATTCAGGATGTTCTTCGGGTCCAGCGCCCGCTTGATGGCGCGCATCATGTCCACCGCGCCAGCCCCGGTTTCATCGAGCAGGAAGCCCATCTTGTGCAGGCCCACGCCGTGCTCGCCCGTGCAGGTGCCGCCCATGCTCAGCGCGCGGGCCACCAGCTTGTGGTTCAGGTCTTCCGCGGTCACGCGCTCTTCGGGGATGTTGGGGTCGAGCAGGTAGCCAAAGTGGAAGTTGCCGTCGCCCACATGGCCCACCAGGAAGTAAGGGATGCCGCTGTCCTCGGCTTCCTGTACCGAGTCGAGCAGGCAGTCGGCCAGGCGGCTGATGGGCACGCAGGTGTCGGTGCTGATGGCGCGGCAGCCGGGGCGGCTTTGCACGGCGGCGAAGTAGGCGTTGTGCCGCGCGGTCCACAGGCGCGTGCGTTCCTCGGGCGTGCTGGCCCATTCAAAGGCATTGCCGCCAAACTCGCTGGCGATGTCCTGCACCGTCTCGGCCTGCTCCTTCACGCTCGATGGCGAACCGTGGAACTCCATCAGCAGCATGGGTTCTTCGCGCAGGGTGAGCTTGCTGTGCGCGTTGACCATGCGCACCGTGTGGTGGTCGATGAGTTCCACGCGCGCGATCGGCACGCCGAGCTGGATGGTCTGGATCACGGTGTGCACGGCGGCCTCGATGCTCGGGAACGAGCAGATCGCGGCGCTCACGGCCTCGGGCAGCGGGTACAGGCGCACGGTGATCTCGGTCATGATGCCCAGCGTGCCCTCGCTGCCCACCATCAGGCGCGTGAGGTCGTAGCCCGCGCTGCTCTTCTTGGCGCGCGTGCCGGTGTGGATGACTTCGCCGCTGGCCGTGACCACCTGCAGCGCCAGCACGTTCTCGCGCATGGTGCCGTAGCGCACGGCGTTGGTGCCGCTGGCGCGCGTGGCGCTCATGCCGCCAATGCTGGCATCGGCGCCGGGGTCGATGGGGAAGAACAGGCCCGTGTCCTTGATCGCATCGTTGAGCTGCTTGCGCGTGATGCCGGGCTGCACGGTCACGGTGAGGTCTTCGGCATTGATGCTCAACACCTGGTTCATGCGGCTCACGTCAATGCTGATGCCGCCCTGCACGGCCAGCAGGTGGCCTTCGAGCGAGGAGCCGGCGCCGTAGGGAATCACCGGCACCTCGTACTGGCTGGCCAGCTTCACGGCGTCGGCCACGTCCTGCGTGCTCTCGGCGAACACGACAGCGGAAGGTGGCGGCGCCTGGAAGGAACCTTCGTCCCGGCCATGCTGCTCGCGCACGGCCTGGGCCAGCGAGCACCGCGCACCAAAGCGGGTCTGCAGCGCTTCGATGAGGGCCTGGGGCACTTCGCGCAGGTTGATTTCGGGGAGAAGGTGGGCGGCGGCGGTGGGGGCGTTCATGGGTTGTCTCCAGGGTGGTCGAAAAGAATACCACCGGCCTTTGCGGGGCGCCATGGCAGTGGTCAGGCAGGTGCAAGCTGGCCCGGACCCCGCGGGTGCACAAGGCGCGCGGGCACTGCGCGGCGTGGTGCGGGTATTCACGGGCTTGTTCGCGGGTGTTCGCTTAAATACATTACGTTTGAAATGTATATTGTGAAAGCGCCATGAACCACCGTGTTTCCCCCAAGGCGGGGGTGCGCCGCACGCATGCCGAGCGCAGCGCCGCCACCCGCCAGCACCTGATCGCCACGGCCATCGATGTGATCCAGAACCGCAGCCTGGAGGAGATGTCCATCCATGAGCTGGCCAAGTCGGCGGGCATGACGTCGGGGGCGGTGCAGCACCACTTCACCTCCAAGGCGGTGCTGATGATGAACGTGCTCAGCGAGCTGATCGAGTCCAGCGTGCTGTCGGGCGCACTCTGGCCCGACAGCACGCTGGCGCCCCGCGAGAGGGCGACCCTTTTCGTGCAGGCCGTCTGGGGCCTGGTCTATGCGCAGCCGCGCTTCATCGTGGCCTGGAACATCTATCTGGGCTGCCGCAACCAGCCGGAAGTGCTGGGCCACATTGCCGAGCTGCGCCAGAGCGTGCAGGCGCGCATGCGCGACGGGTTCTTCAAGGCATTTCCCGAACTGGCCCACGAGGCCGACCGCGATGGCCTGCTGGGCCTGGTGCTGTCCTCGCTGCGCGGGCTGGGGATGCTGCAGCTTTTTGCACCTGCGCGGCAGGACACGCCGGATGCTGCGCAACAAGCCCAGCTGGCCTGCCTGGCCGACCTGATCGCCACCCGCTGTGAAGCCGCAGCCGCCAGTGCCGCGCCCGCCAAGGCGCGAGCGCCTCGCCGCTAGGCCCCGGGTGCCGCCGCACCGGCGCGCACCTGCGCACGTTTGCGGGTGCCCCGCCAGGCGCCCGTGCAACGCCATTCCACTGCCACCCCCCCAAAAAACCCAGGAGACAACACACCATGGCCCTTTCCTTCCCCCGCGCGCCCCGCATTCCGCTGCTGGGCGCCCTCGTGCTGCTGGCAGGCACCGCAGTGGCACAGCCAGGCGCGTACCCGGCCAAGCCCATCCAGCTCATTGCGCAGCAGCCGCCCGGCAGCGGCTCGGACGCGATGACCCGCGTGTGGGCCGATTGCGCCGCGCGTGAACTGGGCCAGGCGGTGGTGGTGCAGAACAAGCCGGGGGCCAACGGCGTGCTGGCAATCAACTACCTCAAGGGCCAGCCCGCCGACGGCTACAGCCTGCTGAGCATCGGCATGTCGCAGATGACGATCACGCCGTATGTGTACAAGCAGCCGCCGTACGACCCGCTGCGCGATTTCGATGGCGTGGCCGTGCTGGGCACGTCGCCGCTGGTGCTGGCCGTGCCTGCGGGGCAGGGCATCGCGAGCCTGGCCGATCTGCAAAAACTCGCGCGCGCCACGCCGGGTGGCGTCAACTTTGGGTCGCCGGGCAAGGGCAGCCCGGCGCACCTGCTGACTTCGGCGCTCATCGAGCGCCTTGGCGTGGCTGGCACCCATGTGCCCTTTGTGGGCGAAGGCGCGGGCCTCACCGCGCTGATGGGGCAGCAGATCCATGCGATGACCCTGGTCATCGGCACGGCCGCAGCCCAGGTCAAGGCGGGCAAGCTGGTGCCGCTGGCGCTGTTTGGCGCGCAGCGCTCGCCCCTGCTGCCGGAGGTGCCCACCATTGCCGAAGCGTTGCCCACCGCCGCCGACCTGGCGCGGCCCGCGTGGATTGCGGTGGTGGCCAAGGCGGGCACGCCGCCCGAACTGCTGAGCAAGCTCAACGCCGTCACCGAAAAGTGCCGGGGCGATGCGCAGTACAAATCGCGGCTGGAGGCCATGAACGTCACGCTCACTTCCTCGGTGCCGGGCGACGTGCGCGCCTGGGCCTCGCGCGATGCGGCCGTGTGGCGGCCCTTGATCGACAAGCTGGGCCTGGCCACGGAATGACAGTGGGCACAGCGGCACCCCAGGTCACGCTGCCCCACGGCGGCCAGCTGCGGGGTCTGTGGGACCACGGCGTGCGTGTGTTCCGTGGCGTGCCGTACGCCCAGGCACCACGTGGCGCGCTGCGCTTTGCGGCACCGGCGCCTGCGTTGCCGTGGTCCGGCCTGCGCGACGCCACCACCTTCGCGCCCATGGCGCCGCAACTGGCCCGCACGGCAAAAGCCGATGCACCCATGCTGGGTGGCCAGGACTGCCTGGCCGTGAATGTGTGGGCACCGCCCGCAGCGCCGGGTGCGGGCCTGCCGGTGTTGGTGTGGGTGCATGGTGGCGGCTTCTTTCGCGGCTCGGCGAGCGAACCGCTGTACGACGGCGCTTCGTTCGCCCGGCAGGGGCTGGTTTTTGTGTCGCTGCAGTACCGGCTGGGCATGGACGGGTTCATGCACTTCGAGGGTGAGGACGACGGTGCACCCGCCAACCGGGGTTTGCTGGACCAGATCGCTGCGCTGCAGTGGGTGCAGGACCATGTCCAGGCCTGGGGTGGCGACCCGACGCAGGTCACGGTGTTTGGCCAGTCGGCGGGCGCGGGTGCGCTGGCGTGCCTGCTGGGCATGCCAGCGTCGCGCGGCTTGTTCCAGAGGGTCATCCTGCAAAGCCCGAGCGTGGCCTGCCAAACGTTGGACGAAGCCGCCGCCGTGCGCCGCGCAGTGGCTGCGTTGGTGGGCGTGGCGCCGAGCCGCACCACGCTGGCCCTGGCCCCCATCGGTTCGGTGCTTCATGCCGTCCACAGGCTGGCAGCAGATCCGTCGCTTCGGGTTCGGCATGGCATCGGGGGCCGCAACTTCTTTCCGCTGCGGCCCGTGGTGGATGGGCGGGTGCTGGCTGCGCCGCCGCTGCAGGCGATGCGCCAGCAATGGAGGGCCCGACCACCGGACCTGCAGGTACTGGTGGGCAGCAATGTGGACGAGATGCGCCTTTACCACGTGCCGGGCGGCGCCATCGACCGCGTGAGCGAGGCGCAGGTGCTGGCGTTTGCGCAGGATGTGGGTTTGCCCACGGAGGCGGTTCGCGCCTGCCGGGCGCTGTTGCCGGCTGCCCAGCAGACACCGGGCGAGCTGCTGTCAGCCTTGCAGTCCGATTTCTACTACCGCGTGCCCGCACAGCGCATCGCGGCGCTGGCCAGCGAATGGGCCCAAAGCGCCCACCGCTATGAGTTTGCCTGGGCATCCCCCCAGTGGCGGGGGCGGCTGGGCGCGGCGCACGCGGTGGAGCTGCCGTTTGTCTTTGGCAACCTTCACACTGCCCAGGGGCAAGAGTTCACGGGGGCTGCGCCGCCTGCCGCTCTGGCGCAGGCCATGCACCAAAGCTGGGCGAGTTTTGCGCGCCGGGGCGACCCCGGCTGGGCGCGCCATGAGGGCACCATGCCCTGGCTGCAGCATTTCAACAGCGCATCGCGCTGCGAAATCCATAGCGAACCCACCAGATTCAATCCGTGGCGAGGCATTCTTTGAGCAAGGAGGGCGAAGTCCGCTGAGCCCCCGTAGGGCGCCATAGACTGGCGCGCCACACTGGTGCATCCATCTTGTATACCAGTTGGCACGGAACCTGCAATCAGCAGGCGGCAATGACCACCGCCACCGAGATCAGCAACCGCATCATCGAAGCCGTGATGGCGCAAAAGCTCGCCCCCGGCTCGCGCCTGGGCGAGCAGCAGCTGGCCATGCTGTTCGACTGCAGCCGCACCATCGTGCGCGAGGCGCTCACGCGGCTGTCCACGCGCGGCATCGTCACCGTGAGCGCGCGGCGTGGCTGGTATGTGATCGAACCCTCGGAAGACGAGGCGCGCGAGGCCTTCGAAGCGCGCCGCGTGATCGAACTGGGCCTGCTGCACCAGCTCAAGGCGGTGGACAAGGCGGCCGTGCGCCAGCTCAGGAGCCACCTGCAGCGCGAGAAGGCGGCGCTGGCGGGCAGCGACGTGGGCGCGCGCAGCTTCCTGCTGGGCGACTTCCATGTGTGCCTGGCCGAATGCCTGGGCAATTCACTGCTGGCCGACACGCTGCGCGACTTCACGGCGCGCACCACGCTGATCGCCATGCTCTACCAGTCGTCGCACGATGCCGCGCAGTCGTGCGCCGACCACGTGCGCATCGTCGAGGCGCTGGAGGCGGGCGACATCGCCCAGGCCGAGGCGCTCATGTCCGAGCACATCGGCTCGGTGCAATCCGCGCTGCGCCTGCAGGCCAGCACCGACCCGCTGGCCGGGCTGCGCGATGCGCTGGCCCCGGTGCGCAAGACCACTGCCGCCGCAGCGGACACCACCGCGCAGCCCCGGCAACGCAAGCCCCGCGCTGCGCCCAAGAGTTCCACCCCGAAAGCGTCCGACACGGACGCAGCACCCGCCGACGCATCCACCTACCTAGGAGCCCTGCTATGACCGCCTCCCGTGCCTTTGTTTCCTCGACCCGCCGCCTGACACTGGGCGTGCTTGCCGCCACGGGCCTGTCGGCCGCGCTGATGGCCCCTGCCGCCCACGCGCAGAACGCGCTGGACAACATCCTCAAGGCCAAGGAAATCAAGATCGCCATCCCCACCGACTATCCGCCCTACGGCTTTGTCGGCACGGATCTCAAGCCCCAGGGCCTGGATGTGGAAATGGCCAACTACATCGCCACCAAGCTGGGCGTGAAGGTCGAACTGATCCCCGTGACCAGCGCCAACCGCATCCCCTACCTGCAGACGCAGAAGGCCGACCTCGTCATCTCCACGCTGGGCAAGAACCCCGAGCGCGAGAAGGTGATCGACTTCACCGCCGCCTATGCGCCGTTCTTCCAGGCCGTGTTCGCGGGCAAGAGCCTGTCGATCAAGAGTTTTGCGGACCTGGCCGGCAAGTCGGTGGCCGTGACGCGCGGCGCCATGGAGGACCAGGAACTGGCCAAGGTCGCACCCGCCGGCGTGGACGTGAAGCGTTTTGAAGACCACGCGGCCAGCATCTCGGCCTTCGTGTCGGGCCAGACGCAGGCCATCGCCACCAGCGCGTCCACGGCCGGCACCATCATGATGAAGAACCCCAGCCTGCAGACCGAGTACAAGCTGCTGCTCAAGGACAGCCCCAACTTCATCGGCGTGGCCAAGGGCGAGGACAAGCTGCGCCTGCGCGTGAACGAGATCATCGCCGAGGCGAAGAAGTCGGGCGACATCGACAAGCTCTCCAGCAAGTGGCTGGGCCGTCCCGCCGGCGAACTGCCCCTGTGAACGCTCACCACTGACCATTTGCTGAACAGGCCTGGGGCGTGACAAGCGCCGCAGGGCAACCGCATGCTGATCGCGCTGGATTTCTCTGCCGTGCTGTCCTCCTGGCCGCTGCTGGTGCGCGGTGTGGTCTGGACCATCGGGCTCACGGTGGTGGGCACCGTGCTGGGCCTGTTGCTGGGCACGGCCTGTGCCTGGGCGCGCGCCCGCAACCTGGGGCCGCGTGCGCTGCCGCTGCGCTGGGCCGTGGCGGCCTATGTGGAGCTGGTGCGCAACACGCCCTTCATCGTGCAGCTGTTCTTCCTGTTCTTCGGCCTGCCGGCGCTCGGGCTCAAGCTCTCGCCCGAGGTGGCCTCCGTGCTGGCCATGGTGATCAACCTGGGCGCGTATTCGGCCGAGATCATCCGCGCCGGCATCGAGGCCACGCCGCGCGGGCAGATCGAAGCCGCGCAGAGCCTGGCCCTGACGCCCGGCCAGACCTTCCGCCGTGTGGTGCTGCCGCCGGCGCTGCTCAAGGTGTGGCCGGCCATGGTGAGCCAGATCATCATCGTGATGCTGGGCTCGGCCGTGTGCGGGCAGATCTCCACGCCGGAACTGAGCTACGCGGCCAACCTGATCTCCAGCAACACCTTCCGCGCGTTCGAGGCGTTCATCCTGGCGACGGCCGTGTACCTGGCGCTGTCGATGCTGACCCGCCGCCTGCTCATCTGGGTGGGTGCCCGATTCTTGGTGGGGAGATAAGCCATGGTGGAATTTTCTCTGTGGGACATCCTGCGCAACCTGCTGATGGCCGCGCGCTGGACCGTCAGTCTCTCGCTCATTGCCTTCATCGGCGGCGGGCTGGTGGGCCTGTTGCTGCTGGTGCTGCGCCTGTCCAAGGTGCGGGGTACCGAGCGCCTGATCGGTGCCTACGTGCAGGTGTTCCAGGGCACGCCGCTGCTCATGCAGCTGTTCCTGGCGTACTTCGGCATTGCGCTCTTTGGCATCAAGACCTCGCCGTGGACGGCCGCCGCCGTGGCACTCACGCTCTACACCAGCGCCTATCTCACGGAGATCTGGCGCGGCTGCGTGGCCTCCATCCCCAAGGGCCAGTGGGAGGCGGCGCAGAGCCTGGCACTGAACTTTGGCGAGCAGCTGCGCCATGTGGTGCTGCCGCAGGCACTGCGCATTGCGGTGCCGCCCACCGTGGGTTTTCTGGTGCAGGTGATCAAGGGCACGGCGCTGGCATCGGTGATCGGCTTTGTCGAGCTGACCAAGGCCGGCAGCATGATTTCCAACGCCACCTACCAGCCCTTCCTGGTCTACGCCTGCGTGGCCCTGCTGTACTTTGTTTTGTGCTTCCCGGTGAGCCTGGTGGCGCAGTCCCTTGAAAGGAAACTCCATGGCAACCGCAGTTGACACAACCCCGGCTCCCGCCCACGACGGCATCGTGGTGGGCGCGCCGCCCATCGTGGACATCACGGCCCTGCGCAAGTCCTACGGCACGAACGAGGTGCTCAAGGGCATCGACCTCAAGGTGCAAAAGGGCGAGGTGATCGCCATCATCGGCAAGAGCGGCTCGGGCAAGAGCACGCTGCTGCGCTGCGTGAACGGGCTGGAGGTCTTTCAGGA
The DNA here is from genome assembly GCF_059415185.1 of Acidovorax sp. GW821-FHT10E04. Taxonomy (NCBI): domain Bacteria; kingdom Pseudomonadati; phylum Pseudomonadota; class Betaproteobacteria; order Burkholderiales; family Comamonadaceae; genus Acidovorax; species Acidovorax sp. GW821-FHT10E04. Next base: position 579,927 of record NZ_JBWKMT010000003.1, read on the forward strand.
GGGTGCCCTCAGCGTCAACGGCAAGAAGCTCATGCACGACAGCCCCACGGCCATGCGTGAGCTGCGCCAGCAGGTGGGCATGATTTTTCAGAACTTCAACCTGTTCCCGCACCTTTCGGTGGGCCGCAACATCATGCTGGCCCCCACGCTGGTGAAGTCGCGCGACGCCGCCACGGCGGCCGCGCAGGCGCGCAAGCTCCTCGAGCGCGTGGGCCTGGCAGAAAAATTCGACGCCATGCCCGACCAGCTCTCGGGCGGGCAGCAGCAGCGCGTGGCCATTGCACGCGCCCTGGCCATGGAGCCACAGGTGCTGCTGTGCGACGAGATCACCTCGGCGCTCGACCCTGAATTGGTGGGCGAGGTGCTGCGCGTGGTGGAGTCGCTCGCGCTGGAAGGCATGACACTGATGATGGTCACGCACGAGATGGCATTCGCGCGCAAGGTCAGCGACCGCGTGATCTTCATGCACCAGGGCCGTGTGCACGAGACGGGCACGCCCGCCGAGCTGTTCGGCCATCCGCGCACGCCTGAACTGCAGCAATTCCTGTCCTCGCTGCACGACTGACGGCGGCCCTCGGCGCGCAGGCGCAAAAGCCCGCCCACGGTCTGGAACGCTCCAGGGCGGGCGGGCTCGCGGACGCCAATGGTCCGCTACACGCGGTGGTCACCCCGGGTTTGGCTCCGTGGCCAAGAGCCAGGGCATCCGGGATGGAGGATCAGGAAAGAAGGCCCTTCTCGAATTCGGTTGGAGACAGGGAGCCGCTCTGGTCGGCATCCAGCTCCTTGAAGCGCTGGCTGATGGCCGGCAGCTTGGTGGCTTCCTTCTCGCTCAGCTTGCCGTCCTTGTCGGTGTCGGCGCGATTGAAAGCGTTGGTGGCGGCCATGGAGGGGTTTCCGGTGCCAGGGCCGTAGGAGTATTTGGGGTCTCCCGGGGCTGCGGCCTTGCTGGCCGGCGCAGGCTGGGGCGAAGTGGAGGTGGACTGTGCCTGCAATGCGCCCACGCCACCCAGGGAGAGGGCGGCGAAGAGCATCACGCTGCGCGTATCGAACGAATAGGTGCGTCGTTGCAGTGCTTTCATGGAAGCTAGGCTCCTTCGAAGTTGAACAGGGTTTCATTGCACAGCAGCAGGCCGGCCAAGGCCAGCACTCTTGCCTGCTGTTGCCCGGGCCAACATTTCCCAGCGCGGTGTAACCGGCAGCGGCTGCCTTGTAGGGCAATGCGGAGGGGATGTACCCAAACGTAGGGCGCCACGGACGCCCGCCCGACGCCGCGGGCCGGTTGCCGGATGACTGGCAGGCCGGGGCATGTCCTACATCGGCGTTCCCGCCGGCCCAAAACAATGCACTTCAGCATCCCGCTGGATGGATGTTTTTTTGTTGTTTTATCCCAAGGAGCCTCTCATGCAAAAGCAAACCGTTGTGGCCGCCCTCGCCGCCCTGGCCTGCACCGCCGCCCTCGCGCAGGCGCCCGCCACCAACACCGCCCGCCCCCCTTCCGAGGTGAATCCCGCCGCTTCGGGCGGCCCCGCCGCCGCTAATGCGCAGAACAAGGCCGACAACCGTGCCAGCCAGAGCACGGCGGCGCCCGCCAACCCTGCCAAGGGCGATGGCCGTGGCGCCCCGGTGGCAGAAATCAACCCCAGCGCCTCCGGGGGCAAGGCCGCCGCCAAGGCGGAAACGCGGGTGAACGCCCGCCTCATGGACTCCAACGGCGACGGCATGGTGTCGCGCCAGGAGTGGGACACGTACCACGCCAATGCGTGGAACAACCTCAAGCCCTCGAACACGGGTGTCTCCACGGCGGACATCGACAAGCTCAACCGCTCGACGGCGACCCAGTGACCCTGGTGGCCGGCGGCAGCCGGTGGGCGGCAGCGCGATAGGGGCTGCCCGCCCGCCCCTTGCACCGGGTGCGTGTGCAAGGGGCTTTTTTTTGAATACCGGCCCGGCGGGCGCGGTGGCGGAAAATCGCGGGTGCAGATTCCCCGCGCGGCCCTGCGCCGCATCCCCCACCGACCAAGCAAGGCACCCATGGGCAACCGACTCACACAGATCGCCACGCGCACCGGCGACGCCGGCACCACCGGCCTGGGCAACAACGAACGCGTCTCCAAGGACAGCCTGCGCATCCATGCGCTCGGTGACGTGGATGAGCTCAACTCCCACATCGGCCTGCTGCTGTGCGAGCGCGTGCCGGAGGACGTGCGCGGCCTGCTCGTCGAGGTGCAGCACCAGCTGTTCAACCTGGGGGGCGAGCTGTCGATCCCGGGCTTCGAACTGCTCAAGCCGCAAGCGGTGCTGGCACTGGATGACGCCCTGGCCCACCACAACGCGGCGCTGCCGCGCCTGCAGGAATTCATCCTGCCCGCCGGCACCCGCGCCGCCGCGCAAGCCCATGTCTGCCGCACCGTGGCGCGCCGCGCCGAACGCGCCGTGGTCGCCCTGGGCAACGAAGAGGCGCTGAACGACGCGCCGCGCCAGTACCTCAACCGCCTCTCCGACCTGATGTTCGTCCTGGCCCGCGTGCTCAACCGCATGGATGGCGGGGATGACGTGTACTGGAAAAGCGAGCGCCTGGCGCAGCAGAATGCTACTGAATAGATAGCTTTTGGCGCTTACCCAGTAAGCGCTGGAGAGTAATTTTCTATAAATTCAACCCTGCCCGCTGCGGGTGGCGCTGCCCACCACGGCAGCCAAGCAAGGGCCGCCCCGCAGCGAGGGCTGCGTCCCCCTTCCCGAGTCGCGTTAGCGATTCGAGAGAAGGGGGAAGGCACGAAGTGCCTCAGGGGGATGCACCTTATCTCGGCGCCAGGATCGCCATGGTCAGCCGCGACACGCAGGTGAGTTCGCCCGCGTCGTTGACCATGTCGATGTGCCACACGTGCGTGGTGCGGCCCAGGTGGATGGGCCGGGCGGTGGCCGTCACCCAGCCGCTGGTGGCGGAGCGCAGGTGGTTGGCGTTGATGTCCAGGCCCACGGCGTTGTGGCCCTCGGGGCTGGCGTAGTAGGCGCCCACCGAGCCCAGCGATTCGGCCAGCACCACGCTCACGCCGCCGTGCAGCAGCCCGAAGGGCTGTTTGGTGCGCTGGTCCACCGGCACGCGGCCGCGCAGGAAGTCGTCACCCAGTTCGATGATCTCGATGCCCAGGTGCGAGGCAGCGGTGTTGTGGTGGTCGGCGTTGAGTCGAGCCAGGTCGACGGGCTTTTTCCAGATGGGCATGGTGGCTTCGGTCGGACAGAGGGATGAATCTTTTCGGACCGGCCATTGTGCCCATCTTGCTCTCATGGGCGCAGACCCGGCCTGGCGCCACCGTGGATCCGGCCCTGCCGGTCCACCGAAGGCGTCCCCCTTGTGGAATGGCGCGCAGCGCCCCAGGGGGTTACCCGATGAATTTGCCGTTGGCGCCCATCACGCCCAGGTCCAGGAAACGCGAGCCCACATAGGGGGCGCTGCCGGCGTAGTCGATCGTGAGGCCGCCCAGGTCGTTGCTGCGGATGCCGGCCAGCGCGTTGCGCAGCCTGGCGCGGGTCAGCTCGCGGCCGGCGCGCTCCAGGCCTTCGGCGAGCACGCGGGCGTTCACATAGCCCTCGAAGCTGCGGCTCGAGAATTCCTGAAAGCCCACCGCCTTCATGGCGCGCTGGTAGTCGCGCACCAGGGCAACGCTGGTGCGGCCGGCGTCGGGCAGCACCATCGACAGCGCGATGCCCGCCGCCTTGCCACCGAGCTGGCGCAGGTTGTCGCCGGACAGGGCCACGCTGGTCGCTGCCAGCGGGGTGCTGGGCGACACCTTCTTGAATTCGCTGACCAGCGCGGCCGACACGTCGCCCGCCGTCCCCAGCAGCACCGTCGTGGGCTTGGCCGCCACGGCCTGCCTGACCACGTCGGCCACCTGCGCGCCCTGTGCGTCGAGCTTGAACGCCTTGGGCGCGGGCTGCTGGGCCGCCTTCATGGCGTTGTTCACATCGGCCAGGAATTCGCGGCCGAAGGCGGTGTCCTGGTAGACGATGGCCAGGTCGGTGATGCCCATGGCCACCAGCTTCTGCGTGAGGCGCTGGGCCTCGTCGGAGTAGCTGGCGCGCACGTGGAACACCGAGCGGTACTCGGCCTTGCGCAGCGACGTGGCGCCGCTTTGCGGGGCCACGTAGGGGATCTGCGCCTCGTCCACCAGCGGCAGGATGCGCTGGTTGTTGGCCGTGCCCATGCACGACAGCAGCGCCACCACGCCGCCGTCGGCGATCAGCTTGCGCGCGTTCTCCTCCGAGCGGGCGGCGTCATAGCCGTCGTCCAGCGCCAGCAGCTTCAGCTCCCGGCCATGGATGCCTCGCACGTTCGCCTGGGCGATGCCCGCGTCCAGGCCCTGCTTGAGTTCCTTGCCCAGGCTGGCCAGGGCACCGGTCAGGCCGACGGAGCAGCCAATGGCCACGCTCCTGGCGTCCATCGGGTCCTGCACGCCCACGGCGCGCGACGGGTTGGCAAAAAGCAGGCCGGCGCTGGCAGCGGCAAGGGACTGGGTGAACTGGCGACGTTGCATGGCAGGAAAACTCACGGACAAGAAGGCCACCAGCCCTGCGAAGGGCTGGTGGCCGGTGAAGAAAAAGGAAAACGGGGGGAGGCCTGGTGGTCCGACGACCAAGGGTTAACCCTGATTCTACCCAGGGCCTGTGACAAGACCATGTTCTCCCTGCCGGCCGGGGGATTCGGCCGGGGCCTGGTCAGGCGGGCGCGCTCTGCCGCATGCTGCCCGTCTCCACGTAGCGCTGGTGCCAGGACAGTGCCTCGCCCAGCAGGTGCGGCGTGTGCTGGCCCACGGCGCCGCGCTTGGCGCGGGCCACATAGTCGTGCAGGGCCGGGCGGAAGTCGGGGTGCGCGCAGCGGTCGATGATGAGCTCGGCCCGCTGCGTGGGCGAGTGGCCGCGCAGGTCGGCCAGGCCCTGTTCGGTGACGAGGATCTGCACGTCGTGCTCGGTATGGTCCACGTGCGAGGCCATGGGCACGATGCACGAGATCGAGCCGTTCTTGGCCAGCGAGGGCGTCATGAAGATCGACAGGTACGCATTGCGCGCGAAGTCGCCCGAGCCGCCGATGCCGTTCATGATGGCCGAGCCCATGATGTGGGTGGAGTTGACGTTGCCGTAGATGTCGGCCTCGATCATGCCGTTCATCGCGATCAGGCCCATGCGGCGGATCAGCTCCGGGTGGTTGCTGATCTCCTGCGGGCGCAGCACGATGCGCTGCTTGTAGTACTCGATGCGCTCGTTGAAGTCCTGCATCGCCGCCGGGCTGAGCGACAGGGCGGTGGCCGAGGCGCTGGCGAGCTTGCCCGAGCGCAGCATGTCCAGCATGCCGTCCTGCAGCACCTCGGTGTAGGCCGTGAGGTTTTCGAACGGGCCGTTGTTCAGCCCCGCCAGCACCGCGTTGGCGATGTTGCCCACGCCCGACTGCAGCGGCAGCAGGTCCCGGGGCAGCCGGCCCTTCTTCACCTCGTGCTGCAGGAACTCGATGATGTGGCCCGCGATGCGGTTCGAGGTGTCGTCGGGCGCGGCGTAGACGCTGTTGCGGTCGGGCTGGTCCGTCACCACCACCGCGATCACCTTGGACGGGTCGCAGCGCAGGTAGGGCTCGCCGATGCGCTCGTCGGGCCGCGTCATCGGGATGGGCCTGCGGTGTGGCGGCACGTCGGTGCCGTAGTAGATGTCGTGCATCCCTTCCAGGCCCGGGTTGTGCCAGGCATTCACTTCCAGGATGACCTTGTCGGCCTGGTCCAGCCAGGTCTTGTTGTTGCCCACCGAGGACGAGGGAATCAGCCGGCCGTCGGGCAGCACGCCCGCCACCTCGACCACGGCCACGTCGAGCTTGCCCAGGAAGCCGAACCACACGAACTGCGCCACGTGCGACAGGTGGATGTCCACGTACTGCATGTGGCCCGCATTGATCTGGCGGCGCACCGTGGGGTCGGACTGGTAGGGCAGTCGCATCTCGATGCCGTCCACCTGGGCCAGCGCGCCGTCCAGCTCAGGCGCGGTGCTGGCTCCCGTCCACAGCCCGATCTTGAAACCATGGCCTTGCGCGTTCAGGCTTTCGATGCGCCGCGCCAGCGCGCCTGGCACGGCCTTGGGGTAGCCCGCGCCGGTGAAGCCGCTCATGCCCACATGGGCACCGGCAGGGATCAGGGCGGCCGCCTCGTCGGCGGACATGGTGCGGGAGAGAAAGTCGGGGTACAGCACCCGATCGGCCAGGGACATGAACAAACTCCGCAAAAAAAGAAAAGAGGCCACCCGCCCGGTGAGCGGATGGCCCCGTGGACAAAACCCAGGATGCTAGCCGTCGTTCCTTACAAATTAAGGGTTAACCCTTACAAATGTGGTACGTCCGCTCACGTCCGCAGATTACGCCGCTTTGCGGTTGAGCAAGGCATACAGCAGGATGGCGCCGAACGTGGCCGTGCCGATGCCGCCCAGCGCGAACTGGCCGAACTTGAGCGTGAAGTCGCCCGTGCCCAGGATGAGCGTGATGGCCGCGACGATCAGGTTCTTGTTCTGCGAGAAGTCCACCTTGTTGTCCACCCAGATCTTGGCCCCGGCCACGGCGATCAGGCCGAACACCACGATGGAGACGCCCCCCATCACCGGCAGCGGAATGGTCTGGATCAGCGCGCCGAACTTGGGGGAAAAGCCCAGCACCAGCGCGAACACGCCCGCCAGCAGGAACACGGCGGTGGAATAGATCTTGGTCGCGGCCATCACGCCGATGTTCTCGGCATAGGTCGTCACGCCCGTGCCGCCCACGCCGCCGCTCACCATGGTGGCCACGCCGTCGCCGATGAACGCACGGCCCATGTAGCGGTCCAGGTCGCGGCCGGTCATGGCCGTCACGGCCTTGATGTGGCCCAGGTTCTCGGCCACCAGGATGATGGCCACCGGGGCGATCAGCAGCATCGCGTTGCCGTCGAACACCGGCGCGGCGAAGTTGGGCATGCCCACCCATGCCGCGTTCGCCAGGATCGACAGGTCGATGGGCTTGCCCAGGCCCAGGCCGTTGGTGAGCACCGCGTAGATGATGCTCGCCACGATCAGCCCCACCAGGATCAAGAGGCGCTGCACCATGCCGCGCGTGAGCACGGCCACCAGGCCCACGCTCACGAAGGTCACCACCTGCATCCAGCTGTCGAAATTGCTCGCCGCCATGTTCTTGATCGGAATGCCCGCCAGGTTCAGCCCGATCACCGCGACGACCGAGCCCGTGACCACGGGCGGCATGAAGCGCTCGATCCAGCCCGTGCCGATGGCCTGCACCAGCGCGCCGATCAGCGTGTAGAGCAGGCCGCAGGCGATGATGCCGCCCAGGGCGACGGCGATGTTGCCGTTGGCCCCCTTGCCCGCATAGCCCGTGGCCGCGATCACCACCCCGATGAAGGCAAAGCTCGAACCCAGGTAGCTGGGCACCCTGCCGCCCGTCACCAGGAAGAAGATCAGCGTGCCCACGCCGCTCATCAGGATGGCCACGTTGGGGTCGAACCCCATGAGGATGGGCGCCAGCACCGTGGCGCCGAACATCGCGATCACGTGCTGCACGCCCATCGCCGCCGTCTGCGGCCAGGGCAGCCGTTCGTCGGGCGCGATCACTCCGCCCTGCTGCAGCACGGCCGCGCTTTTTTCTTGCCAGTTCATGAATCCCATGTGTGTTGTTCCTTGTAGTTCGAGGCGCGAATGCTAGTGGATGAATGCGCACGCGGACGATGAACTTCGCCAGGCGAAGGTGCGAGGCGGCGGGAACGGTAGGATGGCTGCCTCACAGCGGCGGGCAAGAGGGCCGGCCCTCACCCGACGTCCACCATGCCGCCATCCGCCCCATCCTGCCCGTCGTGCCGCCAGCCCATGGAGGCCCATTCGTTCACCAGCAACACCGGGCACACGCTGGAGCTGGACATCTGCTACGCCTGCCAGGGCCTCTGGCTGGACCGGCACGAGAACCTCAAGCTCTCGCCCCAGGCGGTGGTGGACCTGTTCCGCCTGCTGCACGAACACCGCACCCATGAACACCGCCCGCTGCAGGCGCGCATGGCCTGCCCGCGCTGCAGCTGCGCGCTGGACCAGGGCTTCGACGTTGTGCGCAGCGGCCGCTACATGACCTACCGCTGCGCGCGCCAGCACGGGCGGTTCAGCACCTTTTCCTCCTTCATGGTGGAAAAGGGCTTCGTGCGCCACATGACGCGCCCCGAGATCGACGACCTGGCCCGGCGCGTGGGCGCCATCTACTGCACCAGCTGCGGCGCGCCCGTGGACATCCGCAAGGACCACGCCTGCCCCTACTGCCGCGCGGCGTTCTCGCTCATCGACCCCGACGCGGTGGTGCGCGCGATGGAGGGCTACGCCCGGGCTGGCGCCCGCCCGGCCCAGGCCGCGCACGGCACGCCGGCGGCGACCGTGGACATTGGCGATGCCCTGGTGGCGCTGGAGCGCGACCGCAGCCGGGCCGAGCGCGAGCGGCAAAAGAGTGCCTTCAGCGGCGCGCGGGATGGCGATGGCGACTCCTTCACCGGCGACCTGCTGGCCGCGGGCGTCTCGCTGGTCTGGGAGGTGTTGACCAAGCGGGTGTAGCCGCGCCGGCCATTTCCCGCGTTTGCATATACCCTTGCGCGGCCCTGCGAAATGGGCACACCGGACCGGGTTCGGACCACAATGGCGTTCGCAGACTTCCCGGCGGCCCCAGTCCGTCGCCGCAGTCTCCCGTGGCGGCCAGCAGCCTGTGCGCGTGGCCGCCGTACTGCCTGACCCCGTCCATCCATTCCGCCAAACGGGGCGCCCCTGCGACCACAGGAGGAGACGATCTTGCCGCTGCAGCCGCACCGAAGCCGACGCCGTCCCCGGGCATCCGCCGGGCGGGCGCCCGCGCCACGCAGCGCCGCGGCACCGGCCCCGCTGCGGCACGCGCCCTTGCCCGCCGTGCCCAGCACCCTGCTCATCCCGCTGGCGGCGCGGGCGCGGGGCAACCATTACTTTCCCTGGCTGGCCTGCGGCGATGCGGTGGCCGCCGGGCTGCTGGAGCGGCTGGGCACCGATGTGGAGCCCTACCTCAACGACCTGCCCACCGTGCTGAACGTGCTGTGGCGCACCCGGATCATCCGGGACACCGCGCAGGGCTTCTTCCTCAGGCACCCCGGGGGCCAGGGCGTGAACCTGGGCTGCGGCCTGTCGCACCATTTCCAGTGGCTGGACACCGGCGCCAACCACTGGCTCGACGCCGACCTGCCCGAGGTGATGGCGCTGCGACGGCAACTGCTGCCCGCGCGGTGCCCGCGCACACGGCTGGCCGAGGCGGACATCACCCAGCCCGGCTGGTGGCACCGGCTGGGCCTGCCGCCGCGCGCGGCGGGGAGCGGGGCGGCAGCGGCGCCCGTGCTGGTGGTGTGCGAGGGCGTGCTCATGTACCTGGAGCCAGGCCAGGTGCAGGCGGTGCTGCACGAGTTCGCGCAGTGCGCGCCCCCGGGCTCGCGCCTGGTGCTGGACGTGCTCACCCACCGGGCCGTGGGCACGGCCGGCCGGCACGCGAGCGTGGGACCCACGGGGGCCGAGTTCCGCTGGGGCCTGGCACGCCTGGCCGACCTGTCCGCCGCGCACCCGCGCCTGGCGCTGCGGCACGCGCACAGCGTGGCGGAATGCTATGGCTGGGCGGGCCTGGCGCTGGAGACCCTGTGGTGGCCCTGGCTGGGCGCGCCGCTGTACGGCATGGTGGAGCTGGAAGTCACCACCCCCTGAGCGCCCGTGGCGTGGGCGCGGGCGCTGCCACTTCTTCCCTTTCGCGCGTGGAAAGGGGGCGGCACCCGGTGGCGGCCGGCGGGCTGGCCGGGGGCGGACGTGTCACTGCCGTGCCAGGCGCCCCAGCAGCTCGGTCCACGCGGGCGGCTTGCCGGTGAGCTGCCCCACGATGGCCGCCTGCAGCGGTGGCAGGCGCCGGGCGCCCTGCAGCACCAGCTGGCGCAGCAGGCGGGGCAGGGGGCGGGCATCGGTGTACAGCCGCACGATGGCGTTCGTGCCTTCGTAGATCGGCCATGCGTGGTGGTGGTGTGCGCGTCCATAGCCGGACAGGATTGCGCTGTCTCCGATATCGCGGCCCTGGCCGCGCGCGGCCAGCAGGGCGGCGGTCAGGCGCTCCACGCCGGCCAGGCCCAGGTTGTAGCCGTGGGCCGTCACCGGGTGCATGCCCACGGCCGCGTCGCCCAGCAGCGCGCAGCGGTGGGAGGCAAAGCGATCCGCGTACACGGCCACCAGCGGGTAGGCGTGGCGTTCTCCGTCGAGCTGCATGGGCCCCAGGCGGTTGTCGAACTGCGCCCGCACCTGGGCGGCAAAGGCGTCGGCGGGCAACGCCATCAGCGTGGCGGCATCCGCAGCGCCTGCGGTGACCACGACCGAGCACAGGTGCGGGCTGCCGGCCGTGTCGGCCGCGTCTGCGGCATCCACCGCATCCGGCAGGGGCAGGATGGCCAGCGTGCGTTCGTAGCCGAAACACTCGTGCGCCACGCAGCCATGGGGCCGGGCATGGCGCATGCGGCAGACGATCACGGTGCGGCCGAAGTCCGCCATGCGCGCGCCAATGCCCAGCTGGCGCCGCGTGGCCGAGAAGCGGCTGTCCGCCGCGACCAGCAAGGGCGCCTGCAGGCGCTGGGGTGAAGGGGCCTCCGCGTCCGGGGCCGTGTCTGTGGGGGCAAGCAGGCGGTACTCCAGCTCGGCATGCGTGGCCAGGGTGGCCACGCGCGTCACCTGGGCGCCGGTGACGATGCGCACGCCGGGCGTTTGCGCGGCCACCGCATAGGCGGTGCGGCGCAGCGCGTGGTTGGGGACGATGAAGCCCAGCGCCCCGTGGCCCGAGCGCTGGGCGTCGAGCTGCAGCGCGCTGCGCTGGCCGAGCGGCCCGTCATGCACCTGGGCCTCGCGGATGGCGCCGGTCTCGTGCGGCGCCAGTTGCGCCCAGGTGCCCAGCCGCTGGAGCGTGGCGCGGCTGGGGTGGGTCAGCGCGATCTCGCGGCCGTCGGGCGCGGGGGCGGCCAGCGCGGCCTGGGGCTGCTGCTCGACCACCGTGGCCGTGAAACCGGCGTGGGCCAGGGAAATGGCCAGCGACAGGCCCGCGGGCCCCGCGCCGACGATGAGGACATCGCTGTGGGAGGAGGAGAAGGAGGAAGTCATGGCAGGAAAAGGCAGGAGGTGGACAGCCTGGTACGCACCCCCGCGACCGGAGGGGATCGCCTGCCATTGTGGATGCGCTCCGCGCGCCGGGGGTTGCCCTGCGTCAAGTGTGCGCGCAGGATATGCTATTAAATATATAGCTGTCGGCGCTGATGTATCCAGCGCTAGGGGCCCCAAAGACCCCAAGGCCCGTGGATCAGGCCCGGGCCGGCTTGCGCGGCGGGCGCTTGGCCGCTTTCTTCTTTCCGGCGCCGCCGGCAGGCTTGCCGCGCAGGTGCAGGCCCCAGGTGACCAGCAGCCACAGGTACGACGCCAGCACGCTGTAGGCCGCCACGGCCGCCAGCGACAGGGGCGGGGCGGTGATGGAGCGCGGATTGGCCATGGTTTCCAGCAGCTGGCGGGTGCCGGCGCCCAGCACGGCCTCGCGGCTGCCCGAACGGGCCATGCGCGCCGCCATGAAGATGAAGAACTCCATCAGCAGCGCGCCGATCAGGAAACACGCCAGCAGGGCCAGCAGGTGCGAGAACGCGCGGCGGTCGCCCTTGGCCAGGAAATAGAAGGCCGACACCAGCACCAGCGCGGGCAACAGCAGGGCCAGGGCGGGCCAGGCGGACAGGAGAGCGTGCATCGGAGACAACAGGTAGCGGCGTGGGGCCACCGGTGGCAGGCAGCACACCGGTGAATCATCGGCAAGAGCGGCCCTGGGGGCACGCACGACTGCGGATGATAGGCGCTGGCCGCGTCCTGTTCGCCTTGCGGCTGTAACTGTTGGCGACACCGCGCGGCGGAGCGCCGAGCCACCCCGCACCGCCCGCTGCGCCGCGCGGCCCCCCGCCGGGCCCCCTGGCTCCCGGGCCCGTCAGCGTGGATGGCCCGGGCCCGCCACGAAATCGGCCACGGCCGCCAGCACGCCATCCTGCTGCAGGATCTTGCGGTGGCCCAGCCCTTCGGTGGCCAGCAGCGTGGCGCCAGGAATGTGGTCGCGGTAGGCCTCGCCATCGGCAAAGCGGTTGATGCGGTCGCCCCGGTCGTGCACCACCAGGGTGGGCAGCGCGATGCGCGGACCCACGGCCGGGGGCTCGAACTGGCGCATCAGGATGCCCTCGCGCGCCTCGATGCGCCGCTGCATGGAAGCGCGCGTGCGCTCCGACAGGCCGAACACCTGCGCGAACAGGCGCGTGTATTCGTGGGGCGACGCGGGCGGCGCCAGCAGCACCAGCCGCCCGGTGGCCAGGCCCCGGCTGGCCGCATGGGCCGCCGCGTTGGCCGCGAGCGAATGGGCTACCACGGCGCTGGGCGCCGAATCCTGCGCATGCAGGCGGGCGGTGGCGTATTCGATGGCGCGCGCGAACTGCGGCAGGTTGCTCACGCGGCCCCGACTGCCGCCGTGCGCGGGCAGGTCCACCAGCACCGGGCGCAGGCCCCGCGCGGCCAGGGCGCCGGCCAGCGGCAGCATCTGGCGCGCGTGGCCGCCCCAGCCGTGCAGCAGCAGCACCGTGGGGCCGTGCGGCTGGGCCTGGGGCAGGTAAAGCGTGATCTCGGCGTCTTCGAACGGCCAGCGTTCCGTGCGCCAGTGGCCGGGCGGCACGGCGCTGCGGCCCGGTTTGCGCAGGGGCAGGGGCGTGCCGAAAAGGCGGTAGGCCGCGCGCACGGCCAGCGCGGGCCACAGGCGCTCGGTGGTGCCCAGCGCCACGCGCAGCAGGCGCATGCCGGGGTGTTCGCCGTAGAAGCTGGACGTGGCCTGCAGGGCGGTGGAGGAGGAAGGGGAGGCGTTCATGGGGGGCTCCGGAAAGGGAGGGAATGGGGGGCGGACGCGGTGGACGGTCAGTAGAAGATCCAGTCCCGGTTGCTGCGCGGAAGGCGGGCGAGTGTCTGGCGCAGCGCCCGGACGGCGCCCGCCGCGGCCACGATGGCGGCGATACCCAAGATGATCAGCATGGTGGTTCCTTTCTTCGCACGGTTGTGCGAAATTGGGGCAAAGAAAAACAAGAGGCATCCATCGCGCAAGAACAAGCGGAGGGGGAGGATCAGGCGGTCTGATAACTCTTGACGAGGCGCGCCCAGGACGCCTCGGTGCGCTGCACTGCCTGCGGATCGCGCAGGAAGCGAACGTCGTGCAACAGGCCCATGGCCATCGCATAGATCTCGCCCACCAGCTGGTCGGGCGGGGTGTCGGGGGGCAGGTGCCCGGCCTCGATGGACTGGATCACCGTGCGGCGCAGGGCCGCGCGCCAGCGGGTGATCTCGGCGTGCAGCAGGTCGCGCAGCTCGCCGTCGCGGTCGTCCAGCTCGAAGGCGCCCGCCGTATAGATGCAGCCGGTGAAGGCCTCCACGTCGCGCGTGCGGGCAATCCAGCGGCGCACGATCTCGTTGAGGCGCGGCAGGCCCTTGGGGTGCTGCATGGCGGGCACGAACACATCGGCCAGGAAGCGGCGGCCAAACTCCTCGATCACCGCCTTCTGCAGCGCCTCGCGCGAGCCGGCGCGCGAGAAGACGCCACTCTTGGACAGGCCCACGCGGTCGGCCACCGCCTGCAGGGTGATCGACTCCAGCCCCTCGGCCGCGGCCAGGTCCAGCGCCGCGCCCACGATGGCCGCGCGGGTGAGTTCCGATTTCTGGGTCTTTGCATCCATGGCGCTAATTTAGCACGATTGTGCGAAATGCGGAATTCCCCCTGCTGTCAAGCGGGTGACGGGGATGGCTGGCCTGCGCCCCGTGCCGCTGGTACGCTGCGTCGCCATGGAGACAACACACAACACCCCGCCTTTCATTCCCCAGATCCGCCTGTACCAGGACTGGCTGCGCGACCAGCGCGGACTGCAGTTCGACAGCTACGACGCCCTGTGGCGCTGGTCCACCACCGAGCTCGATGCCTTCTGGCAAAGCGTGTGGGACTACTTCAAGCTGGAGTCGCCCACGCCGCACACCGCCGTGCTGGGCCAGAACACCATGCCCGGCGCGTTGTGGTTCCCGGGCGCCCAGGTCAACTACGCGCGGCAGGCGCTGCGGCATGTGGATGCGGCGCATGCCGCTGGCCTGCCGGCCATCATCAGCCGCAACGAAAAGGGCCACCACCGCGAAATGAGCTGGCCCGAGCTGCGCCGCCAGGTCGCGTCGCTGGCGTTGCACCTGAAGGCCCAGGGCGTGGAGCCGGGCGACCGCGTGGCCGCCTACCTGCCCAACGTGCCCGAGGCGATGGTGGCCTTCCTCGCCACGGTGAGCGTCGGCGGCGTGTGGAGCATCTGCGCGCCCGACATGGGCACCCATGCGGTGCTCGACCGGTTCCGCCAGATCGAACCCAAGGTGCTGATCGGCGTGGACGGCGTGACCTACGGCGGGCGCGACCACGACCGCACCGGCGTGCTGGCCGAGCTGCGCGCGGCGCTGCCCAGCGTGCGGCACGCGGTGTTGCTGGGCAATCTGGATGCTTCTGTTTCGATAGCTTGTTACGCAAGCTGGACGAGCGCTACAGCCCGAAATGATGCTGCAACTGAAGCTTTCGAGCCGATGTGGCTGCCGTTCGACCACCCGCTGTGGATCGTGTATTCCAGCGGTACCACGGGCCTGCCCAAGCCCATCGTGCACGGCCACGGCGGCACGGTGCTGGTGGCGCTGCAGCTCAAGGTGCTGCACAACGACATCGGCTGCAGCTACGAGCCCAACAGCTTCGGCGAGCGCTACCACTGGTACAGCTCCACGGGCTGGGTGATGTGGAACGCACAGCTCTCGGGCCTGCTGTCGGGCACCACCTGCGTGATCTACGACGGCAACCCCGGCGGCAGCAAGGACCACCCCGACTGGGGCGTGCTGTGGCGCTTCGCGGCCGAGACGGGCGTGACCTTCTTCGGCGCGGGCGCGGCGTTTTTTGCCAACTGCATGAAGGCGGGCATCACGCTGGCCGAATACGGCGACCTCACGCGCATCCGCGCCTTGGGTACCACCGGCTCGCCGCTGTCGCCCGAGGTGCAGGAATGGGGCACGGCGCAGTTCGAGGCCCTGGGCACGCACGACATCTGGTGGAACAACATCTCGGGCGGCACCGACTTTTGCGGCGCCTTCATCGGCGGCAACCGCGAGATGCCCCAGGTGCCCGGCGAGATGCAATGCCGCATGCTGGGCGCGGCCGTGGAGTCCTGGAATGCCGAGGGCGTGCCGGTGATGGACGAGGTGGGCGAGCTGGTGTGCGCGCAGCCCATCCCGTCGATGCCGCTGTACCTGTGGGGGGACAAGGACGGTTCACGCTACCTGTCGAGCTACTTCGACATGTACCCGCCTGGCCACGGCCGCCAGCCCGGCGGCGGCGATGGCCCCGCGCGCATGGGCGCGGTGTGGCGCCACGGCGATTGGCTCAAGATCGGCGCCAACGGCGGCTGTGTCATCTACGGCCGCAGCGACGCCACGATCAACCGCCATGGCCTGCGCATGGGCACGAGCGAGATCTACAGCGCCGTCGAAGCCCTGCCCGAGGTGCTCGACAGCCTGGTGGTGGACCTGGAATACCTGGGCCGCGAAAGCTACATGCCGCTGTTCGTGGTGCTGCGCCCCGGCCACGCGCTGGACGAGGCCCTGCGCGCCCGCATCAACGGCGCGGTGCGCACGGCGCTGAGCCCGCGTTTCGTGCCCGACGACGTCTTCGCGGTGGCCGAGGTGCCGCGCACCTTGAGCGGCAAGAAACAGGAGCTGCCCATCAAGAAACTGCTGCTGGGCCAGCCCATCGAAAAGGTGGTGAACAAGGACGCCATGGCCAACCCGGGCTGCCTGGACTGGTATGTGGCGTTTGCCGCCGAGCGCGCGGCAGAAGTGCAAAATACATAGCTGCCCGCGCTTGCGGGCTGTACGCTACAGCCCGGTTTGATCCATATCCGGGCCGGGTCGGGGCACGCTGGAAAAGCCCATCGCATGCTCGATGAAGCGCTCCACGAGCCGGCTGGCCTCTCCCGCGCGCCGCGCGAGCGCGATGCCCACCTTGAAGCCCGGCGGGTTGTCGGTGAGCGCCAGGCACTTCACGCCGGGCGGCACCACCAGCCGCGCGACGCCGGCCACCAGTCCCACGCCCAGGCCCGCGGCCACCAGGCTCATGATGGTCTGCACCTGCATGGCCTCCTGTGCCACGCGGGGTGAAAAGCCCGACAGCTGGCAGCGCAGAAGCGCCAGGGCGGACAGCCCGGGCACTTTGTCCTGCGGGTACATGATGAAGGGCTCGCCCGCCGCTTCCGAGAGCGCGATCGCGTCGCGCTTCGCCAGCGGGCCGTGCGCGGACACGGCGAGCACGAAATCGTCGCGGTCCATGGGCAGGAGCTCGAACGGCTCGGGGTGCAGAACCGGGTAGCGAACGAATCCCACGTCGAAGCGGCGCGCCAGCAGCCCGTCGAGGATTTCGGTCGATGTGGCCTCCGACAGCTCCAGCTCGATCTGCGGGTAGCGCGCCCGCACGGACGGGATCAGCTCCGGCAGCAGGGCATAGGTGGCCGATCCGATGATGCCCAGGCGCAGCAGGCCGCCCAGCCCCTCGCGCGCGTCCGCCACGGCCTGGCGGCAGCGCTCCGCATGAAACAGCGCCAGGTGCGCCTCGGGCAGCATGGCCTGGCCCTCGGCCGTCAGGCGCACGCCAGTGCTGTGGCGCTCGAACAGGCGGCTGCCCAGTTCCTCCTCCAGTTTGCGCACGGACACCGACAGCGGCGGCTGGGCCATGTGCAGCAGCTCGGCGGTGCGGTGGAAGTTGCCGGTTTCCGCCAGGGTGACGAATTGGCGCAGCTGGCGCAGGTTCATGGGATACCAAACAAATATCGGTTTGTGAATTTTTAATATTAGACAGCATGGGTGCCCGCTGCCTACATTCGCCTGCAGGCCTGGGCAGGGCCTGACGATCAAAAAAATTCCATGAAGGAGACACCGTGATGCAATCCCGTAGAACCGTGGCCGGCGCGCTGCTGGCGCTTGCCGCCACGGCCCTGGCCCCCGCCGTGCAAGCCCAGGCATTCCCTGCCAAAACCATCAAGTTCGTCGTGCCCTTCGGCCCCGGCAGCGGCACCGACACCTCGGCGCGCTACTTCGCGCGCAAGCTGCAGGACCTCACGGGCCAGGCCGTGGTGGTGGAAAACAAGCCCGGCGCCAACGGCTTCATCGCCGTCAAGCAAGTGCTGTCGGCGCCGGCCGACGGCTACACCGTCTTCATCGGCAGCAACTCCACGCTGGCGGTGAACGCCGCGCTGTTCAAGGAGCTGCCGTACGACCCGGTGAAGGACTTCTCGCCGCTGACCATGATGATGCGTTCGCCCGCCATGATCGCGGCCATGCCCAAGGCGGCGTACAGCGACCTCAAGGGCCTGATCGCCTATGCCAAGGCCAGCCCGGGCAAGGTGAACTTCGGCGCGGGCTCGGCCGGCTACCAGCTCATGGGCGAGTTGCTCAACGACACGGCGGGCATCCACACCGTGCACGTGCCCTTCAAGGGCGCCGGCGAGACCATGACGGCCGTGGCCTCGGGCACCGTCGACTACACCTTCGCCGAGGTGACCGCCGTGCAGGAGCTAGCCAAGGGCGGCCGCGTGAAGGTGCTGGCCGTGGCGTCCGACAAGCGCGTGGCCGCGGCGCCGGACGTGCCCACCGCCACGGAAGCGGGCCTGCCGGGCTTCGAGGCCTACACGTGGGTGGGCGCCATGGTCAGCGCCCAGACCCCCGCCGCCGAAACCGCCCGGCTGGCCGAGCTGTTCACCGCCATCTCCAGGATGGACGAGACCCGTGCCTTCTACGAGCGCATCGGAGCCACCGCCATGACCGGTGGGCCCGCGCAGATGCACGAGTTCCAGAAAAACGAGATCGTGCTGTGGAAGCGCATCGTCACCCAGGCCAAGGTGCCGCTGCAATGAGCGCTGCTCCCGCCGCGCAGCCGGGTGCGCTGCAGCATGTGAAGGTGCTCGATCTGTCCCGCGTGCTGGCCGGACCCTGGGCCGCGCAGACCCTGGGCGACCTGGGGGCCGAAGTGATCAAGGTCGAGCGCCCGGGCACCGGCGACGACACCCGCGCCTGGGGCCCTCCCCATGTGACGGACGCGGCGGGCCGGCCCACCGGCGAGTCGGCCTATTACATGTGCACCAACCGCAACAAGCAGTCGGTGACGGTGGACTTCACCCGGCCCGAGGGTCAGCGGATCGTGCGCGAGCTCGCGGCGCGGTGCGACGTGCTCATCGAGAATTTCAAGACCGGCGGCCTGGCGCAGTACGGGCTCGACCATGCGAGCCTGAGCGCGCTGAACCCGCGCCTGGTGTACTGCTCCGTGACCGGCTTTGGCCAGGACGGCCCCTACGCGCACCGCGCGGGCTACGACTTCCTGATCCAGGGCATGGGTGGGCTCATGAGCATCAGCGGCCACCCCGACGGGGCACCCGGCGGCGGTCCCATGAAGGTGGGCGTGGCGCTCACCGACATCCTCACCGGGCTGTATGCGAGCACGGCCATCCTCGCTGCGCTGCAGGCGCGCGAGCACACGGGCCGGGGCCAGCACATCGACCTGGCGCTGCTCGACGTGGGCGTGGCCTGCCTGGCCAACCAGGGCATGAATTACCTGTACGGCGACAAGGTGCCGCAGCGCATGGGCAATGCGCACCCGAACACCGTGCCCTACCAGGACTTCCCCACGCAGGACGGCCACATGATCCTGGCCATTGGCAACGACGGACAGTTTGCACGCTTTTGCCATGCCATCGGCGAACCGGATTGGGCGCAGGACGAACGCTTCGTGTGCAACGCCGGCCGCCTGGCCCACCGGGAGGAACTGGTCGGCCGCATCCGCGCCGCCACGGTGGCGCGCACCACGCGCGACTGGATCGCTCTGCTGGAGCGGCACGCCGTGCCCTGCGGCCCCATCAACACCGTGCGCGACGTGTTCGAGGACCCACAGGTCCAGGCCCGGGGCCTGCGGATCGCGATGCCGCACCCGCAGGCGGGCGAGGTGCCGCTGGTGGCCAGCCCCATCCGCCTGTCGGACACGCCCGTCACTTACCGCCACACGCCCCCGCAGCTGGGCCAGCACACCGACGAGGTGCTGGCCCGCTACCTGGGTTTTTCGCCCGCGCAATTGCAGGCCTACAAGGACGACGGAGTTTTGGGATGAGCACCCTGGATTCACTGGCGCTCACGCGCATTCCCGCTGAAGACGAGGCACTGCGCGCCGAGGTGCGCGCCTTCCTGCAGGAGGCCATTGCCGACCTGCCCGCGCACATCCGCGCGCGCTCCTGGGGCGGCTACAGCACCGCTCTGAGCCGCCGGCTGGGGGACAAGGGCTGGATCGGCATCACGCTGCCCAGGGCGTACGGCGGGGGCGGGCGCAGCGCGTTCACGCGCTACGTGCTGGTGGAGGAATACCTGGCCTGCGGCGCTCCCGTGGGTTCGCACTGGATCGCCGATCGCCAGAGCGCGCCCCTGATCCTGAAGTACGGCACCGAGGCGCAAAAGCAGTTCTACATTCCGCGCGTGTGCAAGGGCGAGGCGTTCTTCTGCATCGGCATGAGCGAACCCAACGCGGGTTCGGACCTGGCCAGCGTGAAGACGCGCGCCGTGCCCAATGCGCAAGGCTTTGTGCTCAACGGCCAGAAGATCTGGACCACCAACGCCCACCACTGCCAGTACATGATCGCGCTGGTACGCACCTCGGGCACCTCCGAGGACCGCCACCAGGGCCTGTCGCAGGTCATCGTGGACCTGTCGCTGCCGGGGGTCACGGTGCGCCCCATCGAAGACCTCTCGGGCGACAGCCATTTTTGCGAGGTGTTCTTCGACAACGTGCAGCTGGGGCCGGATGCGCTCATTGGCGCCGAGGGCCAGGGCTGGGAGCAGGTCACGGCGGAGCTGGCGTTCGAGCGCAGCGGGCCCGAGCGCCTGTTCTCCTCCATCGTGCTGTTCGACCAGTGGCTCGGCTACGTGCGCACGCCCCAGGGACGCACCGACTCGGCCGTGCGGCTGGCGGGCAAGGTGCTCACGCAGCTGGCGCCGCTGCGCGCCATGTCCGTGTCGGTGCAGGAAAAACTCACGCAGGGCGCGAGCCCCATCGTCGAGGCGGCGCTGGTGAAGGAGCTTGGAACCACCCTCGAGCAGATGATTCCAGCGGCCATTGCCGAGGACCTGTTCGCGCGCGAGGCCGAGGACGTGCCCGTGGAGCTCCTGATGACGCTCAAGTACGTGACCGAGGCCTCGCCCTCCTTCTCGCTGCGCGGCGGCACGCGCGACATCCTGCGCGGAATGATCGCCCGCGGCCTGGGCTTGAGATGAGACACCCCTGGGCTGCTGCGCGGCATCTCTCTCGCGCGCGCTGCGTGGGGACCGTGCCTGGCGCCTCCGACCGGGCCGCGCTTCGGCCAGGGGCCGGGGGGCAGTGTGTGCAACGCAATGGATGACCGACATGAGCATGAATGACAACGACCTGTTCGCCGATGCCGCGCACGACGTGCTGGCGGACCGGTGCACCCCCGCCGTGGTGCGCGCCATCGAGTGCGGCGGGCGCGCGGCGGATGCCGCGCGGGGCCTGTGGGAGCAGCTGGAATCCACCGGCCTGGCCGACGCCCTGCTGGGCGAAGAAGAGGGGGGGGCGGGCCTGGAACTGGACCAGGCCTTTGGCGTGCTGGAGCAATGCGGTGCCCACGCACTGCCGCTGCCCCTGGCCGAGACCATGGTGGCGCGGGCCTTGCTGGCCCAGGCAGGGCTGGTGCGCCCGCAGGGCAGCATCGCCCTGGCACGCGGCCAGCGTGGCGCCGGCGGCGGTCTGCACTGCGCGCTGGTGCGCGGCGGCCAGGTGGCCGATGCGGTGCTGGTGCAGGCCGGCGGCGCCTGGCACCTGCTTCCCGTCGACGGCGCCCACGCCCGTGCGCATGCACTGGCGCTGGACGCGGCGCTGACCTGGTCGGCCGCGCAGTGCGATGCCGCCCCCACGGTGGGCGTGGATGCCGCGCTGGATGTGCGCACCCTGCAGGCCGCGGTGGTGGCCGCGCAGATGGCCGGCGCCCTCAGCAGCGTGTTCCAGCGCACCCTGCGGTACGCCAACGAACGCCAGCAATTCGGCCGCCCCATCGGCAAGTTCCAGGCCGTCCAGCACCAGCTGGCCGTGATGAGCGAACACGTGTTTGCCGCGCGCATGGCCGCGCAGCTCGGCTGCAGCGGCGGCGTGGGCATCCAGCCCCACCGCCTGCGCGTGGCGACCGCCAAGGCGCGCTGCAGCGAGGCCGCGCTGGCCGTGTCGGAAGCCGCCCACGCCATCCACGGCGCCATCGGCTTCACCGAGGAGCATGACCTGCAGCTCTTCACCCGGCGCCTGCATGCCTGGCGCCAGACGGCCGGCAGCGAGGGGTACTGGCACACCGTGGCCGGCGAGGCGCTGCTGCAGCACAGCGGCATCACGCTCGATCTGGTGCGCCGCATCACCGACGTCGAATTCCCGGCCTGAGTGCCACTTCGCTGACTGGAGACATTTGCCATGGCCTTTCTGACCATTGAACGCGACGGCGGCATCCTCACCGCCACCATGAACCAGCCCGAAACGCGCAACGCGCTCACCGGCAACACCGCGGTGGACGAGTTCGTGCAGCTGTGCGAGGACGTGCGCCGGGATGCCGGCGTCAAGGTGCTGATTCTCACGGGCGCGGGCCCCATCTTCAGCTCGGGCGGCAACGTCAAGGACATGAAGCGTTTCTTTGATGACGCGTTCACGCCCGACCTGATCCGCGAGGAGTACCGCCAGGGCATCCAGCGCATCCCCCAGGCGCTGTACCAGCTCGATGTTCCCGTGATCTGCGCCGTCAACGGCCCGGCCATCGGCGCGGGGCTGGACCTGGCCTGCATGTGCGACATCCGCATCGCCAGCGAGGCGGCCACCTTCGCCGAGAGTTTTGTGCGCGTGGGCATCGTGCCCGGCGACGGTGGTGCCTGGCTGCTGCCGCGCGCGGTCGGCAGGGCCAAGGCGTCCGAGATGGCGTTCACCGGCGAGGCCATCGGCGCGCAGGAGGCGTTGGCCTGCGGCCTGGTGAGTCGCGTGGTGGCGGCGGACCAGTTGCTGCCCGCCGCGCGGGCGCTGGCCGCCAGGATCGCGGCCAACCCCGGCGCCGTGATGCGGATGACAAAACGCCTGCTGCGCGAGGGCGAACACGCCTCGCTGGCCTCGCTGCTGGAGACTTCGGCGGGCTACCAGGCCATCGCGCACAAGACGGCAGACCACCGGGAAGCGGTGACCGCCTTCATTGAAAAACGCGCGCCGAAGTTCCAGTGAGGCACCGCGTCCCCCCAACCGCCTCCGGAAGGATGTGAGATGACGCCTTTGCAAGGCCTTCGCGTGCTGGATCTGTCCAGCGTGATCTTCGGCCCCCTGGCCAGCCAGGTCCTGGCCGACTACGGTGCCGAGGTGATCAAGATCGAACCGCCCGAGGGCGACTCGACGCGCCATACCGGCCCCGCCCGGGAGGCGGGCATGGCGGCGATGTTCCTGGGCGCCAACCGCAGCAAGAAGAGCGTGGCGCTGGACCTCAAGCAGGCCAGTGCGCAGGAAGCGCTGGGCGCACTGATCGCCACGGCCGATGTGCTGATGCACAGCATGCGGCCGCAGAAGCTGGCGGCCCTGGGCCTCGCGCCCGAGGCGCTGCGCGAGCGTTTTCCGCGCCTGGTGTACGCCAGCCTGGTGGGCTTCTTGCCTGGCCCCTATGCCGGCAAACCCGCGTATGACGACGTGATCCAGGGCATGTCGGGGCTCGCCGACCTGATGGAACGGCAGGGCGGGGAAATGCGCTACCTGCCCACCATCGCCGCCGACAAGACCTGTGCCCATGTGGCCGCGCATGCCATCCTGGCCGCGCTGTGGCAGCGCGAGCGCACGGGCCGGGGGGCCTTCGTGGAAATCCCCATGTTCGAGTCCATGGTGGGTTTCAACCTGGTCGAGCACTACTACGGCCAGCACTTCGAGCCGCCGCTGTCCCCACCGGGCTACCCGCGTGTGCTGGCCCCCTGGCGCCGGCCCTACCGCACGGCCGACGGGGCGGTGGCCATGATGCCGTACACCAACCTGCACTGGCAGCGCTTCTTCACCGAAGTGGGTGCCCCGGACCTGGCGCGCGATGCGCGCTTCGCCGACATCGCCAGCCGCACGCGGCACATCGCCGAACTGCTGGAGCTTGCGTCGGGCTTCACCGGGCGCCACACCACGGCCCACTGGATCGCGGTGTGCGAGCGGCTGGAAATCCCCGCCGCGCCCGTGGCCAGGCTGCAGGACCTGCCCCTGGATCCACACCTCGTGGCCACGGATTTCTTCGAAACCCTCTCCGACCCCGCCCTGGGCGAGGTGCGCTTTCCGGGCGTGCCGGTGCGCTTTGACGGGCAGCGCCCCGCCATCGCCATGCCCCCCCGGCTGGGCGAACACACCGAGACGCTGCTGGCCCAGGCCGGGCTCGGCGGCGCACAGATCCAGGCACTGCTGGGCACCCGCGCAGCCGTGGGCCCCTCTTCTTGACAAGGACGCCTTCCATGATCCCCCAGACGCCTTCTGCGGACACCCTCCGCCCTGCCGCCCCCGCTGGCGTGGACCGCCATTTGCCGCGCCTCGGACAGGGGTTCGTGTGGCAGGACCTGAGCGTGGGACAACGCTTTCGCACCTTCCGGCGCACGGTCACCGAGACGGACCTGGTCAGCTTCATCGGCGTGACCGGCATGCTGGAGGCGATCTTCATCGAAGACGGCTACGAGGGCGGCGCCATGGCGGGGCGGCCCGTGCCGGGGGCGCTGACCTATGCGCTCATCGAGGGCTTCATCCTGCAGACCATGATCCAGGGCACGGGCCTTGCGATGCTGGAGCTGCACCAGAAGATCCTCGCGCCCGTGCGGGTGGGCGACACCATCGAGGCGGTGGTGGAGGTGACGGAGATCCGGCCCACCTCCAGGAGTGGCCGCGCGGTCGTGACCTCGCGCATCGACGTCTTCAACCAGCAGGGGGTACCGGTCATGACCTACACGGCCACCCGCTTGCTCGCCGGGCGTTCGTGAACCGATTTCCCCAACTACAACCACCCAGGAGACAAGCACCATGAAAAAAAGCACTTCCCGCACGTCTTCGCGACCCAGCGGCGTCCGGCGTGTATGCCTGGCCATGCTCGGCTGCGCGGCCGGCGTGGCGGCCATCGCCCCCATGGGCTTGGCGCATGCGCAGGCCTACCCTTCCAAACCGATCACCCTGGTGGTGCCCTTTCCGCCAGGCGGGCCCACCGACCAGGTGGCGCGCGTGCTGGCGCAGAAGCTGACGGAGCAGATGGGGCAGTCCGTGATCGTGGACAACAAGCCCGGCGCCAACGGCAACATCGGCGGCACCCAGGTCAGCAAGGCGGCGGGTGACGGGTACACGCTGCTCTACAACACCTCGTCCATCACCCTGAGCCCGGCGCTCTACAAGAACCTGAGCTATGACGTGCAGAAAGACCTGGCGCCCGTGGCCCTCACCGCCGTGGTGCCGCTGGCCCTGGTCGTGCACCCGAGCCTTCCCGTCAACAATGTGCGCGAGTTCGTCGACTACGCCAAGGCCAACCCGGGCAAGCTCTCCTATGGCTCGGCAGGCAATGGCAATGTGACCCACCTGGCGGCTTTCCAGTTCACCAGGAGCCTGGGCATCGAGGCCACGCACGTGTCCTACCGGGGCAGCGCCCCCGCGGATGTCGACCTCGTGGCGGGGCAGATCCAGTTCATGACGGACACCATCAATTCCGTGATGCCTTTCGTGAAGGACAGGCGCCTGAAGCTGCTGGCGGTCACCACCGCCAGGCGCATGTCCCTGTACCCCGACGTGCCCACGCTGGGGGAAACCGTGATGCCCGGTTTTGAGGCGGGCGCCTGGCAGGGCGTGATGGTGCCCGCCAGGACGCCGGCGGCGCTGGTGCAGCGCCTCAACGCCGAGATCAACAAGGCGCTGCAAAGCGATGAGGTGCGTGCCAGGCTGGCGGTGCAGGGCGCCGAGCCGCTGGGCTCCACGCCCGAAGAGTACCGCGCCTATGTCGGCAAGGAACTCCAGCGCTGGGCCGGGGTGGTGAAATCGACCGGCGTGACCCTCGATTGAACGCGGTGGAGCCCCTGCACCTGGGCGGCGCGAAATTGCTTCAAAAATGATAGCTGCTTGCGCTTGATGGACAGGCGCTGGGGCTCATTTTGGCCTCAAAGGCCCTCGCGGGCCTTTTTTTGCTTCCTGCCACCTGTTGTGACCGGCGCGGCGCCATGCCAGGGCCGCCCCGCCGCGCTGGCGACGGCCCCCTTCAGGGGCTGCGGGCTGCGGCTCCAAGCCTGCTTGCGCAGGCCTGGACATGACGAAGAGCAGCTGTTTCTGGCAGCCGCTCAGGGGGTCAGTCAAGCTTCGCGCCCGAGGCCTTGATCAATCGCTCCCACACCGGCCGCTCCTTGGCGATCGCGGCCGTGAACAGCGCGGGCGAGCTGTTCTGCACATCGAACCCCATGGCCGCGATGCGCTGCGCCACGTCGGGCAACTGCGTGGCCTTGCGCACCTCGGCGGCAATGCGCTCCAGGATGGGTGCTGGCGTGCCGGCCGGTGCGCCAAAGGCCAGCCAGCCCGCCACGCGGTAGGCCTCGTCGTTCAGGCCCTGTTCGGCCAGCGTGGGCACGCCCGGCAGCGCGCCCATGCGGCGCTCGCCGCTCACGCCGATGGCCTTGAGCTTGCCCGCGTCGATGTGCGGCTTGGCCTGCAGCGCGCTGGCGAACGCGATCTGGATCTGGCCGCCCAGCAGGTCCTGCACCATGGGCGCCTCGCCGCGGTAGGCCACGTGGCTCATGTCGGCGTTCTGCGTGAGGCTCATGTAGGCGCCGGCCAGATGCGGGTAGGCGCCCGTGCCGTAGGAGCCGTAGGCCACCTTGCCCTTGTTCGCCACCACGTACTTGAGCAGCTCGGGGCCCGTGGCCACGGGTACGCCGGGGTGGGCCACCAGCACCAGCGGCGCGATGGCGATCTGGTAGATGGGCGCGATGTCGCGCTCGGGGCTGTAGGGCAGCTTGGTGTACAGGAACTGGTTGGTGAGCATGGAGTTGCTCAAGGCCAGCAGCAGCGTGTAGCCGTCGGGCGCGGCCTTGGCCACCGCGTCGGTGCCGATGATGCCGGCCGCGCCGGGCTTGTTGTCGATGACCATGGGCTGGCCCAGGCCCGCGGCCATCTTCTCGGCCAGCACGCGCGCGAGCACGTCGGTGGCGCCGCCTGCGGCAAAGGGCACGACCACCTTGATGGGCTTGCTGGGGTAGGCCTGCGCCAGGGCGGCGGGGCCGGTGCACGCGGCGGCGGCGGCCAGCGCGGCGGCGCCCAGCCAGTGGCGGCGGGTCATCGACGGGGGGTGGTGGGGCATGTATCGTCTCCTGTCATGGGTATTGCAAATCAGGCTGGCCCGGCCCTGCGCGGTGGCGGGCCGGGGCTCGTTCAGGCGGGCTGGGGGCTTCCTGGCGCCGGGGCGATGGTGACGGCAAGCGGCAGGGGCGCGAGCACCTCGCGCAGCCGGGCCTGCAGCGCGGCCGCGCCCGGGCCGGGCTCCAGGGTCACGCGCACGGCGCTCTCGCCTTCGGGCTGCACCTGGGGGCGGGGGAGGCCGGGGGTCTCGGCCCACACGCCGTCGGCCAGCGCCTGCACCGTGTGGCAGGCGGCCTGCAGGCGCAGCGCGGGCTTGTAGATCTTGCCCACGTTGGTCACGGGCATGGTGCCCAGGACCCGCACCCAGCGCGGGCGGGCCACCGCCTCGTCCACGTGCTCTGCGGTGAAGGCGAGCAGCTCGGCCTCGGTCGCCTGCGCGCCGGGCACCAGCGTGGCAAAGGCCACGGGCAGCTCGCCCGCATAGGCGTCGGGCGCGCCCACGGCGGCGGCGAGCTGCACGGCGGGGTGGGCGCCCAGCGCGTCCTCGATCACCTTGGGGTCGATGTTGTGGCCGCTGCGGATGATGAGGTCCTTGGAGCGGCCGCTCAGGTGCAGGCGCCCTTCGGCGTCCACGAAACCCAGGTCTCCGGTGGCCAGCCAGCCGTCGGCCGTGAAGGCCTTGGCCGTGTCCGCCGCATCCAGAAACCCCGAGAACAGGTTGGGCGACTGGAACAGCACCATGCCCGGCTGCCCAGGCGGCATGTCCTGGCCGGACGCGTTGCCGTGCGCGTCCAGCGCCACGATGCGCAGCCGCGCGTACGGCAGGCGCCAGCCCACGCAGCCGGCGGGCGCGTGCACGCCCGGTGGCGTGATGGTGGAGATGCCCGCCATCTCCGTCATGCCCAGGCTTTCGTGCACATGCAGGCCGAACAGGCGCTCAAAGCGCGCCGCCAGCTCCGGCGCGAGGATGGCCGCGCCCGTGCGGCAGTAGCGCAGCGACGAGATGTCCGCGCCATCGAGCGGCACGTTGGCCAGCGCGGCCAGCACCGTGGGCACGGCCGACAGGTAGGTGCAGCGGTGGCGCTCGACCAGCCGCCAGTAGCTGGCGATGACCTCGCGGTTGCGGAACAGGCCCGCCGTCGGGATGATGGTCTCCACCCCCGCCGAGAGCGCCGCGAGCGAACCGGGCAGCACGCCCGCCACATGGAACAGCGGGTAGCCGTTGATGCCCACGTCCTGCGGCGTGATGCCCTGCATCTGCACGCTGGCCCAGGCGGTGAACACCTGCGCGCCATGGCTGTGGCGCGCGATCTTGGGCGCGCCCGTGGTGCCGCCGGTGTGAAAGTACGCTGCGATGTCGCCGGGCGCGATGCGCCGGCCGCTCACCAGCTGGCCGGCGGGCTGGCGCAGGCGCGCCGCGAAGTCCACCACGCCCTCGGGCAGCGCGCCGGCGGCGCCGGGCGCCTCATCGTGCGGGGCCACGCGCAGCACGGTGGCGAGCGTGGGCACCTGGCTGCGCAGGCGCAGGGCCTTGCTCCAGTAGCCCGCGTCGCCTTCCGCGCCGTAGGCGATCAGCACCTTGGCGCCCGCCAGCGCCATCATGGCCGCGAGCTTCTCGTCGGTGAGCATGGGGTTCAGGGGCTGCACGATGCCCGCCGCCTCGCCGCCCCACAGGGCCAGGTGGTATTCCAGGCAGCCGGGCAGCAGCACGGCCACGGCGTCCCGGGGGCCCACGCCCAGTGTGTGCAGCAGGTTGGCCGTCTGGTGGATGCCGGCCAGCAGCTGCGCGTACGACCAGCGGATGGGCGCGTCCGCCGGATCGGCCGTGGGCAGGAAGGTCAGCGCGGTCTTGCCGCCGAACGCATGGGCGGCATTGCGCAGGATTTCATAGGTGCTTCGCACCGGCAGCGCCTCGGCCAGGGGCGTGGCTTCCAGCTGTTCGACATCCCGCAGGCCGCGGAGGGTGGTGGCGGTGCGGGCAAAGGGCGGATGGAGTGCGGGAGCGGTCATGGACGGAAGTGCGGGCAGACCCGGGATTGTTGTGCCGACAGGATTTCTTGACAATCACATGAAGGATTGACACTCTGTATGAATATTTTTGACAAACAAGCGGAGCGCGCCACGTGGACCTCTCGGCACTGACCCTGCTGGTGGAGATCCTGGACGCCGGCAACCTCAGCCTGGCCGCGCGCAAGCTCAAGATGAGCCGCGCCAACGTGAGCTACCACCTGCACCAGCTGGAGAAGTCGGTGGGCGTGCAGCTGGTGCGCCGCACCACGCGGCGCGTGGAGCCCACCGAGGTCGGGCTGCGCCTGTACGAGCACGGCCGCAGCATCATGAACGAGATGCTGGCGGCGCGCGAAACCATCGCCACGCTGGGCCAGAGCCTGCAGGGGCGCGTGGGGCTGAGCATGCCCCTGGGCTACGGCCAGATGGTCATGGCCGGCTGGCTCATCGAATTCAAGCGTCTGTACCCGGGGATCGTGCTCGAAGTGATGTTCGAGAACCGCGTGAGCGACCTCGTGCGCGAGGACGTGGACATCGCCATCCGCATCATGACCGAGCCGCCGCCGGCCCTGGTGTCGCGGGCCCTGGGGCCCGTGCGCTACGTGGTGTGCGCCGCCCGCGCGTACGCGCAGGAGCACGGCCTGCCCACGCGCCTGGAGCACCTGGCCACGGTGCCGCTCTTCACCTCGGGCTTCATCGGGCGCGAGCTGCGCGTGGCCGCCTACCGGCCCGACGGCCAGCGCGAGGAAGTGCTGCCCCGGCCCACCCTGCTGTCCGAGCATTTTCCCTTCCTGCGCGACGCGGTCCTGGCGGGCCTGGGCGTGGGCCTGCTGCCCGACTACGTGGTGGCGGACCCGGTGCGCGAGGGGCGCATCGTCACCGCGCTCGACGACTACCGCCTGAGCGTCTTTGGCACGCAGATGTTCCTCCTGTACATGCCCAACCGCTACCAGACCAGTTCGGTGCGCACGCTCATCGATTTCATCCTCGAGCGGGCGGGCGGTGTGCCTACAAGAAGCCCGGCACCTGGCCGCCCATAATGGGGCGTTCTCATCCACCATGGCGCGACCGGAGCTCCTGACATGAACACTCCCCGACATCCCAAGCGTTTCTCGATGATCCGCGAATTCCACCTGGCCGACTGGTTCACGCTGGGCAACGCGGTCTGCGGCGTGGGCGCATTGTTCTCGTCGATGACCTACCTGGAAACCGGCGCCGTGGTGCACGTCTATTTCGCCGCCGCCCTCGTGCTGGCCGCGCTCATCTTCGACGTGCTGGACGGCCGCATCGCGCGCTGGCGCCAGAAGAGTTCGGCCATGGGCCGGGAGCTCGATTCGCTGGCCGACGTGATCTCGTTCGGCGTGGCTCCGGCCATCATCGCCTATGGCTGTGGCATGCAGGGCCTGTACGACCGCATCGTGCTGGCCTACTTCGTGGCCTGCGGCGTCTCGCGCCTGGCGCGCTACAACGTCACGGCCGAAACCCTCTCGGGCGACGACGGCAAGGTGAAGTACTTCGAGGGCACGCCCATCCCCACCTCCATCGTGCTCGTGGGCCTGCTGGCCCTGGCGGCCTACCTGGGCGCGGTGCGCGAGAGCCTGTGGTTCGGCAAGGTGCTCATCGGCGGCTTCACGCTGCACCCGCTGGTGCTGCTGTTCGCGCTGTCGGGTTCGCTGATGATCAGCCGGATCCGCATTCCCAAGCTCTGAGCCACTGGCTGGTGGCACGGTCGACCTGCTCGTGCGGCCCATGAACCACCGCAGCGACGGCGGTCATGTGCCCGTCTGGGAACGCAGCGAGCTGACGCCCGAAGAGCTGGCGCGTTGGTCGTGCCTGGCGACCACCACGGGCCGGGCCCTGCTCGACAGCTCGGCGGTGACTGCCTCAAGACTGAGATGCGGGCAACGACGCGCTAAACCCGCTGGCCCATCCCCGGGGACCAAAACCCCCGCACTGCCCTGTACTACAGGGTACACCTGCATGCTTTCGGGCGAAGCCCCGGGCCACCCACCCGGACTGGTTGTGGGCGAACCGCCCCAGTATTCGAAACTTGCGCAGTCCGAAACCTGGTCCCGGCAGTTCACGCGCCTGGACGACGATGAAGGTGCTGCGCTGGGTGCGCGCATCCCTGGCGCCATGAGGCCATGCCCCCGGTTGACCTGCATTTTGCTATAAAAATAGAAGCTACATACGCTTGCTATATGGCGGTAGGCCTTGTTTTTCCCGGCTTCATTGCCGCAGGGCACGGTCCGTAGGGGGGCTGGAGGTGGCCATCCTCGCGGGGCTTCAGGCCCCCGGCGGCGCGTAACCCTAAGGGCACGTCCAGGCGCCGCTGCGGCGGTTGAACAGCTCGCCACCGAAGAAGAGGGCGTTGCCGTCGTTTGCCAGGGCCCAGGATGCTGCGTCGCGCGCTATGACGGCCTGCCTGCGCCATGTAGCACCCTCGCGGGCGAACAAGGCGATGTGCCACCCGGGCGCCGCACTCCCCGTGCCTGCGCATGTGAGGTCTGCACCAGTGATGTGGAACTCTGCCGGCAACGAGTTGGGTGCGTTCAGGGCTTCGACGGCCAGCGTGGCGCCATCGTTGGAGAGCGCCAAGGCGCTGTACCGCGATGCCGCAATGTCCAGGAAATTCACGATGCCCACGGGCAGCCGCGCTTGCTCGCTCCACGTCCCGCCTCCGCTTTGCGCGTAAACATGCAGGTATGGTGGTGCGAAGCTCTCGCTGCGGGTGATGGCGCCGCTGTTCAACGCCAGCGTGCTGCCATCGCCGGACAGGGCCAGGGCCGTTCCCACGACGCTGCCTCCCGGCGCCAGATGGCTTTGGGGTGCCCAGGTCGTGCCGGTGCGCACGTAGGTGAAAACAGCGTTGGGGGTGTTAGTGGCAGCGCCATAGATCCCCGTGACGGCCAGCAGGTTGCCGTTGGCCGACAGTGCCAGCTTGCCGGGGACGGAGGCCAACTGGCAGGGCTGGGGGCATGCGGCAGGCGTCTGGGTCGATGTAATCGTGGCTTGCAGGCCCCAGGTTGCGCCGCCGCGGTGGTAGATCTGTATCTTGTCGTCTTCAGCCCCCGCCAGGGTGGTGCCGTCCGAAGACAGCGCGATCCGGGACGCGCGCGTGGGGAACTCGGCTTGCTGCTGCCATGGCTGGTCGATGGCCGTGCGCGCGAACACCAACAAGGTGCTTGTCGAACCGCTGGCACCGCGCAGGACCAAAGTCAGGCCGTCCTGGGATATGGGATCGAAATTGCTCGCTGATGATTTGAGGGGCGCACGCCCCGATGGGAATTCATGGCTGATGCTTTTGGGAATGTCCAGCGCCTTCGCTGCGGTGAAGGCTCCACAGCCATCGGTGTTGCAAGCCCGCAGACGGAAGGTGGCGTTGATGAAGTCAGGCAGCCGGGCGAGATTCAGGTAGCCGAACTGTCGTTGAGTCGTGGAGTAGAAACTGAGGCCTTGCGCCTCGCCCATCTGCACTTCCGTTTGAGGCCCTGGGCCATCCGTGTCGGCAAAGAGCTCATAGCGGGTGGCGCCCGGCGTGGCGCTCCACGAAAAACTCAGGGCCCCACCGTTCTCAAAGTTCTCGGGGGCGGCCAGCGCGCCGGTGACGGGAGGCTGGCCTGGCTCTGCGGAGCCTGAGCCGCCACCGCAGCCTGCCAAGGCCAGTGCGGCACAGCTCAAGGCCAGTGCGGCTCGCAAGGTCGGCAAGGCACGTGGGGCCCATTGGTGGGCAGCTTCGGGTGCAAAAGTCATTGTGTTGTGATGCATGGGTGCTTTTTCAGGAAGCGGTAAACGGTGCTCGCGTACCTGTGGTGGTACTTTGCAGCGGTGATTCAAATCGTCCCCATGTGTTCTTCCCACATGCCTGGTTGGACTGGGCACCTTCGACAACAAGTGCCATGAAAATGATAGCTGCCAGTGCCAAGTGAGTAGGCGCAGTAGCACCATTTGATACAAATGATCAGCTCGCGCGCCGGTTCACCAGCACGATCCCCGCCGCTACCAGCACCAGCGCCGCCACCAGTCCGGGCGTCACGGGCTCGCCCAGCCACCAGGTGCCAAACAGCAGCGCGAACACGGGCGTGAGGAACACGAACACCGAGATCTTCGTGGCCGGGTAGTGCGCCAGCATCCACATCCAGGCCAGATAGCTCACGAATGCACCCACGAGCGCCTGCACCAGCAGCGAACCCCAGGCGAAGGTGCTGAACTGCAAGGTCCAGCTTTCGCCCAGGGCCAGCGACAGCCAGGGCAGTGCGGCGGCGCTCACGCCCACCTGGTAGAGCAGTTGCTTGGCGGGCGCCACGCGCGCGAGCGGCGTGGTGCGGATCACCACCGTGGTCAGCGCCCACATCAGGCCCGCGGCCAGGCCCAGCAGGTCGCCCAGCCAGGCACGGGGCAGGGCGGCGTTGGCGGGGCCCAGCAGACCGTCGCCCAGCGCCAGCCCCACGCCCACAAAGGCAGCGGCCAGTCCCAGCCACTGCCAGCCCTGCAGGCGCTCACCGGGGATGAAGCGCGGCAGCAGCAGGGCCACCCAGAACGGGGCGGCATAGAGGAACACCGTGAGGCGCGACGCCGTGGTGTACTGCAGCCCCAGGTAGATGCAGGCAAACTCTCCTGCGAACAGCGCCCCGGCGAGCAGGCCCGCGCGCGGTGCCCCGGCCGGCTCGGCCGCGCCCGACAGCGGCACGCCGCGCCACGCGCACCAGGCGGCGACCGCCACGGTGGCCAGCACGAAGCGCAGAAAGGCCTGGTACACGGGAGCCACCTCGCCCACGGTGGCTTTCACCAGCACCTGCTGGAAGCCCCAGAACATGCAGCAGGCCAGCAGCAGGGCGATGGCCAGGGAATCGATGTGGGTTTTGCGGGGAGAAGACATCGGTCGATTATCAAAGACCCTTGTCCGGCGCCCCGTCGCCCATGCATCCAGGCGCCCCGGAGCGCGGGCGGAAGGCTTCACGGCCCCTCGCGACCCTGGCGGCCATTGGCCCGGTTTCCGATGAAGGCACGGGCTCCCCAGGGAGGGGCACGGCGCCACGCGCGAGGCGCCGCGCGTTTCCCCTTGTGTTCCCGCGCAGGGCGCCCGGGGAGCGCGAACAGGTTCTTACACGGGCCCACGGTACACTTTGCGCCTTCTGAAACCCGTTCCCGAGCGTCTTTTCCACCCCTCATTCATGGCCCTTACGACGGCGGCGCAGTCCCGCACCAGCTTTGACCTCAAGAGCGCCTCTTTGCCCGTGGTGGCCGTGGTGCTCAAGACCACCGACGCCGCGCTGTTTGCCGCCGACCTGGCCGAGCGCGTGGCCGACGCCCCGGGCTTCTTCGACAATGATCCGGTGCTGATCGATCTGGCCCCTGTGCGCGAAGCCCAGGAACCCATCGATTTCGCGGCCATCACGGCCTTGCTGCGCAGCCACAGCACCCTGCCCGTGGCGGTCCGCGGCGGCAGCCCTGCCCAGATGGATGCCGCGCGCGCGGCCGGGCTGGCCGCGGCGCCCGATGCACCGCCCGTTCGCGCCGAGGCCCCTGCCACCCCGGTGCAGGAAGTGGTGCGCGAGGTGATCCGCGAGGTCGAGGTCGAAGTGGTGCGCGAAGTGCCCATGCCGGGCCCCGGCACCGTGGTGGTGGACAAGCCCCTGCGCTCGGGCCAGCAGGTGTATGCCCGTGGCGCCGACCTGGTGGTGATGGCCGTGGTGAGCTTTGGCGCCGAGGTGATCGCCGACGGCAACATCCACGTCTATGCCCCGCTGCGCGGCCGCGCGATTGCCGGTGCGCGCGGCAACACCGAAGCGCGCATCTTTTCGACCTGCCTGGAGCCCCAGCTGGTGTCCATCGCGGGCATCTACCGCACCACCGAGACCGAGTTGCCCGCCGATGTGCGCGGCAAGCCGGCCCAGGTCCGGCTCGATGGCGAGAAGCTCATCATCGAAGCTCTCAAGTGAAACACCCCCCTATGTCGCTTCGCTCCTTCCCCCCACTCTCGCAGCGCTGCGCGCTGCGCGCAGCGGGACGCTCCCAGCGCGGCGGGGCGGCCCTTGCGCGGGAGCCCTGGTGTGGGCCACGCCCGTGTCAAGCGTCGCCCCGGTGCATGCGCCACGAAAATTGATACTTCATTCATCATCAAACCCCTCAAGAGACCCCAACACATGGCCAAAATCGTCGTCGTGACCTCCGGCAAGGGTGGCGTGGGCAAGACCACCACCAGTGCCAGCTTTGCCACCGGCCTCGCCCTGCGCGGCCACAAGACCGCCGTGATCGACTTTGACGTCGGCCTGCGCAACCTGGACCTCATCATGGGCTGCGAACGCCGCGTGGTGTACGACCTCATCAACGTGATCCAGGGCGAGGCCAACCTGAACCAGGCCCTCATCAAGGACAAGCAGTGCGACAACCTGTTCGTGCTGGCCGCCAGCCAGACGCGCGACAAGGACGCGCTCACGCAGGACGGCGTCGAGAAAGTGCTCAAGGACCTGGCCGCGATGGACTTCGAGTACATCGTCTGCGACTCGCCCGCCGGCATTGAAAGCGGCGCGCTGATGGCCATGCACTTCGCCGACGAGGCGCTGCTGGTGACGAACCCCGAGGTGTCGTCGGTGCGCGACTCGGACCGCATCCTGGGCATGCTGGGCAGCAAGACCAAGCGCGCGATCGAAGGCGGCGAGCCGATCAAGGAGCACCTGCTCATCACGCGCTACAACCCCAGCCGCGTGCAGGACGGCCAGATGCTGAGCCTGGAAGACATCCAGGACATCCTGCGCATCAAGCTGATCGGCGTGATCCCCGAGTCGGAAGTGGTGCTGCAGTCGTCCAACCAGGGCACGCCCGCGATCCACGCCAAGGACTCGGATGTGTCCGAGGCCTACAAGGATGTGATCGACCGTTTCCTGGGCGCCACCGACAAGCCGCTGCGTTTCATCGACGCGGAAAAGCCAGGCTTCTTCAAACGCCTGTTCGGGAGCAAATAAGCCATGGCTTCTTTCCTGTCCTTCCTGCTCGGCGAGAAGAAGAAAACCGCCAGCGTCGCCAAGGAGCGGCTGCAGATCATCCTGGCGCACGAGCGCAACGGCCGCAACGCCTCGGAGCCCGACTACCTGCCCGCGCTGCAGCGCGAACTGGTGGCGGTGATCTCCAAGTACGTGAAGATCAACCCCGACGACCTCAAGGTGCACCTGGAGCGCCAGGACAACCTGGAAGTTCTGGAAGTCAAGATCGAGCTGCCCGACACCGTGCGCTGAGGTCCTGCATCCAAGCCAAATTGGCCCTTGGCGCTTATCTGGTAAGCGCTGGCAGCTATCAAAATTGATGAACCCGGTGGGGCTTGGCTAGCGCGCGTGTTTCGCCCACTTGCCGGCCAGCGCCTGCGCGATGCTCAGCCCGCGCTGCCCGGGCACCAGCGTGGCGGTCTCTCCGGCGGCGATGGTGCCGGGCTGGTCCACCGCCAGGTAGTAGCCGCAGCATCCGGCCAGGGCCATGGTGCGGCCCGCCTGCGCAAAACCCATGACCGCGTTGAACTTGAAGCATGGCTCGCGCGGGGCGCTCACCCGCAGCACGCAGTGGGGGAAATGCCATTCGTCGCCCACAAAGACCTCCGCTTCCAGCGGCCCGTCGATGGTGAGGTTCTCCCCCATGAAACCCGGCGGCAAGGTTTCATCGAACAGGCTCACGCCCCGTTCGCGGCGCTGGGCCTGCCAGAACGCGTAGTGGGCGGCGGGGTAGGCGTATACGGCCTTGCCCAGGCCGCCGTGCACGCTCGGGTCGGCCTGCTCGTCCCCCGCCAGGCCCAGCGGGCCCACGGCCACCGGGCCGGTGACGGGCGCCTTGCCGATGGCGGTGAGCACCGAGCGTTCGCCCACCTTCAGGCGCCGGGCCAGGCCGATGTTCACGTGGCGCACGGCCACGGTGGGGGTCGTCACAGCGGGTGCTCGGTGTAGAACTTGCCCCCGTGGTACAGCAGGGGCGAGATGCCTTCGCGGTGCTCGCAGCGCTCGACCTCGCCCACAAAGATGGTGTGGTCGCCCTCCTTGTACTGGCTGCGGTTGAAGCACTCGAACGTGGCGGCTGCCCCGGCCAGCAACGGGGCACCGCTGATGCCGGGCCGGTGTTCCAGGCCTGCCCAGCGGTCGATGCCGCGCGTGGCAAAACGCTCGGCCAGCGCCTTCTGGTCCGCGGCCAGCACGTGGATGGCGTAGTGCGAGCCATCGGCAAAGGTGGGCAGGGTGCTGGCGCCGTGCGACAGGCTCCACAGCACCAGCGGGGGCGCCAGCGACACCGAATTGAAGGAACTGGCCGTGAGCCCCACCAGGTCACCCGCAGCCGTGCGGGCCGTGACGATCGTCACGCCCGTGGCAAACATGCCCAGTGCATCGCGAAACTCGCGTGTGGAGAAGCTCGGTGGCAGGGCGAGGGCGGGGCGGGGGGGCGAAGGGTTCACAAAAGCGGTGCCAGCGGTGGCAGCAGGGGGGAGCAACTATTATCAGGCGCCACCCACCACCGCGCTGTTGCGGGGTTTACTTCCGTAGGACTTGCGCAAATCGGGATGCAACCACCACCTGGCGTGGGGGGAGCTACCTGCCTGACCCCTGTTTTGCGTAAGTCATTTCTGTTCCGTTTTCCACCGCATGGCCGTTCTTCCTACCTTCACCGCCCTGGGCTCCGGCCCCACCGTGCTCATGCTGCACGACGCCGATGGCGACCACCTCACCTTTGCCCCCCAGGTGGAAACGCTGGCCACGGTTGGCTACCGCGCCGTGGCCTGGAACATGCCGGGCTATGGCCGCAGCGCGCCCGTGGAGCCCTACACCTTCAAGGCGCTGGCGCAGAGCTGCCTGGCCCTGATCGACGCCCTGCGGGGTGGCCCGGTCACGCTGGTGGGGCACGGTATGGGCGCCATGGTGGCGCTGGAGGCCGCAGTGCGCGGCCCATCGCAGGTGCGGCGCCTCGTGCTGTGCGCGGGCGGGCCGGCGCTCGACGCGCAGGCGGTGGAAGACTGGGTGGCGCCCCGGCTGCGCGCCCTGAAAGCGCTGGATGGCGGTGGCGGCATGGAGGCGCTGGCGCAGACGCTGGTACCCCAGTTCATCGGCACCGGCGCCCTGCCCGAAGGGGTGCGGCTGGCCAGCCATGCGCTGGCCCAGGTGTACCCGGGGGCCTACCGGCGCGCGCTGGAGGCCTTGCCCACGTTTGATCGCGGGGCTGCCGCGCTGGCCCACCTGGCCATGCCCACGCTGCTGGTGGGGGGCGCGCTGGACCGCTGCACACCCCCCGTGGCCCTGGAGGCGCTGGCCCAGGTGCTGCCCGATGCGCAGACCGTGGTGCTGCCCCATGTCGGGCACTGGCCCCAGCTGGAGGACCCCGAGGGTTTCGATGCCGCGCTGCTGGACTTTCTGGCGCAGCGGCGGGTGCTGCACTGAGCTTGCCCCATCCCGCAGGGCCGATGGTTCGGCCGTCCAAGCGGTCCATTTTTTCCCCCGCCATGCCCTGGCGTCGCCGGGCGGGCTCGTGCAGGCCTGATTGCTCCTTCCCTTTCTCCTTCTGTTGCCATGTGGTTTGCCCTGAAGAAAATACTGTCTGCGCTGCTGTTGCCCCCGGTGTCCAGCATCCTGCTGGCGCTGGTGGGGCTGTGGATCGCGCGCTACCACCGCCGCACGGGCATCACGGTGGTGGTGCTGTCGCTGCTGTCGGTGCTGGTGCTGTCCTGGCCGCCGGTGTCGGATGTGCTGGTGCGCAGCCTGGAGCACCATCCCGTGGTGACCGCCCGGCAGCTGTCCCAAGCGCGCACCCAGGCCATCGTGGTGCTGGGGGGCGGGGCCGACACCGTGGCCCCCGAGTACGGTGTGGATGTGCTCAGCCGGGGCGCCCGCGAGCGGGTGCGCTACGCCGTGCACCTGCAGCAGCAGGCGGGCTTGCCCATCCTGGCGACGGGCGGCTCCACCGGCGGCATGCGGGCCGAGGCACTGGTCATGAAGGACGTGGTGGAGCGCGAGTTCAAAGGGCGGGTGCGCTGGACGGAGGTGGAGTCGCTCGACACCCGCAGCAATGCCGAAAAATCCGCCATCCTGCTCAAGGCCGCCGGCATCGAGCGCATTGCCCTGGTCACCCACGGCTGGCACATGGTGCGCGCGGCCGGGGCCTTCGAGCGCGCGGGGCTGCAGGTGCTGCCCGCGCCCATGGGCTTCAAGGGCGGGCAGGCCCGCAAGCTGTACCGGGTGCTGCCGCGCGCCTCCGCGCTGGCCGACAGCAGCCTGGCGCTGCACGAATGGCTGGGGATTCTGGTGCAGCGGATGGGGCTGGGCTCCTGACACGACGTTGTCAGCAGCCCGGCAATAGCCTCGTGTGCATCATTCTTGAGAGGGAGCTACCCATGATGCAGGCCAATGCCGCCGGCACAGCGAAGTGGAAAGGCGCGCCGGGCGCCGACGCCCCAGCCATGGGAGACGCCGCGCACGCCCCGGTGCCGGATGGATCTGCGGGCCGCCAGAGCCTGGCGAACCTGATGGCGCTCGGGCAGGCGGATACAGTCTCCCTCGTTGCAATGCCCACAGTGGGGTGACATGGGTTTTTCTGCCGCTGAAAAAGAGCAAATGCTGGCCCTGCACGGCGTGGGGGCCACCGTGATTGCGCGCCTGGAGCAGGTCGGGTTTTCGGCGCTGGCCGAACTGGTCGACGCGGATGTGGCCGCGGTGACCAGAACCATCTCGGAGATGATGAGGTCCACCTGCTGGCACAACAGCCCCCAGGCGCGCGGCGCCATTGGCGCCATCGTGGCGCTGGCCCGGAGCCGGCAGCCCTAGCTGTTCTCGCCGGCGGCCCGGCCCCTGTGGCGAAAGCCACACCCACCGCGACCGCAGCAGCCTCACCCTGGGCCGTGCCGGCACGGCGTTGTGGTTAGCTACGCCAGCAAGAAGTCCGGCGCCGCAGCCCGCGCCTGCGCGTCGGCCTGCACCGCCCCCGGCGGCCCGCCCTTGCCCCAGAGCGCGCCGCCCCAGGCCATCGACAGGAACCGGGCGCACAGCTCCACGGAGTCGATCATGGGCTGGGCCTTGGCGCGGTCGCCGCTGGTGGTGATGAGCGCCAGGGTCTTCGCGCCCATGGGCTCCTTGAAGGCCAGGCCAGGCACGCGCATCCAGGCGCTCCAGTGGTCCAGGTAGGTCTTGAGCGGCGAGGGAATGCTGTACCAGTAGACCGGCGCCACGAACACGATGTGCGTGGCCGCCAGCGTGGCGTCCAGCAGCGTCTTCATGTCGCCTTCGGGCGGCGCATAGGTGCCCGAGGTGTGGCGCTGGTCCACGAAGGGCGGCAGGTCCATGCGGGCCAGGTGGTGCCAGGTTTGCGCGGTGCCCGCGGGCAGCGCGGCGGCCGCCTGGCGCGCGAGCCACTCGGTGTTGCCGGTGTGGCCCGGCTCGCGGGTGGACGTGGTGAGAAAGAGGTAGTGCGGTGCAGGCATGGACGGGATCGTAACGGCCCCGGCCCGTGTCTGCTGGCAGTGGCGTCAGGCCGTGGCGACGGCCCGGGGCGCGCGCACGCGTTCGTCGCCCAGGAAGCCGAAGTTCATCGCGGGCTGTTCGCCGCTGATGAGCTCGGCCAGCGCCTTGCCCGAGCCCGCGCCGTGCGTCCAGCCCAGCGTGCCGTGGCCCGCATTCACCCACAGCTTGCCCACGCGGGTCTGCCCGATGAACGGGATGTTGGTGGGCGTGGCCGGGCGCAGGCCGGTCCAGTACTGCGGGTCGCCGCCTTCTTCGGGCGTGCGGGTGTCGCACACGCCGGGCAGGATGGCCTCGATGCGGCGCGACAGCATGTGGCAGCGTGCGCGGGCCAGTGTGCTGTCCAGCGTCAGGTCCCAGCCGTTGAGTTCGATGGTGCCCGCCACGCGCAGGTGGTTGCCCAGGCGGCTCATGGCGATCTTCTTGCCGTCGTCGATGGTGGAGACCATGGGCGCACCCTCCGGCTTGAGCAGCGGGAACGTGGCGCTGTAGCCCTTGCCAGGGTAGATCGGCAGGTCCACGCCCACGCTGCGCAACAGCGGCGCGCTGTAGGAGCCGCAGGCCACGACCACGGCGTCGGCCTTCAGGATGAAGTCTTTTTTGCCCCCACCGCTGGACTGGCGTGCCATGACAGCTACCGAATCAATAGCGTTGCCGATCTTGTTCAGGCGCAGCACGTCGTGGCCATAGAGGAACTGCGCGCCGCGCGCCATGCAGCGGCGGGCGAGTTCCTGCGTGAACACGCGCGCGTCGCCGCTCTCGTCGGTGCTGGTGTAGGTGCCGCCGGTGATCTTGTCGCCGTAGGCCTTGAACGCGGGCTCGATCTGCAGCAGTTCGTCGCGGCTCACCAGGCGCCGTTGCACGCCGTGCTTGCGCATGAGCTCCACCGCATGGCCCGCGGCGTCGAAGGACTTCTGGTCGGTGTAGAAGTGGGCGATGCCGCGTTCGAGCCGGTTGTACTCAATGCCCGTGGTGGTCACCAGGTCCTTGAGCGCGGCATGGCTGTAGGCGCCCAGCGCCACGATCTGCTGCACGTTGCGCTCGAACGCGGCGTCGTTGCACTGCGCCAGGAACTGCAGGCCCCAGCGCCACTGCTGCCAGTCCATCTGCGGGCGAAACAGCAGCGGCGCTTCCTTGTCGAACATCCACTTGAGCGCCTTGAGCGGCGCCTCGCGGTTGGCCCAGGGCTCGCAGTAGCTCACCGAGATCTGTGCTGCATTGGCAAAACTGGTTTCGAGCGCCGCATCGGGCTGGCGGTCGATCACGATGACTTCGTGACCGCGTTCCAGCAGGTGCCACGCCGTGCTGGTGCCGATGATGCCTGCGCCGAGAACAATGGTTTTCATATGCGGAATGCCTTGTGAGCCTTTGCGTGCCACCCGCCCCAGTGCGGGACACGATGGGGCGCAGTGTGCGCGACATTGCATTCAACTAAAAGCAAAATTAAACTTACTCCAAAAACATCAGCGCACCTAATAAACGGTGCGGTAGAGACAACCCTCTTTTGTTCGAGCCCGAGACCATGAGCACCTACGATCCCGCCGCCCTGGAATGCCTTGCCGCCATCGTTGAAGAGGGCGGCTTCGAGCGCGCTGCGCAGCGCCTGAACGTCACACAGTCGGCCGTCTCACAGCGCCTGCGCGCGCTGGAGGCGCAGGTGGGCTCGGTGCTCATCGTGCGCAGCCGTCCGCTGCGGCCCACCTCGGCGGGGCAGTTGCTGCTCAAGCACACCAAGCAGCTACGACTGCTGCGCGCCGACCTGGAGCGCGACCTGCACGAACTCGCGCCCAGCGCCCCCGGCGGCACGCGCGAGGACGAACGCATCTCGATCGCCATCAATGCCGACAGCATCGCCACCTGGGCGATGGGCGCGCTGCACGAGCTGGTGCGCCAGCGCCTGCCGCTGGAAATCATCGTGGACGACCAGGATTTCACGCAGGAATGGCTGCGCTCCGGTCAGGTGCTGGGCTGCGTGACCACGCTCAAGCAGGCACTGCGTGGGTGCAAGATGGTGCCGCTGGGCGCCATGCACTACGTGGCCGTGGCGTCGGCCAGCTATGCGGAGCAGTACCTGCCCCAGGGGCTCACGCCGCACAACTTTCGCGAGGTGTCGTTCCTGTCGTTCAACCGCAAGGACGACATGGCTGCCGAGTTTGTGGCGCGTGCCTTCGGGCTCAAGCGCGTGGCACTCAATCACCTGTTCGTGCCGGGTTCCGAGGCACAGATGCGCGCCGTGGCCGCAGGCTGGGCGGTGGGCGTGGTGCCCGAGCTGCTGGCGCGCGGGCCCATCGCCGACGGCAGCATGGTGGACCTGGCGCCCGGCCGCAGGCTGCCGATCCAGCTGTACTGGCACTGCTGGAACCTGGAGTCGGCGGTGCTGGACGCGCTCACGGCCGCGCTCACGGCCACGGCCGCCCGCACGCTCGAGGCGCCGGCGGCCTAGCCGGGGCGGCGGCTGCGTTCAGTGCGGCCGGCCCACCACGAGATGGCACGAGGCCATGGGCGCCAGCGTCTGCCCCACCGTGCATCGGGTCTCATCACCCGGGCCCTGGATGCGGTGCGCGGCGGTCACGCTCACGGCGGTGATCCGCTGGGGGCGGTCCGTGGTGTTGCGCACCTCGTAGGCGTGCAGGTAGTCGGCGAATGCACGTTCCAGGTCGGGGTGGTCGGGAATGTCGGCCACGCCCCCCGCCGGGTTGTCCAGCGGGACATCGCTGGAGGGCACCGCGATCGCCTGTCCGCCCCACGGCATGCACAGCAGCGCCGCGCAGGCCAGCAGCCCCGGCACGATGGCGCGGACCACGCCGTG
The DNA here is from genome assembly GCF_059415185.1 of Acidovorax sp. GW821-FHT10E04. Lineage (NCBI taxonomy): Bacteria > Pseudomonadati > Pseudomonadota > Betaproteobacteria > Burkholderiales > Comamonadaceae > Acidovorax > Acidovorax sp. GW821-FHT10E04. The sequence goes on from NZ_JBWKMT010000003.1 coordinate 622,759, forward strand.
CCCCGCGTGGCGCAGCAGGTGGCGGGCCGCGGCGGCCAGGAGCAGCACCAGCACCAGCAGCCCCCATTGCGACAGCGTGGGCACGGCGGCCGGGGCCGCCAGCGGGGCATAGGCCACCGCGCCCACGGGCGCGCCCTGGGCCCAGGCGGCGGGGGCTGCAGCGGCGGCGGCCCACAGCAGGGCGATGCGTGGGGCGGTTGCGGGGTGACGGGAGGGATGGTTTTTTTGCATGAAATTGCCTTGTAGCGCTTGTTTTAAAAGGGTGAGTAGCTATTGTTTTGGGAGTGACGCGCGAGCCCTGCGACGGGACCCGGGCCGCCGTCGGTCAAGGCCAAGCCCACGCTGCGCCGGTTGGCCGCGAAAAGGGCGGCGGCGATGCCGCGGACAAGGAACATGGTGGCGCGCACGGAGAAGAAGCGAAGGAGGGCTGCCGCGCATGCTAGGCAGCATTCACGGCGCGGCTTGACTGTGCGTTTCAGGGCGCTTGACTGCCCGTGCCGCCGAGGATCGGCAAAAGCGGGTGCTACACCCTCAAGCCGCGCAGCCAGTCCGCGTATTCGGCGGTGGTCTGCCCGCTGGCGCCGTCCGGGCCCTTGCGGGGCGCTTGCCAGCCGCGGCCCATGGCACGCACGTCGCTGGGCGTGAGGCCAAAGGTCGTGCGAAAGGCGCGGCTGAAATGCGCCTCGCTGGTGAACCCGGCGCGCGTGGCGATCTCGCCCACCCGCAGCCGGCGGTTGGCCGGGTTGGCCAGCGCGTGGAACGCCCGGGCCAGGCGCTGCTGCTGCACGTAGTGCGCCACGCCGCCCAGCGGCTCGAACAGCCGGTACAGCATGCTGCGCGAGACGCCGAACGTGCGGCTCAGCAGCTCGGGGCTGAGCGGGGCTCCCAGGTGCTGCGCGATGTATTGCTGGATGCGTCTGAGGGTGACACCCTGGATCTGTGGCTCCGCCTGGGCGAGGGTGTCGCGGCCCGGGCGCAGGCAGGCCGCCAGCATCTGCGTGGTGGCCTGCACCACGGCGGGCGCCTCGGGGAGGGTGACGGTGGGCAGCCGCCGATGCAGCGACTGCAGGTAGTCGCTGAGCAGCCCGCCCAGCGCCGTGTGGCCGCGCAGCACCGTGCCGTGCAGGTCGGCCGAGGGGCTGCAAAAGGCCTCGTCGGCGATCTCGCGGGGCACGACGATGGACAGGACGTGCGAGGGGCTGGCGTAGGTGCGCTGCGTGCGGCCGAGGTCGAACACGGTGATGTCGCCCGCGCGCACCTGCATGTCCACGCCGTCGTCGTGCTGGCCCACGAACCCGCCGCTGCGGTACCACTGCACCAGGTAGTGGTTGACCCCGTCGCGCGCCACGCGCGGCGTACCGCGCGAGAACTGCTGCCGGCCAAAGCGCAGGTCGCCCACCAGCAGGGCGCCCAGGTGACTGGCGGTGACCGATGCACTGAAGCTCTCCAGCGGATCGCGGTCCAGCGGCGCGACATCGAAGACCACCGAAATGCTGCTGCGCCAGGCCTCGAAGCGCTCTTCGCCGGAACCCTGGTCGGTGGTGAAAACTGTCGATGGCAGGGCGTGCGGCGTGGACATGGCGGCGCGATTATGGGGGCGGGTGCTGCAGTGCACCAGCGCAGATTGCCCGCCCTCGCGCCCAGGCCCGCGGCACGATTCCTGCTGGAGAAAACGTGAACGACGTAGTTGCATTGCAACTTGGTCATTTATTTTTTTACTGTGATGTATAAAATGGACGCCATGCAAACGCAGCCCCCCAAAGCCTCGTTCAAGGAGCAGATGCACCAGGCGCGCGAGGATGCCATCCTCCAGTCCACCTGCCAGCTCCTGGGCGAAAAGGCCTTCGACGCCATGACCATGGACGATGTAGCCAACGCCGTGGGCATTGCCAAGGCCAGCCTGTACAAGCACTTTTGCAGCAAGGAAGAGCTGTGCAGCGCCGCCATGGTGCAGATCCTGGCGCGGGTGCGGGCCTATCTGGCGGACCTGCCCGCCGAAATGCCACCCCTCGAAAAGCTCCATGCGCTGGTGCGCTGGTCGCTGGAGCGCCTGCTGAGCAATGAAATGCCGCTGCTGCCCAGCCGCAACTCCACGCTGCGCGCGGTGCTCATGGCCAACAAGGACTATCTCAACGGCCTGGTGGCGGTGAGCGACCAGATCGGCGAATGGATCACCCAGGCCCAGGCCGAGGGCGTGATCAACCCCACGCTGCCACCGCTGGTGGTGCTGTACACCTTGTATGCGCGGGCCTGTGACCCGGTGGTGAGCTTCCTCAAGGAAGGCGGCCAGTATTCGGATGCGCAGATCGTGGATCTGGTGGTGCGCACCTGTTTCGACGGGCTGGCTGCGCGGTAGCGGCAGCCCGTTCCGGCGTTTCGTACCTCGCAAGAAAGCCCGGCATGCCGGGCTTTCTTGTCTTGTGGGCGAAAAACCCTGCCGAGGCAGGGCGCGGCCTGCGCCGGGCGGCGGGGCTCAGCGCACGAGCAGCACGGGCACCTTGCTGTGGGCCAGCACCTGCGTGGTGACCGAACCCATGACCAGGGTGGCCAGGGCCCCGTGGCCGTGGGAGCCCATCACCAGCAGGTCGAACTTGCCGCTGTCGGCCACCTTGGCGATGTTCTCGCCCACCGTGCCGACCTTGACGCTGCGCTTGGCCTCCACACCGTGGCGCGCGAGAAACTTGCACACGGGCGCCAGGATTTTCTCGGCTTCTTCGGCGTGGTAGTTCTCCACGACTTCCTTGCCCAGGGCCGCGCGGGCACGCGCGGGCAGCGGGGCCTGCACGGTGAGCACCGTGTACTGGTGGTTGCCCCCCAGCAGTTCTTCGTGGGTGGCCAGGTAAGCCAGCATTTTCTTGGTGTAGGCGCTGCCGTCGACAGCAAGCAGGATGTTCATGGTGTTCTCCGAAAAGGAATGGGTCAGACTAACGTGCGCGGACTTCTGTTGTCTTGACCTGGGTCATGTTTTTTCCTCTGCACTGCGGGGCGGCAGGGCCCCGTGCGCCGATCATAAGGTGATGCAGCACTGCGCCTGGAACGCCGCCTGCTCGCCCTTGCGCGCATAACCCAGCGGATTGGCCACGACACGGCACTGCCACGGCGTGCCGTCCTCGCGCAGGCCCCGTGCCGTGTAGTCGCTCGGGGCATGCAGGTGCCCGTGCAGCCACAGCTGCGCGCGGGGCAGCAGGGCGTCCAGCGCGTTGCAGAAGCCCGCCGTGCCCGGCACCATGCCGTAGCGCGGGTCGGCACTGCGCAGGCTGGGCGCGAAGTGCGTGGCCACGACCGTGGGCCCGTCGAACGGGACCGCGAGCGCGTCGGCCAGCCACTGCTGGCAGACCAGGGCCTGGTCGCGCACGGCCTCGGCGAGGAACGGCTGCGCATGGCGGGTGCCGCCCGTCTTGCGCAGATAGAAATTCGCCGCCCGGAAAGCCTTGTCGCGCAGCTTCAGGCGCCTGGCCAGGTCGGTGGTGCCTTCGTGGTCCGCCAAAGCGTCGAAATCGCTCCAGAGCGTGGTGCCCACGAAGCGGACACCTTGAAGAGTGACCACCTCCCGCTCCAGCCAGGTGATCCCCAGCCGTTCGCAGGTCCTGCGCAGCCGCTGGTGGGCCGCATCGAAATCCTGCGCGTCGTATTCGTGGTTGCCGGGCACGAAGAGCACCGGCGTGGGCCAGCCCGCGTACGGGGCCAGGGGCGAGAACCGGGCGAGGCCGAAGTCATCGTCCTGCAGCAGCGAGCCCTGCTGGTAGGAGCCCACGTCCCCCGCAAGCACCAGCACATCGGCGCCGGGGGCCGGTTCGGGGATGAAATGGGGGTGCGCCTCAAGGTGCAGATCGGACAGCAGCTGGATGTTCATGGAGCGCGCAGTCTACGGGCTCGGGGTGGGAAGGGGCGAAGCGAATGCCCTGGCGGCACCCCGAAATGCGCCAGATCCCGCCGCAAGGCACTGCCGCGGCAGGCCGCGCTGGGGTGGGTGGGCGGGATGCCCGCGCCCGGGCCTCACGGTTCGGGAAAGGTGCGGCGCGCCGAGCGCGCCAGGGCGTGCAGCAGCCAGGTCATCGCCGCCTGCTGCGGGCCGCGGCGGCGCCACAGGGCATCGACGTGCACGGGCGGGACGTCCAGCGGCAGGGCCCGTTGCACCAGCGCGTCGGAGATGCCCGTGACGGGCACGAAGTGGCGCGGCAGCACCGTCAGCAGGTCCGAACCCGACACCACGCGCCCGGCGGTGAAGAACTGGTTGACCGTGATCACTACCTTGCGCTCGCGGCCCAGGGAGGCCAGCGCCTCGTCGATGAAACCGAAGGGGCGGCCGGAAAAGCTCACCAGCATGTGCCGGGCAGCGCAATAGGCGTCCAGGGTGAGCGGCGCGTCCGCCAGCGGGTGGCCCTGGCGCATCACGCACACGTATTCCCCGTCGTAGAGGCGGCGGCTCTCGAACGCGACCGCCCCGCCCGACTGCGCGCGTGCCGTGAGGTCGGCCAGCACGGCCGGAAAGTAGCCTACCGCCATGTCGGCGGCTTCCTCGTCGAGCAGGCGCCGGGGGTCGCGGGTGGTCAGGGGCAGCACCCGGATCGAGATGCCGGGGGCCTCGCGCTCGATGATCTCCACGAGGGCGGGAACCAGCGTGGCCGCCGTGGCATCGGCCATGGCCAGCACAAAGGTGGACTCGGCCGTGGCGGGCTCGAAGCGCCCCGGCGCCAGGGAGTCCTGCAGATGGGCCAGGGCCTCGCGCACGGGGGGCCACAGCGCCAAGGCGCGGGGCGTGGGCTCGACCCCCTGGCCGCTGCGCACCACCAGTTCATCCCCCAGCACGTCGCGCAGCCGGCGCATGGCATTGCTCACGGCGGGCTGGGTGATGGACAGCTTGTGTGCCGCGCGCGTGAGGCTGCGCTCGGCCATCACCTCGTCGAAGACGCGCAACAGATTCAGGTCCAGCGAGCGGAAGTTCAAGGGTGTCATGGGAATTCATCACCATTATGAATATCAATGATTCAAAATATAAACTTGAACATGCAAAGGGTAAACCCTAATATCACCCCATCGCCCGGCAATCTCGCCACAAGCGTTAGAAAAGGGAAACCGAAATGACCAGCTTTGCACACGTTGACTACCCCACTGAACACCCCGGCGTGGTCCGCGCCGAAAACGCCGCCGCCGCTCTGAAGAGCGTGGCCGCCAACTTTGACGGCGCCCGTGGCGCCGCCACCCTGCTGCTCGCGGCCGTCGTGTCGGCACTGCTGGTCGTGGCCAACCAGGTGATCGACACCTGGAGCGAAGGCCACCTGCTGGCCGCGTGGATGGTGCTGTGGCTGGTGGCGTTCGCCGCCCTGGCCCTGCTGACCGCCCCGGCACGCCGTGCTGGCGCCGCTCTGCGCGTGGCAGGCCGCGCCTGGGCGGAAAACCGCCGCCGCGCCGCGGACGACGAGCGCACCTGGCAAGTCGCCATGAAGGATCCCCGCATCATGGCTGAACTGAACCATGCAATGGGCATCCCCACGGTGAACGATATCCGCACGTACTACTGAGACCGCGCTGCGCGGCCGTCCCGATCCCCTTGAAGCCGTGGCGAATGCTCGCCACGGCTTTTTTCATGGGCCGGCTGTCCTGCGCCTGGCCTGTTTCCCCCTGGCGCCGGCCCATGAAAAAACCGCCCGTTCGGCAGAAGGGGCGGTTTCTCGGACTGGGAAGAACAGGGTTTTATGCAGCCAGGCGTTTTTCCAGCAGGGCCTTGGTGTCCAGCAGGGCCGTGGGCAGGTGGTAGGCCAGTTGCTCGAAGTGGGCATCGTGCAGCTTGAACTCATCGGCCCAGGCCGCCTTGTCGATGCTGGTCACGGCGTCGAACTTCTGGGCGCTGAAATCCAGGCCCGTCCAGTTGATCTCGGCGTACTGGGGCGCCACGCCGAACATGGTTTCCTGGCCTTGGGCCTGGCCTTCGATGCGGTCGATCATCCACTTGAGCACGCGCATGTTGTCGCCGTAGCCGGGCCAGACGAACTTGCCGGCCTCGTCCTTGCGGAACCAGTTCACGCAGAAGACCTTGGGCACGGCCTTGCCGGTGGCGGCGATCTTGCCTTCCATGTTCAGCCAGTGCTGGAAGTAGTCGCTCATGTTGTAGCCGCAGAACGGCAGCATGGCGAAGGGGTCGCGGCGCACCACGCCCTGGGCCCCGAAGGCGGCGGCGGTGGTCTCGGAGCCCATGGTGGCGGCCATGTACACGCCCTCCGTCCAGGTGCGGGCTTCCGTCACCAGCGGCACGGTGGTGGAGCGGCGGCCGCCGAAGATGAAGGCGTCGATCGCCACGCCGTTGGCGTCGTCCCACTGCGCATCGAGCGCCGGGTTGTTGGTGGCGGCCACCGTGAAGCGCGAGTTGGGGTGGGCCGCCTTGGCGCCGGTTTCCTTGGCGATCTGGGGCGTCCAGTCCTTGCCTTGCCAGTCGATCAGGTGGTCCGGGAGCTTGCCGGTGTCCTTTTCCATGCCTTCCCACCACACGTCGCCGTCGTCGGTCAGGGCCACGTTGGTGAAGATCACGTCCTTGTCCAGGCTCTTCATGCAGTTGGGGTTGGTGTGCATGTTCGTGCCGGGGGCCACGCCAAAGTAGCCGGCTTCAGGGTTGATGGCATACATCTTGCCGTCGGCATGGGGCTTGATCCAGGCGATGTCGTCACCGATGGTGGTGACCTTCCAGCCGGCAAAGCCTGCTTCGGGCGGCACCAGCATCGAGAAGTTGGTCTTGCCGCAGGCGCTGGGGAAGGCGGCGGCCACGTGGTACTTCTTGCCGGCGGGGTTGGTCACGCCCAGGATGAGCATGTGCTCGGCCAGCCAGCCCTGGTCGCGGCCCATGGTCGACGCGATGCGCAGGGCCAGGCACTTCTTGCCCAGCAGCGCGTTGCCGCCGTAGCCCGAGCCGTACGACCAGATCTCGCGCGTCTCGGGGTAGTGCACGATGTACTTGACCTTGGGATTGCAGGGCCAGCTGGTCGTGTCCTTTTCACCTTCGGCCAGGGGGGCGCCCACGGTGTGCATGCAGGGCACGAACTCTCCTTCCACGCCCAGCACGTCGTACACGGCCTTGCCCATGCGGGTCATGAGGCGCTGGTTCACGGCCACGTAGGCGCTGTCGGTCAGCTCCACGCCGATGTGGGCGATGTGGCTGCCCAGGGGGCCCATGCTGAAAGGCACCACGTACATGGTGCGGCCCTTCATGCAGCCGTCGAACAGGGGCTGCAGCGTGGCCCGCATCTCTGCGGGTGCCATCCAGTTGTTGGTGGGGCCTGCGTCTTCCTTGGCGGCCGAGCAGATGTAGGTGCGGTCTTCCACGCGGGCCACGTCCGATGGGTCGGACCAGGCCAGGAAGCTGCCGGGGCGCTTGGCGGGGTTGAGCTTCTTGAAGGTGCCGGCGTCGACCAGCTGCTGGCACAGGCGGTCGTACTCTTCCTTGCTGCCGTCGCACCAATAGATGGTGTCGGGCTTGCACAGGGCGGCCATGTCGGCCACCCAGGCGAGCAGCCGGGCGTTCTTGACGTAAGCGGGGGCGTTGAGATTCAGGCCCTGCATGGTGGGTGCGTTCATCGGGAGCTTCCTAAGTTGAAAAACAGTTTTTTCAAAGGAAGCGGACCCGGTGGATCGCGGCAAGGCCTGGCGCAGTTGCGATGCTGAGCGCTGCCTTTGAAAAAACGGCTTTCGTGCTCAGTCGGCGGGCGGGAGCGTGGATCAGCCCCACGGGGTGGAGGCTATTTCCACGGATTCCGCGGGTCGGCTGGGGTGTCAATTTTATGAATCTGCCGACCGCTTGTCTGTCAGACTGGGGCTAAAACCATGCAAAAGATGCATGAGGTTATGCATCACAATCCGCCCAGTCCCGCTCTGTCCCGCCCTTCAGGTGCAGGGCTGGCCTGTCTGGCCGACCTGCCACCGCGCATGGCCCGCCTTGCGCAACTCGCACGCCGGGCAGGTGCCGCAGCCGTAGCCCCAGGCATGCAGCGTGTCGCGCACCCCGTGGTAGCAGGTGTGCGACTCGGTGATGATGAGATCCACCAGCGCGTCGCCGCCCAGGGTGCGGGCCAGCTCCCAGGTGGCGGCCTTGTCCAGCCACATGAGCGGCGTCTCGAACGTGAAGCGCTGCCCCATGCCCAGCGACACGGCGACCTGCAGCGCCTTGAGCGTGTCGTCGCGGCAGTCGGGGTAGCCCGAGAAGTCGGTTTCGCACATGCCGCCCACCAGCGTGTGCAGCCCGCGCCGGTAGCCCACGGCGGCGGCCAGGTTGAAGAACAGCAGGTTGCGCCCCGGCACGAAGGTGTTGGGCAGGCCGGCGGCGGTCATCTGGATCTCGGCGTCGCTGGTCAGCGCCGTGTCGCTGATGCGGCCCAGCACGGCCAGGTCGATCATGTGGTCGTCGCCGAGCCGGTCCCGCCATGGCCCGAAGCGGGACCGCAGGGCCGCCAGCACTGCCTGCCGGGCCTGCAGCTCCACATGGTGGCGCTGGCCGTAGTCGAAGCCGATGGTTTCCACGCGCTCGAACTGCGTGAGCGCCCAGGCCAGGCAGGTGGTGGAGTCCTGGCCACCGGAAAAAAGGACGAGGGCGTGTCCGGGTCTCATGGGGTCTCCTGGTGACGGGGGTGGTGCAAGGCGAAAAAAAGCCCCGCGCAGCGGGGCTTGTGGCGGTGCCAGGGCAATCGATCAGGCCATGTACACGGCGATGAAGGCCAGCAGGAACATCATGATGCCGCCGACCACGGGCAGCACCACGGGAATCACGTGAACCACGTTTTCCACAGGATCGTGCGGGAGCGATTCGGGGGCGTGCGTAGTGTGGTGGTCGGACATGGTGTGGGCTCCAGATGCTTAAAACTTGCGCAATTCTAGCCGCGCCGGCGTGCACGGGGCTGAAAACCCCGCGCCGGGGGTCAGATCAGGTCGGCCTCCATGCCCGCCGAACGCAGCTTGCCCAGCACCTCGTCCACGTGCGCCTTGCTCCTTGTCTGCAGGACCAGCTCGATCTCCACGTTCTGCGCGGCCAGCATGGTGAACGCGCGCTGGTGGTGCACTTCCTCGATGTTCGCGCCCGCGTCGGCCACGGTGGCGGTGATGCGCGCGAGCACGCCCGGCACGTCGCGCGCGCTGACCTTGATGCGCGCCAGCCGGCCCGAGCGCACCATGCCGCGCTCGATGATGGCGGCCAGCAGCAGCGGATCGATGTTGCCGCCCGAGAGCACCAGCCCCACGCGCTTGCCCCTGAAGCGGGCGGGGTGGCGCACCAGCGCCGCCAGGGCCGCGGCGCCCGCGCCCTCGACCAGCGTCTTCTCGATTTCGAGCAGCATCAGCACGGCCTGCTCGATATCGCCTTCGTCCACCAGCACCAGGTCGTCCACCAGGCGCTGCACCACCTCCTGGGTGATCTTGCCCGGGGTGCCCACGGCAATGCCCTCGGCGATGGTCGAGGTGCCCATGGGGTGCTGCGTGTGCCGCACGGCGTTGACCATCGACGGAAAGCGCGCCGCCTGCACGCCCACGATCTCGATGCCGGGCTTGAGCGCCTTGGCCGCCGTGGCCATGCCGGCGATCAGCCCGCCCCCGCCGATGGCGACGACCAGCATGTCCAGATCGGGCTGGGCGGCGAGCATCTCCAGCGCGACCGTGCCCTGGCCCGCGGCAATGGCTTCGTCGTCGTAGGGGTGCACGAACGTCAGCCCCTGCGCATCGGCCAGCCCGTAGGCGTGGGCCCGGGCTTCTTCGAGCGTGTCGCCGTGCAGCACCACCTCGGCGCCGAAGCCGCGGGTGCGCTCCACCTTCACGCCGGGCGTGAAGCGCGGCATCACGATCACCGCGCGCAGGCCCAGGCGCTGCGCGTGGTAGGCCACGCCCTGGGCATGGTTGCCCGCGCTCATGGCCACCACACCCGGCGTCGTTCCGGGCGCCGCGCCGCGGGCACGTTCCGCGTCGACCAGCAAGGTGAGCCGGTTGCAGGCGCCCCGCTCCTTGAACGAGGCCGTGAACTGCAGGTTCTCGAACTTGAGGAATACCTGCGCGCCCACGATCTGCGAGAGCGTCTTGGATTCCACACAGGGGGTGTCCAGCACCTGGCCCTGCAGGCGGGTGGCGGCGTCTCGGATGTCTTGGAGGGTCAGCATGGCGCCATTGTGGCGCAGGCCCGCGTGCCGCAGGCCCCCCGGCATGGACATGGGAAGAAAATGGCCGCCAGCGCTTGAGGGGTAAGCGCTGAATGCTATCAAAATGGAAGCATCTACTTGATGCCCAGCCTGCGCGCCAGCTTGTGCAGGTTGCTCGCGTCCACCTCCAGCGCACGCGCCGCCTGGGCCCAGTTGCCCTGGTGGCGCGCCAGGGCCTGCGTGATGGCGTGCCGCTGGCAGGCATCCACGGCGTCGCGCAGCGGGCCTTCGGCGGTGGTGGGGGTGGGCGGCGTGGTGGCCACGGCGGGGGCGCTGGCGTCCGGCGGGGCATGGGCCACGCTGGCAGCGTCGGCGTCCAGGTCGAGCAGTGCAGGCTCCAGCGTCACGATGTCGGCGCGGTTCACGCCCCGGCTCAGGGCCTTGAGGGCGGCGCGGCTGACCACATGCTCCAGCTCGCGGATGTTGCCGGGCCAGGGGTAGCGGCGCAGTGCGTCCTGTGCGCTGGCCGACAAGCGCAGGCTGCGCAGGCCCAGGCGCGCGCGGTTCAGTTCCAGAAAACGACCTGCCAGCAGCAGCACATCGTTGCCCCGTTCGCGCAGCGGCGGGATGGGCACGGGGTACACCGACAGCCGGTGGTACAGGTCGGCGCGGAACGCGCCGTCGCGCACCTGCTCGCGCAGGTTGCGGTTGGTGGCGGCGATCACGCGCACGTCCACGCGGCGCGGGCGGTCGGCGCCCAGGCGCTGGATCTCGCCGTTCTGCAGCGTGCGCAGCAGCTTGGCCTGCACGGCCAGCGGCAGCTCGCCCACCTCATCCAGGAACAGCGTGCCGCCCTCGGCGGCCTCGAAGCGCCCGGGCCGATCGGCCACTGCGCCGGAGAACGCGCCGCGCACGTGGCCGAAGAGTTCGCTCTCGGCCAGAGACTCGGGCAGCGCCGCGCAGTTCACGTGCACCAGGGGCTTGGTGCGGCGCGTGGACTGGCGGTGCAGCAGGCGCGCGAACAGCTCCTTGCCCACGCCGGTTTCGCCCAGCAGCAGCACCGGCAGGTCCGAGCCCGCCACCACCGTGAGCTCGTGCAGCAGGCGCAGCAGGGGCTCGCTCTGGCCAACGATCTCCATGTCGCCATCGCTTGCGCGGGTGGTGCGCTCGTCGTCGGCGCTGCGGGTGTGGGGGGCGCTGCGCAGCGCCTGCACCTCGCGCTCCAGCCGCGAGATGCGCACGGCCGCCTCCACCAGCACCTTGCAGTCGGCCAGCGCGGCGCGTGCGGCCTCGCCGAAGGTGCCGGTCTGCAGTGCGTCCAGCGTCAGCACGCCCCAGGGCTGGCCGTCCACCCACAGGCTCACGCCCATGCAGTCGTGCACGGGCAGGGGCTCGCCCACCAGGGTGTCGAGCAGGCCGTCGTAGGGGTCGGGCAGGGTGCTGTCGTGGTCGAAACAGGTCACCTCGCGCCGCGCCAGGATGGCGGCGAGCCGGGGGTGCTGGCTGACCACGAAGCGCCGGCCCAGCGCCTCGCGCACCAGGCCCTCCACGGCCACGGGGCGCAGGTGGTCTTCCTCCAGCTGCAGCAGGGCCACGGCCCCGCAGTGAAAGCGCGTGCGCAGGTGGTCCGCCAGCCGCTGCAGGCGCACGGCCTGGGGCAGATCGGTGGCCAGGTCGGCGAGCAGGGGGCTATGGTCCATGGTGATATTTACCTTTGATGGGTGAATTAAACCCTATCCATGGATGGTCAAAAAGACCATGACCGCTGCAAGTGGTTGATTTGATGGGCCTGCAGCCCTGGCCCGGCGCTTGCGATGTGGACAGTGACACCGATTCACTCGTTCCGAAAAGCCATGACCACAAGACCCCGACCCCACGCCGCCAGCGCACGCTGGCGCCGCCCCTTCGTTGTTGTTCTGTTGAAGCAGGAGGCCCGCCATGGGTAACTACCGCAAGCTCTGGTTCACGCTGATCGGCGTGCTCATCGTCACCTTCAGCCTGCTGGGCTACTACGGCGCCGAGGTCTACCGCACCGCGCCGCCCATTCCCGCCAGGATCGCCACGGCCGGGGGTGAAGTGCTTTTCACCCACGACAGCATCCTCGACGGCCAGACCGCCTGGCAGTCGGTGGGCGGCATGCAGCTGGGTTCCATCTGGGGCCACGGCGCCTACCAGGCACCCGACTGGACGGCCGACTGGCTGCACCGCGAGCTGCTCAACTGGCTGGAAGTGGCGTCCGAGCGCGCCCATGGCAAGCCGTTTGCAGACATCGACGCCGCCGCCCAGGCCGTGCTGCGCGACCGCATGAAGACCGAGTACCGCACCAACACCTACAGCCCCGAGACGGGCGTGGCCACGGTGTCGTCCACGCGGGCCGACGCGATCGCGATGACCGCGCTGTACTACGACCAGCTTTTCAGCGACGTGCCTGCGCTGCACAAGACCCGCGAGCACTTCGCCATGAAGGAGAACACCCTGCCCAGCGCCGAGCGGCGCGCGCAGATGACGGGTTTCTTCTTCTGGACGGCCTGGGCCGCCGCCACCGAGCGCCCCGGCACCACGGCGACGTACACCAACAACTGGCCCCACGAGCCGCTGATCGGCAACAAGCCCACGGCCGAGAACATGGTCTGGTCGGTGATGAGCGTGGTCGTGATGATGGCGGGCGTGGGCTTCCTCGTGTGGGGCTGGTCCTTCCTGCGCAAGCACGACGAGGTGGAGCCCACGCCACCCCAGCATGACCCGCTCTCGCGCGTGCCGCTCACGCCCTCGCAGCGCGCCCTGGGCAAGTATTTGTTCCTCATCGTCGCGCTGTTCAGCTTCCAGGTGCTGCTGGGCGGCTTTACGGCCCACTACACGGTGGAAGGCCAGCAGTTCTACGGCATCAACGTGTCGCAGTGGTTCCCGTATTCGCTGGTGCGCACCTGGCACATCCAGAGCGCGCTGTTCTGGATCGCCACGGGCTTCCTGGCCGCGGGCCTGTTCCTCGCGCCGCTCATCAATGGGGGCAAGGACCCGGCTTACCAGAAGCTGGGCGTGGACATCCTGTTCTGGGCGCTGGTCGTGGTGGTGGTCGGCTCGTTCACGGGCAACTACCTGGCTATCGCGCAGATCATGCCGCCCGAGTGGAACTTCTGGCTGGGCCACCAGGGCTATGAATACGTGGACCTGGGCCGCCTGTGGCAGATCGGCAAGTTCACCGGCATCGCCTTCTGGCTGGTGCTCATGCTGCGCGGCATCGTGCCGGCGCTGCGCACACCCGGCGGCGACAAGAACCTGCTGGCGCTGCTGACGGCGTCGGTGGTGGCCATCGGCCTGTTCTACGGCGCGGGCTTCTTCTACGGCGAACGCACCCACCTGTCGGTGATGGAGTACTGGCGCTGGTGGGTGGTGCACCTGTGGGTTGAGGGCTTCTTCGAAGTCTTCGCCACCACGGCGCTCGCCTTCATCTTCTCGACGCTGGGGCTGGTGTCGGTGCGCATGGCCACCACGGCCAGCCTGGCCTCGGCCTCGCTGTTCATGCTGGGCGGCGTGCCCGGCACCTTCCACCACCTCTACTTTGCAGGCACCACCACCCCGGTGATGGCGGTGGGCGCGGCCTTCAGCGCGCTCGAAGTGGTGCCGCTGGTCGTGCTGGGCCACGAGGCCTGGGAACACTGGCGCCTGCAGCACCGCACGCCCTGGATGGCCCGCCTGCGCTGGCCGCTGATGTGCTTCGTGGCCGTGGCCTTCTGGAACATGCTGGGCGCCGGTGTCTTCGGCTTCATGATCAACCCGCCCATCTCGCTGTACTACGTGCAGGGCCTGAACACCACGCCGGTGCATGCCCACGCCGCGCTGTTCGGGGTGTATGGCTTCCTGGCGCTGGGCTTCACGCTGCTGGTGCTGCGCTACATCCGGCCGCAGCTGGTGTTCAGCGAGCGGCTCATGAAGACGGGCTTCTGGTGGCTCAACGCCGGCCTGGTGCTGATGATCGCCACCAGCCTGTTCCCCATCGCCCTGTTCCAGTTCCACGCGAGCGTGAGCGAAGGCCTGTGGTACGCCCGGGGCGAGGCCTTCATGCAGCAGCCCTTCATCCAGACGCTGCGCTGGGTGCGCACCTTCGGCGACGTGGTCTTCATCGTCGGCGCGCTGGCCATGGCCTGGCAGGTGGTGAGCGGTGTGTTCGGTTCGCGGGCCCCGGCCGCTTCCACGGGGGCCTACCTGGCGCAGGCCCGTCGCTGAAATGCACCGTGCGCGGCGGCTGCCACAAGCGGCCACCGCGCTCACACACCGTTTGCCCACAAGGACTGACCATGAACCTCGACAAATTCAAGCACCAGCACACCGACATCCTGCGCAGCATCGCCACCTTGCGCGCCCTGGCCCACGCGGGCGTGCAGGCCAACGCCACGGCCATCGCGCAGGGCATCGTGGCGATGAGCGGCACCATCAAGCTGCATCTGGCCGTGGAAGACCAGGTGCTGTACCCCGCACTGCAGCGCGGTGGCAACGCCGAACTGGCGCGCCTGGGCCGCCAGTACCAGAGCGAGATGGCCTCGATTGCCAGTGCCTACGACGCCTTTGCGCGCCGCTGGAACACGGCCGAGGCCGTGCGCCGCGATGCGCAGGGCTTTCGGGACGAGGCCAACGTGGTGCTGCGCCGGGTGTTCGAGCGCATGCAGCGCGAAGACCATGACTTCTATCCCCGCATCGAGGAGGAAGAAACCGCCGCCTGCCATTGAGCGCCCACGCGAGCGCAGCCCGGCCGCAGCGGTGGAGCCCCAGCAGCCCCTAGCCCCCAACAAAAACACCCACCTTTTCCACGCACACCTCTTGTGCTCCAGCGTGCCATCACACGCACCCCCATCCATCGGTAGGGCCTGACGGCACCTTCCTTTCGCCGGCCTTTGTGCCGGCATTTTTTTTACCCCTGCTTACCGCCTCGATTGTGTTGGGTCAAACTACCTATAGTGGCTGGTGGGTATCGTGGACACCATAGGTAGTGTTTTTAACCCGTTCCACAGATTGGTCGAACCCATGGCGTCCACCCTTTCCACCTTGCCCCGCGAAGTCGTTTTGCGCAGCGGCCAGCGCGTTCCTTTTGACGCCGAACGCATCCGCGCCGCGCTGGCCAGCGCGGGCCAGGCCTCGGGTGAATACGGCGCCGACGAAGCGGCGTTGCTCACCGCCCAGGTCACCAAGGTGCTGATCCACCGCTTCCATGGCGAGGCACCCACCATCGAGCAGATCCAGGACGTGGCCGAGCAGACGCTGATCGCCGCCAACCACCTGGCGACCGCGCGCGCCTACATCGTCTACCGCGAGCAGCACGCCCAGCTCCGCGCCGACCGGCAGACGCTGGTCGATGTGGAAAGCTCCATCAACGAATACCTCACGCGCGCCGACTGGCGCGTGAACGCCAACGCCAACCAGGGTTACTCGCTGGGCGGGCTGATCCTGAACGTGGCGGGCAAGGTCACGGCCAACTACTGGCTGTCGCACGTCTACACGCCTGAGATCGGCGAGGCGCACAGGAGCGGCGACCTGCACATCCACGACCTCGACATGCTCAGCGGCTACTGCGCGGGCTGGTCGCTGCGCACGCTGCTGCACGAGGGGCTCAACGGCGTGCCGGGCAAGGTGGAGGCGGGGCCGCCCAAGCACATGAGTTCGGCCGTGGGGCAGATCGTGAACTTCCTGGGCACGCTGCAAAACGAGTGGGCGGGCGCGCAGGCGTTCTCGTCGTTCGACACCTACATGGCGCCCTTTGTGCGCATTGATGCCATGGACTACGCCGCCGTGCGCCAGTGCATCCAGGAGCTGGTCTACAACCTCAACGTGCCCTCGCGCTGGGGCACGCAAACGCCGTTCACCAACCTCACCTTCGACTGGACCTGCCCCGAGGACCTGCGCGAGCAGGTGCCCGTGATCGCTGGCGTGGAAATGCCGTTCAGCTACGGCGAGCTGCAAGCCGAGATGGACCTCATCAACCGCGCCTACATCGACGTGATGACCACGGGCGATGCCAAGGGCCGGGTGTTCACCTTCCCCATCCCCACGTACAACATCACCAAGGATTTTCCGTGGGAGAGCGAGAACGCGCAGCTGCTGTTCGAGATGACGGCCAAGTACGGTCTGCCGTACTTCCAGAACTTCATCAACTCCGAGCTGGAGCCCAACATGGTGCGCTCCATGTGCTGCCGCCTGCAACTCGATTTGCGTGAACTGCTCAAGCGCGGCAACGGCCTGTTCGGCAGCGCCGAGCAGACGGGCAGCCTGGGCGTGGTCACCATCAACTGCGCGCGCCTGGGCTACCAGCATGCGGGCGATGAGGCGGGCCTGTTCGCCGCGCTCGACCGCCTGCTGGAACTGGGCAAACAAAGCCTGGAGACCAAACGCAAGCTCATCCAGCGCCTGATGGACCAGGGCCTGTTCCCCTACACCAAGCGCTACCTGGGCACCTTGCGCAACCACTTTTCCACGCTGGGCGTGAACGGCATCAACGAGATGGTGCGCAACTTCACGGCGGACCGGCACGACATCACCAGCGAATGGGGCCACGCGTTTGCCGTGCGCCTGCTCGACCACGTGCGCGAGCGCATGACCGCCTTCCAGGAAGAAACCGGCCACCTCTACAACCTGGAGGCCACGCCCGCCGAAGGCACCACCTACCGCTTCGCCAAGGAAGACAAAAAGCGCTGGCCCGCCATCCTGCAGGCGGGCACGTCCGAGCAGCCTTACTACACCAACTCCTCGCAGCTGCCCGTGGGCTTCACCGACGACCCGTTCGAGGCCTTGATGCGGCAGGAGGCGCTGCAATCCAAATACACCGGCGGCACCGTGCTGCACCTGTACATGGGCGAGCGCTTGTCCAGCGGCGCGGCCTGCCGCGATCTGGTGCGGCGCGCGCTCACGCGCTTTCGCCTGCCCTACATCACCGTCACGCCCACGTTCTCGATCTGCCCCACGCACGGCTACCTGGCGGGCGAGCACCCGTTCTGCCCGCGCTGCGACGAAGAGCGGCTGGACGCCAAGCGGCGGCGGCTGGCGGCCTGACCTCGAATTTCAAACCAAATTGGCCTGTAGCGCTTATCAATAAAGCGCTGGCAGCTATCAATAAAGAAGCATTTTTTAACCATGAAGGAGATCACATGAGCCATTTCTCTACCCCCGAACAGGCCGCCCTGGCCGCCGTGCAGCTCACCGACGGCGAGCGCCAGCCCTGCGAGGTCTGGACCCGCGTCATGGGCTACCACCGCCCCGTGGCCAGCTTCAACACGGGCAAGCAGGGCGAGCACGCCGAGCGCCGTTTCTTTTCAGAGCAGGCGCGTGGTGGAAGCAACGCCTGCTGAGGCGCCGCCAGCGTCCGCGCTGCGGCTGGGCGGCATGACGCCGCTCACCACCATCGACTTCCCCGGTCGCCTCGCGGCCGTTTTCTATTGCCAGGGTTGCCCCTGGCGCTGCGGCTACTGCCACAACCCCGGGCTGCTCGACGCCGCCGCGCCCCCGGCGTTGCCGTGGGACCAGGCGCTGCAGTTCCTGCACAGCCGCCGGGGCCTGCTCGACGGCGTGGTGTTTTCGGGCGGTGAGCCGACGCTGCAAGCCGCGCTGCCCGCTGCGGTGGATGCCGTGCGCGCACTGCGCCTGCAGACCGCCTTGCACACCGGCGGCATGTACCCCGGACGGCTGGCGGCGCTGCTGCCGCGCCTCAATTGGGTGGGGCTGGACATCAAGGCCCTGCCGCAGCGCTACGACGCCATCACCGCCACCCCCGGCAGCGGCGCGCGCGCCTGGGCCGCGCTCGATGCCATGCTGGCCCATGGCATCGACCACGAATGCCGCACCACCTGGCACGCGGGCCTGTTTGGTGTGGGCGAATTGCTGGAACTGGCCCAGGCCCTGGCCGCGCGCGGGGTGCGGCATTGGGCGCTGCAGGAATGCCGCGTGCTCGGCGCCCCGGCCTGGGCGCTGGCGCCCGCGCACCAGCAGCAACTGGCCGCGCTGTTTTCCGGATTCACCTTGCGCCGGGTGTGAGTGCCGGGCGCAGATTTCCTGCGTTGCAAGGGCCTGCATGAAATAAGCATGCAAATACGGCCGCTGTTGCACACGCCTTGATGCGCGTCAGAAGTGCTTTGCGCGGCCCGCGCGGATCATTCGCGCCACCGCCGCACAACGGCACCACCTTGTCAGGAAATCCTCCATGAACCCCCTCGGCCTCCAGCTGCTGCACGCGCTCAAGCACCACGGCGCGCGCGAGATCTTCGGCATCCCCGGTGATTTCATCCTGCCCTTGTTCGCGCAGATCGAGGAAAGCGGCATCCTGCCGCTGGTCACGCTCAGCCACGAACCCTCGCTGGGTTTTGCCGCCGATGCCGCCGCGCGCATGCACTGCGGGCTGGGCGTGGTGGCCGTCACTTACGGCGCGGGTGCGCTCAACGTGGTCAATGCGGTGGCGGGGGCCTATGCCGAGCGCTCGCCGCTGGTGGTGCTGGCCGGCTGCCCCGGCGAGGTCGAGGCGCACTCCGGCCTGGTGCTGCACCACCAGGTGCGCCATGTCGATTCGCAGTGGCGCATCTTCCGCGAGATCACCTGCGACCAGGTGCGCCTGTCCGACCCCGCCACCGCGCCAGCCGACCTTGCCCGCGTGCTGCGCAGCTGCCGCGAATACTCGCAGCCCGTGCTCATCGAGGTGCCGCGCGACATGACGCTGCACCCCATGGCCGAGGTGCCGGTGCTGCCCCCCAGCCCGTTCAACGCAGCCGCCGTGGCCGAATGCGCCGACGAATGGATGGCCCGCATCCAGGCGGCCCGGCGCCCCGTGCTGGTGGTGGACGTGGAGGTGCGCCGCTTTGGCCTGGAAGCCCGCGTGGCCGAACTCGCGCGCCGCCTGCAGCTGCCGGTGCTCACCACCTTCATGGGCCGGGGCCTGCTCGCCGAGGACGCGGGACATGCCGGCGTGCCCTTCCACGGCACCTACCTGGGCGTGGCGGGCGCACCGGAGACCAGCGCGCTGCTTGACGACTCCGACCTGCCCGTGATGCTGGGCGCCATCCTGTCGGACAGCAACTTCGGCGTGAGCGCCCAGCGCATGGACTTCCGCCGCGCGCTCATCGCCGCGCACCGCGAGGCGCGCGTGGGCCACCACCTGTACCCGGACATCCCCCTGGCCGCGCTGGTGGAGGCGCTGCTGGACCGTGCCCCGGCAGCAGGCGTTGCGATGGCACGCGCGCTGCCACCCCCGCCCATCTGCCCCGAAGGCCTGGTGGCCGACGATGCGCCCGTGTGCGCGGCCGACCTCTCCCGCGCGCTCAACGACCGCATCCGCGCGCACGGCCCCATGAACATCGCCTCGGACATCGGCGACTGCCTGTTCGCCGCCATGGAGCTGCTGCCCACGCCGCTGGTGGCACCGGGCTACTACGCGTCGATGGGGTTCGGGGTGCCGGCCGGCATCGGCGCCCAGGTGGCCACGGGCCAGCGCAGCCTCATCCTGGTGGGCGACGGCGCCTTCCAGATGACGGGCTGGGAGCTGGGCAACTGCCCGCGCCTGGGGCTGGACCCCATCGCCATCGTGCTCAACAACCAGACCTGGGAAATGATCCGCGCGTTCCAGACCACGTCGCGCTGCGCCGCGCTCGGCGACTGGCACCTGGCCGATGCCGCCGACGCCCTGGGCGGGCGCGGCCACCGGGTGCACACGCGCGCCCAGTTCAAGGCGGCGCTCGATGCCGCGTTTGCCGAACGCGGGCGCTTCCAGCTCATCGAGCTGATGGTGCCGCCGGGCGACAGCACGCCCACGCTGCGGCGTTTTTCAGAGGGCATTCGCGCGCTGCGCGCGGGAAGGTAGCCCTCCCCGCCACACGCACGCGCGCGCCAGCCTGGCAGGGGGTGGGGCGATGCCGGTGGCCGGGCGGCTCAGCCGCCCACCACCCGCAGCACGTCGGCGCCGTAGGCTTCGAGCTTCTTCGCCCCCATGCCGCTGATGCCCTGCAGGTCGTCCAGCGTGCCCGGGTTGCGTTCGGCAATCGCCGCGAGCGTGGCGTCGTGGAAGATCACATACGCGGGCAGGTTGTGCTCGCGCGCCACCTCGGCGCGCCAGGCCTTGAGGTTGATGAAGCGCACCTGCGCGTCCGGGCCCAGGTTGGCGGCGGCGGCGGGCGGGGCGCTGCCCTTGCGCGTGCGCTTGGCCGGTGCGGACGACACCGATTCGCGCAGCTGCACCGGCACCTCGCCCTTGAGCACGGCGCGCGAGCCCTCGGTGAGGCACAGCGTGTCGAAGCTGTGGCCGCTGTCCAGCATCACCTTCTGAAGGCCTAAAGCGCCCGTGGCGATCAGCTGGCGCAGCACGCCGCGCAGTTGCGGTTCCGAGAGGTCCGCGCCAATGCCGAAGGTGGAGATTTTTTCGTGCCCGAACTGCGCGACCTTCTCGGTCTTCTTGCCGCGCAGGATGTCCATGATGTGCCCCGTGCCAAAGCTGATGCCGCTGGCCTGGTTCACGCGGTAGATGGTGGACAGCAGCTTGCGCGCCGCATCGGTCGCATCCCACACGGCGGGCGGGCTGATGCAGTTGTCGCAGTTGCCGCAGGGCGTGGAGGCTTCGCCAAAGTAGGCCAGCAGCCGCACGCGGCGGCAGTCGGTGGCCTCGGCCAGGGCCAGCAGCGCGTCGAGCTTGCCGCGCAGTGCCTGCTTGAACTCCTCGCCCGCCGGACTCTCGTCGATCATGCGGCGCTGGTTGACCACGTCGTTCAGGCCATAGGCCATCCAGGCATCGGCGTTGAGGCCGTCGCGGCCCGCGCGGCCGGTCTCCTGGTAGTAGCCCTCGATGTTCTTGGGCATGTCCACGTGCGCGACGAAGCGCACGTCGGGCTTGTCGATGCCCATGCCGAAGGCGATGGTGGCCACCATCACGATGCCTTCCTCGCGCAGGAAGCGGTCCTGGTTGCGCTGGCGCACCTTGGTGTCGAGCCCCGCGTGGTAGGGCAGGGCCGTGAGGCCGGCGTCGCTCAGCGTGGCCGCCAGCTCCTCCACGCGTTTCCTGGACTGGCAGTACACCACGCCCGCCTCGCCCGCGTGCTCGCGCTCGATGAAGCGCAGCAGCTGCGTGGTGGCGTCCTTCTTCTCGACGATGGTGTAGCGAATGTTGGGCCGGTCGAAGCTGCTGATGAACAGCCGCGCGTCTTCCAGCTGCAGCCGCTCGATGATGTCGGCGCGCGTGAGGTCGTCGGCCGTGGCCGTGAGCGCGATGCGCGGCACCCCCGCATAACGCTCGTGCAGCACCGTGAGCGCGCGGTACTCGGGGCGAAAGTCGTGGCCCCACTGGCTCACGCAATGCGCCTCGTCGATGGCGAAGAGCGACAGGTGGCCCTCGTGGTACAGGCTGTCGAGCAGGCCCAGGAAGCGCGGCGTGTTCAGCCGCTCGGGCGCCGCATACAGCAGCGTGATGTCGCCGGTCTGCAGGCGCAGCTCCACGTCCTGCGCCTCGTCAAAGCTCAGCGTGGAGTTCAAAAAGGCCGCATCCACCCCCGCCTCGTGCAGCGCGCCCACCTGGTCGTGCATCAGCGCGATCAGGGGCGAGATCACGATGGTCACGCCGCGCCCCTGCTGCTGGCGCACGATGGCCGGCACCTGGTAGCACAGCGACTTGCCGCCGCCCGTGGGCATCAACACCAGGGCATCGCTGCCCGCGATCACGTGTTCAACGATGGCCTGCTGGGGGCCGCGGAATTGCTCGTAGCCGAAGACGTCCTGCAGGACGGTATGGGCGGGGGACAAGGCGGGAGACAGGCGGGAGGACAAGCGGATACTCTAAAATTAATAGCTGGTAGCGCTTGTATGTCAAGCGCTAGAGGCCAATTTGACCAATACTTTCGCGGCGAGTGTGCCCGCTCGCGAAGGGGCTTATTGTGCGCCGGGTGCTATGTCCCAAGGATTGATCAGCACCACGGGTGCGCTGGCAAAGTCGCTCACGTTGCGCGTGACCACGGCCAGGCCATGCTCCAGCGCCGTCGCGGCAATCAGCGAGTCGAAAGCCGCCATCGGCTTGCCCGCTGCCTCGGCCTGCGCGCACAGGCGCGCCCAATACCCGGCCGTATCCCGTGTGAAGGCCAGAGTCCGCTGCCCAAACCCCGCCTGCACACTGGCGAGCCAAGTGGCCAGTTCGCTCTGGCGGCGCGAAGGAGGCAGTCGCACAATGCCTCGCTCCAGCTCGGCCAGTGTCAGAGCGGAGACAAACAGGTCGGCAGACGTGCGCGCGCCCATCCACTCCAGCACTGCGGGATTGGGCGCGGGCCGCACCAATTCAGACAGCAGGCAAGTGTCCAGCAGGTACTTCACTTCAGATCACTCCAGCGCCAACGTGCGAATGGGTTCGGCTGACCGTGCCGTATCCAGCGGCTCCCCGCGTGGCGCCTGCAACAGCAGAGACACCAGCGCATCCTCGCCCGCCAGCCGCCGGTACTCGGGC
This sequence comes from Acidovorax sp. GW821-FHT10E04, assembly GCF_059415185.1. Classification (NCBI taxonomy): domain Bacteria; kingdom Pseudomonadati; phylum Pseudomonadota; class Betaproteobacteria; order Burkholderiales; family Comamonadaceae; genus Acidovorax; species Acidovorax sp. GW821-FHT10E04. Next base: position 645,307 of record NZ_JBWKMT010000003.1, read on the forward strand.
GCGGCCATCAGCACCACGGCGTCGTTGCCACGCCGGGTAACCAGTTGGGGGCCTTCGTTCAGTGCGCATTCCACCAGTTCGCTAAAGCGGCTTTTGGCGTCTTGTAGTTGCCAAGCATGCATAAAGGCTCCTTTTGCTGATTTGACTAGACTGACTAGTATGGTTGGGTGGCGTGATGCTGTCAAATCAAGAGGCCTTGCCAATCACCGGCTTACAATTTCGTACGGTGCCCACCCTGCTTGCACACGAGCAAAAAAGGCTCTCTTCTTCCTCTTCATTGATTTCATGCGGCCTCTATTCATAGAGTGCGCTGCCGTGGCTTAAACGTGTGCACTTTCCCGGCGTTGCGCGCTCGCTGAAGAAAGGTTTCACATGAACAACATCGCTTCGTTTGCGCGTCAGGCGCAAACCCACCTTCAAACGATTGCAGGCGCCGACCGTGCCAACGTCAAGCGGTCTCACGTCTATGAACTGCTGGCCGCTGCGCTGGGGCTCGGCTCCCACGCCGCACTGAAGGCCCATGGCCTGCTATGCCCCCTGCCATCGCAGCCGCTCCTGGCGCACTACGGTAACTTGCATCCTGGGCCATGCGCGGCGCGGGCCGAGGCGCTGGGCATGCCCCGTGAGCGCTGCGGGCCATTGGCGAAGCTGATGGAATCATGGCACGCGGACGATCCGCTCAAGGTATGGACCTGGTTTCACTACGCCTGGTTGCTGGGTAAGGATCTCACCCAAGGCGACTACCGGGCTATTCACGAGGATGGCTCCAGCTACGACGACGATGTGGGTGGGCCCATGTTCGTGGACGGGGTAGATGGCATCGAACTCCCCACGGCGGATGAATCCGTGCGCCAAGAAGCTCTGCGGGCGGCGCAATCCTTGTTCGCACGCATGAAGGCAGATTAGTCCAGGGTAGAAAGCCGTTTAGCCCGGCTTTCTACAATAGCGGCCTATGCAAGCCCTTCACTACACCCGCGCCGCGCAGCTGCCCGACATCCTCGCCCAACGCATCGTCATCCTCGACGGCGCCATGGGCACCATGATCCAGCGCTTCAAGCTGGGCGAGGCGCAGTACCGGGGCGAGGGCTACACGGGCCCCGACGGTGTGGGCGACCGGTTCAAGGACTTCCCGCGCGACGTGAAGGGCAACAACGAGTTGCTCAGCCTCACCCGCCCCGACGTGATCCGCGACATCCACGAGCGCTACCTGGCCGCGGGCGCCGACCTCATCGAGACCAACACCTTCGGCGCGACGACCATCGCGCAGGAGGACTACAAGATGGCCGACCTGGCGCGCGAGATGAATCTCAAGTCCGCCCGGCTGGCCCGCGCCGCCTGCGACAAATACTCCACGCCCGACAAGCCGCGCTTCGTCGCCGGCGCCCTGGGCCCCACGCCCAAGACGGCCAGCATCAGCCCCGACGTGAACGACCCCGGCGCGCGCAATGTGGACTTCGAGCAGCTGCGCGCCGCCTACTACGAGCAGACCGAGGCGCTGGTCGAGGGCGGCTCCGACGTGCTGCTGGTCGAGACCATCTTCGACACCCTCAACGCCAAGGCCGCGCTGTTCGCCATCGATGAGTTCTTTGAAAAAAGCGGCGAGCGCCTGCCCCTCATCATCAGCGGCACCGTCACCGACGCCTCGGGCCGCATCTTGAGCGGACAGACCGTGACCGCCTTCTGGCACAGCGTGCGCCACTCGCGCCCGCTGGCCATCGGCCTCAATTGCGCCCTGGGCGCCACGCTGATGCGCCCCTACATCCAGGAGCTGAACCGGGTGGCAGAGGACACGTTCATCAGCTGCTACCCCAACGCCGGCCTGCCCAACCCCATGAGCGACACGGGGTTTGACGAAACCCCCGAGATCACCAGCCGCCTGGTGCACGAGTTCGCGGCCGAGGGGCTGGTCAACATCCTGGGCGGCTGCTGCGGCACCACGCCGGACCACATCGGCGCCATCGCCAAGGCGGTGGAAAACGTGCCCACGCGCAAGATGTTCTACCCCGCTGAAGCCTGAATTTGGAGGCAAACTGGCCTCTGGCGCTGATCCAGAAAGCGCTGGTAGCTATAAAAAACGCAGCACTCAAATCGTCACTGCGCTGCGGTGGCGCATTGCCGGGCGCATGACTCTGCGGCACCCTTGCGCCTTCGGTTGAACTTTCGCCCGCACCCTTTGCCAGAACCCCGGCCCGCTCCCCATGTCCGTTACCGCCACCCTGCCCGAAACCCCTGTTGCTGAGGCCGCCGAGAAAGCCGCCGCCCACGCCGCGCTCAAGCTCGAAAAGCGCCTGGTGCGGCAAGTCGCCCAGGCCATTGGCGACTTTGGCCTGATCGAAGGCGGTGACAAGGTCATGGTCTGCGTGTCCGGCGGCAAGGACAGCTACGCCATGCTGGACGTGCTGCGTTTGCTGCAGCAGCGCAACGGCAACCGCTTCGAGCTGATCGCCGTCAACCTCGACCAGAAGCAGCCCGGCTTTCCGGCCCATGTGCTGCCCGAGTATCTGGCGAAGGTGGGCGTGCCCTTCCACATCGAGACGCAGGACACCTACAGCGTCGTCAAGGAGCACATCCCCGAGGGCAAGACCATGTGCAGCCTGTGCAGCCGCCTGCGCCGGGGCATCCTGTACCGCGTGGCCGACGAGCTGGGCTGCACCAAAATTGCACTCGGCCACCACCGCGACGACATGCTGCAGACCTTCTTCCTCAACATGTTCTTCGGCGGCAAGCTCAAGGGCATGCCGCCCAAGGTGCAGAGCGACCGGGGCGACCACCTCATCATCCGCCCGCTGGCCTATGTGGCCGAGGATGACCTCACGCGTTGGGCCGAGATCCGCAACTTCCCCATCATCCCCTGCACGCTGTGCGGCAGCCAGGAGAATCTGCAGCGCAAGCAGATCGGCCAGATGCTGCGCGACTGGCAGCAGCTGTACCCCGGCCGCATCGAAAACATGGCCGTGGCGCTGCGCAACCTGGTGCCTTCGCACTTCATGGACCCGCGCCAGTTCGACTTCAAGGGGTTGGTACCCAACGGCGTGGCCGACGCCGATGGTGACAAGGCCTTTGACGCCGAAGAACTGCCTGCGCAGGCCGTGGGCATGCTCGCGGGCCTGCCCCTGATGCCCCGCTGAACCCGACCCCCGACGATTTTTAGATTGGGCCACCCCATGACCACGCTCAAAGCCCCCGAACTGCTCCTGCCCGCCGGCTCGCTCGACAAGATGCGCGCCGCCTACGACTTCGGCGCCGACGCCGTGTACGCCGGCCAGCCGCGCTACTCCCTGCGCGCGCGCAACAACGAATTCAAGCTCGAGCAGATCCGCCAAGGCATCAGCGAGGCCCACACACGCGGCAAGAAGTTCTTTGTGACCAGCAACCTCATTGCGCACAACGACAAGATCCGCACCTACCTGCGCGACATTGAGCCCGTCATCGACCTGAAGCCCGACGCGTTGATCATGGCCGACGCGGGCCTGATCATGATGGTCAAGGAGAAGTGGCCCGAGCAGGTGGTGCACCTCTCCGTGCAGGCCAACACCACCAACTGGGCGGCGGTGAAGTTCTGGCAGAAGATGGGCGTGGAGCGCGTCATCCTCTCGCGCGAACTCAGCCTGGACGAGATCGAAAAAATCCGCCAGGAGTGTCCCGACATGGAGCTCGAAGTCTTCGTGCACGGCGCGCTGTGCATCGCGTACTCGGGCCGCTGCCTGCTCAGCGGCTACTTCAACCACCGCGACCCCAACCAGGGCACCTGCACCAACGCCTGCCGCTGGAACTACGCCACCCATGACGCCGACATCGACCCGACCACCGGCGAAGCCATTGCCCGGAAGATGGAGGGTGACTTCAACTTCGAGGCCGCGCAGCAGAAGGCAGAGCAGGCTTTTGCGTCCACCACCGGCAGCGGCGAGCGCCACCCCAAGGCCGACAAGGTCTACCTGATCGAAGAAGCCGGCCGGCCCGGGCAGATGATGCCCATCATGGAAGACGAGCACGGCACGTACATCATGAACAGCAAGGACCTGCGCGCGGTGGAGCACGTGGCGCGCCTGGCGCAGATCGGCGTCGATTCGCTCAAGATCGAAGGCCGCACCAAGAGCCTGTACTACGTGGCCCGCACCGCCCAGGTCTACCGCCGCGCCATCGACGACGCCGTGGCCGGCCGCCCGTTCAACCCCGAGCTGCTCATCGAGCTCGAAGGCCTGTCCAACCGGGGCTACACCGGCGGCCTGCTGGAGCGGCGCCCCAGCAACGACTACCAGAACTACATCAACGGCCACTCCACCACGCAGCGCAGCCAGTTCGTGGGCGAGGTGCTGGGCGCCGAGGGGCAGGCCGAAGTGGGGCTGCAAGGCGACTGGGTGTTGGTCGAAACCAAGAACCACTTTGCGGTGGACGACCTGATCGAAGTGGTGCACCCCAGCGGCAACATCACCGTGCGGCTGGACCAGATGCGCAATGCGGAAGGCCAACCGGTGGCGGTGGCGCAAGGCAACCCGGTGCGCGTGTGGATTCCGCTGCCTGCGCGCTATACCGGCGCGCTGCTGGCCCGCGTGGTGGAGGCACCGCCTGCGGCCGCGGCGGCCGAACCCGCCGTCGTGGCTTGAGCGGGACGCACCGCCATGTGGACGCACCATCGCAGCGGCGCGCCGGTTTTGGCACTGTCGGTTGTGGCCGCGCTTGCCAGCGCCAGCGCCCTGGCGCAGGGCTCCACTGCAGGCGCGCCGCAGTTGGCGCCCGCCAAGGTGCGCTATGTACAGGGCTCCTGGGTCAACCTGCGCGAGTCGGCCCAGGCCCAAGCCAGCGTGCTGGCCCAGGTGCCGGCCAACACTGCGCTGGAGCAGCTCACTGAGCGCGACGGCTGGTGCGCCGTGCTCTATCGGGGCGATGTGCGCCTCGGCCCCGCATTGGCGGCACCGTTGCAAGCCCATGTGTCCTGCAATCTGCTGTCTGACCAGCCCCTGACCCTGGCCCAGGTGGGCAAGGACGCAGCCCGCGCCTTCTGGGTGGCACCATCGCCCAACCGGCTGCGTGCCTATGGCAACGCCTTGCCCCGGCCCGCCGCGCTGCAGCTCAATGCCCTGGTCAAGACCCACGCGCCTGAGGCCCCCGTGCAGTACCCGGTGCGCCCGGAGTTTGAAGCGGCCAAGAAGCTGTTGCGCGCAGGCGTGCCGCTGCGGCCCGAGCAGGAGATTGACCGGGGCGAGCCCGTCGACCCGCTCGCCGACCTGAAGCTGGCCACCCGCGCGGTGGACCACATCCCCGCCGTGGCTCCCCTCGCCACGCGGCCCGTTCTGCCCGCGATTGCCCCGTCGTACTTCCGCACCCACGCCAGCGTGGCCCTGCTGCACGAAACGGATGCCGATGGCCTGGCGGCGGTGGCGGGAACCCGCATCAGCGTGGTCCCCACCGGCGCGCCGCATGGCAGCTTCAACCGCCACATGGGGCCCGAGATCGAGTTCGTGACCGGCTTCTGGGACGTGGGGTCTGCCGACCTGGCCTTTGCCCCCGCGCTCACCCTGTATGCCATCACCCACCAGGGGCTGGTCGGCGCACGGGCCCTGCGCCAGCGCTACTGGGACATCAGCAACGCCGACCACTACTGCGGCGGCCACTACCCCGGCAAGGGCTTCGGCGACCCGCGCGAGGACGAAACGGTTCCCGTGCGCGGCTACGCCAGACTGTCCGACACCGCCGAGGTGCTGGTCCGCCTGGCCGTGCCCGGCAGGCTGCCGCCCGATGCCGTGAAGGTGAAGACCCGCCGCTACGCCACGAGCTGGATGCAGCCCGCCGACCCGCCCATCCGGGACAAGCCCCAGCGCAAGCACACGGCGGTGCTGGTGCATGAGATCGACGTGGACCGTGACGGCATGGCCGACATCCTGCGCATCGACACCCCTGCGCCCGGTGGCATGAGCTTTGAGCCGGTTTTTGACTGGCGCTGGTACCTGAACATCAACGGCCAGTGGTTCCGGGCGGGGTACTGGGTGGATCAGGAGTGCACGTGAGGCGCTCCGCAAAAGGTGAGTATTAGAACGAATCAAACCGCACCGCAATGATCCTGAGTAAAAGCCTGGAGTCTTGTGTCCGTCCTCTCGTCGCCGAGACAGGAATCGAAGAAGCCCCCCACCGTGTTTGGGCAAGTTCGTTTCTTGTCGGTTTGAACCGAAGATGCTTCTTGGTCACTACACGGCATGGACTTCGCCCATACGAGGATCTTTCCCCGTTGTGTGTCGTCAGCCCAAAAGGCTGCTTGTTCGAGCTGATTGATGTTTTCTACATGCCCCTCGATGCCTACGGCGAGGACCATTTCGACATTGCAGTAATTGAACTCAACCTGCAGAAGCTGGGGGGAGATTTGGGAGAAACGCCCATTCTTCCTCTTGACCCCAGTGAGCGAGATGGGATGAGCTACCGAGAGATCTCGCCATTTAGAGTGCTAGGCTTTCCTAATGACCATACCTATGTGGACTACGACCGAGGAGAGGTTGTGGAAGGGCTTGTCACACTAGAAGCCAACTACGTCGGACCTACTGAGAGCCCTTGGATTCACCAGCTGACTGTGCCAACTCCTCCTCCCCTATCAACGTTTTCAGGTTTTAGCGGTGGGCCTGTTTTCGCGATTTCGCGAAGTCTTGGGAAACCAGCTGTGCCGGTCTTTGCGGGTATGGCACTTCAGGGAAGTATCCAGTCACGGATTGTTCGGTTTGTCGTGAGAGAGCGTGTGGAAGATATGGTTCGGGCGCGAATAACCCGAGGGTAGGGCCTAGGCTTTCGGTTGCCGCAACAACGCCGCCAACACCAGCGCCTCCGCCACCACTTCCAGCGCTTCCTCCAGCGTGGCCAGCAGCACAGGCAACTCCGGTAGCGAGGGCGCATGCGGCTGCACCTCCGGCCACTGGTCCACGCCAATTGCCACCAGCCCCACCGCGAATCCCGCCCACAGCAGGGCACGAGTGCTGCTGTGGCTCAGTCCCCGGTGCAACCAGGCCAGCGTGACCAAGCCCACCCCAGCCACCGCGAGCATGGGCGCCTCGCGCACGGCGCCCCAGCGGCAGGCATCGGTCCATTCGTGGCAGCGGAACTTCCAAAGCTCGTGCAGCATGAACTGCTCGTCCAGCGCCAGCGCGCCGAAGGCCAGCACCAGCCACACGCCCAGCCGCCCGGGCAGGCAGCGCTCGGCCGTCAGGCGCAGCGCGGTGATGCACAGCGTGAGCAGCAGCGCGCTCGACAGCCACGATGCGGGCGAGTTGTCGGAGCGGAACGCGCGCTCCCAGCCCGGCGCAAAGATCCACGCGCTGAACAGCAGAAACCCCGCCGCCGCGCCCAGCAGGGCGGGTGCGACCCCCGGGTGGGGCGCCCGCGTGGGGCCGGGCGTGTGGTGGGATGGTGGGGCAGGGTGTTGGCGCATGGCGAGCTTGGAACCACGGGGCACCGGCACCGGGTGGTGCCAGTGGACCGACGCAATTTTGAATCAGATAGGCCGCTGGCGCCGGAATGTAGTGCATTTTCAGCTATGCATTTGGTAGCTTGTTGATGGTTTTGCACGCTGCGGGCGGCGTGCCCTGTTCACGCCCGTGGAATCGCTTCAGAATCGGAAACTCCCACGCTTGTCCGGTATGGCCCTCCCCATCGACCCCTCCCGCAGCGCGCTGCCGCCCGTGGCCCAGTTCCTGGCCGAAGCGGCCCTGCAGCGGCAGGCCGCGCTGCTGGGGCTGGACAAGCCCGGCCCCGCGACCGCGACGCTGCCCACGGCCGACCCGAGCGCGCCTCCGCCCACACCGACCTCTCCCAGCCCGCCCGCCGGACCTCTGCCCGCCCCGGCGGCCGACAAGGCCAGCATCTCGGCGCAGGCGCGCGAGCAGCTCGGCGCAGGGTTTGAACCACGGCGTGGGGTGGTGGGCAACGTGGCCGCCGCTGCGGCCCCCGGCGCCAGGGCCGGCGCCGCGCCGCGGGGGGCGCCGGCACCGCCGCCGCTGCCCGTGGGCGCGCCTGTACCAGCCTCCTCCACGGCATCCGTGTCGGGCGCCGACTGGCCCGCCACGGGGCTGGGTGCGCCGCTGCTGCGCATGGTGGGTGCGCTGGTGGCGCAGCTCACGGCGGGCAGTGTGGCGCCACAGCGGGTCACGGCCGCCCAGCCCTGGCCCATCGGGCTGGCGCAGGCGCTGGAAAGCGGCGCGGTGGACGCAGAGGCGCCGCCGCTGCAGACCTGGCTGGTGCGCCAGGGCAGCGTGCAGACGCCCGAAGGCCCGCGCGGCTTTGCGCTGACCCTGCGCGTGCCGGTGCCGTGGCTGGCGTCGCAGGCGCCTTCGGCTGCCGCATCCGCAGCGGCGGCGGCCGCCACGCCCTCCACGGCGGCGCCGCTGCAGGTGCCGTTCACGGGCAGTGCGCAGTCGCTGCAGTCCGGGGTGTTCGCGCTGGTGCTGCAAGGGCTGGAGGCCTCGGCGCCCCGCACCAGCGCCTTGCTGGTGATGGATTTCCAGCCGCAGATGCCCGCTGCCGTGTATGGCCGCGACCTGCTGGCGCAGCTGCGCATGGACCCGTGGACGCAGATGGCCGTGCTGCAGGCCAGCGGCCAGGTGCCGCGCGAGGAGGACCGCGCCCGCAACGGCGCCTCCGGTTTGTGCGAGACCGTGGGCTGCCCTTATGCGGCCCGCGCGGAGTGCGCCCAGCCTTTCTGCCTGGCGCAGCGCGGGGTGCGGCCACCGGAGCCGGTGGGCCCCGCGCCCGGCGCCTAGACCCTGTTCGTCCCGGACTTTTCGGGGATCGCGCTGGCGGGGCGCGGCCTCGCGGGTCAGCGGGTCTTGTGCAGGATGTCCGCGTGGCGCGACCGCGTGATGGGGTAGGCCACCAGCAGCGGAACGGCCAGCACCAGGCACAGCGCCGGCAGCACGCCGGTCATCAGGGTGATGCCCTGCAGCGCGCTGGCCGACTGCGCCACGTTGGGCACGTAGCCCGTCACGTCCAGCATGCCGGCCACCATCACCGTGGCCAGCGTGCGTGCCAGCTTGTCCATCAGGCCGTACAGGCCGTAGTACATGCCCGTCTTGCGCTCGCCGGCCTGCATGTGGCCGTGGTCGATGGTGTCGGGAACCATGGCGAAGGGCACGATCCAGTGCGCGCCCATGCCGATGCCGATGACGACCAGGATGCCCATGACCAGGCGCTGGTCGCCCGGCCCCACCCAGTACAGCGCCACCAGGCCGCCCGCGCACAGCACCAGGCCCAGGACGTACGCCCAGTTCTTTTCCCAGCGGTCGACCACGACCTTCCACACGAACAGCGACAGGCCCACCACGCCGAGCAGCGTGCCCATGTAGCGCGGCAGGTCGCCCTTGTCGCCCTGCAGCTGGTAGATCACGAAGTACGCGAGCGAGGCCTGCACCAGCGTGAGGCCCAGGCGCACCAGGGTCGCAGCGCTCATCAGCAGCAGGAAAGGGCGGTTGCGCAGCGTGGTGCGCAGGGTTTCGCGCACGCTGTCCCACATGGGTTGGCGGTCGCTGGCGTCGGCGGCGGGCTCGGCGCCGCCCTGGGGCTCGCGCACGCGCCAGGCCACCACGGCCACGGCCGCGCCGGCGATCAGGCCGAAGCACGAGCCCGCGAGTGCATAGCCGGTGCGGGCGTCGGGCGCGGCCCGCACCAGCACCGGCATGAACACGCTGCCCGCGAAGAAGCCCAGCAGCGCACCCATGGAGGCATGGGCCGTGAGGCTGGTGCGCTCGTCGTAGTCGGTGGTCATGTTCGCGGCCATCGCCTGGTAGGGCAGCTGCACCAGCGTCATGAGCGTGTCGAACACGGTGTACGTGATGGCGATCCACAGGAACGCGGCCACCGGCGACAGGCCCGGCGGCACCATCCACACCGCGGCTGCCGCAATGCCCAGCGGGAGGGCTCCGTAGACGAGGTAGACGCGGTGACGGCCCCAGCGCGAGCGCGTGCGGTCGGTCACCCAGCCGAACAGCGGGTCGTTGACGGTATCCCACACCTTGCCCACCAGCAGCGCCGCGCCTGCCACGGCCGGCGCGACCAGGGCCACGTCGGTGTAGAAGATCATGAGCATGAAATTCATCGCCGCGATCAGCATCTGCAGGCCGACGTTGCCGACCGCGTAGCTGAGCTTGGTGCCGAGGGTCAGGGGCGATGGCGTGGTGCTGCCCGGCGCGTGGCTGTGGTGCATCACGGTGCCACCGCCGGGACGTACGAAGGCACCGCGGCGGGCGTGGGCGCACTGGAGGCTGCGGCGCGCGGCGGCGCGGCTTCGAGCATCAGCCGCACTTCGCGGCGCAGCATCTTGTTCAGGAAGCTGCGCGGAATCTCCTCGACGATGCGGACATCGTCGGGGCACAGGGTGGCGGGCAGCTGCTGCGCCAGGTACTGCGCGATCTCGCCCTCCAGCGTGCCCCAGTCCTGCCCCTTGCGCCAGCTCCGGCGCAGGCTCAGCACCAGCAAGGCCTGCGCGCCATGCTGCACCAGGCAGGCCTCCTTGACCGAGGGGTGGGTGTGGGCCACCTCCTCCACTTCGCGCGGGTTCAGCAGCTGCCCATCGCGCGAGACGCGGTCGGCGCTGCGCCCCAGCACGTGCAGGTAGCCCGCCGTGTCGAAATAGCCCAGGTCGCCCATCACCACCCAGCCGTCGCGCAGGGTCTCGCCGGTCTTTTCGGGGTCGAGCCAGTAGCCGTCGAAGCGCACGGGCGTCAGCACGGTGATCAGGCCCATCTCGCCCTGCGGCAGCGGCGTGAAGTCGTCGCCGCGGATGACCACCTGCACGCCGGGCATGACCCGGCCCACGGTGGAGAGCACCTCCAGGCCGAGCGGGTTGCCCTGGGCATCCACGTGTTCGTGCGGCAGCAGCCAGGTGATGGGCGGCAGGGCCTCCAGGCAGCCGTAGCCCTGCTGGAAGATCGGCCCGAAGCGGCGGATGGCCTCGGCGATCTTGGGCGCGGGCATCATCTCCGAACCATAGGGCACGTGGGTCAGCGACGACAGGTCGTACTGGTCCAGCGTGGGCTCGTCCAGCAGGTCGATGATGGCCGAAGGCGAGAGGAAGGCGCGCGACACGCGGTGCTTCTGGATCAGCCCCGCGAGCGTGCTGGCGCGGAAGTCCTCGGGCATCACCAGCGCCGCGCCCGAGAGCAGCGTGGGCAGCACCAGGCCCGAGCCCGGCCCGGTGAGCGGCAGGCCCAGCATGTTCACGTCGGGGCCGTGGGCGGGTGGCCTGAAGTCGATGGCGCGCGAGATCAGGCGCACGCTGTCCAGGTACTTGCGGTTGCTGTAGCCGATGGACTTGGGCAGGCCCGTGGTGCCCGAGGTCATGTGCAGCGCGAACACGTCGTCCTCGTGCACCTCGGCGGTGCCTGCGGTGGGGGTGGCCTGCGCCAGCGCCTGTTCGTACTCATCCCCCAGCGCCAGCAGGCGCAGGCCGGGCAGCTGCTCGCGCACGGCCTGCAGGATGGGGGCGCTCAGCAGCGGGTCGTGGATGAACACCGTGGGCTTGACGCGGCCCATGGTGGTGAGTGCCGCATCGGCCGGCAGGTGCTTGTGGAAGCTCGCGAAGATGGTGCCGTTCTCGAACGTGGCCAGGCGGGTTTCGTACTGCTCGCCGGTCTCGGGCAGCCAGGTGAACACGACGTCGCCCTTCTTCACGCCCTGCGCCTGCATCCAGGCCTGCAGGCGCAACACGCGCTCGTGCAGCTGTGCGTAGGTGAGCGTGCCGCGCCGGTCGATGAGCGCGGGCTTGTGGGGGTGCAGGCGGTACGCCAGGCGGGCGACGGCGCGGGCGGTGCGCAAGCGGTTCAGGAGAAAGCGCGCCACCAGGCTGCGCAGGGAAGGTAAGGCCACCGGAAGTCTCCCAGGAGGGGCGTGAAAGCAAGGTCAAGGAAGTTTTTCACGCGCACCCGTGGCAAAAGATGACCATTTGTACCTGCGCGTATCTTCTTGTTTCTGCTTCGGCTGTGCGGTCGCTTTGGCTCCGTGAACGGCGGTGCGCGCCACGTGCCCGTCGCCGTGGCGCAACAAGCAGGCCGGCGCACCGTGCGCAGACAAAGAAAAAACCGCCAGGCCGGATCACGGCGTGGCGGTTGTTTGGCAAGGCCCGCCCCGGTAAGGGCGTGGCCAGGATGGCGGACTAGAAAGTGCCCCTGCGCAATCAGGCGGCGCCTTCACGCCAGGCCACCGGCGTGTCCCCTCGGGGGAAGCGGCGCAGCCGCTGCGGGCGCTTACGGATACAGGCCGCGCATTTCGCGGGCGTGCAGGATGCGCTGGCAGGCCACGATGAAGGTGGCGGTGCGCAGGCTCACCTTGTGCTCCTGCGCCACTTGCCAGATGCCCGCGAAGGCCTCTTGCATGATGCGCACCAGGCGGGCGTTGATCTCGTCCTCGCTCCAGAAGAAGCTGGAAAAATCCTGCACCCATTCGAAGTAGCTCACCGTCACGCCGCCGGCATTGGCGATCACGTCGGGCAGCACCAGCACGCCCTTGTCGTGCAGGATGTCGTCGGCCTCGGTGGTCGTGGGGCCGTTGGCGCCTTCGATCACGAGCCTGGCCTTGATCTGGCCCGCGTTGTCCTTGGTGATCTGGCCTTCGAGCGCGGCGGGGATCAGGATCTCGCAATCCACGCCCCAGAACTCCTCTGGCTGCATCACATCGGCGCCGGCGAAGCCGCCCACGCCACCCCGGGTCTTCACGTGCGCCAGCAGCGCGGGCACGTCCAGGCCCTTGCCGTTGAAGATGGTGCCGGTGTGGTCCTGCACGGCCACCACCTTGGCGCCCGCTTCGGCAAACAGCTTGGCCGCGATGCCGCCCACATTGCCAAAGCCCTGCACGGCCACGCGGGCGCCGTCGAGCGCCAGGCCGGTGAGCTTGGCGGCTTCCACGCCCACGGTGAACACGCCGCGGCCGGTGGCCTCCACACGGCCGAGCGAGCCGCCCAGGTCCACGGGCTTGCCGGTCACCACGCCGGTGGCGGTGGCGCCCACGTTCATGGAATACGTGTCCATCATCCAGGCCATGATCTGGCCGTTGGTGTTCACGTCGGGGGCGGGGATGTCCTTGGAGGGGCCGATCAGCAGGCCGATCTCGCTGGTGTAGCGGCGCGTCAGGCGCTCCAGCTCACCCATCGACAGCTTCTTGGGGTCCACGCGGATACCGCCCTTGGCACCGCCGTAGGGCACGTTCACGGCGGCGTTCTTGACCGACATCCAGGCCGACAGGGCCATCACTTCGGACAGTGTCACGTCCTGGTGGAAACGCACGCCGCCCTTGCCGGGGCCCCGGCTCAGGTTGTGCTGCACGCGGTAGCCCTCGTAGTGGGCGATGGTGCCGTTGTCCAGCTCGATCGGCACGTCCACGATCAGGATGCGCTTGGGGCGCTTGAGCGTTTCCACCCAACGCGCCAGGCTGCCCAGGTAGGGGGTGACGCGGTCTACCTGCTGCAGGTAGTTGCCCCAGGGGCCGAGGTGGTCGGCCTGCAGGTACGAGGGCAGGGTGTGGACTGCGCCTGCGGGGTTGGAGGCTGGGGCGCCCGTGGATGAAGACATGGTGAATTCCTTGTGGGATCAGTTCAAGCCGCGAAGCTTATGCCTGCCGCCGCACGCTGTCTAAGGCCGTAGTGTTTGTGTGTTATGCATTTGTTGCATAACCACGCAAACGACCGCCCCATGCGGCACTGCTCCATGGGCCGCGCCGGGCGCGGGCACCGGGCGGCCGCCCGCCACGCCGGTCATTCCACCGTGAAATGGGTCAGCGCCGGGTCGCCCGTCGGGTAGCGCAGGTCCAGGTTCTGCAGCACCTCGCGCAGCACGGTGGCGATCATCAGGTTGCGATGGGTCTTGGAATTGGCGGGCACGATGGTCCACGGTGCCCAGGGCGTGTGGGTGGCGGCCAGCAGCGCGTCGTAGGCGCGCTGGTACTCCGCCCATTGCTTGCGCACCTCGATGTCGCCCATGCTGAATTTCCAGTGCTTGGCCGGATCGTCCAGGCGCTCCTGCAGGCGCTGTCGCTGCTCCTCGGGGCTGATGTGCAGCAGGAACTTGAGCACGATGGTGCCCGTTTCGCCGAGCATGCGCTCGAAGTCGTTGATGTGGGCCAGGCGCTGCTGGTGCTGTTCGGGCGTGATCCAGCCGTTGACCACGGGCACCAGCACGTCCTCGTAGTGGCTGCGGTTGAACACCGTGATGTCGCCGGCCTGTGGCACCTGCTGGTGGATGCGCCAGAGGTAGTCGCGGGCGCGCTCGGCCTCGGTCGGCGCCTTCCAGCCCACGGCATGCACGCCCAGGGCGCTCATGCGGCCGAACACGCCCCGGATCGTCCCGTCCTTGCCCGAGGTGTCGGTGCCCTGGAGCACCACCAGCAGCTTGTAGCGTTTGTCGGCATAGAACAGGTTCTGCAGCGCATCGAGTTCCTCGGCCAGCGCCTCGACGGCGGCCTTGTCCCGGGCTTTCTCGCCCTGCGAAAACGGCTTGGCGCCCGGGTCGTAGTCCTGCAGCGACACGCCGCGTGGCGGCTTGCCCCGGCTGCTGCCCTTGCCCTCGCCATCGGCGGGCTTGCCGGGTTGCCATTGCGACCAGAGCTCGGCGGCCTTGTTGCGGGACTTGGGAATCAGGGGTGACGGCATGGGGTTCCAGGGGCGGTGCGTTGGTGTGAAAGAGGTTAGCTCACAAGTGGCCTGCGTGGGCCGGCGGCTGCTGCCACTGGTCGTGCCGGCCGTCGATGCGCACGATGACCAGCCGCGAGAGGTCTTCGTCCGTCAGCCCGTCGATGCAGCCCACGTTGACGCCGTACATCTCGCCCATCGGCGTCTCGGTGCCGTGGCCGAACACGCGCACGCCGCAGTGCCTGCAGAAGTAGTGCAGGTTCTTGCGCGTGTTGAACTGGTAGCGCGTGAGCTCGTCCTGCCCGCGCACGATGTGGAACTGGCCCGGCAGCGCCACGGCTGCCCAGAAGCGCGTGCGCCGGCAGATGGAGCAGTTGCAGCGGAAGGTGGGCTGGCTCAGGTCCAGGCCCGCCTGCACATGGACGGCGCCGCAGTGGCAGGTGGCGGTGTAGGTCTGGGGCATGGGCGGGTCCTCGGAACGTGTGGCGATCTTGCAGGGCGAGGGCGGATGATCGCAAAAGCGCGGCTGCGGGGCTACCCCGCCAGCCTTCTGCCGGGGTTCTTTCTTCAACCGCGCCCGTGCGCCATGCGGTAGGCCAGCGGCGTCTGCCCCGTGGCCTGCCGAAAGGCCCGGTGCAGGCCGGCTTCGCTGGCAAAACCCAGGTCTTCGGCGATGCGCTTCAAGGGCCGTGGCGTGTCGCACAGCGCCTCGCTCACCTGGCGCAGCTTGATGCGGCGCATCCAGTGCGCCGCCGGCAGCCCCGTGTGGGCCTGCACCCGGCGCGCCAGCGTGCGGGGCGACACGCCCAGCGCGTCCGCCAGCGCGGGCAGCCGCAGCTTTGCGGCGGGGCTGCGCTGCACCCAGAGCATGGCGCGGCGCAGGTCGGCGTCGGCCGTGGCCATGAGGTCGTGCCCCGCGAACGCCGGGTGGGTGGCGCGCGGGCGCGGCAGCATCAGCAGCGCCTGCAGGTCCGCCAGGGCCTCGGGCGCGATCCGCGCGCCCAGGGCGTGCAGCATCAGCGGCAGGTGGCCGTTGGCACCGGCCGCCGTGGTGGCGGCGCCGTCCTGCACCAGGGGTTCGTCGAAGCGCCAGCGCACGGCGCCGAACTGCTGCTCCAGCGCGGCGCGCAGCCACCAGGTGGCCGTGGCGCCACGCCCGCGCAGGCGGCCGCTGGCGGCGGCCAGCAGCACACCGGCGCAGTAGCTCCACACCTGCGTGCGGCGGGGCAGGGCGGCCAGGGCCCGCACCACCGGGGCCAGCTGCTGCAGCTGCGCGGCTAGGCCGTTCGTGGACGAAAGCCACAGGCCGGGGACCAGCACCGCATCCACATCGGCCCCGGCCAGGGCGGCGGTGGGCGCCAGCGCCGGCCCCTGCCACGTGGGCACGGGCTGCAGGTCGGCGCCCACCCACAGCGTCTGCACCACGGGCCGCTGCACCCGCAGGCCGGCCGCGCGGGCCATGTCGGCGGCAGCGAACAGGCCCGCCGGCATGCAGCCGGGGTACAGCAGCAGGCCCAGGCGCAGCGGGGCGGCGGGCGGTGGCACGGAGCGACGCGGGAGGGATGGCTCGACGGGTGTTGCCATGGGGGAAGAAGTGGTTGCCCGGAAATGGCAAGAAGTTGTCTGATCGGGCCATTCTCGCGCAGGCCGCGGCATCCCACAATCGGCCATCGAACCACCCCCCCGGCCCTGTTGGAGACCCCCATGCACATCACCCATCTGCGCAATGCCACCGTCCTGCTGGAGTTCTCATCGGAAGGCCGCCCCGTGGGCCTGCTGGTGGACCCGATGCTCGCCCCGCGCGGCGCCCTGCCTGCGCTGCGCTACCTGGGCCAGGGGCGCGAGCGCAACCCCATCGTCGACCTGCCGCCGGGCACGGACGCGGCGCTGGAGCGCGTGACGCACGCCCTCATCACGCACTGCCAGCGCGGCCACTTCGACCACCTGGACCGCGCGGGCAAGCGTTTTCTGCGAGAGCGGCAGATTCCGGTGGTCTGCATGCCGCGCGATGCGGGCTACCTGGCGCAACGGGGCCTGGCGGCGTGGCCGCTGTCCGGCCCGCAGCGCCAGCCGTTCGCGCTGGGCGGCCATGTCACGCCGATCGCCTGCGTGCACGGCCGGGGCTGGATCGGCCGGTTCATGGAGCACGGCCATGGCTACCTGCTGGAGCTGCCGGGCGAGCCCCGCGTGTACCTGGCGGGCGACACGCTGCTGACCCCCGCCGTGCGCGACTGCCTGGCGCGACTGAAGCCGGATGTGGCGGTGCTGCCCGCTGGGGGCGCGCGCTTCGACATCGGCGCGGAAATCCTCATGGACGCCGCCGACATGGCCGAGGCCGCCGCGCTGACGCCCGGCACCCTGGTGGTCAACCACCTGCAGGCCCTGGACCACTGCCCCACCACCCGCGCGGCAGTGCGTGCGCTGGCCGAGCAGGGCGGCTGGGCGCACCGCCTGTGGGTGCCCGAGGACGGCGAGGCGCGGCGGTTCCGGCGCACGGCTGGCGGCACGGATGCTATTGAAAAAATAGCTAATTGCGCATGATGGTCAGGCGCTGGAGCCCTTCTTGAGGGTGCAGTCGCCGGGGGCCGTGCGCACCCCCGTGCTCTCCCGCATCAGTGCCACGAAGCGCGCCGCGCCCAGGCCCAGCGGGCGCTCCTTGGACCACACCACGTCCACCCACAGCGCGGTGCCGTTGCTCAGGTTCTCGAAGGGCATTTCCACCAGGCGGGCGGCCTCGATGCGTGGCTGCACCAGCGCGCGGGGCTGCCAGCCCCAGCCCAGGCCCGCTTCGATCAGCCCCAGCGCGGCCAGGTGGTTGTCGGTGCGCCAGTGGTGCCGGGCAAACACAAAGCGGGGATCGGTCTGCGCCAGGTCGCGGCTGGCCACGACGATCTGGCGCGTGGTGGTCAGGTGCTCCTCGCGCAGCATGGCGCGCCCGGGTTCTTCGCCCCGCGCCTTCGCCGACGCCCGTGCGCCCTCCAGCACCGGATGCTCGGGGGCGATCACGGCGACCAGCGTCTCGGTGCCCACCTCCTGGAAACCCTCGCGCCCGTCGATGCTGGGGCGCTCGAACACCAGCGCCAGCTGGGCGCGGCCGCCGTGCAGCAGCTCCAGCGCATCCACCTGCGGCGCGGCCAGCACCTCGACCTGGAGCAGCGGGTACTCCTGCGCCAGCGCGGCCAGGGGCCCGGTCCAGCGCGCAGCGAGCAGCTCGGGGGCGATGGCCAGCGTCAGCCGCTCCTCCAGCCCCTGGGTCAGCGCGAGCGCCTGGGCGTTGAGCTGCTGCAGCTGGCCCGCCAGCAGCCGGGCCTGGGGCTCCAGCGCACGCGCTGCCGCGGTGGGCCGGGGCTCGCGCCCGCTGCGGTCGAAAAGCTGCACGTCCAGCTCGGCCTCCAGATGGGCCATCGTCATGCTCACCGCCGAGGGCACCCGCGAGAGCGCGCGTGCCGCCGCCGAGAACGAGCCGTGGTCCAGCGCGGCCAGAAAGACCTGCACGCTGTCGGAACTGAAGGCCATGGTGGTTCCTGATCTATCAATAAAACTGAAACAAGCTGACTTTATATGTCAGATTGTTGAATATAAAGTCCGGCCCATGGACAAGAAACCTACTCTTTTTGGTCTGCAGGGCCTCAAGCGCCGCCTGATCTATGTGACCTTGTACGAACTGATCGCCATCGTGGCGGCGACGGCGGGGCTGGCCCTGCTGACGGGGCAGGGCGCGGGCCATTCGAGCGTGGTGGCCGTGGCGGCCTCGGTGATTGCCATCCTCTGGAACATCATCTTCAACTGGGCCTTCGAGCGCTGGGAAGCACGCCAGCCCGTGCGCGGCCGCAGCGTGGCGCGGCGCGTGGCGCATGCCATCGGTTTCGAGGGCGGACTGGTCTTCACGCTGGTGCCGCTGTTCGCGTGGTGGTTCGGCATCAGCCTGTGGCACGCGTTCGTGATGGACCTGGGGCTGATCGTGTTCTTCCTGTGCTACACCTTTGTCTTCAACTGGGTGTTCGACCATCTGTTCGGCCTGCCGGCCTCGGCCATGGAGCCCGTGGCTGCCTGAGGTTGCAAGGAATTTCGCTATTAAATTAATAGCTATTGGCGCTTGATGGATAAGCGCCAAAGGTCAATTTGACCTCAATTGACCTGATGGGTGCCTGCCTCGGATCAGCCGGTCGCCCTGGGCCCGTCGAAGGGCCGCTCGCAAGGAGCGCCCTGGCGTCGACAGGCTCCGCCCGGACGAATGGGGGCAGGCGTGGCCCGTCCGGAAAATCCGGACTCAGACCTGCAGCAACTGCCCCGCAATGGCCGCGGCGGCGGTGCGCGTTTCCACCCCCAGCTTTTCAAAAATGTGCTCCAGGTGCTTGTTCACCGTGCGCGGGCTCATGCCCAGGATGTCGGCGATGTCGCGGTTGGTCTTGCCCTTGCTCAGCCAGGACAGCACCTCGGTCTCGCGCGGGGTCAGCGCCACCTGCTGCAGGTGGCGCGGCGCGGCGGCCTCGGGCTGCGCGTGGCTGAGCAGCAGCATGGATTCGGCCAGGCCGCTGGCGCCCATGTGCCGGGCCAGCAGCTGCCGGCCATCGGCCAGGGGCAGGGTTTGCGCGCCCTCCCGGCGCGCCTGCACCAGCCAGGCGGCCGCGCGTTCGGCCGGTGCCTCCTCACGGGCGAAAGCCGTCTCCAGCCAGCGCGTGGCCTGCGGTGAGCGCCAGGCCACGCGGCCCTGGCCGTCGAGCACCACCACGCCGAGCCCGGCCACGTCCACCGCCTCGCGCGCCAGCCGCGTGGCCTGGGCGTTGCGCACATGCGTGGCCAGCCGGGCCAGCACCTCGGGGATCCGCAGGGGCTTGACCACGTAGTCCACGCCGCCGCTGGCAAAGCCCTGCAGGATCTGTTCGGTGTCCGACAAGCCCGTCATGAACACCACGGGCACATGCGACCAGGGCGGGGTGGCCTTGAGCTGGCGGCACAGCGCAAAGCCGTCCATGCCGGGCATCACCGCGTCCAGCAGCACGCCGTCGGGCACGGTGAGGTCAAAGCGCTGCAGGGCTTCTTCGGCATCGCGCGCGGCCAGCACGGCGTAGCCTTCGGCGGCCAGTGCATCGCACAGCATGCGCAGGGTGTCGAGCGCGTCGTCCACCACCAGGATCACGCGCTGGCTGATCTGCGGGGCGGCGTCGGGTTGGTCGTTCATGGGGTTCCCTCTTCGGGCTCGCGCAGGTGGTGTGCCAGGGTTTCGAAGTCAAAGCGGTCGGCGCTGGCCTGCAGCAGCGCCAGCGTGGCGGCGTGGCCCGGCAGGTCGCCGCGTGCGCGCCGCAGCCGCTCGCGCAGCGCGGCAGCCTGGCCGGAGCGTGCCAGGCGGGTGAGGTCTTCGCGCAGCTCTTCGGGCAGGGTGGCCAGGGTGTCGTCCGGGTTGGCGGGGCCTGCGGCGGGATCCGGGCCGGGCGCCAGCGGGGCGTTGTCGCGCACCCATTCCAGCTGCAGCGCGTGCTCCAGCGCCTGCAGCAGTTCGGATTCGATCACGGGCTTGCCCACGAAGCCTTGGCACTGCTGGGCGGCCAGGCGCGTCGCTTCATGTTCAAACAGGTTGGCCGATACGAACACGACGGGCAGCTCGGCCGCGGGGCGCAGCGCGCGCAGCAGGGCAGCGGTCTGCCAGCCGTCCAGGTCGTCCATGGTGATATCGAGCAGCACCAGGTCGGGCGGTGTCTGGCGCACGATCTCCAGGCATTCGCGGCCGCTGGCGGCCTCGCGCACATCAAAGCCCAGGGGCACCAGCAGGCCGGCCAGCAGCTGGCGCTGCAGGG
Source organism: Acidovorax sp. GW821-FHT10E04 (assembly GCF_059415185.1). Lineage (NCBI taxonomy): Bacteria > Pseudomonadati > Pseudomonadota > Betaproteobacteria > Burkholderiales > Comamonadaceae > Acidovorax > Acidovorax sp. GW821-FHT10E04. Next base: position 665,689 of record NZ_JBWKMT010000003.1, read on the forward strand.
GCTGGTCGTCCACCACCAGCAGCGTGCGCCGGGGTGCCAGGTAGCCGATCACCGGGCGCAGCGTGGCGCGGCTGGGCGGGGTCCAGGCCGGGTCCACCGCAATGCCGGGCAGGTACAGCCGCACGGTGAAGGTGCTGCCCTGGCCCGGGGTGCTGGTCAGCGTGAGCTGGCCACCCATCAGCTCGGCAAGCAGGTGCGTGATGGTCAGCCCCAGGCCCGTGCCCGCCTCGCTGGCCCGGCGCCCCGCGCTGCCGCGTTCAAACGGCACAAAGATGCGCTCCAGGTCTTGCGGCTCGATGCCGATGCCGGTGTCGATCACTTCAATGCGCGAGACATGCTGGCGAAAGTCCATGCGCAGCCGCACCTCGCCACGCTCGGTAAACCGCACGGCGTTGGACAGCAGGTTGATGAGGATCTGCCGCAGGCGCTTGGCGTCGGCCCGAATCCAGCCGGGCATGGTGCCCAGTGTCTCCACCACAAAGTGCAGGCCCTTGGCCTCGGCCTGCGGGCGCAGCATGGCTTCGATGTTCTCGATCAGGTCGGGCAGCGGCAGCGGGGCCATGTCCAGCCGCAGGCGCCCGGCCTCGATGCGCGCCAGCTCCAGCGACCCGTCAATGAGCGCATGCATGTGCTGGCCGCTGTGCTGCATGGTGGACAGCGTCTCGCGCATCCAGCCTTCGGTGTGCGGGTTCTTGAGCAGGATCTGCGTGTAGCCCAGGATGCTGTTGAGGGGGGAACGCAGCTCGTGCGTCATGCCCGCCACGTAGCGTGTCTTGGCCTGGTTGGCCGACTCGGCCTGGTCCTTGGCGGCCTGCAGTTCGGCGTCGGTGCGCTTGTGGGCCTCGATCTCCTGCAGCAGCAGCTGCGTCTGCCGCTCTGATTCATCTTGCGCCATGCGCCGGCTGTCAGTGCTCAGCACCACCCACCACGCGCACACGGCCGCCAGCAGCGCCAGCAACGCAAACACCTTGAGGAATGGCATCCGCAGCACCTGCTCGGGCGCAGGGGTTTGCAGGCTCTCTTGCACATACACCACGCCCACCAGAAACGCCATCACCGCGCACAGCGACACCACGACCATCAGGTACTGTCCGAGGCGAAAGTTCACCTTGATGGCCCAGCGCAGCGGCAGCAGGGCCATCACCACGCCGCGCAACTGGTCGGCCGCGCGCGAGCCGGTCTTGCAACGGTCGTGGCAGCGGGACTCCAGAGAGCAGCACAGCGAACAAATGGGCGCGGCATAGGCCGGGCAGCGCGCCATGTCTTCGGACTCGAACTGGTTCTCGCACACGGCGCAGCGCACGATCTCGCCGGGGCGCCACTCGTTGCCCGGCGCGCGCGCCAGGTAGTAGCGGCCCTGCGTCAGCCAGGCCAGCAGCGGCGCCAGCGCCATCGACAGCACCAGCGCGATGAAGGGCGAAAACGCGGCCGCCTCTTCGCCCAGCAGCCCCGCATAGGCGCCGCAGGCCACCGTGGCCGCCAGCACCATGGCGCCCAGCCCCACGGGGTTGAAGTCGTACAGGTGCGCGCGCCGAAACTCGATGCCCTTGGGGGAGAGCCCGAGCGGCTTGTTGATGACGAGGTCGGCCACCAGCGCGCCCACCCAGGCGATGGCCACGTTGCTGTACACGGCCAGCACCTTCTCCAGCGCTCCAAACACCCCGAGCGTCATCAGCAGCGTGGCAATCAACACGTTGAACACCAGCCACACCACACGCCCCGGGTGGCTGCGGGTGACGCGCGCGAAAAAGTTGGACCATGCCAGCGAGCCCGCGTACGCGTTGGTGAGGTTGATCTTGATCTGCGACACCACCACGAACACCACCGTCACCGCCACGGCCAGCCCTGGCAGGCCCAGCGCCTGCATGACCTGGTGAAAGCCTGCGAGGAACATCTGCGTGGGCTCGGCGGCGCGCTGGGCGCCCACCTCGAACTGCAGCGCGGCAAACGCCAGAAAGGCCCCGCCCGCCATCTTGAGCATGCCCATGACGATCCATCCGGGGCCGGCCACCAGCACGGCGCCCCACCAGCGCAGGCGGTTGGCGGGCGTGCGCTCGGGCAGAAAGCGCAGAAAGTCCACCTGCTCGCCAATCTGCACCACCAGCGAAAAGATCACCGCGGCCGCTGCACCAAACATGAGCGGGTCGAACTGGCTGCTGCCGCTCTTGAGGCCCGAAAGCCCCGCAAAGTCGCGGTACAGCTGCGGCTGGGCCAGGCCAATCCACACAAAGGGCAGCAGCAGCAGGAACAGCCACAGCGGCTGCGTCCACGCCTGCAGGCGCGATATGAGGGTGATGCCGCGCATGGCCAGCGGCAGGACCACCAGCGACGACGCGATGTAGCACCACTCCAGCGGCCAGTCCACCACCATCTGCAGCGCCAGCGCCATGATGGCCGCCTCCAGCGCAAAGAAGATGAAGGTGAACACCGCGTAGATCAGCGACGTGATGGTGGAGCCCAGGTAGCCAAAGCCCGCGCCGCGCGTGAGCAGGTCCATGTCCAGGCCGTAGCGCGCGGCGTAGTAGGCAATGGGCAGGCCCGTCAGAAAGATCAGGAGGCCCACGGTGAGGATCGCCCACATGGCGTTGCTGAAGCCGTAGTTCAGCGCAATCGCACCACCAATGGCCTCCAGCGCCAGGAACGACAGCGACCCAAATGCGGTGTTCGCCACGCGGAATTCGCTCCAGCGCCGAAAGCTCTTGGGCGTGTAGCGCAGCGCGTAGTCCTCCATGGTCTCGTCGGCCACCCACGCGTTGTATTCGCGCCGGAACCGGAAGATGGTCTGCGGCGCGCTCTGGGCGTTGGGTGGGAGCGGTGGGGCCATGCGCAGGCTTCAAGCAAGAAGCGTTCTAGGCGTGCACCGCGTTGGGGCGCTGCACGGGTGCGCGGGGCCATGCGCAGGGTGCGCACCGGGGTGCGTAGGCAGCCCTACGTTAATTGACGTATGGGCGCATGCAAGGGTTGTCCCTAACCTTCATTCCACAGCGCAAACAAACCGCTTTGGTCCCGTCCCTTCCTTCCTTCATTCATTCACACCGATCCCGCAAGGAGCGCCTTCATGAGCCACCCCTCCGACCCCCGCTTCAGTGACTCCGTCCAGGCCGAACCCGGCCGCCGTCGCATCCTGCAGGCGCTGGGCGCCGCGTCGGTAGCGGGCCTGCCCGCCTGGTCTTTTGGCCAGCCCACGGCGCAGGTCAACACCACCAAGCTGGCCATCACCGACACCGAAGTCACCGTGGGCCAGCTGCACTCGGCCACCGGCACCATGGCGATTTCCGAAACGGGCTCCATCCAGGCCGAGCAGCTGGCCATTGACCAGATCAACGCCATGGGCGGTGTGCTGGGCCGCAAGATCAAGGTGATCAAGGAAGACGGCGCCTCCGACTGGCCCACGTTTGCCGAGAAGTCCAAGAAGCTGCTCATCAACGACCGCTGCGCCGCCGTGTTTGGCTGCTGGACCAGTGCCTCGCGCAAGGCCGTGCTGCCGGTGTTCGAAAAGGAAAACGGCCTGCTCTACTACCCCACGTTCTATGAAGGCCTGGAGCAGTCCAAGAATGTGATCTACACCGGCCAGGAAGCCACGCAGCAGATCCTGTACAGCCTGGAATGGGCCAAGACCGAGAAGAAGGCCAAGAGCTTCTTCCTGATTGGCTCCGACTACATCTGGCCCCGCACCTCCATGAAGATTGCGCGCAAGCACATCGAGAACTTCCAGAAGGGCAAGGTCGTGGGCGAGGAGTACTACCCGCTGGGCAGCACCAACTTCGGCTCGCTCATGAACAAGATCAAGGTGCAAAAGCCCGACTGCCTGTTTGTGGCGGTGGTGGGTGGCTCCAACGTGGCGTTCTACAAGGCGCTCAAGGCCGCGGGCATCACGGGTGACAAGCAGCTGCTCGTCACGCTGTCGGTCACCGAGGACGAAATGACCGGGGTGGGCGGCGAGAACTTCGCGGGCTTCTATTCGTCGATGAAGTACTTCCAGTCGCTCGACAACGAGAACAACAAGAAGTTTGTGACCGCCTTCAAGGCCAAGTACGGCAAGGAGGCCGTGATTGGCGACGTGACCCAGGCGGGTTACCTGGGCCCCTGGCTGTGGAAGGCGGCGGTCGAAAAAGCCAAGAGCTTTGACGTGGACAAGGTGGTGGCCGCATCGCCCGGCATTGAACTGACCACCGCGCCGGAGGGCTATGTGAAGGTGGACGCCAACCACCACCTGTGGAGCAAGTCGCGCATCGCCATGGGAATGCCGGACGCGTCGTTCAAGGTGGTGTCCGAGTCGCCCGCGCTGATCAAGCCCGATCCATTTCCCAAAGGTTATCAATAAACACCCCCTGAGGCGCTTCGCGCCTTCCCCCTCTCTCGCTGCGCGGGAGGGGGACGACACCCTCGGTGCGGGGCGGCCCTTCCTCGGTGTCCCTCGCAAGAGGCCGCCCCATGGCACCGCTGTTCGTTTTCCAACGCTGCCCACGCAGGAGCTGCAACATGACCTTTTCCGAAATGATGAACATCGGCCTCATGCAGGGCTTTGCGGGCCTGAGTCTGTTTGCCGTGCTGCTGCTCATGGGGCTGGGCCTGGCCATCATCTTTGGGCAGATGGGCGTGATCAACATGGCCCATGGCGAGTTCATGACCATTGGCGCCTACACCATCTACCTGGGCTCCACCCTGGCGGCCAACCATGCGCCGCAGATGATTCCGTATTACTTTCCGCTGGCGATCGTGGCGGCGTTCGGATTTGCGTTTGCGGCGGGCTGGCTGGTGGAATGGGGGCTGATCCGCCACCTGTACAAGCGCCCGCTCGACACGCTGCTGGCCACCTGGGGCATCAGCCTCGCCCTGCAGCAATCGTTTCGCACCTTCATTGGCCCCAAGGAGGTCAGCCCGACCTTGCCCGACTGGCTGCTGGGCTCCTGGGCGCCCGCCGAGGGGCTGGACATCCCGATCAATGGCCTGTTCGTGCTGGCGCTGACGGCGGTGGTCACGGGCGGCGTGCTGCTCGCCCTGCACCGAAGCCGCTGGGGCCTGCGGGTGCGCGCCACGGTGAGCAACCGCGTCATGGCCAACGCCATTGGCATCGACACCCAGAAGACCGACCGCCTCACGTTCGCCATCGGCTGCGGCATTGCCGGCGTGGCGGGCGCAGCGTTCACCACCATCGGCTCCACCGGCCCCACATCGGGCTCGCTCTACATCGTGGACGCCTTCCTGGTGGTGACGTTTGGCGGCGCCGCCAGCCTGCTGGGCACCGTGGTGTCGGCCTTCGGCATTGCGCAGACGCAGTCCATCACCGAGTTCTTCATGGCGGGCTCCATGGCCAAGATGATCACGCTGTCGCTGATCGTGCTGATCCTGATGGTGCGGCCGCAGGGTTTGTTCGCCTCCAAAGTTCGCCGATGAAATTCGCTCAACTGTCCATTTCCTTCGAGCCCACCGGAGTCTCCGCATGAACGCCCTCAAAGCCTGGATCCTGCGCTACCAGCTCGCCAGCCTGGTACTGCTCACCGTGCTGCTGGCCGTGGTGCTGCCGCTGGCACTCGACATCTTTCGGCTGAACCTGGTGGGCAAGTACCTCACCTATGCGTTCGTCGCCATCGGCCTCGTGATGGTGTGGGGCTACGGCGGCGTGCTCAGCCTGGGGCAGGGCGTGTTCTTTGGCCTGGGGGGCTATGCCATGGCCATGTTCCTCAAGCTCGAAGCGTCGGACCCCATCAGCACCAAGATCCAGTCCACGCCCGGCATCCCGGACTTCATGGACTGGAACCAGATCACCGAGCTGCCCAGCTTCTGGATTCCCTTCAAGAGCCTGCCGTTTGCGCTGGCAGCGGTCATCGTGGTGCCCACGGTGCTGGCCTGGGTCATCAGCTTCGCGATGTTCAAGCGCCGCGTGGGCGGCGTGTACTTTGCCATCATCACGCAGGCCGTGGCGCTGATCCTGACCGTGCTCATCATCGGCCAGCAGGGCTACACCGGGGGCGTGAACGGCATGACGGACCTCAAGACCCTGTGGGGCTGGGACACGCGCACCGACAGCGCCAAGTACATCCTGTATTACGTGTGCGTGGCGCTGCTCATCGGCTCCATCGTCCTGTGCCGCTGGATACAGACCGGCAAGGTGGGCACGCTGCTGCTGGCCATGCGCGACAAGGAAGACCGCGTGCGCTTTTCGGGCTACGACGTGGCCAATTTCAAGGTCTTCACCTTCTGCTTGGCCGCCGCGCTGTCGGGCATCGGTGGGGCGATGTTCTCGTTGCAGGTGGGCTTCATGTCGCCCAGCTTCGTGGGCATCGTGCCGTCCATCGAGATGGTGATCTACGCCGCCGTGGGCGGGCGCATGAGCCTGGTGGGGGCCGTGTATGGCACCTTGCTGGTGAACGCGGGCAAGACGTATTTCTCGGAGAGCTTTCCCGAGCTGTGGCTGTTCCTCATGGCCGGGCTTTTCATCGGCGTGACCATGGCCTTCCCCATGGGCCTGGCGGGCCTGTGGGAGAGCCATGTGGTGCCCTGGTGGAAGGGCCGCCGCGAAGCGTTGCGCCAGGCGTCCGCCCAAGGCCGGGCACCCGCAGCCCGCCTGCCCGCCGATGCTGGGCCAGCGGCGGCATCGTCGCCCGTACCGTCTGCCGCGCTGCCTGACGGCGTGAGCCGCCAGGGCGTCTGAAACCACCGGAGCACCCCTCATGAGCAACACCGACTTCGCGCTGGCCATTGAAGACCTGACCGTGTCGTTCGACGGCTTCAAGGCCATCGACGACCTCACGCTGTACATCGACAAGAACGAGCTGCGCGTGATCATCGGCCCCAACGGAGCGGGCAAGACCACGCTGCTGGACCTGATCTGCGGCAAGACGCGCGCCACGGGGGGCAGCATCAAGTTCAAGAACGAAGAACTCACCCGCATGGCCGAGCACAAGCGCGTGCGGCTGGGCATCGGGCGCAAGTTCCAGACACCCTCCATCTACGAGAACCTGTCGGTCTTCCAGAACCTGGAGGTGTCCTACCCCGCGGGCCGCTCGGTGCTGGGCGCGCTGGCGTTCAAGTGCACCGACGAAGTCAAGGCGCGTGTGCAGGTGGTGGCAGAGGACATCGGCCTGGGGGACAAGCTCGACACCGAGGCGGGCCTGCTCAGCCACGGGCAAAAGCAGTGGCTGGAGATCGGCATGCTGCTGATGCAGGAGCCCGAGCTGCTGATGCTGGACGAGCCCATCGCTGGCATGAGCGCCCGCGAGCGTGAGCTGACGGCCGAGCTGCTGCAGCGCATCTGCAAGAACCGCGCGGTGATCGTCATTGAGCACGACATGGAGTTCGTCAAGCGCATTGCCCACAAGGTCACCGTGATGCACCAGGGAAAGATCCTGGCCGAAGGCCCCATGGAGAAGGTGCAGGCGGACCCCAAGGTCATCGACGTGTACCTCGGTCATTGACCTCGCCACCCGCCCACCGAACCCCCACAGGAGCGCAGCATGCTGGAAGTCAAGGATCTGTTTGTGGCCTACGGCCAGAGCGAGGCACTGCACGGCATCTCGTTCGAGGGCCGGGAGAACGAAACCGTGGCCATCATGGGCCGCAACGGCATGGGCAAGACCACGCTGTTCAAAAGCCTCATGGGCGTGATGCCCGTCAAGAGCGGCCAGATCACCGTGGCAGGCCAGGACGTGACCAAGGACGAGAGCTTTCGCCGCGTGGCCAAGGGCATCGCCTACGTGCCGCAAGGCCGCATGATTTTCCCGACCCTCACGGTGCAAGAGAACATCGAGACCGGGCTGGAAAACTCCAAGACGCGGCAGATTCCCGAAGACATCTACGCGCTGTTCCCCGTGCTGTGGGACATGCGCCGCCGCAAGGGCGGCAACCTGTCGGGCGGGCAGCAGCAGCAGCTGGCCATTGCGCGAGCGCTGGTCACCGACCCCAAGGTGCTGCTGCTCGACGAGCCCACCGAGGGCATCCAGCCCTCGATCATCAAGGACATCGCCAAGGCGCTCAACGAGATCCGCAAGCTGCGCCAGATCACCATCGTGGTGAGCGAGCAGGTGCTGTCATTCGCGATGGACGTGGCCGACCGGCTGTTCGTCATCGAGGGCGGCCGCCTGGTGCATGAGACGGCACGCGCTGACACCGACCAGCAGCGCATCAAAGCCTATCTGTCTGTTTGACGAAGTTCGCAGCTGCGTCAGCGCAACGTCCTGCCTTCAACCCCTTTCATCACCCACCCCTTCCAAGGAGCACGCCATGGCTGAAACCCTGATCAAGGTCGATCTGAGCAAGTCGCCCACCGAGAACGAGAACATCCACAACCGCTGGCACCCCGACATCCCCATGGCCTGCTGGGTCAACCCTGGCGATGAGTTCGTGCTGGAGACGTTCGACTGGACGGGCGGCTTCATCAAGAACAACGACAGCGCCGACGACGTGCGCGACATCGACCTGACCACGGTGCACTACCTCAGCGGCCCCGTAGGCGTGAAGGGCGCCGAGCCGGGCGACCTGCTGGTGGTGGACCTGCTGGACATTGGCGCCAAGCAGGACAGCCTGTGGGGCTTCAACGGTTTCTTCAGCAAGAAAAATGGCGGCGGTTTTCTGACCGAGCACTTTCCCCAGGCGCAAAAGTCCATCTGGGACTTTCATGGGATGTTCACCAGCTCGCGCCATGTGCCGGGTGTGAAGTACGCCGGCCTCATCCACCCCGGCCTGATCGGCTGCCTGCCCGACCGCAAGATGCTGGAGCAGTGGAACGCCCGTGAGCAGACCCTGATCGACTCGGACCCCACGGCCGGGCTGGCCAACCCACCCTCGGCGGGCACCGCGCACATGGGTCGCCTGACTGGAGAGGCCAAGGCCAAGGCGGCTGCCGAAGGCGCCCGCACGGTGCCACCGCGCGAGCATGGGGGCAACTGCGACATCAAGGACTTGTCGCGCGGCGCCAAGGTGTTCTTCCCGGTGTATGTGGACGGTGCCGGGCTGTCGGTGGGCGACCTGCACTTCAGTCAGGGCGATGGCGAAATCACCTTCTGCGGCGCCATCGAGATGGCGGGCTGGGTGCACATGAAGGTCACGCTCATCAAGGGCGGCATGGCCAAGTACGGCATCAAGAACCCCATCTTCAAGCCCAGCCCCATCACGCCCACCTACAACGACTACCTGATCTTTGAAGGCATCAGCGTGGACGAAAGCGGCAAGCAGTACTACCTGGATGTGAACGTGGCCTACCGCCAGGCCTGCCTGAACGCCATCGAGTACTTGAAGAAGTTCGGCTACTCGGGCGCGCAGGCCTATTCCATTCTGGGCACCGCGCCTGTGCAGGGCCACATCAGCGGCGTGGTGGATGTGCCCAACGCCTGCGCCACGCTGTGGCTGCCCACGCAGATCTTTGACTTTGACATCAACCCCAGCGCCGCAGGGCCGGTCCAGCACCTGGATGGCTCGGTGGCCATGCCGCTGTCGCCCGATCTGGCCTGACCCACGGGGCGCCTTCGCCAGAAAGAAACCGCCATGCCCACCTACGACTACGCCTGTGCCCAGTGTGGCGGTTTTGATGCCTTCCGCCTGCTGGCGGACCGCAACGAACCCGCCGCCTGCCCGGACTGCGGCGCCGCATCGCCGCGCGTGTTTGCCACCGCGCCGCGCCTGGCGCTCATGAGTGCGTCCGCACGCAGCGCCATCGCCACCAACGAGCGCGCGCGCCACGAACCGCAGCGCTCGGGTGACTACGCCCGCCTCAAGCACCCCGCAGGCTGTGGTTGCTGTTCGTCATCGCAAAGCCGCAAGGCCACGGTGACGGCGCCCAGCGGCGCCAAGGCGTTTCCCAGCAAACGGCCCTGGATGATTTCTCATTGATAGGGGTGCTTCACCATGATTCACGGCGATATCTCCAGCAGCAAGGACACCGTCGGCGTGGCGGTGGTCAACTACAAGATGCCACGCCTGCACAGCAAGGCCGAGGTGCTGGACAACGCGCGCAAGATCGCGGACATGCTGGTGGGCATGAAGACCGGCCTGCCCGGCATGGACCTGGTGATCTTTCCGGAGTACAGCACCCACGGCATCATGTACGACGCCCAGGAGATGATGGACACGGCGGCCACCATCCCCGGCGAGGAGACCGAGATCTTCGCCGCCGCCTGCCGCAAGGCCAAGGTGTGGGGCGTCTTCTCGCTCACCGGCGAGCGCCATGAGAAGCACCCGCACAAGGTGCCGTACAACACCTTGATCCTGATGAACGACCAGGGCGAGATCGTGCAGAAGTACCGCAAGATCATGCCCTGGACCCCCATCGAAGGCTGGTACCCGGGGGACACCACGTACGTGAGCGAAGGCCCCAAGGGCCTGAAGATCAGCCTCATCATCTGCGACGACGGCAACTACCCCGAGATCTGGCGCGACTGCGCCATGAAGGGCGCTGAGCTCATCGTGCGGTGCCAGGGCTACATGTACCCCGCCAAGGAGCAACAGATTCTGATGAGCAAGGCCATGGCCTTTGCCAACAACACCTACGTGGCCGTGGCCAATGCCGCCGGGTTCGACGGCGTGTACAGCTACTTTGGCCACAGCGCGCTGATTGGCTTTGATGGCCGAACGCTCGGTGAATGCGGCGAGGAGGAATACGGGGTGCAGTACGCAGCGTTGTCAAAAAGCCTGATCCGCGACTTCCGCAGGAACGGGCAGTCCGAAAACCACCTCTTCAAGCTGCTGCACCGGGGCTACACCGGCATGATCAACTCCCGCGACGGGGACCAGGGCGTGGCCGCCTGCCCGTATGACTTCTACACCCGCTGGGTGAATGACCCCGAAGGCACCCGCAAGGCCGTGGAAGCCATCACCCGGCCCATGGTGGGCACCGAGGAATGCCCGATGAAGGGCATCCCCAACCCTGACAGCGCAGGCCGCAGCTGACGCCAACGGGGGGTGTGGCGCGGGTTCGCCCGTTCGATGCACTGCAGCGGCCTGAGATCTTCAAACAGTGTCAACCGCCTGTGCGAGGCCCGCACTGCGCCCGATAATCGGCCCCCATGCGTGGGCCGTTCTTTTCTATCCTGTGGATGTCGTCCTGTGCGCTGCTGTGCGCCGTGCTCGCGGGCTGCGCGGGCAACGCGCCCACGCAGCGCGGCGAGGTCAAGGGCGCATCCGCCGCGCCCGGTGAGCTGGCCCAGTCCGACATGAACCGCCTGGCCACGCTGGCCATGCAGGAGAACCTGGAGGGCTTGTTCCGCCTCATGGACAAGCTCTACCGCCGCAACCCCGCCGAATGGCGCAAGACCAGCACCACCAGCCGCGAGCACGCCGCCGAGCAGGTGCGCACGGCCATCCTGCAGCGCCAGCCCTGGGCGCCACTGCAGGGGCGCCGTGACATCGCCGCGATGGGCTTTGCGCTGGCGCCGGAGTTTGCGGGAGACCGCGTGGCGGCGTTCATCCATGCGACGGCCGACATGATCATCACGGCCCATGGCGGCAAGACCGAGTTCTTCTTGCTCGACGGTGTGGATGCCCAGCACCTCTACAACGCCGCGCGCAATGTGGAAAGCGCCGTGTGGCTGCTGGCCCAGCGCCGCAATGCCCAGGGCCAGCCGCTGCTGCTGGCCGACGAAATCGGGCCCCAGGGCCGCAACCTGAGCTTCGAGCGCGAGTTCGGCAAGGTCATCGCGCGGCTCGACCTGCTGGCCGCCCTGACCACCGAAAAGTACCGTCGCGCTGCCATCAGCTACGTGCAGGGTATCGTGGGCGGGACTTTCCTGCAGTTTCTGCCGGTGCGTTAAGGGCGATTCGACCGCGTCCAGCGCGGGACGCGCCGTGAGCGCGCGCCGACGCGCATGAACGTTCCAGATGGAAACGTGGCGTTACACTTTGGCCACCCTTCCACTCCAAATCGGGACTTCACCATGCGCCAACGTGCATTGCTGTGGCTCACTGCGTTCTTGTTGGCCATGGTGGCCGCGACCGCAGCGCATGCCCAAGACGCGGACCTTTCCATCACAAAGACCGATGGAGTGACCACGGCCACGCCGGGCGGATCGGTGACCTACACCATCACCGCCAGCAATGCAGGGCCGGACCCCGCCGTCGGTGCCACGGTGGCGGACACTTTTCCGGCCGTGCTCACCGGCACCTGGACCTGCGTGGGCGCGGGCGGCGGCACCTGCACGGCGGCGGGCAGCGGCAACATCAACGATGGCGTCAATCTGCCCGCGGGCGGCTCGGTGACTTACACGGTGAGCGCCGCGATCAATGCGTCTGCGACGGGCACGCTGACCAACACCGCGACGGTGACGTCTGCCGTGAACGACCCCAACCCAGCCAACAACAGCGCCACCGACTCCGACACGCTCACGCCACAGGCGGATCTGTCCATCACCAAGACCGATGGCGTGACCACGGCCGTTCCGGGCGGATCGGTGACGTACACCATCACCGCCAGCAACGCGGGGCCGTCTAATGCGTCGGGGGCCGCGGTGCTCGATACCTTCCCTGCCGCGCTCACCGGCACCTGGACCTGCGTCGGCGCGGGCGGAGGCACCTGCACGGCGGCGGGCAGCGGCAACATCAACGACATCGTCAACCTGCCCGCGGGGGGATCGGTCACCTACACGGTGAGCGCCACGATCAGCGGTTCGGCGACCGGAACGCTGGTCAACACGGCGACGGTGACAGCGCCGGGCGGGGTGACCGATCCCAACCCCGCCAACAACAGCGCCACCGACACCGACACCCTCGCGTCGCAAGCCGACCTGGCCATCACCAAGACGGATGGTGTGACCACGGCCGTTCCGGGCGGCTCGGTCACCTACACCATCACCGCCAGCAACGCCGGCCCATCGAACGCCGCAGGCGCGGGCGTGGTGGACACCTTCCCCGCCGCCCTCACGGGCACCTGGACCTGCGTCGGCGCGGGCGGAGGCACCTGCACGGCGGCGGGCAGCGGCAATATCAGCGACACCGTCAACCTGCCCGCGGGCGGCTCGGTGACCTACACCGTCAGCGCGACGGTGAGTGCGGCGGCCACGGGAACGCTGGTCAACACGGCGACGGTGACGGCGCCGGGCGGGGTGACCGACCCCAACCCGGCCAACAACAGCGCCACCGACACCGACACCGTCACGCCGCAGGCGGATCTGGCCATCACCAAGACGGACGGCGTGACCACGGCCACCGCGGGCGGCTCGGTGACCTACACCATCACCGCGAGCAATGCCGGGCCCTCCGGCGTCGCTGGGGCGACGGTGGCGGACACCCTGCCCGCGGTGCTGACCGGCACCTGGACCTGCGTGGGCGCGGGCGGCGGCACCTGCACGGCGGCGGGCAGTGGCAGCATCAACGACACCGTCAACCTGCCCGCGGGCGGATCGGTGACCTACACCGTCAGCGCCACGGTGGGCGCGTCGGCGACGGGGACACTGGTCAACACCGCGACCGTCGCGGCCCCAGGTGGCGTGACCGACCCCAACCCCGGCAACAACAGCGCCACCGACACCGACACCATCGCGGCGGCCCCGAGCGCGATTCCGTCCCTGTCGGAATGGGCGCTGTGGCTGCTCGCCGGCCTGGTGCTGCTGGCCGCGCTGGGCCAGCGCCGCCAGATGCGCTGACCGCGGGCGGGCCAACTACAATCGGCCCCTGGTCCAAGGAGCGTTGCAGCGGCTTGCCGTGCCCTGGTGGGGCATGGCGGCTCGTCAGGCTTGGGCCGCGCATCCCTCAGTACATTGACAACGACGCTCACCTGAACCCCCTTGTGCCGCGCAGGTGAGCCTTATGTCAGATTTGTCCGTCCCCCCCATGAAGTTGTCCGGCCTGGAGCCTGTCTCCATTGGCGAGGGCACGCTGTTCGTCAACATCGGCGAGCGCACCAACGTCACCGGCTCCAAGGCGTTCGCGCGCATGATTTTGAACGGCCAGTATGAAGAGGCCCTGGCCGTGGCGCGCCAGCAGGTGGAAAACGGCGCCCAGGTCATCGACATCAACATGGACGAGGCCATGCTCGACAGCAAGGCCGCCATGGTGCGCTTTCTGCAGCTCATCGCGTCCGAGCCCGACATCGCGCGCGTGCCCATCATGGTGGACAGCTCCAAGTGGGAGGTGATCGAAGCCGGCCTGCGTTGCGTGCAGGGCAAGGGCATCGTCAACTCCATCTCCATGAAGGAGGGCGTGGACAAGTTCAAGCACGAGGCGCGCCTGGTGCGCCGCTACGGCGCCGCTGCGGTGGTCATGGCGTTTGACGAAAAAGGCCAGGCCGACACCTACGAACGCAAGATCGAAATCTGCGAACGCGCCTACCGCATCCTGGTCGATGAAGTGGGCTTCCCGCCCGAAGACATCATCTTCGACCCCAACATCTTCGCCGTGGCCACCGGCATCGAAGAGCACAACAACTACGCCGTCGATTTCATCGAGGCCGTGCGCTGGATCAAGCAGAACCTGCCGGGCGCCAAGGTCTCGGGCGGCGTGTCGAACGTGTCGTTCAGCTTCCGGGGCAACGACCCCGTGCGCGAGGCCATCCACACCGTGTTCCTGTACCACGCCATCAAGGCGGGCATGGACATGGGCATCGTCAATGCTGGCATGGTGGGTGTGTACGACGACCTGGAGCCCGTGCTGCGCGAGCGCGTGGAAGACGTGGTGCTCAACCGCCGCCCCGACGCCGGCGAGCGCCTGGTCGAGATCGCCGAAACCGCCAAGAGCGGCGCCAAGGACGAGAGCAAGAAACTCGAATGGCGCGGCACGCCCGAGCACCCCAAGACCGTGGGCGAGCGCCTGTCGCATGCGCTGGTGCACGGCATCACCGACTTCATCACCGAGGACACCGAAGAGGCCTACCGCGAGATCCTGGCCAGGGGCGGCCGTCCGCTGCACGTGATCGAGGGCCCGCTCATGGACGGCATGAACGTGGTGGGCGATTTGTTCGGCGCTGGCAAGATGTTCCTGCCCCAGGTGGTGAAAAGCGCGCGCGTGATGAAGTCCGCCGTGGCCCACCTGATTCCGTACATCGAGGAAGAAAAGCGCCAGGACGAACTGGCCGGGCGCGACGTGCGCAGCAAGGGCAAGATCGTCATCGCCACCGTCAAGGGCGACGTGCACGACATCGGCAAGAACATCGTCACCGTCGTGCTCCAGTGCAACAACTTCGAGGTGGTGAACATGGGCGTGATGGTGCCCTGCCACGAGATCCTGGCGCGCGCCAAGGTCGAGGGCGCCGACATCGTGGGCCTGTCGGGCCTGATCACCCCCAGCCTGGAAGAAATGCAGTACGTCGCGGGCGAGATGCAGAAGGACGAGCACTTCCGCATCAAGAAGATCCCGCTGCTCATCGGCGGCGCCACCACCAGCCGCGTGCACACCGCCGTGAAGATCGCGCCGCACTACGAAGGCCCCGTGGTCTACGTTCCCGATGCCTCGCGCAGCGTCAGCGTGGCGCAGAGCCTGCTGGGCGACGGCGTGCAGAACTACGTGGACGAGCTGAATGCCGACTACGACAAGGTGCGCATCCAGCACGCCAACAAGAAGGCCACGCCCCTGTGGCCCCTGGCCAAGATCCGCGCGAACAAGACACCCGTGGACTGGTCCGCCTACCAGCCCGCCGTGCCACGTGCGCTGGGCCGCCGCGTGTTCAAGAACTTCGACCTGGCCGAGCTGGCCAGGTACATCGACTGGGGCCCGTTCTTCCAGACCTGGGACCTGGCCGGCCCGTACCCCGCCATCCTCACCGATGAGGTGGTGGGCGTGGAGGCCACGCGGGTGTTTGCCGATGGCCAGGCCATGCTGAAAAAAATCATCGAAGGCCGGTGGCTCACGGCCAGCGGCGTGATGGCGCTGCTGCCCGCCAACAGCGTGAACGACGACGACATCGAGTTCTACACCGACGACACCCGCACCGAGGTCGCCATGACCTGGTACGGCCTGCGCCAGCAAGCGGAAAAGCACACCATCGACGGCGTGACCCGCCCCAGCCGCTGCCTGGCCGACTTCGTGGCGCCCAAGGAAAGCGGCATTGCCGACTACGCCGGCATGTTCGCCGTGACGGCGGGCCTGGGGATCGAGAAGAAGGAAAAGGCCTTCATCGACGCGCTGGACGACTACTCCGCCATCCTGTTCAAGAGCCTGGCCGACCGCCTGGCCGAAGCCTTTGCCGAAGCCCTGCACCACCGCGTGCGCACCGACCTGTGGGGCTATGCCGCCGGCGAGGCGCTGAGCAACGACGACATGATCGCCGAGAAGTACCGCGGCATCCGCCCCGCGCCCGGCTACCCCGCCTGCCCCGACCACAGCGCCAAGAGCGAGCTGTTCCGTGTGCTGCAGTGCGAAGACATCGGCATGACCCTCACCGAAAGCCTGGCCATGATGCCGGCGGCCAGCGTGAGCGGCTTCTACATCGGTCATCCGGATGCCGTGTACTTCAACGTCGGCAAGATCGGTGAAGACCAGTTGCACGACATGGCGCAGCGCCGCAGGATGGATGAGAAGGTGCTGGAGCGGTTGCTGGCGCCGAATCTGTGATGCTATTGATTTTATAGCATCTGGCACTTGATGGATAAGCGCCAGGGGCTGATTTGATCGAATGGACAGAAAGGCCCCGCACGCGGGGCCTTTCTGTTGGTGGCTTTGCCGGAAAGCGCTTCGCAAGCCATGGGCCTGCCTCCAGACCGGCGCGCCTGCGCCATGCCTGGCGCGTGTTTTCGGCAGTGGGAACCCTACTTCAGGAGGGATGCTATTTGCCAGGGCGCAGCATGTAATCAGCCACGATTGGGACAAGCTCGGTGCGGCGCTGCCGCTGCACTTTTCACAGGACAGTGGCTCCCGCCGTGGGCCGCGCAGGGCCCGCCCAAGCACAAGACAAAGAACTGTGTAGGGGCGATGCCAATGCTGCGTTTCCATGGATTTCCGGAGGGGCTCCGTCATGCGGCCCTGCGCCTGCTGGCTTGCGCGGCGCTGCTGGCGGGTTTGCTGCAGCCTGGCATGGCCAGCGCCGCGCACACCTCGCTCATCTGCCCGGCCAAGGGTGGTGGGGTCACGCAAGGCGGCACGGTCACCATCGACGTGACCGACTGCACGCCAGGTATTGGCTGGGCGGGCACCGGTCCGGTGGACGGGCCGGCGTTACCTGTGCATGGCAGTGCCAACCTGCGCATCACCGGACCGAACTGGGTCCTGGACTACAGCCACAATGGCAACAGCGCCACCAGCGACTACTTCGAGTTCACCGACGCATCGGGCAACGCCACTGCGCAAAGCGTCGTGGGCGTGACGGTCACCATCCATCCCTCGTCGTCTCCCATTGCGGTCGCACCCGCAACATTGCCCGCCCTGACGGCGGGCACGCCGTTTTCGCAGGCCCTCAGCGCCAGCGGCGGCACGGCGCCATACACCTACACGCTGCAAGGCGGCGCGCTGCCCCCGGGCCTCGGCCTGGCCGGTTCGGGCGCCATCACCGGCACGCCCACCCGGCGCGGGGGCTACACCTTCAGCGTGCGCTCCACCGACCATGGCGGCCTGTTCGTGGACAAGGGCTACACCGGCACGGTGGGCAACCCGAGCCTGGCGCTGGCCACCCCCACGGGCACGGCGGTGCAGGGCCAGCCCTTCTCGCAAGCACTGGCCACCACGGGCGGTGTGCCGCCCTACAGCTATCAGCTGGAGACGGGCAGCTTCCCGGCGGGCATCAGCATCTCCGGCGCGGGCGTGGTCAGCGGCACCACGGCGGCGTCCCTGGGCAGCTACCCGGTGACCTTGCGGGTCACGGACGCCAGCACGGGGCCTGGGAGCTATTTCGAGCTGGAGAACTACACGCTGGTGGTCAGCCAGCAGCCCGTGCTGTCCATCAACGACGTGGCGGCCAGCGAAGGCAATGCGGGCATGGCCCATTTCAGTTTCACGGTCAGCCTCAGCGCGCCCGCCGGGCCGGGCGGCGTCACCTTCGACATCGCCACGGCCAATGGCACGGCCACCGCGGGGGCCGACTACGTGGCGCACAGCCTCGCGGGCCAGGCCATACCCGCAGGCAGCAGCACCTACCCCTTCGTGGTGCAGGTGCCGGGCAATGCGCTCTTCCAGCCGGACAGGACGTTTTGGGTGAATGTGACCAATCTGGTGAATGCCGTGGCGGGCGACGCGCAGGGCCAGGGCACCATCGTCAACGACGACGCGGCCCCCAGCCTGTCGATCAACGATGTGACCGTGGTGGAGGGCCACGGCGGTACCACCGGCGCCGTCTTCACCGTGTCCCTGAGCGCGCCGAGCGGCTTCACCACCAGCGTCAACTACGCCACGGCCAACGGCACGGCCACGCAGCCCGGCGACTACACCGCCACCAGCGGCACGCTGACTTTCACGCCAGGGCAAACCTTGCTCACCGTCACGGTGCCCGTGGTCGGCGACACCACGCCCGAGGCCCACGAGACCTTCTTCGTCCACCTGAGCGGCGCCGTCAACGCCACCATCGCCGACAACCAGGGCCTGGGCACCATCACCAACGACGATGTGCCTGTGGCCGTCGGCCCCGGCACCCTGCCGGGCGGCACGGTGGCGGCGGCCTACAGCCAGACCCTGGCGGGCAGCGGTGGCGCAGGCCCTTATGCATTCGCGGTGACGGCGGGCGCGCTGCCCACGGGGCTGGCCTTGTCCACCGGCGGGCTGCTCGGCGGCATGCCCACGGCGGGCGGTGCGTTCAATTTCACGGTCACCGCCACCGACAGCAGCGCCTTTCCGGGGCCGTATGCGGGCTCGCAGGCCTATACCCTGGCCATTGCCAGCCCCACGGTGTCGCTGGCCCCCGCCATCGTGCCGGGCGGCACGCGCACCGTGGCCTACAGCACTCCGCTCGCGGCATCGGGCGGCACGGCGCCGTACACCCATGCCGTCACGGCCGGGGCGTTGCCGGGCGGGCTGCTGCTCAGCGCGGGTGGCGTGCTGTCGGGCACGCCCACGGCCACGGGGTCCTTCAACTTCAGCGTGACCGCCACCGACAGCAGCACCGGCACCGGCCCCTACACCGCCACGCGCGCCTACACGCTGGTGGTGGCCGATGCGGCGCCGGTGGCCAGCCACTCGGCGCACACGGTGGCCTATGGCTCCAGCGGCAACGCCGTGCCGCTGAGCCTCTCCGGCGGGGCGGCCACGTCGCTGGCCCTCACCACGCCGGCCGCGCACGGCACGGCGATGGTCAGTGGCACCACCCTCCAGTACACGCCCACGCCGGACTATGCGGGCAGTGACAGTCTTGCCTATACCGCCACCAACACCTCCGGCACATCGTCGCCCGCCACCGTCACGCTGACCGTGAGCCCGCCCACCCTGGTGGTCAGCCCCAACAGTGCGCAGACCGCCACGGTGGGCAGCGCCTACACCCGCACCTTCACCTGGAGCGGCGGCGCCGCCCCCTACACGGGCCTGCAGGTGCAGAACCTGCCCGCGGGCCTGTCGGTCACGGCCACCACGGCCGACAGCGCCACGGTGTCGGGCACGCCCTCGGTGGCCGGTGCGTTCAACCTCCACCTCACCGCCACCGACAGCAGCACCGGCGCCGGCCCGTTCAACGGCGCGCAGGCCGTGGCGCTCACGGTGGGAGCCCCCACCGTCACCCTGGCGCCCGCCACGCTGCCCGCTGCCGGCGCGTACAGCGCCTACAGCCAGACCCTCGCGGCGGCCGGTGGGCTGGCCCCGCACAGCTATGCCGTGAGCACCGGCGCCTTGCCCCCGGGCCTGGCGCTGAGCACGGCTGGCGTGCTGGCCGGTACCGTGGGCGCACCGGGCACCTACCATTTCACCGTCACGGCCACCGACGCCAGCGGGGCGGCCTATGCAGGCAGCCAGGCCTACACGCTGCAGGTAGCGCTGGCGCAGACCTACAGCGGCCCGTCCCCCACGGGCTCGGGCACCATCACGGCCAGCTTTGGCGGCGGCGGTGCGGGGTGCGTGTTCGCCAGCGCGCAGTTCATCCCGCCGTCGGGCCACGCGTCCAGCCCGCCCGCCCACAGCGCCCCGGCGGGGGTGCAGTTTCCGCACGGGCTGTTTGACTTCGCCACCACGGGCTGCACGCCGGGCAGCACGCTGCAGTTCACCATCACCTACCCCGGCGCGCTGCCGGCCCACACCCAGTACTGGAAGTACGGCCCCACGCCGGCCAGCCCGCCCAACGCGGCGCCACGCTGGTACACCCTGCCCGCCGGGGTGGCGGGCGCGGTGGCGACCTTCTCCATCACCGACGGCGCCCTGGGGGATGATGACCTGGCCGCCAACGGCGCCGTCGTGGACGCGGGCGGCGCGGGCTTCGGGCTGGCCGCCACGGCCGTGCCGCTGGGCGACGGGCTGATCTGGTGGCTGGCCCTGGGTCTGCTGGCCGTGGCCGCAGGCCAGCGCCGCCGGGGCGCGGGGTGATGTGCGGTTGATATGAAAATCATAGCTGCCAGCGCTTTCGGGATAAGCGCTGGGGCCCCATTTCATTCAAAGATTGCAGCCATCCGCTCCCTGCAAGATTCAGCCGCCCTGGCCTTGCGGCAGCCGGGCAATCACCTTGATCTCGAACTGAAACCCATACAGCCAGGTCACGCCAATGCCCGTCAGCGTGGGGTGGGGCGCCTCGCCCCAGAACTCGGGCACGATGCTCCACACCGCTTCAAAGTTCGCCTCGGGGTTGACGACAAACATCGTCACGTCCACCACATCGTCAAAGGTGCAGCCCGCCGCCTGCAGCACCGCGTCCAGGTTGGTGAACGCCCGCCGCACCTGCGCCTTCAGGTCGGGCTCGGGCGAGCCATCCTCGCGGCTGCCCACCTGGCCCGACACGAACAGAAAACCGTTGGACCGCACCGCCGGCGAATAGCGGTTGCGCTCGTACAGCGCCTGGCGACCGGCCGGAAACACCACATCACGTTGGGCCATGAAAAAACTCCTTCGGTGGGGCCGGCAAGCCGCCCCGTGTTGACGATGAAGGCACTGTAGAAGCGCGGGGCCGGCCGATAAACAGGCAAGCCTGTCCATCACTGTTCTTAGAATCCAAACAATCGCGGGCCGCACCAGGCCCATTGGAGCGCGGCACGGGCTCGACCCGCGCACCCCCACGGGCCCCCTGAGGCGGCCGCACCGGAGCATCCCCATGGACCGTTTTGACGCAATGCAGGCCTTCGCGCGGGTGGTGGAAACCGGCAGCTTCACCAAGGCGGCGGCAACCCTGCACATGAGCAAGACCACGGTGACCCAGCTGGTGCAGCAACTGGAGGCACGCCTGCGGGTCCGGCTGTTCAACCGCACCACGCGCAAGGTCCATGTCACCGCCGATGGCGCCGCCTACTACGAGCGCGTGGTGCGCCTGCTGGCCGACCTGGACGACGCCGAGACCAGCCTCTCCACCGCCGCCGCCGCGCCCCGGGGCCGCCTGCGGGTGGATGTGCCCAGCCCCCTGGCCCGGCTCGTCCTCGTCCCC
Organism: Acidovorax sp. GW821-FHT10E04; assembly: GCF_059415185.1. Taxonomy (NCBI): domain Bacteria; kingdom Pseudomonadati; phylum Pseudomonadota; class Betaproteobacteria; order Burkholderiales; family Comamonadaceae; genus Acidovorax; species Acidovorax sp. GW821-FHT10E04. Next base: position 687,083 of record NZ_JBWKMT010000003.1, read on the forward strand.
GCGCTGCCCGCGTTCCACGCGCGGTATCCCGACATCCAGCTCGACATGGGCGTGAGCGACCGCCGCGTGGACATGCTGGGCGAGAACGTGGACTGCGTGGTGCGCGGCGGCACCCTCACCGACCAGTCCCTCATCGCCCGCCAGGTGGGCGAGCTCGCACTGCGCGTGTTTGCCGCTCCCAGCTACCTGCGGCACGCGGGCGTGCCCGCGCACCCGGGGGAGCTGGAGGACTCGCACCACCGCATCGTGGGTTTCCTGTGGGCGCGCACCGGCAAGCCGGTTCCCTATGCCATGCGCCGCGGCGGCGAGAGCATCCACGTGCAGGGCCGCTACGTGTGCGCGATGGACGACGGCAATGCCTATCTGGCCGCAGGGCTGGCCGGCATGGGGGTGCTGTGGCTGCCCAGCTACATGGCGCGGCCGCACGCGGCCAGCGGCGAACTGGTGCCATTGTTTGAAGGCTGGACGATGGACCCCATGCCCCTGTACGTGGCCTACCCGCCCAACCGCCATGTGAGCGCCAAGGTCCGGGTGTTCATTGACTGGGTGGTGGAGCTGATGGCGCTGCATGCACCGGTGGCGGTGCGGCGTGCCGATGGAAGCTATTGAAAATATAGCATTCAGGGTTCATGGATAAGCGCCCGGGGCCCATTCAGCTTCAGGATGGCCGGTCAACCCAAACCGCTGAAGCCCGCCGCGCAGCCATCAACCGCCAGGAAACCTACCCCTGCGCGCCCGCCGCCATCTCCAGCTGCATCATGATCATGTTGACCAACGTATGCACCGTGGGGCGGCCGGTCTCGATCACGAAGTGGGCCGTTTCGCGGTACAGGCCGTCGCGGTGCGCGTACAGCTCGCGCAGCTTGTCCATGGGGTTGCCCACCTGCAGCAGTGGCCGGGTCTTGTCGTGCTTGACGCGGCGGTAGATCTCTTCGGGCGAGGCGCGCAGGTACAGCACGTTGCCGAAGCGGCGCAGCACCTCCCGGTTGGCCGGGCGCAGCACGGCGCCGCCACCGGTGGAGAGCACCATGCCGCCAGGCTCCTGCGCCACCTCGGCCAGGACCTGGGACTCGACATCGCGAAAGCGCGCTTCGCCTTCCGCTTCGAAAAAGCTGCGGATGGTGGTGCCGAGGGTCTGCTCCAGCCGGTGGTCCAGGTCGACGAATGGAACACCCGCCCGGTGGGCGAGTTGCCGGCCGATGGTGGATTTGCCCGAGCCGGGCATACCGACCAGTGCACAGCGAATCTGCATAAATTTCCTGTTGTTAGGGCTGCCCAACTGGACGCAGAGTGTAAGGCGGCGGGCGCTCAGAGCGCGGCGTACACCAGGGCCGGATACAGCTCGCTCAGGTAGCGCAGTTGTCCCGGGGCCTGTGTGAGCAGGATGGCGAACAGGTCCTGCGCCGGGTCCACGAGGAAGAAGGTGCCGCCCAGCCCGCTCCAGCTGTAGTGCCCCGCCGAGCCGGGGCGCGTCGCCTGCCCGGTGGCCGTGCGCACCGCCACGCCCAGCCCGAATCCGTAGCCGGGGGGCAGCACGTCGCCGGCCGTGGGGATGCCGCCCAGGTGGTCCGCCGTCATGAAATCCACCGTGGCGCGGCTGGCCAGCCGCACGGGGCCGTCCGTGCCTTCCAGGGTGCCCCGGCCCAGCAGGAGCTGCAGGAAACGCGCGTAGTCCGCGGCGGTGGACACCAGCCCGCCCCCGGCGGATTCAAACGCGGGCGGGGCGGCCACGTCGATCAGCGCGACCTCGGTACCCGTCTGCGGGTCGCGCGCGAAGGGCTCGGCCAGCCGGTGCAGGTTCCGGGGAGGGACGCTAAAGCCCGTGTCGTGCATGCCCAGGGGCCCGAACACGCGGCGCTGCAGGATGGTGCCCAGGGGCGCGCCTTCCACCACCTCGAGCACGGCGCCCAGCACATCCGTGGCGCGGCTGTACTCCCAGCGGCTGCCGGGCGCATGCACCAGCGGCAGGGGGCCCAGCGCGGCCGCGAGACCGGCATTGGTGTGGCGGCGCGAACCAATGCGGGCAGCGCGGTACAGGTCGGGCACCGGGCCCGCCTCCCACGCGTAGCTGAGGCCGGCGGTGTGGCGCAGCAGGTCGTGCACGGTGGCCTCGCGCGGCGCGGGTGCCCGCTGGCCGGTGGCAGGGTCGTACACCTGCTGCCCGGCAAACGCGGGCAGGTAGTGCGACACGGGGTGTGCCAGCAGCAGGCGGCCTTCCTCCATGAGCATCAGTGCCACCAGCGAGGCAATCGGCTTGGTCATCGAGTAGATGCGAAAAAGCGTGTCGTGCTCCATGGCGGGGGCGTCCGCCCCGGGGCGCTGTGCGCCCACCGCCTGGTGCAGCACGGTGCGGCCCTGGTGGTGCACCAGCGCCACCGCGCCGGGCAGCACGCCCTGGTCCACATGGGCTTGAAGTACGTGGCACAGGCGTGCCAGGGGGGCTGGGTGCATGGGTTCCTCGAGACGGTGGTGGCAATGGGGCCCGCGCAAGTTCCGCGTGTCGGAACGTCGCCGGTGGTGGACGGATTGTTTCAGTCTGTTGCGGCATCCCGTGGCGGCAAGTCGCGCAGATGACTGGCGCACCCGCCAATCGCTGGGTGATTACCCTGAAATGTTCTGCACAGCGGAATGCGAGGTTGGGCATCCGGGGCTTCGTTATTAAGCTGGCCCGGCCTCGACCGCAAGGGGATCGCGCCGCTTCGGCGCATCGCGTGCGGCATGCGGGGCGGCTGGGCCGATGGCCGCAGCCTGTCTGCAAACCTACCAGGAGCACGACCATGGAGACACGCCCCCGCGGGGACGCCCCGAGCCCACGCCCCGAGGCCATGCCGCCCGCGCAGCACGGCCGCGCACCGCTCGCAGGGAGGGGCGGTTGATGGACCTGTTCCTGCAGCAAGTGCTCAACGGCCTCACGCTGGGCGGCATCTATAGCCTGGTGGCCCTGGGCCTCACGCTGGTGTACGGCATCCTGCACGTGCCCAATTTCGCCCATGGCGCGTTCTACATGGCCGGGGCGTTCGTGTCGTGGCACCTCATGGCGGCCTGGGGCTTCAACTACTGGGTGGCGATGGCGGGCTCGGCCCTCGCCGTGGCGCTGATCGGCGTGGTGTCGGAGCGGCTGGTGTTCCACCCGCTGCGCAATGCCTCGGGCCTGCATCCGATGATCGCGGCCATCGGGGTGCTGCTGTTCCTGGAGGCCGGCGCGCAGGCCCTGTGGGGCGCGGACTTCCACCGCATGCAGACGCCGTACACCGGCATCATCGACCTGGGCGGAGTCACGGCGCCGGTGCAGCGCCTGCTGATCATCGCGGCGGCCTTCGTGCTCATGGTGGTGCTGCACCTGTTCCTCAAGAAGACGGTGACGGGCTCGACCATCATCGCCATGGCGCAGAACCGCGATGGCGCGTCGCTGGTGGGCATCGACGCGAACCGCGTGGCCATGCTCACCTTCGCCATCTCGGGCGCGCTGGCCGCGGTGGCCGCCACGCTGTATGCGCCCATCAACCTCGTGTACCCGGCCATGGGGCACCTCGTGATCACCAAGGCCTTCGTGATCATCATCCTGGGGGGCATGGGCAGCGTGCCCGGCGCCATCATCGGGGGGCTCATCATCGGCTTTGCCGAGAGCTTCGGGGCGTTCTACATCTCCACCGACTACAAGGACATCATCGCCTTCGTGCTGCTCGTGGCCATCCTGTCGGTGCGTCCGCAGGGCCTGTTCACCAAGGGGGTGCGCTGACATGGCATTCCTGGAAGGCAAATGGGGCTGGGCCCTGCTGCTGGCCGCCGGGCTGGCGTTTCCCCTGTTCGTGGGCAATGACTACCACCTCACGGTGATGGGCACCGCCTACATCTTTGCGATCGCCACCATCGGCCTGAACCTCATCACGGGCTACACGGGGCAGTTCAACCTGGCGCACAGCGGCTTCATGGCGGTGGGCGCCTACACGGTGGGCATCCTCACGGTGGACCACCAGGTGCCGTTCTGGGTGGCATTCGCGCTCTCGGGCGTGGTCACCACCGTGCTGGGCTTCTTCATCGGCGTCCTGTCGCTGCGGCTCAAGGGGCACTACTTCTCGATCTTCACGCTGTGCGTGGGCTACATCATGTTCCTCGTGATCGAGAAATGGGAAGGGCTCACCCATGGCACGGTGGGCATCATCGGCATCCCCGCCCCGTCGCCCATCGGGGGGCTGCGGTTCGACACGCCGCTGGCGCTGTACTACCTGGCCTTCTTCTGGCTGGTGGTGGGCATGTGGGCCATGCGCCGTATCGTCAACTCGCTGCTCGGGCGCACCTTCATGGCCATCCGCAACAGCGACGAGCTGGCCGAGTCGCTGGGCATCAACCTCATGCGCAACAAGGTGCTGGCGTTCATGCTGTCGGTGTTCTACGCGGGTATCGCGGGGGGGCTGTATGCGGGCTATGTGCGCTTCATCGGGCCCGGCGTGGCGGGGGTGGAGCACACCTTCGACATGACCATGTACATGCTCATCGGGGGGCTGGGGACGCTGCTGGGCCCGTTGCTGGGCGCGCTCGCCATGCCCTGGCTCACGCAGTACCTGCAGTTCCTGCAGGAGTACCGCTTCCTTGTCTTCGGTCCCATCCTCGTGCTGCTGGTGATCTTCGTGCCGCACGGCATCGTGGGCACCTACCTGGGCTGGAAGGCACGCCGCGCCACCCGGCCGTCCGCCACACCGCCCGCAGGAGGCGACCGTGCTTAAGATCGAACACCTCACCAAGCGCTTCGGCGGCCTGGCCGCCGTCAACAACGTCAGCACCACCATCGAGGCCGGCAGGATCAACGCGATCATCGGCCCCAACGGTGCCGGCAAGACGACGTTCTTCAACCTCATCAGCGGAATGCACCGGCCCAGCTCGGGCACCATCACGCTGGAGGGGCGCGACGTGACCTCGCTGCGCACCGACGAGGTGGCGCGCCTGGGCGTGGCGCGCACCTTCCAGACCACGGCGCTCTTTGACATGGCCTCGGTGCTGGACAACCTCATCGTGGGCCACCGCCTGCGCACGCGCTCGGGCCTGCTCGACGTGCTGTGCAATTCCAGCCGCCTGCGCGAGGAAGAGCGCATCTGCCGCGAGAAGGCGCGCGAGGCGCTCGATTTCGTGGGCCTCGCGCACCTGGAAAACCGCATGGCGGGCGACATCTCGCAGGAGGAGCGCAAGCGCGTGGCCTTCGCGCTGGCGCTGTCCACCGGGCCGCGCCTGGTGCTGCTGGACGAGCCCGCCGGCGGCGTGAACCCCGACGAGACCGAAGGCCTGGCCCAGCTCATCCGCAAGATGGTGGCCCATGGCCTCACCGTGTGCCTGATCGAACACAAGATGAACATGATCATGAGCCTGGCCGACAAGATCATGGTGCTGAACTACGGCGAGAAGATCGCCGAGGGCACCCCCGCCGAGATCCGCGCCAACCCGGCCGTCATCGACGCCTACCTGGGGAGCGAGCATGCTGCAGCTTGACAACCTCTCGCTCAAATACGGCAGCTTCCAGGCGCTCAATGGCGTGAGCCTGCATGCCCGGCAGGGCGAGCTGGTGGTGCTGCTGGGCGCCAACGGCGCGGGCAAGAGCTCGATCTTCCTGACCATCAGCGGCATCCACAAGGCCGCCGGCGGCAGCATCCGCTATGGCGACAGGGAGCTGGCGGGCATGAAGCCCTCTCAGATCGTGCAGCACGGCGTGGTGCAGTGCCCCGAGGGGCGCAAGCTGTTCCCCGGCATGTCGGTGCTCAAGAACCTGATGCTGGGCGCCTACGTGCACCGGGGCGACACGGCGGGCAGCAGGAAGGTGCTGGACGAGGTGTTCGCGCTGTTTCCCATCCTGGCCGAGAAGAAGGACGACCCCGCGGGCTCGCTCAGCGGCGGCCAGCAGCAGATGGTGGCCATCGGCCGCGCCATGATGGGCCGGCCCAAGGTGCTGCTGCTCGACGAGCCCTCGCTGGGCCTGGCGCCGCTGGTCATCAAGCAGACCTTCGAGGTCATCCAGCGCATCAACCAGGCCGGCACCACGGTGCTGCTGGCCGAGCAGAACGCGTTCGCGGCGCTCAAGATCGCGCACCGCGCCTACGTCATCGAGAGCGGCCGCATCGTGATGGAGGGCGACCGCGACAGCCTCATGAACAACGAGGCCGTGCGCCGGGCCTACATCGGCGCATAGGAGATGAGGAGCAGCACCCCCGCGGCGCCGCGCGCGTGCGACGGTAGTGCCACCTGTTTGACGACCCTGACTCGCAAGAGCCGCTTTTTCAGAAACCCCAAGGAGACATCAGCATGATCACGAAACGCAAGACCATCCTTCGACTCGGTGCCAGCGCCTTCGCGGTGGCCACACTGCTGGGTGCCACCGGCACCGCCTTCGCCCAGCAGGTCGTGAAGATCGGCTACTCGGGCCCCTTGAGCGGCGGAGCCGCGCTGTACGGCAAGAACGTGCTCAGCGGCATGGAGATGGCGGTGCAGGAGATCAACGCCAAGGGCCTGGAGGTGGCCGGCCAGAAGGTCAGGCTCGAGATCGTCGCGCTGGACGACAAGTACAACCCCAGTGAAACCGCCATCAATACCCAGCGCCTGGTGCAGGAGCACAAGGCTCCCGCGGTGCTGGTGCCGCATTCGGGCGGCAGCTTCGCGGTGATGGCCACCAACGAGGCGCAGAAGGTCCTGCTGCTCTCGTACACCAGCGTGCCGCAGATCACCGAGCGCAACAACAAGCTCACGCTGCGCATCCCGCCCGAGTTCACGTCCTACGTAAAGCCCTTCGTGAACCACGCCATGGGCAAGTACGGCAAGAACGTGGCCATCGCCAATGCCGACCACGACTACGCCAAGGCCTGGACAGCCGCCTTCAAGCCCGCGTGGGAAGCCGCGGGCGGCAAGGTGGTGGCCGAGAACCCCATGTCCTACAACCGCGCGACGGACTTCTACAGCGGCGTGAGCCGGGTGCTCGCCTCCAAGCCCGATGTGCTCTTCATCGGCGGCGCGTCCGAGCCCACGGGCCTGGTGATCAAGCAGGCGCGCGAGCTGGGCTTCAAGGGGGGCTTCGTGATCATCGACCAGGCCAAGATGGACGAGATCGGCAAGATCACCGGCGGCTACGGCCCCCTGGAGGGATCGATCGGCGTGCTGCCCGTGGTGGAGGACAGCTCGCCGGTGACCAAGGCCTTCGTGGAGCGCTTTCGCAAGACCCACCCCGGCCGCGACCCGAGTTCCGAGGTCTCGCTCAACTACACCACCGTGCACGCCACCGCGCTGGCGATGAAGCTCGCGGGCAGCACCACCGACGCCGCCGCGATCCGCGCGCAGCTGGACAAGGCCTTCAAGTCATTGCCCACCGAAAACAACCCGCACGAGATGGACGGCGTGAACGAGCGCGGCGGCTCCACGGCCAACACCCGCGTGGCCATCGTGGAAGGCGGCAAGGTCAAGGAGATCCGGCTGGACGCGCTGGCCAAGTAGGTCGGCGCGGGCCCTGGCCCGCCACACCACGCAGGGCCTGCCACGGAGAAGGGGCAGGCCTTTTTTTTGCAAGGGATCCTGCCGTGCACCGCGCGCTGCCCCGGCGCGGGCTGACTCCTGGATTTGCAGTGATTTTTGGCCGTTGGCGCTTGACTGGCAAGCGCAAGGTGCTATAAAAAGTGAAGCATCAGGCGCGCGGACCCGCCCCGGGAGGTGCGCTGCGCTCCTGTTCCTGCAGCTCGCGCCACTGAACCTTGCCCGTGCCCGACTTGGGCAGGCTGTCCACGAACTGCACGCGGCGCGGGCTCTTGTAGGCGGCCATGTGGTCGTGGCTCCAGTCGATGATGTCCTGCGCGCTCACCTGGCCCTTGAAGGCGTCGCGCAGCACGACCACCGCCTTCACGGTCTCGCCCCGGCGTTCGTCGTGCGCGGCGATCACGCACACCTCCTGGATGGCGGGGTGGGCGTACATCATGGCCTCGACCTCGGCGGGCCAGACCTTGAAGCCCGATGCGTTGATCATGCGCTTCAAGCGGTCCACCATGAAGAAGTAGCCGTCCTCGTCCACCTGCGCCAGGTCGCCGGTGCGCAGGAAGCGCTTGCCCTCCAGGGTGATGAAGCTGTCGGCCGTGGCCTGCGGGTTGTTCCAGTAGCCCACCATGACCTGCGGTCCGTGCACCACGATCTCGCCGGTCTCGCCCGGCGGCAGTTCGGCGAACGTCGCGGGGTCGACCACGCGCGCATCCACGTCGAACACCGGGATGCCCAGGCATTGCGGCTTGGGCCGGTGCGGCGGGTTGATGTGCGTGGCCGCCATGGTTTCGGACATGCCGTAGCCCTCCACGTAGTCCAGCCCCGTCAGCTCCTTGAGGCGCTGCGCCACCGCCTTGGGCATGGCCGCGCCACCGCCCCGGATGGCCTGCAGGCTGGAGATGTCGTAGTCGCCGATGCGCGGGTTGGCCAGGAAGTCCACCACCATGGTGGAGATGGCCTGCCAGATGCTGATGCGATAGCGCTGCATGAGCCGGGCCGTGGCGTCGCGGTCCCAGCGCGGCAGCACCACCACGGTGGCGCCCACGAACAGCGGCCCGTTCATGCTGCCCGACATGCCCGTGACGTGAAAGAGCGGCAGCACGGCCAGATAGGTCGCATCCGGCGTGCGCGAGAACCACTGCGCGCCGCCCACCAGCGTGCTCATGGCGCTGCGGTGCGTGTGCATGCAACCCTTGGGGTGGCCGGTGGTGCCCGAGGTGTAGGGCATCACGCACAGGTCATCGGGCCCGGCGGTCAGCGGGCCGGGCGCGAGCCGCTGCGCCAGCATGTCGCTCCAGAGCGTCACGCCCGGGGCGGCGATGGCCTCGCGCGGCGCGCTGACGAACGCGGGCACGGGCAGGTCGGTGGGCACCTGCAGGTAGTCGCTGTAGGCCGCGACGATCAGGTGCTCCAGGCCGGCGCCACCCTGCGCCCCGCCCACCAGCGGCTGCGCCTGCGCATGCAGGTCCTGCGGCAGGAAGGCCACGGTGGCCCCGCTGTCGTGTACATAGTGGCGCAGCTCGTCGGTGAGGTTCATGGGGTTCACCGGCACCACCACGGCATTGGCGCGCAGGATGCCGTAGAACGCCAGGATCCACTGCGGGCTGTTCTGCATGTACAGCAGCACTCGGTCGCCGGCCTTCACGCCGCACCGCTGCTGCAGGAAACCCGCGATGTGCTCGGCCTCCTGCTGGAACTGCCGGAACGTCACCAGCGTGTCGTAGAACACCAGGAAGGGCTTGTCCGGGTAGCGCGCCGCCGAAACCTCGGCGTTGTGGAACAGGTTGGTCTGCGGCAGCGTGAGGTGGCGGGACAGCCCCGGGGGCCAGTGGGCAAGGTGGCGGTCGGACATGCGGGGCGGGCTCCTGAAGGCGTGGTTCGGCGGCGGGGCGGTCAGCCGCGTTTCAGATGGCGTGCCAGCTCGTCCTTGGCGATGGCATTGCGGTGCACTTCGTCGGGGCCGTCGGCAAACCGCAAGGTACGTGCCTGGGCATAGGCGGCCGCGAGCGGGAAATCATCGCTCACCCCGCCGCCGCCATGCACCTGCATGGCCCAGTCGATCACCTGGCAGGCCATGCTGGGCGCGGCCACCTTGATCATCGCGATCTCCTTGCGGGCGACCTTGTTGCCCACGGTGTCCATCATCTGCGCGGCATTGAGCACCAGGAAGCGCGCCTGGTCGATCAGGATGCGCGCGTTGGCGATGCGCTCGCGCGTGACGCCCTGGTCGGCCACCTTGCGGCCAAACGCCGTGCGGCCCAGGGCGCGCTGGCACATCAGCTCCAGCGCGCGCTCGGCCACGCCGATGAGGCGCATGCAGTGGTGGATGCGCCCGGGGCCCAGGCGGCCCTGGGCGATCTCGAAGCCACGGCCCTCGCCCAGCAGGATGTTGGCCACGGGCACGCGCACGTTCACGAAGCTCACCTCGCCATGGCCGTGCGGCGCATGGTCGTAGCCGAACACGGGCAGCGCGCGTTCCATGGTCACGCCGGGCGTGTCCATGGGCACGAGGATCATCGACTGCTGCTGGTGCCGGCTGGCATGGTCGGGGTCGGTCTTGCCCATGAAGATCAGGATCTCGCAGCGCGGATCGGGCGCGCCCGAGGTCCACCACTTGCGGCCGTTGATGACGTAGTGGTCGCCGTCGCGCACGATGCGGGCTTCGATGTTGGTGGCGTCCGAGGAGGCCACGTCGGGCTCGGTCATGGCGAAGGCCGAGCGGATCCGGCCGTCGAGCAGCGGCAGCAGCCAGCGCTGCTGCTGCTCGGGCGTGGCATAGCGCGCCAGCGTTTCCATGTTGCCGGTGTCGGGCGCCGAGCAGTTGAAGGCCTCGGGCGCGATGTGCGAGCGGCCCATGATTTCGCACAGGGGCGCGTATTCCAGGTTGGTCAGGCCCGCGCCCAGGTTGGATTCGGGCAGGAACAGGTTCCAGAGGTTGGCGGCCCGGGCCTTGGCCTTGAGGTCCTCCATCACCTGGGTGGGCTGCCAGGCGTTGCCGGCCTTGCGGTTTGCGGCCACCTCGTGGTGGTACACCGGTTCGGCGGGGTAGATGTGTTCTTCCATGAACGCCGTCAGGCGCTGCTGCAGGTCGACGACCTTGGGGGAGTAGGTGAAATCCATGAAGGGGTGCTTTCCGCAAAGGGCAGGGAATGGAGCGGTGTCAGATCAGGCTGGCGCCGCCGTCCACCACGATCGCGTGGCCTGTGATGTGGCGCGAGGCCTCGGAGGCGAGGAACACCACGGCGCCCTTGAGGTCCTCTTCGCCGCCGATGCGGCGCAGCGGGGTGCGCTCGATCATGGCCGGGCCCAGTTTGTCGATGAGGCCGCTGGCCATCTTGCTCGGGAAGAATCCGGGGCAGATGGCGTTGACGCGGATGCCGTAGTGCCCCCATTCGGAGGCCAGCGTGCGCGCGAAGTGGATCGCCGCGGCCTTGGAGGTGTTGTAGGCAATGGTGTTCATGCCCGGCGGCGTGCCCTTGATGCCGGCCACCGAGGCCGTCACGATGATGTTGCCCTTGCCGCGCGGAATCATGCAGCGCTTGCCCACCTCGCGCGAGAGGAAGAAGGGCGCGTTCACATTGAGGTCCATCACCTTGTGCCAGGCGGCGTCGGGGTGGTCCTCGGCCTTGGCGCCCCAGGTGGCGCCCGCGTTGTTGACGAGGATGTCGATGGTGCCAAAGCGCTCCACCACCTGGTCCACCAGGCCGGGGATGTCCCCGGTCTTCTGCAGGTCGTTGACCACGGTCAACACCTCGCAGCCCAGGCCTTCCAGGTGCTTTTTCGCTTCGGCCAGCTCATCGGCCTTGCGGGCCGTGATGGCGAGCCTGGCGCCCATCTCGCCCAGGGCCTCGGCCATCTGCAGGCCCAGGCCGCGCGAGCCGCCGGTGACTAGGGCGACCTGGCCGGTGAGATCGAAGAGTTGCTTGACGCTCATGAGAAGGGCTTTCGTTGGAAGTGCGTGGAGCGCGCGGGCTCGAAGGCGACAGGGCGCCCGGGCATCGCGCTGCCGTGGGATGGGGAAAGGTGCGGGGCACCGCGCTCGCGGCGCGGAACCCGCAACTGCACTTCATGCTAGTCGGGGCCGCACCCGATGTAAAACGCGAGCTGTCACCTGCGAAACTCGGTGCGTGCCCGCGAAGGCCCGCCAGCGCGGTCTTCAGCGGTAGACCGCGGTCTCGATGCGGGCCACGATCTCTATCAGCCGCGGCCTCACCGCATCGAGCAGAAAATCCTGCGGGACATTGAACGCGGGCCCGCCGCAGTTGATCACCATGGGCGGCAGCCCGCCCCCCGGCTGAAACCCGCGGGCGATCGCATTGACGTTCTTCTGCCAGTCACCGAACGACGTTGCCACGGACAGGCCGCGGTAGTCCTGCAGCGCCTGGTCGATGCCTAGCTGCACCTGCGGCCACGCGGTTTCGTCGCGGCCCTGGATCTGGGCCAGCACCGCGCTGCGCTCCTTGGCCGGCACGGCGGCGAGCCAGGCGCGCCCCATGGCGGACGTGGCCAGCGAGATGCGCGAGCCCACGTCCAGGCTGAGCGTGTGCAGGGCCGCGCTGCGGCAGTTCTCGACATAGATCATCGACAGGCGGTCCCGGGTGCCCATCGACACCTCGGCGCCCGCGAAGTCGGCCAGTTCCTGCATCAGCGGGCGCGCGACCTGGCGCACGTCCAGGCGCACCAGCATCGAACTGCCCAGCGACAGCGTGGCGGTGCCCAGGCGGTACTTGCCGCAGGCCTCCACGTGGATGAGGTAGCCCAGCCGGGTGAGGGTGGCGGTCAGGCGCGACACGGTGGATTTGGGCAGGCGGCAGCGTTGCGCGATCTCCTGGTTGCCCAGGAGCTTGTCGCCCGCGCGAAAGCAGGCCAGCACCTCCAGGCCCCGGGCCAGCGCCGTCACGAAGTGCCGGTCCTGGGGAGGCCGCGCCAGGGGCGCGCGGGGAGTGTGGGCAGGGCGGGGCGGCGGCATGGGCGCATTATGGCGATGCGGTTCCAGGGGCCTGCCTGGCGCCGGGCGGCCACTGTGGGAGCGCACCTACCTGCACAGCGGTGATCCGCGCATGGACGCAACGGCCTTGCGGCCTTAGGCTGTGGCGATGAACGTGCGCCCGACAGTCCAACGCCTCCTCCTGCCTTTTCAAGCCCTTTGGCGGCTGCTGCAGCCCTTCTGGCGCGCGGCCCAGATGTGGCTGGATGCCGACGGGCTGCGCATGAGCGCGGCCATGTCCTTCTACGGCATGCTCAGCCTCGCGCCCCTGCTGCTGCTGCTGGTGGGCGTGCTGGGCTGGTGGATGGACCGCAGCTATCTGGAGAGCAATCTCATCGCGCAGGTGCAGGCGGTGATGGGCCAGCAGGTGGCCGACGTGGTGCGGCAGGCGCTGGCCAGCGCGCAGGCTCCCAGCGAAGGGCGGCTGGCTTCCCTGGTGGGTTTTGTGGTGCTGGTGTCGGGGGCCACCGGGGTGTTCGTGGAACTGCAGTCGGCGCTGGAGCATCTCTGGCGCGGCGGCGGGCCGGTGCCGCAGCGGGCGGCCTGGTGGCGCATGGCCTCGCTGCGCCTGCGGGGGCTGGCCTATGTGTTGGCGCTGGGGTTCCTGCTGCTGGTGTCGCTGGCCCTGTCCACGCTGATCCACCTGCTGGCGGGCTGGGCCGGGGCGCACCTGTCGTTCGCGCCGCTCGCGCCCGTCATGCAGGTCGTCAACGAAGCCGTCGCCTTCGGCTTTGCCGTGGCGTTGTTCGTGGGCCTGATGCGCATCGGCGCGGGGGCCAAGCCGCCCGCACGCTGCATCATGGCCGGGGCCGTGGTGGGCGCCACGCTGTTCACGGTGGGCAAGCAGCTGCTGGCCTGGTACCTGTCCACCGCGGCCGTGGTGTCGGCCTATGGCGCGGCCGGGTCGCTGGTGGTGCTGCTGATGTGGATCTACTTCTCGTCCGCCGTCCTCTTGTTTTCCGCGAGCTGCGCCCGGGCGTTCCAGGAGCTGGGCGCCTTGCCCGCGCAGCGGGGGCGCCTGCACGTGCCGCAGTAAGGCCTGAGGCCGGCGGTGCCGAGGGTGCCTTCCCCGCGCGCTCAGGCGGAAATGTGCAGCTGGGCGTCCAGGCCCAGCGTGCGGGCGAGCGTCAGCGCGTTCCCGGGCGCATGGGTCTTCATGGTGTTGTCGAAGAAGCAGAACACATTGCGCGCGGCCATGGCGGCGGGGCCGGCGTCTTCTGCGCAGAGCAGCCGCACGTCGGGCGGCACGCCGCCGGCGGCCCACGCGCGGATGCGCCCGGCCCAGGCCGCCAGCCGCGCATCGCTGTAGCCGCTCGCGTACAGCTCCTGGGCGCCGTGCAGGCGCAGGTACATGAAGTCCGCCGTCACATCGCCCACCTCGGGCCAGCGGCCCGCCGTGTCCGCCACCACGAGCGCCACGCCGTGGCGGCGCAGCAGCGCCACCGTCGCCGGCTGGCAGAAGCTCGCGTGGCGTACCTCGAGGGCGTGGCGCATCCGCATCGGGGCCACGGGGCCCAGCCATTCCTTGCCCCGCATGCGGTCCTCGCGTTCATGGGCAAGGCGGGCTGCGGCCTCGGTGTCGTGCGGCAGGTGGCCCAGGAAGGCATCGAGCAGTGCTTCCTCGAAGGCCAGGCTTGGCGGCAGCTGCCACAGGATGGGCCCGAGCTTGCAGCCCAGGGCCAGCGGCCCCGACGCCATGAAGTTCGCGATGGCCGCGCGGGCGTCGCGCAGCCGCAGGACGTGGGTGATGTACCGCGGGGCCTTCACCGTGAAGACGAAGCCCTCGGGGGTGTCGGCGGCCCAGCGCCCATAGCTGGACGGGCGCTGCAGCGCATAGAAGGAGCCGTTGAGCTCGATGCTGGGGAACTGCCGCGACGCGAATTCCAGCTCCCGCGCCTGGGTGAGGCCCGGGGGGTAGAAGCTGCCGCGCCAGGGCGGATAGCGCCAGCCGGATATCCCGATGCGGATCTGTGCCGCAGCCATCGCCATCGTGAGCCTCCTTTCTTTCCGCATCCGCGCGGCGCACGGGCCGACGGCCAGCATAGGCGGCCGTTTGCGCGGGCACAACCCGGGTGCTTGCCACCCTTTGGCGCCGGGAGTTCGCGTGCCGCCCTGCCGCTGCAGCGCAAAGAAGAATGTGTAAACAGGTTCTTACGTCCTTTACAGAGGCTACGCCCGGATTCCCGGTACTGCCGGGTACGCTGGCAGCCACCGTCCAGAACCTTCTGGACCTTTCGGAGAACAGCCATGAGCCTCATCGTTTCACCTTCCAATACCACCCGCTCCCTGGCCGCCGCGCCCGTGGGGACCTTCGGCGCGGCGCCCTCCCTCAAGTGGCTGTGGGCGGCCATCGGGGTGCTCGGCGTGAGCGTGGTCGCGCTGGGTACGACCCTGGTGGTGCAGAACGCGGGGCCGTCCGCGGCCGACGCGCCGCCGCTGGCCGCTGCCGCGCAGCCCGCCAACGGTGCGCCAGGGGCTGCCACGCCCCCGCAGTCCTACCAGGCACCACCGCCCGTGGGCAACAGGAACGTTGCCATCCACAGCGCGGCCAACCAGCCGCCGGCCTTGGCGCAGGGGTATGCCGAGCCGTCCCGGCAGCCGCAACAGCAGCTGCAACAACAACCGCTGCGCACCGCCGCGCAGGCACCTGTGTGCGCCACCTGTGGCCGTGTCGAGTCCGTCCAGGCCGTGCAGCAGGCGGCACCCGCCACCGGCGTGGGGGCGGTCGCGGGCGGGGTGCTGGGGGCGGTGGTGGGCAACCAGGTGGGCAAGGGCTCGGGCCGCACGGCGGCCACCGTGCTGGGTGCCGTGGGCGGTGGCTATGTCGGCCACAAGGTCGAAGAGCGCACGCGCACGCAGACGGTCTACCAGATCGCCGTGCGCATGGAAGACGGCTCCGTGCGGCGTTTCACGCGCGCGCAGCCCCCAGCCGTGGGCACGCCCGTGGTGCTGCAGGGCAAGGGCTTCCGCGTGGACGACGGTGCCGCCACGCGGGCGGCAGAGCCCTATCCACGCCCGCAGCCCGGCGCCGTGCGCGTGGCGGACACATATTGATCCACCTCGTTTCCAATGCAAAAAAAGCCCGCTGCCAGCGGGCTTTTTCATGGGCCGGGGGTGGGCTACAGCACCACGGGGATCTCGGTGGCCGGCGGCGTGTTGCGGCTGCGGCCGCAGCGCACCAGGCCGTCGATCATCACCATGCCGATGCCGGGGATGTCGCCGAGCTGCACGCTTTCGAGCAGCGTGGCGCCCGCCGTGTGCTGGGCGCGGTCCATGAACACGAAATCCGCCGCGCGGCCCGGCTCGATCAGCCCGCAGTTCAGGTTGCGGATGCGCGCCGTGTTGCCCGTGGCAAAGCAGAACACCAGCTCGGCGGGAATGTCGGCGAAGCTGGAGATCAGGGCGATCATGCGCAGCATGCCCAGCGGCTGCACGCCCGAGCCCGCGGGCCCGTCGGTGCCCAGGATCACGCGGTGCGGGCACTTGAGCTCGATGGCCGCGCGCGCGGCCTGGATGGCGATCTTCTCGTTGCCGTTGTGCACCAGCTCGATGGCGCGCGAGGACTTCTCGCACAGCTCGCACACATGCTTCCAGGGCAGGGAGGTGTGGCCGCCATTGATGTGGCCGATCACATCCGCATCGGCCTCCAGCACCACGTCCTTGTCGATGAGGCCCGAGCCCGGAATGGACGGCCCGCCCGTGTGGATGGTGCTCTGGATGCCGTGCTTGCGTGCCCAGGCCACCATCTGCTGGGCTTCGTAGCCGGCCTTGACGGAGCCCAGGCCCACCTCGCCCAGCAGCGTCACGCCCGCGTCGGCCAGGTCCTTGAAGTCCTGCTCGGTCATGCCCTTCTCGATGACGGGGGCGCCCGCGATCACCTTCACGCCGCCGGGGCGGAAATTGTCGAACGAGCGCTGCGCGGTGATGGCCAGTGCCTTGAGCCCCACGATGTCCTTGGGGCGGCCCGGCAGGTGCACTTCGCCGGCCGAGACCATGGTGGTCACGCCGCCGTTCATGGTGGAGTCGATCCAGCCGATCTGGTTTTGCCGCGGCGTCCAGTCGCCAAAGACCGGGTGCACGTGGCTGTCGATCAGGCCGGGGGCGACGCAGGTCTTGCGCGCGTCGATCACGGTCTGCGCGTGTTCGGTGTCGCAGTCCTTCTCGCGGCCCACGGCCATGATGAGGCCATCATGAACGACGATGGTGTCGGCATCCAGGATGGGGCGGTCCAGGTCGCCCGACAACAAAAGACCGATGTTCTTGATGACCACTTTGCCCGACTTGCCGCCGGCTGCTGCTTCTGCCATGGATTCTCCTCGTGGGTGGGGGTTCGGGCCCGTTGCGGCCCTCGCTCAGAAAATCGTTGTGTCCGGTGCGTCCTGCGTTTGCCGTACTACTTGCGGAGGTGCGTGCCGAAGATCTTCGGACCTTCGGCCGTCACTTGCCCTTGGGTAGGCTGGGGCCCGGCGCCACGGTGCGCAGCACGCTGTCGATGACGAAGGACTCCCAGTGCGCCAGCGCATCGGGCGTCTCCAGGTCTTCGCCCAGAAAGGCCGACAGCGTGTGGCGGTTGGACATGTAGAAGTAGCCCGTGGCGGCGATCAGCAGGTACACGTCGCGCGCCGACACGTCCTTGCGGAACAGGCCTTGTGCCTGGCCGCTCTCCAGCACGCGGCGGATCACCTCGATGGCGGGCGACGAGTATTCGCGGGCCCGCATCGACTTGGAGATGTGCTTGCCCTTGTGCAGGTTTTCCGTGTTGAGCAGCGTGATGAACTCGGGGTTCTTGCGGTAGTAGCCCACCACGAAGCGGATCACCGCCTGCAGCGCCTCGACCGGCTTGGCGGTGTCCAGGTCGAGCTTGGACTCCGCATCGTTCATGCGCCGGTATGTTTCCTCCAGCACCTCGATGAACAGGCCTTCCTTGCTGCCGAAGTAGTAGTAGATCATCCGGTCGAATGACTTGGCGGCCTTGGAGATCTTCTCCACGCTGCCACCTTCGTAGCCATAGCGCGCAAACACCTTGGTCGCTGCTTTCAGGATGTTGTCGCGCGTGGTCTGCGCCGCCAGTTCGCGCACCCCCGTCTTTCGGGCGGAAGGGGAGCGGGTGGACGCCGTCCGGGTCTTGGTGGGTGTGGCAGACATGGATGATCCAGGTGAGAAGGGCCGGCCCCGCGGGGCCGGCCGGGGGTCACTGCTCCGCGAAGGCGCGTTCGATCACGAAGTCGCCGGGCTTCGTGGTGTTGCCTTCCTTGAAGCCGCGCTCTTCCATCATGTGCTTGAGGTCGCGCAGCATTTCGGGGCTGCCGCAGATCATCACGCGGTCTTCCGCAGGGTTCAGCGCCGGCAGGCCCAGGTCGCGCGCCAGCTGGCCGTTCTCGATCACGGTGGTCACGCGGCCCTGGTGCTTGAATGGCTCGCGGGTGACGGTGGGGTAGTACTTGAGCTGCTTGCTCACGATCTCGCCCAGGAACTCGTGCTGCGGCAGTTCCTGCGTGATGTAGTCGTGATAGGCCAGCTCCTTCACCTCGCGCACGCCGTGCACCAGGATGACTTCCTCGAACTTCTCGTACGTTTCGGGGTCCCGGATCAGGCTCAGGAACGGTGCCACGCCCGTGCCCGTGGAGAACATGTACAGCCGCTTGGCGGGCAGGAGGTAGTCGATCAGCAGGGTGCCGGTGGGCTTCTTGCCCACCACGATGTGGTCGCCCACCTTGATGTGCTGCAGGCGCGAGGTCAGCGGGCCGTCGGGCACCTTGATGGACAGGAACTCCAGGTGTTCCTCGTAGTTGGGGCTCACGATGCTGTAGGCGCGCAGCAGGGGTTTGCCGTTTTCCCCGCGCAGGCCGATCATCGTGAAATGGCCGTTGGAAAAGCGCAGGGCGGTGTCGCGCGTGGTGGTGAAGGAGAAAAGTCGGTCTGTCCAGTGGTGGACCGTCAGGACGCGTTCTTCGAGAAAGGCGCTCATGGTGCTTGGGTCGGGAAAGTTGAAGAAAACAGGGGAAAACTGGCTGAAGTCCGCTCCCGGAGCGCGTCAGAACGCGATATCCAGGCCGGAAAGCTTGTGGCTCACAACCCTCCATTGTTCCGCATCTGGAAGTGGAGGCTTTCTTTTGGTGATTGTGGGCAGGCCCGGGGCCAGGTTTTTGTTGAATTCCAGGAAGGCAGCGAACTCCGCCGGCAGGTCCGTGTCCGCGTAGATGGCATTGGCCGGGCATTCGGGAATGCACACCGCGCAATCGATGCACTCGTCGGGATCGATCACCAGGAATTGCGGCCCTTCCTTGAAGCAGTCGACCGGGCATACGTCGACGCAATCGGTGTACTTGCACCGAATGCATGCGTCAGTGACAACGTGCGTCATATTGGGGCTCCTCATGCACCTTTTCGGGGGGTGCGAAAACACCATTGCGGACCATGGATGATTACGCTACATTCGCGATAAATGTAGTGATCACAACATTTAAGTTAAGTGAATGCTACACAAAATGCACTGAGCGTACAAGCATTTGAAAAGATGCAATGAATGGGCCGCACGATGACTGAACACACCAAGACCGATGGGCTTCCGGGCATGGATGCGCCGGATCTGCCGCAGGTGCTCGAGCGCGCCCGGCCCCGCAATGAGCGCATGAACGCGGCCAAGGTCGAGTGCAATGCGTGCCCGGTGCTGTGCCAGATTTCCGAGGGCCGCGCGGGGGCGTGCGACCGCTACGCCAACCACGCCGGGGTGCTGGTGCGGCTGGACCCGGTGGTGGTGCTGCGCAAGACCCTGGAGGCCGGCGAGGCCACGCTGGTGCCGTTCGCGGCGCGGGCCCAGGCCGCGCAGCAGAGCGGTGCGGATGCCGCCGCAAGCGATGCGGGGAGCGCGCCTTGCACACCGCCCGCGCCCTGGTCGGGCGACCTGCTGCTGAGCGAAGAGGTCTTCGTGACGGGCGTGGGTTCGTCCACCACCTATCCTGACTACAAACCCGCGCCGTTCATCGTGGGCTCCCAGGTGCAGGGCGTGGACATGGTGACCGTGGTCACCGAAGGCATCTTCAGCTACTGCAGCTTCAAGGTGAAGATCGACACCGACCGCTTCCTCGGCTCCGAGCAGGCCAATGTGCGCTGCAAGGGCGAGGTGGTGGGCCACGTGACCACGGCGGAATACGGCTCGCAGATGCTGTCGCTCGGCGGCGTGCACCACCTGACCGGCGGCACCAAGAAGGAAGGCCGCGTCACCGCCGAGATGATGCAGCTGCTGGGCAACAAGCAGGCCGTGGAGTTCACCATCGACGGCGGCTCGCAGCTCGTGATCCAGGCCGGGCGCGCGCCCATCGTCAACGGCGTGGCCGAGCAGCGCATGCGCGTGGGCTGCGGCTCGGCCGCCATCGGCATCTTCGCGCGCCAGTTTTTCGGCCATGCGGATGAGGTGGTGGTGGTGGACGACCACATCACCGGCGTGTTGACCGAGCACCAGGCTGGGCGCTGCCTGGACATGAAGTCCTCTGGCATCCAGATGCGCGGGCGAAAGTCCACGCCGGGGCGCTATTTCCAGGTGGCGAATCCGGGAACGGGCTGGGGCGGCACCGATATTGCCGACCCGCTGGCCATCATCGAAGGCTGGGACCCCGAGGTGGCATGGCCCGGCCTGCGCCTGCTCATGACATCCACCACGGGCGAGCATGCCTGCTGGTATGTGCTGGACGGGCAACTGAACCCGGTGGAGGCGCAGATGCCTTCCGAAGTGCGCCGCATCGTGGACCGCATCGGCGAGAACTGCGAGCCCTCGCTGGCTTCGGTGCTTTTCCTCGGCGGCGCGGGCGGCAGCCTGCGTGCCGGCGTCACCGAGAACCCCGTGCTGCTCACCCGCTCCATCAAGAATGCGCTGGTCAATGTGACCTGCGGCGGCGCGCCGGCCTATGTGTGGCCCGGTGGCGGCATCACCGTGATGGCCGATGTGCTGCGCATGCCCGACAACAGCTTTGGCACCGTGCCCACGCCCGCCATCGTGGCGCCCATCGAATTCAGCATGCGCCGCACCGACTACGAAGCACTGGGCGGCCATGCGGGGCAGATCCGCAGCCTGCGCGAGGTGCTGGAGCACGGCGCGTGGCACAACGACGGCGCGCCCCAGGCGCTGGCATGGCAGACGCTGCCGTCCGCCAACCCCTGGCCGCTGGGGCGCCCGCCCCTGCTGGGCTGAGCGGCACCGCCATGCAAGCCTGCCGCAATCCCCTGTCCGACGGCCGCTGGCATTTCCAGCACGGGCCCATGGAT
This sequence comes from Acidovorax sp. GW821-FHT10E04, assembly GCF_059415185.1. NCBI lineage: Bacteria > Pseudomonadati > Pseudomonadota > Betaproteobacteria > Burkholderiales > Comamonadaceae > Acidovorax > Acidovorax sp. GW821-FHT10E04. Next base: position 707,832 of record NZ_JBWKMT010000003.1, read on the forward strand.
CTCGTCATCCAGGCGGAGGGCGCAGCCGATGCCGTGGCCCGGGCCCATGAGCGTGCCTGGGCGCGTTTCGAGGGTCTGCTGCAGGAACTGGTGGACGAGCTGCCCGCCCTGCGCGCGCCGGTGGAGGGGGGCGCCTGTCCCCTGCGCGGCGTGGTCGCGCGCCGCATGTGGACGGCCTGCAGGCCGTACCGCGCAGGCTTCATCACCGCGATGGCTGCGGTCGCGGGGTCGGTGGCGCAGGAGATCCTCGGGTGCTATGCCCAGGACGGCATTGGGCGGGCCTGGGTCAACAATGGCGGAGACATCGCGCTGCACCTGGCCCCCGGGCAGTCGGCCACCGTGGGGGTGTATTCCGACATCGCCGCGCTGGACGCCGCGCAATGGCGCCACGGGCTGGTCCTGGACGGGAAGATTCGCATCGACAGCGCCATGCCCGTGCGCGGCGTGGCCACCAGCGGCTGGCGCGGGCGCAGCCACTCGCTGGGCATTGCCGACAGCGTCACGGTGCTGGCCCGCACGGCGGCCGAGGCCGACGCCGCGGCCACGATCGTGGCCAATGCCGTCAATGTGGATGACGAACGCATCCTGCGCATGCCGGCATGGCGGGTCCGCGATGACAGCGATCTGGGTGCCATTCCTGTCACAGTGGATGTTCCGCCATTGCCTGCCGGGCTCGCGCATCGCGCGCTGGGGCAGGGGCTGCAAAAGGCGCAAGAATTGCAGGCACAGGGCCTGCTGTGGTTCGCCCTGCTCGCCTGCCAGGGCCAGTTCGTGGCCACCGCGGCGGCGCAGCCAGCGGCGGATGGCATGGCGCTGCCGGTGGAAATGGCGCCGCAGGCAGAAGTTGGTTCGGTATTTGCTTAACGAATTGCACAGGTTTCCAAAATGATCCAGATACGACGTGTTTTCACCCATCTCGAGGAAGTCCGGCATGAATTCGGGCCCGTGGCCGATGTGCCGCTGCTGCGCGGCGCCATCGGCGCGGTGCTGACAAACCCCTATTCCGGCCGGTATGAGCCGGACATCCTCCCGATGATGGACGCCCTGCAGGATGTGGGGCTGGACATGGCCCAGCGGCTGCTCAAGGCCATGGCCGTGCCCGCCGAGCGCATCGCGACCTACGGCAAGGGCGCCATCGTCGGGGCCGCCGGCGAGCTGGAGCATGGCGCGCTGTGGCACGTGCCCGGCGGCTATGCCATGCGCGAGCTGCTGGGCTGGAAGGGCGACCGCAACGCCTATGCCAAGGGCCAGGCGGAAAAGAAGACCGGGCAGCCCGCCAATGCCCTGTCCATTGTGCCTTCCACCAAGAAGGTCGGCGGCCCCGGCGCGGCGCTGGATGTTCCGCTCACCCACATCAACGCCAGCTACGTGCGCAGCCACTTCGATGCCATCGAGGTGCGCGTTCCCGGAGCGCCCGCGTCCGATGAAATCGTCTTCATCCTCGCCATGACCACGGGCGCGCGCATCCACGCCCGCGTCGGCGGGCTCAAGGCCGCCGACATCAGCCAATGGGACGGCCTGCGCTGAAGGCGCCAGGCCCACTGCCGCATCCACAAGAAAACCAAGGAGCAACACATGCCAGCCAAGATCCGGAAAATCGTTGTCCAGACGGATGAAGTCCGCGTGGAGATGGGGCGCGACGTGCAGCCCCCCGTGCGCAAGGCCCTCGCCATGGCCGTGATCGACAACCCCTTTGCGGGCCGCTATGTCGAGAACCTCGACGAGCTGGTGGCCATCGGCGAGGAGCTGGGGGCCCTGCTGGGCGCCCGCTGCGTCGCCGCGCTGGGCATCGAGCCGGGCCAGGCGCAGAGCTATGGCAAGGCCGCCATCGTGGGCGAGGCGGGGGAACTGGAGCACGCCGCCGCCATCCTGCACCCCAAGCTGGGCGCCCCGCTGCGCGTGGCGGTGGAAAAAGGCGCCGCGCTGGTGCCGTCGAGCAAGAAGATCGGTGGCCTGGGCACGGCCATCGACGTGCCCCTGGGCCACAAGGACGCGGCCTACGTGCGCAGCCATTTCGACGCCATGGAGGCCCGCGTGGCAGACGCGCCGCGGGCCAACGAAATCGTCGTCGCCGTCGTCGTGACGGACGGCGGCCGGCCGCTGCCCCGCGTGGGCGGCCTCAAGGCGTCCGAAATCCAGGGTACGGACGGGCTGCGCTGAGCGCGGTCCCCGGCACTACCATCACCCACCACCATCCCCCCTGTCTCCCCAACCCACCTTTCAGGAGTTTCCCCATGACGATGCGACGAAACCTCATGCGTGCCACGGCTGCGGCCGCGCTGGCCATCACGCTGGCCCCTGTGCACGCCCAGGATGTCATCAAGATTGGCGAGATCAACAGCTACAAGGCGCAGCCCGCCTTCCTGGAGCCCTACAAGAAAGGCATGGAGCTGGCCGTTGACGAGATCAATGCCGCGGGCGGCGTGCTGGGCAAGAAGGTCCAGCTGGTCATCCGCGATGACAACGGCAACCCCGGCGACGCGGTCCGGGCCGCCGAGGAGCTGGTGTCCCGCGAGAAGGTCGATGTGCTCACGGGGTCCTTCCTGTCGCACGTGGGGCTGGCGCTGACGGACTTCGCCAAGCAAAAGAAATTCTTCTTTCTGGCCGGCGAGCCGCTGACCGACAAGATCGTGTGGCAGAACGGCAACCGCTACACCTACCGCCTGCGCCCCTCCACGTACATGCAGGTGTCGATGATGGTGCCCGAGGCCGTCGCCCTGAAGAAGAAGCGCTGGGCGCTGGTCTACCCCAACTATGAATACGGCCAGTCGGCCGTGGCCACCTTCAAGCAGCTGCTCAAGGCGGCCCAGCCGGACGTGGAATTCGTCGTCGAGCAGGCGCCGCCGCTGGGCAAGGTCGACTCGGGCAGCGTGGTGCAGGCCCTGGCCGATGCCAAGCCCGATGCGATCTTCAACGTGCTTTTCGGTGCCGACCTCTCCAAGTTCGTGCGCGAAGGCAACACGCGGGGCCTGTTCAAGGACCGTGAGGTGGTCAGCCTGCTGACGGGCGAACCGGAGTACATGGACCCGCTCAAGGACGAGGCGCCCAACGGCTGGATCGTCACGGGATATCCCTGGTACGGCATCCAGACGCCCGAGCACAAGGCCTTCCAGACGGCCTACCAGGGCAAGTTCAACGACTACCCGCGCCTGGGCTCCATCGTGGGCTACAGCGCCATCAAGTCGCTGGCCGAGGGCATGAAGAAAGCCGGCTCCACCGACACCGAAAAGCTCGTGGTCGCGTTCAAGGGCCTGCAGGTGCCCACACCCTTCGGCCCCATCGTCTACCGGGCCGAAGACAACCAGTCCACCATGGGCGGCTACGTGGGCCGCACCAAGAACGAGGGCGGCAAGGGCGTGATGGTGAACTACCGCTACGTGGATGGCAGCAAGGTGCAGCCCAGCAACGACGAAGTCAAGAAGATGCGCCCCGCGGATTGAGTCGCAACCCTCCCTGAGACGCTTCGCGTCTTCCCCCTTCTGCCGTGCTGTGCGCGGGAAGGGGGCGCCGCCCCCGCTGCGGGGCGGCCCTTGCTCGGCTGCCCTGGCCTGGGGTGCGCCAGTTTCATAGGCTGTGGGCGGCGCGTAGGTAGCGCCGTGGAGACCTGAGATGGGTTTTTCGAGTTTTATCGTTCAGCTGCTCAACGGATTGGCGGGGGCTTCCTCGCTGTTCCTGGTGGGCGCCGGGCTCTCGCTGATCTTCGGCGTCACGCGCATCGTGAATTTCGCGCATGGCTCGTTCTTCATGGTGGGCATCTACGTCGCCTACTCGCTGGTGGCCAAGCTGGGCACGGGCCTGGGTTTCTGGCCAGCGCTGCTGCTGTCGGCCGTGGTGGTCGGCGCGCTCGGCGCCCTGGTCGAGGTGGTGCTGCTGCGCCGCATCTACAAGGCGCCCGAACTGTTCCAGCTGCTGGCCACCTTCGCGCTCGTGCTGGTGATCAAGGATGCCGCGCTCTGGATCTGGGGCCCCGAGGAGCTGCTCGGCCCGCGCGCGCCGGGCCTGTCGGGCTCGGTGGACATCCTGGGGCGGCAATTCCCCTCGTACGACCTGTTCCTGATCGTGGTGGGGCCGGTGGTGCTGGGCCTTTTGTGGCTGCTGCTCACCCGCACCCGCTGGGGCACGCTGGTGCGCGCCGCCACGCAGGACCGCGAGATGGTCAGCGCGCTGGGCGTGAACCAGGCCTGGCTGTTCACGGCGGTGTTCGCGCTCGGCGCCCTGCTGGCGGGCCTGGGTGGCGCGCTGCAGCTACCGCGCGAACCCGCCACGCTGGAGATGGACCTGAACACCATCGGCGCCGCGTTCGTGGTGGTGGTGGTGGGCGGCATGGGGTCCATCCCGGGCGCCTATGTGGCGGCCCTGCTGATCGCGGAGATCAAGGCCGTGTGCATCTGGCTGGGCGTGGTGGAGATCCTCGGCTACAGCGTCTCCTTTTCCAAGCTCACCCTGGTGGTGGAGTTCCTCGTGATGGCGGTGGTGCTGGTGGTGCGCCCCTGGGGACTGATGGGCCGTCCGCAGGGCGTGAGCCGCAACACGGGCCTGCCGGAGACACCGCTGCGCGCGCCCGACCGCTGGTTCAAGCTCGGCGGCGTGGCCCTGGTGGCCGTGCTGGTGCTGCTGCCGCTGCTCACGGCCGGCTCGCCGTACCTCACCGTGCTGTTCATCGACCTCTTGATCGCCGCGCTGTTCGCGGCCAGCCTGCACTTCATCATGGGCCCGGCGGGCATGCACTCGTTCGGCCATGCGGCCTACTTTGGCCTGGGGGCCTACGCGGCGGCGCTGCTGGTGCGCTCTGCGGGCATTCCCATGGAGCTGGCCCTGGTGCTGGCACCGCTCGCGGCCGCGGCGGGCGCGCTCATCTACGGCTGGTTCTGCGTGCGGCTGTCGGGTGTGTACCTGGCCATGCTCACGCTGGCCTTCGCGCAGATCACCTGGGCCATCTGCTACCAGTGGGATGGCTTCACCGGCGGCAGCAACGGCCTCACCGGCGTGTGGCCGGCGGCCTGGCTGTCGGACAAGCGCAACTACTACTACCTCACGCTGGCACTGGTCGTGGGGGGCGTGCTGCTGCTGCGCCGCATCCTGTTCTCGCCGTTCGGCTATGCGCTGCGCGCAGGCCGTGATTCGGTGCTGCGTGCCGATGCCATCGGCATCGACGTCAAGCGCATGCAGTGGACGGCCTTCGTGATCGCCGGGCTGTTCGCGGGCTTGGGCGGCGCGCTGTTCGCGTTTTCCAAGGGCAGCATCTCGCCCGAGACGCTGCACGTGGGCCGATCGGTCGATGGCCTGGTGATGGTGCTGCTGGGCGGCATCCAGACACTCGCGGGCCCCGTGGTGGGCGCCGTCACGTTCACCTGGCTGCACGACACCGTGGCGCGCAACACCGACTACTGGCGCGCCATGCTGGGCGCCATCATCCTGATCCTGGTGCTGCTGTTCCCCCAGGGCATTGCGGGGGCCATCAAGCAGCTCTTCGACAACCGGCGCGAAGCCGATATCAACAAGCAGGAGGGCAAGGCATGAGCTTGCTCAAAGTCACGGGCCTGGGCAAGTCCTTTGGCGGCGTCAAGGCCGTCGATGGCATCCATTTCGAGCTGGCCGCCGGCGAACTGCTGGCACTCATCGGCCCCAACGGCGCCGGCAAGTCCACCACCTTCAACATGGTCAACGGCCAGCTGGCGGCGGACGCGGGCTCGATCCAGCTCCACGGCCAGGAGCTCGTGGGCCGCAAGCCGCGCGACATCTGGCGCATGGGCGTGGGCCGCACCTTCCAGATCGCAGAAACCTTCGCCTCCCTCACCGTGGTGGAGAACGTGCAGATGGCGCTGATCTCCCACGACAGCCGCCTTTTCGCGATGTGGCGCAAGGCGGCCGACCACAAGCGAGAAGAAGCCCTGGCGCTGCTGGACCAGGTGGGCATGAAGTCCCAGGCCGACCGCCCCTGCAGCGTGCTGGCCTATGGCGATGTGAAGCGCGTGGAGCTGGCCATCGCCATGGCCAACGCGCCCAAGCTGCTGCTCATGGACGAGCCCACGGCCGGCATGGCGCCCAAGGAGCGCAACGAACTCATGGCGCTCACCAAGCAGCTCGTGATCGACCGCGGCATGGCCGTGCTGTTCACCGAGCACAGCATGGACGTGGTGTTCGCGTACGCCGACCGCATGATCGTGCTGGCGCGCGGGCGGCTCATCGCCGAGGGCAAGCCCCTGGAGCTGCGCGACCACCCCAAGGTGCAGGAGGTGTACTTCGGCACCGGCAAGACCTTCGAGAAGAAAACGGCAGCCGCTGCTGCGGAGGCCGCATGAGCATGACGACCAACGAACCCAAAGAAGTGCTGCTGCAGGCCCAAGGGCTGCAGGCCTGGTACGGCGCCGCGCAGATCCTGTACGACGTCGACCTGGAAGTGCGCCGCGGCGAGGTCGTGGCCCTGATGGGCCGCAACGGCGCGGGCAAGTCCACCACGCTCAAGACGCTGATGGGCATGCTCGCCAAGCGCAAGGGCCAGATCCGGTTCATGGGCCAGGACATCTCCAAAAGCGACCCGCACGATGCGGCGCGCCTGGGCCTGGGCTTCGTGCCCGAGGACCGCCGCGTGTTCACCGACCTCACGGTGATGGAAAACCTGGAGGTGGGGCGCCAGCCCGCCCGCAGCTGGCCCGATGGCACGGCAGCCCCGGTGTGGACACCCGAGCGTCTCTTCAAGCTGTTCCCCAACCTGGGCGAAATGCCCCAGCGCCCGGGCGGGCGCATGAGCGGCGGCGAACAGCAGATGCTGACCGTGGCCCGCACGCTCATGGGCAACCCCTACCTGGTGCTGCTGGACGAACCCTCCGAAGGCGTGGCGCCTGTGATCGTGGAGCAGATGGCGCACATGATCCTGGAGCTCAAGGAACAGGGCGTGAGCATCCTGCTGTCCGAGCAGAACATGCACTTTGCCGAACTGGTGTCCGACCGCGCCTATGTGCTGGAGAAGGGGCAGATCCGCTACCAGGCCACGATGGCGGAGCTGGCGGCGAACGAAGAGGTTCGCCGCGCCTACCTCAGCGTATAGCACCATGGCCGCTGCCCGCCCGCCCATGGCGCGGCCAGGGCCCGGGGTGGCGGCTATGACGGATTCACAACACCTCGCGGAAATGGTTGCACAGCCGCTTCGCTTGCAGGGAAACTTGCGCCTTTGATGTAAGGAGCGTTTCATGAAGTTTCGTGGGATGGAGGATGGGAGCATCGACCGCCGGGTGGTGCTGACGGCCCTGGCCGCCGCCGCTCTGGGAGCCGCTGGCCCGGCAGCGGCCGAGACCGGGGTGACGGACACCCGCATCAAGGTGGGGCAGTCGGCCGTTTTCACGGGGCCGGCCAAGGATTTCGGGGTGGACTACAAGGCCGGCATCGTGCTGGCGTTCGACAAGGCCAACAAGACCGGCGGGGTGCACGGGCGTGCGCTGGAACTCGTCTCGCACGACGACGCCTATGAGCCCAAGAAGACCGCCGAGAACACCACGCGCCTCATCGAGGAGGACAAGGTGTTCGCGCTGATCGGCTACGTGGCCACGGGCAACCTGATCGCGGCCATGCCCATCGCCGAGAAGGCGGGCGTGCCCATGTTCGCGCCGCTGGTGGGCACGACCTCGTTCCGCACCAACCACAACCGCCACCTGTTCCACGTGCGCGCCAGCTACGAGACCGAGCTGCGCAAGATCGTGGGCCACCTGGCCACCCTGGGCATCAACAACATTGCCGTCATCTACCAGAACAGCGCGTTCGGCAAGTCCAACCTCGAGACCTGCCTGCAGATCGCGCAGGGCCTGAAGGTGAAGGTGGTGGAATCCGTGCCCATGGAGATCGCCGCCACCGACGCCAAGCCCCAGGTTGCCACGCTCACCAAGGCCCAGCCCGGTGCCGTGGTGATGATCATGGCCGGCAAGATGGTGGAAGTGTTCCTGCGCGACTACCGTGCCAGCGGCAGCGCGGCGCCGCTGTACACCATCTCCGTCGGCATCACCGACGCGCCGGGATCTGCGCAGCGCCTGAACGGCGGCATCGAAGGGCTGGTGACCGCCAGCATCGTGCCGTCGCCCCAGTCCAGCCGCATGCCCATCGTGGCGGACTACCGCAAGGACCGCGCGGACGCCGGCGAGAAGATCGACAGCTACACCATGCTGGAAGGCTACATCGCCGCGCGCGTGTTCGTCGAAGGCCTCAGGCGCGCGGGCCGCAACCTCACGCGCGATGGCTTCATCAAGGCCATGGAGGACATGGGGACGACCAAGCTCGGCGACTTCCCGCTGCAATACGGCCCGGGCAACCACAATGGCTCCAACTTCGTGGACCTGGAGATGTACACGCGCTCGGGCACCTTGAAGCGCTGAAGGCCAGGAGTCCGTTCGCCCCATGCACGCCACCCCCAGCGCCACGGCCACCGTCAACGGCCAGCCCTGCGCACTGCCCGCCACCGGTGCGGACGGCGCCACGCTGCTGCACGTGCTGCGCAACGACCTGCAGCTCAACGGCCCCAAGTACGGCTGTGGCCTGGGGCAGTGCGGCGCGTGCACGGTGCTGGTGGACGGCGTGGCCGCGCGGGCCTGTGTGATCCCCGCGCGGGGCGCGGCGGGGCGCGACGTGACCACGCTGGAGGGGCTGCCGGCGCGCTGCGGCCGGGCCGCGGGGCTGCACCCGGTGCAGCAGGCCTTCATCGACGAGCAGGCCGCGCAATGCGGCTATTGCCTGAGCGGAATGGTGATGATGGCCGTGGCCCTGCTGGAGCGCAACGCCGACCCCGACGAGGCCGCCATCCGCCGCGAACTGGCCAGCAACCTGTGCCGCTGCGGCACCCATGTGGAGATCATCCGCGCCGTGTTGCGCGCGGCCGTGCTGATGCGGGAGGCCAAGGCATGAGCACCACGCCCGCCGGCGCCTTGCCATTGCGCGCCCACGCACCCCTGACCCGCGCTGACTTCCATGCCGCGCAGGGTGTGCTGCTGGTGGTGCGCAACCCGCCGCCCGCGCCGCCGCCCGTCAAAGGCCAGCCCGCGCTGGTGGCGGGCAATCCGGCCGAGGGGGTCGAAATCCTGATTGCCGTGTGGGACGACGGCAGCGTGACCGCGCTCAACGGTCACGTCGACCTGGGCACGGGCATCCGCACGGCGCTGGCGCAGATCGTGGCCGAGGAACTCGATGTGCCGCTGGCCCGGGTGCACATGGTGCTGGGCGACACTGCGCGCGCGCCCAACCAGGGTGCGACCATCGCCAGCGCTTCGATCCAGATCCACGCCAGGCCGCTGCGCATCGCCGCGGCGCAGGCGCGCCACTGGCTGGTGGCGCGCGCCGCCGCGCGCCTGGGCGTGGCGGCCGACACCCTGCGGGTGCAGGCCGGGGTGGTGCAGGCGGCCGCCGAACCGGCGCGCCAGGTGGCCTATGGCGAACTGCTCGCTGGCGCGCACACCGCCCTGGAGCTGGCCGAGGCCACGCCCACCAAGCCCGCGGCCGACTACACCGTGGTCGGGCAGCCGGTGCCGCGCGTGGACATCCCCGCCAAGGTCAGCGGCGAGCTGGTCTTCGTGCACGACATGCGCGTGCCCGGCATGCTGCATGGGCGCGTGGTGCGCCCGCCCTATGCGGGCGCCGACCATGGCGACTTCATCGGCAACACGCTGGAATCGGTGGACCAGTCGTCCATCGCCCACATCCCGGGCATCCGCGCGGTGGTGGTGATCCGCGACTTCGTGGGCATCGTCGCCGAGCGCGAGGAGCAGGCCGAGCAAGCCCTGCGCGAGCTGAAGGTGCAGTGGAAGCACTGGCCCGGTTTCCCGCGCCAGGACAGCGCTGAAGCGGTGGAGCAGGCCATTCGCGCCAACCCCGCCACCCAGCGCCGCCTGGTGGACGAGGGCGATGTGGATGCCGCGCTGGCCGCTGCCGACCAGCCCATGCCGCGCACCTATGTGTGGCCCTACCAGCTGCACGGCTCCATCGGCCCGTCGTGCGCGGTGGCCGAGTGGCGCCAGGACGAAACCACCGGCCGCCCGCGCATGGCGGTCTGGGCCGGCACGCAGAACCCCCATGTGCTGCGCGCCGACCTGGCCCGCTTGATGGGCCTGGCCGACGTGGACATCGACCTGGTGCGCATGGAGGCTGCGGGTTGCTACGGCCGCAACGGGGCCGACGACGTGGCGGCCGATGCTGCGCTGCTCTCGCGCGCCGTGGGGGCGCCCGTGCGCGTGCAGCTCACGCGCGAGCAGGAGCACCTGTGGGAGCCCAAGGGCACGGCCCAGCTCATGCAGGTGCGTGGCGGGCTCAACGCCGATGGCTCGGTGGCGGCCTACGACTTCGAGACCTCCTACCCCTCCAACGGCGCGCCCACGCTGGCCCTGCTGCTCACGCGCACCATCGAGCCCGTGGCCCAGGCCTACGAGATGGGCGACCGCACCGCGCGCCCGCCCTACGGCTACGACAACCTGCGCGTGGCCGTGAACGACATGGCACCCATCGTGCGGGCCTCGTGGCTGCGCGGCGTCTCGGCGCTGCCCAACTCGTTCGCGCACGAGTCCTATGTGGACGAGCTGGCCACGGCGGCGGGCGTGGACCCGGTCGAATTCCGCCTGCAGCTGCTGAACGATCCGCGCGCGGCCGAGCTCGTGCAGGCCACGGCGGAAAAGGCGGGCTGGGTGCGCCGCACCGGCCCCTTGCAGCGCGGGCTGGACGGCGACTGGGTGCAGGGCCAGGGCTTTGCCTACGCGCGCTACATCCACAGCAAGTGGCCGGGCTTTGGCGCCGCCTGGGCGGCCTGGGTGGCCGACGTGGACGTGAACCGGAAGACCGGCGAGGTGCATGTGCGCCGCGTGGTCGTGGGGCACGATGCGGGCCTCATGGTCAACCCGGCCGGCGTGGAGCACCAGGTGCACGGCAACGTGGTGCAGACCACCAGCCGCGCGCTCAAGGAGCAGGTGCGCTTCGACCCCGTCACGCAGGCGGTGGACACGCGCGAATGGGGCAGCTACCCGATCCTGAGCTTCCGCGAGGTGCCGGTCATCGAGGTCATGCACATGCCCCGGCAGGACGAGGCGCCGCTGGGTGCGGGCGAGTCGTCCTCCGTGCCCGGCACGGCGGCCATCGCCAACGCGATCTTCGACGCCACGGGTGTGCGCTTTCGCGCGCCGCCCTTCACGCCCGAGGTGGTGCGCGCCGGGCTCAATCCGCTGCCGGGCAACGCCGGTGCGGGAGATGCGGGCACGGCAGGCACCGCCACCACGCAGCTTGCCGACGTGCTGCCCACCCTGGAGCTGCCAGCGCCTACCGTGCCCGCCACCGCCACGTGGCCGCGCCAGCGCAGCCCCTGGGCGCGTGCACTGGCCCTGGCCGCGGGTGGGCTGGCCATGGGCGCCGCGCTGCTGGGCTGGCGCCCGTCCATCGCGCCCGTGGTGCAGACGGCGGGTGGTGCGGCGGTGTACAACGCCGCCACCATCGAGCGCGGCCGCCTGCTGGCCGCCGCGGGCGACTGCGTGGTCTGCCACACTGCGCCCGGCGGCACGCCCAACACGGGCGGGCGCGGCATGGAAACGCCGTTCGGCACCGTCTACACCACCAACCTCACGCCCGACGCCGAGACCGGCATCGGCCGGTGGTCGTTCAGCGCCTTCCAGCGCGCCATGCGCGAGGGCATCTCGCGCGACGGCCGCCACCTGTACCCGGCGTTCCCGTACACCTCGTTCGCGAAGATGAGCGACGACGACCTCACGGCGGTCTACGCCTACCTCATGGCGCAGCCCGCCGTGCGCGCCGAGGTGCCCGCCACCCGACTTGCATTCCCCTTCAGCGTGCGCCCGCTCATGGCTGGATGGAACGCGCTGTTCCACGACGCCACGCCCTGGAAGCCCGACCCCGCGCGCCCGCCCGAGTGGAACCGGGGCGCCTACCTGGTGCAGGGCGTGGGCCACTGCGGCGCCTGCCACACGCCGCGCAATGCGCTGGGCGCGGAGCAGGGCGGGGCGGCCTTCCTGTCGGGCGCGCTCATCGACGGGTGGGAGGCCCCCGCGCTCACCGGCTTGTCCAAGGCACCCGTGCCCTGGAGCGCCGAGTCGCTCTACGGCTACCTGCGCCACGGCCACAGCGCGCAGCACGGCAGCGCCTCCGGCCCCATGGCGCCCGTGGTGCGCGAGCTGGCGCACCTGCCCGACGGCGACATCCGCGCCATGGCCACCTACCTCGCCTCGTTCACGGCCGCCACGGAGCCTGCCGCCGACGCGGCGCGGGCCCGCGCCACGGCGGCCGTGGCCCAGGCCGCCGCGCTCGCGCCCCAGCCCGGCTCCGCGCAGCGCCTGTTCAACGGCGCTTGCGCCGCCTGCCACCACGACGGCGACGGGCCGAAGCTGCTGGGCGTGAACATTCCGCTGGCCCTCAACAGCAACCTGCACAGCGACCGGCCCGACAACCTGCTGCAGGTCATCGTGCACGGCATCCGCGAACCCGCCGCGCGCGACATCGGCTTCATGCCCGGCTTTGGCCACGCGCTCAGCGACGCGCAGATCACCGAGCTGGCAGGCTACATGCGCCAGCGCTACGCCCCCGGGCGCCCGGCGTGGCGTGATGTGCCCGAGGCGCTGGCCCGTGTGCGGGCGGGGCCTGCGCATCCTTAAGCTGACGATCTCGCAGAACCGCTCTGGGCGAGCGTCAACACGTTTTGAAGCTTTTTGGTGCTGAGGCGCTAGTGGAACATGCGCAAGCAGCTATCAAAAATGGAGCAAATGCAGGCCCCGTGTTCAGCCCGACAATCGGGTTGCACCATCGCCCAGACACCATGACAGATGCCGTCCCCTTGCCATCGCATAGCGCCTTGCGCACCCCGCACCGGCGCGCGCAGCGCATAGGCGGGGCCGCAACGCTGGCCCTGTGCTGCCTGGCCCTCACGGCCTGCGGGCCGGATGTGCAGGGGTCGCCCAAGCCGCCCCCGGCGTTTGGCCCCGTGCAGAGCAGCTGGTTCGGCTGCCCGTCGCTGCAAGGGGTGTACGCCTGGCCGCCGGTGGAGCCCGGTGGTGTGCGGGGCAGCCTGCCGTTTTTCACCGGTTCGCCGGAGATGCAGGTCTGGGTACAGCAGCAGCGCGGCGAAACCACGCTGCGCACGCGCACCGTCAACCGCGCGCGCAACGTGCGCACCTCGTTGACTCGGCAGTGGAGTCTGGTCACCTACGGCGGCGCGCAGGCCCGCTGCAGCTCCGGCATGCTCGACCTGGTCCCGCAGACCGTGTCGCCGGACAAGGAGCCTGGGGTCTCGGGCGTGCTGCAGGGTTTCAGGCTGGCGCTGCTCAAGGATGGCGGGCTGGCCGTGGGCAAGCGCACCGTCAGCACGGGCAACAAGGGCTCGTACTTCTCGTGGGGCGGGCAGTCCTACGGCAGCTACGACGCGCCCGATGTGGAGACCTGGACCTGGCTCAAGCTGGCCCGCACCGCTGCGGGGGACAGCGAGCCGCCGGTCATCGACGCCTACGTGCCCGGGGCCACCTCCCCTTAGGCTTTTTGATTGCAGAGCGGCGCGCGAAAAAGGCCGCGAACTTCCCCGTTTATCGCGCCACCGCCTGCGCTGCCGCCTCGGCACAGTGACATCGGGGCTTGGTCCATGGTGGGGCAGGCCCGGGCGCCCGCATTGTTGTGGCAGGCGCCCACGTCATCGGCCTGCCCAAGCAGCGGCCGTCCACTGTCGTTCAAGGAGAAGACCATGCCCGCTAGTGAACTGGAAATCCACGAGATCGTGCTGCGATTGCTGCGTGAAGGCTATGCCGCCCTGACCGCCGCCCAACGCAGGGTGGTAGACACGCTGATGGCGGTGTGCTGACGCGCCACGCGGCCATTCAAAGTCAATTTTGAATCTTTTAGGGCCCTAGCGCTGGCCCCGATTGCACTGGTGGCTACTAAAAATGTAGCAATTGCAATTCGGCTCGCATGGCCCGCGCAATGAGGCGCATGTCATGGTCGCTGACGGAGAGCAGCCCAAAGCGGAACTTGCTGCCCCAGCGCTGGCGGTCGTCCACAAATTCAAAATCGTCCAGCAGCGGCGCAATCGCCGCCTCACGTGCAGGCACATAGGCCACGTCCCGCCGCGACGGCACAAACCCGCCGCCCATGTCAAACGCATACGGCGCGCCCGGCAGCACGAGGCCGATGGAGACAAACGCCTGCAGCCGGTCCTTGCCACCCATGGTCACCGTGGGCGCGTAGTACGCCACGCGGTCGCCGGGCCGTATGCGCTGCAGCGGCGCTGCCTTGCCGTGGCACACCTGCATGTAGCCCGCACCGGGTGTGGCGCAGCCCCGGCGGGCGTGCTGGGCGCAGGCCACGGCGATCCAGTTGCGGCGCGCTGGGGCGCCAGAGGTTGCCGCCGACACGGACGTTTCCATGCGCACGGGCTCGGCATCCGGCCAAAGGGTGTGTTGCAGCACGGCGTCGGTCATGAGAAAAGCTCCTGGTCAAAGAAGCCACCGATGGTGCGGGCGGGCTGCTGACACCGCAGTGTCAGTACCCTTGCAGCATCTCCTGCGTTGGGTACACGAGCCGTCAGACCAGCTGCACCCACTGCCACAGCGCGAACCCGCCCAGCAGCAGCGCCGATGCCTGGTTGATGCGCTGGCGCCAGGCCGGCGTGAAGTGCCGCCGCTGGTACGCGATCGCGCCGGTCAGCAGCAGCCACCACGCTGCCGACCCAGCCAGCACGCCCGCCACCATCCACAGCGGTGACGGCATGGCCTGCCGGCCGCCGCCCAGCGACCCAAACACCGCGATGAACGACACGATGGTGGCCGGGTTGGCCAGCGTGAGCGCAAAGGTGCCCGCCGCCAGGCCCAGCAGGCCGCGCGCATCGCGCGCCGGGGCGGCGGTGTGGGCTACCGGCGCATGCCAGGTGCGCCAGGCCAGCACCAGCAGCAGCGCGCCGCCGCCCAGCGCGAGCGGTGTCTTGGCGCTGGCCAGCAGGTCGATCAGCCAGCGCACGCTGAAGGCGCCGATGGCGCCGTACACCGCGTCCGCGGCAGCGGCGCCCAGGCCGGTGGCCAGCCCGGCCGCCAGGCCCCGCTCCAGGGTGCGCTGCATCGTCAACAGGCCGATGGGCCCCACGGGGGCCGCGATGAGGACGCCAATGAGGGCGGCTTGAAGAAAGAGGGTGAGTGGTGCGAAGTCCATGCACCGATGCTAGGGGGGTGCCTTGCGAAGGAGAATGCTGAAAATTAGGTATTTTTCAATTCTGGTTTCCTATTTTTCTGCATTTACTCAAAAAGGCGTTCCATGGAAGTCGATGACAAGGCCTGGCGGCTCATCACCGCGCTGCAGGCCGACGGGCGTGCATCCCTCAAGGACCTGGCGCACACGGTCGGGCTGTCGGTGCCCGCCACGCTGGAGCGCCTGCGGCGCCTGCAGGAGGCCGGGGTGGTGCGTGGCGTGCATGCCGACATCGACCCCGCCCAGGTCGGCTACGGCGTGCGGGCGGTGGTGGGCATCAACGTGCCGCAGCCCGGCAAGAAGGCGCTGATCGACAAGCTGCGCCAATCCGCGCGGGTGCTGGAATGCCACCATGTCAGCGGCAACGATTCGTATGTGCTGCAGGTGGTGGCGCGCGACCTGCCGGATCTGGAGCGTTTCCTGGGCGACATCAATGGCTATGGAGAGACACGCACTTCCATCGTGTTCTCCACGCCGATACCGCTGCGCGGCCTGGCCCGCCCCGAGGTGGGTTGTTGATCCAGTGGCGGGGCCCGGGGCGTCAGGCCATCAGAACGTCACCTTGACCGACGGCGCGCTGCGCTGCGCCTCGCCGTGGAACACCGCCTCGATGTTGTTGCCGTCCGGGTCCAGCACAAAGGCGGCGTAGTAGCCGGGGTGGTACGGCCGCTCGCCCGGGGCGCCATTGTCCGTGCCGCCATGGGCAAGGGCGGCCTGGTGGAATGCCTCCACCATGGCGCGGTCCCGGGCCTGGAAGGCCAGGTGGTGCCGGCCCGTGAGATGGCCCTGGGCGGCGGCGCTGTCGGCGGTGGAGACAAACAGCTCATCCGCCCAGAAGTACCCTTCGCCCGTGCCGCCCATCGGCACCTGGAGCGCCTTGAACACGGCGGTATAGAAGGCCTGGCTGGCCGGCAGGTCGCGCACGACCAGCTGGATGTGGTCGATGAGGCGGCCCCTGTGCAGTTCCTGTGTTTCCATGCGGTTGTCCTTTCTTCAAGACAGTGCGTGAAGACCCACGCGGTTGCCATCCAGGTCATGGATGTGCGCGAAGAACCCCATGCCCGGCGGCAGTGCCTGGCGCGGCAGGGCCACGCGGCCGCCCTGGGCCACCACGCGCTCCAGCGCGGCGTCGAGCGAGGGCGATGCATCGAGGTACACCAGTGTGCCACCACCAGAAACCTGCGGCGCCGTGGGGCCCATCATCAGCGCGCCCCCCGCGCCATCGGCCGCGGGGTCGTAGGCAAACACGGCGCCCTCGCTCGGGCCCATGTTCTCGCGGCGCATGGGCTGGGCCAGCACGGCTTCATAAAAGGCCTGGGCGCGGTCCAGCTGGGTGGTGGGGATCTCGAACCAGGCGACGGCGTTTTTCATGGGGGCTCCTTGTGTGTGAAAGAAAGAAGCCCTGATGGTGATCGGGGGCTGCTGACAGCGGCGTGTCAGCAGCCTGTCACGCGGCATCACATCGCCGGGGTGGGCGCCGACGCAGCCACCTGCGCACGAAACGCGCGGGGTGACAGGCCCGCATCGCGCGTGAAGGCACGCGTGAAGTACGCCGGGTCCGCATAGCCCAGCGTGTAGGCGATGGTGGCCACGCCCAGATGGGTGTAGGCCAGGTTGCGCCGCGCCTCGCGCATCAGGCGCGCCTCAATGAGGCGCTGGGCCGACACCCCGGTGGTGGCGCGGGCCACCCGGCTCAGGTGCGTGGGCGATACGGCCAGCGCGCGCGCATAGTCCGCCACCTGCCAGTGCTCCAGAAAATGCGCCTCGATCAGCGCCTCCAGCCGCAGCACCAGGCTGGACTCTGGTGCTGCAGCGTCGCCCGGGCTGTGCTCTTCCGTGGCCCGGGCCACCCAGCCCAGCAGCGTGGCGCTCAGGCCCCGCAGCACCAGCGCACGCGCCTTGGCGCGGCCCGAGAACTCCTGCCAGATCTGGCCCATGGCCTGGTGCAGCTCAGGCGGCGCGGGCGCCACGGCGGGCCGCGCCAGGTCGCGCCGCACATCGCCCACGCGCACAAAAATCTCGTCCATCAATTCATCGGCCAGCGTGGCCACCCAGCCCTGCGTGTGCTGCGTGAAGCGAAACGCATGCACGTGCCCCTGCGGCACGTTGATGAGCGCACCCGCAAACAGCGCAATCCGCTCGCCATCCAGGTGCGCCACGCCCCCGCCCGAGGTGATCAGCAGCACCTGGTGCAGCCGCGTGTGCCGGTGCGGCGCCAGCTCCCAGTCGTGCAGCACCGAGCGCTCGGCAATTGTCTCGCAGTGCAGCACATCGGGCAGGTGTTGCGACTCGCCGAACAGGCTGTACGAGTGGATGGTTCCGATGTTCGAAAAGTGCATGTTCTGGCTCCATCCGTCCATTCAACGCGGCGACTGTGCCACGTATCTTTGGGTGGTCCGTTTGACCCATGTCATGAACGCACCAACCACCACAGGAGACACCATGAAAACCCAGGTCTGCATCATCGGCGGAGGCCCCTCGGGCCTCATGCTCTCCCAGCTCTTGCACCTCAAGGGCATAGCCACCATCGTGCTGGAGCGCCAAAGCCGCGAATACGTGCTGGGCCGCATCCGCGCCGGCGTGCTGGAGCACGGCTTCGCCGCACTCATGCGCGAGGCCCAGTGCGGCGAGCGCATGGACAAGGAGGGCGAGATCCACGACGGCTTCATCATCGCCCACGACGGCAAGATGGAACGGGTCGATTTGCACAAGTACAGCGGTGGTAGCTCGGTGGTGGTGTACGGCCAGACCGAGCTGACGCGCGACCTGTACGAAGCGCGCGACCGCATGAAGGGCGTCGTCATCCACAACGCCGAAGACGTGCAGCCCCACGACCTCAAAAGCGCCAACCCGTATGTGACTTACCGCCAAGGCGACGAGGTGGTGCGCATCGACTGCGACTTCGTCATCGGCGCCGACGGCTTCCACGGCGTGAGCCGCAAGTCCATCCCGCGCGACGTGCTCAAGGAGTATGAAAAGGTCTACCCCTTCGGCTGGCTGGGCGTGCTCTCGCGCACCCAACCCGTCTCGCCCGAGCTGATCTACGCCAAGCACGAGCGCGGCTTCGCGCTGTGCTCGCTGCGCTCGCAAGTGCTGAGCCGCTACTACATCCAGGTGCCGCTGACCGACAACGTGGAAGACTGGTCCGACGAAGCCTTTTGGGACGAACTCAAGTGCCGCCTGCCCGCCGAGGTGGCCGCCAAGCTCATCACCGGCTCCTCCATCGAAAAGTCCATCGCCCCCCTGCGCTCCTTCGTGGCCGAGCCCATGCGCTACGGCAACCTGTTCCTGGCGGGCGACGCCGCCCACATCGTGCCGCCCACCGGCGCGCGGGGCCTGAACAGCGCCGCGTCGGACATCTACTACCTGTACCACGCCATGGTCGCCCACTACCAAAACGGCGACAGCACCGGCCTCGACAAATACTCCGAAAAGGCCCTGGCCCGCGTGTGGAAGGCCCAGCGCTTCTCATGGTGGATGACGACCATGCTGCACACCTTCCCCGACTCGCTGGCCTACGACCAGAAGCTGCAGGACACGGACCTGGCGTATCTGTTCTCGTCCGAGAAGGCGCTGGGGTCGTTGGCGGAGAACTACGTGGGGTTGCCGTTCTAGTCACCCGGCAGTAGCACGTCACCCAATCAAAGGCTTGCATGGGGTTTCCTCTTGCAAGCCTTTTTCTACGCCCAAATCGGCGTTCAGTGCAGGCAGTCGCGTTGGGCAGCGGTCTCCATCTGCTACGCAAAATTTAGGCAGAACTGATGCTTACGCCAGGACGGTAGGCTCGATAGCATCACACCAAGTTTTCAGATCATTTGCCCAGTGGTGTCGGCGTCAGCGTTGACGATGGCTTGAACACGATGAAGCTGCAGACGCAGCGTTTTAGGCAGTGCACTTCGCGTTAGAGAGTGCCAATCAACAGCCAGGAAAATCTCAACAATGGATTGGGTCCCGATAGTCTTCATTGTGTTCAAGGTGGCCGTGTTCGGCATCGGCATGTTCTTTGCCATCAAGTGGCATTACGACCAAGGGAAGAAGGCGAAGAGCGAAGCCAGCAGATCGCCATTGCCGACTGAACGCACACCGGGCGCGTCGGAGCAATAGCTAATTGCTGTCGATGGTCATAGCTGCGTCAACCCAACTCCGTGCGCCTACTCCACCCTGTATCCAGCCCTGCCAATGTCGTTGCTTGGCGTGACTTCGGCACTGTCAACCGGCTGGCAATCGAGCTTGCGAATTGAGTGCGAAAGTACAGTAACAGACGGGCGACCGCTTCAGGCCGGTTGCGGACGTACGCTCCACTTTCGTGAATGAGTACTATCGGCCAGTACCGGCCGTTGGCTGATGCCGTTCACCTCGACCAGAAGAAGCCGCCATGACTAGGTATCAAGTCGCAATAGTTCTGCTTATCTTTGCCGTTGTGCAGTCAGTCTTGGCTGTAAAAATCGCCAAGCTAAGCAAGCGCAGGTCTTCACAAAAATCTGCGCAACTCGATGTAGAAATTAACCGTCTGAATGCAATTAGCAAGCGTATTCAAGTGGCGGCTTGCAGTGCACTTCTTGTTTGGCTGGCAATTCAATACTTCGCATAGCCGCCAAAACCAGCCGTTGCAGACGGTTGGATCCAACCCCCTCGAAAGCGGACGTTCGTCGCAGAATCAGGAACTAGCTGGAGGCAAAGGAATGCAAATTCGTCGAGCGCGTGAGTCGGACCAAGATGCGGTGCTCAGCCTGTACCGTGAGCTACGTCCAAGAGCTATCGCGCGTGGACGCTCCTCATGTCAAACGTTAGGTGCCCTTTGAAAGCGTCTGTGGCGATCT
This sequence comes from Acidovorax sp. GW821-FHT10E04, assembly GCF_059415185.1. Lineage (NCBI taxonomy): Bacteria > Pseudomonadati > Pseudomonadota > Betaproteobacteria > Burkholderiales > Comamonadaceae > Acidovorax > Acidovorax sp. GW821-FHT10E04. The sequence goes on from NZ_JBWKMT010000003.1 coordinate 727,844, forward strand.
CGATTGGCGTCTTGTGCAGCCTGGTTCTGCTAGCGCTATTGTTCGCGGTACTCGGATGCCACGAGTTCCTTGTGCCTGGCGTCCTTGTATTGCTTGCACTTGGGGTGTTTGCTTTACTGCGCGCACGGCTGTTTGTGCGCATGGGGGCCTCGGTGTTGATGTTTGCTATCGATGTAGCGCTTGCCTCGCAAGCGATGTGCAGGTCTGACTCCGAGCCCAAATCCGCACCTAGCTCAGAGCCTAGTCGACGAGGTACATCTAACCTCCCCATCGAGCGGCAGCTGTCGGCAAGCCGCTAGCTGCCGCTCATGTCGAACGTTGAGCGTCCGCTTTGCTAGCCGCCACCGACTGCTCCTGGCCGATAGTACGCATTCGTGACCGAGATGCGAACGGCAGCAACCGCTGCAAAGCTGCCAATGAACCTGCGCAAATCGCTTCTCACTAGTGTGTAACCCGGGCCCAAAAGTCTGGAACTTCCGGGGCTGCACGCAGCAGCGCTTCTAGTCACCCCTTTGCCCGATGAAAAAGCCCGGCACAAGCCGGGCTTCCCACTTTCAATCCGCCATCACTTGCAGCTGAAACTGCTCGCATTCTCCACATCCCCCGTGCCGTTGTAGCGCGCCACCTTGGGGTACACGCACAGCGGCCGGGTGCGGTTGGCGGACCAGCTGGCAGGCAGCTCGGCATTCACCACATTGGCGCCTGCGCCGCGCGCCTTGGCCGTCACGCTGTCGGGTGCCTTGCCTTGTTCCACCCAAGCCACCAGCGGGGCCAGCATATCGAACTGATCGGTGGCGGGGCCGCCGGAGCAGTGGTTCATGCCGGGCACCAGGAACAGGCGGGCAAACGCATCGGCCTTGCCGCTGTGGTTGGCCTGCAGGCGGTCCATCCAGTGGGCGGTGTCCATGGGCGAGAACACGCCGTCGGCCACGCCGTGGAAGACGATCATCTTGGCGCCCCGGTTCTTCAGGGTGCTCAGGTCGGCTTCGTTGGGCGGGGTCATGTAGGACCAGGGGGACTCGGTGTACGTGGTGTTGGTGGCGAACATCTTGGGGTAGTCCGTCTCCATGCTGAAGTTCAGCGCGTACTGCATGCCGGGGATGGCGGTGAACGCGGCCACCGTGGACGGGGGCGAGGTGAAGATGAAGGCCACGGCCCCTGCGTCGCGCGTGGCTGGCGAGCCGAAGTGCCAGGACGCGAAGTTGGCGCCCGCGATGCCGGGGTCGAACCAGGTGCCCGTGTACAGCGCCTCGCCCTTGCTGTTCCTGGGGCCCGCAAAGATGCTGGCCAGCACACCCTTTTGCTCGCTGGTGATGCAGGAGCCGTCGCGCGCGCCGGTGCAGGTGGGCACGTCGGTCTGCAGGTTGAAGGCGGCCTGGCAGGCGGCCACGTCGTTGACCTGGCCGTCAGCCACGCCGTCCAGCGCGTCGCACTTGGCGACGATCTTGCTGCCGATGAGCTTGAACTCGGCGGGGCTCACGGCCGTGTTCAGGTCGGGCAGGCCGGTGGTGGCGTCCTTGGTGGATACCTTGGCGTACTGCTGGGCCTTCCACAGCTGGGTGGTGGCGGCCTTGGGCAGGTGAAAGCCGGGGTTGCCCGCCAGGATGCCGTCGTACTGGTCGGCATAGCGCGATGCGCCCACCATGGCGTGGCGGCCGCCGTTGGAGCAGCCGGCCAGGTACGAGCGGTCGGGCGCCTTGCCGTAGGCGCTCTTGATGAGGTTCTTGGCCATGGGGGTGAGGGTGCCCACGGCCTGGTAGCCGTAGTCCAGCCGGGCCTGCGGGTCCACGCCGAAGAAGGGAGTGGGCGCGCCATGGCCTGCGTCGGAGCTGAGCACCGCAAAGCCCTGCACCAGGCCGGGGGCCACCGGCGCGGCGCCGCTCACCGAGCCCAGCGCGGTGACCACGCTGCCGTCCAGTCCGCCGTTGGCCTGGTGCAGAAAGCGGCCGTTCCACGCCACGGGCAGGCGCATCTCGAAACCGATGGCGTAGCTGGCGCCATCCACGGGGCCGGTGCGCTCCTTCATCTTGCCCTTGACGAGGCAGTGCGCGGGCGCCTGGGTGGTCACGCCCTGCAGGGCCAGGGGGCCCTCGGGCACCTGCTCGGCGGAGGTGATGCGCGTGTCGGGCAGGGCCAGGCTGGTGGCGAGCGTGGCGCACGACTGTAGGGGGGCCGGTGTGGCGGCGGAGAGCTGGGGCAGGGCGGCATCGGACGAGCCGCCGCAGCCCATGAGCAGGGCCGTGGTCACGGCCGACAAAGCGATGGGATGGGCGCGCATTCTGGTCCTTCTTTTTTTCAAGCTCATGGTGTGTCTCCTGTTTTTCTGAGGCGCAAGGAAACCCGCGGCGTGGCCTCAACACGCTGTGGGCGGGAGATCGGCAGAAAGCGGATTGCTACTGAATCAGGAGCTGCTGGCGCATATGGATTCAGCGCCTGTGGCCTCCTGGGCCCTGGATTCCAAGGCGTGCGCGATGCGCTGGCGCAGGATGCCGGTGCGCAGGTCGAATTCGGGCAGCACCCACAGGGCAAAGGCCTGGGCGGGGGCGGTCCAGCGGTCCGTGGCGCTGGTGGGTTCGCTCCCGCGTTCGCGGGGGCTGGCGGCGCCGATCTGGCCCCAGGCCCATTCCAGCAGCACCAGCGCCACGGCGCGCAGGTAGTCGTCGGCCACCCAGTAGGGCAGCTCGGGGTCGGACTGGGCGGCCGCCGCCAGGGCCTGCGTGATCTCGACCAGCGCATGGCGGCGCGCGCTGGCGGCGGCGCTGGGGGCTGCGCCGGGCAGGCTGCCCAGCAGGGCGCCCAGGCCCTGGCCGCCATCGGCCAGCACCTTGCGCACCAGCAGGTCGATGGCCTGGATCTCGTTGGTGCCCTCGTAGATCATGGCCACGCGCGCGTCGCGCACGATCTGCTCGATGCCCCATTCACGCACATAGCCGTGGCCGCCAAACACCTGCAGGCAGGCGCTGGCCCCGTGAAAGCCCTGGTCGGTGAGCGCGGCCTTGAGCACGGGCGTGACCAGCGCGCACCAGCGCTGGGCGGCGGCGCGCGCGGCAGCGTCGGTGCTGTGCTTGGCCACGTCGAGCTGCAGGGCCGTGTGGTAGGCCAGCACGCGCCCGCCGTCGATCCAGGCGCGCTGCGTGTGCAGGATGCGGCGGATGGCGGGGTGGTCTTGAATGAGGCTGGTGTCCCTGGCGCCGGGGGCGCGCATCTGGCGGCGCTCGGCCGCGTAGGCGCTGGCCTTTTGCCATGCGGCTTCCAGGAGGCCGATGCCCTGCAGGCCCACGTGCAGGCGCGCCGCGTTCATCATCACGAACATGGCGTTGAGGCCCTTGTTCGGCTCGCCCACCAGCCAGCCGGTGGCGTCGTCAAAGCGCATCACGCAGGTGGGGCTGCCGTGCAGGCCCATCTTTTCTTCGATGCGCTCGCACACCACGGCATTGCAGCTTCCATCTTGAAGAATCTTGGGCACCAGGAACAGCGACAGGCCCTTGGGCCCCGCAGGCGCATCGGGCAGGCGCGCCAGCACCAGGTGCACGATGTTGTCGGTCAGGTCGTGCTCGCCGCCGGAGATAAAGATCTTGCTGCCGTTCACCCGCGCGCTGCCATCGGGCTGCGGCACCCCACGTGTGCGCACCAGGCCCAGGTCGCTGCCCGCGTGGGCTTCGGTCAGGCACATGGTGGCCAGCCATTCGCCGGTGGCGACTTTCTCTAGGTATTGCGCCTTGAGTTCGTCGCTGGCGTGGTGCTTGATGCATTCGTACGCGCCGTGCAGCAGGCCGGGCGCCATGGTCCAGCCGTGGTTGGCGCCGGCCAGCCATTCGAACAGCACACATTCGAGCACCGCAGGCAGGCCCTGGCCGCCGTCCTCGGGCGCGCATGACAGCGACGGCCAGCCCGCCTGCCAGAAGGCCTGGTAGGCGTCGCGGAAGCCTGCGGGCGTGCGCACCTGGCCTGCGTCGAAGCGGCAGCCTTCTTCGTCGCCGCCGCGCTGCAGCGGGGCGATGGCGCTGTCCACAAACTTGGCGGCTTCGTCGAGCACCTGCGCGGCCAGCTCGCCATCGGTGTCCGCAAACGGGGGCAGCGCCTGCCAGCGGCTGGGCGCCTGCAGCACATGGGTCAGCAGATGCTGGATGTCGGCAAGGGCCTGGCGTGCTTGCATGGTTTGCTCTTGTTATGATAGCTATTGGCGCTTGATGGACGCGCGGTAGCGGCTGTTTTTGCTTGAAATCCTGGTCGGCCAGCGGCAGTCCGTTCATCCTGATCCGGTCGAACGGACTGCGCGGGTGGCATGCCCAGGCTTCGACAGGCTCAGCCTGAACGGGTGGGAATGGCTGCGCGCCCTCGCGCCGCGTTGCGCACTGCCCGTGATACCGGCGCGGCCCCGGCCAGCGCCACCGTGGAGCTGGCTTTGCCAGGCCACGGGTGGCGTCCCCCTCAGGGGGAAGCGGCGAAGCCGCTCAGGGGGAGCTCAGGAATCCGCGGTGAAGCCGATCTTCTTGATCAGCGGACCCCAGGTGTCGTACTCGGCCTTCTGCCAGCGCGCCTGCTCCTCGGGCGTGGAGCCGTGGGGCATCAGGCCCACGATGGCCAGGCTGTCGATGACCGACTTTTCCTTCAGGGCTGCGTTGATGGCGGCGTTGGCGGCGGCAATCACGGGCTTGGGCGTGGCGGCGGGGGCGTAGAAGCCAAACCATTCCTCGGTCGTCAGCTCGGGGAAGCCCTGCTCGGCAAACGTGGGCACATCAGGAACGTACTGCGAGCGCTTGGGGCCCGAGGTGGCCAGGATGCGCAGCTTGCCCGCCTTGTAGTTGGCGATGAAGTCGCCGTGCGGCGTGACCATGGCCGCCACCTGGCCGCCCACCACGTCCGTCACGCCGGGGATGGAGCCACGGTAGGGCACGTGGCGCAGGTCCACGCCGCTGTTGATGCCCAGCAGCGCGCCCAGGAAGTGGGGCGTGGAGCCCGCGCCGGGCGAGCCGTAGCTCGCGTCCTTGGGGTTGGCCTTGGCCCAGGCCAGGAAGTCCTTCACTGTCTTGACGCTGGCGGGCACCATGGGGCCCACGGCCAGGCCGTGGTGCATGATGGCCGCGATCGACACGGGCGCGAAGTCCTTGTCGGTGTAGTTCATCTTGCTGTAGATGTGCGGGTAGTTGGCCAGGGCCGACACCTGCGCCACCGCCAGTACCGAGCCGTCGGCCGGGGCCGACTTCAGGGTCTCCAGCGCAATGCGCCCGCCCGCACCGGGCTTGTTCTCCACCACACCGGCGTTCTTGCTGAAGGCCGAGCCACCCCACTTCTCGGCCACGCGCCGCGCCACGGTGTCGCCCGAGCTGCCGGCCGGAAAGCCAAAATACACCTTGACCTGATCCACCTGCGCATGGGCGGCGAAGGGGTGCAGGGCGCCCAATGCGGCGCTGGCGCCAAGGGCCTGAACGAATTGACGGCGTGTGGTGGTCATGGTTTGTCTCCTGGTGTGTATCTGACGGACATCTCAAAAATCAACTGGGGTGTTCGCACACCCTCTCGTTATCAGCTGTGCGGTGCGTCCCGGGGCGCAAGAAACTGGCGCTGCCCAAGCCAGCGCCACCGTGGAACTGGCTTTGCCAGGCCACCGGTGGCGCCCCCCTCCCGCAGGAGAGGGGGAAGGCGCGAAGCGACTCGAGGGGTGCATTACCGTGGCGCCATGCGCAGGGCGCCATCGAGGCGAATCACCTCGCCGTTGAGGTGCCCATTGGTGACGATGTGGCAGGCCAGCTCGGCAAACTCTTCGGGCTTGCCCAGGCGCGGGGGGAAGGGGATGCTCGCGGCCAGCGATTGCTGCACGGCCTCGGGCAGTTCCTTCATCAGCGGCGTGGCGAACAGGCCGGGCGCCACGGTGCACACCCGGATGCCGTGCTGCGCCAGGTCGCGCGCCATGGGCAGCGTCATGCCCACCAGGCCGCCCTTGGAGGCGCTGTAGGCCTGCTGGCCCACCTGGCCGTCGAACGCGGCGGCCGAGGCGGTGAACATCATCACGCCGCGCTCGCCATTGGGCAGGGCGTCGAGTTTGGCGCAGGCGGCGGCGAACAGGCGGCTCACGTTGTAGCTGCCGATCAGGTTGATGGTGACCACCCGCGTGAAGTCCTCCAGCGGCGCGGCGCTGCCGTCGCGCTGCACGATGCGCTTGGCGCTGCCGATGCCGGCCACGTTCATCAGGATGCGCGCGGGGCCGTGGGCCGCAGCCGCCTTCTCCAGCGCGGCGGTGACGCTGGCGGGGTCGGTGATGTCGCAGGCGCAGGCCACGGCGCAGCCGTTGCCAAATTCCTTGCCAATGTCGGCCGCGACCTTCTCGGCCAGCTCGGCGTTGCGGTCGAGCACGGCGACCTTGGCGCCCAGGCGGGCGAGTTCGCGGGCGGTGGCTTCACCGAGGCCCGATGCGCCGCCGGTCACGACGGCGGCTTGTCCTTGGATGTCCATGCTGTGTGTCCTTGATGAAAATGGGTTGTGTCTTTGGTGTTCAGCGGCGCGGCACCAGCGTGCCGGGCAGCGTGCCGCCGTGCAGCGCGTCCACCACGTCCGCGCGGTGTTGCAGCACGGCGCGCTGGTTGATGGAGCCCTTGTCGGTGATCTCGCCCTTGTCGAGCGAGGGCGGCTCGGCCATCAGGTGCGCGCGGGCCACGCGGGTGGCGCTGCCGGTGGACTCGGCCGCGAGCTTGTCCAGCACCTGCTGGAAGTGCTGCTGCACTGGGGCGCTGTGCAGCACCTCGTGCAGGCTCGCGCTCTCGGGCAGGCCGCTGAGCGTGCGGATGGTGGCCGTGGGCACCAGCAGCGCGCCGATCTCTTTCAGGTTGATGCCGGTGATGACCGCGTCCTGCACGTAGGGCGCGCAGGCCGCGATGATCTTCGCGCGCATGGGGCCCACGCTCACGAAGGTGCCGGTACTGAGCTTGAAGTCCTCGGCAATGCGGCCGTCGAACTTCAGGCCCTTGTTCGGGTCGTTCTCGTCGATCCACTTCACGGCGTCGCCCGAGCAGTAGAACCCCTCTTCATCGAAGGCGTCGCGCGTGGCTTCGGCATTGCGCCAGTAGCCGGGCGTGATGTTGGGGCCGCGGTAGCGCACCTCGACCTTGCCGTCCACCGGCACGAGCTTGAGTTCGAGCCCCGGCGTGGGCACGCCGATGTCGCCGGCCTGCACGTCGGGGCTGTTCACGGCCACGCAGAACGGGCAGCCCTCGGTCATGCCCAGGCCCGTGTTCATCACGATGCGCTCGCCCACCTCGCGCTCGGCGCTGTCGAACAGCGAGTCCCAGATGGGCTGCGAGAGCGCGGCGGCGGCAAAGAAGAACATCTTCACGCGGCTGAGCAGGTTCTTGCGCAGCTGCGCGTCGGTCTTCATGGTCTGCGCGATCACCTCGAAACCCGTGGGCACGTTGAAGTACACCGTGGGTGCGATCTCGCGCAGGTTGCGGATGGTCTCGGCCATGCCCTTGGGCGTGGGCTTGCCTTCGTCCAGGTACAGCGTGCCGCCGTTGTAGATGACGATGCCGAAGTTGTGGTTGCCGCCGAAGGTGTGGTTCCACGGCAGCCAGTCCACCAGCACCAGGGGCTCCTCGGCCAGCACGGGCATGGACTGGTTCATCTGCTGCAGGTTGGCGGCCCACATGCCGTGCGTCACGATCACGGCCTTGGGCAGCTTGGTGGAGCCCGAGGTGAACATGAACTTGGCGATGCTGTCGGCCGTGATGGCGCCGTGCGCAGCATCCACGGCGGGCGTGGCAGGGGTGGCCAGCAGGTCGCTGAAGGCCACGGTGCTGCGGCCCGGGATGCTGCCGGTGCCCAGCACCACCTTGACGTCGGCGGCCACGGTGGCCTCGATGGCGCGCGCAAAGCGCGCGGCGTCGCTGGCGAACACCAGGCCGGGGGTCAGCGTGTCCAGCACATGGCGCAGCTTGTCGAAGTCCTGGCTGATGGTGGAGTACGCGGTGGAGACGGTGCACTGCGGCACGCCGGCCACCAGGCAGCCCAGCGACAGCAGCGCGTGGTCCAGGTCGTTCTCGCTCAGGATGGCCACGGGGCGCTCGGCGCTCAGGTGCATGTCGAGCAAGGCCTGGGCAATGCTGCGCGCGGCCTGCCAGGCCTGGCCGTAGGTGACGTGGCGCCACTCGCCCAGGCTGCCGTCGGCGTTCTTCACGCGCTGGGCCATCCAGGTGCGGTCGGGCACGGTCTGGGCCCAGTGCGCGAGCCGGTCGGTCAGGCGCAGCGGGTAGGCCTGCAGGTCTTGCGTGGCCCGCACGTAGACCACGCCGTTGTCTGCCTGGCGCGTGCTGACCTCGGTCACGCCAAAGCGCAGCGGACGGTAGCGGGGGGATGGGTTGCTCGTCATGGGTGCGTGTCGGTGGGCTTGCGCGGGCGCGTGCTGTCTGTGCTATCTGTCCTGTCCGGGGCGCTGCGGTCAGCCCTTCTGGACCTTGGCGGCCTTGCCGTCGAGGAAGGCGCGCACGCGCGCCTTGGCCTCGGGGGCGCTCTGGGCGATGGCGGCCATCATGGCTTCGGTCATCAGGCCCTGGTCCGACGGCTGCTCGGCGATGCGCGGCAGCGCGTGCATCAGCGCGTAGTTGGTCAGCGGCGCGTTCTGCGCGATGCGCTGGGCCAGCTCGAAGGCCTTGTCGAACGCCGTGCCGGTGGGCACGAGGTATTGCGCAAAGCCCACGCGCTCGCCGTCCACCGCGTTGTAGACGCGGCCGGTCATCATCATGTCGGTCATGCGCGCCGTGCCGATCAGGCGCGGGATGCGCACCGCGCCGCCGCCGCCCACGAAGATGCCGCGCGAGCCCTCGGGCAGCGCGTAGAAGGTGGACTCGTCGGCCACGCGGATGTGGCAGGCGCTGGCCAGCTCCAGGCCCCCGCCCACCACCGCGCCGTGCAGCGCGGCCACCACGGGCACGGGGCCGAACTGCACGCGGTCCAGCGCCGCATGCCACATGCGCGAGTGGTGCAGGCCCTGGCCCGCATCGCGCTCCTTCAATTCGGACAGGTCCAGGCCCGAGCAGAAGTGCTCGCCTTCGCCATCGATCACGGCCGCGCCCACGGTGGCGGGCAGGTTGTCCATCACGTCCCGCAGCGCCAGGATCAGGCCGTCGTTCAGGGCATTGCGCTTGGCGGGGCGGGCGAGGCGGATGACCGCGATGTCCTCGCGTTCGCCGCGGATTTCGAGGGAGATGTCGGAGTGCTTGGTCATGGTCATCGAGGTGAGTTGGAGAAATTATGGTTATCAAAAATAACTAAAACAAGGCCATGGAGACGGTCTTTGCTAGGTGCTTTCCCTAGCTTTTCTGGGTGCTCATATGATTATGATAAATAACTAAAATGGCACCGATTCACAGCAAGGAACCGTCATGAACGCCTTCATCCCCTACGGCATTTACTGGTCGTCCCCGTTCGCCAAGTGGCAGGGCTCGCTGGCCAACCTCAACGCGCTGCCGCTGGCGGCCACGGTGGGCAAGCAGGCGCTGGCCGCGCGCGGGTACGACCTGGCGGCGGTGGACCTGGCGATCCTCGGCATCACCAACCCGCAAAAGGGCAGTTTCTACGGGCTGCCCTGGGTCACTGGCATGATGGGTATCGACCGCGTGGCGGGGCCCACGGTGCAGCAGGCCTGCGCCACCAGTGTGCGCGCGCTGCAGATGGCCGCGCAAGAGGTGGCCTGCGGCACGGCCACCAGTGCGCTGCTGGTGATGGCCGACCGCCAATCCAACGGCCCGGTGGTGTACTACCCCGATTCGAGCGGCACCGGCGGCTATGGCATCACCGAGCACTGGGTGCCCGACAACATGGGCCACGACCCCTACGCCAAGAACCCCATGCTGCAGACCGGCGAGAACGTGGCGGCGCGCTACGGCATCACCACCGAAGAGCAGCACGCACTCAAGCTGCACCGCTACCACCAGTACCAGGACGCGCTGGCCGACGACCGCGCCTTCCAAAAGCGCTACATGGCCGATGTGCCGGTCACCGACTCGAAGTTCCGCAAGCAGACCGGCACGCTCAGCGCCGACGAAGGCATCTTCCCCACCACCGCCGAAGGCCTGGCCAGGCTCAAGCCGGTCAAAGAAGGCGGCACCGTGACCTTCGGCGGCCAGACGCACCCCGCCGACGGCAACGCGGGCGCCATCGTCACCACGCGTGACCGCGCCCGCGCCGTGGCTACCGACCCCGGCATCGAGGTCGAGATCCTGGGCTTCGGCATGTCGCGGGTGGAGGCCGGCTTCATGCCCATGGCGCCGTCGCCGGCGGCGTTCAACGCCTTGAAGCAAGCGGGCCTGTCGATTGCCGACGTGCACGCGATCAAGACGCACAACCCGTTTGCGGTGAACGACATCGCGCTGGCGCGCGACACCGGCTTTGCGTGGGAGCGCATGAACAACTACGGCAGCTCCATCATCTGGGGCCACCCACAGGCGCCCACCGGCCTGCGCGCCATCATCGAACTCATCGAAGAGCTGGTGCTGCGCGGCGGCGGCGTGGGCCTGTTCACCGGCTGCGCCGCGGGCGACACCGGCTACGCCACCGTGCTGCGCGTGACCGACAGCAGAACCAGCACCACCCCCAAGGCCTGACCATGACGACCACTGCGACGACAACCAGCAACGAACATTCCTTTTCCGCCCCGCTGAACGCCTGGCTGGTCGACGGCGTGCGCACGCCCATGGTCGACTACTGCGGCCCGCTCGGCCATGTGTCGCCCACCGACATGGGCATCAAGGTCGCCCGCGCCGTGCTCGACAAAAGCGGCGTGCCCGCTGCCGACGTGAACTCGGTCATCACCGGCTCGATGGCGCAGGCCGACTTCGACGCCTTCGTGCTGCCGCGCCACATCGGCCTGTATGCGGGCGTTCCGCAGAGCGTGCCGGCCATCCTGGTGCAGCGCATCTGCGGCACGGGCTTCGAGCTGTTCCGCCAGGCCGCGGACCAGATCGCGCTGGGCTATGCCGACGTGGCGCTGGTGGTGGGCACCGAGTCCATGACGCGGAACCCGATCGCCGCGTACACGCACCGCACGGGCTTCAAGCTCGGTGCGCCGGTGGAGTTCAAGGACTTCCTGATGGAGGCGCTGATCGACACCGCTGGCCCGGTGACGATGATCGAGACCGCCGAGAACCTGGCCAAGAAGTACGGCATCACCCGCGAAGACGTGGACGCATACGCGGCACGCTCGTTCGAGCGGGCGCTGCAAGCCCAGGCCGACGGCTTTCTGGCCGGCGAGATCGTGCCGGTGACGAGCGAAAAGTTCGAGCTGGCAGGCTACGCCACGCGCGGCATCACGCTGCCGCGCAAGGTGGCGCAGCTCGACCGCGACACGCACCCGCGCCCCTCGCCCATCGAGGCCCTGGCGGGGCTGCGCACGGTGTACCCCGGCGGCGTGCAGACAGCGGGCAACAGCTCCGCCCTGGTGGATGCGGCCGTGGGCGCCGTGGTGGCCAGCGATGCCTATGTGCAGCGGCGCGGCCTCAAGCCCCTGGCGCGCCTGCGCGGCGCGGCTGCCGTGGGTGTGGCGCCCGAATTCATGGGCATCGGGCCGGCACCCGCCATCCGCGCGCTGCTGGCGCGCACGGGGCTCACGCTGGAGGACATCGGCCTGTTTGAAATCAACGAAGCACAGGGCGCGCAGACCATCGCCGTGGAGCGCGAACTGGGCCTGGACCGCGACAAGCTCAACGTGAACGGCGGCGCAATTGCGCTGGGCCACCCCTTGGCCGCCACGGGCGTGCGCCTGACGGTGACGCTGGCGCGCGAGCTGCGCCGGCGCGGCCTGCGCTACGGCATCTCGAGTGCCTGCGTGGGCGGCGGGCAGGGCATTGCCTTGCTCATCGAGAACCCGGATGCTTGAAATTTAAGAGAAGCAGGGCTCAAGCGCTTATGGGATATGCGCAAGTAGCTATCGAAGTAATAGTGTTCAATTGAAGGTCACCATGAAAATCATCACCGCAGCCCAGGCCGGGGCCCTGATCCCCGACAACGCCACCATCTTCCTGGGCGGCCTGGCCGTCTCCAGCCTGCCCGAGGAAGTGCTCAAGGGCGTGGAAAAGAATTTCCTCGACACCGGACACCCGAAGAACGTGACCACCTGGGCCTGCGGCGCCATCGGCAACAGCAAGGACGCGGGCATGGTGCACTTTGCCCACCCGGGCATGATCAAGCGCACCGTGGCGGGCCACTTCGGCCAGACCGGCGCCGAGATGATGAAAATGGTGTTTGACGGCGAAGTGGAGGCGTACAACTTCCCGCAGGGCAGCCTGTCGCACCTCACGCGCCACATTGCCAGCCGCAGCCCCGGGCTGCTGACCAAGGTGGGCCTGGGCACGTTCGTGGACCCCCGCATCGAAGGCGGCAAGCTCAACAGCAAGTCCACCGAAGACCTGGTCAAGCTCGTCGAATTCAACGGCGAGGAATGGCTGTTCTACCCCGCGCCCAAGGTTGATGTGGCCATCATCCGCGGCACGCTGGCGGATGAGAACGGCAACATCACGCTGGACAAGGAAGGCGTGCTGCTCGAGCAGATCAACATCGCCCACGCGGCCAAGGCCTGCGGCGGCATCGTGATCGCGCAGGTGGAGCGCATCGTCAAGGCGGGCAGCCTGCATCCCAAGTCGGTCAAGGTGCCGGGCGTGTCGGTGGACTACGTGGTGGTCAGCCAGCCCGAGAACCACATGCAGACCATCACCACGCAGTTCAACCCCGCATTGTGCGGCGATGTGCGTGTGCCGCTCAATTCGCTGGCGCCCATGCCGCTGGACGAGCGCAAGGTCATCGCGCGCCGCACGGCGCTGGAGCTCACGCCCGGCGCCATCACCAACCTGGGTATCGGCATCCCGGCCGGCGTGCCGTCGGTGGCGGCGGAAGAGGGCGTGTCCGACCAGTTCACGCTGAGCGTGGAAAGCGGCATCACCGGCGGCATCCCGGCGCAGCTGGGTGACTTCGGCACCGCCTACAACGCCGACGCGATCATCGAGCAGTCGCTGCAGTTCGACTTCTATGATGGCGGCGGTCTGGACGCGAGCTTCCTGGGCCTGGCGCAGGCCGACAACCACGGCAACGTGAACGTGAGCAAGTTCAACGGCCGGCCCGTGGGCTGCGGCGGCTTCGTGAATATCACGCGGTCCACCAAGCACCTGGTGTTCTGCGGCACCTTCACCGCGGGCGGGCTGGAGGTGCAGGTGGCCGACGGCCAGCTCACCATCATCAAGGAAGGCCGCTCGCGCAAGTTCATCGAGAAGGTCGAGCAGATCACCTTCAACGGGCTGGACGCCGCGCAGCGCGAGCAGAACGTGCTGTTCGTCACCGAGCGCGCCGTGTTCCGTCTGACCACCGAAGGCCTGGAGCTGACCGAGATCGCGCCCGGCATCGACCTGGAACGCGACGTGCTGGCGCACATGGGGTTCAAGCCCCTGATGCGCGATGTGAAGATGATGGACCCGGGCCTGTTCCGTGCCCAGTGGGGCGGGCTGGCGCAGGCAATGGCCGCCAAGGCCAGGTCCGCTGCCTGATACGGAACGGAGCAACCCTGCGCGGGCTCTCAGGAGGCGGGGTCCGGCGAATAGACCTTCTGCAGCAACCGGATCAGCGTCTTGCGCTCGGCGGCGGTCAGGCCCGCCGTGGCGTCCACTTCCAGCTGGGCGGCGGTCTCCTCGGCCTGCGCGGTCAGCTCCACCCCCGCGGGCGTGAGGTGTACGCCCATGGCGCGCCCGTCGCTGGGGTGCGGGCGGCGCTCGATCAGCCCGCGCCGCTCCAGCGCGGCGATCAGTCCCACCAGGTTGGGCGGCAGTACATTGAGCGTGGCGCACAGCTGGCGCGAGGTGATGCCCGGGTTGTGGGCCACCAGCGACAGCACGGAAAACTCCACCACCTTCAGGCGGTACACCGCCATGCGCTCCATGAACACCTCGATGACCGCCAGCGACGCACGGCGCGCGTTGTAGCCCACCAGCGTGCGCAGGAAGCTGGTGTCCACGGCCTCCGGCGTGGAGAGCGCGGTGGCGGGGGGCGGTGGGTTTCTGAAGGGGCGGGCGCTGGACATGGGGCGATGGGTGCCGGAGCAAGGTCGGGTTTGGCGACGCATCGGGCAAGACCACTTTCTGACTCCCTTTCGCCGCTGCCGCTTATTTTATATACATCTTTTGCTATTAAAAATATAGCTATATCGCGAAATCGAAAAACGCGGCTCCACCCGCCTCAAGCAGGGCTGCGCAGCACGCGGCGGTATTGCACGGCCTCGGCCACATGGATGACCTCGGTGGTGGGCGAGCCCGCCAGGTCGGCGATGGTGCGCGCCACCTTCAGCGCACGGTGCGTGCTGCGGGCCGACCATCCCAGCCGCGCGGCGGCGGTGTTCAGGAACCTGGCGGCCGCATCGTCCAGCCGCAGGTGCGTGTCGATCTCCTGGCCCTGCAACGCCTGGTTGGCCTTGCCCTGCCGCGCCAGCGCCAGGGCGCGGGCATGTTCCACCCGCCCGCGGATGGCGGCGGTGGGCTCGCCCGCGGGGGCCTGCACCAGTTGCTCGGCGGGGAGGGCGGGCACCTCCACATGCAGGTCGATGCGGTCCAGCAGCGGGCCGCTGAGCTTGCCCTGGTAGCGGTTGATCTGGTCGGGCGTGCAGCGGCACGCGCGTTGCGTGGACCCGAGAAAGCCGCACGGGCAGGGGTTCATCGCAGCGATCATCTGAAAGCGCGCGGGGAAGTCCGCGCGCTGCGCGGCCCGCGAGATGGTGATGTGGCCCGTCTCCAGCGGCTCGCGCAGCGCCTCGAGGGCGGCACGGGGAAATTCCGGCAGCTCGTCGAGGAAGAGGACGCCGTGGTGGGCCAGCGAGATTTCGCCCGGCCGGGGCGGCGATCCACCTCCGACAAGGGCCACCGCGCTGGCCGTATGGTGGGGCGTGCCCGTGGGCCGTTGCCCCCACAGTTCGGGGCGGAACCGCCCGGCCAGGCTGGCGATCGCTGCGCTCTCCAGCGCCTCGTCCACCGTCATGGCCGGCAGCAGCCCGGCAAAGCGCAGGGCCAGCATGGACTTGCCCGAGCCCGGCGGGCCGGCCATCAGGACACTGTGGGCTCCGGCGGCCGCGATCTCCAGCGCGCGCTTGGCCGTGGCCTGGCCTTTCACGTCGGCCATGTCCAGGGAGGCGGCTGCGGCCGCCATCGGCGTGGCTTGCAGGCGGGTCCAGCCATCGTTGTCCACGGAGGCATCGCCCGCCGCGGCGCTGCTCGGTGGCAGGAAGGCGCGCACCACGTCCAGCAGGTGCCGGGCGCGCACCACCTGCGCGGCGGGCACGAGGGCGGCCTCTTCGGCGCTGCCGGGCGGCAGCACCAGCACGGCGCTGATCTGCTGCGTCTGCAGCGCGAGGCTCGTGGCCAGCGCGCCGCGCACCGGCCGCAGTTCGCCCGACAGCGACAGCTCGCCCGCGAATTCGTGCCCCGGCAGGCGGGCGCCGTCCAACTGCCCGCTGGCCGCCAGGATGCCCAGCGCGATCGGCAGGTCGAACCGGCCGGAATCCTTGTGACAACAAGGAGTATATTTGCGAACTTACCAGATGAATATTCGCGAAGCCGCCATCGAAGAACTCAGGCAGAGGCGACTCCGCCTTGTGCAGGCACTCGCGTCCGCCGAAGTTACTGCTGCCCCCAGGAACAAGATCGGGTCAACGATCTTCCCGATGGTGCGTCAGCCATCGAATTCCAATCGGGGTGCCAAGGGGCATGTGCACTGCTTCAAGGCAGGAGGCCACGTGCCCCATGAATCTGACGTCGAAAGGAAGTTCTATCAGTTGATGGAGTGGGATTACACGGTGGATACCTTCGTAGTCCAGCCTTTTAAGGTTCCATTCAAGCGATCGAACGGCAAGGTGACTCACTACACCCCTGATTGCTTTGCCATATCGAGTCAACTGTTTTCAGAACGTCGTCCAAAGTACGCGCCGACCGCCTTCGAAATCAAGACTCGGGAGGAGTTGGACGAGGAGTGGCCTGAACTGAAACCCAAGCTGAGGGCCGCTCGGTCTTTCCTGGCTGAGTCAGGCTTCCGCTTCAGAGTTCTCACTGAGGACCGAATCCATCCTCGTTTCCTCGAGAACGTTGTTTTCCTGCTGGGCTATCGCGGCCCGCGCTTCATGCTTCGGACTAAGAAGGAGGAGGAGATCGTTGAACGGTTGGTGTGGTCCGTTAAACGGTCTAACGACGATTTCACCCCGAGAGAGTTGCTAGCGAGGGTGTCCGACGTAGCAGCTCGGGAGGACATCATTCCGTGGATGTGGAATCTGTACGCGGACTACGTTTTCCAGTGTGACTTGCTGGTGCCTCTCACGTTAGACACGATTTCTTGGCGGGTAGGTGACGCGGGGGCAAATATGCTCAACTTCGGTACCGCTGACTACAGGGCCGACTGGCGGCAACCGGAAAATGACTGGCGTCGTTGAGGTCCACACCGGCGCCATAGTCGCCTTGGAAGACGGCGATGTGTATGTCGTTGTCAAGTTTCGTTCTGCCGAAATGGTGTTGGTCGAGCATCGGACTACCTTCAAGCGTAAGTCGGTACACCTTTCCGACCTCCGCGCCGTCCAGCCGAAAGACGATGACTCGAAGGACGTTCCCCCTGAGAAAGTCACCGATGAGGGGTGGGACGCGGCGCGGGAGAAGGCTAATGCTGTCGACAGGGTGTTTGCGCTGGGAGGGGGCGAGGCTGTCGTTAGACAGGTGGCCTCGGAATGCGAAGTCCATCCTTCAACGCTCTACCGATGGATCGAGAGTTTCTCGGTCTCGCGACGCGTCATGGATCTGTACCGCAAACCTCGCAACGACGCTGGAAAGACGCGGCTGGGGACCAGAATCGAGGCATTGATCCGACAGGTCATTCGTGATTTCCATCGTACCCATGAGCGTCCCTCAGTGACGCAAAGTTATGGTGAGCTAGAGCGTCGTTGCAAGCTTAGGAAGCTTAGGGCGCCATCTATGGACACGTTCAAGGCGCGTTTGGCGATTTGCGATCAAAGGGACGCTGCTAAAGCTCGCGGAGAGAATCGTAAAGCCCATAAGCTGCGCTTGAACAAGGGGAGCCTTGAGGGGGGGAACTTCCCGTACGCTCTTGTACAGATTGACCATACATATGTGGACATACAGCTCGTCGATGGTGAGCATCGTATGCCGATCGGTCGTCCTTGGATCACTGTCGCGATCGACGTCTTCAGTCGGATGTGCCTTGGCTATTACATCAGCTTCGACCCGCCAGGCATGCTTGGGACCGGCCTGTGTTTGACCCACGCCATACGCAACAAGCAAGAGTGGATGGCTAAGTTGGGCGTCGACTACGACTATCCCTGCCAGGGTGTACCAAGAATTGTCCATGCGGACAATGCAAAAGAATTTCGCGGCAAGTCCCTCCAAGCGGTGTGTGACCTTCACCACATCGACCTTCGATTCCGAAAGAAGAAGAAGCCACAGCACGGGGCCTACATTGAGCGCTACATGGGGACGCTGATGTCCGATATCCACGCGCTGCCCGGCACAACATTTTCGAATGTTGTGGACAAAGAGGACTACGACTCAGAAGGTAAGGCGGTTTTCACGCTAGCCAAGTTTGAACGTTGGCTCGCGCACCTCATTCTTGGTCAGTACCATCATCGCCCGCACTCTGGCTTGAATGATCTACCTCCTATAGTCGTTTTCAAACGAGGCATCGCCGGAGAAGACGGCCTGCCAACAGGTTCGCTCCGGATTGAGCCTGACGAGCGTCGCCTCTATCTGGATTTTCTGCCTCAGTTTGAAAGAACGATCCAGCAGCATGGTGTTCAGGTTGACGAGATTCATTACTCAGCCGATGTGTTGCGGCGCTGGGTAGGAGCCCGTGATCCCCTTAGTCCACGTAAGGCAAGGCTTTTTGTTTTCAAGCGTGACCCTCGTGATATTGCTGTGATCTATTTCAAGGATCCTGAAACCAATCTCTACAGTCCTATCCCCTACAGAACTCTCTCCAATCCTCACATGAGTATTTGGGAGCTAGAGCGTGTTCGGAAGTACCTCAAGGATCAAGGTAAAAAAGAGGTGAATGAAGACGTCATCATGGCTGCCAGGAATGAAATGGTTGCCCTGCGAGACAGTGAGGCTGCATTGACTGCAGCCGTTAAAAAAGGACGGTACTCCCGAAGCCAGCGCGACGCGGCGCGCCGCCGTGATTCCCCACAGCCGGAGTTTGGTCATGGGGCCGCCGGGAGGCTTGCTCATGAGCATGTGGAGTCATCGGTCCGGCCCGAGGATGGGACACCCAGTTCGCGCAGCAGTGTAGGAGACGTTGCCAAAGCGCCATCGCCTGGACCAGTCAAGCCCTATGATGAGATTGAAGACTATTAGGTCGTGTCGCCGGGGCGTTCATGAGCAGTGAAAATTCCGAGCCTAAAGAGCTCTTCGGTCAGGCGTTCGGACGGCGTGTTGATCCGCAGCGTCCGGCAGCCCCTGTGGCGGTCGAGCCGGAGATGTTGGACGCGGAGGCTCGTATCAAAAGGCTCCAGCAACCCTTCTGGATTGGCTACGAGCGCGCTGTGGAAGTGCGAACCCGTATTGAGGAAGTGATGGAGACTCCGTACTCGGATCGCATCACCAGTTGCACCGTGATTGCTCCTTCGTACAGCGGAAAAACCAGCATTCTTCGAAACGTTCAGCGCAGGCACAACCTGCTGCCCCCCGATTTTCAGAAGGGGGTGGATCGGCCAGAACTTAAGATCCCAGTCTTTTTTGTTCAGGCGCCGCCAGTTCCTGATGAAGACCGCTTGTTGGACGCGATTCTGCGCGTCCTTCTGCTGCAAGGTTCACCGCGTGAGCCAACGGAGCACAAAATCTCCAGAGTCCAGGCTGTTTTTGCGGGGCTGGGCGTAAAGTTGTTAGCGATTGACGAATTTGGCTTCTTCCAAGCTGGCAGCGTTAATCGTCAGCAAAAGGCGCTCAACGGCCTTAAGTATTTGAGCAATGAGCTGAGGATCCCAATGGTCCTGGCATCGGTTGAAGAGGGGTTGAATATCCTCTCCGCGAACAGCGAGATTGCGAACCGGTTCCCAGCAGAGCACTTGCCGCGATGGAAGGCAAACGAATCTTCCACATTGAGCCTGCTCGCGACCTTTGAGAGAAAGCTTGGGCTTCAAAAGCCATCAAACCTGGGCACAGAAGCGATTGCAAGATTGGTGATTGCAAACACGGGCGGAATATTGGGCCACATACACGACTTGCTAAGGTTGTTGGCCAAGCATGCGATCCGTACAGGAACAGAACGTATTTCTGAGGTGGACCTCACGCCTGAACGCTTGAAGGCAATCAGATGGGTCATTCCTAGCCTCAGACACCAACGTCCTAGCTAGCTAACAATTTGCTCGCCGTGGACGAACAGCAAGAGCTTTGGCCCCTGGATGCTTACGCTGCAGTCGTTCGATCGCGCAACTTGCCTGTGGTGCGCAGAATGCTTCGGGGCGAATCCCTCAGCTCCTGGTTCGTTCGTACTGCCGATGCGCATGGAATGTCCACGCAGCAACTCGGTGCTTGGCTAATGGGCCGTGGTCGACAGGTTTTCGCAGAGGATATTGATCGCGGTGCCTGGGACGCATTGATTCAAGCATTGTCGCGCGCGACAGGTCAAGCGCCTGACATCTTGCTGCAAGGCACCTTACGCGTCTTTGAGGGCCGACTCTGGGGTGAGATGCCTCGGCAAGGCGCTACGAGGTGGATTTTGCCCGTTATAAAGAACGGGACGTACCGTACGGGGTATGGCGTCCAGTACTGTGCGCGCTGCTTAGCAACGGACGAAGTACCCTACCTGAGGCTGAACTGGCGGCTTGCGTTTGTTGTTGCCTGTCCAGATCATGCGTGCTTGCTGCAAGATCGATGTGATTGTTGCCAAGCACCGGTGGCAGTACATCGCTGGCGGACAGGAGTGCTCCGCGACGTAAGCAGCTCCAGCATTGTTTGGTGTCATCAGTGTGGTGCAGACCGTCGAAAGCTCTCAATCCAGAGCCAAGCCTCGGTTGATCTGATCGTTACGCAAGAGCGGATGCTTGCTACTCTTCAGGATGCGGCAGTGATGGTGGAGGAGCAACTGGTGCATTGCCTTCCTTTTTTCGCAGCAGCTGCAATGCTCTGGTCTTTGTTGGACGATCCGCGGGCTGCAGGCGCCGTCTGGAGTGAACTAGGGGCTGCGGCACCGCTATTCGTCAATTTAACCGTCGAGCGCTATGGTGGCTTCGAGCGGAGGTCCGTTGGGCAGCGAGCAGTATTGCTTGCCGGATTCGGCAGTTTATTGAGGCGAGGGGTCGAAGAATTTATTCGCGGGCTTGCGTTGCAGGGTCTGTCCGGTAAGACGTTGTTACGGTACTCGAGCGGCCGCAAGTCGCCTGTCCCATTTTGGTACTGGGTCCTCATTCGGAAGCATCTGGACAGGACGCCTTACGTACCCAGCGACGGTGAGATTGATGAGGCAATTCGCTACCTCGTAGGCATTGAGGGTCGAGCTTTCGTCAAAGTGCGCGATGTATGTCACTTACTTGGGATGGCTACTAGGTGCAACACAAGAATCAGCACTCGAATGCGTGACATAGGAGTACGGCAGAGGTAAGTGACAGGTGTCGCCGTCAACATCTCCTGTGCACCGTATTGCGAGAAAGGGCCGGCAGTTTCATGATGTAGACCATTGGCGGTGCGTATGGACGTAGCGGCAAATCAGCAACCGGAATTTGTGGCGCATAGACATAGTACTTAACTTGCACATCGCTACAAAGCACCACTGGAGATTGGGGCCTTGACTTGCTCCCCTGGGATGGCTTGTATTCGCATTTGGATAGAGTCGGCGAGATCTTCCCACCGCTTGATAATTTCCTCTAGTGCTTCTTCGGCGGCCTTGTTTGCTTTGGCGGGGTCATAGCTCTTCTCTGAACGCTCTTCCATTTTTATTGCATGGAAGAACTGATTGATTTCCGCCTTGCATTGTGCTGCTAGTGCCTTTGCGTCTTGATGGATTTTGAGGGGTATGAAGGGGCGTAGGTGTTGAACAATACGGTTGGCTTCGAAGAATGCTTCATCCGCGCTGATCGCGTACTTGCGCTTTTCTCCTTTCTCAGTTGCAACCTCTTGGTAAGAATAGAGGCGTATTAACTTGGCAGACAAATCAACCGCTGTGGAGACTTTTTCCCAGAGCTGTTTAAAGCTAGAAACCTCCATGTCAAAGTGCGAGCGATCGATATGAACAAGCCTTTGAGAGTTAGCTTTGTGAATCTCTAGCTCGGCGTCGGATTGCGCTTTAAGGGTTGCCTTCCGTATCTCCAGTTCAGAGTCAAAATGGGCCTTAAGCTTAGCTTTGTACTCTTCTAGATCCTTACTGTACTCATGCTTGATTGAGTTACTTAAGCGCTCAAAAATCCAGTTCCTGACTAACCAAGCTAGTACGGTAATAATTGCTGCGCTTAGTGGCGCCGATAAAATAATTGCTTTGATAGTTTCGTTCACGATGTATCCCGAAAAGAGCCTAACGTAATATTGACCGCAGTAAGCCGGAGGCCATATCTGGCGCATGCGTTCTAACTTGGCACAAAAGAAATGCGCAGAGGGGCTTGTTGCCTAGCTTCATAGTGTGTGTGCTGCATGAAAACACAGGGCCGAATTTAGTCATGAAACCTGTCGCCCCTCCTGTGTTGCGCGCCACACGGTTGCTGGATTTGGTCCGTTAGCGCATTCGTTTCACACATTAACTATGCTTTGCGCATAGGGCTGACCGATGACTCCAACAAATAAAGTGCGTCGGAGGTGAATAAGGTCCGCCGGAGAAATTCCACATTGAGAAATGAATGGGCCTCATTTGAGGTGGTTCATGTATCGAAGCAGGTGGAGGGGGCGGTGGGCTGATTCAGGCTGCTTGCCGACGTTCAGCGGAGACAACCAGACGACGTCTCTGCGCCCAAAGCAGCCGCTCGCAGCGCTCTTTAGGCTGGCAACATCGCAGCGGTTGCCGTCGGTCGCTGCCACGAAGCGAACTCACGCTAACTGACAACAGGCGCCCCTGATCATGGCGACCGGAGGCCGTGCATAGGTGACACACAGCCGAGGTCCCGCACGTTATACGCCACCTATGGCGGTCGGTGCCGCACTTGTTGTTGCCCAATTCTGCCCAGCAACCGGAATTCCGACTGGGCCTCGGGTTTCGGCTCGAAGGCGTTCACTGAACACGCCGCGAATCACCGATGCAAGCGACAGGCCCGCCCACTGGTGCAGTCAACGATGTGTAATATGAGAGGATGCGCCTCTTGCACCTGTCTGACATCCACTTCAAACAACCCGATTGCCTAGAGCCACACAGGCATCCGGAAGTGGCGTACCGAACGCGACTTGAGACCGACCTTCGCGATTTGTGCAAAGCGGATCAAATCCGCGTCGATGCAATCCTGGTTGGAGGTGACATTGCGTACGCTGGACATCCCGACGAGTACAAGGCCGCCAAGGAATGGCTGCTCAAGGTGGCTCGTATATGCGGATGCACGGCGGAAGGCATCTTCACGGTGCCCGGCAACCATGATGTTGACCGGAAGATTGCAGAGGGCCCCGCTGTCTCCGCGATGCAGCAAGCAATCGCTGTCGGGAAGACGGTCCACGAGCGAGACGAAGTGTTTCGCCATCAACTCAAGAACGTCGATGCAGCTCGACTGCTCTTCTCACCTGTCCAGGCGTACAACGACTTCGCTGCCCAATTCGATTGCGCTGTGTACCCGGAACGCCCGTTCTGGATTCACGAGCTGCACTTGGCAGACGATGTCACGCTCCGTTTGTTCGGTCTAACCTCGATCTTCATATCCGGGGCTGGAGACCGTGACAAGGCGCCTGCTCGGCTTTTTCTCGGCAGCTCCCAGACCTCGGTGAATCCCGAGGACGACGTCGTCAACCTAGTGTTGTGCCACCATCCACCGAGCTGGTTCACTGACTCTAGCGAGGCCAATAACATCATCAACGCTCGAGTGATGCTCCAGTTCTTTGGGCATGAGCATGATCAGCGGTGCGACCGGCTGCCCAGCTACATCCGTTTCTCAGCTGGCGCCGTGAATCCCGAGCGTGACAAGCCAGGCTGGAATCCGGGCTACAACTTAATCGACGTTAATGTCGTCGGAGCCGGAGGCGACCGAGCAATCGAGATTCACGGGCGGCTTCGGCGGCTTCAGCCGCCGCCGACCGAGTTTTACGTACCTCTTGAGCCGAAGCCCGGTCAGCTCGTCTGGTATCACAAGTTGGAATTGCCAAAATCGGAGCTATTTGTCTTCGAGAAGACATTGGCGCAAGACCCGCTCCCTGCAGGTCAGCGAGAGACGAAAATGGCAAAAGCAGTCCATCAGGCTGTCCAAGAGGTCGGCGTTGAAGCTGCGCGCCAACGGCCAGAGGAGCCTCAGGAGGTCACTATGCCTGAACCGTCTACCCAGGACCTCGCCTACCGATATTGGCAGCTCTCAGGCAGCCAAATGCGGGAGATTGCGCTGAGTCTGAAGCTCATTGACGACGCCGACATCAAGGCGCCACCCCACGAGAGATACTCGAAGGCATTGAAGGCCGCCAAGGACCAAGGCCTACTCGTTGAGTTGGCGCGAAAAGTCGAACAGTACGAGAAGAAAAGCTGATCAAAGGGGGAGTTATGCAGCAGGATTTCGCTAGCTGGTACACCGGCATGTCATTTCAGCCGGACGCCGAAGGACTTCAGCGGCGATGGGCAGCCGTTCTAGGTGCTGCCAAGGCACCGGCAAAGGACTCGTTGGCCTTGATGGCGCGGCTGGCTTTCCGTCAGAAGGTGAGTCTCGGTAGCAAAGAGGTCGCAGCCTTGCGCGACACGTTCGCTGGTGGCGGCCCCGCACCTGGCGATGACGAACTCGCTCTTCTCGCAGCATCTGTATTGGCAGTGGCCATGAATCCGGAGGCCGCCAAGCTGTCCGCGCTTCCTGCTCTTACCGTCGCGTGTTTGTCATGTGCTGGCCTGCGGCCGCTGGGCCGACCTATGGACCTTTTGGGCCTGAGCGAAAACGTACTTCGTCGACTGGCCGACACCGAGCGGCGACGGCCTTCCCTAGAGCAAGGACGACTTGCAACTCCTGCTACTGAACCTGTCGACGCAGCGACGGCGAATGCCGTGGCTGAAGGTAACTGGTCTGCCGCGTTCGAGAGCATGTTCGCCATCGCCAATAAGGCGCTCGAAAAGATGGCTACGCGACAGCGTGCGTTTGAAGCGGCCACCCAGGTCTACGTTACCGTCCAGGATGAGGAATTAGACATGCTGTGGTGGCTCTTGGGCGGGCATAGCTTTGACGCAGGGGCCGACTTCGCTCAGGTGCCTGTGGATCAGCGGCCGCTCGTGATGAGCTGCGAGCTCGCATCGCTCACGAAGGTGCTGCCGGGCCCTCCGGCGATAGAGGCCCTTTTGACACGCGCTGGCGTGCTCGAAGCCCCCCAGATGTCGATCCCTGCGGCGGTACAGGCTATGCCTGCGGCCTGGCTGCAGCGCATTGCAGAATCCGTGAGTGTGAGTGCCGACTTATCTTACGTGAACCCAATTTTGTTTGCAATCGTCAGAAGTCACGAGGCTGGGGACACGGATGATTGGATCGGTCCCTGGTCGACAGTCACTGGGATTTCACGCGACGCACCTCTCGAGCCACTGAAGTTAGCTTTGGCTGCATACCGCGAATTTCTCTTCGTTAAGCTGGGCGGCTGAGATGGAAGTCGCCGTGGACGAGGAAGGCGTTCGATGTGAGAACGCCGAATGCAGAGTGGCGATAGACAGGAAGTGCGTCGAAGGCATTCCTGAGCCGGCCAGTTGCACGCACTACGGCAAGAGCGTCGTCGTAGTGCAGCGTGCCAAGCCAGCGGCCACGCCGACGGAACCCTCGGGCGTCCGGTTGTCATCGGCAGAGGCACTTTCGATGGCAGAAGCCCAGGTCTTGATGCGACAAAGGGCGGCTAACGTCATCGGTATCGTGGGGCCTCAGGATGCCGGCAAGACAAGTCTTATCGCCGGCCTCTACGACCTCTTCCAACGGAACAAGGTCGGAGGGTTTGCCTTCGCCGGCTCGAACACGTTGTATGCGTTCGAGCGCGCATGCCACGATTCCCGTCGAGAGTCCGGGAACAGGCATGCAGGTATGGAGCGCACAGGTAAAGGAGCAGCGACATTCCTTCACCTTGACCTGGCGAACGACGTGTCGCGGGAGAAGCGGGCCATTCTCTTTGCCAATCGCGCTGGCGAGGACTACACCGACGCTCAGAGCGACACGACGCTGGCGACCGGCTTCTATGAAATCCGACGTGCAGACACGCTGACGATGCTGGTCGACGGCGAGAGGCTTCTCGACCTTCGCCAGCGCCAGCAAGTGCGAGACGACATCCTGGTCACTCTACGCGCGCTTCTCGAAGGCGGGGCAACCCTGCGAACACAGAGAGTCGCGGTAGTTCTGACAAAGGTCGACGCAGTACGAGCCGCCGATGAGGCGCCGCGTACTCGTGCTGAAACCTTTTTCCTGTCAATCGTAAAAGATGCCAAACAGCAATTCGGTGGGGATTTCCTCGAGATTCAGAGCTTCGAGATCGCTGCGTCACCGAAGGGTGGCGCGACGCCGCGCGGAGAAGGCATGGAGGAGGTTCTCAGATACTGGATGACCCAGCCAGGGCGCGACATCCCCCAGCGAATTCCTTTGGTGAAGCAAGCCGGAGGTCGGGTTTTCGGCCGCTTAACGCGAGTCCAACCGAAAGCACAAAATGGTTGACGAGTCAGTTGTTGTTCTTGGGCTGCCGGCTTCCGGCAAGACGACCTACCTAGCCGCGCTCTGGTACTCGTTGACCTCGCTCAAGGTTCAGAGCAAGTACACCCTCGTCAAGCTCTTGGCAGGCAATGGCGAGTACCTCAAGAGCATCGCGGCGCGCTGGGCGTCGGCACAGCGGCAAGAGCGCACCCAGCAGGAAAGCGGGCGAACTGTCTCGATTTCTCTCCGTGGACAAGGGCGACCAGACTTCACGCTCTCGTTTCCGGACCTCGCTGGTGAAACGTTTGCGCGAATGTGGGAGAACCGAGAGATTTCCCCAAGCGCTGTCGACTTAGTGAAGGCGAAGGGGGTTCTCCTCTTCATCCATTCGGACACCATCCGTCACCCCGGTTGGATCGCAGATGATGAAGAGGCGGGCATGCCCCCTGAGGGCGATGCGCCCAGGCCGTGGGCCCCCCGTTCATCGCCAACCCAAGTTCAGCTAATTGACTTGCTTCGCTGCCTGAACGAAGCGCCACTGGCGGTTGGACCGCGCCAGGTTGCAGTGATTCTTTCTGCATGGGACACCATGGAAGAAGAGGGGACTACTCCCGAGGACTTTCTTGAGGCGAACCTCCCCATGCTGCATCAGTACATCCATCATGGCCTTGCCGAGGGTTGGTCGTTCAGGGTGTTCGGCGTCAGTGCTCAAGGTGCAGACTACGGAGACGACGCAAGCGCGCAGCGGATGTTGGAACTTGATGTTCCGGCGGACCGCATTAGGGTCATCGGTGATGGCAATTCTTCCAACGACTTGACCGAGCCGCTGCACTGGCTGCTTACCTGAGGTTGCGGTGCGTGTAACAGTTCATCAGATGCTGCACGGGTACGCCGACGGGCACCGCCTTCTTGGGTCTTCAATCAACCTGTCCCCAAACGACGCCAGGCTGATGCTCGTGATGAGCGACGCCTCAGGCCCGGGTGTAACGACGCTTTCGAACGTCTATTTCACGGGCTATCCGCTCGCCGAGTCGGGCCTCTATGTGATCGCTTCGACTTGGGCAGCCCCGGAGATGTCGCGTCCTGGGTGCGTCTGGACACATTCGGTGCTCATCAGCTTTTCCGACCTCGCCCGAATGGATGCCCCGTCGGTGCTAGTCGAGATGATGAAGCAGCCCGATGCTCAGGCAGTGGCTGACTACGCTACCGAAGTTGAGGTCGAGGTAGGCCAAGGTCGACGCCCACCACTGACCAAATCGACTCGTGAGTTCGCGTCGGTCCTGGCGAAGGCCCTATACGAGCATCCGGACAAACAGGTCTGGGTACGCCCTTCGTCTGACGCTGCTCACATCGAGGTCGTGCTTCGGCTGTGGGACCAACAGTGGCCCAAGTTGCGCAGGAACTTCAAGTTCTGCACCTTGACGACTAAAGATCGTTCAATCGACGAACTGCAGTTTGACCTTCAATTGACGCCGTCTCGCGGGAGCAATGTGCGGCTTCGGTTTGCCACACCAGGAGTTGACATTGAGGCAGTCGACGCATCGAATGCCGCATGGGTCGAGGCGCTGATTGACGACCTGGACGAACCGCGGACGAGGCCACTGAAGCAGTTTCTTCGTCAAGCTGGCACAGAGATGCTGGGTGGCCGGGAAGCGATGCGTTCCATGGCCACGCTTCATGCATTGCTGAACTCCGAGAATACTAAGTTAGAACCGCACGCCGTTTCGATTGCGACGGTCCTTGTGAGAGAAGACCCACAACTGACACAGTCTCGGACCGCTAAAGCCGCAGTCGTTCTAGCGGCTCTTTCAATAGGGCTGTTCGTTCGCCTTACCGAGGAGGTGCTCGACTTCGTGCTCGTGCACTTTGAACTACTGCGGGAAAGCGAAGGCCAGGAAAACGCTTCATTGCTGTCCCGAGTTGTATGGCGGACAGACCCTCGTGCGTTCATTGTTGCGACATACGAAGGCAGCAAGGAGGTTCAGGCTGCACTTCGCGAAGGTGTGGTGTCTTTGGACAAAGAAGCCGTCTTTGAGGTGCTTCCCAAGTTCGCGGATTTGGCAGAGCCTCTGCTACATCTGCTACCTAGTTTGGCTGAGGATAAGCGCTTCTGGGCGCTGACGCAGTCCTGGCCTTCGAGCGTCGCAGCGCTGGGCGTGGATGTTAAGAGCCCCGCTGCATTGCACGCGATGGTCACCGGGCTTCATGACCTTGGGGCCATCAACTCAGCTCTTCATGT
Source organism: Acidovorax sp. GW821-FHT10E04 (assembly GCF_059415185.1). Lineage (NCBI taxonomy): Bacteria > Pseudomonadati > Pseudomonadota > Betaproteobacteria > Burkholderiales > Comamonadaceae > Acidovorax > Acidovorax sp. GW821-FHT10E04. Next base: position 755,839 of record NZ_JBWKMT010000003.1, read on the forward strand.
CATCGGTACGCAACCATTGCTGTCATGCTTGGAGGAACTGCTGCGCCGCGATATCGCTGTTGAAGGCATTGCGAACTGGGTGCGACAGGCATGCAATGACGTTTCGGGAATTGCCCAATTCCTCGCACACAGTCGTCAGTCTCCTGAGCTCTTGATCCGTTTGGCAGCTTCGTTGGCCCCAGACGCCATTCCGAACGACTATGGCGACGACCCTTGGTGCGTCGCCCTATACAACCTGAGCAGTTCCTCAGGTCCGCTGCCTATCGAACTGTGTGCGTATGGATTTCGGCGCTCGATGAGTTGGCGCTCGAGGAGTGTCACGTCCCTTTTGCAACTGACCTTCGAACCCCTCCATCAAGCGGCGGTTCGTCAGGCTATCCCAAGCGAATCTTGGAATCTCTTGGAGTCGGCATTGCCATGGATGCCTTCGAACGAATCCTGGGACAACGGACTGCGTCTGCGTCGCGCCGTCGCGAAGAAATGCGTCGACCTTCCGGTGCATCCTGCAGGCTTCGTTTCGCTAGTCGCATCTGAAGAACTCCTCAACGATTTGATGGACGCCGTGTGGCAGCTTTGGAATGGGCCGCGTTATCTCAAGTCGGTGAAGGCTTGGCAGGAGGATGAGCCAGACCAAGCGTTCGCGCGCTCACGCGAGCTAATTCGAAGGTTCGTCAAAGAGAGGTCTAAATTTTGGCGCTGACAGGCCCGCAGCCTGGGCCACTGTTGTGGCTTGCAGTGGTGGCCTGCCCCTTTCAGCTGTACCAGCGATTCGATTGGGGGCCTGAGTTTGAATGTTAGTGGAATGAGCCGGCTGAAAACGCGCGTCTGCTTCTGGCCCAATAGCTGCCGTCGGAGCCTCGTCCGCGATCGACGGCAACCGCTGCGTAGCGGTCGTAGGACTGTCCGTGCGCATAAAAAAATGAGAACGCCGATGACGTGAAAGGCATTGTCAACGTGCCCAAGCGTCGACAGCTGGATGCTGAAGAACGCGGCCCTGATGATTGCCGCTTCTATCGAAAACCACTGATCTTGTGAGCTTGGTGTTCAGGAAGAGCAGCGGAACTCCAGCGCAATCTTCCCCGGCCGTTGCCGGATTGTTTTGGTCACCAGGATCGCCACATCGTGGCCGAGCATCGCAATCCATTCAAGCATCTTTGCTTCACTCGTGCCGCGGAACTGCCCACGAATAATCTTCACGATGTCTGCTTGATCCATCCCAAGTAACTCTGCAGCTGCCTCATGGGTCAAATGTCGCGCCTTGATCGTGCAAGCGATATGTGACGCCAACGAAGCCTTTCGCTGCAACGCCTCAGCGTCTGGGTATCCAAGGTCGGCATATATATTGGTGCTTCCAACTTCAACTGCGTCTGTCATTTCTGAGTCCTTGGTGTCTACAGATCCAAAGCGCAGGTTCCGACGACATGGGGGGTGTTTCCGCCATGCGCTCCCAACAAGGCCTGTATGGACGATGTGTTGAATTCCAGTGGAGTTTTCATTATGGAATGGCTTCACCCACGGTCCACTGCAGCTCATCCACCACCCTGCGCATGATCCACACACACTGCGCATCGGTACACCACCGCTTGGCCAGCAGGCCCTTCAGCGCGGCTTTGACCGTCGCCTCCTGGTTGCCTTCGTAGGTGGCGAGTTTTCTCTGGCAGTACGGCACCATCTGCGAGACCAGATCGTCACACATCTGGAAGGCCGCCATGACCTCGCCAGGCGACGTGCCCGGGGCATAGAACTTCCCACCTTCCTCAACCAGGTTCATCTTGGGCTGAGCACCCGCAACCGCAGACGGTACTGCAGCCACCGGAAAGTCTTCCGGCACCCCGGGATAGTTGGCACGGTCTATCGACATATCGACTCCTTGCTGGCTGTTGCACCATACAACCGGTAGCCGGTGCGGTGCAATCGAATTGCTTCAAAACGGCGCAGGCGACTCCACCAACACCACAGGCCCAGGCCCCGCGTACAGCACCTCTCCCGAGTGTTTCACCGTCACCCGCCAGATCTCACTCTCCTGCGTGACCGCATACGCCTCGGGCTCCAGCGGCAGCACGGTCTCCGTCGGGAACACACCATCAGCTCCGCCCGGTGTCGTACACAGTAGAGTCGGGTAGTTCCAGTGCGCGTCGATCGGCATGGCGTGTCCTCAGTGGACCTTCACCCTCACACCAGCCGCACTTCAAAGTACGCCCCATCTCCTTCGCCCAGATCCCGGAACCCTGCCTGCTTGGCCGCCGCACTGGCCTTGCCCCAGGCCTTGAGCAAAGTGAGATCGCCGGGCGACACCACCTCAGGTGGCGACTCTTCCAGGCTGTGCATGGTGTCCAGGGCGGCAGCAACCTGTTCGGGGCCGCCGAGCTGCTTCTCCAAGGCCTTGGCATACCGGGTTTCTGCGGCAATCCGCTCCTTGGCAGGGATCTCTTCGGGGTAGTCGCGCAGGGTGACAACATAGGTGGATTCGATGACTTGCATGGCGCTGCTTCTCCTGTGGTTGAATACTGGATAAATATACAGCTTTTGCCGCAAATGCGCATGTAGGATGAACCCAAGGAGGCCTCCCCATGGAGCACTCTTTCCCCCCCACAGTCCTGGTTTCAATCCCTTGGTCGGGACCGCCTCCTGGTCGGACAAGACCTTGCTCGACTGCGGCAAGTTCTATCCACCCACGGCCAAGGCACCCGAAGCGCGGCTGCGCTTTTACGCCTCGCAGTTCAACCTGGTGGAGGTGGATACCAGCTACTACGCCATTCCAGCAGTCACCATCGCCCAGCACTGGGCTGACCGCACCCCGCCTGGGTTTGTGTTCAACGTGAAGGCCTTCAGCCTGTTCACTGGACAGTGGACCAGCACGGATGTCTTGCCCAAGGACATCAAGGAGGCGTTGGGGCCTGGGCGGCGCATGGTCTACAAGGACATGGCGGCGGAGTTTCGGGAGGAGTTGTGGAAGCGCTTTGTGGCCTGCCTGGTGCCCTTGCAGATCAACGGCAAGCTGGGTCTGGTGCACTTCCAGTTCTCGCCGAAGGTGGTGCGCCACCCAGTGGCCATGGCCCACATCGAGCACTGCGTGGAGCATCTTCCCGGTCACACCTTGAGTATCGAGTTCCGGCATCCGAGCTGGTGGGAGAACGATGCGGTGACCGCAGACACCTTGGGCCTACTCAGGAACCTGGGGCTGGTCCACACCATCGTGGATGGACCGCAGGGCACGCCCCACAGTGTTCCTGCGATCTGGGAGACCACCCATCCCGACCATGCCCTGCTCAGGCTCCATGGGCGCAATGAGATGGCGTATGGAATGCCTGCGAAGTCAGCTGCAGAGCGGTTTGACTATGCGTACACCTCCGAAGAGTTGCAGGGCCTGGCCCTGCGGTACAGCCCGATTGCGCGGTCGGTGCGGTATCCGCATGCGGTGTTCAACAACTGCATGGAGGACAAGAGCCAGCTCAATGCGCGGGAGTTTTTGGAGGCACTAAGGAGGGGTTGAGCGGGCGTTCAAAGATTCATTGGGTTGCGTGACGCCCACCTGGGTTGCCTTGATTTTTGTGGACACTCCTCAGTTGATCGGAATAATTCCACTGGCATGAAATTAACAAAGGTCCGCAGATCCCGATGAGTGTTCAATTGCTTGCAATAGTTGAAGTGGACAAAGCAGATCGTGTCATCTGCCAAGCAGACGGCTGTGGTCATAGCGTGTTTCGACGCATCCATATCGTGCGCAGTGCCACGGGCGACCTTAGCGTGTACGGATCAGACTGCTTCGATAAGCTGTTCGGTGAAATCGTGGGCAAAGCGCCTCAGTACGGTGGCGGAGGTGGCCGAGAACTTACGGCCGAAGAGCGTCTCATGCTGGTAGAAAACACTGAGCGGCTTATCGCGCAATTCGAAGCTGAACAGCGGGCGCTGATTGAACAGAGCCAATTGCACTCGGAGCAGCAGCATAGAGAACGCGCAGAGCAAGAGGCGGCTCAACGGCGTCGGTTGGAGGCAGAGAGCAATCGACCACCCACACCTGCGGAGATTGCCAGCGTCGAGCGAGAGGCTAAGGCAATAGTGCGTCAAAAGTTTGGGGTTGACCCGAACATTCCTGGCTGGCGCGGCTTGGTACTGGTGGAGGCTCGGGAGCTTCTCGGACGCTGACGAGAGAAGAATGTCAAAACCAATCAGTCAGTTCTTTGCGGACTTGGGCTTTCCGCTCAAGAATATTCGTTGGTCCTGGGGCGCTAGAAATGTGGACGGGACCGCGTTACTCCTTCGGGCGTGGGATGACGAGTACTCCTTCAAACACAAAACAGTGACCGTTCTTCGAGAGCCAGAGCGGTACCTTGTATCTGATTCTTATGGTCTTGATGAAAGGATTGTGCAACTCAAGGAACTATGGGCGGGCGGCATAGCCGCCTACGTGGTCATAGCGACTGTGAAAGATGCGGACGAACACCCAAGAGAAATCAAAGACTATCGCGAGGATGCGGTGTTTTCTGTAGAGCGGCTCTCGTTGCGAGACGATGGGGCCATCGTCGCGCAGGTAAGTGGATTGGTTGAGGTGGGATCGCTGGCGCGCAACATCGCGACTCACCGGGTGGCGGCAGCTGACGGTATTTTTCCCGTCGACGATGCGCAACGCACTGGACTCTCGACTGATAGCTATAAGCAGAAGCTGCCCGCTATTCGCGCTTGGCTTACTGAAGTGTGCCAAGCGAAAGAGACGGTCACCTACGCGGACGTCATGAATCGTTTCGGGTTGACGTTCTACCCGCTACGTAATGCCATGAGTCGTCTCGGCAATGACTGCAAGGCTGCAGGTGAACCCATCATTACGGCGCTAATCGTCGATAAACACACTGGAAGATGCTCACAGGGTCTCTTCGATGAGTTCCACATCGATGACGATGCCCTTGAGCGGAAACGTTGTTATGCGTACTGGGGGGCGCGCCAGGAGCAACAGGAATCTGCAAAGCTATCGAATTCACCAGCGGAGAGCGAGAAGGGCAGCCTGCTTCCCAATGACCTAAAGCAGCGTGCGGCTCGATTTGCTCAGGTAGAGGTGCGCCCGCAGCAGGCAGAATTTCGCCTCGCAGTTTTCGAGTCATGCAGAGGTCGTTGCCTCATCAGCGGGTGCACTGTCCCTGAAGCGCTTGAGGCAGCCCATCTGTTGGGGCGTGATTGGCGGCTGGGACACAACAGAGCAAGTGACGGGCTGTTGTTGCGCAGAGACCTTCATACGCTCTACGACCGAGGCCTGCTGCGCATCACTGACGAGGGCGTTGTCGAGATTGATGCGCGAATATCGAGTCACTATGGTTACCTTGACGGAGTTCAACTAGCCACGGTGAAATTGCCGCTTGGACATTGAGTCTTGGCTTTGAGAGTCACCTTTCGGGAGCGATTTCTGTTTGCGGGACCCCATCTCTGCAAGCAGCTGTAAAACCCTGCGGATTCCGAGCATTCGGGCCTAAAGCGAGAGATGAACGGTGCTCCAATCGGGCTCCGTTTTGTTCGACCCGATTGCTCCTTCTGTGAATCGTTTGTTCTCTTGGCCAGGCCGTGTGCACCTGGCAGCTGTGCTGGCTTTGTCTCTTGCCGGCGTTGCTCTCCCGAATCTCTCCTGGGCGCGGTTTCCGCATTTCGACAGTGCGGCGCTGCTCACACCCGAGCCCACCTCCTTTGCGCAGTGCCCGCAGTTCTTTGCGAATGGCATACCACCGGCCATCACACCCCGTCCGCAATTGCGTGAGCTTTGCTATGAGGCCTTTGCGGTGCTGCACTCCGGTACCACCAAGACGCCAGTGTTCGTAGCCCAACGGCTGAATCGACAGATGCTGGAAGGGGCCAACGAGAAACGGGCCAAGCGGTTCTTCGCGGACGCGCGCTTGCCCAGTGGGGAGCGGGCGGAGCTGGAGGACTACAAGAACTCAGGTTACTCCCGAGGCCACATGGCGCCAGCGGGAGATATGGCCACACCCACTTCCATGGCCCAGAGCTTCAGTTTGGCGAACATGGTCCCCCAAAATGCCCAGCACAACGGGGGCGCCTGGAACAAGATCGAGCAGGACACGCGGCACTATGTGAAGCGGGCCAAGGAAGATGTGTTTGTGATCACCGGGCCAGTGTTCACGGATGCGGGGCCACGCATTGGGGCCAACGGAGTGAAGGTACCGACCTATCTGTACAAGCTCGTGTATGACGCCACGACCAACAAGGCCTGGGCGCATTGGCAGGAGAACCGCGAGGGGGAGACGGTGGGGCGGCCGATCAGCTACCAGGAGCTGGTCAAACGCACGGGCGTGGAGTTTCTGCCAAAAAGTGCACTGCAGCATTGAGTCGCAGCAAGGGCCGTGTCAGCGGTGACGTTATAAATCGGTCCTTTCCAACCTCTACACGTGAGCATCCATGAACCGCGCAGAACTCGTTGAAATCCTGGCTTCCAAGAATGACCTGTCCAAGACCGCAGCCAATGCAGTGCTGGAAACGCTGATCGACACCATCCAGACGGCCGTGAAGAAAGGTGACGCCGTGCAACTGGTGGGCTTTGGCACCTTCAAGTCGGCCAAGCGTGCAGCTCGCACGGGCAATAATCCATCGACCGGTGCTGCCCTGAAGATCCCTGCAAGCACGGTGCCGAAGTTTGTGGCGGGCGCGAAGTTCAAGGCGGTGGTGGATCCCAAGGCTGCCAAGCGCAAGGCGGACAAGGCTGGGAAGTAAGTCAAACTTTCTCGGTCGCCACCGAAACAAGCCGCCGTGGGTTTGGGCCTTTGGCGGTTTTGTTTTTTGGGGACGAAGAAGGTGTGCGATACGGCGGTGCGTCCCTCCTAAGTGCGCGATAAGGCGTCAAAGTTACCATTGGGCCTATGAATACGTTTTCTAATGCCTTTCGCGCTGAAGTTGTTCGCATGGCGCGCAAGGAGCTCAAACCTGAACTTCAGGGCATGCGCAAGGCGATCACCAGCCACCGTTCCGAGATCGCGGTACTGAAACGAGAAGTGAAGAGTCTCACTTCGCAGCTCAAGACAGCACAACGCCAAACCAAAGTTGTGGGCGTTGCTGCTCCAGCTGATCCACCGAAATTTTCGAAACGCGCCGCGCGCGAGGAATTCGTGTTCGCCCCGGAGATGCTGACCCAAATGCGCCAAGCACTGGAAGCGACGCAACTTCAGATGGCTGCGTTGCTGGCCGTCTCTCCACTCACGTACTCGCGGTGGGAGAAGGGGCAGGCCCAGCCCCGGACCAAACAGCTGGCGAAGATTGAGGGACTGGTAAACATGGGGCCAGCCAAGGCCGCAAAGAAGATGCGCCAGGCTGCACAGGCCTGAGTCCAGCTGCGCTGTATGCGCTGTGGACCGTCAATCAGGATCTAGGCGAAGCTGCCTTTCTGGATTTGCAGAAGCGTTGCTTGGACCAACGCCAGCCCTTCGGGTTCTTGCAGGACATCCCACGGACGGCGGTTTCCGAAGGCGGGGAGTGGCGCCGTTAGCCACTCCTGCAGCCAAGCCTCGGCGTTGAAGCCTTCGGGGGTGCCCGATTCCACCACGATCTGCTGGACCAGGTCCGTCAGAACTTGTGGGGGGCGGGCGTCGTTGGGGCGGGCCATGCTGCATTCTGGTCTCGTGCCCCCACACTCGCAACCCTGAGGCTGATCCTCGGTATAAAGATTTCGACCCGCGTGTTTGCCTACCATGCGCGTGATAGCTAACGCGCGCATGGTAGTTGCTCCGCCCCCAGCATTCAGAGCAAGCAAAGCCGCCGCGTGTCTCTCAAGCCGCCTGGGCCGAGCAGTTCGCCCTGCAGATGAGCGGTCACGGATGACGCGGCTAGGACGATTGGCAAAACGGCGCTATGCGGTTTGTGATCCGGCCAGTAACATCCTTGCCGAAGTAATTTGTAACAATAATACTGTACATGTATACAGTATCATAAATGCCAAGGAGTACGCACCTGATGATTGACCTCACGCTTTTGTCAATCGAACGCATCATCGTCCACCACATCCCCCCGCGAGCGGACGACAAGTCGTTCGTGGCACCAACTTGCGCAACGTCGCTTGTTACGCTGCCCAAGCCAGGCCTGGACATGTTCGCGAAACGGATCAGTCAAGCACTCGGGCACCACTCGCACGGCATTCAAGCTCAGTTTCACAACACCGGAGCGCAAAGCTTCTTCGCCAATGCAGTGGACATGATGGAAGGGAATGATGCTCAGTTCATCGCGAGTTCCGCCATCGTGGCGGGAGACTTGACAAGATCTCAGCAATCAAAAAACCTGTCTGCAAGCAAGTTAATAGTTATATCAGGCCATACATCGAAAAGCCAGTTTCCATTTTCTGCGGTTGTCAAATCGGAACTGCAGGACGGGCTTACCGAAAAGTCAAACAAGGGGAAGACCGTCGTGGACTACTTGACGGATATTTTCTTTGCGGAAAGCCAGAAGCTCTACAAAATCGGCTTTGTTCAGAAAACGAACAGTCTAGGCACGAAGGCGGCGCCTGAGCATTTCGCGGTTCATCTGTTCGACCATCTAATGACAGGCACGGAGACGCGCGGCGCGGCCTTCTACTTTTATTCGGAATTTCTTGGAGCCGACGTCGCTTCCTCCGACCGACATCGAACAAGGGAGTTTTTTGAGAAGACTAATGAATTCGTGCAGGCACAGAATATCCCAACAGCCAAGAAAATAGCGCTTGGCGAAGCTTTACGTGCTGAACTACGAAGTAACAAAAAAACGATCAGCGTGAAGGGGTTCTCCGACGATCATTTTGACCCTGCGCTGCAGAGTCAGTATATCGTGTTTATGGATAAGGCGAACATCAGCAAGCATGCTATTACCAAAGATACCGAGTACATCAAGACCAGATTGAAGCGCCGGAGAAAAATTGTTTTCACCACCGGGGTGATGATCAGTACACCAGCTGATCAAATATCTCTTGTTTCGATCGAGCCATCTTCTGATGGCTCCACAGTCGTGAAAATCAGTGGAACAGTAGAGAGTCAAGAGTGAAGATCTCGCGCGACCAATTTCTTGCGGAAATGCGTGATGACGCATCTCTACTTGAGCTGTGGGCGCGTGAATCTGTGAAGTTAATCTCTGAGATGGTCAAGGCAGAAATTGGCCCGCAGCGCTACCACGGCTTCTTTAAGATCGAGCCTCAATATCGCCTAAAAACTGAAGAATCTGCACTCAGGAAGTTCGATCGCTGGGACTCTTTAGAATCATCAAAGGAAATGCATGATCTGGTAGCGGCTAGGTTTGTTGTATTACTCCGTGATGAACTGCAGATCGTGGAAGATATTATTAAAAATCATTCCGGCTGGAGTGCTATTCGCACGCGGCATTTTGAGTATGAAGTGGACGACGATCCCGATGTCTTCGACTACCAGTCGATTCACCTAGTGATTAGCGGAAGTAGAGGTGCTACTATCGGAGGGCATGTTCTTTCCGATGATGTGAAGTGCGAAATACAAATTCGCACGATCATGCAACATGCTTACGCGGAGTTGTGCCACGACAAAATTTATAAGAACTTTCGTTCAATCCCGCAGAGCGCAAAACGTCTGGTAGCTAGATCGATGGCGTTAATGGAGTCGACAGATTCAATATTCAGCGAAACAGCAAAGCAACTCGAAGAAATATCGGAGGACCGCAATAAATGGTTGGAATATCTTGCCGGGGTATATGGAGTGGCCGCTCAGCGTAGCCCATTACCAGTCGATGTTGTATGTGCAGTTGTGTTTGATAGATTTCGCCATCTCTTGGAAAACGTAGGGATGAGCCACGTTGGAGATGCTGTAGATTCTGACGCCGTTCGATCGCGAATAAAGGGCAGGCTTGATGACAAGCTGTTCAGTAGCGCAGGCTGTGTTCTCACATATTGGCTTGTTGATAAGCACTTTATCGAAACAAAGCGCTCCTGGCCAGACGAATCTCTTTTGCCAGGACTGAAGCTCGTATGCGCAGATTTAGGCTATTCATATGAATAAATATTATGGCAACCCCTGATACCACCCGATATTCTCCACCTGCCACCCAAGCTGAACTAGTCGTCGCTTGGCTAAGGCGTGCAAGGGAGTCGCAGTTCGCACACTATCGCGCTTCCAATAGATTGGGGAACTATGGACGCGCTTTCGGCGTTCCAGTCATCGTAATCACCGCATTCGTGGGTGCCTCGGCATTCGCGTCCATCCTCTCTCAAACAGTTCCGCTGTACGCCAAGGTGATTGCAGGATTGTTCAGCATCGCAGCCACGGTGCTTTCTAGCCTGCAGACCTTCTTCAAGTTTTCGGAGAGGTCAGAGAAACACAGAACTGTTGGAGCTAAGTTTGGGTCTATTCGACGCGAACTGGAATCGCTCCATGCTCAGGGCCAAGTCAGCTCCAGCGAGCTGGCCGCCGTCCGGGAAAAGCTAGATAAGTTGGCAGAAGAGGCGCCTAACGTCGATGCTCCCGTTTTCTCGCACGAGGCCAAGCAGGGTGACGATCGCATCTAGCGTGCTGCCGCCCTCCTGTAGGGTACAGCCAAGAAGGTCAGTGAAAGTCGCGCTGGCGCCCCGCCCGCATCTACGGCAATAGCGGCAACCGCGACCCATTCAAAGCCGTTGCCAAGGCGACGTGCAGATTGCCCGATCCTGACTCAACTAAGCTTTGAAGAGACATCCTGCGCAGTGTCGCGAGAGCGTGCCCCCATAGTGCGAAACAGTCTTTGTCATGCTGCTGGGCCGACTTGTAAACAATGCCAGAGAAGCCAGCTGCATGAGCTTCCGCCGCCAGGGCTTGAGTTTGGCCAAAGCGCAGGGAATGAAGTACCGGCCAGCTCGAAACATGCGGACGCAAGTCAAGCAAGGAGAGTTGACCGGTAGCTTGTACGCTGAGCAGGGAGCGTTTTGCCATAAGAGCGTATGAAACTCCGATGGCTTCACGACGGCAGATGGCCTCGTAAATGGCGGTTTCAGGCCGTTCTGCAAAGTAGGCAACTGGCTCGCCGGCAATGTCAAAACGCCCCGAAAGCAGATTTGATGGTGGCAGCAGTAGTAGCCGTGTCCCAATTTTCACCGTACCCGCACGCGCGATGGAGTGCTGAACACGAAAAAGAAGCTGAGGGGCCTGAAGATCAAAGTGAGGGATGTACTGAAGATCTGCGAGTTTCATGGGGCGAAAAAGGGTCAATAGCCCTCAGCACCCGCCACTTCAACAACACGTGTCAGATGGCCTTGCTCGATTGCCTGACGCGGTGTCAGGCCACCCAGAGCGCCCGATGGCGTCTCCAAGAAGGCGAGCAGTGCCCAGCCCTCATTGGTGCCCAGGGCTTTTGAAAGCTTGGGCACGGCATCCCATAGAGCGGGTTCAAATTGCCAATTGGGCAACTTGAAACCACGCCGAGTTTGGGTCAATCCGATAGCCCGCCCTTTGGCGATCCACGCATTGATCGTCACTCGAGTGGTACCCACTAGATCGGCAGCCATATCGGTGCTGAGCATGTCATTGGCTTCCAAGCGAGCCATCCGGGCGGCCAGGCTGCCAGCCAGCAAGGCCTTGGTCTGAGCAGCAGACGCGTAGGGCGACGGATGTGCAACTGCGCTTGGGGTGTTGTTTGTGCGGTGGCGAGTCGATGAGGTTGATGTTGTCGAGGCTGTTTTCATGAGGACTTCATCAATGGCGCCTTATGGCGCGTTGCGGCCGTTGACCTTGCTGCTGAAATAGGAAGTGCGGGGCAAGTTGAGGACAAGAGCCTGCTTGAGCTTGGCAGCGGGACGGGAGAACAAGGTGAATACCTCCGCGCTATGGCGAACCGGTACTTCGACAGCAGCCGGACACATTTCCAGCTCCATAACGTTGAAATGGGGTGACCGATGAATAAGCACATTGGCCAAGATCGGGAGCGTGTGGCGGCGTTCCACGATGCCAGCGACAGATTGCAAGACCGCGAGGACCTTGTCTTGGGTTGCCTTCAACACAATCATGATAATTTTGATTAGTTGGTATGTTTCGTAAAGTTCGATTGTCTCATGGTGCTTGCGTTGATACAACGGCGACGAGCGAAAACAGTCATCTCGTCCGCGCCCGGGGCGACCCGTTGAGCCTTACGCTACGCGTTCCTATGACAAGGTGCCACCACAACTCGTGCAGTAGGGAGACAGTCCTTGAGAAGCGATACTGCCATTTGTAGATATGCACCGAATAGCTGCCGCTCCGCTGTGCGCAAGCGTCCAAACCGCACGTCGGCTTGATGGTGCTTGCCGTGGGTCCGCTCTCCGCCGACGACAAACTCGTCACGCTGCAGGACAGTTTTGCTTGCAGTGTGCTGATCGGAAATCTACTGTCAAAGGGCTTCTTCCCCAGTCAGTTGGTTGTTTCTAGAAACTATGAGGGTTTGGCCGACAAAGCCACAAAGCAGCAGTGCAACTTCTTGCTCAGTTCCTGTTGGACATCTGGGCTGGACAAGCCCGCCGTTCCCTCACATGCCACGAGGTTTTGCCGACAGGAATCGGGCCAACCCTCCAGGTCGTCATCGAGAGCTATCCACTGCCGGGGTTTTCGCCGCTGAGCGTCTTCTTGAACTTGCACCCCCCGGGGGGTGGTGCGAAACATGGACAGGTTCCAGGGGTCCACACCATGCACACGCCTGTGGTACGTCCCACCAATGAACCGAACACGCAAGGAGGCCGGAAGGCGTTTGAGGGTCGCGCTGTATCCGGGCCGGATGCACCAGGTGCTGCTGAGTACCAATGCGACTGTTGGGTAGGGTTCGAGCAATGACTCCAGGATAGGAACCCATTCGAAAAGAGAATGCCCAGCCGCCTCGTACGGGCTCATGTAGATACCCTTGCGGGGATGCCAAAGCACTTTTTCGTGGTGGACAACACCGTCAAGATCCAGGTACAGAACGACGTCGGCACTGCGCGGAGTGGATGCCGGAAGATACGGGGAATTCTGGCCTAAAGGCATTGCCGTGGGGATTCTGCTTGGCGCTACTAGGTCTGCGTGGACGACGGCATGGCCGGAGCGAACTCAGCAATTTCCAATGAAAGCTACGAGAAAGCACCAGACTGAGCGCGCAAGAGAAAGCTGCTCACCACATCCAGGCCATTGGGCTCAAACAGCACATCAAGAGGCCTCCGATTGCCCAATGCGCGAACCTCCCCTATGAGCCAATGGTCAAGCCAAGACCGTGCGTCAAAGCCGCGTGGTTCTCCCGCTTCATTGACCATTCTCTGTACGAGCACGGTGAGAGTATTGATGTCGTCTTCAAGAGCCATGGTGTAGTCCGTGGAATGGCAGTAGACCAGCCCGCAGCGATGACGATGCAATCCCTAGGATTAAGCGTCAGCTTTGGGTCTCCGGCAGCGGCAGCGCGAATAGGCAGTTGTCATTGCTCTCGTCACACTGTGCGCGGTAATGGGCTCCGTGGTCGAAAGAATTGGATTGCGCATATTCACCATCCACGATTTCCTGACAGTTCTTGTCTTGCATCGGGCTAACTCTTTATGCTGGAGCTAACAGCATCCCCCACGCCAATAAAATTCGTAAGCAAAGGGAGGCGGTACAAGCCCGAGATCAGTGTCTAAGTCGATCTCAACCGCGAGCGCTAGGCGTCGTTACCTGCTCAAAGCTTTCCATCTCACTGACTGTGTTTCGCCCCAGCTTACCCAAAATTCTGGCCGCCGCCAAATCGTCATGCCCCCCGATCAGCTCCTACCCATGAACCGCTGCGGCCTCTGCAGTGCGACCAGCTATCGCCCGTTGATTGAGCGCGATGAGGCTGGGGCAATGAGCTATACCGATCGGCTGGTCTGCTCGGGGTGTGGGCGAGAGTTCTCTGATTTGCATACCTGGCGCCGTGGGGCGAATGATGCACCGCCTCCTGCGACCCCTGCGCAATGAGTGGCACCTACCTCGTTTCGTCGTTTGCGGATAAGGACCGGGTCAAAGCCCTGGGCGCACGCTGGGACCCAACCCGGCGCCAGTGGTATGTCCCGGAGGGGCGAGAGCTGGCTCCATTTGCCCAGTGGCTGCCAGTTGCAGATGCGGCCTCTGCTTCAGTCACTTCACTTGTGGCGCCTATGCCAGCCGCTGCCTTGGCCCCGACGAGCCAGCGCGGGCTCCCGCTGTCCCAACTGTTGCAAGGAGTCTCTGCGGCCGTAGCCCTGGCCTTTAAGGCTGGTGTCTGGGTCCTTGTGGAAGTGGTCGATACGCGTGTTCGCGGTGGCCACGTTTACTTGGAGGTTTCTGAGCGGGATTCTTCCGGGGTGATGACCGCCAAGGCAACCGCAGTAGTGTGGTCCAGCACAGCAAGCTGGCTACTGCCTCAGTTCGCGGCGGCCACTGGCGCGCAAGTCGGGCCAGGAATCAAATTGCTGGTGCGGGCGCGACCGGTTTTTAAACCTCAGTACGGCTTCAGCTTGGAAGTTGACGCGATTGACCCTGATTACACCCTCGGTGATCTCGAGGCCCGCAAGCGCGACATCCGGGAGAGGCTTCAACGCGAAGGGCTGTTCGAACTTAACCGGCAATTGCCATCCCCGTGGGACTACAGGCTGGTCTTGGTTGTGGCGCCGGAAGGAGGTGCTGGACTGGGGGATTTCCAGGCAGAGGCGCAAAGGCTGGAAGACCAGGGCATTTGCCGGTTCGTCTATGTGCATAGCCGCTTCCAAGGGGATGGCGCAGCGGCCCAGATCCGGGCGGAACTGCTGGGCGCTCTGGGACGCATGCGAGAGGCTGGCGATCTCCCAGATGCCGTAGCCATCATCCGGGGTGGCGGAGCCATCAATGATATGGCTTGGCTTAACGACTATGCCTTGGTGCGTGCCGTCTGTGAGACGGAAGTGCCCGTACTGACAGGTATTGGCCATGAGCGCGACAACACTGTGTTGGATGAGGTAGCCAACATCCGTTTTGATACTCCCTCCAAGGTGATCGCCGGCATTGAGCGATTGATTCTGCAGCGGGTCCACGAAGTGAAGAGCCTGTACGCGGAGGTCAGTCGGGAGGTCAGCCGTAGAGTCGGCGGTGCCCAGCGCGCCGTGGCTGAATATTTCGTAGGCATTGAAGCAGGTGCACGTCAGGAGATTGCTCGCAGCCGTCAGCGGACATCGGAGCTATTGACCCTGACCCGAATGGGTGCGGTTCAGGCCCTTCACACGGCGGCTGAGCGGACTGCTGCTGAGTTCTACGATGTGCGCCGTCTGGCAACCCAGCAAGTGAGTACCGCGCGCACCGAGATTCCAGCTCTTCTGTCCGAGATCCGGGTCGAGGCCAAGCAAACACTGCAGGGCGCCAGGAACCACGTTCTCACACATAAGGACTTTGTATTAGACCGGGCATCGGCCGATGTGCGATACCTCAAAGACAACACCGAGCGCTCTTTCGAAGACCTCACCGTCCAAGCTCGGACGGTTGTTGCGGACGCTAGAGCAGATACCCGGGCACTGATGCGCGAGATCGCCGGGCAAGGGCCTGACAAAACACTGGGACGAGGCTTCGCGCTGATACGCAATGCTTCCGGCAAGGCAATTACCAGCGCAGGCAGCGCAGAGACCCAAATCACTATCCAGTTCAGAGACGGGACCAGGGCCGCAGAGCTCACCAAGGACAGCAAGCCATGAGCAACAAAACTTTCAAAGAGTCGTACGGGATACTGCAGCGGCATGCCCAAACCCTACGCAAACAGACCGAGCCCAACATTGATGATCTGCTGAGCATCGTCGAAGAATCCGTGGCAGCCTACAAGGTTTGCCAGACGCGAATTGACGCTGTGGAAAAGGCGTTAGAAAAGGCGCTGGGTGGGGCCGTAGATCCTTCCGCAGCAGCGGCGATAGCTGCGCCCGAGAGCCAAAGTCAAACCGAGGACCCAGACGATATCCCGTTCTGACTCCTGCCCCTGGCCGCCTGTCCCACTTCAGACGCTTAGGAAGGCCTGACGCATGTGCTGAAGGAGATCTAAGTTGTACCCATGTCGACTGATCTCTGATGGGATGCGCCCCAGCGCCAGGATGCTTGACTTCATCGTCAGATCTGACGATGATCTGTTGAATGCAGTATCCAGGTGGCAAAGGCCGCACATTCCAGCACGTCGTCAATCTCATGCCCCCGCACACCGTCTACATCGAGACGCATCTGGGAGGGGGGGCTGTTCTACGCAACAAAAAGCCCGCACAACGCAGCATTGCCATTGAATTGGATGAACGCGTAGTTGCGGCATGGCAGTGTTCGCCGCAGGTGCCCGCAGAGCTGGTGCACGGTAAGGCTGAAGATTTTTTGCGTAGCTATGCATTCACTGGTTGTGAGCTGGTGTACTGCGATCCCCCATACCACCCTGCTACCCGACGGCAGCCACGGGTCTACCGCCACGATTACAGCGAGCAAGACCATGCAGAGCTGCTCAAGCTGCTCACGAGCCTGCCGTGCAAGGTACTGATTTCCGGCTATGCACACCCTCTTTACGATGAGATGCTTGCTGGCTGGAACTGCAAAAAGTTTGAGGCTGCGTCGCACAAAGGTATTCGCGTGGAATGCCTATGGTTCAACTACGAGCCACCCACCGAACTACATGATGCGCGCTATCTTGGAGAAAACTTCCGAGAGCGCCAGAGTACAAAGCGTCGATTGCAGCGCTTGCAGTCTAAAGTGGTGGCCATGGATGCGGCGGAACGTACGGCGTTCATGCAATGGATGAGCGAAGAGTTCTCGTTTCAATCAAGGGAGGTGGCGTGATGCAAACTGCCGCGATCTTGGGGCCCGTGGGGGTCATGCAGCTTGAACTCCCGCCTCCAGCTGAGTTGCTGTTGCCTGGCGTTCCCTGGGGCCGCGTGGAGGGCTTTCCCACGCCAGCTTATTGGGCATACCAAGTGATGTCCAAGCGCGTCCTCGGAGGACCGCCGGAATACAAGCTCGGCCATACCCTTGCAGAGGAGGTTGCTGCCTGCCTGCTGGGAGGTCACGGCATTCCAGCTGCTGTTGGTCTTGCTGCGTTTGAGCTTTTGCGAACACGCGGTGTGCTGGCTCAAGCTCCGACCGAAGAGGAACTGTTGGCGCTTCTCGAAAAGCCATTGGAGGTCGGAGGGCGAGCCGTACGCTATCGCTTTGCCAAGCAAAAGGCCCGCTACGTCAGCGAGGCGCTCAAGAGGGTGTCGGTGGGAGATGCTCCGCTACAGTCCGGCAGGGCTCTGCGCGATTGGTTACTAGACTTCAACGGGATTGGGCCAAAAACAGCCTCTTGGATAGCTCGCAACTGGCTACGCGCCGACGATGTTGCTATCTTGGACATTCACATCCTGCGAGTAGGCGTGGCAATTGGTTTGTTCCCAAAGACTTTGACGGTCGAGCGCCATTACTTCGCCCTTGAAGAACTGTTCTTGGCATTCAGTCAGCGAATGGGTGTCCGCGCCTCCGAGTTGGACGCGGTGATTTGGTATGAGATGGCCCGGTCGCCGTTGTCTACGCAAGTGATGCTAGGACATAAGCTGCCACCTAATAGCGCTAGGTCAAGCAGCGGACGGGTGGCCAAGCAGCGCCATGCCGACCCCGCACAAGCGTCCTTGCTTATCTAGCTCTAGGTCCAGGATGGGTGATCCAGAGATTCCCAGCGGGCAAAACGAGAGGGCTAGCGCCTCTGCGCAGATACTGAAGTAGCCGAGCAGCACGCCGACGTCGCGCCATATAAGACTGCCCGGACTTTCGTACTTCGCAGCTACCTTGTTAGGCTCCGCTACCAAGGCAATCAGGGATGCGTTAGTTGTCGGTACAAGCTCATCAGCTGCGCTACGGGCCACGTTGGCAGCAGAGGCTGTACCTGGCAGGGAGACTAGCTGGTGGGCTTGGGCATCGTAGTACATCCAATCCTCGGCGCTCTGGCGCTGAACCAAGGTGTGAACGCTGTGGATTGCTCCAGCCGCAGGATGGGGGCGAAACTCCAGATCGAAGCCCAAATCGCTGGCTTGCAGCTCCCGCGTTCGGCAGCAAAGCTCCAGCATCGCCGCCAAATCGTCAAGAGTGGCAGGTCCAGCGAAATCTCGGCGCGAACGCCTGGACGCAAGCAGCGCTGCAAGGTGAGGGGCGCGTGATGAACCTTTGCTCGGTAGTGCAATACGCTGACCGCTCCATTCGATGGGCGTGTAGGCCGTAGGCCGCTCTTTGGGCCGTGGATTGCCTAGATCAAGCCACGTAGGCATTGACCTCGTCATAGGTCTCCCGATACTTGTTGCACCCACGACAGTTCCAGCACGGAGTATTTGCTTTGTGGCAACTGTGCGCCCAAGCAAGCATCTCGGAAGGCAAAGCCGATTGGCGGATCAGTTCTGCGGTCGACAATCCAATGGCGGGAGCCTCAACCTGTAGCCCGCCTTCTTGCATGCCCAGCAGCTGATCCATAGCGTCGATGAACTCGCATGTTCCATCCACGTGAGTTCCATCAGAGCGAACCGTACCGATTAGCAGCTTCTTCACCCCGAGGCTGATGCACTTCATCGCGGCGAAGGTGAGCAGCATCTGGTTGCGGTAGGGCCACCAGTCGCTGGCTGGCGCTGCGGCATCTGGCGCGGAGTTCGCCATGTCGCCCGAGCCAAGGGAGCTGCAGTCGATGTGCAGGATGTGATGCTCGATTCCCAGTTGAGCGCACACAGCGGCAGAAGCCCTTTTCTCTGCCTCTGCCGCCTTCTGCCCGTAGTCGATTGTGATTGCTACGTCTGGCCGCTTCCACCAGGCGACCGCTAGAGAGTCCATGCCTCCGGACAATAACAACGCCGTTTTCATGACTCGACGGACCTCCAGAGTGCTGCATAAATTGCAGTGGTGAAATTGCCGTAAATTTCGCAGCCCGTGCCCTCCATCATCTTGAGGCTCTCGGCGCCGACCTGGACCTCGCTGTAGATTACGACAGGCTTGTTCAAGCTGCGCGCATATCCGATTTCGAACACTGTTCCAGGATCCAGACCATCCACGGCTGCAAAAACCAGGTCGCAGTCCTTGATCGCCTGGATGTCCAGGGGTACGACGTCCGCTGCCGTACCCAGTCCGATATCGTGGAAGGGCGAAAGGACGTGCAGGCCAGTTGTCTGCAACAGCATTCGGGCCTCTTCGATCAACCAGATCTGCGCGAGGTGGAAGAAAGGTCCAGCCAGATACACCTTTTTTGGTGTGATGGGCAACGAGCTGCTCGCGGTGCGGATGGGGGGGTAATGCGATGCCTCTAGCGCCGCAAAGGTGGCGAACCCCTTGGTGTCGACGTAGTAGGCGGTGGCGCGAGACGCGAAGTCGGCAGCGATGGCGGGAGGGAGTTTTTGCTCCATCCAAGCTTGCGCAAAATAGGCAACGAAGCAGTCGCCCGAGCCAATCTTCCAGACGTTATTGGTGCGGTAGGCGGGCACTTGGCAGGCGTTTCCATTCGCCCAGACAAGTGCACCGTTTGCGCCCTGCTTGATGATCACAACTTCGGCGTGCTGCTCCTGCGCAATCTTGTGAGCACAGGCTTGCGCATCACCTTGCGGGAGTTCAGCCATTTGCCTGGCTTCCCAACTGTTGAGAACAAGGGCAAGGTGCTTTGCTGTCGAGCCGTTGGCACTAAATGCAACTGGGGCACCTTGGTTTTGAGGGTCATAAACAGCCCACTGTGCGTGTACGACCGCGTCGCCTTCTAGCATGCCAAAGCGCACGACCTTGTCTTGTTGGATCTGTAGCGGCGGCTCCTTGGCATCCGAGGAGGGAACATTGGAGATGCGTGGATCTGCCAGATCGTGCAGATATGAGAACGCGACTGTTCGTTGAATGGTCTTTGTGTGGACACTCAGCTTGTATGCCGCTGCGACCATTTCCAAGTAGCTCTGCGACTTAGGGCTGGTATAGGTATGAAAGACAACTTCCGTGGCACACGTGGCGATAGCGGCTGCAGCTCGACCGCCTGAGCCGAAAGTTTCATCCCATGCTGGCCGTGTACATCGTTCTTCGTAGAAGCCACCGACCACATGAATTGCCATCAGATGGGCTCCACGAATACGTTCACTTGACCATTGTTGATCAACCGCACTGTGGCTTTGTAGTGTGTGCCAGCCAAGAGACACTCACGTAGGCGCTGTACCCGGTTGTGCAACAGGCCACCGACGATCTGGCCTGTTTGGGTCACCACCTGTATTTCCTGAGCAGCTGATCCCGTAGCAATTTGAACGCTCAGCTGCATTCCCACATTGAGCGTCGCGAGGACCGCCGCATTGGGGGAAGTAATCCGGGTTTCAAATCGCAGCAAATCGCAAGCAATTTGGTCATCAGCCACCGCGCCACCACCACCACCGCTAGAGCCAGACATGTACACCTCCCTTGTAGGAATTCCAATACTACCTACGATGGTGAGAAATGTAACGAGCTAAGTGCGTTGCAAGCCTTTGTTCCGACGCGTGTTGGAGACGTGTCAATAAGTTGCTGGCAGATCCCTGTGAGTTCAAATGTCGGTGACCCGTGACTCGCTTAACTTCATTTGTCCAAACGGCTTGTACCTATCGGTCCCTTGCGCACGGCGCAGCGCCTTCTCCAGGTTGTGTCGTGAGGCGGTGCAATCACTTGATGCTCAAGTCTCGATCAAGTTCTACTGCGTCGGGCAACCATGACGCACGGATCAAGCGATAGCGGTCGAGTCGGCTAGTACGGCACGGGAGAATCATCGAGTTCCAAGCATGCGAATTGCGACGTTCTCACGCGCCTCCAAGCTCGGATTTTTGTGCTCACTCGCGCAGGGTTAGCGCGACTGCCTTGTGGCGTCTCTGTTTGGCACGATCGCATTGGTCAGCAACCAAAAGCGCGCTTGAAAGAATCTGCTGAACTGTATTGCTATGCCGAATAGTTGCTACTTTCACGCCTTCAAATGGTCGCTTGCGTAGGGCGGGGCTTCTGGCTCTGGCGGCATCTGCCAGAACAATGCTCAGATTGATGCAAGTATCGAGAGCGCTTGATTCTTCATCGAACCAAACCACCATGAGTCCGCTCTTTATCAGTCCAGCGTTTTGGGTACCCTCCCGGGGGCTGGGGATGCGACGTTCAAGGTCAAGGATGAAGCGGGTTTGTCGATAGCCGGAACTATCTTCAGTAGTGACACGGACGCATAAACCGCGTTTTGTCCGCCGGCAGTTTGGGTCTCTGTAGAGCCAAGTGAGAACCTCGTCGTCAATCGTCGTCGGAAGCTCGAAAAAAGTGACCGCACTTGCGCCACCAATGCCGCCGTAGGGATTCCAGAAGTCCCACCGAACGTTGAGTTCTTTCCCGTTGACACTCAACGTGTCAACTGGACGTGCAAGCAGGTCCGCGAATTTTGCTAACTGATCGTCGAACGGAGCATTGATTTCTCTGTACTCCTCTGCAGGCTCTTCAGTTGTCTCTGTAGCTTTCTCGCCTACCAATTTTCCTTTGATGGTACGTTTCCCAGGAAGCTGCCTGCCATCAATTCCGCTCCATGGGCCAGGAGTGAGATGGCGGCGTTTCTTCGGTCGCTGTTCTACAAGATCGCTTTGGAAAGGCCTGTTTACAGTTGAACGAGCCAGATCAGGGAATCGGTCTTTCAGCGCTGCGATCGCGGGCAGGTCTGCTGCAGCGTTGCCATAGCCGCTAGGTGACTCAAGGATCTCATTGTTGTCGGCTGCTGGACCGATGTTGAAGCCACGGGGCGAAGGCGGTTCGCCGGGCGCTTCGTGCGGGCTTTCAGGGTATTCAGTTAACGGTGGGGCGGTGTGCAGGTGACGCCCGCCCTCCCGATAGAGGTCCAAAACAGACCAATGCGGTGCCAAGTCTGAGGACGTGATGTGAGTAAGTAGTAGGGCGTTCTCGAGCTGTAAAACGAGGCCCGTAACGGAGAGTGGCCTGGCGAATGGGGGCCATACCTCAAGGGGGTACGAACCGGTCGGGTCACGCATTCGAGCGCCGGCTATGCGCTTGAACACCCGTTCCCCGGCCTTAAGCGCATCTGGCTCCTTGAGTAGAGCCAGTAGATAGGGACCTTCATCATCGCTCCATTGGCGCCGAATCTCCAAGCGCACCGGGTGGGATCCTAGATCTGTGTTTTTGGGGTTGTACAAATAGCGCTCTGGGCGCATTAACTTTTCCGTTGTCACAGCGTCTATCAGAGCAGATGACACTGCCCAAAAGAACAAAAACAACGTCGAGCATGGTATGAAAACTTCGGGGGCGTGCGAGGTCCCCATCACTCTGATGAGGTGCGAGTCGTATTCCGGAGTTTTCACAAGAGGCGCTGTAAGCGTCCGCAACTCAAGAGACGAACGCGTGGTCAGCTCAGTGTTACTTAGCCTCAGATCGAGTGCCAGTGTGCGCAGTCTTAATGAGGCCGAGGGTTGCGCTGCCCAGATCGTTCCATCAGTGCTGTCGATCTCTGCGCCAATGTGCAGAAGCGGCATGTGAGCCAGGGAAACTAAGACGTGCGCAGTACGTCGTTCATCCTTGGGTACTCCGGCCAACACGAAGAAGGTGTGAATACCCAGCGCGCTGGCTGCTTGGGGTAGCTGTGCGAGGTTACCGAACCAAATGACTCGCCAACGACCAGGGGGGAGGGGAAGTGGAAAGCTGTACTTTTTTTCCAAGGCATCTATGCGCTTCCCCGCGCGAACACGGTGTTAGCGGCATAGGGTCTGAAATTTTCTCACAGTAAAACCTCGCAAATAATCATCCCAATTCGCATTTAACGGCAACTTCGTAAATTGCGGTCCAGATGTCACCTTGGGCAGGTCGGCGGGGGCGAGGTTGACGGTGATCCGCTTGTTGTGGGGGAACTCCAGCCCCGCGTTCTGCAGTGCCGACCGCACGCGCTCGCGCGCTTCCTTCACTTCCACTTCGGCAAGGCCCACCAGGGTGAAGCTGGGCAGGCCGTTGGCCAGGTGCACTTCGACAGTGACGGACGGCGCCTGCAGCCCCAGAAGGGCGCGGCTTTGCACCAAAGCAAGACTCATGAAGCGATTCCTCCCCAGATGGGTGCGTTTTATGGCGTTCCCGCGCGGGCCCTTGGCGCCATGCACCAATAGCGTGCGTATGGCCGTGGCACGGTGCTGATGCTCACTGTACCGGGGATCGTTGTAACGCGAAGCAACGGCGCGCGCGGATGTATTGCGCCGCGTGGCACGGTCCGTGCTTAAAGCGCTCGTCCCTACTTTGTCCAACCGGAGGAAACATGACCCGCGCCATCATCAAGACCCTGGGCGTTGCCCTTGCAGCATCCCTTCCCCTGCTGGCCAGCGCCCAGCTCACCGGCAACGTCAGCCTGACCACCAACTACAAGTTCCGTGGCCAGGACCAGGACGCCTCCAAGGCCAAGGCCCTCAAGCCCGCGCTGCAAGGCGGTTTTGACTATGCCTTCGGCGAATCCGGCTGGTACGTGGGTAACTGGAATTCCAGCGTGGACTGGCTGGCCAACAACTCGCTCGAAGCCGACCTGTACGGCGGCTACAAGTTCAAGGCCGGCGGCGCCGACCTGGATCTGGGCGCGCTGACCTACATCTACCCCGGCAATGCCAACGGCAACACCACCGAGCTGTATGGCGCGGCCACCATGGGCCCCTTCACCGCCAAGTATTCGCACACCATCTCCAAGGACTACTTCGGCTGGGCCGGCGCCAAGTCCGGCTCGGGCCTGAAGGGCCGCAACACCGGCTACCTGAACCTGGCGTTCGCCCAGGAAGTGGCTCCCAGCGTCACCCTGAAGGCCTCGGTGGGCTTCACCCGCTTCGCCAGCGACATCAAGGACCTGGGCGTGCCCAACTACATGGACTACAGCGTGGGCGGCGCGTATGACTTCGGCAGCGGCCTGTCGCTGGGCGCCGCCGTGGTGGGCGCCAACAAGAAGGCCTTCTTCGGCCACGTCAACAAGTCGCGCGTGATCGTCACGCTCACCAAAACCCTGTAAGCAAGTCTCGATGGGCGCCGGGTGCGCCCATCGTCGGAGGAACCAAAATGAAAATGGTGACAGCCATCATCAAGCCCTTCAAGCTCGACGAGGTGCGTGAAGCACTCTCGGACATCGGCGTGCAAGGCATCACGGTGACCGAGGTCAAGGGCTTCGGCCGCCAGAAGGGCCACACCGAGCTGTACCGCGGCGCGGAGTACGTGGTCGACTTCCTGCCCAAGGTCAAGATCGAAGCCGCCGTGGCGGATGACCTCGTGGACCGCGTGATCGAGTCCATCGAAAGCGCCGCGCGCACCGGCAAGATCGGCGACGGCAAGATCTTCGTGACCCACCTGGAGCAGGTGGTGCGCATCCGCACTGGCGAAACCGGCAAGGAAGCCCTGTAAGGGCCCGGCCGCATCACACCCAAGAAGAGAAACGCCATGAAAAAACTGCTTGCTTCCTTCATTCTGGGGCTGGGCCTGCTGACCATGGGCAACCTGTCCCTGGCCCAGGCGCCCGCCGCCTCCGAGCCGGCCGCCGCCGCGCCCGCTGCGGCGGCCGCTCCCGCCGCTGAAGCCCCTGCGGCTGCCCCTGCTCCCGCGACCGCCGCTGCAGCCGCTGCACCGGCCGCCGCCGCCGAAGCCCCCGCTCCGGTCCCCAACAAGGGCGACACCGCCTGGATGATGACCTCCACCATCCTCGTGATCCTGATGGTCCTGCCCGGCCTGGCGCTGTTCTACGGCGGCCTGGTGCGCAGCAAGAACATGCTGTCCGTGCTGATGCAGGTGATGGTCACGTTCTCGCTGATCGTGGTGCTGTGGTTCATCTACGGCTACAGCCTGGCCTTCACCGAGGGCGGCGCCTTCATCGGCGGCTTCGACCGGCTGTTCATGAAGGGCATCTGGGACAACGCCGCCGGCACGTTCGCCAACGCCGCCACCTTCAGCAAGGGTGTCGTGATTCCGGAAGTGGTGTTCGCCGCCTTCCAGGCCACGTTCGCCGGCATCACCTGCGCCCTGATCGTCGGTGCGTTCGCAGAGCGCATCAAGTTCAGCGCCGTCATGATGTTCATGGTGCTGTGGTTCACCTTCAGCTACCTGCCGATCGCCCACATGGTGTGGTTCTGGATGGGCCCTGACGCATACGCCTCCAAGGAAGTGGCCGACGCCATGACCGGCAAGGCCGGCCAGATCTGGCAGTGGGGCGCGCTGGACTTCGCCGGCGGTACCGTGGTGCACATCAACGCCGCCGTGGCGGGCCTGGTGGGCGCGTTCATGGTGGGCAAGCGCATCGGCTACGGCAAGGAAGCCATGGCGCCCCACAGCCTGACGCTGACCATGGTCGGTGCCTCGCTGCTGTGGGTGGGCTGGTTCGGCTTCAACGCCGGCTCCGCCCTGGAAGCCAACGGCTTTGCCGCCCTGGCCTTCATCAACACGCTGGTGGCCACCGCCGCCGCCGTGCTGGCATGGTCCATCGGTGAAGCGCTGATGCGCGGCAAGGCGTCGATGCTGGGTGCCGCGTCGGGTGCCGTGGCCGGCCTCGTGGCCATCACGCCCGCTGCCGGCAACGTCGGCATCGGCGGTGCGCTGGTGATCGGCCTCGTGGGCGGCTTCGCCTGCCTGTGGGGTGTGAACGGCCTCAAGAAGCTGCTGGGCGCGGACGACTCGCTCGACGTGTTCGGCGTGCACGGCATCGGCGGCATCGTGGGTGCCCTGCTGACCGGCGTGTTCAATGCGCCTGGCCTGGGTGGCCCCGGCTACGTGGCCGACTGGGTGACCGCCACCATGGTGACCTCCGCCGACTACTCCATCGCCGCCCAGGTGTGGACCCAGACCAAGGCCGTGCTGCTGACCATCGTGTGGTCGGGCGTGGTCTCCTTCGTGGCCTACAAGATCGTCGACCTGACGGTGGGCCTGCGTGTCTCGGAAGAAGACGAACGCGAAGGCCTGGACATCACCTCGCACGGCGAAACAGCGTACAACCGCTGAAGCAGGCCGGTGCGCCCGACGCGCCGCGGTGTCTGGTGGCACTGTGGCGTCGCAACAAGAACAAGCGAGTCGCTCCTTTGGTTGTTGAACCCGCCGGCAACGGCGGGTTTTTTTCGTACCGGGCGGGGGGACTCGCTTGTCTGCATTCTGTTCTGGCATGCACGCCCAGAGCACACGTCCGCAGACATCCCTCCCGGCGGTCCCGAGCCATTTGCACGCGCGCTGTTCAAAAAATTCACGCGCTCTCCGCGTGGCGCCGGACATCGCTGGAGCTACGATGCAATGCATGGACCTCGCCCTTGCCCAGATCGCCGACCGTGTGCGCACCGCCGCCGCCGACCAGACCCCCTTGCGCATCCGGGGCGGGGGCACCAAGGACTTCCATGGCCTGGCGCTGCATGGCGAGGTGCTCGACACCCGCGTGCTGCGCGGCATCGTGAGCTACGAGCCCAGCGAACTGGTCGTCACCGTGCGCGCGGGCACCCCGCTGGCCGAGCTGGAGGCCACGCTGGCCGAACAGGGCCAGTGCCTGCCCTTCGAGCCCCCGCACTTCGCCAAGACCCCGCCGGATGCCGCCACCGTGGGCGGCATGGTGGCGGCCGGCCTGTCGGGGCCGGCCCGCGCCAGCGTGGGCGCGGTGCGCGACTATGTGCTGGGGGTCACGCTGCTCAACGGCCGGGCCGAGCTGCTGAGCTTTGGTGGGCAGGTGATGAAGAACGTGGCGGGCTATGACGTGTCGCGCCTCATGGCCGGCGCCTGGGGCACGCTGGGCCTGCTCACCGAGGTCAGCCTCAAGGTGCTGCCGGTGGCCCCGGCCGAGGCCACGCTGCGCTTCGAATGCAACCAGGCCGATGCCTTGCGCAAGCTGCACGCCTGGGGCGGCCAGCCCCTGCCGCTCAACGCGAGCTGCTGGGTGCAGGACACGGGCGCGGGCACCCTCTACGTGCGCCTGCGCGGGGCCGTGGCCGCCGTCGAGGCCGCCTGCCGCACCATGGGCGGGGCCCGGCTGGACAATGCGGCCGTGGCGCCCGACTGGAGCGCCTGCCGCGAACAGACCCTGCCCTGGTTCAGCGACCGCGCCCAGCGCCCCGGCCACGCGCTGTGGCGCCTGTCCCTGCCGCCCACGGCCCCCGTGCTCCAACTGCCTGCGGCGGCCCAGCCGCTCATCGAATGGCACGGCGCCCTGCGCTGGGTGCAGGCGCCGGAAGCGGCGGGCGATGCCCTGCGCGAGGCAGCACGCGCGGTGGGCGGAAGTGCTTCTGTTTTCATAGCTTCCAGCGCAGGTGCATCAAGCGGTAGCGGCCAGTTTGGCTTGAAATCCAGTGCGCTGGAGCAGATCCACGCGCGCCTCAAGCACAGCTTCGACCCCGCGGGCATCTTCAACCCCGGGCGCATGGCCCGCGCCTGGTAAGCCACGCGCCAGCCTGCGGCACCCATGCGACGCCTGCGCCATCTCACCGGACACCACCGCACGGTGGCGAGCAACCGCGTGCTGGGCCTGCTGCTGGCCTTCAATGCGGGCGCGGTCAATGCCGGGGGGTTCCTGGTGGTGCACCTGTACACCTCGCACATGACCGGCTTTGTCTCGATGCTGGCCGACAACCTCGTGCTGGGCAACATGGCCCTGGTGCTGGGCGCGGTGGGGGCGCTGCTGGCCTTCGTCAGCGGCGCGGCCACCACGGCCGTCATGGTCAACTGGGCGCGCCAGCGCAAACTGCACAGCAGCTATGCGCTGCCGCTGCTGGTGGTGGCGGTGCTCATGCTGGTGTTCGGCCTGGTGGGCGCCATCACGCTCAACTGGCGCACGCCGTTCGCCGTGCCCACCACGGTGCTGCTGCTGTCGTTCATCATGGGCCTGCAGAACGCCACGGTGACCAAGATGTCCTCGTCCCAGATCCGCACCACGCACATGACCGGCGTGGTGACCGACCTGGGCATCGAGCTGGGCAAGATGCTCTACTGGAACCGCACCGGCACCGCGCCGGAATCCCAGGTGCGCGCCAACCAGGCCCGGCTGCGGCTGTTCGCGGGACTCGTGGCGATGTTCCTCGTGGGAGGCGTTGCCGGGGCCGCGGGCTTCAAGCACGTGGGCTTCGTGTTCGTGGTGCCGCTGGCGCTGGTGCTGCTGGGGCTGTCGCTGCCCCCCTTGTGGGCCGACCGCGCGCGCCTGCGCCACCCCTTGCGCAAGGCGCTGCCGCTGGAGCCGCCGCTCACTCCGCCGCCCGCGCTCTGAGCGTTTCCGGCCCTGTTTTACCTTCCCCTGTCCAGGCATGCTCCATGCAAACCCAACTCGCCCCTGAATACCGCGCCCGCGCCGATGGCCTGGAGGCCGAGGCCATCCTGCGCAAATGCGTGCACTGCGGCTTCTGCACCGCCACCTGCCCCACCTACCAGCTGCTGGGCGACGAGCTCGACGGCCCGCGCGGCCGCATCTACCTCATCAAGCAGGTGCTCGAGGGCGCCGAGCCCACGCGCAAGACCCAGATGCACCTGGACCGGTGCCTGACCTGCCGCAACTGCGAAAGCACCTGCCCGAGCGGCGTGCAATATGGTCATCTGGTCGATATCGGCCGCAAGATCGTCGATGAGAAAGTCGCCCGCCCGGTGGGCGAGAAGGCCTTGCGCTGGGCGCTGAAGGAGGGCCTGCCTTCGCCCCTGTTCGCCCCCGCCATGAAGGCCGGGCAACTGGTGCGCGGCCTGCTGCCCGCATCCCTCAAGGCCAAGGTGCCCGCGCCCCAAAATGCCGGCGCCTGGCCCGTGCGCGAACATGCGCGCAAGGTGCTTTTGCTGGCCGGCTGCGTGCAGCCGGCCATGATGCCCAACATCAACACCGCCACCGCCCGCGTGCTCGACGCCGTGGGCATCCAGACCGTGGTCGCGCCCAAGGCGGGCTGCTGCGGTGCCGTCAAGTTCCACCTCAACGACCAGGACGGCGGCAAGGCCGAGATGCGCGCCAACATCGACGCCTGGTGGCCGCTGGTGGAGCAGGGCGGGGTGGAAGCCATCGTCATGAACGCCTCGGGCTGCGGCGTCACCGTCAAGGAATACGGCCACATCCTCAAGGACGACGCGCAGTACGCCGCCAGGGCCGAACGCATCAGCGCGCTCACGCGCGACCTGTCGGAGCTGCTGCCGGCCCTGCTGCCCGAGCTGGCCGACAAGCTGGCGGGCCGCGCCCAGCCCGCCGCCGACGTGCTGTACGCCTACCATCCGCCGTGCACGCTGCAGCACGGCCAGAAGCTGCGCGGCGGGGTGGAAACTCAGCTTGCGCGCCTGGGGTTCCGGCTGCGCGCGGCGCGCAACGAGGCCCACCTGTGCTGCGGCTCGGCGGGCACGTATTCGGTGCTCAACCCGGACCTGGCGTACCAGCTGCGCGACCGCAAGCTCGGCGTGCTCGGCGAGGCGTTCGGCGACCAGCCCCCGGACGTGATCCTGTCGGCCAACATCGGCTGCATCACCCATTTGCAAAGCGGCACCGGCACGCCGGTGCGCCACTGGATCGAGGTGCTGGACGAAGCCCTGGCCTGACAAGGGGATGCCGCCGCTGGCGGGCTTTTCTCCAACGCTGGCATGATTGAGGGTTTTGTTGCCCTCTCCCTCACCCATTCGCACCGCCATGACCGACTCCGTGCCCGCACAAGAACAACCGAGCGCAGCCCCTGCCACACCGCTGGCGGCGCCTGTTTCGGCCGCACCGGCCGAGGTGGCTGCCGCCGCTCCCGGGGCGTCCGCCGCCGCCGCTGCCGGAGCACCCCAGCAGCGCGCGGGCGGATCACGCCGTGGCGGCCGCAACCGCCGCAAGCCCGAAGGGCGCCCGGCGCCAGAGGGCGGCGCCGAGGCCTCTGCCCCCGCACCTGCGGGCGCGCGCGCGCCGCAGCGTGTGCACCCCGCGCTGGAGCAGCTGGCGGGACTCTACCCGCACCTGTTCGGCGCGGTGTTCCGCCCGCTCAAGCGCGGCATCTTCCAGGACCTGCTGGCCGCGCACCCCGAGGTGTTCGAGCGCGAGGCGCTCAAGGTGGCGCTGGGCATCCACACCCGCTCCACGCGCTACCTGCAAAGCGTGGCGGCGGGCGACCGGCGCCATGACCTCTCGGGCCAGCCCGTGGAGGACATGGCCCCCGAGCACGTGCACCATGCGCTGCTGGAGGTCTATCGCCGCAAGAAGGCCCGTGCCACCGAGGACCTGCTGCCCAAGCTGCGCAACCGCATGATGGCCGCGTTCGAGGCCTCGGGGCTCACGCGCGAGGCCTACACCGAGCTGGTGCAGGGCCGCGACGAAGCCGCCAACGCCATCCTCGAAGAGGCCTTTGCCGAATGGTCGGCGCGCAACGCCAAGGACGAGGCCCTGCTGCGCGCGTTCGAGGCCAGCGGCCAGACACTGGAGGCCTTTGCCGACATGTACGGCCTGGTGCCCCGCACCGTGGGCCAGCAGCTCGAGCGCGCTCGCCGCCTCGCCGCCGCGCGGGTGCAGGCCGCGGCGGCCGCGGCCGTGGCCGCCATCGCACCGGCCCCGCAAGACGCCTGACGCGAGAGGCTCGCCCGTGCCGGCGGCACCTTCCAGGCTGATCTTCCTGCCCGGCGTGGGGGGCGACCCCGCGTTCTGGCAACCGGTCTCGTCGGCCATGCCGCTGCCCGCCGCGCGCGTGCTGCTCGGCTGGCCCTGGCGCGATGCAGGAGCCGGCGCGGGGCTGGCGCTGGACGAGGCCGGTGGCATGCAGGATCTGGTCGATGCGGTCACGCCGCACATGGACCGGCCCTGCGCGCTGGTCGCGCAGTCCCTGGGCGGCGTGGTGGCCCTGCTCGCCGCCCTCGAGCGGCCCGACCACCTGACCCACCTGGTGCTCGTGGCCACGTCGGGCGGCGTGCCCATGGACGACCTGCATCCCCACGACTGGCGGCCCGATTTCCTGCGCGCCAACCCCGCGTTTCCGCCGTGGATGGCCCAGGCGCGGTGGGATCTGTCGGCCCGGCTGGCGTCGGTGCGCGCACCCGCCCTTTTGCTGTGGGGCGACAGGGACCCCATCAGCCCTGTGGCCGTGGGGCGGCGCCTGTGCGGCCTGCTGCCGGGCGCGCGCATGCACGTGCTGCCAGGCGGTGCCCACGACCTGGCCCGCACGCACGCCGGGGCCGTGGCCGGGCACATCCACCGCCATCTGCGGGGCGGCGCCTCAGGGGATGCCGGACAGGGCGCTTCGCAGAACGCCTAGAATCCCGCTGCGGCCCGGTTCATGGGTTGCCGTAAGCGTTTACGTCAATCAACGTGCCAACCAACGCCGGCCTTGCCGGGGTGGTGGCCTCTTTCCTGTCCCGGCGCGGCCCGCGCCGCGTGGGCGGGCGGGGGCGGCACCTTGTCTGACCGGCTGCTTTCTGGAACTGCAATGAACCACTCTTCGTCGCCCACCCCACCGCCTTCCCCCAGGACCTCCTGGGGCCTGCGCAAGCTGCCCGCGCGGTCTGCGGCCTGGGTCATGCCCCTGCTGCTGTCGCTGCTCATGACCTTCATCGTGTCGCTGATCAGCACCGTGCGCGTGGTGGGCTTCTCGCTGGATCTTCCCCGCCTGTGGATGAGCTCCTGGGCACTGTCCTGGCTCGTCGCCTTCCCCACGCTGCTGCTGGTGCTGCCCGTGGTGCGCCGGGTGACGGCCGCCATCGTGGAGCCGCAGGGCTGAGGCCCCCCGGGGCAGGCTGCTGACACGGTGTGTCAGCAGCCTGCCGCCCGGCCCCCAGCGCGTTGCGCACGCTACTGACATCAGGCTGTCAGCAGCGGGTCCGCACCATCGGTCCTCGCAGCTGCACACCACCGATCGATCCATCGATCCCCTTCACAGACAAGAGAGGACCAGCCCATGACCACACCCACCACCGTCCAGATTCCCGCCTTCAGCGTGGCCGGCATTGCCGTCCGCACGCGCAACAGCGACGAGATGAACCCCGCCATCGCGCGCCTCGGGGGCCTGTGGGACCGCTTCTTCAGCCAGAGCTGGGAGCGCAAGTTGCCTGGCCGCGACAGCGATGGCCGCATCTTCGGCGTCTACAGCGGCTACGAATCCAACGAACACGGCGCCTTCGACGTGACCGCCGGCGTGGCCACGGCCGACCCGGAACTGGCCCAGGCGGTGCCCGGAGCCGCCCGCGTGGACATCCAGGCGGGCGACTACCTCGTCTTCACCGGCCACGGCGACATGCCCCAGATGGTGATCGACACCTGGGTCCGCATCTGGCGCTACTTCGCCGAGAACCCGCAGGTGCAGCGCCGTTTCGGCACCGATTTCGAGGCCTACGAGGGCCCGGACAGCGTGGCCATCCACGTCGGCGTGAAGCCGTAGCGCCACCGGCCTGCCGATGGCGGCGCACCCCGCCCAGCCGCCACGCGCAGCGCCTTGGCGTTGGTGCATGATGCTATATGTTCAATAGCTTCCCGCGCTGATGGCATGAGCGGTGCAAGCCAGGAATACCCACAAGATGTCCCCTTTCATCCATGCGCCGCGCTGACCGCCTTTTCCAGATCGTCCAGCTCATCCGGGGGCGGCGCCTGTCCACGGCGGCGTTCCTGGCCGAGCGGCTCGAGGTGTCTCCGCGCACCATCTACCGCGACGTGGCGGACCTGCAGCACCAGGGCGTGCCCATTGAGGGCGAGGCCGGCGTGGGCTACCGGCTGGGCGCCGGCTTCGAGCTGCCGCCGCTGATGTTCAGCCAGGGCGAGGCCAACGCGCTGGTGGCGGCCGCGCGGCTGGCGCAGGCCTGGCTGGACGCGGGGCTCGCGCGCGAGGTGGAAGGGGCCCTGGGCAAGATCCTGTCGGTGCTGCCGCCGGCCGCGCGCGCGGCGGCCGAGGCGCAGGCGCTGTATGCGCCGTCCGTGGGGCTGGACCCCCGGGCGCAGGCCACCCTGCAGGCCCTGCGCGAGGCGGTGCACAGCCGCCACGTGGTGCAGATCGACTACGCCGACGTGCACGGCCGCCCCAGCCTGCGCCGCCTGCGGCCGCTGGGGTGCTTCTACTGGGGCAAGGTCTGGACGCTGTCGGCCTGGTGCGAGCTGCGCAACGACTTCCGGGGCTTTCGCATCGACCGCATCGTGGACCTTGTGGTGCTGGAGGAGCAGTTTCGCCAGGAGCCCGGCAAGACGCTGGCCGACATGCTGCGCAAGGTGGAGGCGGAGATGGCCTCGCGGCCGCCCGAATGGCCGCCCGCGCCGACGCCCGGGCTGACGGCCTGAAGGCCTTCGGGCCCTGGGCCGCGCCGGCCCGCCAGGCATCAGCCGCGCCGGGCCGCCTCGATCGTGGCGATGTCGATTTTTTTCATCCCCATCATGGCTTCGAACGCGCGCGCGGCCGCCGCCTTGTCGGGACCGGTGACCGCGGCCGTCAGGGCCCGGGGCGTGATCTGCCACGACAGGCCCCAGCGGTCCTTGCACCAGCCGCAGGCGCTTTCCTGGCCGCCATTTCCGACAATCGCATTCCACAGACGATCGGTTTCGGCCTGGCCGTCGGTCGCCACCTGGAACGAGAAAGCCTCGCTGTGCCGGAAGGCGGGGCCTCCGTTCAGGCCCAGGCAGGGGATGCCCATCACCGTGAACTCGACCGTCAGGACGTCGCCCTGCCGGCCCGAGGGAAAGTCCCCGGGCGCCCGGTGGACCGCGCCCACGGCGCTGTCCGGAAACGTCTCGGCATAGAACTTCGCGGCATCCAGCGCGGTGCCGTCGTACCACAGACATACCGTGTTCTTGCTGACCATCTTGGTGCTCCTTGGGGGCGGGACAGCGCAGTAGCCTCTCACATCTGGCGGCAGGCTGCAATGCGCGCGAGGGGCCTTGGGTGGCGGGGCATTGGTGGTGCGGCGGCTTCTTGATGCTATTAGAAAAATAGCTATTTGCGCAGATTCGATAAGCGCTGATGGGACTTTGAGCTACAGATGCCCGGCCTGGAAGACGGCCCTCGCATGGGGCGCCAGGGCCGCGGGCCTGGGGTGCGGCGGTCCTGGCACCATGGTGCAACGAATTGCTACGCACCGGGATTTGCATGCGGTTTCGGGACGCTCGATCAAGGATTCCGGCACCCCCAGGGCAATCCGGGCCGGCGCCGTCGCCGTCGCGCAAGATCCGCTGCCGCGCCTGGGGCGCATGGCGGCCGCGAACCCGTCGTGCCCACCGGCGCCACGGCCTCCCTGGCGGCCGACCAGGCCGGCAATGCGCGGTACCTGGGCGCCGCCCGCGTGGCACCCGGGCACGCCGTGGTGCATGAAGGAGGCTGCGGGGCGCTGGCGCCCGCGCGACTGGGGCTGGTGGTGGAGCCGCGGGTCCTGGTGGCCGGGACGGTGGTGCGGCGTGTGGCGTGGCTGCGGCCGCTGTTCGGGTTGCCGGGCGGGCGCGGGCGCGTTCCGAAGACAATGCCAGCATGCAGCCCCGCTCCCATGCCCCTGGCGTCCAGCCCGTGATCCGGCCGGCGACCGATGCCGACAGCCACGCCGGCCTGGCCCGCGTGTGGCGCAGGGCCTGGCGTTCCGCCAACCCCTCGGTGAGGCCCGTGGCTCCGCCCGGCCACTGGGAGGCGCGGGTGCGCGCGGAATTCGGTCCGCCGTGTGCGGTGCTGGTGCGTGCGGTGGGGCCGGAGGTCACGGCGTTCCTGGTGCTGGACGTGGGCGGCGCGCATCTGCACCAGCTGTTCGTGGACCCCGCATGCCAGAGTCGGGGCGTGGGGGCCGAAATGCTGCAGCAGGTGATCCGCCTGTGCCCGGGCGGCTGGACCCTGCACGTGGCCACGGGCAACCACGGCGCGCGCCGCTTCTATGCGCGCCATGGCCTGGTGGAGGGGCCGGTCGATACCCATCCGGCCACGGGCCGCGAGCGGGTGCTGTGCCGCTGGGCGCCTGCGGCGGCAGCGGCAGCAGGCTGAGCGCGGCCTCAGGCCGCGAGGGCCGCCTCGATGTCGCCCGCCAGCTTCTTGGGCGCGTCCTGCGGCGCATAGCGGCGGATCACGCGGCCGTCCTTGCCAACCAGGAACTTGGTGAAATTCCATTTGATCGCCTTGCTGCCCAGCAGGCCGGGCGCTTCGGCGGCGAGCCACTGGTACAGGGGCGACGCGTTGGCACCGTTCACATCGATCTTGGCCATCATCGGAAAGCTCACGCCGTAGTTGAGCTGGCAGAAGCTCGCGATCTCGTCGTTGCTGCCCGGGTCCTGGCTGCCGAACTGGTTGCAGGGAAAGCCCAGCACCACCAGGCCCTGGCCGCCGTACTGCTTGTGCAGCTCTTCCAGGCCCCCGAACTGGGGCGTGAAGCCGCAGGCGCTGGCGGTGTTCACGATGAGCAGCACTTTGTCCTTGTATTGCGACAAGGGCACGGTCTGGCCGTTCATCTGCTGGGCTTCAAAGTCGTAGATGCTGTCGGGCATGGCGCATGCTCCTGAAGGTGGAAGACTGTGCATGGTAGGGGTTGCGCCCCTTTTCTGCTTTTCGCCCTGGCGGTTCAGGGGGTGCTGGGGCCTGCCCTGCGGAACTGCAGCGCGGCGAGCAGGGACGCCAGCAGGATCATCGCCCCGCCCAGCACGGTGCGCGTGTTCAAGGCCGAGGCGCCCAGCAGCGCGGAAGACACGCTGGCGAACATCACCTCCGACAGCATTACCAGCGCCGTGGTGCCGGCCGCCAGGCGCGCGGCGCCGAACTGCAGCGCCCAGTTGCCCAGCATCAGCACGCCGGCCAGCAGCAGGCCGGTGACGACCCAGGTGCTGTTGGGGGCGGGGAAGGGCTCGACCACGCCCACCTGCAGCCCGAGGCCAGCCACGGCCAGCGCCATGAGCATGCAGCCGCCGAACATGGTGGCCATGCGCGCCGGCCCGGGCACGGCGTGCAGGCGGCGCAGGGTGACGTTGGTGAGCGCGAACATGAAACCGCCCAGCAGGGCCAGCGCGTCGGCCAGGCTGAGGTTCTGCAGCAGCCGGGCGGCGGGCGCGCCCTCGGGCAGCAGCACCAGCACCACGCCGGCGAAGGCCAGGGCCAGGCGCAGCAGTGCCGAGGGCGTGGGGCGTTCGCCCAGGATCCGCCAGGCCAGCAGCACGGCCCAGGCGGGCATCAGATAGAACAGCAGGATCACGCGCACCACGTCGCCGATGGTCACGGCCCAGTTGAAGGCCACGTTGTTCAGTCCCGAGGCCAGCGCCAGGAGCCACAGCTGCGGATGTTCGCGCACCTGCCGCAGGATGCCCGGGCGCCAGGCCATGAGCGCGAGCAGCACCACGGCGTACATGCAGGCCGTGGCCCACAGCGGATGCAGCCCCGCCTGGTGCATGTGCTGGAACGGCCACCACGCCAGGCCCCAGACGAGGGCGTTGAACAGCAGGGCGGCAAAGGGCAGGGGAGATTGCATCGAGAATAAAAATAGGCTCTAGCGCTTGATGGATAAGCGTCAATAGCTATCGATTATGTAGCAATTTGCGCAAGTGAGGCGGCGCCAAAAACTGGCACGCTTCCCCGCCAGTGCACCCGTGGAACTGGCTCTGCCAGGCCACTGGGTGCGTCCCCCTCCGGGGGAAGCGGCGCAGCCGCTCAGGGGGGCAACTCAATGATGCGTATCGTGCCGCGCAATGTGCAGCAGGTGGTTCACTTCGTCGCGGTAGTTGATGCAGTTGCGCTGGTGCCAGCGGCGGATGATCCACATGATCCCGGCCACCACGAGGCCGAAGGTGATGATCGCGCCAAACACCGACAGGCCCAGCTTGAGCGACAGGCTGTAGAACGCGCCCAGCGCCAGGATGCACGCGTTTTCGTTGAAGTTCTGCACGGCAATCGACCGGCCCGCACCCATGAGGTTGTGGCCCCGGTGTTGCAGCAGTGCATTCATGGGCACCACCAGGTAGCCGCCCAGGCCGCCCAGCAGGATGAGGAAGGGGATCGCCAGCCAGATGTTGTTGATGAACACCATCAGGATCAGCAGCAGCCCCATGGCGATGCCCAGCGGAATCACCTTGGTGGCCATGTCCAGGCGCATGCGCATCGAAGCCACTACCGCCCCCACGGCCGTACCGATGGCCACCACGCCAGTGAGGGCCGATGCCTGCGTGGTGTTGTAGGCCAGTGCGGCACCGGCCCAGGCCAGCACGATGAACTTGAGGTTGGCTCCCGCGCCCCAGAACAGGGTGGTGGTGGCCAGCGAGATCTGGCCGAGCTTGTCGCGCCACAGGCGACCGTTGCAGGCCCAGAAGTCGGGCAGCAGGCTCAGCGCGTTGGAGAACACGCTGCGCGCGGGGTCGGCGCGCAGGGGGCGCATTTCCACGCCGGTGTGCGGGATGCGGGTGTTGAACCAGGCCGCCAGCGCATACACCGCGATCAGCGCGGCGATGGCGGACTCGGCGGGGGTGTCCACACCCGTGTCGATCATCGGCAGGTCGAAGCCCAGCAGCATGCCCGACAGGTGCTGCCCCACGAGCTGCCCGCCGAACAGCACGCCCAGGATGATGGACGCGATGGTGAGTCCCTCGATCCAGCCATTGGCCTTGACCAATTGCGAGGCGGGAAGGAGTTCCGTGAGGATGCCGTATTTGGCGGGCGAGTAGGCCGCGGCGCCCAGACCCACCACCGCATAGGCGATGAGCGGGTGCGAACCGAACAGCATCATCAGGCAGCCCACCACCTTGATGGCGTTGCTGACGAACATGACCTTGCCCTTGGGCAGGGCGTCGGCAAAGGCGCCGACGAAGGGCGCCAGCACCACATAGAACAGCGCGAACATGGGCACCAGGGCGGCGCGCTGCCACTCGGGAGCGCCTTCTGTGCGCAAAAGCTCCACGGCGGCCACGAAAAGTGCATTGTCGGCCAGCGAGCTGAAAAACTGCGCCGACATGATGGTGTAGAAACCGCGCTTCATCGAATGGCTGGTGGCTGCATCAGTTCGGCTGATGCCCTGTTAAATGTGGGGACCCTGGCAAGTGACGGACGGTTATATCACGCGGATAAACGGCCACGGTGCCAGAATCCTGCGCGTATTCCCCGGTAAATCCCTTGCCCCACCTGGTCCTTTCCATGCCCCGTCCCATCGCCGCCACCATCCACACCGCAGCCCTGCACCACAACCTGGAGCGTGTCCGACAGGCGGCGCCCGATGCCAAGGTCTGGGCCGTGGTCAAGGCCAATGCCTACGGGCACGGCATCGAACGCGCGTACGAAGGCCTGCGTGGCGCCGACGGCTTCGCGCTGCTGGACCTGGCCGAGGCCGAACGCGTGCGGCATCTGGGCTGGCGCGGGCCCATCCTGCTGCTTGAAGGCGTGTTCGAGCCGCGCGACCTGGAGCTGTGCTCGCGCCTGGGCCTGTGGCACGCAGTGCATTGCGACGAGCAGATCGACATGCTGGCCGCCCACAAGACGCAGGTGCCGCACCGCGTGTTCCTCAAGATGAACTCGGGCATGAACCGGCTGGGCTTCGCGCCGCAGCGCTTTCGCGCGGCCTGGGCGCGGCTCAACGCGCTGCCGCAGGTGGACGAGATCTCGTTCATGACCCACTTCAGCGATGCGGATGGCCCCCGGGGTGTGGCCCACCAGCTGGCCGTGTTCAACACCGCCGCCCAGGACCTGCCGGGCGAGCGCACGCTGAGCAACAGTGCTGCCACCCTGCGCCACGCGGCGGACGCGCGCGTGCGCGCCGACTGGGTGCGCGCCGGCATCGCGCTGTATGGCAGCGCGCCCGACTACCCCGAGCATGACGCCAGCCACTGGGGCATGCGCCCCACGATGACACTTGCCACCCGCCTCATCGCCACGCAGCAGTTGCAGGCGGGCGACACCGTGGGCTATGGCTCGCGCTTCACGGCCGAGGGGCCGCTCTTGATCGGCGTGGCGGCCTGCGGCTATGCCGACGGCTACCCGCGCCACTGCGATACCGGCACCCCCGTGCTGGTCAACGGCGTGCGCACGCGGCTGGTGGGGCGGGTGAGCATGGACATGGTGACGGTGGACCTCACGCCGCTGCAGCAGGCGGGCGTGGCCGCGGGGTTCGGCTCCGAGGTCACGCTGTGGGGCCAGGCTGGCAACGGCACGGTGCTGGGCGTGGACGAGGTGGCCGCCGCCGCGGGCACCGTCAGCTGGGAGCTGCTGACGGCACTGGCCCAGCGCGTGCCCGTGTCGGTGGACGGCATCGGCTGATCCGAACCGTCGACAAGTTCACGCACGGCGGGGCGCGGGGCTGCACCGCCGGGCCAAAGTGGTGTGAAATGGCGCGGCGCTGGCACGCAACACCGCCGGCCGCCCCCCTCTTTCCACCGCAGGTGTTTCCTCCATGGCCACTTCCCGCAGAGACCGCCACAGCAACAGCAAGAAGAAAACCTCCACCTGGCGCTCCGTGCGCATGCCCCACCACGGCACGGTGGCACGCACCCTGCAGCAGCGCTACAGCCTGCGCTGGCATGGCCTGCTGATCGGCAGCTTCACGCTGCTGCTGATGTGGTGCACCTCCCACGTGCAGATGCTGGTGGGCGTGGAGTCGCTGGCGCTGCGGTATTTCGTCACCCTCTCGGTCGGCTACCTGGGGTACCTGCTGGTGCTGCGGGCCTGGGCGGCGCGGCTGGTGCGGCAGGACCGCGACACGGGTGGCGATGGCAGCGGCCTGGATGTGCCCGACGTGTCCTGGCCCGGCAACGGGCCGTCGGGCGGTGGCGGTGGCCAGGTGCCGCTGCCGCGCACGGGCGGCGGTGATTTTGGCGGTGGCGGAGCGTCGGGCGATTTTGGTGGCGCATGGACGCAGGGCCTGTCCAGCGGGGGCTCCGGCGGCGATTCCAGTGCGCTGGGCGACCTGGCCAGTGGCGCCGCCGACGCCTTGGGCAGCGCCGACGAAGGCGCCGTGGTGGTCGTGCCCGTGGTGGCGATCTTCCTCATCGGCGCGGCGATCATTTTTGGCGCGGGCTCGCTGGCCATGCTGTTCTTTGGCTGGGATGTGCTGCTGACCGTGGCGGTGGAGATCGCATTCTCGGTGGCCACTGCGCGGGCCGCCGTGGGCGTGGAGCGCGAGGGCTGGCTCACGGCCGCCGTGCGCCTGACCTGGAAGCCCTTGCTGGGCGCGTTGGTCTGCGCCGTGGTGCTGGGTGCCACCATCGACCATTTCATGCCCGGCGTGCAGTCGTTGCCCCAGGCCGTGCGCGTGATCCAGGGGCAGTGATGCAAAAGGCAGAATGCTACTAAATTGGTAGCTTGAAATATAGGAGTATCAAGCGGCAGGGGCCGGTTCTTTTCATGTCCTGGCGCCTCCCGGCCTGGGTCAGGCTGGCCCCGCGTTCCCTCTCCCGGCCTCAGCGGCGGCAGTCCCGGCCGCCCTGGCAGCCGGTATCGATGGCGTCCAGGTTGCTGCGCACCTGTGCCAGCAGGGCGAGCAGCTGGGCCTGCGTGGCGTTGTCACACCCTTTGAGCAGGGACGCCGCCAGCCCCCGGCGGGCGTCGCGCAGCGCCTGGTGCAGGGCCGCACCCTGGGCGCTCAGGCGCAGGCAGCGGCTGCGTTTGTCCTCGGCATTCGGTGCGCTCTCCAGCCAGCCCTTGTCCTGCAGCATCCCCACCATGCGGGCCACCTGTGCCTTGTCGGCGCCGCTGTGGGCCACCAGTTCGCGCTGCGTGGTGCCGGGGTGGCGGCCCACGAACATCAGCGCCCGCACTTCGTTGTGCGTCAGGTCGGGGTGGATGGCGGCCATGGCGCGCACCATGTGGGCCCGGTAGGCATGCAGCAGGTCGTGCATGGCTTCAAAGACATCGGCGGGCGCGTGGGTGGTCATGGCGATCTATGGTTGACAAAATCAACCAATGCGCAGATTATTGGTTGATTAAATCAACATTTTAAGTCATGAACGCACCCCTGCCTACCGCCACACCCCGCGCCGACGCTGCACACCTTGCCATCGAACGCGTCCGCCACCCCTTGCAAGCCCGCCACCTCCAGGTGGTGCGGCGCACCACCGTCAGCCCCGGTTTCGTGCGGCTCACCCTGGCCGGGCCCGAGCTGGCCGGTTTTGTGAGCGCGGGGTTTGACGACCACCTCAAGCTCATCCTGCCCCAGCCGGGCCAGGAGCGCCCGTCGCTGCCGTCGATGCAGGACGGCCGCCCCGTCTTCCCCGACCCGCGCCCCGTGCTGCGCGACTACACCCCCGCGCGCCATGACGCCGCTGCGGGCGAGCTGGACATCGAAGTGGCCCTGCACGACGCAGGCCCTGCCACCGACTGGGCCGCGAGCGCCGCCGTGGGCCAGTGGGTGGGCATTGCCGGGCCGCGCGGCAGCATGGTCGTACCCACCGGTTTTGACTGGCATTGGCTGCTGGGCGACGAAACCGCCTTGCCCGCCATCGCCCGCCGCCTGGCCGAGCTGCCCGCGCACACCCAGGCCACCGTGCGCATCCAGGTGAGCAATCCTGCCGACCAGCGGGTCCTGGCCAGTGCGGCGCGGCTCGATCTGCAATGGGTAGACGCGCTGCCTGCGGCGGTGGAAGATCTCTCGCTGCCAACCGGTGCGGGGTTTGTGTGGGCCGCAGGCGAGCACAGCGACATGGCCGCGGTGCGCCGTGCCGTGCTGGCCAAGCCGGGCGTGGACGCCAAGCGCATGCGCATCTCCGCTTACTGGAAGCGCGGCGCTGCGGACCACCACGAAGACCTGGTCAGCGCAGCAGGGTAAGCCCCGCCGCTTGCTGCACCGCTTCGGTCATGTGGTGCAGCGCCTGCACGTTCAGGCGCCAGTATTGCCAGTACAACGGAACATCGACGGGCTTGCCCGGAATCAGCTCGACCAGCGTCCCGGCCTTCAGGTCGTGCTGCACCATCGGGTCCGGGGTCATGCCCCAGCCCAGGCCAGCCCGGGAGGCCATGACAAACGCGTTCGCCTCGGGCAGCCAGTGCACGGGCGGCGCGAGTTTGCGGCGCGTGATGCGCCCCACGAAACGCGCCTGCAGCGCATCCTTGCGGTTGAACACCAGCATGGGCGCCTGTGCCAGGGTGGCGGCGTTCACCCCCTGGGCAAAGTGGCGCTGCAGGAAGGCGGGGCTGGCCAGCGCGCGGTACCGCAGCGTGCCCAGCGGCAGCACCTTGCAGCCCTGCACGGGTTGTGGGTCGGCCGTCACGGCGGCCATCACGCGGCCTTCGCGCAGCAGGTTGGCCGAATGGTCCTGGTCTTCGACATGGATGTCGAAGGTGATGCTTTGGCCCTCCGCGGCCTGCGCCATGGCATGGGGAAACCAGGTGGCGAGCGAGTCGGCATTGACGCCGAGGGCCAGGCGCGTGGACGCGTGCTGCCCGCCGCCGAGCGTGGCGAGCGCGTCGGCCTCGCTCAGGGCCACTTCGCGGGCGTGCCGGTACAGGGCCTGGCCGGCCTCGGTGGGCGCGCAGGGCGTGGCGCGGCGCACCAGCACCTGGCCCACGCGTTCTTCCAGCAGCTTCACGCGCTGCGACACCGCCGAGCGGGTGACGTGCAGCACAGCGGCGGCGCGCTCGAAGCTGCCCTCGTCGATCACGGTGGCAAAGGCGTTGAGCTGGGCGGAGTCGAGGCGCATGGATGGTTAGCCATTCTGACGGATCGTTAAAAAGTATAGCTGGCGTGACCATGGCACGCGGCCCACAATCCGCGCCCATGAGCACCACTGCCTTTCTTCACGGATTCACGTCGACGGCCATCCTGATCATGGCCATCGGCGCGCAAAACGCCTTCGTGCTGCGCCAGGGCCTGCGGCGCGAGCATGTGCTGCCGGTGGTGCTGGTGTGCGCCCTGTCCGACGCGGCGCTGCTGCAGGCGGGGGTGTGGGGCATGGGCGGCGTGCTCCTGGCCCGGCCGGAGTGGGCGCAGTTCATGCGCTGGGCGGGGGCGATTTTTCTGGCCGCGTACGCGGTGCAGGCCGCCAGCCGGGCCTTCAAGCCGGCCCATCTGCTGGTGTCGGCCAACGGGCCGGGTGCGAGCCTGCGCGCCACGCTGCTCACCGTGGTGGCGCTGACCTGGCTGAACCCGCATGTGTACCTGGACACCGTGGTGCTGCTGGGCACCATGGCCAGCCCCTACCCGGTGTGGGGCCGCGCCACGTTTGCGGCCGGGGGCTCGCTGGCCAGCGCCCTGTGGTTCCTGAGCCTGGGCTTCGGTTCGCGCTGGCTGGCGCCCGTGTTCGCGTCGCCCGGGGCCTGGCGGGTGCTGGAC
This sequence comes from Acidovorax sp. GW821-FHT10E04, assembly GCF_059415185.1. Classification (NCBI taxonomy): domain Bacteria; kingdom Pseudomonadati; phylum Pseudomonadota; class Betaproteobacteria; order Burkholderiales; family Comamonadaceae; genus Acidovorax; species Acidovorax sp. GW821-FHT10E04. The sequence goes on from NZ_JBWKMT010000003.1 coordinate 798,816, forward strand.
GGGGTGACGGCGGCCACCATGATGGTTCTGGCGGTGGCGATGGGTCTAAGCTAAGAAAGATAAGTTCGTTGGGTAAAACGCGGGCTTGCTCCATAGTCGGTCTATTGACTGATCTGGAGTGTTTTCCCCATGCGTTTCAAGACCCTTTTGCTCGCGGCCGCCCTGGCCACCGCCCTGCCGATGGCGGCACAGGCCAAGACCTTCCGCTGGTCCCGGTCGGTGGACATTTCCACCTGGGACATCCACGCCCAGAACGTGGGCGTGAACAACACCATGCACGGCGCGGTGTACGACACGCTGGTCGAATACAACAGCAAGACCTTCAAGCCCGAGCCTTCGCTGGCCTCCGAGTGGAAGCTCATCAAGCCCACCCAGTTGCGCCTGACCTTGCGCAAGGGCGTGAAGTTCAGCGACGGCAGCGAGTTCACGGCCGACGACGCCAAGTTCTCGCTGGAGCGCGCCAAGGCCAAGAGTTCCAACTTCGCGGTGTACACCCAGGGCATCGACCGCGTGGAAAAGGTCGATGCGTACACCATCGACATCCACTCCGACCTGCCCAACCCGGTGCTCGTGAACCAGCTCACCGAGCTGCGCATTCTGAGCAAGGCCTGGGCCGAAAAGAACAAGTCGGTCGAGCCCAAGGACATCAAGACCAAGGACGAGACGTACGCCCACCGCAATGCGCTGGGCACCGGCCCCTACCAGCTCAGGCAGTGGACGCCCGACCAGCGCGTGGTGCTGGAGCCCAACCCGCACTGGTGGGGCAAGGGCAAGTACCCCACCAACCTGACCGAGATCGTCTACACCCCCATCAAGGCCGACGCCACGCGCACGGCCGCGCTGCTGTCGGGCGAGATTGATTTTGTGATCGACCCCAGCCTGCAGGACCTGGCGCGCATCAAGCAGACGCCCACCCTGCAGGTGCTCGAAGGGCCTGAGTACCGCACCATCTTCCTGGGCCTGGACCAGTTCCGCGACGAGCTGCCCGGCTCGGACGTGAAGGGCAAGAACCCGCTCAAGGACCTGCGCGTGCGCAAGGCGCTGTACCAGGCGATCGACATCCAGTCCATCCAGCGCGTGGTGCTGCGCGGCCTGGCCCAGCCCACGGGCACGCTGATCGCCAACCAGGTCAATGGCTGGACCAGGAAGGCCGACGTGCGCTGGCCCTACGACCCCAAGGCCGCGCAGAAGCTGCTGGCCGACGCGGGCTACCCCAACGGCTTCGAGGTGGACTTTGCCTGCAGCGCGGGCCGCTACATCAACGACGAGCAGCTGTGCCAGGCCATCACCGCGCACTGGGCCAAGGTGGGGGTGAAAGCCAAGCTGCGCTCGCTGCCGTTTGCCACCTACTTCCCGATGATCCAGCGCAACGAGGCCAGCATCTACCTGCTGGGCTGGGGCGTACCCACGTTCGATGCGTTCTACAGCCTGCAGTCGCTGGTGCGCTCGCCTGGCGCGGGGGGCGATGGCAACTTCAACCTGGGCCGCTTCTCCGACCCGCAGCTCGATGCCCTGGTGGAGCGCGTGAAGAAGGAGACCGATGCCACCACGCGCAACAACCTGATCGAGCAGGCGCTGATCAAGGAGCATGAACTGGTCTCGCACATCCCGCTGTACAACCAGGTGATTCCGTGGGCAGCGACGAAGAAGGTGGACATCATCCACCGTGCCGACAACCGGATCGACTGGCGCTACCTCAAGGTGAATTGATCACCTGCGCCCCGCAAAAAAAGCCCCGGTGCTGCCAGAGCCCGGGGCTTTTTTTCCTGCCGCTGCTCGCCGCGGGCTTCAGGCCAGGGCGCGTTGCACGGCGGGGCGTTGGAGCATGCGCTGGGTGTGGGCGTGCACCTTGGGAAAGAGCGCAATGTCCACGCCATCGCTGGCCAGCCAGCTGGCGATGGTGAAGAGATAACCATCGGCCACGGTGTACTGCGCGCCCATCACCCAGGGGCCGTGTTCCGCAGAGGGCAGGTAGTGGGTTTCAATCAGGTTGAAGCAGTCGGTCATGTTCTGCGGCACCTTGCGCTGCATGGCGGCAATCGCTTCGGGCTCGTCGGCCCAGCGGCTGGCGCGGGGGCGGTGCGCATGGGCGATGTGCACCGTGGACGCGAGGTAGCTGTGGAATTCCTGCAGACGCGCAAAGCCGTGGGCATCGGTGGGGGCCAGGCGCGCCTCGGGGAAACTCTGCGCCACATACGCCAGCAGGGCGGGTGTTTCGGTCAGGGTACCGTGTGGCGTGGCCAGCGCGGGCACGCGGCCCTTGGGGTTCACGGCAAGGTACTCGGGCGTGCGCTGCTGGCCCGCGGCGAAGTCCACGCGCACCAGTTGGTACGGGGCGTCGGCCTCTTCCAAAGCGATGCGAACGGCCTGCGCGCAGGTGCCGGGGGTGTAGTAGAGCGTGAGAGTGGTCATGGTTGATGTGCTATAAAATAGATAGCTATTGGCGCTTGATAGGTAAGCGCTGACGGCCAATTTTCTTGAAATATTTCAGTACAGGCCTCGTGTGCGTGCCATCAGGCGGGTCAGGCCCAGCAGCGCATCGGTGTGGGGCGTGGGTGTGTGGGTGATCTGCCCCAGTTCACGCACCGCGCCCACCAGGGCGTCGATCTCCATGGGCTTGCCGGCCTCCACGTCCTGCAGCATCGAGGTCTTGAACGCGCCCAGCTTGCGCGTGACGGCGTGGCGGTCCTCGGGCTGCTGGTCGATGGGCAGGCCCAGTTTCTCGCCAATGGCCTTGGCCTCCAGCATCACGGCGCTGACAAAACCGCGCACCAGGTCGTCGTCCAGGATGCGGTCGGTGGTGGCGCCGGTCAGCGCGCTGATCGGGTTCATGGTGAGGTTGCCCCAGAGCTTGAACCAGATGTCCTTCTGGATGCAGCCGGTCACCTCCACATCGATGCCGCCGCGCTGCAGCGTGTCGGCCAGCGCCTGCAGCCGCTCGCTGCGGCGGCCGTCGGGCTCGCCCACGATGAGGCGGTTGCCAAAGTGCTGGCGCACAAAACCGGGCGATTCCAGCGAGCAGCTGGTGTGCACCACGCTGCCCACCACGCTGCGCGCCGGGATGGCTTTGGCAATCACGCCGCCTGCATCCACCGACTGCAGGGCATGGCCCTGCGCCGCGCCGCCAAAACCGTCGAGGAACCACCACGGCACGCCGTTCATGGCCGTGAGCACGGTGGTTTCGGGCCCGATCAGCGGGGCCATGGCGCGCGCCACCTCGGGCAGGCCCGGCGCCTTGACTGCGATCACCACCAGGTCCTGCACGCCCAGTGCCGCCGGGTCGTCGTGCGCGGTGACGGCCACCTGCGCCAGCGTGCCGTCGGCGCGCCGCATGCGCAGCCCCTCGGCCTGCAGGGCGCGCAGCGTGTCGCTGCGCGCCACCATGCTGACCGGGTGGCCCGCCTGCGCGAGGGCCACGCCCAGCCAGCCGCCGATGGCGCCCGCGCCGTAGATACATGCTTTCATGGTTGTAGAGCCTTTGTCTTCCAGGGTTGTTGTTTGTGGTGGTGAGGGATTCGGGGCGCGCGACTGCTGCGGGGCCTCAGTAGCCCGCCGGGCGCTGGGGGGTGCCCACGGCATCGGTGCGAAAGCGGGCCAGCAGATCCTGCGCGGCGCTGGCCAGCAGCATGGTGTCCACGCCCACGGCCACGAACAGGGCGCCCGCCGCCAGCCACTGGCGCGCCTGCGACTCGGTGGTGGCCAGAATGCCCGGCGCCTTGCCCGCGCGCAGGATGCGGGTGATGCCATCGTGGATGGCGGCCTGTACGTCAGGATGTCCCGGGTTGCCGGGGTGCCCCATGGAAGCCGACAGGTCGGCCGGGCCGATGAACACGCCGTCCACGCCGGGCGTGGCGGCGATCGCATCCAGGTTGGCCATGGCTTCCACCGTCTCGGCCTGCACCAGCAGGCACACCTGCTGGTTGGCCTCGTGCACATACCGGGGGTAGGCCTGCCAGCGCGACGAACGGGCCAGCGCGCTGCCCATGCCGCGCACACCTTCAGGTGCATAGCGCGTGGCGCGCACCAGCTGCCGTGCCTGCTCGGCGGTGTCCACCATGGGCACCAGCAGGGTTTGCGCGCCGATGTCCAGGTACTGCTTGATGAGCGCGGTGTCGCCCACGGGAACCCGCGCAATGGGGTGGGGCGCCCGCGCGCCGGGGGCGAGGGCGCTGCTGGCGCTGGCGATGGCCTGCAGCTGGTGCAGGATGGAGCGCACGTCGTTGGGCGCATGTTCGCTATCGACCAGCAGCCAGTCGTAGCCAGTGCCGGCGATGATTTCCGCGCTGTAGGCGTCGGCCAGCGCAAGCCACAGGCCGATCTGCGACTGGCCCTGGGCCATGGCCTGTTTGAAGGGGTTGACGGGTGTCTGCAATGTGAGCTTCCTGCGGCGGGGTGCCAAGCCCTCCATCGTACGGGCTGTTGCCAGCACGTGGGGGCATGGCCGCTATAGTCGGCTGCCCCACCCCGGGGGCTTTCCCTCTACATCGCCATGGCCAAAGAAAAAACCACGTTCACCTGCACCGAATGCGGCGGCACCAGCCCGCGCTGGCTGGGCAAATGCCCGGCCTGCGGTGCCTGGAACACGCTGATCGAGCAGGTGGCCGACGCGGGGCCGGGCAAGAACCGCTACAGCGGGTCGCAGTTTGCAGGCCTGGCCCAGGCGCAGGCGGTGATGCCCTTGTCGGCCATCGAGGCCAGCGATGTGGAGCGCACACCGAGCGGCATCGACGAGCTGGACCGGGTGCTGGGCGGCGGCATTGTCGAAGGCGGCGTGGTGCTCATCGGCGGCGACCCGGGCATCGGCAAGTCCACCCTGCTGCTGCAGGCGCTCGATGCCCTGCAGCGCGTGGGCCTGCCCACCTTGTATGTGACGGGCGAGGAAAGCGGCGCCCAGGTGGCGCTGCGCTCGCGCCGCCTGGGGCTGGACCACAGCCAGGTGAACGTGCTGGCCGAGATCCAGCTCGAGAAGATTCTGGCGACCATCGAGTCCATGCAGCCCGCGGTGGCCGTGATCGATTCCATCCAGACGGTGTATTCCGACCAGCTCACGTCCGCGCCCGGCTCCGTGGCCCAGGTGCGCGAATGCGCGGCCCACCTCACGCGCTGTGCCAAGTCCACCGGCGTGGCCATCGTGCTGGTGGGGCATGTGACGAAGGAAGGCGCCCTGGCGGGGCCGCGCGTGCTGGAGCACATGGTGGACACGGTGCTGTACTTCGAGGGCGACACGCACAGCCAGTTTCGCCTGGTGCGCGCCATCAAGAACCGCTTTGGCGCGGTCAACGAGATCGGCGTGTTCGCCATGACGGAAAAAGGCCTCAAGGGCGTGAGCAACCCGAGCGCCATCTTTTTGAGCCAGCACAGCGAACCCGTGCCGGGTAGCTGCGTGATGGTCACGCTCGAAGGCACGCGCCCGCTGCTGGTGGAGATCCAGGCGCTGGTGGACAGCGGTGGCCCCAGCCCCCGGCGCCTGTCCGTGGGCCTGGACAAGGACCGCCTGGCCATGCTGCTGGCCGTGCTGCACCGTCATGCGGGGGTGGCGTGCATGGACCAGGATGTGTTCGTGAACGCGGTGGGCGGCGTGCGCATCAGCGAGCCGGCGGCCGACCTGGCGGTGATGCTGGCCATCACCTCCAGCCTGCGCGGCAAGGCGCTGCCGCGCGGCTTCCTGGCCTTTGGCGAAGTGGGCCTGGCGGGCGAGGTGCGACCCGCGCCGCGCGGGCAGGAGCGCCTGAAAGAAGCCGCCAAGCTGGGCTTCAGCGTGGCGGTGGTGCCCAAGGCCAACGCGCCCAAGAAGCCCATCGAGGGCCTGACCATCCACGCCGTGGAGCGCGTGGAGGAGGCGATGAACGTGGTGCGGGAGATGGGCTAGGAGGGCCTGCAGACGGCGGTGACGCGCTGGTACAGCACGCTGCCGCTGTACAGGCCCAGCACCTCCTCGCGCGTGCATTGCATGGTCAGCACATGCTGGCCCTGGGCGGAAATGGCCGCCGCCGATTCAGACCGCGCCGTGGCCTGGGTGCCATCGGCATTGACGCGGATGTCCAGCTTGCCCAGCCGGCTTGCGGAGCGCAGACCGCTGGCCTGCATGGCCTGCGCGGACTGCTGCTGCAGCGCACAGATCTCCGCGCGCCCGCCGGAGTACACGCTCGCGGGGCTGCTGCTGTGGTCGGTGAGCTTGAAGCTCAGGTCGGGCGCGGCCAGCGCGCACTGAGCACGGTAGTCCGACCGGTCGCCGAGCTCCACGGCTCGCCGCAGCACACCCTCCACCACGGCCGGGGTCAGCCTGGTGATGTTCTCGGCCTTGGGGCTGCTGGCGGCGGGCGCGGCCGGTGGCGCGGAGGGCGCGCTGGCCTTGACCTTGGCCACGGGTGCCGTGGCGGGAGACGGCCGTGGGCTGGGCGGCGCGGCCGGGCGTGGCGCCTGGGCGCAGGCCCGGTCGGAGAAGGTGGTGTGCCCCTTGTCGTCCGTGCACTTGAACAGGTTCTGGCCGCTGGCCGTGGAGGCGGCCAGCATGGCGGCGAGGGCCGCCAGCAAAAGGGGAGGGTTGCGCATGGAAAGCGGTGGGGGGCTGGATGCAGAAGTGCGCAATTAGAGCAGCCGATGGTGGCGGCCCGTGCCGCACCGGCACGTCAGAAAGACTCCCAGTCGTCATCCGACGCCTTCTGGCCCGCCGGGGCGGCGGGTGCGGGAGGCGGCGCTGGGCGCGCCGCGGGGGCCTGCAGCGGCCTGGCAAGGGGCGGGGCGGCCTTGGCGGGGGCGGCTTTGAGCGCGCTGCCCGCCGCCCGAGGCCTGGGCGCCGGGGCCGGCGCGCGGGCAGGGCTGGGCGTGGTGCTGGCGGGCTGGTGGCCCACGTTGAAGACGGACACGACCTCGGCCAGGCGCTGCGCCTGGTCGCGCAGCGAGGCCGCGGCGGCCGCCGATTCCTCCACCAGGGCGGCGTTCTGCTGCGTCATCTGGTCCAGGTTGCTCACGGCCTGGTTGACCTGGCCGATGCCGTCGCGCTGTTCGCTGGAGGATGCGGTGATCTCGCCGATGAGGTCGGACACCCGGCGCACGCTGGCCACGATCTCGTCCATCGACTGGCCCGCCTGCGCGACCTGGCCCGAGCCGGTCTCCACGGTGTCGACCGAGGCGCTGATCAGCTCCTTGATCTCCTTGGCCGCGGAGGCGGAGCGCTGGGCCAGGCCCCGCACCTCGCTGGCCACCACGGCGAAGCCCCGGCCCTGTTCGCCCGCGCGGGCGGCTTCCACGGCGGCGTTGAGGGCCAGGATGTTGGTCTGGAAGGCGATGCCGTCGATCACGCCGATGATGTCGGCGATCTTGCGCGAGCTGCTGGTGATGTGCTGCATGCTCTCGACCACCTGCGCCACGACCTCGCCGCCCCGCGTGGCCGCCTGCGCGGCCGTGGTGGCCAGCTGGTTGGCCTGGCGCGCGGTGTCCGCCGACTGGGTGACGGTGGCGGTCAGCTCTTCCATGCTGGCGGCGGTCTCTTCCAGGTTGGCGGCCGTCTGCTCGGTGCGCGACGACAGGTCCTGGTTGCCCGTGGCGATCTCCACCGAGGCATTGGACATGGAGTCCACGCCGCTGCGCACCTCGGAAACCAGGCCGCGCAGGCGGGCCGCCATCTGCGATACCGAGCGCAGCAGGTGGCCGAACTCATCCTGGCGATCGTCCTGCGCGGACACGGTGAGGTTGCCGCTGGCGATGGCATCGGACAGATCCACCGCCCGGTTCAGCGGGCGCGTGATGGAGCGCACCAGCAGGAACGACAGCACCAGGCCCAGCGCGAACACGGCCCCCTGGGTGATCCAGGCCAGCAGGTTGGCGTGGCTGCGGGCGGCCTGGGCCTCCTGCCGGGCCGCGTCGCGCTGGCTCTGCTGCAGCTGCACGAAGGTCTCGAGGCTGTCCACATAGCGGCCGATGGACGGCAGGTACTTGGATTCGATGAACGACTTGAAGGCGGCCCCGTCGCCACCCTGCTTGATTTCGCGCGCCTGCTTGTTGAGGGCCAGCACATGGGTGCGCTCGGCGGCCACGCGCTCGAGGGCGGCCTTGTCTGCCGGGCTGGTCGCCAGTTCCACCACCTTGGCCTGGATGGCCGAGATGCCGGCCACGCCGGCCTTCACGCGGCCGTCGAACAGGGCCGTCAGGTCCGCATCGGGCGTGGAATTGCTGGCCAGCACCCGCTCGCCGGTGGTTTCGGTGGCGCCCTTCCATTGCGCGGCGAGCGTGATGCGGTTCTCGAACGATGCCATCGACTCCATGGACCGGTCCATCACCTGGGCCACCTGGTGCTGCGCCCATACCGACACCAGCAGCATGGCACCCAGCAGCCCCACGATAGAACCCCACAGCTTGGGCGACAGGCGCACGTTATCCAATTTCATTGACCATCTCCAGAAAGGACGAGTCCGCATTTTTCGTGCTTCCGCCACGGCCGTAAACACTTGCGGGGGCCCGGCCCGCCTTCGCGTGCGATGTTATTTCATTAATGTAGTGCTTACACAACGAAACAATTTCTCGGCCAGCGTCTGGAGGTGCCTTGCCGGCCGCTTGGCGCCCCGGCCTCGGGATCTTTGCCGGCGGCCCGGGCGCTCATATGACAATACCGCCCATGAATTTGCGCAAAATCCTGGTGCCCCTGGGCGTGGTGGGGCTGGTTGTTTTTGGTTTCATGGCCTACGGATGGCCCGGTGTGGCCGCCGTCATGGGCGGGCTGGTCATGTGGGCGCTGCTGCATTTCACGCGGCTCATGAATGTGATGAAGAAGGCCGCCAACCGCCCCATCGGGTATGTGGGCAGCGCGGTCATGCTCAACGCCCGCCTCGGCGAGGGGGTCAACCTGATGCATGTGGTGGCCATGACGCAGTCCCTGGGCGAGCAGCTGTCGCCGGCGCAGGCCGAGCCGGAGGTGTACCGCTGGACGGATGGCACCCAGTCGCACGTGACGTGCGAGTTCCGCCACGGCAAATTGGCGAAGTGGACGCTGTGGCGGCCCGAAGGCGACGGTTCCGCCGCCCCGGCGGGCCAGCCCCCGGCCGCCCCGTAAAATCCCCGGTTTGCGACCCACAGCAACAAAAGGACACCCATGAGCCCCGTAGTTCCCTCGATGGCCGACCGTGACGGCAAGATCTGGATGGACGGCCAGATGGTCGATTGGCGCGACGCCAAGATCCATGTGCTGACCCACACCCTGCACTACGGCTGCGGCGCCTTTGAAGGCGTGCGCGCCTACAACACCGCCAACGGCACGGCCATCTTCCGCCTGGAAGAACACACCGACCGCCTGTTCAACAGCGCCAAGATCCTGCGCATGAAGATTCCCTTCAGCAAGGAAGAAGTGAACGAGGCCCAGAAGGCCGTGGTGCGCGAGAACAAGCTTGAATCCTGCTACCTGCGCCCGCTGACCTGGATCGGCTCGCAGAAGCTGGGCGTCTCCCCCAAGGGCAACCAGATCCACCTGATGGTGGCCGCCTGGGCCTGGGGCGCCTACCTGGGCGAAGAGGGCATGAAGCGCGGCATTCGCGTGAAGACCAGCAGCTACACGCGCCACCACGTCAACATCACCATGACGCAGGCCAAGGCGGTGAGCAACTACACCAACTCCATCCTGGCCAACATGGAAGCGCTGGACGATGGCTACGACGAGGCGCTGCTGCTCGACAGCTCCGGCTTCGTGTCCGAGGGCGCGGGCGAGAACATCTTCGTGATCAAGAACGGCGTGATCTACACGCCCGACCTGTCGGCCGGCGCCCTGAACGGCATCACCCGCAACACCGTGTTCCACATCGCCAAGGACCTGGGCCTGGAGATCGTGCAAAAACGCATCACGCGCGACGAGGTCTACATCGCCGACGAAGCCTTCTTCACCGGCACGGCCGCCGAGGTGACGCCCATCCGCGAACTCGACCGCATCGAGATCGGCGCGGGGTCGCGGGGCCCGATCACCGAAAAAATCCAGAGTGCCTTCTTCGACATCGTCAACGGCCGCAATTCCAACTACGCCCACTGGCTCACCAAGGTCTGATGAACATGTCGCAAGCAACCGTTGAACTCCTGGCCAAGGACCTGAACGCACAGGGCGGGGTTTTCTGCCCCAGCCCCAAGGCCGACATGAAAATCTGGAACAGCCACCCCAAGGTGTACCTGGACGTGGCCCGCACGGGCGAGGCCAAGTGCCCCTACTGCGGAACGGTGTACCGCCTCAGGGCGGGCGAGCGCGTGCACGCCGGTCATTGATTGATGCCAGTTGCAGCCGGCGGCGCATCGCCGCCGCCCACGTTGACCGTGGCGGTGCTGACCCACAACGAGGCGCACCGCATTGAAGCCTGCCTGAAGAGCGCCGCCTTTGCAGACCAGCTGCTGGTGGTGGACAGTGGAAGCACGGACGACACCGTGGCCATCGCGCGGGGCCTGGGCGCCGAAGTCCATGTCCACCCGGACTGGCAGGGCTTTGCCGTGCAGCGCAACCGCCTGCTCGCCCATGCGCGCGGCGACTACATCTTCTTCCTCGATGCTGACGAAGTGATGACACCGGCCTTCGCGCGGGAGCTGCAGGCCATCGTGCGCTCGGGCGAGCAGGCCGTGTGGAAGATCCGCTGGCGCATGGTGGCGTTCGGGCAGGAGCTCACGCACTTTCGCTCGCAGTCCCAGATCGAGCGGCTGTTCGTGCGCGGCATGGTCCGGGAGTACACGGGCGTGGTGCACGAGCAGGCGCAGCTGCATGCGCTGCCCGGTGGCGGCGAGGTGCCGCGCCGCCTGATCAAGGCGCGCCTGTTGCACTACTCGCGCACCACGGTGCGCGGCAGCCTGGAGAAGCTCACGCAGTACGTGATGCTCGGCGCCGCGAAGCGCGCCGAGAACGGGCAGCGGGGGGGGGTGCTGCGGGGGCTGGCCTCGGGCACTTCCATGTTCGTGCGCCTGTACGTGTTTCGCCTGGGCTTCCTGTGCGGGGGCGCGGGCTTCCTGTACTGCTTCTTCGTGGCGCTGGAGGGGTTCTTCCGCTATGCGGCGCTGCGGTACGACCGTGACCGCCTCACGGGCCGGGTGATCCGCGGATGAAGGCCTACCGCTGGTTCGGGCGCTGCGCCAGCCTCGGCGCGTTCATGGTTCCGGGCCTGGCCCTGTGGCTGCCCTCGGGCTATTCCTATGGGGCGGTCGTGCTGCTGCTGGCCGCGCTCGCCAGCGCGCCGGTGTGGTGGAACCGGCCCGCGCCGCGCGCGGCCTGGTGGCTGACGGCGGCGTTTTCCTGCATGGCGGCGCTGTGGCTGCTGGACGTGGGGGCCACCTGGGGCTGGGGCAGCATGGACCGCCCCGTCAAGTACCTGCTGGCGCTGCCCTGCATCTTCTACCTGATGACCTTCGAGCCGCGCGCATCGTGGCTGTGGATGGGGGTGGCGGTGGGCGCGGTGGGCAGCGGCCTGGTGGCCATCTACCAGATCTGCGTGCAGGCGCTGCCCCGCGCCAATGGCTTCACCAACGCCATCCAGTACGGCAACCTGAGCATGCTGCTGGCCGTGATGAGCGGCCTGTTGCTGGTGGTGCAGTGGAAGCGCTGGGTGCTGTGGCAGCGGGTGCTGCTGGCGGCGGCCATCGTGCTGGGCGCGGTGGGGTCGGTGCTGTCGCAGTCGCGGGGCGGTTGGCTGGCGCTGGTGCTGCTGCTTCCGGTCAGTGCGTGGCTGCTGGTGCGCACCACGGGGCAGCGCCGGATGTACTGGGGCCTGTGCGCGCTGGCGCTGGCGGCGGCCGCGTTGTCGCAGGTGCCCGCGGTGGAGCAGCGGGTGGACGAGGCGCGCCAGGAAGTGCAGACCTACAAGGACCACGGCGATGGCCGCAGCTCGGTCGGGCAGCGGCTGGCGCACTGGGGCCTGGCGTGGGAGATGGGCTGGGACCGGCCTTTGACCGGCTGGGGCCGCGCGGGCTATGCGGAGGAGAAGGCGCGGCGCGTGGCGGCCGGGCTGGCACACCCGGTGGTGCTCGAATTCGGCCACGCGCACAACGAAATCCTGGATCTTTTCGCCAAGCGGGGGCTGCCCGGCGTGCTGCTGTTGCTGGCGTTCTATGGCATTCCGCTGGCGATGTTCTGGCCCACGGCCCGGCGCATCCGCGATGGGGCGGGAAAGATGGACAAGGAATCGCTTTCCCTGTGCCTGGTGGGAGTGATGGTGCCCCTGTCGTACATCGGCTTCGGCCTCACCCAGGTCTTCCTGGCCCACAACAGCGGCAACATGTTCTATCTTTTCATGTGCCCGCTGCTGCTGGCCGCCCTGCACGAGCGGCGTGCCCGCATCGGCTGCGGCCGGCCGTTCTAGATGCGACACCCTCCTGAGCGGCTTCGCCGCATCCCCCCGCTCTCGCATTGCTGTGCAATGCGGGCAGGGGGACGCAGCCCTCGCTGCGGGGCGGCCCTTGCTCGGCTGCCGGGGACTGGGCCGTGCCGGTTTCAACCGTTGCGGGCCTCGCAGAGCGCCATAGACAACTGAGACAGAGGCATTCTTCATGCACATCCTGCTGGTCAACAACTCCCCCATCCCCGTCTACGGCTACGGGGGAACCGAGCGCGTGATCTGGGACCTGGGCAAGACACTCGTCCAGCAGGGCCACCGCGTGAGCTACCTGGTGCCCGAGGGTTCGACCTGCGACTTCGGCGACGTGCTGCCCATCCGCCCGGACGAGCCGTGGGAGGGGCAGATCCCGAAGGGCGTGGACATCACGCACTTCCAGTTCAACCCCCGTACCGAGCTGGCCAAGCCGTACCTGGTGACCGAGCACGGCAACGCGCGCAAGCCCAAGCCGCTGCCGCTCAACACGGTGTTCCTGTCGCGCGACCACGCCGCGCGGTATGGCTCCACCGAGTTCGTCTACAACGGCCTGGACTGGAGCGGCTACGGCCCGGTGGACTTCCAATCGCCGCGCCCGCGCTACCACTTCCTGGGCAAGGCGGCGTGGGGCGTGAAGAACGTGCGCGGCGCCATCAAGGTGGCACTGCGCGCGGGTGTGGAGCTGGATGTGCTGGGCGGCACGCGCATCAATTTCAAGCGCGGCTTTCGCTGGACACTGTCGCGCAAGATCCATTTCCACGGCATGGTGGGCGGCACGCAGAAGACGGGCTTGCTCAACGCATCGCGCGGGCTGATCTTTCCGGTGCGCTGGCACGAACCCTTCGGGCTGGCGGTGATCGAGAGCCTGTACTTCGGCTGCCCGGTGTTTTCCACGCCCTATGGCGCGCTGCCCGAGCTGGTGCCGCTGCACTGCGGCGTGCTGTCGGCCGAGGCGAACGTGCTGGCCGAGGCGGTGCGTGGCAACCGTTTCGATGCGCGCGCCTGCCACCAGCACGTGGTCGACCATTTCAGCGCCGAGCGCATGGCGCGCAATTACCTGCGGATGTACGAACGTGTGCTCGCAGGCGAGAAGATCAATGCCCAGCCGCCGGTGATCCAGGGGCCTGCGCGCGAACTGCCCTGGAGGCAGTGAAGCCCCCCTGAGGCGCTGCGCGCCATCCCCCGAGGGGGACGCACCCGGTGGCTCGGCAAAGCCGGTTCCACGGGTGCACTGGCGGGGCCGCGCGCTTTGCAGAGACCGGGATTGGCCGTCCGCACTGCCTCCATCACTCCCACCCGTTCGGGCTGAGCCTGTCGAAGCCAGGGCGTACACGGTGTTGCAAAGCCCGATTACTCTCCAGAGAATCCTGGTTGAATTGCCGCTAGCGCTTGTCCAGTAAGCGCTAGCGGCTATCGAATGGATAGCGTCACTGCGCTTGCAGCAACGCTGCCTGCGCGGCCAGCGCCGTCCGCCATTCCGCTTCCAGCGCGGCCACCAGCGCGGCGGCGGGCATGGGGCGCACCGCGGCGACGCCCTGGCCGGCCCAGAGGGACAGGTGGTCTGCGCGGCCGGCTTCGGCGCTGGCCCGGCGCAGGGCGCCGGTGAGGGCGTTCTGCACCGGGTAGGCCGGCACCTCCGTCTCGTGCGCATGCAGGCGCTGCAGCATGGGGTTGACGATGCCGCGCGCGGGGCGGCCCGAGAACACGCGGGTGGTGCGCGTGTCGGTGGCGATGGCCTGGGCCATGGCATCGCGGTAGGCGCGGCCGATGCCCGATTCGTCGCAGGCGAGGAAGGCCGTGCCCATCTGTACCGCCTCGGCCCCCAGCGCCTGCGCGGCGGCGATGCCGCGTCCATCCATGATGCCGCCCGCCGCGATCACGGCCACGCCGCGTGGGCGCAGCGCATCCACGCACTGTGGCACCAGCGCGAGCGCGCCCACCATCGCGGCGGCAAAGTCGGCCTGCGATGGCACGCCCGCGCGCACGGTGGCGTCCGCGGGGGCAAGCCCTTCGGCCTGCGGCCGGCCCGTGGGCAAAAAGGTGCCGCGGTGGCCCCCGGCCTCCATCCCCGACGCGCAGACCGCATCGGTCCCCACGTCGGCCCAGGCCAGGGCCTCGGCCACCGTGGTGGCGGTGCCGATCACGTAGCAGCCCGCGTGGTGCAGGCGCTCGACCTGCGCGGCAGTGAGGATGCCGAAGGTGAAGCTCGCCACGGCGGGCCGGGCCTCGACCAGGGCCTCGAATTGCGCAGGGAAGTCCTCGCACCAGCGCGCGGGCACGGCGGCCTGCAGGCCGAACTCGGCGTACAGCGGGGCCACGCGGGCCAGCGCCTGCTCGACGGTGGCGGCATCGGGCGCGGGTGTGTCTTGCACGAACAGGTTGAGCCCGAAGGGCCGGTCGGTGCGACGGCGCACCTCGGCGGCGGCCTCGGCCATGGCCGCCGGCGAGCGCATGCCGCAGCCCAGCGTGCCCAGCCCGCCCGCGGCGGACACTGCGGCCGCCAGGGCCGGCGTGTCGGCACCGGTCATGGGCCCCTGCACGATGGGCAGGCGAAGGGAGAGGGCGGTGCGCAGGCTGCGGTCGGGCATGGTGACGTTCCGTGAAAGAAAGAAGGAAATAAAGGGGGAAACGAGCTGAAGGCGGTCACTCGACCAGCACCTGCTGCAGCGCATCGAGCGCGGCCGAGCGGTAGCCCTGGCGCCAGGTCAGCAAGGTGGTGATGGTGGTGATCGGCTGCTGGCTCAGCAGGGCCGCGTTCGGCGAGATGCTGAGCACCGAGCGCGGCACGATGCCCGCGCAGCCGCCGCCCGCCACACTGGCCAGGATGGCGTGGTACGAGCCCAGTTCCAGCAGCTGCATGGGCTCGCGCCGTGGCGCGAACCAGTCCTGCGCGATGCGGCGGTAGGTGCAGCCGGGCTCGAACACCGCCAGTGTGCCGGGCTGCACCTGGTCGGGCCCGGCGGCATGCGGGTGGCCGGCGGGCAGGACCAGCAGCAGCTCTTCAGTGAACACCGGCCGGGTTTCCAGGGCCGGGTCGGCGGGCTGGCCCGGCGGCCAGGCCACCAGCACCGCATCGAGCGCATGCGCGCGCAGGCGTTCCACCAGCACGCGGGTCGCGGCGGTCGTCAGCTCCAGCGCCACGCCGGGCCACTGGCGGTGCAGGCGCGCGAGCGGCGCGGGCAGGCGGCTGGCCGCGGTGCTTTCCATCGATCCCAGGCGCAGGCGCCCCGCGGGCGGGCCCGGGTGCAGCGCCTGCCGCGCCTCCTCGGCCAGCGCGAGCAGCCGGTCGGCATAGCCCAGCAGCACCTCGCCCTCGGGCGTGAGCGCCATGCGCTTGCCCTCGCGCAGGAACAGCGGCGTGCCCAGGTCGGACTCCAGCTGGCGCACCCGCGTGGTCACGTTGGACTGCACGCGCTGCAAACGCTCGGCCGCGCGCGTGACGCTGCCCTCCGCCGCCACGGTGCGGAAGATGTCGAGAGCGGCGAGGTCGAGCGGGGGTGGCCCTTTGTCCATCATGAAAAAGTATGAATTACAAAAATTCAATCTCTTGCTAAGATGATATGCAACAGCATTCCCCGTGGCAACCCCATGTCCCCACCGTGAACCCGGCGTCTCTTTCCCCTCCCACCTCCCGGCACGCTGACGGCGCCACGGCCCTGCAGGTCGCCCTGGCCGGCATGGCCGCGCTGGCGGCGGCCATGGGCATCGGCCGTTTTGCCTTCACCCCGCTCTTGCCCATGATGCTGCACGACGGCGTGGTGGACATCGCCACGGGCAGCTGGCTGGCCACGGCCAACTACGCCGGCTACCTCGCGGGGGCGCTGCTCTACATGGCCTTGCCCTGGCTGGGCCGGCGCCTGGGCGGCGTGCCCGGCAACGCGGCGCTGGTGCGCGGCGGGCTCGTGGCCACGGTGCTGCTCACGGGGCTGCTGGCCGTGCCGTGGCCGGCCTTTTGGCCCCTGCTGCGCCTGTTCGCGGGCGTGGCCAGCGCGCTGGTGTTCCTGGGCACGGCCAACTGGTGCATGGGGCGGCTGGCGCACCTGGGGCGCCCGGCCCTGGGGGGGCTGATTTTCTGCGGGCCGGGGTTGGGCATCGTCATCACCGGCCTGCCCACCAGCGCCATGGTGGCTGCGGGCTGGAGCGCCGCGGCGGGCTGGGCGGCCTTCAGCGCACTGGCGGCCGTGCTGTGCGCGGGGGCCTGGGCGGTGTTCCAGGGGGTGGACGCCCCGGCCGCGGGGGCGGCGGGGGCCGCAGGCGGCGCCTCTGCGCCCGCGCGCCCCGTGGCCGAGCGGACCCTCCTGGCCGTGGCCTACGGCCTCGCGGGCCTGGGGTACATCGTCACGGCCACCTTCCTGCCCGTCATCGCACGCGCGGCGCTGCCCGCCGGATCGGTCTGGCCCGACCTGTTCTGGCCGCTCTTCGGCGCGGGCGTGGCGCTGGGCGCGCTGCTCTCCACACGGATCGCACCCACCCGCGACCGGCGCATGCTGCTGGCCTGGGCCTACCTGCTGCAGGCGGCGGCCATCGGGCTGGGCCTGCTCTGGCCGGGGCGCGCGGGGTTCGCGCTGGGCAGCCTGTTGCTGGGGCTGCCGTTCACCGCCATCACGTTTTTTGCCTTGCAGGAGGCGCGCCACCAGTGGCCCCAGGCGGGCGCGGGCTTCACCGGCCTGATGACCGCGCTCTATGGCATCGGCCAGATCGTGGGGCCGCCCATGGCGGCGGCGCTGCTGGCACGCGCGGGTTCGCAGGCGCAGGGTTTTGACTGGGCGCTGGGCGTGGCGGGGTCGGTGCTGGTGCTGGGGGCCGTGCTCTACGGCGTCATGGCATGGCGCTGGCGCCAGCCGTGCTGACCGGCAGGCGCAGCACGAAGCAGGCGCCACCGCCCTCGCGGTCCTCGCAGTGCACGGTGCCGTTGTGGCGCCCTGCGATGGAGCGCACCAGGGCCAGCCCCAGGCCCACGCCCCCCGCGCGCTCGCTGGCGCCCGGCAGGCGGTAGAAGGGCTCGAAGATGCGTTCGCGCTGGCTGGCTGGCACGCCTGGTCCCCGGTCGCACACGCGCACCTCGGCGTGGCCCTGGCGGCGGTGCACCACCACCGTGATCTCGCCCGTGCTGTAGCGCCGGGCGTTTTCCAGCAGGTTGCGGATGGCGCGGCGCAGCAGCTTGGAGACGCCGCGCACGTCCACGGAGTCGGCGCTGGAGCTCACATCCAGGTCGGCATCCACGCGCGCGCACTCCTCGGCGGCCAGGCCGATGAGGTCCACCAGCTCCACGGTGCCCACGTCGGCCTCGCGCGCATCGAGGCGGCTGGCCAGCAGGATCTCGTCCACCAGCTGGTCCAGCTCGGCGATGTTGCGCAGGATTTCCTCGCGGAACGCGGGCGAGGGCTGCTGCCCGCCCATCAGCTCCATGCCCATGCGGATGCGGGTGAGCGGCGAGCGCAGTTCGTGCGAGGCGTTGGCCAGCAGGGACTTGTGCGACTTGACCAGCGTTTCCACGCGCGCGGCGGCGGCGTTGAACTGGCGCGCGAGGTCGGCCACCTCGTCCTGTCCCTGCTCGGGCACGCGCACCGACAGGTCGCCCTCGCCGAACTTCTGCACGCTGCGCTGCAGCGCCTCCAGCCGCAGGGTCAGGCGCCGGATGATGGGGTACACGCCCACGGCCACCGCCAGGCTCACGATGCCCAGCAGCCACAGGAAGCCGAACGGCGGCCGGGTCCAGAACGCCGCGTCGCCCTGGTTGGGGCCGCCGGGCCGGCCGCCGCGTTCGCCGCGCGGCTGGCGGGGCGCCATCTGCAGCACGAACGGCTGGCCGGTGCCCGACTCGATATGGAACTCGGCCCCTTCGCCGGGTTCGCTGGGCTGGCGCGTGGCCAGGCCGCGCAGCACCAGGTTGCCGGCGGGGTCGCGCAGCACCATCTCGCGCGACGGCGGCACAAAAGGCTGCGCGTTCTGCGCCTTCTGCTCTTCGGCCATGCGCCAGGCCCAGCCCACGGTCAGCGTCAGCACCGCGATGCCGCCGACCACGGCCAGCCAGATGCGCAGATACAGGCGGCGGGAAAAGGGGGTGGAGAGGGACATTCAGCAAAGCGGGGTGCGCGCCGTGGCAGGGCCGCGCTCCACCGGTCAGTCTTGTTGTTTCGCGAATACATAGCCCACGCCGCGCACCGTGAGGATGCGGCGCGGGTTCTTGGCGTCGGCCTCGATGGCGGCACGGATGCGGCCCATGTGCACGTCGATGGAGCGGTCGAAAGCCTCCAGCTCGCGGCCGCGCACGGCCTCCATGATCTGGTCGCGCGTGAGCACGCGGCCCGCGCGCTCGGCCAGGGCCACCAGCAAATCGAACTGGTAGGAGGTGAGGTCGGCCAGCTCGCCGGACACAGTCACGGTGCGCGCGTCGCGGTCGATCTCCAGCGTGCCGAACCGCAGCACCTGCGTGGCCGCCGAGGCACCGCCGCCATCGGTGCGGCGCCGCAGGATGGCGCGGATGCGCGCCAGCAGCTCGCGCGGCTCGAAAGGCTTGGGCAGGTAGTCGTCGGCGCCCAGCTCCAGGCCGATGATCCGGTCCATGGGGTCGCCCTTGGCGGTGAGCATGAGCACCGGCACCTGCGCCGCGCTGCCCTGCAGCGAGCGGATGCGGCGGCACACCTCCAGCCCGTCCATGTCGGGCAGCATGAGGTCCAGGATCACGAGGTCGGGCAACGGCCCGGCGTCCGGCCCCTGCAGCTGCGCCAGGCCGCTCTTGCCGTCCGCGCGGTGCGTGACCTGCAGGCCCGACTGGCCCAGGTACTCGCCCACCATCTGCGCGAGGCGGGCGTCGTCTTCGATCATCAGCAGTTGGGAGCTCATGGGGGCAGTGTAGTGGGAGGCCTGGACAGAGCCCCCATGCTCGCGCGCGGGCGTCTCCCCGTGTTGAAGCCTCCGTAAAGTTGCGGTAAACCGCCGGGGGTGAAAAGCAGGCGATTGCTATAAATTAGATAGCTATTAGCGCCTTGCCATCAAGCGCCAGAGGCTGTTTTCACCCGGGATGCCAGCCACACCAGCACCAGCACCGGCAACCCCAGCATCGCGGTGGCCGTGAAGAAGTGCGCGTAGCCGAAGGCATTCACGTAGTCGCCCGAGAACCCCGCCACGAACTTCGGGGCAAGCAGCATCATGGAGCTGAACAGCGCGTACTGCGTGGCCGAGTAGCTCACGTTGGTCAGGCTCGACAGGTAGGCGATGAACGCCGCCGACGCGATGCCGCTGGCCAGGTTGTCGGCCGACACCACGGCGATGAGCGCCGTCACGTCGTGCCCGTGGCCCGCCAGCCAGGCGAACAGCAGGTTGCTCGCGGCGCTCAGGATGGCGCCCAGCATCAGGATGCGCATCACGCCAAAACGCATCGACAGCACGCCGCCCACGAAGGCGCCCGCCAGCGTCATGATCACACCGTACACCTTGGTCACGGCGGCCACCTCGTCCTTGGTGAAGCCCATGTCCACGTAGAACGGGTTGGCCATGATGCCCATCACCACGTCGCTGATGCGATAGACGGCGATGAGCGCCAGGATCAGCGCCGCGTGCCAGCCGTAGCGGCGCAGGAAGTCGGCGAAGGGCTCCACCATGGCGCCCTGGATCCACTCGGCCGCGTTTCTGGCCGGGGGCAGTTGCACGGGCGCGGGCTCGCGCGAGAACAGCACGGTGACCACGCCCACCGCCATCGACGCCGCCATGGCCAGGTAGGCCGCTTGCCAGGCGCCGTTCTGGTACGCGGCCGCGCCTTGCGCCACCACCTGCCCCACCGCAGGGGCCACTTCGGAGCGCGCCGCAATCCACAACACGCCCGCACCGGCCCAGATCATGGCCAGGCGGTAGCCCGTCTGGTATGACGCCGCCAGCGCCGCCTGGTGATTGGCGTCGGCCGATTCGATGCGGAACGCATCGAGCGCGATGTCCTGCGTGGCCGAGCCGAACGCCACCGCCAGCGCGCACCACACGATGGGTCCGAGCGTCTGGCGCGGGTCGGCCAGCGCCATGCCGATGAGCCCGCCCACGATGAGCGCCTGCGACAGCAGCAGCCAACTGCGCCGCCGTCCCAAGGCCCGGGTGAGCAGCGGGATCGGCATGCGGTCCACCAGCGGCGCCCACACCCACTTGAAACCGTAGGCCAGGCCCACCCAGCTCAGGTACCCGATGGTGCTGCGGTCGATGCCCGCCTCGCGCAGGCGAAAGCTCAGCGTGCCCAGCACCAGCAGCAGCGGCAGCCCGGCGGAGAACCCGAGCGTGAGCATGCGCAGGCTGGCGGGCTCCAGGTACACGCGCAGGGTCTGCAGCCAGGGCGTGCGCGCGGACTTTTCGGGGCTGAGGCCGGGGGGGGATGAAGTGGATGTGTCTGACATGGGGGGCGGAGGTTTTGTCTATCATCGCCGACACCCTTGCAGCCCGGCCTGCCAGCCTCCATCTGGCGACAAGCCCTGGTGTGTGGTGCGCCAGCGCTGCTTATTATTCCTTCAGGGATTGCCTGTATGTGCCTTTTCTGCCCCGCTCCCTCCGTTGCACCGTCGTCCCCGTGGTCGGCGCGCCGTGCATTCCTGCTGGCGGCCGGCGCCACTGCCGCCGCGCCGGTGCTCGCGCAGGTGGACGTGGGCACGGCGTCCAGCCTGCGCAAGCTGGTGCCCGCCGAGACGCTGGAAAACTCGGCCGCCCAGCAGTACCAGCAGATGCTGCAGCAGGCCAAGGCCAAGCGCGCGCTGGCGCCCGAGGGGCATCCGCAGCTGCAGCGCCTGCACGCCATCGCCAAGCGGCTGATCCCGCACGCCGCGCCGTGGAACGACCGCGCCAGGCAGTGGCGCTGGGAGGTCAATCTCATCGGCAGCCAGCAGATCAACGCGTTCTGCATGCCCGGCGGCAAGATCGCGTTCTACACCGGCATCCTGGACCAGCTCAAGCTCACCGACGACGAGGCCGCGATGATCATGGGCCACGAAATGGCCCATGCGCTGCGCGAACATGCGCGCGAGCGCATCGCCAAGACGCAGGGCACCAACCTCGCGCTGCGGCTGGGCTCGCAGCTGCTGGGCCTGGGCGACCTGGGCCAGGCGGCCGCCGGCCTGGGCGGGCAGCTGCTCACGCTGCAGTTCAGCCGCTCGGACGAGAGCGAGGCCGACCTGGTGGGCCTGGAGCTGGCCGCCCGCGCGGGCTACCAGCCCTCGGCCGCCGTGAGCCTGTGGAAGAAGATGGGCAATGCCAGCGGCAGCAAGCAGGGCGGGCTGGCGTTCCTGTCCACCCACCCCTCGGGTCCCGCGCGCATCCATGAGCTGGAGCTGAACGTGCCCAAGGTGCAGGGCCTGTACGAGGCGGCGCGGCGCAACGGCTGAGGCGCCGGGCGGCCCCGGGGCCGGGTGTTGGTGCTGGGTTGCTATTAAAATGGTAGCTTTCTGCGCTTGTCCATCAAGCGCCAGCTGCCTTTTTTTTGCCCTGCCCCGCTCGGCATGGACGTTGGCCTCAGGCCACGCTCACGCGGTTGCGGCCTGCGTGCTTGGCTTCGTAGAGCGCCTTGTCGGCGCGCACGATGGCGGCCTGCAGGTCGTCCGCGCCATGCACCTGCGCCACGCCAAACGACATGGTGAGCGACAGGGGCGCGGGGCCGACCTCCATCGGCGTTGCCTGCACCGCGGCGCGGATGCGTTCGGCCGTGGCGCAGGCGGCGTCGAGCGGGCTGGCGGGCATCAGCGCCAGGAACTCCTCGCCGCCCCAGCGGGCGAGCACGTCGCCTTCGCGCAGGCTCTGGCTGAGCGTGCGGGCCATGGCCACCAGCACCTCGTCGCCCACGGCATGGCCGTACTGGTCGTTCACGCGCTTGAAGTGGTCCACGTCGCACAGCAGCAGGGCGATGGGCGTGCCGTCGCGCTGGCCGCGGGCCAGCGTGTGGGCGGCCAGCGCCTCGAAGTGGCTGCGGTTGTTCAGGCCGGTCAGCGGGTCCAGCGTGGCCTGCTTGCGCAGCCGGCCCTCGGCGATGAGGATGGTGCGGCGGTAGAACGCCGCCAGCGCCGCCGACATCGCGAACACCAGGCAGATGTGGATCCAGTTGACGATCTTCACGCTCAGGGGCGGCAGGGGGGCCAGCGGCCCCAGGTGGTCGCACAGCACCTGCAGGCCCAGGTAGTACGCCAGCAGCGCGATCACCATGGGCGCCGCGAAGCCGCGCGTGTTGGCGATCACGATGGCCGGAATGAACAGCAGCAGGTAGTAGTGAAAGCCGCTGTTCCAGCCGATGAGCAGCGAGCCCAGTGCCGCGTGGCCCACCACCTCCAGCCAGATCAGCGCCAGCGCGGCCGCGTTGTAGCGCGACTGGATGAGCCGGTAGGCTCCCAGGTACATCGCGATGCTCACCAGGTTGACGGCCGCCAGCGGCAGCGACCCCAGCCACAGGAACAGCACGATGTAGCCGCCGTCGATGGCCGCCGCCGTGAGCGCCACGCGCTGCACCATGGCCCAGTAGGCCTTGCCCGCCAGGCTGGAGCCGCGCTGCGGGATGGCGAACGGGCGGGGCGGGCGGGGCTCGGGGCGGGCGGATGCGGAATGTGCCATGGCGGGCAGGGGCCTCGCCGGTGTTCGGGCACCGGTGCGGCGCGATAACAAAATGTCACATTCTAGGAAGCGCCTGCGCTGCCCATCGTCCGATGTGGGCGGCAGGCGGGCCGCAATTGGGGCTTAAGGGGCGGGGGGCGCCGTGCCAGCCGCCGGCGCGCTGACGGTTTGCACGGGCTGCCAGTCCACGGCCATGGGGCTCTTGCGCGAGAACAGCTCCACGTGCGAGTCGATCGCGAACTGCACCCGGTCCAGGCTGGCCTGGTCGTCGGCGCTGCAGTCGAAGTGCAGCGCCGCGCCATCGGCCCGCAGCAGGCACAGGCCCCAGGGAAAGTGGGCCTGGCCCTGGTGCTCGTCATACGTCACGGTGATCTTGCGCGTGAAGTGGTAGCACAGGCGCTGCAGGTAGCGGCTGGCGTCGGGCGTGGGCACATGGCCCTGGCGTCGCATCATGGGAAGGGGCTGGTTGTGGTCATGGAAGAAGCGGCATCCAGCGGCAGCGCGGCGTCGGCCAGCACCAGCAGGTTGCCTTGCGAGCAGCGCTCCACGCGGGCCTGGACGCCATAGGCGCGCCGCAGCAGCGCGGGGGTCAGCAGCGGGGCCGGCGCGCCGGCGGCCAGCACGCCGCCGCCGCCCAGCACCAGCACCTGCTGGCAAAAGCGCAGCGCCAGGTTCAGGTCGTGCACGGCCACCAGGCCCACGGTGCCCTGCTGCTGCACCAGGTCGCGCACGGCCTGCAGCACCTGCAGCTGCCAGCGCAGGTCGAGCGCGCTGGTGGGCTCGTCCAGCAGCAGCAGGCGCGGCGCGCGCACGATGGCCTGCGCCAGTCCCACCATCTGGCGCTGCCCGCCCGAGAGTTCATCGAGCCGGCGCAGCGCCAGCGCCTGCAGCCCCAGCGATGCCACGACGGATTCGATGGCCGCCTCGCGCCGGGCGGCGCTCCAGTCGCTGCGCCCGGCGCGCAGGGCGCTGTGCCAGGTCTCGTAGGCCACGAGCGAGGTGCTCTGGGGCAGCGCCTGCGGCAGGTAGCCCACGCGGCGCAGGCGCTCGCGGGGCGGCAGGGTGGCCAGGTCCGTGCCCTCGAGCCACACGCGTCCCTGCGCCGGCCGCAGCCCGGCCACGGCCTTGAGCAGCGTGGACTTGCCCACCGCGTTGGGCCCCACCACGGCCACCAGCGTGCCGGCGGGCACGGCAGGCAGGTCCACGCCCTGCAGCACGGGCCGGCCGGGGTAGCCGGCGGTGAGTTGTTCGAGGGTCAGGCCGGTTGTCATATCAAGCCTCCATGGCGCTACGCACCCTCGGCAGCCAATGAAACTGACGCGGCCCGGGCCAGCGCCCCCGCGCAAGGGCCGCCCCGCCGCGCTGGGGGCGTCCTCCTCCCGCGTCGCGCAGCAATGTGGGAGAGGGGGAAGACGCGCAGCGGCTCAGGGGGTGCTTCATGTGGCCCTTCTCTGGCGCAGCACCAGCACCATGAACAGCGGCACGCCCACCAGCGCGGTGATGATGCCGATGGGCAGCACCACGCCGGGCACCAGCGCCTTGCTGAGGATGGACGCGAGCGACAGCATCAGCGCCCCCGCCAGCGCGCTGCCGGGCAGGTAGTAGCGGTGGTCCTCGCCCAGCAGCATGCGCGCGATGTGCGGCCCCACCAGGCCCACGAAGCCGATGGTGCCCACGAACGACAGGGCGGTGGCCGCCAGCAGGCTCACGCGCAGCAGCGTGACCAGGCGCAGCCGCTCCACCCCGATGCCGAAGCTGCGCGCCTGGTCCTCGCCCGCGCGCAGCGCCGTGAGGGCCCAGGCCTGGCGCGCCGACCAGAGCATGCACAGCGCGAGCACGGTGCCCACGATGCCGATCTTGGTCCAGGTGGCGCGGCCCAGGCTGCCCATGGTCCAGAACACGATCTGCTGCAGCGCGTTGCTGTCGGCGATGAACTGCAGCAGCCACAGCAGGGCCTCGAAGCTGAACAGCAGCGCGATGCCGAACAGCACCACGGTGTCCACCGTGGCGCCCTGGCGCCAGGCCAGCAACTGGATCAGCGCCGTGGCGCCGGCCGCGCCCGCGAAGGCGCACAGCGGCACGGCCAGGTTCTCGCCCCAGGCCACGAGCGTGAAGCCCGTGACCACGGCGGCTGAAGCGCCCACGGCCGCCGCCGCCGACACCCCGAGCGTGAACGGGCTGGCCAGCGGGTTGTTGAGCGCGGTCTGCATCTCGGCCCCTGCCAAGCCCAGGCTGGCGCCCACCAGCACGGCCATCACCGCGTAGGGCAGGCGCACTTCCCACAGGATGACCTGCTGCGCCTGCGGCAGGCTGGCGGGGGCGAACAGGCCCCGCAGCACGTCGGCGAACGCGAAGGTGGAGGGGCCGAGCGCGATGTCGGCCACCACGCTGGCGCACAGCACGGCGAGCAGGGCGGCCAGCAGCAGCAGGCGCAGGCGCACGAAGTGCTGGTAGCGCCGCGCCAGCGAACCAGCGCGGGCCGCGTCCAGGGGCGGCGGCAAGGGAGACGGGGCGGCGGGGTTCAACGAAGGCAGTTCCGGGGCAGGGCGTGTGGGGTGCGAGAGGGTTCCATGGCGCGGGGCGGCGGTTTTCAGCGGGGCTGCTGGGCCCATGCCAGGGCGTCGATGAGCCCCGGCGCCATGGCGCCGCCATGGTCCACGCCGGGCAATATGCCCATGTGAACGCGCAGTTCGGGCCAGTGCAAGGCCTCCAACTGGTCCGCCAGCGCCTGCGTGCGTTCGATCATGCGGCGTTCGTGCTGCACGGCGGCGCGCGCCGCGGTGGGAGCGGCCCGGGGCTGCTCCAGGCTGCCCACGCGCAGCTGCAGCCGGGCCCGGAAGGGGCGCGGCGCCGTCGCGTGCGCCTGCATGAACTGCGATGCCGTCTGCAGCACCTGCGCGCCGTTCCACCACACCGACGGGCTGGTGGCCGCATACCGTGTGAACAACGCGGGGCGCGTGAACAGCGCGTGCAGCACCAGCAGGCCGCCGAACGAGTGCCCGCTCAGCGCCTGGCGCTGCGGGTCGATGGAAAACGCCCGCGCCACGCGCGGCTGCAGCTCGCGCGCGATGAAGTCGAGCAGGATGTCCGCGCCGCCGGCCTCGGGCGTGGCCGAGCCGCCGGGCGCGGGCGGCGTGTAGTCGCGCTGGCGTTGCGCGGGGTGGACCACGGCATCGCCGGGGTGGCCGATGCCCACGACGATGGCGCTGTCCGCGCGCATCTGCGCGGGGCGCGCGGCCTCATTGCGGGCCAGCTGGGCCGCGAGCGCAAAGGCGGCATTGCCGTCGAGCACATACAGCACGGGGTGTCCGGTGGCGGGCGCGGGGCCGGCGGGCTGCTGCACCCAGATGCGCCAGACGCGGCCGCTCGCCGGGTCGCGCAGGTCCAGCTGGCGCGTGTCCGGCAGCCGCGCGGGGCCCGCCTGCAGCAGGGACGCCTCTGGCGCGCCGCTGGCGCAGCCCGCCAGCCACAGGCTGGCACCAGAGGCCAGCAGCGCGCGGCGGCGGGTGTCGCGGGGCATGGGCATGGAGCGCATCAGAGGCTGGTCCAGTACACGCCCGTCAGCGGGATGGGCTGGAAGCGGGTGAACATCGTCTGCAGGGTGTCGCGCGGGTCCAGGTCGGCAAACAGCTCGGGGTGCAGCCATTTGGCGAACACCTGCACCGCCACGACGTTGAAGGGCGAGTTGTAGTAGTGGTGCCAGATGGCATGCGCGCGGCCGGGCTGCTGCACGGCCTGCAGCTGGGCGATGCCCCGGCGCTGCGTGGCGCGCGCCAGCGAGGCGCGGGCGGCCTCGGGCGTGGCGTCGGCGCCCAGCACGATGCGCAGGGGGGATTTCTCGGCCGTGGCCATGCTGCCGATGCCGGTGCCGATGTACAGCTGGGGCTGCGTGGCGATCAGGAATTCGGGGTTGAGCGTGCCGTGCTCGCCCGGAATGCGACCGCGCGCCACATTCTGGGCCCCGGCGGCATCCAGCAGCACGCCCACCAGGCCGACCATGGTGGCGCAGCATTCATCGGCCAGGCCCACGCGGTTCTCCAGGAACACGCCGGGGTGCCGCGTGCCGGCCGGCAGGGTGCGCAGGCGGGCTTCCACGCGGTCGAGCTGGGCCCGCCAATAGGTGTTGAACGCCTGGGCCTCCTGGCGCTTGCCCAGCACGGCGCCCAGCAGCTCCATGCTGCGCGTCGTGTTGCGGAGCGGGTCGTGGCGGAAGTCGACGAACACCACGGCCACGCCGGCCGCCTCCAGGCGGGCCAGCGTTTCGCGGTCGTTCTTGCTCGGGCCGTGGCCACCCGCCAGCCCCAGGATGGCGACCTGCGGACGCAGCGCGATGGCCTGTTCGTCGCTGAAGCTGCCGCTGCTGTTGCGGCCCACGCGCGGCACCTTGTCGATCTGCGGGAAACGGCCGCGCCACTGCGCATAGCCGGCGGCATCCAGCGTCTCGTAGTCGCCCATCATGCCCACCAGGCGGCGGGCCACGTCGTCGCGCTCGAACACGCCCAGCGCGGGCAGCAGCCGGCCTTCGCCCAGCAGGATGCGCTCCACCTTGGCCGGCAGGGTGACGGCGCGGCCCGCCAGGTCGGTCACGGTCTGCGTGCCCCCCTGCGCGCGCGCGGGCGAGGCACCCAGGACCAGGGCGCAGAGCAGGGCCGCCAGTGGCGCCCAGGGGCAAAAACGGATCAGGGGCATGGGAGGGACGGTGTGCGGGCGGCCATCGGCGGCGGCCGGTTCAATGGCCAATATTGAGAATCATTTGCATTTATTATGCCGACTTGCTAGCATCCCATGCCGCGGTGCCCGCCGTGTTTGCCAAGCGGAGAAAAACCTTTGCGCAAACGCCAGGCCCCGGGTTCCACGCGCCGTGGTGCATTGCCGTCCGCTGCCCCTGCCGCTTTTTCGCCGTCACACCTGCCTGCCCATGTCTGTCGTCAGCCCCTTGAGTGTGCTGTCCGCCGCGCCCGCGTCGGACGGCATGCAGGCGTCGCTGCAGCGCCATCTGCAGCGCCTGCGCGTGCTGCGTCCGGGCCTGCACCTGCACGCGGACGATGCGGCCGATGCGCAGGATTTCACGGCCAGCGGCGAGATGGAGACGGGCCTGCGCATCGTGGTGCTGCTGGAGGGCTCGGTGGACGTGAGCTATGGGCCGCGCCGCGTGGCGCTGTCGAGCGCGGCGGACCACGCCCGCCAGTCCCACGATGCAGGCCTGGCCAGCCTGCCGCGCGCCCTGCTGGTGTCGGTGGCGGAGCCGGAGCGCTTCGAGCGCCGCGCCCGCAAGGGCGCGTATGCGCGCCGGGTGAGCGTGGGCCTGGGCGGCGAATGGCTGGAGCAGGTGGCCGGCCCGTCGGCCTCCGGCGCCATCGAGGCCTTCCGCCGCCAGCACCTGGCCATGCACCACTGGCAGCCCTCGGCGCGCATCGCCGCCCTGGCCGAGCAGATCACCCATGCGCCGGACCTGAGCCCCCTGCTGCTGCACCTGTACCTGGAGAGCCGCGCGCTGGAGCTGGTGGGCGAGGCGCTGGGCAGCCTGGCGCAGCACGCCCCCGGGCCCGCGCCGGCACCTGCTCCCGCGCCCACCGGGCTGCGGCTGCTGCCCCACGAGCACCGGCGCATGCGGGCGCTGCATGCCTTCCTGCAGACCGAAGGGGCCATGGACCTGTCGCTCGATGCCCTGGCGCGCCAGGCCGGCACCAACGCGAACACGCTGCAGCGGCACTTTCGGGCGGTGTACGGCACGACGGTGTTCGACTTCGTGCGCGAAAGCCGCCTGCAGCGCGCCCGCAAGGCCCTGGAGCAGGAGGGCCTGACCGTGGGCCAGGCGGCGCTGGTGGCGGGCTACAACAGCGCCGCCAACTTCGCCACGGCCTACCGCAAGCGCTTTGGCATGCCCCCCAAGCTGGCGCGAGTGAGGGTCTGAAGCCCGCCGGGCCGCCTCGCGGCTCCCCCGGTCCTGGCAAGGCCCGTTCCACGGCGGCCCTGGCGGGGCCGCGGCAAACGTCTTTGTTGGGCGTGCAAACACGGGGCGGCGGGCTGCGTGAAATCATCGCTCCCATGCCGGGTGGAACCAGCCGGCACGCCTTGCAACACGTTCCGGGCACCGCGCCTGGATGGCTTCCTCGCGGAGCCACTGCGCGCCCTGAGTGAAATCGCATTCATTCCTGTTTGCAATCCGTTGGCGAGGCGGACTCCCTTCTCCTTCGTTTTTGATTCAGGACTTCTATGCAGACTCGCCGCCCATCCCCGGGTGTCCCCCGGGCACATCCTTTTGCCTTGCGCCAGGTCGCCCAGGCCTGCGCGTGGACCTTGCTGGCGGGTGCCGGCGCGGCCCTGGCGCAGCAGAACGCGCCCGCCCCGTCCGCCACGCTGCTGCGGGAAGTCACGGTGAATGCGGCCGCCGAGACTCCCGACAGCCTGCCAGCCGCGGCCCCGGGCGGCCAGGTCGCCAGGGGCACGCGGCTGGGCGTGCTCGGCAACGTGGGGGTCATGGACACGCCGTTCAACATGACGGGCTACACCGCCGAAGGCATCGCCGACCAGCAGGCGCAGACCGTGGGCGCGGTGCTCAAGAACGACCCTTCGGTGCGCACCACCACCAACGAAGGCCACATCGTCGAGAACTTCATCATCCGGGGCTTCGGCGTGGGCGCCGGCTCGCTGGCCATCAACGGTGCCTATGGCCTGGCGCCCGAGCAGAACACGCCCACCGAGATGTTCGAGCGCGTGGAGGTGCTCAAGGGCCCCGGCGCCATGATGATGGGCCTGCCCCCCGCGGGCGACGTGGGCGGCGCGATCAACCTCGTGCCCAAGCGCGCGGGCAAGGAGCCGCTCACGCGCGTGACCACCACCTATTCGTCCCAATCCAACGTGGGCGTGCACGCCGATGTGTCGCGCCGCTTCGGCGGGGAACAGCGCCTGGGCGTGCGCGTCAATGGCGTGCTGTCGGGCGGCGAGACCTGGCTCGACCACCAGACCAAGGCGCGCGAGATCGGCCACCTGGCGCTGGACTACCAGGGCGAGGGCTGGAACGTGGAGGCCGATGCCTATTCGCTCAGGAACAAGGTGCGCAAGGGCTCGCCCATGCAGCCCATCATCGCGGGCTGGACCACGGTGCCCAAGGCGCCCGACGGCTCCACCAACTTCTTCTACGGCGAGGGCGTGTACAGCAATACGCAGACCCAGGGCCTCATCGTGCGCGGCCAGGCGAAGATCAACGCGGGCTGGACGGCGTTTGCCTCGGCGGGCAAGGCCGAGCATTCCTACGACGGCTTCATCTTCGGCACCCGCCCGGTGTGGACGGCGGCGAACGCGGCCTCGGGCAAGGCCACGGGCACGGCCTACAACTCCTGGGGCGAGTACGGCACCACCACGGCCGAGCTGGGCCTGCGCGGCCAGTTCGGCACCGGCGCCGTGGCGCACAGGCTGACCCTGGCCGCCAACGTGATGAATTACGAAGGCGGCAGCCGCGGCAACGGCACGGCGCCCATCAACAGCAACATCTACCACCCCACGCCCATCACCATGCCGGCCGGGGCGGCGGCATCGACCTACAGCAAGATGAACGATGACGCGATGACGGCGCTGAGCGCGGTCGACACGCTGTCGTTCGCCGACGACCAGGTGCAGCTCACCCTGGGCCTGCGCGCGCAGCGGGTGCACCAAAAGCTCAACAAGTACAAGGAGAGCGCCGTGACGCCGCTGGTGGGCGTGGTGGCCAAGCCCTGGGGCGAGACCGTTGCGCTGTACGGCAACTACGTGGAAGGCCTGAGCGCGGGCACGACCGTGAAGGCGCCCTATGCCAACGAAGGCCAGACCTTCGCGCCGTACAAGAGCAAGCAGATGGAGGTCGGCGTGAAGTGGGTGAGCGGCAGCCTGACGCAGACCGTGAGCCTGTTCCAGATCAGCAAGCCCGCCCTGATCGAGCAAGACAACCGCCAGGTGCTCGACGGCGAGCAGCGCAACCGGGGCGTGGAGTGGAACGTGTTCGGGCAGTTGGCCCCGGCGCTTTCCCTGCTGGGCGGCGTGGCCTACACCGAGGCCGACCAGACCCGGACGAACAAGGGCGTGAACCAGGGCCGCGCGCAGTTCGGCGTGCCCCGGCTCACCCTGAACCTGGGTGCCGACTGGGCGGTTCCCGGCGTGCAGGGCCTGTCGGTGAACGGCCGTGTGAACCACACCGGTTCGCAATGGCTCACGGGCGACAACAGCGTGAAGCTGCCGTCCTGGACCACCCTGGACGTGGGCGCCCGCTACGCCACGCGTCTTGGCGCGCAACCGGTGGTGCTGCGCGCCACGGTGACCAACCTCGCCAACCGCGCGTATTTCGAGAGCATCTGGGGCGCGGGCCGGGTGAACGTGGGCGCGCCGCGCGCCGTGCGCCTGTCGGCCTCGTTCGACTTCTGATCCCGGCGAAGCACGGCGCGAGCGAAGCAACCCCGCCACGGGGTCTGGCGTGTGTCCTGGTGGGCACGCCAGGCGCCTGTGGTGGGGCTGGTTACGCTATTAATATAGTAGCTATTGGCGCTTGATGGATAGGCGCTGGCGGCCAAAAACATCCAAAACACCAAGACTTCCGTCGGCACGGCATGCAAGCCGGGCCACGGGCCGCGCGCCGCCGCGGGTCTGTCCAGCGGGGCTCAGGTCCCGCCCACGTAGGGATTGCTCTGGCGCTCCCGCCCGAACGTGCTCCCGGGCCCGTGGCCGGGAATGAACACCGTCTGATCTCCCATCGGCCACTGTTGTGACAACGTGAGGCCCAGGCTCCGAACCTCCGTGAACAGCAGGTCCAGGTTGCTCACGGGGTCCATCATGACGACCTGGTGGGGTGTTGCTGACAGAGATAGGCGGTTGCAAACAGGGATTGACGATCTCGCGGGGCCGCGCTGGAGCACCATCAGGATGCCGTGGATGCTTGGGGGCGTCGCATGGGCCCGTGCCCAGGCAAGCCGCCGGAGGATGTTGTGCCACGTCGGGCATGCCCGCACGCAGATTTTGATACGCACAGTCAATTTGTCTGAAACTCCCAGTCAATCTGGATGTGGTTGACCCTCCTAGGATGCGATAGCTGGTCAGCGATGTTCGTCTCGCGCTCACTCCAGCCAGGAGGTACTGGCTTTCATTCGGCGCCTTCTCCCCCCAAAGACTCATTCAGGGAAGACGGTTCCAGTGAAGCCATTGCAAGCCCAGTGCACAGCGGTCTTATTTCGCATTCATCAGATCCGGCGTTCGCTGTCCCGGATTTACCAGACGCCTGGCTCCCGTTGCGGGGCCATGGCGATGATCCGCCGCTCCGTCCCGGGGGCGCTTTTGCGCTGCACCGTCGCGTTGGCCATGGTGCTGCTGTCAGGTGTTGTGCAGGCGCAGACCAACACCTGGGCTGGCAGCGGCAGCCTGGCTACCGCACGCAAAGCCCATACCGCAACGGTCCTGCCCGATGGCACCGTGCTGATTGCGGGGGGCTGGGCCTACAGCAGCAGCAACCTTGCCAGCACCGAGTTGTATGACCCGGTCGCAGGCACCTGGAGCGCCAAAGGAAATCTAAATGCTGGGCGCGCGTACCACACCGCCACCCTGCTGCCCAATGGCAAGGTGCTGGTTTCCGGTGGAGCAGGGAGCCGCGGCGCGCTTGCCGGCGCCGAACTCTACGACCTTGGCACAGGCAGTTGGAGCGCCACGGGCAGCATGTCCGGCGCACGTTTGTTCCACACCGCCACCCTGCTGGCCAATGGCAAAGTGCTTGTCGCGGGGAATGGCGCAGAGGTCTACGACCCGGCCACCGGCCAGTGGAGCACCACGGGCACCATGGTCACCACGCGCGACGCCCACACTGCCACGTTGTTGCCCAACGGCAAGGTACTCGTCGCGGGGGGGAACAACGCGGACGTTGGCTACCTTGCCACCGCTGAACTTTACGACCCGGTCACTGGCACATGGAGCGCCACAGGCACTATGACCACACCGCGTATCAGTCACACCGCCACCCTGCTGCCCAGTGGCAAAGTGCTGGTGGCTGGTGGGGGAGGCAACGGCGCGCGCTCCAGTGCCGAGCTGTACGACCCGGCCACAGGCACGTGGAGCACCACTGGCAACCTGGCCAACAAGCGCAGTTCTCAAACCGCCACGTTGCTGCACAGCGGCAAAGTGCTTGTTGCCGGAGGAGATGGCAGCACTTACCTCGCTAGCGCTGAGCTCTACGACCCCGCTACCGGCACCTGGGACACTACCAGCAGCCTGGCCACCGGCCGGGTCAGCCACACGGCCTCCCTGCTGTCCAACGGTAGAGTGCTCGTTGTAGGCGGGTGGAATACTGGCGGCTACCTCGCAAGTGCCGAGCGATACGAAGTAGGCCCTGGCGCCTGGAGGGCTACCGGCAGCATGATTGGCGGGCGCAGTGTCCACACCTCCACTTTGCTGCGCAGTGGTGAAGTGCTCGTCACCGGCGGGTTCGGCGGTGGCGGGGGTTTTCTTGCAAGCGCTGAACGGTACAACCCCGCCACAGATAGCTGGAGCCCCACGGGCAGCATGATCACCGGGCGCACTTTTCACACCGCCACCGTGCTGCCCAGCGGCAAGGTACTGGTCACTTCAGGGGTCGCGAACGGCGGTGCGCTTGCCAGCGCAGAACTTTACGATCCCGTCGCTGGCACATGGAGTGCTGCCGGCACCCTCGCTGTCGCTCGCTACAACCGCACGGCCACTCTGCTGGCCAATGGCAAGGTGCTTGTCGTGGGAGGTGAGGGCGCTGGCAGTGTCTTCACCAAAGGCGAGCTCTACGATCCCGAGACGAACCAGTGGAGTGTCACAGGCAACATGGCCGATGAGCACATTTATCACACGGCCTCCCTTCTGCCCAATGGCAAAGTGCTTGTCGCAGGTGGATACACCAGCGTCGGCATGCTCTCCAGCACTGAACTCTACGACCCCGCATCCAACGCCTGGAGCCCCGCGGGCGGCATGGCCACCTGGCGCTATTCCCACACGGCCACCCTGCTGCCCGACGGCAAGGTCATCGTCGCGGGGGGGCGGGGCGTCAGTGGCATGCCGGCCGATGCAGAACTCTACGACCCTGGCGCAAATACCTGGCGCGCAGCGGGCAGTCTGGTACGCACCCGCACAGGTCACACGGCCGCCCTGCTGCCCAGTGGCAAGGTCCTCCTCGCGGGCGGAAGCAGCGGCGATTTCGCCAGCTCTGAGCTCTACGACCCGGCCACCGCCACTTGGAGCGCCACGGGCAGCCTGAACACCGGGCGCGTCAACCACCGAGCCACCCTGCTCGCTGACGGCAGGGTCCTGGCTACAGGGGGCAGCGGCAGCTCTGACACCAGCGTCGAGCTTTATGCAACTTCTGCCCCTGCAGTGCAGACATACAGCGCCATTGTGTCCGTTGTGGTGGGTGGCGGGCCGGGCGGAGGGGGGAGCGTGGGCACGGGTGTGGGGTCGGTAGCGATCAGTGGCGGCGCGCCAGGCTGCGCGCTCGATACCACCGCCACGGGGTTCAGCAGCGCGGTGCCTTCAGGCCTGCCAGCCAACGCCAGCACGCCCGCCGGGATGTTTCGCTTCCGCTCCACAGGCTGCGCGGGCAACACGCTGACGGTGCGAATCACCTACCCCCACGCACTTCCTGCCGGGGTGCAGCTGATGAAGTATGGGCCTGCCAGCGCGGGGGCCGCCAGCAGCTGGTATCCAATGACCGGTGCAACGCTGAGTGCAGACCGGTTGACTGTGGCGTACGCGATCACCGACAACGGCATGGGCGATGGCAATACAGCCGATGCGGGGGTGATTGAAGACCCGTTCGCACCGGTGTTGCTGGCTGCGATCCCCGGCACGTCAGGCCCAGCTTCCATTCCCACCCTGAGCGAGTGGGGGCTGATCCTGTTGTCGCTGATGGCGGCTGGCCTGGGCATGCACCGGATGCGCCGTAGCAGCGCCTTCCGGTCCCGTGCCTGTGGGCGGGGGGCATAGGGCGAAATCGTAGACCTGCGTGACGGGGCACGTCCCGAGAACTTCACGTCCTTGTCGACATGCTCGCTGCGCGCCGGCGCCGCCATGGCAGGCGTCACCAGGTAGTAGCCGTTGCGCCACTGCATCCTGGGCGAAGTCCGCTGGCAGCGAAACGGCCCAGGTCAGGTATTGCCCACGTAGGGATTGCTCTGGCGCTCCCGCCCGAACGTGCTCTCGGGGCCGTGGCCGGAAATGAACACCGTCTGATCTCCCATCGGCCACAGGCGCTGCGTGATGCTGTCGATGAGCTGCTGGTGGTTGCCCTGCGGGAAGTCCGTGCGGCCGATGCTGCCTGCGAACAGCACGTCGCCCACAAACGCGCGGTCGATCTGCGGCGCGTGGAACACCACATGCCCCGGCGTGTGCCCCGGGCAGTGGCGCACGTTCAGCGTCTCGTTGCCGATCTGCACCTGGTCGCCATCGTGCAGCCAGCGCGTGGGCGTGAAGTGCTGCGCGGGCGGAAAACCAAACATCGCGCTCTGCTGCGGCAGGCCGTCGATCCAGAACTGGTCGCCCGGGTGCGGGCCCACGATGGGCAGCGAAAGCCGCTGGGCCAGCTCGCCCGTGCCGCCCGCGTGGTCGATGTGGGCGTGGGTGAGCCAGATCTGTTCGAGCGTGAGGTCAAGGCGCCGGATTTCTGCCAGCAGCACCTCCAGGTCGCCGCCGGGGTCGATCACGGCGGCGTTTTGGGTGGCGTCACACCAGACGAGGGAGCAGTTTTGCTGGAACGCAGTAACAGGGATGGTGAGGTAGCGGAGCATGGTGGGGGAGGGTGGTTGTGTGTATTTTGCGGTCCGGCGCATGGCGCAGGGTGGACGGGCCAGGCTCAAGCCCGCGCCAGCCGATCGACGAGGAAATCCACCAGCACGCGCACGCGCAGCGGCATGTGCCGGTTGGCGGGGTACAGCAGCGAAAACGGGCGGGAGGCGCCCGCATGCGCGGGCAGTAGCTCTTGGAGCGCGCCGCTGCGCAGGTCGGCCTCCACAATGAACCGGTAGGTCTGCAGCAGCCCCGCGCCGGCACGCGCCAGGGTCACGGTGCCCAGGATGTCGTCGGCGCAGCGCAGGTGGCCTTGGGTGGGCACCTCCACATCGCGCCCGGCGGCGTCGCGCAGTATCCATGGCACCGCTTGGCCGCTGCTGGGCAGCACGAACTGGATGCATTCGTGCGCCGCCAGGTCGGCCGTTTCGTGCGGCGTGCCGCGACGCGCCAGGTACGCCGGGGTGGCGACCACCACCAGGGCGGCGTCCTCCAGCTTGCGCGCCACCAGCCCCGAGTCGATGGGCGCGCGACCGCGCACGGCCAGGTCAAAGCCTTCCTCGGTGAAGTCCACGTTGCGGTTGCTCAACTGCAGCTCCAGCTCCACGTCGGGGTAGGACTGCGCAAATGCGGGCAGCAGCGGCAGGATGCGGCAGTGCCCGTAGGACGTGGGCAGGCTGAAGCGGACCAGGCCTGCCGGGCTTTGCTGCTGGCCTGACAGTTCGCGCTCCGCTTCGGCCAGCTGCCCCAGCGCCTGGCGGCATTGCTCGTAGTAGCGCTTGCCGGCGTCGGTCAGCCGCACCTGGCGCGTGGTGCGCTGGAACAGGCGCACGCCCAGGCGCGCCTCCATGCGCGCCACCGATCGGCTCACGGCCGCCGCCGTCAGCCCGGCCGCCTGGGCGGCGGCCGTGAAGCTCTGCCACTGCGCGGTCAGGCAGAACAGCTCGATGCTGCCCAGCTTCAGGTCGTCGAATTGGCGCGCCATGTCTTGTTTATTACTTCATGTAATCAGTGAAATTCCCAGAACCTAGTTTATTGCTGTTTACATCGCCAATACCATCGCTTCACCTTTCCACCACACCCCCAGGGCCTCTCCATGAAGCTGTACTTTTCCCCCGCCGCCTGCTCCTTGTCGCCCCACATCCTGCTGCTGGAATGTGGCTTGCCGTTTGCGCTGGAGAAGGTCGATACCGCGCGCCACCAGACGGCCGACGGACAGGATTTCCATGCGATCAACCCCAAAGGCCAGGTGCCCGTGCTGGAGTTGGACGACGGCTCCCGCCTCACCGAAGGCCCGGTCATCGCGCAATACATCGCTGACCAGGCCCAGGCCACGCAACTGATGCCGGCCGCCGGCACGTGGGCGCGCTACCGGGTGATGGAGTGGCAGAACTACGTCAGCACCGAGCTGCACAAGTCCTTCACGCCCCTGTTCCAGGCCGGGCTGGACGACAACGCCAAGGCTGTGCTGGCCGCCCTGCTGCGCAAGAAGATGGAGTGGCTGGACGCGCAGCTGCAGCACGGCCACTACCTGACGGGCGAGCACTTCACGGCGGCCGACGCCTATCTTTTTGTGGTGCTGGGCTGGGCCAAGTTCGTGAAGCTGGACATCAGCGACCTGGCCCATCTGCAGGCGTTCATGCGCCGCGTGGCCGCGCGCCCTGCCGTGCAGGCCGCGATGCGGGCCGAAGGGTTGCTGGGCTGAGACGCCGTTCATTCATCCATCCACAAGGAACACGCCATGCCTTACATCAACATCAAAGTGACGCGCGAGGGGGTCAGCAGCGCACAGAAGGCCGCGCTCATCGAGGGCGCCACCGATTTGCTGGTGCGCGTTCTGAACAAGGAGCCCGCCACCACCTTTGTCGTGATCGACGAGGTCGAGACCGACAACTGGGGTGTGGCCGGTGAGACGGTGACCGTGCGGCGCCAGCGTGCCCGGGTGGCCGCCGCAGGGAATGCGCCATGAGTGACCCGCGCTTCGACGCAGTCGCCGCCGTGCTGCAGGACTATTTCGACGGCCTGTGCCACAGCGACACGCAGCGCCTGCGCCGCGTGTTCCACCCGCAGGCGGTCTATGCCTGCGCCACGGCCGAGCCTGCGGTGATCCTGCGCATGGAGGAATATTTCCCCATCGTGGACCAGCGCCCCTCGCCCGCGAGCCGGGGCGAGACGGTGCAGGAGCGCATCCTGTCGATTGAATTCGCCGGGCCGGTGACTGCCCTGGCCAAGGTCGAATGCGCCATCCTGCCCAAGCACTTCACCGACCTGCTGACCCTGATCCACGTGGACGGGCGCTGGCAGATCATTGCCAAGGTGTTTCACTACGAACTGGATCGCTGAGGCGGCGGTGCGTGCAAGCCGGTGGGCGAGTTCCTCCTTTCGGAAGGACTCATTTATTGATAGCTGCTGGCGCTTGCCAGATAAGCGCTAGAGCCCATTTTTGCTAAAAAACCGGCGGCAGGCACCACCGGCGGTGTGCCCGCCTCACAGGTTGGTCGCCGCGACCACTTCCGACATGTCGGTCAGCCCCTGCAGCACCTTCTCGATGCCGTCCTGGCGCAGGGTCAGCATGCCGGCGGCCAGTGCCGAGTGGCGGATGTCCGAGGCGGGGGCGCGGTGGCGGATGTGCTGCCGGATGGTCTCGTCGCTCAGCATCAGTTCATGGATGCCCAGCCGGCCGTGGTAGCCATGGCCGTCGCATTGCGTGCAGCCCACATGGCGCCACAGGCGCAGCTCGCCCTGTGCGCCGCCGTGCTGCTGGCGCCAGTGCGCCACCTGTGCCGCGCGGGCCTCGGGGGTGTTGTGGGTGCCGCTGTCCAGGTACTGCGATGCCAGGCCCAGCAGCGTGTCGTGGTCGGCCACACGCGGCGCGCGGCAGGCCGTGCACAGGCGGCGCACCAGGCGCTGGGCCAGGATGGCGAGCAGCGAATCGGAGAAGTTGAACGGGTCCAGGCCCATCTCCAGCAGCCGCGCAATGCTCTCGGGCGCCGAGTTGGTGTGCAGGGTGGACAGCACCAGGTGCCCCGTCAGCGAAGCCTCGATGGCGATGCGCGCGGTTTCCTCGTCGCGCATCTCGCCGATCATGATCACGTCCGGGTCGGCGCGCAAAAAGGTGCGCATGGCGGCGGCAAAGGTCCAGCCGATGCGCGGGTTCACCTGCACCTGGCGCAGCCCTTCCTGGGTGATCTCGATGGGGTCTTCGGCCGTCCAGATCTTGCGGCCGGCGGTGTTGATGTCGCGCACCACCGAGTGCAATGTGGTCGTCTTGCCGCAGCCCGTGGGGCCGCACACCAGCACCAAGCCATAGCTTTTCTGCACCACCGCCCGCAGGGCCTGCAGGTTGGGCGGGCTCAGGCCGATGTTCTCCAGAGGCAGCGGCTTGGCGCCCGCCAGCAGGCGCAGCACCACGTCCTCCAGCCCGCGCGAGGTGGGCACGGTGACCACGCGCAGCTCCACCGGCGGGCCGCCGAAGCGGGCGAAGTCGATCTTGCCGTCCTGGGGCTTGCGGTGCTCGGAGATGTCCATGCCCGCCATGATCTTGATGCGCGCCACCATCGCGAAGCGGTAGCGCGCTGGCAGCTCCAGGTAGGGCGTGAGGTCGCCGTCGATGCGCAGGCGGATGCGCACGTTCTGCGGAGCGGGCTCGGTCTCGATGTGGATGTCGGACGCGCGGTGGTGGATGGCTTCGTCGATCACCGAGTTGATGAGCCGCACCAGGGTGTTGTCCGACTCGCTGATCACGTCGGCCTGCTCGGAGTCCGTGTCCGGGACGGTGCTGCCCAGGTTGGCGGCCAGCTCGCGCGAGGTGGCGCGGGCGGCGGTGGTGGCGTCAGCGGCGCCGCCAGGCTGGGTGCGGTAGGCGCGGTGGATGGCGGGCATCAGCGTGCCTGGCGCGGCCTGCAGCGGAATGAGCCGCCGCTGCGTGAGAAACCGCAGTTCGTCCAGCAGCACGCGATCGAGCGGGTCGGCCATCAGCAGTACCAGCGCATCCTCGCGGGCGATCAGCGGCAGTACGGATTCACGTTCGGCCATCGCCCGGGGCACCAGGGCCAGGGCCGCCGCCTCGGGCGTGATGTCGCCGGGGTGCACGGTGTACTCGCCCAGCCACGCGGCAATGACCTGGCGCAACTGCTCCTGGGTCAGGACGCCATCCTCCACCAGAATCTGTCCGATCAGCCGGTGCTGCCCGCCGCTGCGCTCCTGCTGCTGGGTCTGCAGGCCGTCTTGCAGGGCCGAGGGTGACACCATGCCGGCATGGATCAGCGCCTCGCCCAGGTGCCGCGCTTTGCCGACGGTGGGGTGGGGAGTGGAGAGCTGCTTCCACAATGATTCCGCGTTGACGGGGCGAAAACCATGGGGCGGGGGGGCGGTGGAGGCAGCGGTGTCGGGC
The DNA here is from genome assembly GCF_059415185.1 of Acidovorax sp. GW821-FHT10E04. Taxonomy (NCBI): domain Bacteria; kingdom Pseudomonadati; phylum Pseudomonadota; class Betaproteobacteria; order Burkholderiales; family Comamonadaceae; genus Acidovorax; species Acidovorax sp. GW821-FHT10E04. The sequence continues at coordinate 838,854 of NZ_JBWKMT010000003.1, forward strand.
ATCAATGGTCAGGGGCGGGCATCGTCAAAGGCTGAAGTCATAGTCCACCGTGATGGGCGCGTGGTCCGAGAATTTCTCACCTTTGTAGATGGATTCAGCACGTGCCAGCGCCGCGATCGCGGGGGTGGCCAGGTGGTAATCCAGCCGCCAGCCCACGTTGTTGGCATACGCCTGCCCCCGGTTGCTCCACCACGTGTAGGCGGTGTCGGTGGCGGTAGGTTGTAACTGGCGGTAAACGTCTATGATGCCGCCGCCTTCATCAGTTGTGTGCAACAACTTTGTCATCCAGGCCCGTTCTTCGGGCAAAAAACCACTGTTTTTCTGGTTGCTGCGCCAGTTTTTGAGGTCGATTTGCTGGTGCGCAATGTTGATGTCGCCGCACAGGATGAAGTCGCGTTCGCCCTTGACTTTCATCAGATGGGGATGGAACTCGGCGAGGAAGCGGAACTTGGCCAGCTGGCGTTCCTCGCCGGACGAGCCGCTGGGAAAATAGGCGCTGATGATGGACAGCTTGCGGGCCGGCGTGTCAAAGCGCAGTTCCACGTAGCGGCCTTCTGTATCGAACTCTGGCGACCCATAGCCAATGACTACATCAGAGGGTTCATGCCGGGTATAGATGCCCACGCCGGAATAGCCCTTTTTCTGGGCAAAGTGGAAGTGACCCTGCAGGCCGGCCAGGCGCTCGAAGCGGTTGGCCATGTCGGCCGCCTGGGCCTTCACTTCCTGCACGCAAATACAATCCGGCCGCGTGGCTGCCATCCAGCTTTCCACGCCTTTGCTGGTGGCCGAGCGGATGCCATTGAGATTGAGGCTGGTTAACTTGAACAAGGATTTCCCCATGGTGGATGTTGGCGCGCAAACCTCAGAGCAGGGCCAGCTCGCGCAGGATTTTGTACGGTTTGCCGTTGAATCAGGCGTGCTGCGGTTCGGTGAATTCAAGACCAAGGCGGGCCGCCTGAGTCCGTATTTCTTCAATGCGGGCCTGTTCGATGATGGCCGCAAGATCGGCCGGCTCGCGGAATTCTATGCAAAAGCCCTGCTGGCCAGCGGCATTGAATTCGACATGGTCTTCGGCCCCGCGTACAAGGGCATTCCCCTGGCGGCCACGGTCGCGGTGGAGCTGGCCCGGCTGGGGCGCAACGTGCCTTTTGCCTACAACCGCAAGGAGGCCAAGGACCACGGCGAGGGCGGCACGCTCGTGGGCGCCCCGCTCAAGGGGCGGGTGCTGATCGTGGACGACGTCATGTCGGCCGGGACCGCCGCCCGCGAATCGATCGCCATCATCCGCGCCGCGGGCGCCACGCCCCACGCGGTGGCCATAGCGCTGGACCGGCAGGAAAAAGCCACGGAGAATGGCCAGGATGTGGACCACAGCGCGGTGCAGTACGTTCGCGGGCAACTGGGCATGCAGGTGTGCGCCATTGCCCGACTGGCAGACTTATTGCTGTACCTCTCGCACAACGGGGAAGAGGGGATGCGCTCCCATCATGAGAAAGTGCTGGCCTACCGCCAGCGGTATGGCGTCAACGAAGGGTAGATGATTTGAGCAAGTCGGCGTGGATCATGGGCGGTGTTCTGCTGGTCACCCTGGGCGCCGAGCTGGCCTCGGCACAGCCCCAGGGTGCGCCCGGCAGCATCTATACCTGTGTGGACCGCAGTGGGCGCCGGCTGACGGCCGACCGGCCCATTCCCGAATGCCTGGACCGGGAGCAGCGCGAGCTGAGCCCCTCGGGCATCACGCGCCGGCAGATCGGGCCGTCGCTCACCGAGCTGGAGCGTGCGGCCCAGGACGCCCAGAACCGCAAGGATGCCGAGGAGCGGGCCCGCGTGGTGGAGGAGCGCCGGCGCGAACGCGTGCTGGTGACGCGCTACCCGGACAAGGCGGCCCACGATGTGGAGCGCGCGGCCGCGATCCAGCTGGTGGACGATGTGACCGCCACCGCCGAAAAGCGCATTGCCGAGCTGAAAGCGGAGCGCAAGAAGCTGGATGTGGAAATGGAGTTCTACAAGAAGGACCCCAACAAGGCACCCATGACGCTGCGCCGCAAGATCGGTGAAGTCGATGACAGCGTTGCCGAGCAGCAGCGGTTCATTGCCGGCCAGGACCAGGAAAAGCGGCGCGTGCACGCGCGGTTCGATGCGGAACTGGCCCATCTGCGCAAGCTGTGGGACGCGCAGCGTGTGCCTCCCGCCATGGGCTCGGCCAGTGCCGTTCCCCCCGTTGGCGCACCGGCAGCGCGCGTGCCCTAGGGCCGGGCTGGGGAAGTAAAAACAAAAGGGGCCCTGCGGCCCCTTTGTTTTTTTACTGTGCCTTTGCCCCGCAGGGCAGGCCGGTCAGGCGTCAACTGCCCAGCTTTGCGCGCAGCAGATCATTGACCTGCTGCGGGTTGGCCTTGCCCTTGCTGGCTTTCATGATCTGGCCGACCAGCGCATTGAACGCCTTGTCCTTGCCCGCGCGGAACTGGGCCACGTTGTCGGGGTTGGCGGCGATGACTTCGTCGATGATTTTCTCCAGCGCGCCGGAGTCGTTCATAGGCGCCAGATCTCTGGCCTTCACCAATTCGCCGATTTGTTCGGCGAGATTGTCGAAAGATTTGAACTCCGCTTCCAACAGTGCTTTGAACAGGGCTTTTGGGTTGGAGACCTTCTGATTAAACACAAAGTGGACGTGCATGCCCAAAAGCTCAGGGCCTATCGGCGATTGCGTGATGTCCAAACCTCGCGAGTTCAGCGTGGCGCTCAGCTCACCCAACATCCAGTTGGCGACCATTTTGGCGAGCGGTTTCTCCTGCTCCTTGGGCCCGGCCAATTTCACCGAGTCTTCAAAGTAGGACGCCATGGCCTGACTTTGCGTGAGCGTCGTGGCGTCGTACTCGGGCAGGCCGTAGTCGGCCACGAAGCGCGCGGCCATGGTGCGGGGCAATTCGGCCATCAGCGCTCGCTGTTCCTGCACCCATTGCTCCGAAATGTGCAGCGGCGGCAGGTCCGGGTCGGGGAAGTAGCGGTAGTCCGCCGCGTCCTCCTTGGTCCGCATCGCACGCGTTTCGCCCGTGTCCGGGTCGAACAGCACGGTGGCCTGCTGGATGGCGTGGCCGTCCTCGATCTGGTCGATCTGCCAGCGGATCTCGTAGTCGATCGCCTGCTGCATGAACTTGAACGAGTTCAGGTTCTTGATCTCGCGGCGCGTGCCCAGCGGCCCGCCGGGCTTGCGCACGGACACGTTGGCGTCGCAGCGGAAGCTGCCCTCCTGCATGTTGCCGTCGCAGATGCCGATCCAGGTCACGATCTTGTGCAGCTCTTTCGCATAGGCCACGGCTTCGTCGGACGAGCGCATGTCGGGCTCGGTCACGATCTCCAGCAGGGGCGTTCCGGCGCGGTTCAGGTCGATGCCCGATTGGCCGATGAAGTCCTCGTGCAGCGATTTGCCCGCGTCTTCTTCGAGATGGGCGCGCACCAGGCGCACGGTCTTCTTCTCGTCGCCCAGGAAGAACTCCACCTCGCCGCCTTGCACCACCGGGATCTCGAACTGGCTGATCTGGTAGCCCTTGGGCAGGTCGGGATAGAAATAATTCTTGCGCGCAAAAATGCTCACGGGCGCAATGTGGGAGCCCAGGGCCAGTCCCAGTTTGATAGCGCAGGCCACGGCCTCGCGGTTCATCACGGGGAGCGTGCCGGGCAGGGCCAGGTCCACGGCGCAGGCCTGCGTGTTGGGCTCGGCGCCGAAGGCGGTGGGCGCGCGGCTGAAGATCTTGCTCTGCGTGGCGAGCTGGGTGTGGGTTTCGAAGCCGATGACGACTTCATAACCGTGGATCAATTTGCTGGTCGTCGTCATGTCACAGGCCTCCGGGTTGGCGGAGGTGGAAGTCGGTGGCTTGCTGCAGGCGGTGCGCAGCGTTCAGAAGGCGGGCTTCCTGGAAGTAGTTGCCGATGAGCTGCAGGCCCACCGGCATGCCGCCTTCGCCAAAGCCGGCGGGCACGCTCATGCCCGGCAGGCCGGCCAGCGAGCCGGGCAGGGTGAAGATGTCGGCCAGGTAGTCGGCCAGCGGGTCGTTGCCGTGTTCGCCCAGCTTCCAGGCCACGGTGGGGGCCACCGGCCCGGCGATGAGGTCGCAGCTCTTGAACGCGTTCTGGAAGTCGTCGGCGATCATGCGGCGGATCTTCTGCGCCTGCAGGTAATAGGCGTCGTAGTAGCCGTGACTCAGCACGTAGGCGCCGATCATGATGCGGCGCTTGACCTCGTCGCCAAAACCTTCGGCGCGGGTCTTCTTGTACATGTCCACCAGGTCGGCGTAGTCCTTGGCGCGGTGGCCGAACTTCACGCCGTCAAAGCGGCTGAGGTTGGACGACGCCTCGGCGGGCGCGATGATGTAGTACACCGGGATGGACAGTTCGGTGCGCGGCAGGCTGATGGGCACGAGCCTGGCGCCGAGCTTTTCGTATTCCTTCAGGGCGCCGTCGACCGCGGCGCGCACGTCGGGCGCGAGGCCCTCGCCAAAGAACTCGGCGGGAATGCCGATGCGCAGGCCGTCGATGCTGCCGTTCAGGTGGGCGCTGAAGTTTTCGGCTGGCACATCGAGGCTGGTCGAATCGCGGTCCGGGTCGGGGCCGCACATGGCAGACAACAGCATCGCGCAGTCTTCGGCGCTGCGGGCCATGGGGCCGGCTTGGTCCAGGCTGGAGGCGAACGCGATCATGCCGTAGCGGCTGGCGCGGCCATAGGTGGGCTTGATGCCGGTGATGCCGCAAAACGATGCGGGCTGGCGGATGGAGCCGCCGGTGTCGGTGCCGGTGACGGCAGGGGCCAGGCGCGCGGCCACGGCCACGGCGCTGCCGCCCGAGGAGCCGCCGGGGATGCGGTGGGTGTCCCAGGGGTTGCGCACGGGCGCGGGGGCGTCGAAGCCCACGGGCGCCACGGCCGAGTTTTCATTGGACGAACCCATCGCGAACTCGTCGCAGTTGAGCTTGCCCAGGGTGACGGCGCCCGCGTCGGCCAGGCGGGTGACCACGGTGGCGTCGAACGGAGACTGGTAGCCCGCGAGCATCCTGGAGCCTGCGGTGCTGGGGAAGTCGCGCGTGACGAAGATGTCCTTGTGGGCGATCGGCACGCCTTCCAGCGCGCCCGCCGTGCCGGCGGCAAGGCGGGCGTCAGCGGCCTGCGCCTGCGCCAGGGTGGCGTCTTCGTTCAGGGCCACGTAGGCGCCCAGGTTCTGGTGCGCTTTGGCGCGGGCCAGGAAATGCCGGGCGGCTTCGACGGCAGAAAATTGCTTGTTGCGCAGGCCGGCGGCCAGCTCGGAAACGCCCAGGTCGTGCAGGGCTTTGGTCGTTGTCGTGCTCATGCGCGCCTCACTCGATCACTTTGGGGACGAGGAACAGGCCACGCTCCACGGCGGGGGCGCTCTTCTGGTTGGCTTCGCGCTGGTTGGGCTCGCTGGCCACGTCCTCGCGCAGCCGCAGGGCCACGTCCTGGACGGCCGCGACGGGGTGCGCCAGGGGCGTGATGCCCGAGGTATCCACAGCCCGCATCTGTTCCACGATGTCAAAGAAGCCATTGAGCTGGGTCAGCATGCGCTCACTTTCAGAGGGGGTCAGCTCAAGCCGTGCCAAATTGGCGATGCGGCCGATGTCCTGGGGGGTCAGTGCCATAGGGAGGAGAATTGAGGGAAACCAGAAGTAAAGCTGTGATCCGGGCCGCGCCGGAGGGAGTTATTCACAGGGGATGGGGTATTATCCCGGCTTTGCCGCAATACCCTCCTACCTGCCGGTCATTGTGCGAAAAAAGCGATATTTGACCCCGTAAACCCGGCGATGGCAGGCCGACGTGCATGCCGTGCCTGAGAGGATTTTTGAATGTTCGGAGCTTTCCGTCGGTATTTCTCCACCGACCTTGCCATTGACCTTGGCACAGCCAACACCCTCATCTTCGCCCGCGACAAAGGCATTGTGCTCGACGAGCCCTCTGTCGTCGCCATCCGCCACGAAGGCGGGCCCCATGGCAAGAAAGTTATCCAGGCCGTAGGCCACGAGGCCAAGGCCATGCTGGGCAAGGTGCCCGGCAACATCGAAGCCATCCGCCCCATGAAGGACGGCGTGATCGCCGACTTCGTGATCACCGAGCAGATGATCAAGCAGTTCATCAAGATGGTGCACCCGCGCACGCTGTTCACCCCCAGCCCGCGCATCATCATCTGCGTGCCCTGCGGCTCCACCCAGGTCGAGCGGCGCGCCATCAAGGACGCGGCCGAAGCGGCCGGCGCCACGGCGGTGTACCTGATCGAGGAACCCATGGCCGCCGGCATCGGCGCGGGCCTGCCCGTCTCCGAAGCCTCGGGCTCCATGGTCGTGGACATCGGCGGCGGCACCACCGAGGTCGGCGTGATCTCGCTGGGCGGCATGGTCTACAAGGGCAGTGTGCGCGTGGGCGGCGACAAGTTCGACGAAGCCATCATCAGCTACATCCGCCGCAACTACGGCATGCTGATCGGCGAGCCCACCGCGGAAGCCATCAAGAAGAACATCGGCTCGGCCTTCCCCGGCTCCGAAGTGCGCGAGATGGAAGTCAAGGGCCGCAACCTTTCCGAAGGCGTGCCACGCAGCTTCACCATTTCCAGCAATGAAGTGCTCGAAGCCCTGACCGACCCGCTCAACCAGATCGTCTCCGCTGTGAAGAACGCGCTGGAACAAACCCCCCCTGAGCTGGGCGCCGACATCGCCGACCGCGGCATGATGCTGACGGGTGGCGGCGCGCTGCTGCGCGACCTGGACCGCCTGCTGGCCGAGGAAACCGGCCTGCCCGTGCTGGTGGCCGAAGATCCGCTGACCTGCGTGGTGCGCGGCTGCGGCATCGCGCTGGAGCGCATGGACCGCCTGGGCAGCATTTTCACGAGCGAGTAAGCCCCCGGGCCTGTATGCTGCAGGCACTTTTTTTGCGCTCTGAACTGCATGACTGCACCCGCTCCAATGCTTTTTGAGCATGCGTCCGTGGCCCCGGCTCCACGCGACAGATCCTGACCGCTGCGCACGATGCCACTGGGTACCCTCGAGCGCAGCGCTCCGCCTTTCTTCAAACAGGGCCCTTCGGCCCTTTCGCGCCTGGCCGTCTATAGCGCGCTGGCGCTGTTCCTCATGGTGGCCGATGCACGTTTCCAGCTCACGGGGCCGTTCCGCCAGGCGGTTGCCACCGTGCTCTACCCGGTACAGTGGCTGATGCTCAAGCCGGTGGAGTTCGCAAGCCATGGTTCCGGGTACTTCCAGTCGCTGCAGACCGCGCAGCAGGAACTGGACGCCGCGCGCAAGAAAATGACCGTGATGGGCCAGCGCGCCAACCAGGCGGAACAGCTGGCCCTGGAGAACGAGCGGCTGCGGCAGCTGCTCGCGCTGCGCGGCCGCCTGGAGACGCCCGCGCAGGCCGCCGAGGTGATCTATGACACCGCCGACCCCTACACGCGCCGCGTGGTCATCGACCGGGGGCAGATGGGCGGCGTGGAGATGGGCGCGCCCGTGATGGATGAGGCGGGCGTGCTCGGCCAGGTGACGCGTGTCTTTCCGCTCGTGAGCGAGGTCACGCTGCTGGTGGACCGCGACCAGGCCATTCCGGTCCTCAACATTCGCACGGGTGCGCGGGGTGTCGCCTATGGGGATCCGGTGGCCGGGCATGGCGGCGGCATGGAGCTGCGCTTCATGCCCGCCAACGCCGATGTGCGGGAGGACGATCTGCTGACCACCAGCGGCGTGGATGGCCTGTACCCGTCGGGGCTCCCCGTGGCGCGGGTGGTGCGCGTGGAGCGCAGGGCCGATTCCGCCTTCGCGCGCATCTACTGCGTGCCCCTGGCCCAGGTGCAGGGCGCCCGCCATGTGGTGGTGCTCAAGCCGCTGGCCGACAACGAGCTGCCGCGGCCGGAGCCCGCGCACCCGGCGCCGGCGAAACGCGGGGGGCGCAAGGGATGAGGGCATCGCCTGTGCCTGCCATGGCCCTTGTGGGGCCGCGCGTCCTGCGCGATGGCCCGTGGCTGCCGCGGGGAGGTGCGCGATGATCATGCCGCGCGGCGAGCCGCTGCTGCTTCCGGTCAATCCGGTCTTCATCGTCGCCAGCCTCGCTGCGGGGCTGGCCATCAACATGCTGCCGCTGGGCCGCATTGTCTGGACGCCGGATGTCCTGATGGTGCTGCTGGTCTTCTGGGGCGTGCACCAGCCCCTGCGCATCGGCATGGGCGTGGCTTTCGTGCTGGGCCTGTGCATGGATGTGAGCCAGTCGGCGCTGCTGGGCCAGCACGCGCTGTCCTACACCGTGCTGTCGTTTGGCGCCATCGCCATCCACCGCCGCCTGCTGTGGTTCAGCGTGCCGTCGCAGGCCCTGCAGGTGCTTCCCCTGTTCGCGCTGGCCCATGCCATCGAGCTCTTGCTGCGGATGGCGTCCGGGGGCATATTCCCGGGCCTGTGGAGCTTTCTGGCGCCGGTGCTCGAAGCCCTGCTCTGGCCGCTGGCCAGCTGGGTGCTGCTGGCGCCGCAGCGCCGGCCTCCCGACCGCGACCAGAACCGGCCTCTGTAGCCATGAAGCAACCTCCTGAGCGCCCGCGCCGCATCCCCCTTGTCCCGCAGCGCTGCGGGCCGGGGGACGGGCGCGCGCCGGTTTCAGCGCACGCCTTCGGGGCGTGGCGCGATGGAGCTGCCGCATGACCGAGGTGCGCAGCAGCGAGGCCGATGCCTCGCGCTTTCGCGTGCGGGCGCTGATCGTCGGCGCCCTGGTGTTCTGTGCGTTCTGCCTCATCGCGGCCCGGCTGGTGTTCCTGCAGGTGGTCCGGCACGAAGACCTGGCGGCGCAGGCCGAGAGCAACCGCACGGCGGTGGTGCCCATCGTGCCCAACCGGGGGCTCATCCTGGACCGCAACGGCGTGGTGCTGGCCACCAACTATTCGGCCTATACGCTGGAGATCACGCCCTCGCGGGCTGGAACGCTCGACGACACCATCGACGAGCTGTCCAAGGTGGTGGAGATCCAGAGCCGCGACCGCCGCCGCTTCAAGCGGCTCATGGAAGAGTCGCGCAACTTCGAATCGCTGCCCATCCGCACGCGCCTGACCGACCAGGAAGTGGCCCGCTTCACGGCCCAGCGCTACCGCTTCCCGGGGGTGGACATCAAGGCGCGCCTGTTCCGCAACTACCCGCTGGGCGACGTGGCCAGCCACGCCATCGGCTACATCGGCCGCATCAACCAGAGCGAGAAGGCGCGCATCCAGGATTCCGAGGACGAGGCCAACTACCGGGGCACGGAATACATCGGCAAGCTGGGGATCGAGCAGAGCTTCGAGTCCGCGCTGCACGGCGCCACCGGGGTCGAGCAGATGGAGACCTCGGCGGGCGGGCGGGCGGTGCGCAAGCTCTCCAGCCACGCGGCCACGCCCGGCGACAGCGTGATGCTGTCCATCGACATCAAGCTGCAGAAACTCGTCGAGGAGCTGTACGGCACCCGCCGTGGCGCGCTGGTGGCCATCGACCCGCGCAACGGCGAGATCCTGGCCCTGGTCAGCAAGCCCACGTTCGACCCCAATCTTTTCGTCGAAGGCATCGATGTGGAGAACTGGACCGCGCTCAACGAATCCATCGACAAGCCGCTGCTGAACCGGGCCCTGCGGGGTACGTACCCGCCAGGCTCCACCTACAAGCCCTTCATGGCGCTGGCCGCGCTGCAGCTGGGCAAGCGCTCGCCCAGCCTGGTGGTGAACGATCCGGGGTATTACACCTTCGGCGGCCACACCTTCCGCAGCCACGAGGGCGGGCTGGGCGGTGTGGACATGCACCGCGCCATCCAGCAGTCGAGCAACACCTACTTCTACTCGCTGGCGGTGGACATGGGCGTCGATGCCATCCATGACTTCATGAAGCCGCTGGGCTTTGGGCAGTCCACCGGCATCGACCTCAATGGCGAAGTGCGGGGCACGCTGCCCAGCACCGAGTGGAAACGCAATGCCTACAAGCGCCCGGACATGAAGCGCTGGTTTCCCGGCGAGACCGTGTCCCTGGGCATCGGCCAGGGCTACAACAACTTCACCATGCTGCAGCTCGCGCTGGCGCAGGGCACGCTGGCCAACGGCGGCATCCGCTACCGGCCGCACATGGCCAAGGCCGTGAAGAACGCGGTCACGGGCGTCGTCACCGAGATCGTGCAGCCGCCCGGCGAAGACCTGGGGTATCTGCCCCGGAACGTGGACATCGTGCGCAATGCCATGGTCGCCGTGAACAAGGGCGGCACCGGCACGCGCGTGTTTGCCGGGGCGCCGTACACCTCCGGCGGCAAGACCGGCACGGCGCAGGCGGTGACCATGGGCCAGAACGTGAAGTACAACGCGAAGGCGCTGGAAGAGCACCAGCGCGACCACTCGCTGTATGCGGCGTTCGCCCCGGCAGAGCAGCCCACGATAGCGCTGGCGCTGATTGTCGAGAACGCCGGGTTTGGCGCGGCCCATGCGGCGCCCATCGCGCGCCGCGTATTCGACTACTGGCTGATGGGGGACTACCCGAGCGAGGAAGACATCGCGGCGGTGCAAAAGGGCCAGGCCGGCGCTCCCATTGGCAAGCCGCGCAAGGCGGCGGATGTGCCCGTGGCGGCGCCTTGATATAAAAACAATAGCTGTTAGCGCAATACAGATAAGCGCAGGAGCCCAATCCGGCATCGAATCGCGGTGCCGGCCATTCTTGAAATGAACCCGGTGCCTGCGCTGGGCGCTGGCCGATGCCGGGCCGCCCTCAGGCCGCCGCCGCCCGCGCTGGCGGTGGCTGAAGCTGGCTGAACACCAGCGCCGCCACGATCAGCGCCGCGCCGCCCAGGCCCGCCCATCCCAGCCGCTCGCCGAGCAGGGCCCAGGCGGTGAGCGCGGCGAATACCGGCTCCAGCCCGAACACGATGGCGCTGCGCATGGCGTCCACCCGCTGCTGGCCCCAGGCCTGCAGCGTGACCACCACCACGCTGGCCAGCAGGCCCAGGTACAGCAGCGCCACCCAGGCATCGGCGGGCAACTGCGCGGTGGTGTGCAGCCAGCCCATGCCGCCGCCCTGGCCCAGCAGCATGAACGTGGAAGCCAGTGCCATGACGGTCGCCTGCGCGGCCGCCATGCGCGTGGCCCGCGGCGGGCTTGCCGCCGTGCGGCGCGCGCACTCCTCCAGCGCCAGGATGTAGATGGCGTAGAACACCGTGCTCGCCAGCGTCAGCGTATCGCCCAGGTTCCAGGGCTCGTTCTCGTGGAACATCAGCGCCATGCCCGTGCAGGCCAGGGCGCACGCCGCCCACAGCGGCCAGCCGTAGCGGCGCCCCAGCGCCGCCATCGCAATCAATGGCACCACCAGCACATTGAGCCCGGTCACGAAGGCATTGCGGTTGCTGCTGGTGCGCGCCAGCCCCTCGATCTGCAGCCAGAACGCCAGGAACAGCAGGACCCCCAGCGCGCAGCCCCACCGCCGCTCGTGGCGCCGCATGCCCCACCACAGCGGGGCCAGCACCACCAGGGCGATCACGAACCGCAGCCAGATGATCTGCAGTGCATCGAGGTGCGCGGACAACAGCTTCATGGCGGGGAAGGTGGTGCCCCACACCACGGTCACCACCAGCAGGGCAATCAGGCCCAGACGTTCGGGTTTCATAGGCTCCAAAAACAAGAAAAGACTGGTCGGTTCCCCGGCCAGCCACTTGCAGAAGATTTCCTCGCAGCGCCTGCGCACGACCTGCTGCCGTCGCACTGGCGCGGCCTCAGCGAGGTAGCCGCGGAACTGGCTCTGCCAGGCCACCGGTGGTGTCCCCCTCCCTTGGCGCGCAGCGCGTAGAGAGAGGGGTGAAGGCGCGCAGCGCCTCAGGGGGTGTCAATTAAAAAGATAGCGTGCCTGCAGGTTCAGGCGCAGCATCTCGCCCTGCTGGCCGTCGAACGTCGTGCGGCGGCCGCCGATCAGCTCGCCGCCCAGTTCCACGTTCTTGATGGGCAGGTAGTACATGCCGGCATGCCATTGGTACAGCTTGTGGTTGCCTTCGGCGCCGTAGGCGTCCACGTAGGCGTCGCCCAGCTTGTGGCGCGAGCGGACCATGCCCAGCGACACGGTGCCGCGCAGCTTCTCGCTGAACACGTTGGACAGGCCCAGCACCACGCCGTGCGACTTGTCCAGGCGCACGGTGCCGCCGTCCAGCACGGGGTAGTTGGTGCCCACCAGGTAGGCGCCGTCGCCGTCGCCGTCCAGGCGCGTGTACTGCGCCATCAGCGTGGTGGTGCCGGTGATCTTGTAGCCCGCGCCCAGGCCGAAGCCGGTGCCGCGCTTGCCGATGCCGTCCACGCGCTGCTCGTGCGAGAGCAGGCGGGCGTTGATGTTGCCCCAGTCGAAGGCCTTGTCCACGCGGGCCACGAAGTTCAGGCTCTTGGCGCCGTCGGTGGGCTCTTCCACCGCGAACTGGAACTTGGCCAGGTCCGGGTTGTTGTAGGTGTAGCGCACCTGGGCCGGGCGGCGGAAGGTGGCGCCGGGCGGGCCGTTGAAGTCCACGGTCTCGGGCAGGTTGTCCACGTCCATGAAGGTCGACCAGGTCTGGCCGATCAGCCAGCCGGCGTACTCGCCGTAGGCGTGGCGCAGGCGCAGGCGGTTGCGGTTGCACTCGGCGCCGCAGTAGGCGTAGAAGTCGGCCTCGATCTTGGTGTTGAAGGTGCCGATGGAGGTGGGCGTGGAGGTCTCGAAGCCGAAGCGCGAGGTCTGCGCCGTCAGGCTGCTCTTGCCGTGGCGGCTGTCGCCCAGGGGCTGCTCCATCAGGTTGGTGAAGGTGTCGCCGGGCGCCGTGCCCTTGAAGTCCTTGACCATGTTGGCCTCGGCAAAGCCGTACACGCGGATCGAGGTCTCGCTGCCCGGCAGGCGGAAGCTGCCCGGAATGTCGCCCAGCACCACGGCGTCCTTCTGCTTGAGTTCCACGGCCTCGATGCGGTCGTTCCAGGCCGATGCCGACGCGGCGGGCGCGGTAGGCGCCTGGGCCTGCTGGGCCTTGAGCTGGTTGAGCTCGGCGCGCAGGGCCTTGAGCTCGTTGCGCATCTCTTCGAAGTCCTTGGCGGACTGCGCGAACGCGGCGGGGGGCAGGCTGCACAGGCCGGCGGCCAGCAGGGCGAGGAACGTGGGGTTCAGTTTCATGGTCACTCCGGTAGGGGCTGGTAATGGCATTGCATGGGCCTGGATCTCAGGCGCTCATGCGGCCGATGAAGGCGCGGATTCGGTCGTTGGCGGGGTTGTTGAAGAATTCGGCGGGCGTGGCGTCGTGGGCGATGCGCCCCTGGTCGAAGAACATCACGCGGTCGGCCACCTCGCGGGCGAAGCCCATCTCGTGGGTCACCACGATCATGGTCATGCCGCCACGGGCCAGCTCGCGCATCACGTCGAGCACCTCCTGCACCATCTCCGGGTCCAGGGCCGAGGTGGGCTCGTCGAACAGCATCACCTGCGGCTGCATCGCCAGCGCGCGGGCGATGGCCACGCGCTGCTGCTGGCCGCCCGACAGCTGCCAGGGGTACTTGTGCGCGTGGTCCTGCATGCCCACGCGGCGCAGCAAGGCCATCGCCTGCTCGTTGGCCTGGGCGCGCGGCGTGCGGCGGATGCGGCGGGGCGCCAGGGTCACGTTGTCCAGCACGCTCATGTGGCCGAACAGGTTGAACTGCTGGAACACCATGCCGACCTCGCTGCGCTGCTTTTGCAGCGTGGCCAGGTCGTCGGTGACGTCTTCGCCGCCGATGGTGATGCGGCCGGAGTCATGGGGTTCGAGCCGGTTGATGGCGCGCAGCAGCGTGCTCTTGCCGGAGCCCGAGGCGCCGATGATCACGGTGACTTCGCCGGTGTTGAACACGGTGGACACATCGCGCAGCACCTGATGGGCGCCGAACGACTTGCAGACCCGGTCCACCACGATGAAGGGTGTGGCCTGGCGTGTCATTGGTTGCGGCCTTCCACGTCGAAGCGGTATTCCACCGCGTTCGAGATCTGCGTGACCAGGGTGGTCAGCAGCAGGTAGGTGATGGCCACGGTGGACAGCGTGGCAATGGGCTGGAACGTGGCCGACTGGATGCGGTTGCCCACGTTGGTCAGCTCCACCACGCCGATGGCGTAGGCCAGCGACGAGTCCTTGAGCAGCGCGACGAAGTTGCTCACCAGCGGCGGCAGCGAGATCTTGAAGGCCTGTGGAAACACCACGTCCAGGAACACATGCATGCGGCCCAGGCCCAGGGCCTTGGCGGCCTCGGTCTGGCCGCGCGGCACGGCCAGCAGGCCGGCGCGGATGGCCTCGGCGTTGTAGGCGCCCACGTTCAGGCCCAGCGCCAGCACGGCGGCCGCGAAGTCGGGCAGGTTCAGGCCCGGCACCAGCACCGGCAGCGCGAAGTACACGAACAGGATCTGCACCAGCAGCGGCGTGCCGCGGATGACCCAGATGTAGAAGCTGGCCACCCAGCGCACGGCGGCAAAGCGCGCGGTGCGGGCGAGCGCGGCGGCGGTTCCCAGCACCAGCCCGACGCTGCCGCTGATCAGCGTGAGCCACAGGGTGGTGCGCGCGCCGTCGGAGAACGCCTGGGCGTTGGGGCCGATGGGCTCGGGCAGGAAGGACAGCAGCTTGCCGAGCAGTGCCAGCACCAGCACCATCAGGATGACGGCCGAGACGAGCGTGGCGTTGCTGCGCTGCTGGCGGCTCCAGCGCTGCGGCCAAAAGGCGGTGAGCATGAAAAAGACCCCTGTGACTACATGCGGGTCGTGCTTACTGGCAGCGGACGTCTTCGTTGAAATACTTCTTGGACAGCGCGGCATAGCTGCCGTCGGCCATGACTTCGGCCAGCGCCTTGTTCCAGCCGGCGGCCAGCGAGCTGTTGCCCTTGGCCACGGCGGCGGCGATGCGCTCGATGAACAGCATGTCGCCGAGCTTGAAGCCGGCGCCGGGGTTCTTCTCTGCCACGGCCTTGGCCACGAAGCGGTCGGTCACCCAGGCGTCCACGCGGCGCGAGTTCAGCGCGCTGCGGGCATCCACGTCGGTGGGGAAGTTCTTCATTTCCTTGATGGACGAGACCTTCTGCACGTTCTCGAGGTAGCTGGTGCCGGTCTGCACGGCCACCACCTTGCCCGCCAGGTCCTTGGCGCTCTTGATGGCGGGGTCCATGGCGATGATCATGCCGCCCGAGCAGTAGTGCGGGTCGGTGAAGGTGACGGCCTTGGCGCGCTCTTCGGTGATGCCGTGCGAGGCGATCACCAGGTCCCAGCGGTCCTGGCGCAGGCCGGTGAGCAGCGCATCGAAGCCCAGGGTCTTCCACTGGATCGCGAGGCCCATCTTCTTGGCCACCAGTTCGGCCGTCTCCACCTCGAAGCCGGTCAGCGTGGTGCCGTTGAAGAAATTGAACGGAGCGAACTGCCCCTCGGTCGCGATGAGGATCTTGCCGTCCTTCTTGACCTCGTCCAGCGTGCGGGCCTGGGCAGAAGCGAAAGCGGCGCAGAGCGCGAGGGCGGTGGCAACAGCCTTGAACAATTTCATGGGATGGGTCCTGTCGGGGGTATTTCAGGTACAAAAAATCCGGCATGCGGGTAGCAGGCCGGAGGCTGGTGGATCGGATGCACAGGCATCGCGAAACGCGAAGCCTGCCGTCATCAAGTAGTAACGATTATAAATATGCGAATTTTTTCCTTGGGCCTGCGGACAACCCTCAAAGCCCCGTTGTGTGCCAATTCACAACAGGTTTAGAGCGGTGTCTCCAACCGGACGCAGGCGCTACGCCTCCGTCTACAGGGCGCGGTCTGCGCTACCGGCGCGAGCCAGACCAGTGCCCCCGCGCAAGGGCTGCCCCGCCGCGCTGGGGGCGTCCCCCTTCAGGGGGAAGGCGCCGAAGGCGACTCAGGGGGTTACCGAAGAAACGCGTCGTACCCCGTCTTGAGGATCAGCGTGCTTACCACCACGATGAAGATGCCGCGCACGAAACCCGTGCCGTGCTTGAGCGCCAGGTGCGTGCCCAGCAGGCTGCCCACGACGTTGGCCACGGCCAGCGTCACCGCGAAGTGCCACCAGACGTGGCCCTTGGCGGCAAACAGCACGATGGCGGCGACATTGGTGGCGCAATTGAGCAGCTTGGCCGAGGCCGAGGCATTGAGAAAGTCGTAGCCGAGCAGCCGCACGAACAGGAAGACGAAGAAGCTGCCGGTGCCCGGGCCGAAGAACCCGTCGTAGAAACCGATCAGCACGCCGATCAGGCAGGCCGCCAGCACTTCGGCGCGGCCCGCGAAGCGCGGCGTATGGTGCCGCCCCAGTTCCTTCTTGGCCAGCGTGTAGGCCAGCACGCCCAGCAGCACCAGGGGCAGCAGCTTGCGCAGGAAGTCGGCCGACATCACCGTCACCGCCCAGGCGCCGGCGAACGAGCCGGCGAAACCGGCCGCCGCGGCCGGCAGCATCGCCGGCCAGCGGATCTGCACGCGGCGGCTGTACTGCCAGGTGGCCATGGCCGTGCCCCACACCGAGGCGGCCTTGTTGGTGCCCAGCAGCGTGGCCGGTGGCGCCCCCGGAAAAGCCGCGAACAGCGCCGGCACCATCACCAGCCCGCCGCCACCCACGATGGCGTCCACGAAGCCCGCGAGCAGCGAGGCCAGGGTAATAAAAATCCATTCCATCGCAGTATTTTCGCACCCAGCCTGCTATGGATTTAGGAACAGATACAGAGACCAGCGCACCGGGCCCGGCGGCGAACGGGCAAGAAAAAGGCGCTGGGATCGCCAGCGCCTGAAAAAAAACGCACCTCGTTGGGTGCTTGAAATTTGGTTATTGGTAGAAAGGATGTCTCCTCGGGCCCCTCGCTTGGCACACCGAAGCGCGCTTTCGAGTGCCGCAACTGTAACGGCTGCACCCCACTGGTGCATTGGGGGTTTCCCGCCCCCGTTGTGGGGCGGGAAAACCGCGCGCGGGGCCACGAATCGGGGTTCGCGGGTTGGCACGGCTCATGCAATGCGCTTGTAACAATTTGCGAAAGGGAGCCTTCATGCGGGCAGTCAACCACCGGTTCATCGCGGTCGTGTCGTTGGGTCTGGGGCTGTGCGCCAGCGCGCTGGCGCAGGCCGTGCCCGAGGTGGCGGCGGCCCCCGCCGCGCCCCTGGCGCGCCCTGGCCTGGTGGCGCACGGCGCCGTCAGCGCGGCGGACACCGCCTGGATGATGACCTCCACGGCGCTCGTGCTGCTGATGACGCTGCCCGGCATTGCGCTGTTCTACGCGGGCATGGTGCGCAAGAAGAATGTGCTCAATACCATGGCCAGCGTGGTCGCCATCGCGGCGCTGGTCAGCCTGCTGTGGTTCGGGGCGGGCTACTCGCTGGCGTTCACGCCCGGCAACGCCTGGGTGGGCGGCTGGGAGCGCGCGGGGTTCACGGGGCTGGACTTCGACCTGGCGGGCGGCAAGCTCGCCGTGAGCCATGTCGCGCCGCACATTCCCGAATCGGTGTACGCCATGTTCCAGCTCACCTTCGCCATCATCACGGCCGCGCTCCTGGTGGGCGCGTTCGTCGAGCGCATGCGGTTTTCCGCCATGCTGATCTTCATCGGCCTGTGGACCTTGCTGGTCTATGCCCCGGTGGCGCACTGGGTGTGGGAGCCGGGGGGCTGGCTGGCGCGGATGGGCGCGCTGGATTTCGCCGGGGGCTCCGTGGTGCACGTGAACGCTGGGGTGGCGGGGCTGGTGTGCGCGTGGTTCCTGGGCCGCCGCACGGGCTATGGCCGCGAGCCCTTCGAGCCCTACAACCTGGGGCTCACCATGGCGGGCGCGGGCCTGCTGTGGGTGGGCTGGTTCGGCTTCAACGCGGGCTCGGCCGTGGCGGCCGATGGCCGGGCGGGCCTGGCCATGGCGGTCACGCACCTGGCCGCCGCCGCTGGTGCGCTGTCCTGGATGCTGGGCGAGTGGGTGGTGCGCGGGCGCCCTTCGCTGCTGGGGCTGTGCTCGGGCCTGGTCGCGGGACTCGTGGCGATCACGCCCGCCGCAGGCTTCGTCACGCTGCGCTCGGCGGTGGTGATTGGCCTGGTGGCCGGGCTGGCGTGCTACTGGGGGGCCACGGGGCTCAAGCGCCTGCTGCGTGCCGACGATTCGCTGGATGTGTTTGGCGTGCATGGCATTGGCGGCATCGTGGGCTCGCTGCTCACGGGGGTGCTGGCCAGCAAGACCGTGGGGGGCGTGCAGGGCAGCCTGCTCACCCAGGCCATCGGGGTGGGCGCCGTGATGGCCTACAGCATGGTGGTGACGGCCGCGCTGCTGTGGATCATCAATTTTGCGATGGGCGTGCGCGTGGATGCGCAGAGCGAGCAGACCGGGCTCGACATCGCCCAGCACCGCGAACACCTGGGCGGCTGAATGAAGCCCGCTCTCCCGAGGCCCCGCGGGCCTTCCCCCGCTCTCGCACCGCCGCGCAATGCGGGCCGGGGGGCGCAGCCAGCGCGGCGGCCCGCGCCTGGGCCGCACCGGTTTCATTCGCCGCGGGTTGTGCGCAGCGCAATGGATGACTGAAATGCAGTAAGGAGCCGACCATGCCCGATTCCGACAAGCTCGCCATTGCCGCCCACCTGCATGTGCTGCTGCGCCGCAAGACGGGGCGCGTGACCGACACCGAGTGGATGGCGGCCAACGCCGAGTACGCGCTGGAGATCGTGCGGTTCGCGCGCCAGCGCGCGCAGGAGGACAACGCGCCCGAACTCACCGAATGGGCGGACCGCCTGGACCAGGCCATCCATGCCGCGCCACCGGCCGCCCCGCGCCGCCCCTTGCTGGATGTGGCCACCCAGGCGGTGCGCCAGCGCATGGCGCCGCCCCCGCCGGAGCCCGCGCCCGAGGTGCCCCGGTATGTCGGGGGAATCCGCTGACCGCGCCGCGGCCGTGGGGCCCGCGCGTGGGCGGGATCCATATCAGTGCGCTGCCGCGCCCTGCACGAACAGGCCCGCCGTGGGCAGCAGCCCGGCCAGCTTGTCGTCGCCATAGGTGCGCAGCACCTGCGCAATCACGACCTGGTAGCCGTTGAGCCACTGCGCTTGCGCCGCCTTGGCCTTCAGGTGGGCGGGGTGCTGCATCAATGCCTGCAGGGCCTCGAGCGACTGCCAGTAGTACACGTTGGACACCAGGCCCTTGCCCGTGGCCTCCCACGATTCCTCGCCCAGGTAGCCGTCGATGGAGCGGGCGGCGGTGGCAATCGCCTCGTCCAGGCGGTGGAAGGCGTCGTCGAACTGTTTGGTGGCGAAGATGAAGGTGGAGGAGTACATGGGCGCGATGGTACCCACGCCTATGCCGTGCGCCGCGCCTGGATGATCCACTCCGCCGCCTTCTCGGCCAGCATCAGGGTGGGCGAGTTGGTGTTACCGCTGGTGATGGTGGGCATGGCCCCCGCATCCACCACCCGCAGGCCCGCAATGCCGCGCACGCGCAGTTGCGAGTCCAGCACGGCCATCGGGTCATCATCCCGCCCCATCTTCGTCGTGCCCACGGGGTGGAAGATGGTGGTGGCGATGTCGCCGGCCAGGCGCGCCAGGTCCTCGTCGCTCTCGAACTGCACGCCGGGCTTCCATTCCTCGGGCCGGTACTTGGCCAGCGCGGGCTGGGCCACGATGCGGCGCGTGACGCGCAGGCTGTCGGCCGCCACCTGGCGGTCTTCGGCGGTGCTCAGGTAGTTGGGCGCGATGGCCGGTGCGGCCTTGAAGTCGGCGTTCTTGATGTTCACCGTGCCCCGGCTCGTGGGGTTGAGGTTGCACACGCTGGCCGTGAAGGCCGGAAAGCTGTGCAGCGGCTCGCCAAACGCGTCGAGCGACAGCGGCTGCACGTGGTACTCGATGTTCGGCCAGGGCTGGTCGGCGCTGCTGCGCGTGAAGGCGCCCAGCTGCGAGGGCGCCATGCTCATGGGACCGCTGCGCTTGGTCGCGTATTCGAGCCCGATCTTGGCCTTGCCCCAGAGCGAGCTGGCCATGGTGTTGAGCGTGGGCACGCCGCCCACCTTGAACACCGCGCGGATCTGCAGATGGTCCTGCAGGTTGGCGCCCACGCCGGGCAGGTCGTGCACCACGTCGATGCCGTGCTGGCGCAGCAGCGCGGAGGGGCCGATGCCCGAGAGCTGCAGCAGCTGCGGCGAGTTGACGGCACCGGCGCTCAGGATGACCTCGCCCGTGGCGCGGGCCGTGACCATCTCATGCCCGTCCCACACCTGCACGCCCGTGCAGCGCTTGCTGCCGTCGGGCTGCGTCTCGATGAGGAGCTTGGCGGCCTGCGCGCTGGTCCACATCTCGAAGTTGGGGCGGCCGTAGCAGGTGGGCCGCAGGAAGGCCTTGGCGGTGTTCCAGCGCCAGCCGCTTTTCTGGTTGACCTCGAAGTAGCCCACGCCTTCGTTGCTGCCGCCGTTGAAATCGTCGGTGGCGGGGATGCCGGCCTGCTGCGCGGCCTGGGCGAAGGCGTCCAGCACGTCCCAGCGCAGGCGCTGCTTTTCCACGCGCCACTCGCCGGAGCTGCCCGTGGCCTTGTTGCCGTGCAGGCGCTTGAAATTTTCATTCACGCCATCGGGCTGGTCCAGGCGCCAGTGGTCCTCGTGGCGGCGGAAGTAGGGCAGGGCGTTCTCCCAGCGCCAGCTGGCGTCGCCGGTCAGCTCGGCCCACTGGTCGTAGTCGCGCGCCTGGCCGCGCATGTAGATCATGCCGTTGATGCTGCTGCAGCCGCCCAGCGTCTTGCCGCGCGGGTAGCGCAGGGTGCGGCCGTTCAGGCCCGCGTCGGGCTCGGTGTTGTAGAGCCAGTCGGTGCGCGGGTTGCCGATGCAGTAGAGATAGCCGACGGGGATATGGATCCAGTGGTAGTCGTCCTTGCGGCCTGCTTCGATCAGCAGCACGCGGTGGCGGCCGTCGGCGCTCAGGCGGTTGCACAGCAGGGCGCCGGCGGTGCCTCCGCCGATGATGATGGTGTCAAACGTGGTGTGGTCGCTCATGGGCAGGCGGTGCGGTGCAAGGGTTGGGACGGAGGGCCATTGTGCGGATGGCACCACGCGTGTCGAGAGGGTCAGTGCCTATTGCTACTAAATATGTAGCTTGAAGCGCTTGATGCCAAAGCGCTGGAGGCCTGTTTGATATTAATTTCACGCGGCCCCGGCCGGCCTGTGCTTGGCGGCCCGTGCGGGCGGGCGTAAATCCTACGCGCCGCCTGTGCGTGGCTCCGCTACCATGCACCCTCTCTTTCCCTCTTGGCGGCCGCGCCGCCCAGTCCATGACCGACCACGCACCTCGCATTGTTCGCGCCGACACGCCCCAGGGGGCGAGTGCGCAACTGCATGGGCGCTGGGGCGCGGCCGAACTGGGCACACGGTCGCAGTGGGAGGCGGTCTGCGAGCAGCTGCGCGCCAGCCCCCCCGCGCCCGGGCTGGGCTGGGACCTGACGCAGCTGCAGTGGCTGGACCACGTGGGCGCGCAGTTGGTGTGGAACCACTGGCAGCGGGCCTGGCCGGCGCAGCTGGCCTGTACCGACGGCCAGCGCGACATGCTGGAGCGCGTGGCGGAGTTCACCACGGCCACCCCGCCGGCCCGGGAGCCCTGGCGCCTGGCCGAGCAGGCGGACCACCTGGGCGTGCTGGTGCTGCACGGCCTCAGCCATGCGCGGCACATGCTCGAAATGGTGGGGCAGCTGCTGCTCGACCTGGGCCGCCTGGCGCGCGCGCCGCGCCGGGGGCCGTGGCGCGACGTGTCGGGCCATCTGTACCGCATGGGCGCCACGGCGCTGCCCATCACGGCGCTGGTGGGATTTCTGATCGGCGTGGTGCTGGCCTACCTGATGAGCCTGCAACTGCGCCAGTTCGGGGCCGAGTCGTTCATCGTCAACATCCTGGGCATCTCGCTCATCCGCGAGCTGGGCCCCATGCTGGCGGCCATCCTGGTGGCGGGGCGCTCGGGCTCGGCCATCACCGCGCAGATCGGCGTGATGCGCGTGACCGAGGAGCTCGATGCCATGCGCGTCATGGGCATCCCGCACGGCTTTCGGCTGGTGATGCCGCGCACGCTGGCGCTGGCGCTGGCCATGCCGCTCATCAGCGTGTGGACCACGCTGGCCGCGCTGGCCGGGGGCATGCTGGCGGCCGACATCTCCATGGACATCTCGCCCGCGTATTTCGTGCAGGCGCTGCCCGCGGCGGTGAAGGTGGGCAACCTGGGGCTCGCCATGGCCAAGTCGGTGGTATTCGGCGCCTTCATCGCGCTCATCGGCTGCCACTGGGGGCTGCGCGTGAAACCCAACACCCAGAGCCTGGGCGAGGGCACCACGGCCTCGGTGGTCACGTCGATCACCATGGTCATCATCGTGGACGCCTTGTTCGCGGTGGCCTTCAAGAACATCGGAATATGAAGATGAGGTGGCTTCCCCCTGAGCGGCTTCGCCGCTTCCCCCTGCTCCCGAACTGCTGCGCAGCTCGGGAAGGGGGACGCCGCCAGCACCCGCATGTGAAGCCCCCCCTGAGCCGCTTCGCGTCTTCCCCCCAAGGGGGGACGCCACCCGTGGCCTGGCAAAGCCAGTTCCACGGAGGCACGGGTATTGCGCCGCGCCAGTTTCTACCGGAGCGTGGCCATGACTGAACGCATCGCCAAGCCCGAGCACATCGCAGTCGCGCCGGGCGAGCCGCCCATCGTGGACGTGCAGGGCCTGTGGACGGTGTTCGGCAAGGGCGACGAAGCCTTCACCGTGCACCAGGACCTGAACTTCACCGTGCAGCGCGGCGAGATGCTGTCGCTGGTGGGGGGCTCGGGCACGGGCAAGACGGTACTGCTGCGCCAGATCCTGGGGCTGGCCAGGCCGGCGCGCGGCACGGTCACGGTGCTGGGGCGGCCGGCGTCCGAGATGGGGCGCGAGGGCGCGGCCAGCCGCGTGGGCATGCTGTTCCAGCACGGCGCGCTGTTCTCGGCCTTCAACGTGCTCGACAACGTGGCCTTCGCGCTGCGCGAGCAGGGCACCCTGCCCGACGACCTGGTGCGCGATGCCGCGCTGGTCAAGCTGCAGATGGTGGGCCTCAAGCCCGAGCACGCCAGCCGCATGCCGGCCGACCTGTCGGGCGGCATGGTCAAGCGCGTGGCGCTGGCGCGCGCGCTCATCATGGACCCGCCGCTGCTGCTGCTCGACGAACCCACCGCCGGGCTGGACCCGAGCAGCTCCGACGATTTCTGCGCGCTGCTGCGCGAGCTGCGCGCCGCGCTCGGGCTCACGGTGGTCATGGTCACGCACGATCTGGACACGCTGTTCGCTCTCAGCACCCGCGTGGCCGTGCTGGCCGACAAGAAGGTCATCGTCACCGGCCCGCCGCACGAGGTCGCGCATTTCAGGCACCCCTTCATCGAGCACTTCTTCATGGGCGAACGCGGCCAGCGCGCCATGGCCCCGGTACCGGCGGCGGCGCGGCCGGCCGCCTCCCCGCCAGACAAGGAACATCCCTGATGGAAAACAAATCACACGCCCTCGCCGCAGGCATCTTCGTGCTGGTGGTGGCCGCCATGCTGGCGGGCCTGGCCATCTGGCTCACGCGCGACAACGCCAACTACGAGCAGTACGAGCTGTCCACCAAGGACGGCGTGAGCGGCCTGCAGCCCCAGGCCACCGTCCGCTACAAGGGCGTGGCCGTGGGCAAGGTCACGCGCATCGGATTCGACCCCCAGGTCACCGGCAACGTGCTGATCCGCATCGCCGTCAACGAACAGGCGCCCATCAGCCCCACCACCTTCGCCGTGCTGGGCTACCAGGGCGTCACGGGCCTGGCCCATGTGCAGCTGGACGACGCCGACAAGCCCTATCCCGAACTGCCGCCCGGCCCCAGCGGGCTGCCCCGCCTACCGCTCAAGCCCTCGCCGTTTGGCAAGCTCGCCGAGCAGGCGCCGGCCATCCTGGCGCAGGTGGAGGAGGCCACGCGCCGCATCAACCAGCTGCTGGGCGACACCAACCAGCAAAAGCTCACCGAAGCCCTCGCCAACATCGGCCAGGCCGCGGGCAGCGTCAACACCCTGACCCAGCGGCTCGATGCCACCGTCGCGCAGCGGCTGGACCCGGCCCTGGCCGCGCTGCCGCCGCTGGCCAGCGACGCGCGCAAGACGCTGCAGTCGCTGCAGCAGGCCGGCGCCAGCGTGACGTCCCTGGCTGCCGACGTCAGCAAGACCACCCAGCGCCTGGGCGCGGAGGGCGGCCCCATCGACCAGATCACCATCGGCACGCAGTCCCTCGCCCGCGCGGCCGACCAGTTCGGCGCCTCCACGCTGCCGCGCCTGAACCGCGCCGCCGACGACACGTCGCGCGCGGCCCGCCAGCTCGGCCGCACGGCGGGCGGCGTCACCGACAACCCGCAGCTGTTCATCTATGGGTCCGGCCGCATACCGCCCGGCCCCGGCGAGCCCGGCTTTGCGGCACCGTGAGGAGTGTTCATGAAAAGTACTATTAAAAACATAGCTGCCGGCGCCTTCCCGAAAAGCGCTGGCGGCCTGCTGGGCGGCATGGTTCTGGTGGTGGTGATCGGCCTGGCCGGCTGCTCGGCCCTGCCCAGCCCGCCCTCGCGCCCCGTGCTGTACGACTTTGGCCCCGGCCCGGTGGCCCCGGCGCCGGCCGACCGCCGGGCACCGCTGCAGCCCCTGGCCCTGGCCGACGTGGAGGCGCCCGGCCTGCCCGAGGGCAGCAATGCCGTGCTCTACCGCCTGGGCTATGCCGACGCCCAGCAGCTGCGCCCCTACAGCCAGGCCCGCTGGAGTCAGCCCCCCGCCCAGCTGCTGCAGCAGCGGCTGCGCGAGCAGCTGGGCCAGCGGCGCGCCATCCTCAAGGCCGACGACGGTGCGGCCCAGGCGCGCGACGCCAGCCAGGGCGGCCGGCTGCCCCCGGTGCTGCGCGTGGAGCTGGAGGAATTCAGCCATCTCTTCGCCAGCCCCACCGAAAGCGCTGGCGTGGTGCGCCTGCGTGCCACGGTGGTGGACCTGACGCTGGCGGGCGAGTCGCTGCGCGGCCAGCGTGTGTTCATCGTGCGCACCCCGGCGCCCAGCGCCGACGCGGCCGGCGGCGTGAAGGCCCTGGCGGAGGCCTCCACACAGGTCGCCCAGGAGCTGGCGGACTGGCTGGAACAGGTGACGCAGCGCACGAACTGAGCTGCCGGGGGCACCCCGGTCCCAGCCCGTGCGCCCTCGCGGTGCGCGCGCTCCCGGGCTCCCCGGGTCATCCGCCCGCCGCAGCGGCGTTCGCCGCGCGGTGTGGTGCCTGGCCCGCGTCAGGACCGCGGGGGCGGCGGGGCCGTGCCCGGCTCGATCCCCGTCACCACACGCGCATACCGTGCAAAGCTCCAGTACGCCCAGGCCCAGTCGAGCAGCACCACCAGCCGGTTGCGGAAGCCGATCAGGAAATACACGTGCGCAAACAGCCAGAACAGCCAGGCAAAGTAGCCCGAGAACCGCACCGGCCCCGCGGGCGAGGTGAGGTCCACCACGGCGGAGTTGCGGCCGATGGTGGCGAGGTTGCCGTAGTCGCGGTAGCGAAACGCTTGCGTGGCCTGGCCGCGCAGGCGGCGCAGGATGTTGGCGGCCGCCGCGCGGCCCATCTGCTTGGCGCCGGGCGAGACGCCGGGCACCGGCCGGGGAGGCTGGCCGGGCGCGTGGCTCTGGGCGGCGGCCAGGTCGCCGATCACGCTGATCTCCGGGTGGCCGGGCAGCGTGAGGTCGGGCGCCACGACCACGCGGCCCGCGCGGTCGGTGGGGCAGCCGGTGGCCTCGGCCAGATGGCGGCCCAGCGGGGAGGCCGCCACCCCGGCCGCCCAGATGATGCATTTGCTCTTGATTTGATAGCTGACTGCGCTTGATGAGCTGGCGTCAGGGGGCGATTCGACCCTCAGGCCGTCACCGTCGATGGTGGTGACGCGGGCCTGCAGGCGCACTTCCACGCCCAGTTTTTCCAGCTGCTCCCTGGCGCGCTGGCTCAGTGCTTCCGGCATGGCCTGCAGCACCCGCGTGCCGCCTTCGAGCAGGATGATCCTGGCGCTGGCCGGGTCGATGTGGCGGAATTCGCCCGGCAGCGTGTGGCGCGCGATCTCGGCCAGGGTGCCCGCCATCTCCACGCCGGTGGGCCCGGCGCCCACGACCACGAAGTTGAGCCAGTCGGCGCGGCGGCCGGGGTCGGGCTCCTTCTCGGCGGCCTCGAAGGCCAGCAGGATGCGGCGGCGGATCTCGAAGGCATCGTCCAGCGTCTTGAGCCCGGGCGCGTGCGTGGCCCATGCATCCTGGCCGAAGTAGCTGTGCGTGGCGCCGGCCGCGACGATGAGGTGGTCGTACGGCAGGGGGGCGGAGGGATGGGGGCCGTCCTTCAGATACACGGTTCGCGCCGCCACGTCGATGCGCGTGACCTCCCCGAGCAAGGTGGTGGCGTTGGGCTGCTGGCGGAACAGGTGGCGGATGGGGGCCGCGATGGCGGGGGCCGACAGACCGGCGGTGGCCACCTGGTACAGCAGCGGCTGGAAGAGGTGGTGGTTGGTCTTGTCGACCAGGGTGATGTCCACGGCCGCGCCGCGCAGCGCCCGGGCGGCTTCCAGGCCGCCGAAGCCGCAGCCGATGATGACGACGCGGGGGCGGGACGAAGGTGTGGAGGCTGGGGTCATGCCCCCATTATTGGGGCACCGCCCGCGCCGCTTCAGGGAGGGCCCATGAACCCCATGTCCACCGGATAGTCGGGCCGGCCGGCGGCGGCGCCGAAGTGCGTGATGTTGGGCAGCACGCCGGCCATTTCGCTGTCGGCCACGCCAAACCACCTGGCCAGGGTGGCCGCGTACTGGTCCACCGAGGTGGTGGGCAGCAGGCGGCCCTGGCCCACGTGCCACTGGTCCTCGGGGGCCGCGGTATTGGTGATGCTCACGGGCGGTGCGCTGCCGTAGAACGCCTTGCCCTTGACGGCGCCGCCCACCACCAGGTGGTGGCTGCCCCAGCCGTGGTCCGAGCCGTCGCCGTTGGAGCTCAGCGTGCGGCCGAAGTCCGACGCGGTGAACGCGGTCACCTTGTCGGCCACGCCCAGTTCCACCGTGGCGCTGTGGAAGGCCGTCAGGGCGTCGCTCACGCGCTGCATCAGCAAGGGCTGCTGCGAGATCAGGTTGTCGTGCAGGTCGAACCCGCCCAGCGACACCATGAACACCTGGCGCTTGCTGCCCAGCGCGTTGCGCGAGCCGATGAGGCGGGCCACCATCTTGAGCTGGTCGGCCAGCGAATTGTTGGCGGGGAACGTCGTGCCCAGCGTGGTGCCGGCCAGCGCGCCGGTGATCTGGCTTTCGGACGTGACCGCGCGGGTGGTCACGCGGGTGTACTCGTTCTCCAGCGTGTGCGCGCTGGGCTGCTGGATGAGCGCCGACAGCGCGCCGCGCACCGCGCTGGACCCGTAGACATTGTTCTTCACGCCGTTGATGGCCACGGCGCCGTTCGTGCTGACCTGGTATTGCAGGGCCGAGTCGCCCGAGAGGAACACCGCGTTGCCGGTGACGGCGATGCAGGTGAACAGCGAGTTGCCGTTGGACGAGAGTGCCAGGTCGCCGATGTTGCCGCCCCAGCCCACGGTGGAGCCCTCGGGCGAGGACGACTGCCACACCGACTGCTGGTCGTTGTGCGAGAACAGCTTGGGCGGGACGGGGTAGGCCTTGCGGTCGGGGCTGTTGTACTGCGCGCGCGTCAGGGGCACGACCAGCGGGCCGACGTTCAACTGCACGGCGGCCTTGCCGCTGTTGAACAGGCCCGCCAGCCCGGTCATGGCGGGGTGCAGCGCGTATTGGCGCCCGTCGGGCAGCGGCGTGGAGGGGTTGAGCAGCGTGGGCGTGAGCGAGGCCTTGGGCAGCGCGATGCTGCCGCGGATGGCGCTGTAGCGGCCGTGGCTGGCGTCGTCGTAGGTGACCACGGTGTTGGCGTAGTCGTTGCCGCCATAGAGGAACACGCAGACCAGGGCCTTGTAGTCGTTGGCCGCGAAGGCGGCTGCCTCGCCCATCGCGGCGAGGTTCATCGCGAAGGGCAGGGCCGTGCCCGCCAGGCCCAGCTGGGTGGAGCGGCGCAGGAACGCGCGGCGGGTGTGGAGTTCGGGTTGAAGCAGGTGCATGGCGTGGCTTCTCGGGTGCGGTCCGGGCTTGTTGCTTATTTCTGGATGAGGTACTCGGCCGAGGCCATGACCAGGAAGACGGCGGCCGCCACGCGGTCGCGCCGGACGTTGTCCGCGCTGGCCGCGGTGACGTTGGTGGCCTTGAGCGCATCGGTGATGAGCTTGACGGTGCCGGCCGAGAGCTGGCCCGCGCACATGAGCAGGTTGATGCGCGCGACGAGCGCGTCCGCGTCGGCGACCAGCGCCAGTTCCTGCGCGTAGCTGGCCTTCAGGTCGAAGCCGTTGTTGGCGGTGCTGGCGTTGTGGGGCAGCTCCGGCGCGTTCACGAAGATGCCGTTGCGGATCACCCCCTGCATGAAGTTGAGGTAGCCGCCCACGCTGCTTTCGTTGACCAGCTGGAACTCGGGCGCCACCGCGCCATTGGCCGCCAGCGCGGTGGACGGCGGGATGTAGCCAGGCCGAAAGAAGTTGAACACCGAGGGCGAGCGCAGCGGGCTTTGCCCCAGCCGCGAGCCCGGGTCGCTGAAGTTGCCGATCTTCCAGCTGCCCTGGGCCGACTCCAGCCCGAAGGTGCGGCCCCACTGGACAAACCGCAGCATGGGCTCGCGCAGCTTGCCAAACCCGGGCTGGGCGAGGCCGGCGGGCGCGCGCGCCTCGTCGTCGAGCAGGATGGCGCGGACCACCGCGCGCATGTCGCCGCGCACGCCGGCACCGTTGTTGTTGAAGGCGGCGGTCACGCGCGCCACGTAGGCGGGCGAGGGGTTGCTGGTGACCAGCCGCTGGATGAGCTGCTTGCCGATGAACGGGCCCACGTTGGGGTGGTTGAACAGGGTGTCCAGCGCCGTCTTGAGGGCCGCCGCGCCCGGCGTGTTGGCCGGGATGGTGGTGCCCAGGAAGGAGGCCGCCAGCGTGGAATGGCGCGACTCGGTGAGCGCCATCGGCAGGCGCGCGAAGGTGGTGCCGGGCACGACGCGCGTGGTTCCCGGCACGGTGGTCGGCGTGTTCTGCGACTGGTCGTAGTCGTAGCCGGTGAACACGCGCGCCAGGTTGGTCACGTCGCTTTGCGTGTAGCTGTCGATGGGCTTGCCCGCGCTGTCGCGCTGGGGCGTGCCATCGGGGTTGAGCAGCACCAGGCCGATCGACATGAGCTGCATCACCTCGCGCGCGTAGTTCTCGTCGGGCTGGCGGCCGGTGGCGGCGTTTTCCTTCTGGTTGCCGCGCGTATTGAGGTAGTAGCCCATGGCCGCGTTGAGCGTCACGTCCTGCAGCAGGTTGCGGTAGTTGCCGAACGCGTTGGCCACCAGCTGGTCCCAGTACCACGCGAGGGCATGGCTGCGCCAGCTCAGGTCCAGGCCCGAGAGCGACACCACGCAGATCTCCGACAGCGCGAGCGCCACCCGCTTGCGCACCCCGTCGCTGGACTGCAGGAGCTGGTGCCAGATCATGTAGTCGCCCGGGTAGGTGTTGTCGTAGTAGGCCGTGTCCTTGTTGACGTCGGCGTAGCCGCGCTGGTTCAGCCAGTCCCAGCCGCTCAGCGACGGGGGGGCGCTGAACTGGCTCTCCAGCCAGCTGGCGTAGGTGGTGGAGCGCAGGGCGGCGATGTCCGCGGTGGAGGCGGAGAACTGGGCCTGCAGCAGGAAGCGCGCGGCCTCCGCGTCCGTCAGCGGCGCCGTGTGGGTTGCGCCGGGCAGCGCGGAACCGGCGCCCGGGCTGGCTGTCGTGCCCTCTTCCCCGCCACCTCCGCCACCGCCGCAGGCCGCCAGCGCCGCGGATGCGGCCAGCCCGGCCAGCAGGGGAAGGGGGTTCTTCGTGTCTTGGGAAGAAACGGCGGCCGGCGCGGGGTGGCGCGGGCTGTCTTGTGCCTCGCCCGCAGTCTGCGTTGCGGGAGGCGCCTCGGAGGTGGTGTGCATGGATCGTGGGGGGTGAAGGTGCGCGTTCAAAACCAGCGCATTTCAGGACTTCACCACATGCCGTTGCGGCGTGGAAACACAAGCGTTACCAAACGAAACAGCTTGCTGGGAAGGGGCCACGCGTAACAGTGGAGCAGTGATGGCAAATTGCAACACTTTGTTGGCCGCTGGCGAGGGGCGCCGCCCTCGCCGCCGCGCCCTGTCCTTCAGCCGCCGTAGTCCTGTGCTGACGCGTGCTGCGTGGCATGGCCTACGGTCCCCGCGGCGAATCATTTCTAGAGTCAATCCCATCGCATCACGCACCTGTTCCACGCATTCCGGGTGGATGGCTGACGCGAAATCTTTTCGAGGATGCACGCCATGAATGAAGACACCGTCAAGGGCAACTGGAAGCAGTTCAAGGGAAAAATGATCGAGCAGTGGGGCAAGCTCACGAATGACGATTTCGACGTCATCGACGGCAAGCGCGAACAGTTCCTGGGCAAGCTGCAGGAACGCCAGGGCATCGCCCGCGATGTGGCCGAGAAGCAGCTCAGCGACTGGCAGGCCCGCCACCCCGATTTCCGCTTCAACGACTGAGGCCACGGCCCCTTCGTTTCCCGGCCCCTCCCTTCCTATTTCTATCCATTACCGATCGAGGAGAAACCCATGAAATTCACCCGCACCCTGATGGCTTCTGTCGCAGCCGGCCTGCTGGCCACTTCCGCCTTCGCGCTGACGGACGCCGAATACAAGGCTGGCAAGGAACGCATTTCCGCCGACTACAAGGCCAGCAAGCAAAAGTGCGATGGCCTGCAAGGCAACGCCAAGGACATCTGTGTGAAGGAGGCCAAGGGCGCCGAGGACGTGGCCAAGGCCGAGCTCGACGCGCAGCACAAGCCCAGCCCCAAGGCCACCCGCAAGGTCGCCGACGCGCGGGCGGATGCGGCCTACGGCGTCGCCAAGGAAAAGTGCGACGACCTCAAGGGCAATGACAAGGACGTGTGCGAGAAGGATGCGAAGGCAGCCCGCGTGAAGGCCAAGGAAGATGCCAAGGTGGCCGAGACCCAGGCCAAGCCCGCGGACAACGCCGCCGAGAAGAACGCGGCGGTGGCCGAGGCCCGCAAGGATGCCAACGCCGAAAAGAACGATGCCGCCTACAAGGCCGCCAAGGAGCGCTGCGACGCGATGTCCGGCGACCTGAAGTCCAAGTGCGTGGATGACATGAAGCGCATGTACGGCAAGAGCTGAGCGCGCAGGGCCCTGGCCCGCGCCCACCCAGGAGCCCCGCCCCGTGCGGGGCTTTTTTCATGGGGATGGCCGCGGCCCTGGGGCGGAACCCTGACCTGCATCAATATGCGGGCCGCCGCGAAAAACTAACCTCGCTCCCCTGTCTTTGACCTGGTGCACAAGGGGATTTGCATGGCTCAACTCGAATGGTCCGACGCCCTGGCCCTGGACCTGGCCCTGATGGACGACACCCACCGTGAGTTCGTCGACCTGCTGGCCGCCGTCGATGGCGCGGACGACGCGCGCCTGCTGGCTGCCTGGCAGGCGCTGGTGGAGCACACCGACCACCATTTCGCGCAGGAGGACGCCTGGATGGCCTCCACGCGCTTCGCATCGGGCAACTGCCACAGCATGCAGCACCGGGTGGTGCTGCAGGTGATGCGTGAAGGCACCGCGCGTGCGCAGCAGGGCGACCTCGCGGTGCTGCGCGTGATGGCCAGCGAACTGGCCCTGTGGTTTCCGCAGCATGCGCAGAGCATGGATGCCGCGCTGGCCCTGCACTTGCGCCGCGTGGGATTCGACCCCGTCTCGGGCGTGGTGCACGCCCCCGGGGCGCTGCCGGGCGAGCTGATCCACGGATGCGGCGGTGCGACCTGCTCGGAGGACGCGGGGGCTCCATCGCCCGCCGCCGCCTGCGCACCGCAGGAAGCGGTGGCCTGACCTTTCTCCCGCCTGCCGGTGCGCCAGGCCCGGCCAGCCGCAATGGCCGGGATGGGCAATGCGCTTCTGTTTTGATAGCTGCCAGCGCCTGCCAATCAAGCGTTGGCGGCTATTTTCATCAAGAACCCGGCGCCGGGCACTCAGTGCCGCGGGCTGCGCGGCAGCAGCAGGCCCGCCATGCGCCACGACAGGTCGCGCAGCGCCCTGCGCAAGGCGGGGGAGTCGGTGGGGCCGCAGGCCGCATCCGGGGCGCCGCACGGGTGGTAGGCCGCTTCCAGCACGTGCTGCTTGGCGCTGAGCAGCGCCGCCCGGTCCTGCGCCCGCAGGGCCGCCGTCAGCTGATCGCGGTGGCGCTGCACGCGCTCGGCTTCCGCCGGGGTCAGCGTGGGCACGGGTGCGCCGGTGCATGCCGCCGGGTCCGCCAGGTGCTGCGCCCAGGCTGTCGGCGCGGTGTGCGTTCTCATGCGGCCTCCGCGCGGGGGGCGGTGGGGCGGGCGGCGGGCGGGGTGGGGCGGCTTGGCGCGCCGCCTTGCGACAGCCCGTACCAGTTCACCTTGCGCGTGAGCACCATCACGGCCGCCAGCACCAGGAAGAGCGCGATGGCACCGACGACCAGCGCCGTCTGCTCCAGCTGCAGCAGCAGGTACAGCAGGCCATACAGCAGCGCGATGCCGGCCCCCAGGGGAATGCCGCGCGCCAGGCTGCCCAGCATGTGGCTGGCGTAGTAGGCCAGCAGCAGCACGCAGGCGGTCGCCGCCACGGCGTAGGAGGCGCCGAACGGCAGGTGCTCCGACAGGCTCACGAGCAGCAGGAAGAAGCTGCACAGCGCGCTGCCCACCAGCAGGTACTGCACGGGGTGCACGCGCAGTTTTTTCATCAGCTCGAACAGGCCCACGGCCACGAAGGTGAGTGCGATGAACAGCACGCCGTACTTGGTGGCGCGGTCCGACAGGGAATAGGGATTCACCGGGTCGACGAAGGCCACGCTGAAGCTGTCCGCGCAGTCGCCCGGCGTGGCGCTGGAGGGCGCGTCGTCGCCGCGGGCGCCGTCGTCCGCGCCCCCCAGGCAGATGCGCTTGCCGTGGGCGACATCGGCCTGCGCCGTGGTGGCCAGCGACGACAGCCGCCATTGCGCCGAGAAGCCGGTCTTCTTGACTTCCCGCTCCGATGGCAGGAAGCGCCCCGCGAACGAGGGGTGCGGCCAGCTGCTGGTCATCACCACCTCGGTGCTGCCCCCCAGGGGCACGATGGCCAGGCGCTCGGTGCCCACCAGTTCCAGGTCCAGCGTGGCGGTCAGGCCATCGGCCTTGCCGCGCACCGATTCGGGCAGCACGGCGTGCAGGCCCCGGCTGTAGGTGGGGTGGAAGGTGCCGGGCTTGAGGGCCAGGGCCTGGTCCGCCAGCGTGAGCTGCGCCGTGCGGATGCCGCGCGCGTCGCCCACGGCCATCATCGCGATGGGCGCGCCGCAGTGCATGCGCGAGTTCTTCATGGTGCTTTGCGGCTCGAGGCTGGCCAGCGACCCCCACTGCGCCGTGACGTGGGCCTTGAGGTTGTAGGTGTTCACCTTGTGCAGGCCGCGCGCGCGCTCCTCCATCGCCGCGCCCGTGCTCAGCTTGAGCTGCTCGGGCATGGCCGTGAGCAGGAACTCGCGGCGCTGCTCCACCATGCGGCGCTCGTCGCCCTTGCCGGTTTCCACGTCCCAGGTCTCCACGCAGGCGCTGTGGATCATGGGGCCCATCAGCGTCTGCGGCCCGGCCAGGCTGTCGGCCACGCTCTGTGCGGTGAGGCTGCGGTAGCGCTGGCGGTCGCGCACCACGTTGTCGATCATGCCCAGGCCAAGGAGCAGCAGCAGGGTGACGGCCGCGAGCGCGGCCAGTTTGGTGAACAGGGGGTGCTTGAACAAGAGGTCCTCCACAAGTGAATGTTGTGGAGGCAGTGTTGTGGGCCGGTGTGAGGGCGCTATGAAGTTTGTGAGGCCAGTGTGAAGTCTGGTGCCGCGCCGCCATGACCTGCCAGGTCATCGACGGCCGCGCCCCTTGCGCCTACAACCACCGCTTCACAACAAAGGGGCTGGCATGCGCCATGTGGTCGCGGTGATTCTGGGGGTGGTGGCGGTGGTCCACGCCCTGCCCGTGGTGGGGGTGCTGGGGGCGGGCAGGCTGGCGCAGCTGTACGGCACCCCGGTGCCGGATGCGGGGCTGGAGCTGCTGCTGCGGCACCGGGCCGTCCTGTTCGGGCTGCTGGCCGCCTTCATGGGGTATGCCGCCATGCGCCCCGGACTCCATCGGCTGGCCCTGGTGGCGGGGCTGGTGAGCGTGGTGTCCTTTCTGCTCCTGGCGTGGCTGCAGCGGGGCAGCGGCCTGGGCGCCCCGCTGGCCGTGGTCGTGCGGGTGGATGCGGTGGCGCTGGCCCTGCTGGTGGCGGGGGTGGCCGTGCACCTGCGCCAGCGGAGCTAGGCCGCGGCAAAGTCCAGCGTGGCGCGCAGCCCCGGTGCGGTGTTGCGCACCACCAGCTGCCCCCCGTGCAGCGCCATGACGCGCCGCACGATGGCCAGGCCCAGGCCCGAGCCGCTGCGCTCGCCCCCCGGGCGCGCCGTGGTGAAGAAGCGCTCGCCCAGGCGCGGCAGCGCGTAGTCGGGCACGCCCGGGCCGCTGTCCTGCACGGCCACGCAGCTGCCTTCCAGCTCCACCTGCACGGTGCTGCCCTGCGGGGCAAAGTCGATGGCGTTGTCCAGCAGGTTGGTCAGCGCCAGCGTCACCAGTTCGGCCTCCCACGGGCCGCTGGTGCCGTGCCCTTGCAGCGCCAGCGTGATGCCGCGCTGCCCCGCGCGGGCGCGGGTCTGGGCGATGGCGGCCTCGGCGCAGTCGTGCAGCGCCACGGGCGCGCGGCCTTCGGCGTGCTGGCGTTGCTCCAGCTTGGACAGTTCCAGCAGCCGGTCGATGATGCGCTGCAGGCGCTCGCTCTGCTGCACCACCTGGGTGGCGAATTCGGCGCGGTCGGCGGCGGGCAGGTCGTCCTGCAGGAGTTCGCCCGCGCCCCGGATGGCGGCCACGGGGCTCTTGAGCTCGTGCGTGAGGGCGCGCACGTAGCCCTCGATGTAGTCGCGCCCTTCCAGCCGGGCGCGCATGCGGTCCATGGCGCGGGCCAGGTCGCCCAGCTCGCCGGGCACCTGGGGCACGGCCAGGGCCGCCATGGGCGGGGTGTCGGGGTCGCGGTGTTCGCCGTCGGCCGGCCCCTGCACGCTCAGGGCGTAGTCGCGCAGGCGGCGCACGTTCCACACCATCCACAGCGTCACGGCCACGCCCACGGCGGCCGAGAGCGCCAGCAGCAGCAGCCCGCCCATGAACACCTTGCGCTCGGCGCGGTCGATGAAGCGCTGCACGGTGCGCGTGGGCTTGGCCACGGTCAACACGCCGGCGATCTCATTGTTCACGTAGATGGGGGCCGCCACGTGCATCACGCCGCTGGTGTCGTCGCCCTCCACGTCGCGCGTGGAGCGCGCGCCGTACTCGCCGCGCAGCGTGCGGGCCACGTCGCGCCACCGCGAATAGTCAGCGCCGATGGCGCGGTTTTCGGAGTCGAACAGCACGCGCCCCGTGGTGTCGGTCACGTAGATGCGGTAGTCCAGCGACTGCTTGGAGAAACCCCAGATCGCGGCGTCGATGGGCCGGCTTGCATAGCGGCGCACGTGCTGCGCGAACGGGCTGTGCTGGCCCGTGCCGTCGGACAGCCGGCCGGCCGCCAGGTCCTCGCTGGCCAGCTCGGCCAGGATGTTGGCCGTGTCCACCATCATGTCCTCCATCACCTCGCGCACGCTGGGCTTGATCTCGGCCATGAACACGCGCAGCACGAAGAACGCGGCGATGCCGTTGATGAGGAAAAACGCAAAGAGCAGGCGGATGCCGAGGCGCATGGATCTGTGGGGTCTGCTTCAAGAACAATATCTGTCAGCGCTTGATGGGCAAGCGCCAGTGGCCCATTTGGTTTCAGACGTCAAGGCAGTAGCCCATGCCGCGGTGCGTGCTGATGTACTCGCGCGCCGGGTCCACTTCGCGCAGCTTGGCGCGCAGGGTCTTGATGTGCGTGTCCACCGTGCGGTCGGTGCTGTCGCTGTCGTCGCCCCAGGCGGCGGCCAGCAGCGCATCGCGCGAGTGGATGCGGCCCGCGCCGCGCAGCAGGCACGACAGGAGTCGGTATTCGCGCCGCGTCAGCGGCAGGGCCTGGCTGTGCAGGCTGATGCGCTGCCCGGCCTCGTCGTCATGGAACGGGCTGGCCGTGGCGGTGGGCGCCGCGGCAAGGCGGGTGCCCGCGCGCCGCAGCAGGGCCTTCACGCGGGCCGCCAGCTCGCGCGGGCTGAAGGGCTTGGCCAGGTAGTCGTCGGCGCCCAGCTCCAGGCCCAGCACGCGGTCGATCTCCTCGCCATGGGCGCTGAGCATGAGCACGGGAACGGCCGCGGTCTGCGGAGCGCCGCGCACATCGCGCAGCAGGTCGAGCCCGCTGCCGTCGGGCAGGCCCACGTCCAGCACCAGGAGGTCAAAGCGGTGCGAGAGCATCTGCTGGCGCGCGTCGTGCACCAGCAGGCTGTGCGTCACGGACAGCCCGTCGCGTTCCAGTGCGTACGCCACGGTGCGGGCGATGGCGGGGTCGTCCTCCAGCAGCAGAAGCCTTGCAGACATGCCTAGTCGCCCCTCGTGCTGCGAGACACCCGCGGCATACGAAACTGGCACGGTCGCGGCCAGGAAGGCCGCCGAAGGCGATTCAGGGGGTGCTCCATCTCAGCGGGAGATGAGGATGGGAAAGAGCTTGCCCAGCCCGTCGGCCATCACTTCCACGGCCAGCGCGGCCAGGATCAGGCCCATCAGCCGGGTCATCACGTTGATGCCGGTCTTGCCCAGCACGCGCGCGATCGGGTCGGCCAGCGCGAAGCACACGGCCGTGGCCAGGGCGATCACCACGCCGTAGCCCACCAGGGCGGCATGCTGCCAGAAGGTCTGCGCGCGGTCGGCGTAGATCACCACGGTGGACATGCTGGCCGGCCCGGTGAGCAGCGGGATGGTCAGGGGCACCACGGCGATGCTGCTGCCCGCGGCGGCCTTCTCGGCGCCTTCCTCGTATTCGTTCGTGCTGGGCTTGGCCTCGGCGGGCTGGGCGTTGAGCATGTTCATCGCGCTGATGAGCAGCAGCATGCCCCCGCCCACCTGGAAGCTCTGCAGCGAGATGTTGAAGAAGTCCAGGATCTGCAGGCCCAGCAGGGCGCAGGCGGCGATCACGCAGAACACGCTGAAGCTCGCCACCTGGATGGTGCGCCGCCGCTGGGGGTACGAGAAACCCTGCGTGTAGTGGATGAAAAAGGGAACGATGGCCAGCGGGTTGACGATGGCCAGCAGGGTGATCAGGGGTTTGAGGTCCATCAGGGCGCTCCGGGAGGCAGGGGGCAGGGCGGTGGATCGGGCTGGGCCCGGCAAGGCAGCGCACAGGCGCCGCCGCCGGGCTGCTGTGCGCGAGTATGCGGTGTTTTTGGCGCGGTTTGGCGCCCGCGCATGCTGCACAGCAGCGCTCTAGCGCCCGCCCGAGACGTCCATCAGCGTGGCGGTGGTGTAGCTGGCGGCGGGCGACATCAGCCACACGATGGCCTCGGCCACCTCCTCGGCCGTGCCGCCGCGCAGCATGGGCACCTGGTGCGAGAGGTCGCGCACGCGGTCGGGCAGGCCGCCGCTGGCGTGGATGTCGGTCTCGATCAGGCCGGGGCGCACGGCGTTCACGCGGATGCCGTCGGCGGCCACCTCGCGCGCCAGCCCCAGGGTCATGGTGTCGATCGCGCCCTTGGCGGCCGCGTAATCCACGTACTGGCCCGCCGCCCCCAGCCGCGCGGCGGCGCTGGACACGTTGACGATGCTGCCGCCGGCCCCGCCGTGGCGCGTGCCCATGCGCAGCACGGCCTCGCGCGCGCAGACGAAGCTGCCGATCACGTTGATGTCGAACATGCGCTTGAGGCGCGCCACGCCCATCGCCTCCACCCGCGCGGGCACGTCCACCACGCCGGCGTTGTTCACCAGGGCCGAGAGGCGGCCCAGCTGCGCGTCCACCGTGCGGAACATGGCCATCACCTGCGCCTCGTCGGCCACGTCGGCCTGCACCGCCAGGGCGCGGCCGCCCTGGGCGGCGATGGCGGCGACCACGGCCTCGGCGGCGTGCGCGTCGCGGGCGTAGTTGACGGCCACGGCCCAGCCCTGGCGCGCCGCCAGCCGGGCGGTGGCCGCGCCGATGCCGCGCGACCCTCCGGTGATCAGTGCTACTTTGTGGGTGTGGGTCACTGCAAGGACTCCTCTGAAAATGGCCCGCATTTGAACAGAGGTCCGCTCAGCGGCCAGAATGGCGCGTTCAGCGGGCGCCGGGACCGGCGCGTGGGGGAGCCCCGGCACCCGCGCTGGCCGCATGCCCCCGAGTCACACATCAGTCCATCAACGCAGCAAGGAGTCAATGCCATGGGTCAATTCGTCAATCTGACATCAAGCGATGGTCTCGCCGTGCCCGCCTGGGTGGCGCAGCCCGATGCGGCGCCGCGCGGTGCGATTGTGGTGCTGCAGGAAATTTTTGGCGTGAACTCGCACATCCGCGCGGTGGCCGACCGGTTTGCCGCGCGCGGCTACCTGGCCGTCGCACCATCGACGTTTCACCGCGTGCAGCAGGATGTGGACATGGGCTACACCGGCGACGACATGAAGGCCGGCATGGGTCTGAAGGCCGCGGTCGAGGCCTTGCCCGCGCCAGGCGTGATGCCCGACATCCAGGCCGCCATCGACTACGCCGCGCAGCAAAGCGGCCGCAAGGTCGGCATCGTGGGCTTTTGCTGGGGCGGCCTGTTGACCTGGCGCGCGGCCTGCACGCTGAGCGGGCTGTCGGCGGCCGTGCCTTATTACGGCGGCGGCATGACCTCAGCCGACGAAGCAGCGCGCCACCCGCAGGTGCCGGTGCTGGCGCACTTCGGCCAGCGCGACCACTACATCCCGCTCGACACCGTGCAGGCATTTGCCCGCGCCCATCCCGAGGTCGAGGTCCACATCTACGACGCCGACCACGGCTTCAACTGCGACCAGCGCGGCAGCTACGACGAGCCTTCGGCCATGGCCGCGCGCGACCGCACGCTGGCGTTCTTCGACAAACATCTCGCCTGAGGGGCGGCACCATGGCCGCCCCGCTTCAGAGCATGAAGCCTTTTTGGCACCTGGCGCTTGCTGGTAAGGCGCTGGTAGCTTTCGGTTTGATAGCGTTTGGGGTCCAGCCTCATGCGGCCGACTATCCCGGGCCGCTGTTCGACGCCCACCTGCACTACAACGAAGAGGCGTGGGACGGCAAGAACGGCCCGCACCCGCCGGCCGACGTGCTGGGCCGCATGCAGAAAAGCGGCGTGCGGGCCATCGTGGCCAACTCCCGGCCCAACACCGGCTCGCTCACGCTGGCCGGCCTGCGCGAGACGCGCGAGGCCGGCGTCGCCGTGGTGCCCTTCGTGCGGCTGTACCGCAGCCGCGCCGACTACACCGGCTGGTTCGCCGACGAGAGCATCTACGCCATGGTGCAGGCCGAGCTGGCGCGCGGCACGGCGGCCGGGCCGTACCGGGGCATCGGCGAGTTCCACCTGTACGACAGCGCCAATGCCGACGGCCCGGTGGCCAGGAAGCTCATGGCGCTGGCCGAGGAGCGCGACCTGGTGGTGCTGGCCCATGTGGACGACGTGGCCATCGACAAGCTCATGGCGCACACCCCCACGCAAGGGCGCAAGCTGCGCCTGATCTGGGCGCACACGGGCATCGGCGGCGCGCCGGCCGAGCGGGTGGACGCGCTGCTCGCGCGCTACCCCGGCCTCGTGGGCGAACTCTCGTACCGGCCGGGCCTGGTGTGCGACGACGACCAGCTGTGCCCCGCGTGGCGCGCGCTGCTGCTCAAGTACCCCACGCGTTTTGTCGTGGGCTCCGACACCTGGGTGAACCAGCGCTGGCAGCACTATGAAAGCCTCATGCAGGGCTACCGCACCTGGCTGGGCGGCCTGCCCGCCGATGTGGCGCGCAAGGTCGCGTGGGACAACGGCGCCGGCCTGTTCGGCGTGGCGCGGCCCTGATCGATCCCCGCGCGGTCCGCGCATCCTCCTCTTTTTCAGGCCACCGGTCCCCTCCCGCACAACACCATGCTCGAGCTTCACCACGCCCCCAGCAGCGCCGCCATGGTGCCGCACATCCTGCTTGAAGAGCTGGGCACGCCCTACGCGCGCGTGCCCGTGGACATCGGCCAGCGTGCCCACCAGGCGCCCGCCTATCTGCGGCTCAACCCCAACGGGCTGGTGCCCGTGCTCACCGACGGGGACCTGGTGCTCTACGAGACGGCCGCCATCACCCTGCACCTGTGCGACACCCACCCCGCCGCGGCCCTGGCGCCCGCGCTGGGCACGGCGCAGCGCGCGCAGTTCTACAAGTGGCTGATGTGGCTCACCAACACGCTGCAGGCGACGCTCATCGTGTACTTCTATCCCCACCGCTGGGTGGACGAGGGCCATGAGGCCGGCATGCTGGAGCTGCAGCGCCACGCGGAACTGCGCATCGACGGCCTGCTGGCGCAGCTGGACGCCGAGCTGGCCCGCCACGGGGGCCCGTGGTTCCTGGGCGCGGGCTACAGCGCGCTCGACGCCTACGTGTTCACGCTGTGCCGCTGGACCCGCAACTTCCAGCGCACCGCGCCGGCCCGCAGCCGTCCCCACCTGGGGCCGTACCTGCGGCGCATGCTGGAGCGCCCGGCCGTGCAGCGGGTGCTGTTCAACGAGGCGCTGGCCGAACCCTTCGTCTGACGGCGGCGGGCAGGCGCGCTCCCTTACCTGCTCGTGCGCGCCAGATAGCGCTTGCGCCAGAACACCAGCACCAGCGCCACGGCGATGAACGCCATCGAGCCCATCGCCCACCAGAAGCCGTTGGCCTTGTGGATCAGCGGAATGAACTCGAAATTCATGCCGAAGATGCCGGCGATGAGGTTCAGCGGCAGGAACACGGCGGTGAGCGCCGTGAGGGTGCGCATGATGTCGTTGGTGCGGTTGCTCTGCACGGAAAAGTGCATCTGCACGGCGGTCTCCGTGCTCTGCTCCAGCCGCCGCACGTGGTGCACCACGCGCTCGATGTGCTCCAGCACGTCGCGGCTGCGCACCTTGAGCAGGTCCAGCTCGCGCAGGCCGGCGGGGGTGTCGGGCAGGGCCCAGGTTTCGAGTGCGTCGATCCAGTCCTGCACGGCGGTGCGCTGGTCCTCGCAGATTTCATCGAGCTTGTGCAGCGCCAGCCGCGCCTCGAGCAGCGAGCTCCAGTTCACGTAGCGGGCGCGGGGCTTGAGCAGTTCGGTCTGCCAGTGGTCCAGCTGGCGCGTGAGTTCGCGGCGCAGGTCCAGGTAGCCGTCCACCATGAGGTTGACCACGCGCAGCATCAGGTCGGCCGGGCTGGTGGGCCGGCGCGCCCCGGGCACGGGGCTGCTGCGGCCCTCGCTCGCGGGGGCGGGCGTGGCGGCCAGCAGGCGCGCGGCATACGCATCGCGCACGGCGCAGTCCGTGGGGTGCACCGTCAGCAGCAGCTGGTCGAACACCGCGAAGCCCACGGGGCTGGTGTCGATGCGGCGCAGCACCGGCGGACCGGCCCGCCTGAGCGGGGAGGCGGCGTCGCCGGGCTGCCCCGCTTCGGCCTCCGGGCCGCCGCCCTGCGCGGTGGCCAGCCGGCGGAACACGAGCAGATCGTACTGGGAGGTGTAGTCGTAGTGCGAGGGAAGCTGCGCGTTCAGCAGGTCGGAGACATGCAGGTCCACCAGCTGCAGCCCCACCAGGGCCTGCAGGCTCGCCTGGATCTCGGCCAGCCGCGCCTGGAAGGCCGGGCGCGCGCAGGCGATCCAGACAAAGCCCTGGGCAGGCATCTGCGTGGGCAGCTCGGCCAGCTCCTGCACGCTGCCGCTGTGGATGTGAAAAATGCGCATGCGACCCCGGGTGGCAATAAAAAGTGCTTCTGGCGCCTGTCCATCAAGCGCTAGCAGCTCTTATTTTCGGAGCAAGCGCGCGGCATCGCGCGCAAAGTAGGTCAGCACGCCGTCGGCGCCCGCGCGCTTGAAGGCCAGCAGCGACTCCATCATCACCGCGTCGTGGTCCAGCCAGCCATTGGCGGCGGCGGCCTTGATCATGGCGTACTCGCCGCTCACCTGGTAGGCGAACGTGGGCACCTTGAATTCGTCCTTCACGCGGCGCACGATGTCCAGGTAGGGCATGCCGGGCTTGACCATCACCATGTCGGCGCCCTCGGCGATGTCGATGGCCACCTCGCGCAGGGCCTCGTCGCTGTTGCCGGGGTCCATCTGGTAGACGTTCTTGTCGGCCTTGCCCAAGGCGCCGCGCGTGCCCACCGCGTCGCGGAAGGGGCCGTAGAAGGCGCTGGCGTACTTGGCGCTGTAGGCCATGATGCGGGTGTGGATGTGGCCCTGCACCTCCAGCGCCTCGCGGATGGCGCCGATGCGCCCGTCCATCATGTCGCTGGGCGCGACGATGTCCACGCCCGCCTCGGCGTGCGTGAGCGCCTGGCCGGTGAGGATCTCCACCGTGTCGTCGTTGATGATGTAGCCGGTGTCGTCGAGCACGCCGTCCTGGCCGTGGCTGGTGTACGGGTCCAGCGCCACGTCGGTCATCACGCCCAGGGCCGGAAATTCCTTCTTCAGGGCGCGCACCACGCGCGGGATCAGGCCGTCGGGGTTGAGCGCCTCCTTGCCGTCGGGTGTCTTGAGCGCCGGGTCGATGGCCGGAAACAGCGCCAGCACCGGAATGCCCAGCTGCACGCAGTCCTCGGCCACGGGCAGCAGCAGGTCCAGGCTCAGGCGGTCCACGCCGGGCATGGAGGTCACGGCCTCGCTGCGGCCCTGGCCCTCGTGCACGAACACGGGGTAGATCAGGTCGTGCGGCGTGACGGCGTTCTCACGCACCAGATTGCGGGTGAAGGCATCGCGGCGCAGGCGGCGCGGGCGGTTCTGGGGGAAGGGGGCGGGGCTTTGGAGATGCATGTGAAGATTATCCCCCTGAGCCGCTGCGCGGCTTCCCCCAGAGGGGGACGCACCCGGTGGACCGGCAAAGCCGGATCCACGGGTGCACTGGCATGGCGGAGCGCCCGTTGCCAAACGCTGGCGCCGCAGCGCCGCGCCCTGGAAATGCCGCTTGTAACACCTCTTGCCCGGTGCTAAATTGGCGCCGGGCGGCTTGCTGCCCCCCGCTTTCCCTCCCTGAGCGGGGCCTTGGATTGCAGCGATGCAAAACAGGCTTTCCCGGCC
This sequence comes from Acidovorax sp. GW821-FHT10E04, assembly GCF_059415185.1. Taxonomy (NCBI): domain Bacteria; kingdom Pseudomonadati; phylum Pseudomonadota; class Betaproteobacteria; order Burkholderiales; family Comamonadaceae; genus Acidovorax; species Acidovorax sp. GW821-FHT10E04. Next base: position 882,109 of record NZ_JBWKMT010000003.1, read on the forward strand.
CGGCGGATTTGCCGGGCTTTTTTTTGGCGTGGCCCCGGCGGCATGGTGCGGGCCCTTAAACTGCCCCCATGCTCTGGGTCAAAGCCTTTCACATCGTCTTCGTGGCCAGCTGGTTTGCCGGCCTTTTCTACCTGCCGCGCATCTTCGTCAATCTGGCGATGGTGGCGCCGGGCTCGGCCGCGGAGCGTGACCGCCTGCTGCTCATGGCCAGGAAGCTGCTGCGCTTCACCACGCTGCTGGCCGTGCCCGCGCTGGCGCTGGGCGCGTGGCTGTGGATGGGCTATGGCATCGGGCGCGGCCCGGGCAACGGCTGGATGCACGCCAAGCTGGCGGTGGTGCTGCTGGTGATCGGCTACCACCACGCCTGCGGTGTGCTGCTGCGCAAGCTGGCCAACGGCACCAGCCGCAGGAGCCATGCGTGGTTCCGCTGGTTCAATGAAGTGCCGGTGGTCCTGCTGCTGGCCGCCGTGGTGCTGGTGGTGGTCAAGCCGTTCTGAAGTGGGCAGCTCCCTGCGGCGCCGCGCGCCTTCTCCCTGGTCCCCTCTACCGGCCCGCTGCGGTGGCCGGGCCCCGCGCGGCGCCCCTGCCCTCTACCGCGCCCGTGCTTGCGGGGCATGGGTGATGCATGGCGCCATGGATGGCTGAGACGGCATGCACAAGACCTCCGCCTGGCCTCTGGCGCTGATCTACACGGCGCTGATCGTCTTCGCCAGCCTGTTCCCGTTCGACGGGTGGCGCGCGCAGGGCATCGATCCCCTGGTGTTCCTGCTGGCGCCGTTGCCGCCGCCGTACTGGACGGGCTTCGACATCGCCACCAATGTCGTGGGCTATGCGCCGCTGGGTTTTCTGCTGGTGCTGGCCATGCTGCGCTCGGGCTGGCGGCGCGGCGCGGTGCTGCTGTCCACGCTGGTGGGCGTGCTGCTGTCGCTGGCCATGGAGTTTCTGCAGATCTACCTGCCCCGGCGCGTGCCCTCCAACCTGGACCTGCTGCTCAACGCGGCGGGGGCGCTGGCGGGGGCGCTGAGTGCCGCGCTGCTGGAGCGCGCGGGCGCCATCGACCGCTGGAGCGACTTCAGGGGGCGCTGGTTCGTCGCCGATGCCAGCGGCGCCATCGTGCTGCTGGCGCTGTGGCCCCTGGCGCTGCTGTTCCCGGCGGCCGTGCCGTTCGGGCTGGGCCAGGTGCTCGAGCGGCTGGAGGCCGCGCTCATCGAGCTGCTGGCCGATACCCCGTTCCTGGAATGGCTTCCGCTGCGCGACGCCGCGTTCGACCCGCTCTCGCCCAGCGGCGAGCTCCTGTGCGTGACGCTGGGCCTGCTGACCCCCTGCCTGCTGGGCTACTGCGTGATCCGCTCCGTGGGCCGGCGCGCGCTGTTTGCCCTGGGGGTCGTGGCCGTGGGCGTCACGCTCACCGCGCTGTCGGCCGCCCTGAGCTGGGGGCCCGTGCATGCCTGGGAGTGGATGGGCCTGCCCACGCGCGTGGGCGTGTGGGGTGCGCTGGCGCTGGCGCTGCTGCTGCTGGCGCTGCCCCGGCGTGCCTGCGCGGCCGTGCTGCTGGTCGCGCTGGTCTGGCACCTGGCGCTGCTCAACCAGGCGCCCACCAGCGCCTACTTCGCGCAGACGCTGCAGATCTGGGAGCAGGGCCGGTTCATCCGTTTTTACGGCCTGGGCCAGTGGCTGGGCTGGCTGTGGCCCTATGCCACGCTGCTGTATGTGCTGTTGCGCGTGTCCCGGCGCGAGTCGCAAACCTAAAATGGGCGGATGAGCGACACCAACCCCTCGCCGGCCGCAGCGCCCGGCTACTACCAGCGCCACATCTTCTTCTGCCTGAACGACCGGACCAACGGCGAAGACAGCTGCGCCCACCACAACGCGCAGGCGGGCTTTGACCGCTGCAAGGCGCAGGTCAAGGCGGCCGGCCTGGCGGGCGCCGGCAAGGTGCGCGTGAACAAGGCGGGCTGCCTGGACCGCTGCGCGGCCGGCCCCGTCGCGGTGGTCTACCCCGAAGGCACCTGGTACACCTATGTCGACGATGCCGACATCGACGAGATCGTCGAGTGGCACCTCAAGAATGGCCAGATCGTGGAACGCCTGGTGCCACCGGCGGAACTCGGGCGCTGAAAGCGCCTCCATCCTGGACTTTGGAATGATTTCAGCCGCTGGCGCACGACTGCCGTGCGCTAACAGCTATTGATTGAGTAGCAATTCGTGAATGCCCAAACCGAACGCCTGAGCTTGTCCGGCGCCGCTGGCGCCATCGAGGCCGTGCGCGATGCCGCCGCGCCAGACGGCGGTGCGCCTCCCCGGGGCGTGGCCATCATCGCGCACCCCCATCCCCTCTTTGGCGGCACCATGGACAACAAGGTGGTGCAGACGCTGGCGCGCGCCTTCGTGCAGTGCGGCTGGACGGCGGTGCGCTTCAACTTCCGGGGCGTGGGCGGCAGCGAAGGCGTGCACGACGAAGGCCGGGGCGAACTACAGGACCTGTTGGCCGTGGTGGAACAGGTGGCGCCCGCGGGCGACGCGGGGCCGCGCATCGCGCTGGCGGGTTTTTCGTTCGGCGCATTCGTCACCAGCCACGCGCTGGCCGCCCTCTGGCCGCAGGGCCGCGTGGACCACGCGGTGCTGGTGGGCACCGCAGCCAGCCGCTTCACCGTCGCCCCGGTGCCCCCCGACGCCCATCTGCAGACCCTGGTCGTGCATGGCGAGCAGGACGACACCGTGCCGCTTTCCGCCGTGATGGACTGGGCGCGGCCCCAGATACTGCCTGTCACAGTCATTCCCGCGGGCGGCCATTTCTTTCACGGACAATTGCCGCTTTTGAAAAATCTGGTGGTGCGCCACCTGCGGTCGGGGGGCTGAAACGCCCCGGCCGCGGCAGGCCACGCCGCCGCGCCTTCCTGTCCCGTCTTTCTTCTTCATTCCCTTTTTTCCTCGAGCCTTTCCAGCCCCCTATTGCCCCATGAAACGAATCCTGTCCGCGCTGCGATCCCTGGCCGTCCTTGCTGCGGTGGCCCCTGCCGCCTTCGGGGCCTTTGCCCAGGCGCCACAACCTCCCGAAATCGCCGCGCGCACATACCTGCTGGTGGATGTCACCGCCAACCAGGTGCTCGCGGCCAAGGACATCGATGCTCCCGTCGAGCAGGCCTCGCTCACCAAGCTCATGACCGGCTACCTGGTGTTTGATGCGTTGCGCGCCAAGAAGATATCCCTGGAGCAGAAGCTGCCCGTGAGCGTGCGCGCCTGGAAGATGCCCGGCTCGCGCATGTTCATCGACCCCAAGATGCAGGTGCCGGTGGAAGACCTCATCAAGGGCATGATCGTGCAGTCGGGCAACGACGCCACCATGGCGCTGGCCGAAGGCGTGGGCGGCACGGCCGAGAACTTCGTCAAGCTCATGAACGACCAGGCCCAGGCACTGGGCATGAAGGGCACGAGCTACAAGAACCCCGAAGGCCTCACCGAACCCGGCCACACCACCACCGCGCGCGACCTTTCCGTGCTGGCCATGCGCCTGATGAAGGACTTCCCGGAGTACATGCACTACTACTCCACCAAGCAGTACAGCTACCCCGGCACCCCCGCGTCGAACGGCAGCAACCGCAATTCGCTGCTGTTCCGCGACCCGACGGTGGACGGGCTCAAGACCGGCCATACCGCTGCTGCGGGCTACTGCCTGGTGGCCACGTCCAAGCGTGAATTCCCCGGCGTGGGCCAGCGCCGCCTGCTGTCCATCGTGCTCGGGGCCGCCAGCGAAAATGCGCGTGCGAATGAAAGCCAGAAGCTGTTGAACTGGGGCTATACCGCGTTCGAGGCTGTCAAGCTGTTCGAGGCCGGCAAGCCCGTGGCCACGCCCGCCGTCTGGAAGGGCACGGAAAACACCCTCAAGATCGGCCGCGAGGAAGCCATCGTCGTGGCGGTGCCCTCGGGCAGCGCAGGCAAGATCACCACGCAGATCGCGCGGCCCGACCCGCTGGTGGCACCGTTCACCAAGGGCCAGTCCGTCGGCCACCTCAAGGTGATGCTGGGCGAGCAGGCCCTGGCCGAGGTGCCCCTCATCGCGCTCGAAGGCGTGGATCAGGCGGGGATCCTGGGCCGGGCCTGGGATGCGATCCGGCTGTGGATTAAATAGGGTGCAACCCCCTGAGGCGCTTTCGCGCCTTCACCCCTCCTCTCGAATGGCTGCACCATTCGGGAAGGGGGACGCAGCCAGTGCGGCGGGGCGGCCCTTGCACGGCTGCCCTCACATTTGCCGTGCGCTTTCGACGGCCGTCGGCAATGGCAGGTTCAGGCCATCCGTGTGGCGTGGTTTTTTGAGAAAGCCGCTGCGGCTTGCCTCTTTACACCCTTGCTGCTACATTAGAAGGCTTTTCGGAATTTCCGAAGGGTTTCACGTTTTCGTTTTTTACGTTTAGGGACGTATTTCATGCCAACCATCAATCAACTAGTCCGTCAGGGGCGCGAGGTCGAAAAGATCAAGTCCAAGAGCCCTGCGATGGAGAACTCCCCCCAGCGCCGCGGCGTGTGCACCCGTGTGTACACCACGACGCCAAAGAAGCCTAACTCCGCTCTGCGGAAGGTCGCCAAGGTTCGCCTGACCAACGGTTTCGAAGTGATTTCCTACATCGGCGGTGAAGGCCACAACCTGCAGGAACACAGCGTGGTGCTGGTTCGCGGCGGTCGTGTCAAGGACTTGCCCGGTGTGCGTTACCACATCGTGCGCGGTTCGCTCGACTTGCAAGGCGTGAAAGACCGCAAGCAATCGCGCTCCAAGTACGGTGCCAAGAAGCCCAAGGCCAAGTAAGCCCTGCGCTTTTGCACAACAGAATTTTCGGTGCTGTCTCCCGCGTGGCGCGGTGATGCAGCGTAGTGACCCCAAACGCAGGTGTTCTGCGCGGGTCGAGTAAGTGGGAGTCCTGATTGGCTCTCGCGGTGTCTGAAAAGATGCCAACTGAAGCAAAGATAGAGGTGAAAAATGCCACGTCGTCGCGAAGTCCCCAAACGTGAAATCCTGCCGGATCCCAAGTTCGGCAATGTAGAGCTGTCCAAATTCATGAACGTGATCATGGAAGGCGGCAAGAAGGCAGTTGCAGAGCGCATCATTTACGGCGCCCTGGAACTGATCGAGAAGAAGCACCCTGACAAGGACCCTCTGGAAGCGTTCACCGTTGCCATCAACAACGTGAAGCCCATGGTCGAAGTGAAGTCCCGCCGCGTGGGCGGTGCCAACTACCAGGTGCCCGTCGAAGTGCGCCCTGTCCGTCGCCTGGCCCTGTCCATGCGCTGGATCAAGGAAGCCGCCCGCAAGCGCGGCGAGAAGTCGATGGCCCAGCGTCTGGCCAACGAGCTGCTCGAAGCCACCGAAGGCCGTGGCGGCGCCATGAAGAAGCGTGACGAAGTGCACCGCATGGCCGAAGCCAACAAGGCATTCAGCCACTTCCGCTTCTAAATCGACGAACTGCCCTCGTCGCCAAGCGCAAGGCTGCCGGCATTCTTGCCTGCAGCCTTGTGGCGATTGAGGCGGTCACAAAATTGACGGGTCGCAGCGCCACAATGCTGGGCCCTTCCCCTGAATAACACGACCCATCCAAGGATCCACCATGGCTCGCAAGACTCCCATCGAGCGCTACCGCAATATCGGTATCTCGGCCCACATTGACGCTGGCAAGACCACGACCACCGAACGTATCCTGTTCTACACGGGCGTGAGCCACAAGATTGGTGAAGTGCACGACGGCGCTGCCACCATGGACTGGATGGAGCAGGAACAAGAGCGCGGCATCACGATCACCTCGGCTGCCACGACCTGCTTCTGGAAGGGCATGGACAACTCCTACGAAGAGCACCGCTTCAACATCATCGACACCCCCGGTCACGTGGACTTCACGATCGAAGTGGAACGTTCGATGCGCGTGCTCGACGGCGCCTGCATGGTGTACTGCGCCGTGGGTGGAGTGCAGCCCCAGTCGGAAACCGTCTGGCGCCAGGCCAACAAGTACAAGGTGCCCCGTCTGGCCTTCGTGAACAAGATGGACCGTACCGGTGCCAACTTCTTCAAGGTCTACGAGCAGATGAAGCTGCGCCTGAAGGCCAACCCCGTGCCCGTGGTGATCCCGATCGGCGCCGAAGACAAGTTCACCGGCGTGGTCGACCTGCTCAAGATGAAGGCCATCCTGTGGGATGAAGCCTCGCAGGGCATGAAGTTCACCTACGAAGAAATTCCAGCCGACCTGGTCGCATCCGCCAAGGAATGGCGCGAGAAGATGGTGGAAGCCGCTGCCGAAGCCTCCGAAGAGCTGATGAACAAGTACCTGGAAGAGGGCGACCTCTCCGAAGCCGAGATCAAGTTCGGCCTGCGTACGCGTACCATCGCCACGGAAATCCACCCGATGCTGTGCGGTACCGCTTTCAAGAACAAGGGTGTGCAGCGCATGCTGGACGCCGTGATCGACTACCTGCCAGCACCGACGGACATTCCTGACGTGACCGGCACGGACGAAGACGAAAAGCCTGTCACCCGCAAGGCGGATGACAACGAGAAGTTCTCGGCCCTGGCATTCAAGCTGATGACCGACCCGTTCGTGGGCCAGCTGACCTTCGTGCGCGTGTACTCCGGCGTTCTGAGCAAGGGCGACACCGTCTACAACCCCATCAAGGGCAAGAAGGAACGTATCGGCCGTATCGTGCAGATGCACGCTAACGAGCGTCAGGAAGTCGAAGAAATCCGCGCCGGTGACATCGCTGCCTGCGTGGGCCTGAAGGACGTGACGACCGGTGAAACGCTGAGCGACATCGACTCTCAGATCATTCTGGAGCGCATGGTGTTCCCTGAGCCTGTGATCACGCAGGCTGTGGAACCCAAGACCAAGGCCGACCAGGAAAAGATGGGCATCGCGCTGCAGCGCCTGGCTGCAGAAGATCCATCCTTCCGCGTGAAGACCGACGAAGAATCGGGCCAGACGCTGATCGCCGGCATGGGCGAGCTGCACCTGGAAATCATCGTGGACCGCATGAAGCGTGAATTCGGCGTGGAAGCCAACGTGGGCAAGCCCCAGGTGGCCTACCGCGAAACCATCCGCAAGACGGTGGAAGAAGCCGAAGGCAAGTTCGTGCGCCAGTCCGGCGGCAAGGGCCAGTACGGTCACGTCGTGCTCAAGATCGAACCCAACGAAGCCGGCAAGGGCATCGAGTTCGTCGACGCGATCAAGGGCGGTGTGGTTCCTCGCGAATTCATCCCGGCCGTGGAAAAGGGTATCAACGAAGCCGTCACGCAAGGCGTGCTGGCCGGCTACCCCGTGGTGGACGTCAAGGTCACGCTGCACTTCGGTTCGTACCACGATGTGGACTCGAACGAACTGGCGTTCAAGATGGCTGCCATCTTCGGTTTCAAGGAAGGCTGCCGCAAGGCCAACCCCGTCATCCTGGAACCCATGATGGCCGTGGAAGTGGAAACGCCTGAAGACTACGCCGGCACGGTGATGGGCGATCTGTCCTCCCGCCGTGGCATGGTCCAGGGCATGGACGACATCCCGGGCGGTGGCAAGGCCATCCGCGCCGAAGTGCCGCTGTCGGAAATGTTCGGCTACTCGACCTCGCTGCGTTCCGCGACGCAAGGCCGCGCCACGTACTCGATGGAATTCAAGCACTACAGCGAAGCGCCTCGCAACGTGTCCGAAGCCATCATGGCTGCACGCGCCAAGTAAGCGCGTCGAGTGAAAGGTCTGCCCTGGGCAGCCTTTCCTCTTTTTTTGAGTCAAATTGGCTGCTGGCGCTTGTCTATAAAGCGCTAGCAGCTATTAAAACAGTAGCAAAATTCTTGCAATCTGCGACCCGGTGCCGTCCTGTTGCCCTGTGCGGGACGAACCAGCAATCGGGTGCAGACGTTAAACCCCAACACAGGCATTGCTCTTTGGAGATTCAAAATGGCAAAAGGTAAATTCGAACGGACCAAGCCTCACGTCAACGTGGGCACGATCGGCCACGTGGACCATGGCAAGACGACGCTGACGGCGGCCATCGC
>NZ_JBWKMT010000004.1:0-635232 GCF_059415185.1 Acidovorax sp. GW821-FHT10E04
GGCTGCGGCCTTGCGCTCGGCCGTGGCGGCGCGTCGGGTGGCCCGGGGCGCGGCTTGCGGCGGGGCGGGTGCGCCGGGCGGGGGCGCCACGGCCGTGGCGCGGGCCAGCGCGGCGTGCAGGGCCGTGGGCGCGGCGGGCGGCGCGGGCGCCGTCACAGCAAGCCCTGTTCCGCCATCGACAGCGCCTTGCCGGGGGCGACGATGACATGGTCGAGCACGCGCACGTCCACCAGGGCCAACGTGGCCTTCAGCGTCTTGGTGAGGGCCTCGTCGGCGCGGCTGGGCTCCACGCTGCCGCTGGGGTGGTTGTGGGCCAGCACCACGGCGGCGGCCTGGTGGTGCAGGGCGCGCAGCACCACCTCGCGCGGGTACACGCTGGTCTGCGTGAGCGTGCCGCGAAACAACTCCTCCATGGCCAGCAGGCGGTTCTGGCTGTCGAAGAAGAGCACCGCGAACACCTCGTGGCCCTTGGCCGCCAGGTGCAGTTGCAGGTAGTGCTTGACGGCGTTGGGCGAGTCGAACGTCTCGCGCTCGCGCAGTTGCTGGGCCAGGGCGCGGCGCGCCAGTTCCAGCACGGCCACCAGCTCAGCGCGCTTGGCGGGGCCCAGGCCCTTGATGCGCGTGAGGTCGGCGGCGCTGGTGTGCAGCAGTCCGGCGATGCCGCCAAAACCGCCGGTGACGCGCCCCGTGGCCGCGTCCACGCCGGGCGTGTCCAGCAGTTCCTGCGCCATCTGCAGCACGCCCTTGCCCACGGTGCCGGTGCGCAGCAGGATGGCCAGCAGCTCGGCATCGGCCAGGGCGGCGGGGCCGCGTGCCAGCAGCTTTTCGCGCGGCTGGGCGTCGGAGGGCAGGTCTTTGAGGGGCATGGCGCAGGGTCTTTGACACCCGTCAGGGGCCGACGGGCGTAGGGCTTTGCCCGATTTTCTACAATGCAGGCCAGTTTATCGGGACTTTCATGACCTCTATCGACACCCCCCTTCCCACCGTCCAGCCGGGCTCCTTCCTGACGCTGCACTACCGCCTGGCGGGCCCGGCGGGGGATGTGATCAACACTTTCTCCGACAAGCCCGCCACCCTGTCGCTGGGCGCAGGCCAGCTGTCTCCCGCCGTGGAGCAGCACCTGCTGGGCCTGCCCGAGGGCACGCGCGCCACGTTCGAGCTGGCGGCGGGCGAGGCCTTTGGCGAGCGCAACACCGAGATGCAGCAGTGGGTGGCCAGGAAGCTGCTCAACGAACTGGGCGACCCGGCGGAGCGCTACAGCGTGGGCGATGTGGTGCAGTTCCCCACGCCGGACGGCCAGGGCAGCTACGCGGGCGCCGTGGTGCAGGTGCGCGACGACGGCGCCGTGCTGTTCGACTTCAACCACCCGCTGGCGGGCCAGCCGGTGACGTTTGAAGTGCAACTGATCGGGGTGCTATGAGCAGCGAGATTTCTGGCCGCAGCATGAGCGATGCCGGGCCGCTGCCCGACGCGCCACACGCGGGCGAGGGCGGGGACGTCGAGGTCCTGCTGGCCGAGCCGCGCGGCTTTTGCGCGGGCGTGGACCGCGCCATCGAGATCGTCGAGCGCGCCATTCAGAAATTCGGCGCGCCGATCTACGTGCGCCACGAGATCGTGCACAACACCTATGTGGTGAATGACCTCAAGGCCAAGGGCGCGATCTTCATCGAGGAGCTGTCGGATGTGCCCCCGGGCGCCACCCTGGTCTTCAGCGCCCATGGCGTGAGCAAGGCCGTGCAGCAGGAGGCGGTGGCGCGCGGCTTCAGCATTTTTGACGCCACCTGCCCGCTGGTGACCAAGGTGCACGTGGAAGTGGCCAAGCTCGCCAAGGAAGGCTACGAGTTCATCATGATCGGCCACAAGGGCCACCCCGAGGTGGAGGGCACGATGGGCCAGCTCGACCACGGCATCCACCTGGTGGAAGACGTGGCCGACGTGGCCCGCGTGCAGCCCGCGCAGACCGGCAAGCTCGCCGTGGTCACGCAGACCACGCTGAGCGTAGACGACGCCGCTGAAATCTCGGCCGCCGTGCGCGCGCGCTTCCCCAGCGTGCGCGAGCCCAAGCAGCAGGACATCTGCTACGCCACGCAGAACCGGCAGGACGCCGTCAAGGTGCTCAGCCCGCAGGTGGACGTGGTGATCGTGGTGGGCAGCCCCACCAGCTCCAACAGCAACCGCCTGCGCGAGCTGGCGGCGCGGCTGGGCACGCCGGCCTACATGGTGGACAGCGCCGACGAACTGCAGCCGGGCTGGTTCGCGGGCGTGGCGCGCGTGGGCCTCACCGCCGGCGCCTCGGCCCCGGAGATCCTGGTCCAGCAGGTCATCGACCGCATCAAGGCGCTGGGGGCCGTGTCGGTGCGCACCATGGCGGGCATCGAGGAAACCATCAAGTTTCCGCTGCCCAAGGGGCTCAAGATCGATAGCGCCACGGGCCTGGCCCTCACCGAGCGCACGCCGGAGACCGGGCCCGCCAGGCACTAGCCCGGCACGCGCGGGCCGCGGCATCCGCAGGGGCCGCCGCGCCGCTGCGAATGCTCCTGAATTGATAGCTTTTTGCGCTTGATGGGCAAGCGCTGGGGCCGTTTTTTAGTCAATCCCGCCGTGGCCGGGGCCCACGGCGGTGCCTACAGCGAGACCGCAGGCCCGCTCCACAGGTCCAGCGGCGGGTCGGCCGCCACCGCGCGCAGGATGTCGGTGCGCGAGATGAAGCCGGAAAGCACCCCCGCATCGTCCGTCACTGGCAGGCCCGGCAGGCCCGTATCGAGCAGCACGGCGGCCACCCGGCGCAGCTCGGTGTCGGCCGCCACGGTGGGCACGGGGCTCACCATGACTTCGGAGACGGGGCGGCGTGCCAGCTCGATCGCCTGTTTCACGGCGCCCGGCTCGGGCAGCAGGTCCAGGGGCGCCATGTCGGCCCGCAGCAGCAGGCCGACCACCCGCCCCAGCGGGTCCACCACGGGGGCCTGGGCCACCTTGTGCTCGGCCAGGGTCTGCCAGGCATCGTTCACGCGCGCCCCGGGCTCCACGCTCAGGGCGCCCGTGGTCATGACATCGCTGACCTTGGTCAGGGGCTGGCGTGCCTGCTGGGGCCCCTGCTCGGTCTGCGCATAGGCGCTCACGGCGTCCTGCAGGCGCAGGTTGGCGGGCGGCGAGAACGCGGGGTGGAGCGGGGCCGGGGACTGAAACGGCTCGGCGGGCACATCCAGCGCGCGCGTGCGCAGTGCCTGGGGCCGCTGCACGCGCCGCACGGCAGAGATCTGCGAGAGGTTTTCCGGCCCTCCCCGGTACATCTGCCCCGATGGGCCGAACACAAAGAACATGCTTGCCTCCTGCTGGCGTGTCCGCCCAAGGCGGCGGACCCTGTCCATGTTATCGGCACTTGCACGGCGCCATTGGAGGGCAGCGTGTATCCGTGTGTTGCCGCGGGGCGGGCGGGCAGACCCTACACTGCCTGCCTTTGTCCGATTTCCCCTGGAGTCTCCCCGCATGATCGATCGCGCCGCCATCGCCGAAGCCCGCCGCCACATTTCCACCGCCCAGCCCGACTTTCTGCGCACCACCCCGCTGATGCGCGTGCCGGGCCGATCCCTGGGCGTGGACTGCGGCGAGGTCTGGCTCAAGCTGGAGCACCTGCAGGTGGGCGGCAGCTTCAAGGCGCGCGGCATGCTGTACCGCCTGCTGGCCAACCCCGTGCCCGAGAGCGGGGTCATCATCGCCTCCGGCGGCAACGCCGGCATTGCCGTGGCGGCCGCCGCCAAGGCCCTGGGCGTGCGCTGCGAGGTCTTCGTGCCCGAAGTCTCGCCCGAGGCCAAGCGCGCCCGGCTGCGTTCGCTGGGCGCCGACGTGGTCGTCACCGGCGCGGCGTATTCCCAAGCCTTCGAGGCGTGCGTGGCCCGCCAGAAGGCCACGGGCGCCCTGCAGGCCCACGCCTACGACCAGCCCGAAGTGGTGGCCGGCGCGGGCACCCTGGCGCTGGAGATGGAAGAGCAGGGCGGCCGCCTGCCCGACACGGTGCTGGTCAGCGTGGGCGGTGGCGGCCTCATCGGCGGTGTGGCCGCGTGGGTGGAGAGCCGCGCCCACGTGGTCGCGCTGGAACCCGAGCGCGCGCCCACCCTGCATGCCGCGCGCGCCGCAGGCCAGCCGGTGGATGTGGAGGTGGGTGGCGTGGCCGCTGATTCCTTGGGCGCCCGCCGCATCGGCGCCATTGGCTGGGAGGTCAGCCAGCGCCATGTGCACGATGCCCTGCTGCTGCCGGATGACGCCATCCGCGCCGCCCAGCTGTGGCTGTGGAAAGAGCTGAAGCTGGCCGTGGAACCCGCCGCCGCGCTGGGCCTGGCGGCCCTGCAGACAGGTGCCTACCGGCCCCAGCCGCAGGAAACCGTGGCCCTCATTCTCTGCGGCGCCAACTTCGACCCCGCCAGCCTCGCCTGAGCCGGGGCCGACCACCCCTTTAAAATCCAGCCATGCTTGACATCCTTCTCCTCCGCAAAGACCTCGACACCGCCATCGCGCGCCTGGAAACACGCAAAAAGCCCCAGGCTTTCCTGGACGTCTCCGCGTTCCAGGCCCTGGAGTCCGAGCGCAAGACGCTGCAGACCCGCACCGAAGAGCTGCAGGCCCAGCGCACCCAGCTGTCCAAGCAGGTCGGCATGCTCATGAGCCGGGGCGACAAGGGCGGCGCCGAAGCCGTCAAGGCCCAGGTGGCCGCAGGCAAGGTGGAGCTGGAGCAATCGGCCGCCCGCCTGGAACAGGTCCAGGCCGAGCTGCTTGCCATGCTGGTCGCCGTGCCCAACCTGCCGCACGAATCCGTGCCCGTGGGTCCGGACGAGTCGGGCAATGTCGAAGTGCGCCAGTGGGGCACGCCCGCCAGCTTCGCCTTCGAGGTCAAGGACCACGTCGACGTGGGCACGCCGCTGGGCCTGGATTTCGACATGGGCGTCAAGCTCTCGGGCTCGCGCTTCACGGTGATGAAGGGGCAGATCGCCCGCCTGCACCGGGCCCTGGCCCAGTTCATGCTGGACGTGCAGACCCAGGAGCATGGCTACACCGAGTGCTACGTGCCCTATGCCGTCAACGCCGACTCGCTCAAGGGCACGGGCCAGCTGCCCAAGTTCGAGGGCGATTTGTTCGCGGCCAAGAAGGGCGGCCAGGACGGCGAGCCCGTGCCCGACAACGCGGCGCTGTACCTCATTCCCACCAGCGAAGTGCCGCTGACCAACTTCGTGCGCGACGTGGTCGTGGCCGAGTCCGAGCTGCCCATCAAGCTCACGGCCCACACGCCATGCTTCCGCTCGGAAGCGGGCAGCTACGGCCGCGACACGCGCGGCATGATCCGCCAGCACCAGTTCGACAAGGTCGAGATGGTGCAGATCGTGCACCCGGACAAAAGCTACGAAGCGCTGGAAGAAATGACGCGCCACGCCGAAACCGTGCTGCAAAAGCTCGGCTTGCCCTACCGCGTGATGAGCCTGTGCACGGGTGACATGGGCTTTGGCGCCGCCAAGACCTATGACCTGGAAGTGTGGCTGCCCGCGCAGAACACCTACCGCGAGATCAGCTCGGTGAGCAACTGCGAGGCCTTCCAGGCCCGCCGCCTGCAGGCCCGCTTCAAGAACGCACAGGGCAAGAACGAGTTGCTGCACACCCTCAATGGCTCCGGCCTGGCCGTGGGCCGCACGCTGGTGGCCGTGCTCGAGAACTACCAGCGCGCCGACGGTTCCGTGGAGGTGCCAGAGGTGCTGCGCCCGTACATGGGCGGCGTGGCGGTGCTCGCACCCGCCGCCTGATGGGGCGGGCCATGGGGACGGCGCGCCGGGGGAGAATCCAGCATGACTTCCTCTGACAACACCATGGCCAGCCCCCCCATCCGCCTCACGCAGTACAGCCATGGGGCGGGCTGCGGCTGCAAGATCAGCCCCAAGGTCCTGGACGTGATCCTTGCGGGCAGCGGGGCCCAGAACCTGGACCCGCGGCTGTGGGTGGGCAATGCCTCCCGCGATGACGCCGCCGTCTATGCGCTGGATGGCGAACGCGGCGTGGTCTCCACCACCGACTTCTTCATGCCCATCGTGGACGACCCCTACGATTTCGGGCGGATCGCGGCGACCAACGCCATCAGCGACATCTACGCCATGGGCGCGAACCCGCTGATGGCCATCGCCATCCTGGGCTGGCCGGTGAATGTGCTGCCGCCCGAGGTGGCGCGCGACGTGGTGCGCGGCGGGCGTGCGGTCTGCGATGCCGCAGGCATCCCGCTGGCCGGCGGGCATTCCATCGATGCGCCGGAGCCCATCTTCGGGCTGGCCGTGACCGGCGTGGTGGAAAAACGCCACCTCAAGCGCAATGACACCGCCACTGCGGGCTGCCGCCTGTACCTCACCAAGCCGCTGGGCATCGGAATCCTCACCACCGCCGAAAAGAAGGCCCGGCTGCGCCCGCAGGACGTGGGCCGCGCGCGCGACCTGATGTGCACGCTGAACAAGCCGGGCAGCCGGTTTGGCAAATTGCCGGGTGTCATGGCCATGACCGATGTCACGGGCTTTGGCCTGCTGGGCCACCTGGTCGAGATGGCCGAGGGCAGTGGCCTGAGCGCTGTGATCGACTACGACGCCGTGCCGCGCATCCGTGGCGTGGAGCACTACCTGGCAGAGGGCTGCGTGCCGGGCGGTACCCTGCGGAACTTCGACAGCTATGGCGCCAGGATCGGTCCGCTGGACGAAGTGCAAAAGCAGCTGCTGTGCGATCCGCAGACCAGCGGAGGCCTGCTGATCGCGGTGGCGCCGCAGGGCGAGCGTGAATTCCTCGCGGTGGCCGCCGAGTGCGGGCTGCCGCAGATGGAGCCCATAGGCCATCTCACTTCCCGGCAGGCCTTCGCTGTCACGCTGCGCTGATGCTGGACACCCTGGCCGACTACCGGCACATCTTCCTGAACGATGTGCCCATGATGGACGTGCGGGCGCCGGTGGAGTTCGTCCAGGGCGCATTTCCGGGCGTGGCCAACCTGCCCTTGATGGACGATGGCGAGCGCCAGAAGGTGGGCACCTGTTACAAGCACCAGGGCCAGCAGGCGGCCATCGCGCTGGGGCATGCGCTGGTGTCCGGCGAGATCAGGCGCGCACGCACCCAGGCCTGGGCGGAGTTCGCGGCGGCCCATCCGCAGGGCGTGCTGTATTGCTTTCGCGGGGGCTTGCGTTCCCAGATCGTCCAGCAGTGGCTGCAGGCCGATGCCGGGATCGCCTACCCCCGCGTGGCCGGCGGCTACAAGGCCCTGCGTACCTTTTTGCTGCAGACCACCCAGGCGGCGGCGCGCGAATGCCCGTTGGTCGTGCTGGGCGGGCTGACAGGCACCGGAAAGACCGAGCTCATCTCGCAGCTGCCCAACGGCCTGGATCTGGAAGGGCACGCCAACCACCGGGGGTCCAGCTTCGGGCAGCGTGTCAGCGGCCAGCCGGCCCAGATCGATTTCGAGAACCGCCTGGCGATCGATATCCTCAAGAAGCGGGCCGCGGGGCAGCGGCTGTTCGTGGTCGAGGACGAAGGCCGGCATGTGGGCCGCTGCGCCGTGCCGCTGGAGCTGCGCCTGCGCCTGGAACAGGCGCCGATGGTCCATGTCGAGGATGCCTTCGAGGCCCGGGTCGAGCGCATCCTGCGGGACTACGTGGTCGGGCAGTGCGCCGAGTTCTGCGCCGCGCAGGGCCCGGCGGCGGGGTTTGAATCGTTCTCTGCCCGATTGCTGGAAAGCCTGGACAAGCTGGCCCGGCGCCTGGGCGGCGACCGCCACCAGATGCTGCGCGCAACGATGCTCCACGCGCTGGCGCGGCAAAAGGCGCATGGCGATGTTTCGCAGCACCGTGGCTGGATCGCGGCATTGCTGCGCGACTACTACGACCCCATGTACGCCTACCAGCGTGAAAGCCGGGCGGGGCGCATCGAGTTTCAGGGGGAGTTCGGCGCGGTGCTGGCCTACCTGCGTGATCGCTCCGTGGCCTCGGGCCCCCAGCCGTAGGCCGGCGGCACCGAAAAATCCACCTGGGCCTGCGCCAGGCGCTGCATCGCGGGTATCAACGCACGCGCATCGCCGCGCCGCCACTGGAACGCGTACTGCAGGGGCGCAAGCGCCGTGCGCCCGCCCAGCGCGCGCAAGCCCGGCGTGCCGACCCAGGCTGCGGGCAGAAAGCCCACGCCCACCCCCGCGCGCAACATGCCGGCCACGGCCCCCCAGCTGTTGCACAGGATGCGCTCGCGCACCGCAACGCGGTGCGCGAGCAGCCAGTCATCGAGCAGCCGCGTGGTGCCCGCACCCGGGGGGAGGGTGACCAGCGGATGCTGCTGCAGCAGCGCTTTCGCCCCCAGGCGGCCGGCGCCGGGCAGATCGGCGGCCACAGCCCAGGTGAAGCGCGCAGCCCCCACGGGCTGCGAGCGCAGCGTGCGGCGCGACGAGCGCCCCGCGATCACCGCGAAGTCGAGTTCGCCGTCGTCCAGGCGGCGCTCGAGCACGCCACCCACGTCCACGCAGGGCTCCAGGGACAGGCGGGGATGCGCGCGGCGCGCCGCTGCCACGAACGCGGGCAGCCAGGTGAGGGCCGAGAGGTCGCCCACGCCAAAACGGCAGTGGCCCGCGAGATCTGCGCGCGCATCCAGTGCCTGGTCCAGTGCCGCGACGGCGTTGAGCACATCCAGCGCGGCGGGCAGCAGCCGCGTGCCGGCCTCGGTGAGCACGGCGCGGTGTCCGCTGCGGTCAAACAGCGGCTGCCCCAGCGCGGCCTCCAGTTCCGTGATGCGCTTGGACAGCGAGGACACGGACAGGTGCACGCGGCCGGCGGCGGTGGCGAAGTTGGCGCAGGTGGCCGCCCACCAGAAAGCCTCGAGCTGCTTGACCGACGGAGTGGGCATGGCGGGGTCCTTGTTGGCATAAAGAGAATTAATCCATTCTAAATATTTCGCTTTCATTCATTGAATGGCAAACCTACAGTGGCGCGGTTCCTGAACGCAATGAAAGCCCCGTGCCCATGGCCTCCCTCCCCCATCTGGTCCCCGCCGCCCTGGCGCCCGCCCCCTTGCGCCCCGCGCCGGCCGTGCTGCGCCGCATGCTGTCGCTGCAGGATTTCGAGGAGGCCGCGCGCCGCCGCCTGCCCCGGCCCATCTTCGGCTACATCGCTGGCGCGGCCGAGGACAATGCCTCGCTGCGCGACAACCGTGGCGTGTTCGGCGAGCACGCCTTCGTCACGCGCGTGCTGCGCGACGTGTCGGGGCGCTCCCAGGCGGTGGAGCTGTTTGGCGAGCGCTACGGCAGCCCGTTCGGCATCGCGCCCATGGGCATCAACGCGCTTTCCACTTACCGGGGCGACCTCGTGCTGGCACGCGCGGCGCGGCGCGCGGGCATTGTTTCGGTGATGAGCGGCACCTCGCTGATCCCGATGGAGGACGTGGCCCGCGACAGCCCGGGCACCTGGTTCCAGGCCTACCTGCCCGGCGACCAGGTGCGCATCGACGCACTGGTCGACCGGGTGGAGCGCGCGGGCTTTCGCACGCTGGTCGTCACGGTGGACATACCGATCTCGGCGAACCGCGAGAACAACATCCGCACGGGCTTCTCGACGCCGCTCAAGCCCAGCCTGCGCCTGGCCTGGGATGGCCTCGTGCGGCCGCGCTGGGTGGCGGGCACCTTCCTGCGCACGCTGCTGCGCCATGGCATGCCGCATTTCGAGAACTCGTTCGCCACGCGCGGCGCTCCCATCGTCTCGTCCACGGTGCTGCGCGATTTCTCGGCGCGCGACCACCTTGGCTGGCGGCACCTCGAAGCCATCCGCCGCCGCTGGAAGGGCCCGCTGGTCGTGAAGGGCCTGCTGAGCGTGGAGGATGCCCTGCAGGCGCAGCGCATCGGGGCCGACGCCGTGGTGCTGTCCAACCACGGCGGCCGCCAGCTCGATGGCGCCGCATCGCCCATGCGCGTGCTGGAAGCGGCGGTGGCCGCCGTGGGGCCCGCTTACCCCGTGCTCATCGACGGCGGCTTCCGGCGCGGCTCCGACGTGCTCAAGGCCATCGCGCTGGGCGCGCGCATGGTCCTGGTGGGGCGCCCGTTCAACTATGCAGCCGCCGTTGCCGGCGAGGCGGGAGTGCACCACGCGATCACCCTGCTGCGCGACGAGGTGGACCGCAACCTTGCCATGCTGGGCGCCACCAGCTGCGGAGAGCTGGGCCCTCGGCACCTGGTGCGGCGGCGGGGGCCTGGGGAGGAATGTTCGCCAGGGCTGGCGTCCTGACGGGTGCCTGCGGCCTGGCTCAACGATGTCAGTGCGGCTGCGGTGCGTTGTGGTGGGGGAGCTGCAGTCTGGCCCGCCTCAGCCCGCGACTTGATCGCAGCGGATCTGGTGCCCAGGGCGCGGGTCCTGCATGCCCCAAAGGCTGCCTGGCTGCCGGGGGGGCCGGCAAACCAAAAGAAAAAGGCCCTGCGCTATTGATTAAATAGCATCAGGGCCTTATCAGTGGCGGAGAGGGTGACCGCACGAAGGCGAATCCGAAGCAATCCAGAGTAGTGCACTGAGGTGCTCTAAATCCGCGCCAGCACTGGCTTTGCGACCGATTCTATCCTTGCCCCACCTCCAGCCACATTCCAAAAAATCCAGTGCCATCCAGCCATAAAATATGGTTAGAAAGATGGCCTAGAAAATCGCCTCAAACAATGCGGAAGGTCCGACAGTGAGCAAAGCACGCGACCGGCTGACGGCGGTCCAAATCAAAAATCTCAGCAAACCGGGTTTCTATCACGACGGCGGCGGACTGTACCTCCAGATCAGTCGCTTTGGCAGCAAGTCTTGGATTCTGCGCTACACCCTAAACCAGAGAAAACGCGACATGGGCCTCGGCCCGTTGGCCGACTGGACGTTGGCCGAAGCCCGCGAACGCGCCAAGAAGTACCGCCAGCTTGTGGACGATGGAATTGATCCCATCGACCAGCGCGACCAAGAAAAGGCTCGCATGCACACGGAGCGCCTTGAGGCGGACCGCAAGCGCCGTAGCTTCGAGGAATGTGCCAAGGAGTACCACGCGGCCAACAAGGACGACTGGAAAAACGCCAAACACGCCGACCAGTGGATCAATACCCTCACCACCTACGCCTTCCCAAAATTTGGCAAGCAGCCCATTGCAGAACTGACGCGCGAGCAAATCCGCGAAGTCCTGGAGCCCATCTGGAAGACCAAGGCGGAAACCGCCTCCCGTGTGCTGCAACGCATCCGCACCGTAGTGAACTATGCAGCGGCCCGCGACTACTGCGTTGGTCTCGACAGCGAACAGTGGGACCAACTCAAGAAAGCTCTACCCAAGAACACCAAGGCCCGTGTGGTGGAACACCACGCGTCGTGCCCCCATGACCAAGTCGGTGCTTTGTTGGAACAGGTTCGCCAGAGCCGCTCCAGTGACAGCGTGAAATGGGCGTTCGAGTTCATCGTGTTGACAGCAGCACGCTCAGGAGAAGTTCGCAGTGCCGTTTGGGAGGAGATGGATGCCAAGACCAAGACCTGGACTATTCCCAAGGGCCGCATGAAGGCCGGCCGGGAGCATTCGGTGCCACTCTCCCAGGCCGCTTGCGACGTATTGCAGAAAGCTCGTGGCATGTGGCCCGACGGCACTGAGCCCACTGGCCTGATTTTCCCCGGCGAGAAGAACAGGCCCATCAGCGACATGACCCTCACGCAGTTGATGCGCCGTATGAAGCAGCCGTACACAGTCCATGGCTTCCGGGCGAGCTTCCGTACCTGGGGTGCCGATATTGCGCACTACGAGCACGAGCTGCTGGAGATCGCGCTGTCGCACATCGTCGGGGACGCCACCGTGCGCGCCTACCACCGCTCCGACATGGTCGAGAAACGCCGGAAGCTCATGGGCGAGTGGGCTACGTACTTGCGACCGGGCTGATGAGTATCATCAATCGCATCACCCAGTGGATCTCCAAATGGCGACAAGTACCCGTCCAACGGATCAAAAAGTAAACCATCCTGTCTCTCCTCCAGATTGGAGTGCAGAAGCCCTTGTGGCCCATAGAGCAGTGTGGGAAATCGCAGCGATGGCGGGCAATGTGATGCCTCAAATTGGAGCGGTCAAAGCACAGAAAGAAGTTGATCCTGAGTGGAAGAAGGGATACGAAAAAATTGTTCGTCTGATGACGAATGCACTGTCGCCGATTAGGGGAAAAAATTCTGCCTATGTTTACTACGATCCGCAGCAGTCAGGAAATGCTGCACGCACACAAGATGTGTCGAAGCTCCGGCAGGTGCGTGTTGACGTCACGAGCGCAATTGAATTCATCTGGAAGAGGTATGGAGACAGCGCGCCTCCAGAGGGGCTTCGGTCCATCCATCAGCATCTCCGTCTGCTGGTAGATGCCGAAGCACCCAAGCAGGTTGAGGCTGAAGCGACGAAAGACTCTACCGCATCCGTTGCGCAACCTCTCACATCAGGAAACACAGCCCATCGGGATCAACGGTTGGGTAATGCCAC
Source organism: Acidovorax sp. GW821-FHT10E04 (assembly GCF_059415185.1). NCBI lineage: Bacteria > Pseudomonadati > Pseudomonadota > Betaproteobacteria > Burkholderiales > Comamonadaceae > Acidovorax > Acidovorax sp. GW821-FHT10E04. The sequence goes on from NZ_JBWKMT010000004.1 coordinate 12,499, forward strand.
CAAAGAAATCAAAAGACTCGGAGCGCTGGTCTATATCCTCTCGCGCGAGTTGTATGGTGTTTCAGTGGACGCAAAAACACCGCCACCAACGTTGAAAGACGATGTACTTGCTTCCATCAAGTCAGCGGGCCTCGAAAGGCACGAAGGGTTCGGTCCAAACGGCATACAGACTCTTCTACAGCAGAGCTTTCATCACTTCTTCCAATCGAAACAATGAATCAATGATGGGTTCGTTCATCAATCCTGATGGACCCATCATCAGTTAGATATTCCGCGCCGCTGCGCCGCCAAGATTGAACTCATCCGGATGCAGATGAGTTCGACGGGACTCATCGAACCAACTTCATCAGTTCTTTCGAGGAGGCCTACATGGCACAGCAATTTCAAGAAGCGCTTATCCGCAAGCGCCGCGTACTGGAGATGACCGGCTGGTCGAACTCCACTCTTTATGCTCGCATCGCCGCTGGCATGTTCAAGCCAGGCGTCAAAGTTGGCCCCCGCATGGTGGCCTGGCCGCAGAGCGAAGTTGAGGCATACATTCAAGCATGTATTGCCGAGCGCAACGAGAAGATCGGGGGCGCAGAATGAGTCGCGATTCTCACCGTCCAAGCAAAAAACAAGGACCGAGCAAACTGGTGCAGTCTCTCACTCCGGTGTCCGAACTCGAACCTGGTTTGACCATGGTTGTCGGTCCGTATGGCGAACTGGTTCACTTGGTTTATGCGGCAATGCTCACAGAACTTGTGCAGGTTTCGTCGCGTCTCCCCATTCCCTTGCCGGAATGCTCCAGTATTGTGTGCGTACACAGCGGCCCTGCTCGTTACCTTGAGCAAGTGCGTGGACTGCACGCCAAGCTGGGCTTGACAGCACCGGCATTTAAAGAATGCAAGTCCATTGAGCGTGTAGCGACCGGCGTATTCGACTGGACAAATCCAGCATCCGTTTCAATCGTAAGCCGTTTGAATGCCGTGAAAGACGGCGGTTGCATCATGCTGCAGCAACCCACGGGTGAGACGCCCAGCGTTGAAGGACTTCTTCAATTGCGCCGCGTCGGCGAAAAGAGCGGTGCGCACATCATCATGCTTTGCCCCGACGTTGTCTACGACACCAAAACTTCAGGTATTCCAAACGAGTTTCTCGTGGTCACTCCGCGTGAGCCGAATCCGGGATTCGATGAGGCAATTGTCTTTTCGTGCCCGGAGTTGGCGAGCACTTTGAGTCCGAGCAGCGGCAAGGTTCTTTGCTGCGTTCGGCTGTGTGATGCGGGTCTTGAAACCGAGATCACGCCCTACGTCGCTGATGACCTGAAGACGCGCTTGATGGCGATCCTCAAAGCCGACGGATGGCGCCTGGAAAAAATCGGCGAGCTTGTTGGCCTTAACAAATCGAATGTGAGCCGCAAGCTCCGCATGGTGTCTGGGGCTGTGCCAGACGGCTGGGATGGTGACATGCTGGCCGAATGGCTGGAGGCCTGTGATCTCGACCCTATCGACGATGAAGACTCCAGCGCAGTCGATTCAGATGACGCGGATGATGATGAGTATCAGCCTGACGACTGGGATGCGGACGATGATGACGAAGGCAATGACTTGGACGATCTTGATCACGCAAAACCTGTTGCGCCAGCCAGCCGCAACGAGCGCAACACGCGCAACAAAAACGCTGTGATCCCGCGTAAGCAGCGTTAGTCGTGGCGACCAAGCACGGGGTCTCATTTGCACTCAGAGACCCCGTGCAGTCGCGACGATAGCCGCGTTCCAGTGACTCTAATAAGAGTGTGATTGAGCTATGTGATGTGTGTGATGAATGTGACCAGTACCAGCTATACCGACAAATAGCAGTGCCAACACTACTCACGACAGCAGCTAATCACGCCACTTCAGCGCCATCACCAAACACGACACGCGCAGCCCGGTTCCGCGCATCAACAGGCGGTTTTTGCTGCACCGAACTCTGACTGCAGCCACCGGCTTCACCAGCCATCTGCACTCAAAGCCAAAAACCAAAACTGTAAATAACTTGTGCATCAGCAGCATGGTGCACAGCGCCTGATCGCACTCGCACGGAACAGCATGCCTACCCGGCAACAACGTTCAGACGTGTGCATTCGTGGCGCGCCAACCACATGCGACAGATGCAGTCGATGTGCCCGAGAGCAATCGGCTCCATCCATCAAGTCTTGAAAGCAGTGATATGAAAACTCGTCCCGTTCAACAACCCGTTCCCCAACCGCCCGTTGTAGATCGCTTGGCCTTTATCCTAGCTTGGTCTGTTGATCGCCGCGACCAAGATGCTGTTCTCAAAATTTTGCGCATCAGCATCAACAGACTAATCGAAGCCGGAACGTGCGAACGCGCCTACCAGGGCAATTCCCGGTACCGCGAGAACTTCCGTATCCTGCTCGGCGGTGGCAGCGATGCCCTGGTGCAGATAGGCGCCGTTGACAGCGTGCGCCAAAAAGGCGGCATTCGGATTGAATGCAACCCCGCAAAGTTTGCCTATGGTGACGCCCAGCAAATTCATCGTGTCATGCGTGACTTGATCGGCCGCCGCGTGTACAACGAGTTGATGCGTCGCCCGCTCTTGAACGTCTTCCATGCCGCCGTGGACCTGCACTACGCCAACCTTGACAGGATGGTGGTCCGCTACAACAACGGTCAACTCATTTCCATGATGGCGAAGCGCTTTGATACCGCCAACCACATTGAGGGTTACAACTTCGGGAGTGTGGACAGCGACTATCAGACAGCGGCCTATGACAAGCGGCAAGAGCGCATCCACGCGGCGATCTTGCGGATCGCGAAGGCAGGTAGCTCCGGTTTCTACAGAGATCCTTTGAAATCGAATTTGGTCAAGCAATTGGAAACCGAAATAAACGGGATCGACGTCGTTCGCGTTGAAGTGCGCGGCAAGAAGCTGCGCGGCCTGCCCCTGTGGAAGTTGTCGCAGCAAGCGAATCGCTTTGCCAGATTTCGGTTCGCTGATCTGTCTGCCAGTGGCGCTGACCTTGATCCGCTCGTCGAGAAGTCATTTCTTGCGATGTGCCGCCAGGACGGTGTCAAAGCCGCCCTGGATGCGTTCAAGCACACGGAGCACGCCCGAAAGGTGAATGCGTTCTGGCGTAGCCGTCAGGCCGCATGGTGGAAACCGGAAGAGCTGTGGCAGCAGGCGTGCGATGCGCTGCGCGATACAGGCATGTTCCCGCCGGAAGCGTTTGAGCCACCAGATAGCCACTCGGAGCAGCCGCAGCAAAAGCGCCGCCGTTTGCGTTGAGCAATCAACCGGCTGGATCGCGTTTTGAGCGCTTTCCAGCCATCGCGCCACCACCAGTACCAGCCGAGCAGAAAAGTGCGCTTGCTGGCCGTTCTGGCGGCTGCAAACGGCATGCTGAACATCCGCATTTGGTTCGCCAGCAGCAGTGCTTTCGGCCAAAGTCCAGCAGCGTCCAGCACAGCGAAACGCATGCTTCGGTTACATGGTGGCTGTTACCTTCCAGCCAAAACCTCTTTGGCACTGCTCATCTCGCAGCAACCCCACCCATGCACTTTGACAGCCTTCGTCGCGGGGCTTAAAATGTGTACACACTGATTCACAACCAAGGAGTTTAGCCATGGAAGCCACAAAGGTAGGAATCCGCGAGTTCCGCGCGGATTTGGCCGAGTACATCGCGGCCAGCAGCCCTGTTGCTGTGACTCGCCACGGGCAGACAGTCGGCTACTTCATTCCCGTACACGGCCAGGCCGAAGCGGATTTGGTGGCTCTGAAGAAAGCGAGTCAGTCACTCGATAAGCTGCTGTCTGCGCAGGGTGTGGATGCAGAGGACATAGTTGCCGACTTCAAGAAAGCCCGCAAGAAGAGCACGACCACCGCCAGTGCCAGTGGCAAAGCCAAATGAGCAGCGCGGCAATTGTTCTGGATGCCAATATCCTGATCCGCGCTGTCTTGGGTAAACGTGTCCGTGATCTGATTCAGGCGCACGCTGCCACCGTCAAGTTCTTTGCCCCTGATGTGGCCTATGCGGATGCACGGAAGTACCTGCCCGCGCTGCTTACAAAACGAGGCGTTGATCCAATCCCCGCCATGCTGGTGCTCGACGCGCTTGAGCGCATCGTCCACCCCATGGATATGGATGTTTATGGAGGACTCCAACAGCAGGCACTGCGCCGCATCGAGATGCGAGATGCCGATGACTGGCCTGTACTGGCATGTGCGATGGTACTTGGTTGCCCGGTTTGGACTGAGGATGCAGATTTCTTCGGTACGGGGGTGGCAACCTGGACAACTGACCGCATTGCGCTATTTTTGGGTAGTTGAGTGAATCCTTGGTTGGTAGATCAAGCCCGGTAATGGGACGATGATTTGCTAGCACTAGGTTTGAACATGTCTAAGCAGCGAAAACTCACCCGCGCAGAGCTATATGAACTTGTCTGGTCACGTCCCCGAACTCTCCTTGCAAAAGAGTTTGGAATTTCCGATGTGGCCATAAGAAAGCACTGTCTCCAAGCAGACATTCCTGTCCCGTCTGTCGGTTTTTGGGCGAAGCTAAACGCAGGTGGCAAGGCAGTGCGCGAGCCACTCCCACTCCGACTTCCTGGTCGACGCGACACGATAGTTTTCGGAGAAGACAGGGACCTCTGGCAGAAAGCTACAAACCTTCCAGAAAAGCCCTCGTTCGTGGAGGACCTTGAGACGCAGATCGCAGTGGCATCCAAGCGTCTTGGGCGCGTAACAGCCGCTCGGGACCTCACCAATCCTGATCCGAGCTTGAACCACGTGCTAAGGAGCGAGGAAAAGCGTCGGGTGAAATTCGCGGTGGACCGATGGAGTTGGTACAAGCCGCGTTTTGATGCCCCGGTGATACAACGTCAGCTTCGTATTTTCAATAGCTTGGCCAAGGCACTCAAACCGCTCTATGGAGTGCAATCAGTACGGGAGAAAGAGGAGTGGGTGCAGGGACAAGGGACCTTGCACCATTTGGTGCTTTATCTCGATTTCGGTGGCTGCAGAATGAGCCTTCGTTTCTACGAACCTGGTGAAGTGCATAAAAATCGTGGCTCAAAAAAGATCACACGAACGACGCTCCGTGTAGAGGACAGCCGCCCAGAAGCCCGTGTTCTTGAATGGACTGATGAAGAGGGCAAAAAGATCGAAGGGCAACTTTCGGACATTCTGAGCGCCCTCATGAGGCATGCAGAGCAATCGTTGCGCGAGCACGCTGAATGGGTCTACGAGGAGTCCCTGAAAAGGTACCACCAAGACCTCGCTGCGATGGAGAGGCGAAAAGAGCAGGCCGAACGGGAACGCCTGGCAGCGATCGAGGCGAGTAACGCCAAATTTCGCGACGCAGTGATAGCGATTGCTCAGAGCAAGAGAACTGCAGAGGATATTCGTATGACAGTCGCGGCACTCAGGGCGCATCCTGAAGTGGCTACGGTTGACGGTCAAACCACTTTTGAGGCTTGGGCTAAAAAGGCTTTGGCCGTGGCAGATAGCCTTGATCCAATGTCCTGGCCGCTGTCTTCGGTAGTTGCCCAGCCTTGAATCAGGCTCCAGTCGATGTACGAATGCACAGCCTTGCATGCATGAGCAAATTGGCAGCTGCGACAACGTTGCGAACCTCCTTGAACTGCATGGCGCTGAGAGCCTCGCTGACACTTTGCCTAGACTTTCGGTGCTGCTCAGCCACTTTAAAAAGCTCTAGCGAGTCGTGTTCGTACAGCTTTTCCTTGCCGCCATGTAACGCATAGAGCACCGCGGGCTTGGGGTCTTCAAAGGGAAACGTGCGCCACCGCAGGACTTCCGCGACTGCCTGCAGTTCCTGCCTTACTGCAAGCGCTTCTTTCTCTTCTGCTTGTCGCTTCCGGCCCTGTTGAACAAGAGCAACTCTAGATGTTCTCCGTTTTTCGCGAGCTGCTTTGTGCTCCTTGGCTGATCGCACCCGGGTGTAGTGCTCAGATGTGCCATAGATGGACGTGAGATCAGAAGCTATCTCTGGGAAGGCCACTGCAAGCAAACGATCATTTTTTGTATCTCGCTGGTACCGGGTTGATTCACCCTCCAAGGCCGAGTGGAGAGTCGAGCACAGGGCATCAAACGCTTGCACCTGCTCCGGCGACATCTCCCCTCTTTTCGCCTTGAGCGCGAACATCAGAACCACAGCGCTATTTGAATCTGCTATGTAGTTCTTCACCGTGTCTGTGAAAAGCTCCATAAAGGGCTCGCTGCACGTTTCCCAGGGCTCCTCTTTCAGACGTAGCAATTGGTTCAGTAGTCCGGCTTTGACTTCGGTGCGGTACTTATCGGACTGCACCAATTGCCGTCTCTCCAGCTCATCCCAAAGTGCTTGGTGCGTGCCAGCTTTTAGCCCATCGACATAGGTTCTATCACCCACCCAGATTGCACGAAGAACTTTCAAATAGCCTTTCACGAGAGAGTTGTCTGTGCTGCGCTGAATCCAAGACTGCAGCTTTCTCTTTTCTTCGTCGCGTTGTCGTGCTTCCTCCTCAAGCCGCCGCTCTTCAGCTTGACGGCGGCGCTCTTCTTCATCCATTGCTTTTTGAATCACGTCGGCGCGCAATTTCAAACGCCGACGGGCATCCTCAATTTGCTTATTGATCCATGGATGCAAAATCCACTGCTTCATCGTCGTGCTCGCCCAGACCATCTCTTCAATCTCGGCGACTGGGACATGGCCAGCTTTGGAGAATCTGTCTGAGCGAATTTCAAGGCAAGCAACAGCGGCTTCCAGAATCTTCATGCGCTTGGCATCGTCAACCAAGTGAGTCACCGCAGCCTCAATAGCCAGGTCGAATGCAGAACCCTGCCCATCAGCTCTGCGGGCACGACACATGACATCTGGGATCATGTTGCCGAGACGCCGCTCAAGCCGAATATCGTCCAGCAGTAGGACCGTAGCTGAGCAATGTGCGATCTCTTCCTCTTCAGAACCATCCGGCATGTCTTGGCGGACCGCAACTGTAATTGCAGGCACATGCAGTTTTCCGCGTTCAGCAATGGTCTTCTTGATGAGCCAGTGCAGCACGGTTTCGCCAAACTGTTTTCCGTCTAGTCCGTCCAGCCATTCGCGCGGAATCCCCCCAAGGTACAAGTCCTCTGTCTGCTCTAAAACAGCAGCTTCTTGAGCCCTGAGCTTTGCGTCCTCCCAATGGCTTTTCCAGTCGATGCCGCACCCAGGCATTCGGAGGTGCGCCAAGATCGTCTCTGTATCCCAAGCAGCAATCGCAGGGTCTATAGCTCCTGCCAGAGATAAAACACAAGTGGAGTTCAGTCCTTCATCGAGCGTGTGGTGCGCACGAACCGTGACCAGTAGCTGACGCCCATCCTCGAGTACCAACATGGCACTTTGATCGTCTACCCAAGTCCGACTGCGAACTCGCACCTCCTCACCGGCGATACACAACTCTTCGGAAATCGCTTCTCCATTGAGCATTGCCAATGAATTGCGGTGCCTGCGAGGAGGTAAGTAAATGACCCCTTGCTCGACAAACAACTGCAACGCTAGGAGTTGCGCCGTCTTGCTAAGGCAGCGTGCCTCGTCGGCGCTACTGTGCCGATGCTTGAAATGGCGCCGTTGGGCACGGGGCTTATCGAAGTGCTCAGGTGGCTTATCAACATTGATTGCAAGCAGCGGCTCACTGCAGGACCGACAGAGGCACATGCAAGCTGCTCCTTTTTTGGACGCATCGAGCATGCCGACGTGGACAAATCTATCGGGGTTGGCTTCGTGGACCGCCCACAACAAGAGCGGCTCATCGCAGCCTGATTTGTCTCCCTTGCTTTTCTTTGTGCCACTCACCGTAATTCCTTAATCTGGAGCAACTTGGCCAAAATGGATAGTTCAAACAGTGTGGCACGGCAGGTCGCGCTACTGCCAGATTGCGCGAGCTTCGCACCCTACAACAGGCTTGGAATCTTCCTGCGCGCCACAGGTCTTATGTACTTCGCAAGCGTTAGATCACTTCGGTGCCCAGTTTGCTCCCGAATTTGCCATGGCTGCAGTCCCACCATTGCTGCTTGGGTGCAGTAGCCGGCCCGCAAGCTGTGACCGCTGACCTGTTCGGGATCACCACCGATACGCTCTATTGCGGCCTTCACAATCAGCGATACCGATTGGGGTGAGAGCGCGGTCTTTGCCACCTTGTCGTGGCGCGTCACAGCGCGGAACACGCAACCTTCAGTGATCTCCGCAATCTCTAGCCAGTGCATCAATGCCCGCACCGGGCAGCGCTCTCCAGTCGCTTGTGGAATAAACACGGTGCGCCCCGCGCGCTCCTGGTCGGTCTTGCTGTTTGGCAGAAAAACTTCGATACCGTGGGCCAGTTCGGTGAGGTGCTCCACACGCACGGCCACAAGTTCTGAACGGCGCATGGCAGAGGCAAAACCCACCAACATCAAGGCTCGGTCGCGAGCCGCCTTGACTGGCGCTTGCTGATCAATGAGCACCAGGGCCGCGAGCACATCATCTTTGACCAGAGGTTTGGCCTGACGCTGCTTTGTGCCCAGAGTTCGCCGAATGCCCTGCAGGGTGCGTTTGACCATAGGGTCGAGTGCAGGCGACGGTGCGGAAATCTCTAAGTGCGCCTTGTGGATTGCTGTGACACGGCGCTCTAGGGTCGCTACCGACAATTTTTCCGCGCACCGGGCAAGGTATTCGGCCAGCACGGCTGGGCTAGCCGGAACGCTCCCGCCACTGGCAAAAAAATGCTTCAGATCAGAGGCGTATGCGCGCTTGGTGGCGGCTGACTGGCTGGCAGCAATGAACTGCTCGGCAGTAGCCGAAAAACCGCTCAGAACGCCCTCTGGCTGCGTTCGCGGCATGGTGTCGGATGTGGTGGTGCTGCGAGCAGACAAAGCTGCGCCAGCGCCCTCCTGCGGAGTGCGAATTTTCTTCATGGTGAGTCCTATGGACGGGTTGAAAAAACAATAAAAAACGGCCCGCGAATGGGGCCGTTTTGGTGGTTATCTGGCTAACGCTAATGAAGTCTTCTCACTACCTAAAATTCGAGAAAAAATTCCTCGACTATGAGGATGCCGGACGGTTGGCTCGCACAAGCCTGAGGTTTGGCGAGAAAAAGCCGAAAGTAGCGAACTCAAGACAACGAAGTGCGACCACCTGCACCTCACTATTGCAGTGAGTTTTTTGGGATTTTCTCAGGTTGTCAGCCACGGGGCAAGAATAGGAAAATTCTCCAAAATTTGGGTTATCTGACACACATTGATAGGCCAACTTGACGACCAGAAATGATCGCTGCAATGAATCCTGCCGGTCAGTGGTGCGATTCACGGCGGCACGTTGAACGACAGCAAAAGGCTGGTTGCGGTCTTTTGGTCGATGCTCGGTAAGCGACCGCTTGCCACCCTTCTTGCCGAGAGGTTGCTTGGAATGGACGCTTAAAACATGCCTTTGAGAGGTTAGCTCACGCTGATGCGCGCCGCGGAAATGACAGCACGCACGCAATTCAAGGCGGGCGTCCGCCACGCCAAGCCCGGGGCGACGGGTACGCTCCGCGCTGCTCCTGCACCATCCTCACCGCGCGCTCACGCACCTCAGGCGAGAACTAGTTTGTCTTCTTCGTGGCTCAATCCTCTCAGAGTGTTGAGTTTCCGCAAAAGCCGGGGCGATTCACGACTGTGGTGAACACACGACTTCGCATGGAAGAGGGAGACAGGCGTTGCCGAAGTCTTCGGCCGCTGCCATTGACTTCAGAGCGCTTTGGGGATAATGCGTAGAGGTCCCCTTGTTAGTCCTAAGACAGGATATTGAGCGGTTGCTATAAAGTACGCGCCAATTGAGGCGACGGCGAGAACAACGATGACAGTTAAGAGAGCGGCAGCTGCATTTACGCCTGAGGCCCGCATCAAGCGACACCTCCGGCAGCACTTGGCAGACCTTGGTTTCACTAAGGACGAGAGTGGTGCGCTCATCCTGCCCGATGACTCCAAGGACACCGTCCGCGCTTTGCATCGCAAGCAGCGAGAGGACAAGGCTTCAAAAAATTCGTCCTTTGTCGCGCGATTCCTGCCGAGCCTGCGACTGTACTTCGCTTCGGGCGCAGACGTAGAACCCGAAAAAATCCGGCCGAAGCTGCAGTTGGTCACGGGAGATGGGTTGGAGGCTCGTCTCTTCAGGCTTGCCGCTCTTACCTGGTCCGTTCCCGTGTCCGCCGGCTTTGGCCGCCGAATGCGATATCTCGTCTGGGACGAAAACAACGGAAAACTGATTGGCATTTTCGCTATCGGCGACCCCGTCTACAACATGGGCGTCCGCGATGACCACATCGGTTGGACCGTCAAGGACCGTGAGAAACGGCTAGTCAATCTCATGGACGCGTACGTGCTTGGCGCCGTCCCACCGTACAACATGTTGCTCGGAGGAAAGCTTGTGGCTTGCCTCATCCGAACACGCGATGTGTATGACGACTTCCGCGCGCGGTATGGTGGAACAGAGGGCATCATCTCTGGCGCGGCGAAGAACGCACGGCTGGTCGCCGTTACCACCTCTTCTTCAATGGGGAGGTCGGCCGTCTACAACCGGTTGAAGCTTGGCGAGACCTCGTACTTCAGTTCGATTGGATACACCGGCGGATGGGGGCATTTCCACATCCCTGACGACCTGTTTGAGGAGATGCGGAGCTACCTTCGAGCAATCGACCATGGATATGCGGATATGCATACCTTTGGCGAGGGGCCGAACTGGCGGCTGCGAACAGTACGCGCGGCACTCAACGCATTGGGATTCAAGGAAGACATCCTGAAGCACGGCATTCACCGCGAAGTATTCCTTTGTGAGACCGTAGGCAACAGCTTTGACATGTTGAAGGGAGCGGCGAAACGCCCCAAACTCGATGGCCTTCTTTCGGTGAAGCAAGTCGGAGAGCTCGCTGTCCAGAGATGGATGATTGGCCGAGCTGGGCGTCGGCCCGAATACAGGGCGTGGAGCAATACCAATCTCGGCGACCTCATACACCAAGGGTCAGTCACCGCCGCGGTTGAAGTGGACTTGACCAAGACAGAGAGCGCCTAGCGCCAGGCCGTCGCATGAAGTCCACGTTCTTGGAAGGTCTGCAAGCGAAGCTTGAGCGCCATTTTGAGCGGCTTGCGTCGGAGCGGCGGGACGTTGGGCTTCCTCTATTCGCACTCGAGCACGGCCTCGACAAGGAGCAGGTTTCAGAGCTCGCGGCCGGCCTACGTCGGCATATCTCGTTTGGGAATCGACTGAATCCCATCTGGCTCGTTTGTGTAGTCTATGCGACCGAGATGGGCTACAACTTCGACGGCGAGGAATACTGGCAGTCCTTTGAGCGCCGGACGCCGCAATGGAAGCAAGAAATTGGTCGTCGAAACCTGTTACGCAGCTTCTTTGAGAGGTTTGAAGCCAAATTTGGAGGGGTATCTCCCTCGGGTCCTTGGGCTCGGCAGTTCTCCATCATCGCTTGGCCGATTACGCACGCTGTGCTCCCAAAAGACCTCCAATCGCAGATTGCGCGAACTCTGTTCGATTCACGGAATGAAATTGCAGAAGCTGCAGACCGTCCGGCATCTGTTCTAGGGGCACTCGTGGCGCGCTGCGCCGAGTGGCCGTCCTCTCGGTTTCGGAACTTCCTCGAGCAAGAAGAGTTGACGGGCCATATCACTAGGGCTCTGCTTTTTCCAGATGACGATGACGTGGGTGCGGTACTGACGACGAAGACGCAAGCTCGCATCATTGCTGACCTCGAAGCATCTTGGGAGGCGAAGTCCTGGCTGAGGGAGGCCAGGAAGGTCGCAGGTGAAGTACGCATTCGCTTAATGTTTAGGCGAGCGGCCGACGTCTTGAAAGGGCGCAGACCGGACGGTCCAGACGCGCGGGAGTCTGCAGAGGTTGCCTGCGTAACGCCCAAGGTGCTCATGAGAAATCAGGCCGGCAAGTGGCAGGCGTTCGTGGAAATTCCTACATTCGCTGGATGGGCTCGGTCAAATCAAGGTATTGACGGATTTATCCGCCGCTCGCGATGCAAGGTCGCCGGAGGGGAGGACATTTGGCGGAGCAAGCGTTGGTTGCTTTTCGGCGCGCAACAGTGCCGAGTCCTTGAGTGGCCAAATGCTGGAGCCTCCTGGCTTAGATTTGAAGAGTGGGAGGAAGGGACGGTCCGCGCAATTGATGACGCGTGTCGAGTCCAACCCAAGCCCTGGCTCTTCAAAGTTGATGACGACGGATGCGCCTTTCAAGCAAAGTGGAAGAACGTCCGGCCCGGTTCAAAGTACCTTGTCATCCATTCGTCGATGTATGAGGAATGTGAGCATCTGTCCCCAGTTCCAATGGATGTCAAAGGAGGTTTCGGATACCTCCTAAGTGTTCCGGCCCAAGCCACTGATTCCTTAAGCAAATGCCTCAGTCTGTTAGGGCTTTCAACTGCAAAAATGCTAAAGGTCTGGCCGGCCGGGCTACCTCCACTTGGCTTCGGCCGGGACGACCTCCTCGAATGGTCTGAGCAACATCCGCTCACGCTCGGCATTGAGCACGATGAGACCTGCGAGTCGTTCACGTTGCAATTGGACGGCAAGAGCTCAGCATTCCCAACCGGGGGGCGCACGGTCTCGTTCGTTGGGCTCGGAAAGCTCGCAATCGGCGTTCATCAGGTCACCATCGCGGCATCATATAGAGCACCAAACGGAAAGGCCGATGTACGGCCCCAAGCGAGCCAGCGAGGGTTCTCCATCGTCGTCCGTTCACCCATCTCCGGTGCAAGCAGTCGTGTGCATGCGCCCGTCTTGGTTGTGGCAACGGACCCCCATGAGCCTAGTCTGGATTCAATAATGTCAGGTGCTGCTGCTTGCACCGTTCATGGGCCACGCGGGATGGCGGTCGATTTTCATTTGAAGCTACTAAGCGGCTCTGGTGATGCTATCCACAGTGAGTTTCTCGGAACGTTGGCGCTGCCGGTGAATCAGTCGGACTGGGGTCAATTGGTTAAGCGTCGCGACCATGCTGATGTAGTCAATGAGGCCTATTTCAAGGCGAACGCTGGGCTGCTGGTCGTGGATGCGCATGCTCTCGGCAAAGCTAGCGTCGCCCTCAAGCACGCCATGTCGCCCGTCCGTTGGCACGTTTCTCGGGTATCGAAGCGAGTCCGGCTGAGCGTCGTTGATGACACGGACCACTCCCACCCTGTCCATGCGTATCGCGCCTGCTTTCAGCGACCTTCGTGCAGAAGCGACTCGTGGGATGGAGTGCACGAGCTCGATGTTGAAGGTGATGGCGGCCTCTATGTCGTATCGGTAAATGGCCACCGAAGCTCGGTTGTAGTCAATGCCCCGCCCGCCAAACTATCCTGGGACGACTGGACGCACAGTGCTCCAAAGCTGTCAGCCCACCTTACCTGCGCCCAAGAAGTTGGCGAGCTTCTCTGCTGGATTCGAGACTGGACGGACGCTAGGCTTGTTGGACCGCTTGCTGAGCACCGCCGAAACTCGGTTTTACGGGAGATGCACCGCCAACTCGTCGCCTCAATGTGCGATGTAGCGTGGTCACGGCTTGAACTGAATTTCCTGGACTCGAGCGGTTCAATCGAGGCGCAAGAGTCGCTTGAAGCATCTGTATGGCGTGGACGCAACCCTTCCTTCGCCATCGGCATTGGGCGGAACGCTCGGTCCATCATCACGGATTCATTGGACGAGACCTGCGAGAAGTTTTTGCAACATGTAGGTCCATACTCAATTTGCAGCGACCAACGCCTTTGCAAGTTAGCGCTCCGGATGGCCGTGGCCCCTCATCGATTTGCGGACTGGGCGGGCAGCGGGGCGTGCGCGCAGATTGACGAATTGGTCAATCAGAAGACCTTGCTCAAGGCTGCCCGCCTTCTAGCTTTGCTTAACGGTCCGCGTCGTCTACTCGCTGCTCGGAACTGGTGAACAAATGACCATGACCTTGCTAACTGCAGATGCGGTGGTCGCGGAGGCGAGAAAGGGACTTGGCCTCCCGGCCGTCGCCGCAAGCGTCGCGGTAGACGACACCTTGCTTGCTCAGGTACTTCGGGCGGTAGCGTGGTCGCATTGTCCCTGTCAGCCCTTCATCCTTATGAGAGAGGCTGAGCGCCATTTGAACGGACTAGTTCCGCCTGCGACGGATTTGGCAGACAGACTTTCCGCAGTCCTCGAGGCACTCATCGCGACTGGAGACCTTGTCGAGCCGGGTCAGGTCACGCAGGCTGAATTCTTCTCACGTGGAGTCCTGTTCCCTGCGCCTCCATCGTTCGCGATGCTCTCTCAGGATGTAGCCCAACTTTTTGGGCTCTCGAATGAAGGGGGTTGGTGCAGCCTCCCTGACCTACATGGCCGAGTCGGCTATGACGGGGCATCGCGGCGCATCGTGGCAAAGCCTGGGGAAGAGCTTGCTGCCAAGCTACGCGCAGCGGGGCTGCGCGAGTTGTCAGTCAAGGCATGGCTGAAGGAGCCGCCAACCGTCTCCGCCGCTGACCTGCTTTCTGCGGCGTTGGCGAAGATGAAGCTGGCCGAGCCTGGAGATGCCATCGGCGCTGACATGGAGGTCTTCGTGGCGGGCGGCAGCATCTATTCGAAGTGTTGGGTGCGGCCGTCGTGCCAGTCGGGCAACTTCATCGCGAAGCGGGCAAAGGCCTTTGGCGCTGCACAATGGATGTTGGTCTCACTTGACGCCGGGCGGCCCCTGCGCCTTGCGCACCTGCCATCGCCGGGAAGTTCATTGCGTGCGTGCGACGAAGCTTGGCGCCTTCAACTCGCCAAGGACGCGGTTGACGGAAGGCCACAGGCGTTCCGCCTGACCCTGCCGGGCAAATTCGCCCACTTCGATTTGACGTTCCCAATTCCGCAGTGGGCGCATCGCCGCATGCTGGCGTTCGGCCGGCAGGTACCAAGTCGAAAGTGCATCTGCAGCTACGACATTTCAGAGGGCCTGGTGGCCGAAGCCTCGAGCTTTCTGGAGCAGCAGCTCTGGATGAAAAAGACAACGAGTTGAGGGAGAGCGCATTGAGTTCAACGATTCACGAGACCATCGAGCAGCTTCACGTATCGCTCAAGGATTACATTGAAGCCACGTACCACATCGCGGACCCGAAGCTAATCAGCCAACGGCGAAGTCTCCTCGACTTGCCCGGCGTAATCCACCAGGTTCCCTACCTTGAATCGACACCCAAGTACCGCTCGGGGCGAAATTTTCGTGAAATCAAGGGTCTTTCTGCGGGTGCAAGAGAAGCGTTCGAGCTGTTGTCTACTGCTAGCGAAGGCCAGCCAAAGGTAATTCACGACCCTGCATACACGCATCAGGTCAAGTCAATTGCTTCGACTCTGGTCGAAGGCAGAAATCTCGTCATCATGACGGGCACGGGCTCTGGCAAGACGGAATCTTTCTTGCTTCCAATTCTGGGCAAGCTGGCGCGCGAAGCTTCTGAACGACCGAAGGTTTTTGGGGAACAGCATGCGATGCGGGCGCTCGTCCTGTATCCCATGAATGCACTGGTCAATGACCAACTTGGTCGCATGCGGGCAATGTTCGGCGACCCTCGTCTTGCGGACCTGTTCGTCAAGTGGTCGGGAAGACCGGCAAGATTCGCTCGATACACGAGTCGCACTCCCTATGCTGGTGTCCGTTCGCGGAAGAAGGACCAGACCCGGCTGAAGTCATTTGAAGAGTTCTATGTGGACCTCGAGCGAGCGACGAAAAATGCCAATGACCCAAAGCACGAGTTGGCTGTTGGACTGAAAAACGAGCTCAAGTCCCGGGGGAAGTGGCCGGCTAAGCCGGACTTGGTGGATTGGTTCGGAGCAAAGAATTCTCTTTGGGAAGATAAGGACAAGAAGCCACTGAGGGCAGTAACCAAACCTTTTGACGTTGAGCTTGTCACAAGGCATGAGGTGCAGTCCGCTCCGCCAGACCTGCTTGTGACGAACTATTCGATGCTTGAGTACATGCTCATGCGGCCAATCGAACGGGCGGTGTTCGACAAGACCGCAGAGTGGCTGAAGCGGAATCCGAATGAGACCTTCCTGGTTGTTCTGGATGAGGCGCATCTGTATCGGGGCGCACCTGGGGCAGAGGTTGGTCTTCTACTCCGTCGCCTGCGGGCACGGCTTGGGATTGGCGTTGAGCGACTGCAGGTCATTTGCGCGACCGCAAGCTTTGACGACAAGAACTACGCCCCCTCGTTCGGGGCGCAGCTCTCCGGCGCACCGTCGGACTCCTTCGTGCCGATAACTGGAGACCTTGCGACTGCTGAGTTTGCGACCGTTGGTTCAGAGGCCGACGCCAAGATTCTTGCGGCCGTCGACTTGGATGCCTTCTATGGCGCGCCGACTCTTCGCAAACTTGCGGTAAAGAGGTTGCTGACATACCTCGGTACTGAGGAGTCTAATGATGTCGAGCGCGACCTTTTCAATGCCTTGGCTGAGTTTCCTCCGCTTGGGCAGTTGATAAACCTCACCATGGGAAATGCGACGCCGCTAGAAGAATTAGGCGGGCTAGTGTTCCCTGGAGTGGCAGAGGATATTCGCGACCGAGCCGTGACGTCGCTTCTCGCACTTAGTAGCGTTGCTAGGCCAACGGCATCCGCTGCCGGTCTATTGCCCTGCCGAGTTCACAACTTCTTCCGAGGGCTGCCAGGACTATGGGTTTGCCTGGATGCCGCTTGCAGTGAGCTCGAGGAAGACGAACGCAACGGTAGTTGCGGGAAGCTGTACGCGCAACCTAGGGAACGCTGCGGTTGCGATGCTCAAGTGCTCGAGTACTTCACTTGCAGAAACTGTGGCTCTTCCTATGCTCGAGGTTACACGGACAACGTTGAATCCCCGCGCCATCTTTGGAGTCACGCGGGGAGCAAGCTCAAGCTGAATACTGGCGAGGTTGAACCTTTGTTCCCGCTGGACTTGCTGCTCGAGACGGAGCCGCTGAAGACCGACGTGGTCGAGCTAAAGACGCTCGACCTGGTGACGGCTGCGCTGGACCCAAACAATGGCGGTTCTCGAACTCGAGAGGTCTTTCTGAGGAAGGACAGAAGTTCGGGTGCGGCGGACGAGGACGGCAATCGTGACACACGCGTAGAAAGCAGGGGGCAATTTGTACCGTGCGGAATGTGCGGCGGCTTTGCTGCGTTCGGTCATTCGACCGTGCAGGACCACCAGACAAAGGGTGACCAGCCATTCCAGACTCTTGTCGCCCGCCAGCTCCACGTGCAGCCGCCAGGCCAGCAGGAGGGAAGTGCCTTTGCTCCATTGCAAGGGCGCAAAGTGCTTGCGTTCTCAGATTCACGGCAAGTTGCAGCAAGACTCGCGCCGAACTTGCAGATGTACTCCACGCGAGACGCCCTGCGACCAATGCTCGTATTGGGCTTTGAGCGTCTGGGAGCTGTCGAGGCTATTCGACCGAAGCTTAGTCTAGATGATGCATACTTGGCGGTGCTGCTCGCAGCCGCAACCAGAAACGTCAGATTGCGACCGGAGTTGATTCCGGGGGAATCAATTACGGCCGTCGACACGGTGCGGGCTGCCATCAGGGCAGATGGAAGCATCGATGACGAAGCCCTATTCGACCTGTGGATTGATATGAAGGCGAACAAGGCGCCTTCTTCGCTGCTCGAAGACATCTACAAATCCCTGTTCGATAAGCACCTAGGCCTTGAGCCGTTGGCGTTCGCTTCTCTCTCGTTGAGAGGAGACAAGCTAAAGAAGCTCTCCGAGCTTCCGATGATTGCAGGCGTCGCTGAGACTTCCAATGAGAAGCTCGAGCTCGTAGAGGCGTGGCTGCGCTGCTGGTGGCGGGCATCCAGCGGCGGAGTTTGGATGCGCGATATGCCGCAGCTATGGTGGCAGCGGCCAAAGTCCTCCGGAACATCGGTTCAGTCGCACAAGGGAAGTTTTGAGCCTCTGAAGAAGTTCCTGAATGACAAGAACTCGGTCAAGTGCTTCACGAATGAATGGCTGCCGAAGCTAATGGCCGAACTTACGGAGCAGGTCGAGGCGAGTCAGCGTCGAATCCTTGCCAGCAATTTAGCACTGAGATTTGGTGGAGCCTGGCAGCGTTGCGCTACTTGCACGTCGGTTCATCGACCTGTCTCAAGACTGCATCGCTGCCTTGACTGTGGCAGTAGTCGCGTCTCCGTACTGGACCCAGATTCGGATGAGGCGTTCATAGCCCGAAAGGGAAACTACCGCAAGCCCGTCATCGAGACCAAGGCTGGAGCGCCGCTACTTTCTCTCATCGCTGCCGAGCACACAGCTCAATTGAACTCGGCAGGTAGCGAGGAGGCGTTTTCTCGAGCGGAGGAGCATGAGCTGCTCTTTCAAGACGTTGAACTGGTCTGGAACGACATCATTCAGAACCCGACGGCAATCGACGTCCTTTCGAGTACGACCACGATGGAAGTCGGTATCGACATCGGCGCGCTTTCAGGCGTTGCACTGAGGAACATGCCACCCGGTCGGGCCAACTATCAGCAGCGCGCGGGCCGTGCAGGTCGTCGTGGAAACGCGGTGGCAACGGTGGTCTCGTTCGGAAGTGCCGACAGCCACGATGAACACTATTTCTCCAATCCTCAAGCGATGGTTAGTGGCAGCGTTGTCGACCCCAAGTTGGCTCTGGCCAATGCCGATATCGCTCAACGTCATGTGCGCGCGTTCCTTCTACAGTCGTACCATCAGGCGCGGGTTCTCCAGGTGAATCCTGGGGAAGCCAACGACCTTTTCTCGGTCCTCGGCACGGTGCATGACTTCAAGTCAGATACAGGTCGATTGAATCGCCTGGACTTCGAGGCATGGCTCGGCGAGAACAAGGGGCGCTTGCAAGAGTCACTTCGCGACTGGCTGCCGGTTGAATTGGGCGACCTTAAGGAGAGGCTTGTGACCAGCATGGCCGAGGACTGTCTGGAAGCAGTCGACACAGCAATCGCCGACGATGAAGCATCAAGGAACGAGAGGGAGTCAGAAGAGGAAGGTGACGTCTATGCCGGCGAGAACGGGTTTGAGGAAGGTGAGGAGCGTCCAACGGTCGGTTCGGCGCCCGCCACGCTCTTGATCCGGTTGCTGTACTTCGGAGTGCTCCCCCGGTACGCGTTCCCGACAGACGTTGCGACTTTCACTGTTTTCGATGAACGCTCAAACAGCTTCAGGCATATCGCTAGGTTCTCGCCGAGCCAGAGTCTACCAATTGCACTGTCTCAGTACGCGCCTGGTAAGGAGGTGTGGATTGCGAACAAGTGCTACACCTCTGCGGCGGTCTACTCGCCAATACGGTCTGAGCGGACGAAGGCATTCAAGGAGCGAATGACTTATAGGGAGTGCCGCACCTGCGGCTTCGCCGAGACGAAGGACGTCTCGATAGTTCCGAAGGGCACAGTTAGCGACTGCATCGCCTGCGGCGGCACAGAGACTTTTGGGCCGGCCCAGTATTGGATGCGCCCCCCAGGGTTCGCCCATCCGTACAATCGCGCTCCAGTCACGTCACCTGACGATTCGCCGGATACGGCCTATGCGACTCGTGCAAAGCTGATGATTCCGACGCCTGCTGAGACTGCGGCGTGGCTCGATGTCAACGAGCGCGTTCGGGTCTATGCGTCGCGTCTACACCTGCTGGTGTCGAACACTGGACCAGAGAAGAAGGGGTACACCTATTGCTCATGGTGTGGATGCATAGAAGCTGACACAGACCCAGCCCCAAAGCTTCGGGGTCAGCACACCAAGCCATACCCGGACGATGAACCGGTCTGCGATGGTGCGCGCGCGACGAAGAACTTGGTTCTTGGGACAAAGTTCATTACCGACGTGGCGCTGTTCTCGCTCCGCCTCACCAAGCCCTTGGAATTGCGGCCTGGAACCTACCCAACAAACGTGGCGCTTCGGACCGCATGCGAGGCATTGGCAAAGGCTGCCGCCTCAATGCTTGGCGTAGAACCTGGGGAGGTTTTGGCCGAGTACCGGCCGGCAATCACGGAGGACTCGCTTGATCGCGAAGGCCTTCAAGCGGAGATATTCTTGTACGACACGCTGCCCGGCGGTGCAGGGTTCTCTAGGCTGGCGTCATTGGAGGCACCGCGCCTCTTGTCGCTTGCCCTAGATGCAGTCCGGAACTGTCCTGGGGGCTGCGATTCGTCCTGCTATCGATGCCTCAGGAGCTTCAAGAACAAGATTGAGCATCGGCTTCTCGACCGCCATGTGGGCGCGGAGCTTTTGGGACATCTCCAGACGGGTGACATCCCTGGCTTTGATGCAGCGCGGATTAGCGCTGCCACCGGCCTACTCATGAGTGCGCTGGCCCAACAAGCTGACGGGGAGACATACGAGGGGAACGTAGTCGTGCCTAATGTCGGAACCGTTCCATTGGTGGCAACTCGCGCAAACGGAAGCAGGGTGGCCGTCCTTTTAGCGGCGCCGCTGTCGGGTGAAATCCCGTTGGATGAGGGGATGTTCGAGAAGTTGAAGTTGAGTGGAGCCAGTGGCTGGACTGTCGTCGTGGTTAACGAACTGCTCGTGCGCCACCACCTGCCAGCTGCGTGCCAGCGAGTAAGAGACGAAGTAGTGGCCTGACTGACACCAAGCAAAGCGCGGCTGACATCTGCTTCGCCGGGCTCCTGTCGAAGAACGGGGCCGATTGCCTCGCCCGCCAACATAGGCAGGGGCGCGATGTGTACTATGCGTCAGGGCCTTCGCGGTGGGCTACCGCGCGAGCGGTTTAGTCCTTAGGCTGGTTCCGGCCACTCAATGAGCATGAATTGAGTGACCGTTTTGACAACAATCGGACTGTGTCGATTGTTCGTCGAAGTTCGCATCGCGTTTCACCTGCGGAGTTCTATATACCTACTAAGATGGTCACCGCGCTGGTCAGGCCGCGTCTACTCGACCTAAACCGACCGGCCTCCCTCGGACCGGGTCTCTTAAGATCCCCCGCAGGGGATTCGCCACCAGAACGCAAAGGTAGAGGGCGTAGCGCTCATCAGGGAGAACAGCTGAATGGGAGAGACAGCGAACATAGCTGCGATTGCAGAGAGGCTTTCAGGGGAGCTCTTCGCAGAGTTTTTCTGGAAGCGCACGGGCCCCATGAATGAGAACTGGGCCTGCGAGAAGCCGGAGCATCACAAGGTCAAGACTCACCCCTCGGACGTGGTTTTCTACTACGACGAGCCTTACGCAAAACAGCGTACCTACGTCAACTGTGACCTGAAGAGCTACGCTACGTCGTCAATCACGACGCCGGCGCTTCGAGGCGCGTTGGAGAGCCTAGCGAAACAGGTTACTTGTGCTGAAATCAGCTCGGAGTGGCGTGCGAAGTACATCCACAGTGGCGTGACACCCGTCGTCAGCGGCCTGCTCTTCGTCTACAACCACGACGGTGAGTACGACAAGGATTTCAGGCAGCACCTGAAGGCTGTTCAGCAGGCTGCCAAGCTGGAACTGCCGCGGGGCTCCAAGTTGGTCGTTCTTGGACCAGAGGACATCTTCTGGCTCGACAACGTCCGATATGAAATCTGCCAGATGCGAGGCCGTCGTACGGGCGCTCCACCTCTGCCGGACCCTGAGCATTGCAAGTATTTCTACCCGCAGCTCGTTCGAAGGAAGAACCTACAACTGGACCACGCTAAAGCCGCTACGTTGGAGATACTCACATCTAGGCTCATCGTCCTAGAGTACAGCCGTCCGAGCGCGCCCGACCACAGGGGCTTTGTGCTCTTCTACAGAGGTAAAGGAGCCTTCGCTGAGGAGTTTACCTACCTGTTTGACTACCTTCGTCATTTCCAGCTCCTGCAGGAAAACATCGGCATAGAGATTAAGATGCTTGATGCATCGCCGCTCGCACCTGCGATGTTTCAGAAGGCGGTTCAGTCTTATGTTGACGGATTGTCGAACGGAGACGCGAAGTCGCCCTTGGCTGAACGTGTGGCTGCGATTAACTGTAAGCGCATAACGCAGGTCCTAACGAGGTTCTCTGACTTGGAACTGGGGATGGACTATGAGTGAGTACCTGAACCAGTTCTTTGCAACCGACAAAGATATCTTCGATTTGCTCGCGTCCGCAAAGCAGAAGCTGACGGAAAATGTCCTCCGTGAAATTGCGCGGGAACGTGGCATCTTCTATTCGCCGAACGACTCGCGTGAAGACCTGGCAGACGCGCTGTCACTGCTGCCCTTCACGTTGAACGAGCTGGTCGGCCTGATGGACAGGCGTGAAACCTCACGCCGAAACGAGAAAACAACCACCATCATCTTGGATGCGAAGATCGAATCAGATGACATCAAGGCGGCCATCAAGGAGTACCAAGAGGAAGTTGGCCCAACTGAGAAGGTCGATTCGCACCTCAAGGGAGCGAACGAGGTGGTCCTCAACGTTGAGTACGACGAGATGGACTACTCCAGGACGCGGCTCATTCAGCGCCAGCGGCATGACGCCACTATCCAGTTCGTGCAGCAGAACGGCAAGACCTTAGTCCGCCTCCCAGCCTCCGAGAAGTCTCAGCGCATCGTCGAGAACCTGACGAGCCGAATCGAAAGCCATCGGAAGGCAGTGGTTCCTCGGGAGACCATAGAGCTGGACCCAGAGTTTGGCGCTGACGAGCGCACAGCCTTTTTCACTCGGTTAATGTCTGAGTTGCCTGGATACAAGTTGAAGGGTGTTACGAACCTGCGCATTTCGCCGAGTAAACGCTCCGACTCCGAAACGGACGAGGACGAAGACCTCGACGATGATGAGCGTGAAGACGCAAGTAGAGAGATGCTAGTCATCGTCAGGAGCATGGCGCTCACTGGCGAGAACTTGATGGCCTCCGAGGAGTATCAGGCCCTGCGCAAGCGCGGCTTCTTCATTACAGCTATCACCTGGCGCGCCGACCAGACTTCGATTCCCTACGACGCCCCGCATCTGCATGCTGAGTTCGCGGATGGCGAGGCCGGCACTGGGTTCAAGTACTCAGTAAGAGGCATCTACCGCTTCCAAGAGGGCTTCTACACCAAGACTGCGCGGCCGGCCGATGATGTGGAGCGAGAGAAGCTTTACGGCCTGCTTGAGGCCACCGCTCGAAAGGTTCTGTCTGAACAGCGCATGGCACGGGTGCAGACCGCGAGCTCTACAGGGGCGGGCGGCTCATGACGAGGTACCGCTGGCTGCAAGCCGAGTGGCCCATGGCCACCCGAACCCTCGCTAGGCGCATACGTCAACAGGAATTCATCGAAGGCCGAGCAAGCGGGTTCATCCTTGACCGTGTTCGGGATGATTCGCTGGAGGCCAGGTTCGTTGAGCGCTACGAATACACCGAGACGGTCTCGGATCCGTACGGCAAGGAAATGACGTTCGATCGACTGGAGTTCCGGCAGACCGCTTTCAGAGCTCACCAATACTGGCCGGGCCTAGAGCTTCTGGATGCATCGAGGTCAACACAGAGCTTGGTCAGTGGCCTGCTGGAGGCCTGCGACTTCGAACTGTCCATTTCGCCCATCGAGGTAAACGTCTTGGCGTGGGCCGAAGAGTTCCAACGGATGCTCGGTGCAGATGCTGTGATTGACTCGTTGCAGGTAGCAGCGCTCATGGTGGCGGATGGGGTCAAGGCAAAGGTCTTGCTGAAAGGTGAACGGGACGTTCGAGCCGCGTGCAAGGAACTGGTCCAGGGGCGAAAGCACGTCCTTGAGAAACTCCAATTGCGGGTGGTTGTCGGGGGAGCCAGGACCACGGTTGTACTCACCAATGCAGCGGGGGCAAGGGTAGACGGGAGTGATGTCCCCGCAGAGCTTGTCGACAACCTGCGGGTTTCGTTACCCTCAACGGTGCGCACCTGAAGGTAGGTCCTTACTTTGCTGGCCTCGGATTACCCAACGCCAAGGTGAACACCCAATCAGAGTTGGGCAACTGCCGCTTTCTGGGCTTGCCTGATGGACTGACAGCGGTCATTAGAGCCGACAGCAGTCAGCTTGCCGTCGCCGGCCTTCCGTCGGTGGCAGCAACCGCTGCACTGCCGCCGTTCATCGCATCAAGTTGATGGCCAACAACCGGTTCTTCTGCGTCATCCATCGGGACCACTCAACTTCGCATCCGGCTGAATGACTTATTTAGTGTTCCCAAGCAGTTTGCAGACGACTTTGGCGGTGCGAAACCGGCGCACGGTAGTCCGTTTCAGATCGAAATTTGCTCAAATTTTTAAGCTCGCCAGTGCCTTTCGACGCCACCAGATATCTAGCGCACTGATTGAGCGCGAAATCAGCATTTTGAAGGTTGCTATACGACCAATTTGATTGATTTGACGTCAAATCTGCTCAAATCTTGAATTATTATATCTTATTTGATATAAAATATCAAAAAATAAGCAAATTTTCTGAATAAAGAAAATTTGAGAGCAGTTGCCGTGCGTTTAAGCCAGTTTGTGGCTTGTTTCGCAGTGATTTTCTCGCCTCGCCATTGCTGCATTTGCAGCACCAGCGGAATGTTCTGCTCGGCCGAATTCCAGGCAATTTCCCACGCCATCGTAGCCCCTTGTTGACCCGCTGGTCGAGGCGGTCGGCGTGCCTATGTCCGGAGAAACCCATGACCAATGAAGCCACCTGTAGTGCGGCCTTCGGCCGTCACCAGATGGACCGATTGCTGCATCGGATGGGGAAGTTGCTTCCCCTGTGGCTGAACGGCCCAGACCTGGCTCGGGAATGCCGTGGATTGGAGCGACTGTGTTGGCGTGAACTTGGCCACTCGCAGCAGCCGATCTTTGATGGGGATCTACCGTCGTTCTTAATGGTGGATGCCGAAGGTCATCCCGTCGATTTGTCGAACCCCATGAACCCAGCAGAAATGGCGGTTCGGATGGCTGCGGCGGAGCCATCGCCACTACCTGCAGCGTCACTCGTTGGCACGAATCTCAATGCGCTGAATCGCCTGCTGAACCTCACGCTCTTCGAGTGCCAGTGGCTGCTGTGGTCTTACTGCGTTCGGCGTTTTGGCCGTGCGATCTTGCCGGTGATTCCGTTGCGTCATGACCGGCATGCCTATGAAGTGCTGGCGCTACTGACCGACATGCCAATGGGCGCTGTTCGAGATGCCGTGGCATCGCGCCGGTTGCACGCATGGGGTTTTCTCGATGACTGTAGCGCTGATGGCGCGATGCACTCCGAGTTTAGCGGCTGGCTGTCGGCCACTGACGAGTTTGCAGGCTGGATCGAGCAGCCCTACGCGACAGACTCTGATCTGCTGACCGCGCTGTTCCAAGCGCATGTTTCATTGACGGCCTCTCGCTGAGGCTTCTTCTCTCTTCGGCTGCTGGCCTGCGGCCTCGCTGATTTCTCTCGCTCGCGTTTTCTATCCGGTACTCGTTTGCGGAGGACTACGCACGCCCGTTTGTTTTCACCGTTTTGTTTCGTTCCCTAGCCAAGGAGATTTCCATGACCACAACACCCGATTCCAGGTCCAAAGCGACGGCTCCAAAGCCGACCGCGACAACCATTATCTACTCCAATAGCGCCCGGTTTCCGCTGGGTCAGATCGTCGCTACGCCCGGGGCTTTGGAACTACTCCAGAGGGCCGGCTTCAGCGCGGCCGCTTTGATCAGCCGCCACGTGCAATGCGACGGCGGCGATCTTTGTGAAGAAGACCGCACCGAGAACGAATTTGCCGTCACGCGCCACCTGCGGATTCTGAGCTGCTATCGGCTGGTGGATGCAGCGCGGCTGGCTGCAACGCCCAAAGAAAAACGCTCTTCGCTCCCCACGGTATGGATCATCACCGAGGCTGATAGAAGTGTCACCACGCTGCTTCGTCCAGATGAGTATTGAAATGCCCAAAGCGATACCAATGAATCGCCCGGCTGTGTCCTATCGGTTCCAGCGAGTGCATCCAGCTCTGATCACCGGACACACCCTCACGGTGAAGGCTCAGCGTGCAGAACCTATCCAGCCCTTTGTACAGCAGTCACAGCTCGATAGTGCCTGCGGGGTGCATGTCATCACGGCAATTCTCAGCATCACAGCGCTTGCAAAGCCAAGTGCGCTCGTCAACATGAGCCGCAGGCAGCACGGAGTCGCGGCCGCAGTCTGGGGAGCATTCGGCGACACATACTTTTCAGGGGTCTATGCGCCGGATTGGGTGGAGCGCTTCGACAGTCTTGGCTTGCCCCTGGAACTCACGGCGAAGTACGGCCCCCACGACGCTGTGGATGCCCATGTGCTCGACTGGTTGATGCAAGGCTCGCTGGTGGCGCTGGTGCTGCATTCTGTGCGGCATGCACGCACCAAGCATTGGACCCTGGCGGTAGGGGCGGAAGGAGCCTTCGTGGAAAAGCGACACCAGGTCGATACCGTGCTATTGCTCGATCCTGCAACGGACAGCCCCGCGTTCGCTCCGCACAACGCTCGGCTGCGGCTTAAAGGCCATGCCGTGCCGAAGCGACCAGCCAAGTCCGAGAAGGCCGGCAGACCGCGTCCGATGACTTGGCTCTACGAATCGCTGGCCTGGCACCCAGAAGAGGTGCATCTGCAGGCTGCGGTGCGCGTGCGAAGGACGCCATGACGGTCAATCGGCGCCAATGGCTGAAGATGCTGGCGCTGTCCGGCATACCCTCTCCCGTACCAGGCTGTTTAGCGCAAGTCCACCAAGATTTGTTGGCCGCGACGGAGCTAGATGCCATGCCTGCTTTGGACTGGGGTGATCTGCGTCATGCACTGGCCGAATGGGGGCACTCGCCTTGGAGCTTTGTCGTCACCGGCCGCAGCCGTGATTTACGGACCATGATCAATGACTGCTGCGATGCCATTGCGCAGCACCAGAAGTCAAGGCATCTGACGACGGCTATCGTGGTGCTGCGCGGCGGTAGTCACCGGCTGCAGTTGCAACATTGCGCAGCGGTCTCCAGCGCTATCAATAGTGCATTGGGCTCACGCACGACCAACCTGTGGTTTGCTGCGGCGTGTGACCCGGCCCTGGTGGATGCGATGCGGGTGACGGTGGTGATTGATGGAGACTGAAACTCAACACCATTGCAGAGAGGTTAATGCGTCGATGAGCGCTTCTGTTTTCCAGATGAGGAGGCTTGTTTGCCTTGACGCGCGTTGCTACTGGCCGCTACGTCTTCCACGGCCGGATCATCTAGTGATGGCGGCTCTGGCAAATGCTCCACCAACTTGCGTATTGCGTTGCGCTCTGTCTTGGAGGCTTGGCTGTACTTGAACAACAACGATGCCACATCGTCCTCAGGCGCATACAGAAATGCCGTAGTGACACCGAGCACCCGAGCCAAGTTCTGCGCAGTCAAGTAGTCGGGCTTGTGGATGCCGAGTTCATAGCGATTGATGCGTGTGCTTGCGACGAACTCATCGATACCAGCCTGAACGCCCAGTTGCTTCTGGGACAAGCGCACAGCCAAACGTGCTTGCTTCAGCCTTGAACCCCATTGCCTATCCGCGTCCGACATTCGCAGCCTCAAAAGGCTACGAGACTCGTAGCTTTTGTATCATTCAGATACTACGAATTTCGTAGTCCAAATTCGCGCAAGCGATACGAGCAAAAAGACAAATCTCACAACAGAGAGGTCCCATGAAGTACACAGCCCTCAGCGCTTCTGCGCTGGTAATCCTGCTCGCTGGATGCGGCGACAAGCCCCCCTCTTGCGCGGACCCGGCCACCGTGTCACTCGTCCAGCAGATTTACCAGCAGAGCTTTGACAAGGAACACGCGAGCATGAGCCCGGAGCGTCAGCGTCGCGTGCAGTTCACCAGCAAGGACACCAAAGTCACCTTGGAGGCCATCACCACTGCTAGCACTGATGAGGCAACGGGCAAGAAGACATGCTCTGCGGTTTTGACCACGGCGATGCCAAAAGACGCAATCCCCACCGATCAGCAGACGCTCAATCACCTGCGTGGCACTTACGAGCCGCAGGGCGCCGCGTTGGATGGCAACACGGTCAGAGGCAACGTGACCTACACCGTGCAGCGCACGGAAGACAGCAAAGAGGTTCTGGTCAAGCTCACAGGTCATCTACCGTTCATGGGCCTGTTCCACGATCTGGCGCTGCTGAGGGTGTTTGATAAGAGCGAAGCCGAGTTTGACCAGATGACAGGTGCTGCACCGAAAGCCGCTGAAGCCAAGACCGTAGAAGCACAGTCGGTTGCGCAACAGGCTCCGAGCGCTCCGCCACCAGTAGCACCTGAGACGCCTGCGGCCGTACAGCCAGCCGAAGCACAGGCACCTGCTGCAGCTATCGCCGCAGCTCCTGCAGGCACCGTGCCGCATCTGTGCACGACTTCGGAGACGCCCATCTTCGCGTGTTCTACCGGCAAGAAACGCGCTTCGGTCTGCAGCAGCCGCGATGGTGCAGCCGAGCAGTTGGTGTACCGGCTCGCACCATTGGAGGGCGCGCCAGAGATGGAGTATCCAAGCGCCGGGGCTGCTGCGGCTGCGGCCTTCCAGCACGGCGTGCAGACAGCGCCAGATGGTAGGCCGGTGATCTTTGTGTCGTTCGACAAGGGTAACTACCGCTATGTGGTCTATGCAGGCGAAGGTGCCGAATCTCCACGCCGGGGAGTTCTGGTGGAGCAGAGTGGCAAACGGATTGCCGATCTGCGCTGCCAAAGCGATGCGATGTCCAGCTTTAGCACCGTGCAGTTCCAGAAGACGGGGCTGAGCCAAGACAGCCGGGGCCTCTCGCTGCCCTGAGCCGACACAACACGTCGGTAAAAAACAAAGGTCCAAAAATGACAACAAAAGTTTGGGGTCGATCATCAATCGCGGCGACCATGGCCGCGTGTCTTGCAAGCGCAGTCGCTGCCACACCCCTCGCCGATCTCAGCGGCGGTCAAACAGGCCGCATCGAGTTCACCTCGTCCACGCCCGCTCACCGATGGGCCCTGATCCGTGGCCGACTGGGACCTGAGGTCACGGTCTACGGCGATCTGCTGATGCCGACCCAGCGGGCGGATGGCAAGGTGCCAGCGGTGGTGTTTTCGCACGGCAGCGAGGGCGTCAGCAGCGTCTATTTCGATGTATGGGTGAAGGCGCTCAACAACGCTGGCTATGCCGTGTTCGTCGTGGACAGCTTCAAGCCGCGCGGCGAGGACCGCGTAACTGGCCCCACCAAGCAGTTGACCTGGAACACCATGGCCAACACCACGGATGCCCTGTATGCGCTCAAGTTGCTCGCAACCCATCCGCAGATTGACGGCGGCCGCATCTTCCACATGGGCTGGTCGCGTGGCGGGCAAGCGTTGCTGGATGCCGCCTGGCCGACCTACCAGCAGCATGTGCTTCCTGCCAATGTGAAGTGGGCTGGCGGCGTGGCGGTCTATCCCGGCTGCAACATGCGCTACCGGGTAGATCAGCACAGCAAGCTACCGGCTCCGATCTTGATGGTGCTGGGCGAGAAAGACGATATGACCCCAGCCAAGCCCTGCATGGAGTTGGCCGACGAGTACGCAGCAGCAGGCCACCCGGTCAGCTACAAGGTTTATGCCGGTGCTACGCATGTCTTCGACCGGCTCAACCAGCCCTGGAAGAAATACAACGAAGGCAACTTCAATCTCTGCTCCATAGACGTGCGCATGCCCTACGGCGCCAATGACCGCAGCGGTTGGGGCCCCGCGCATGACAAGGCATCGGGGAAGACGTTCACCGACGACAAAGAGTGGAACGCCTATATGCCGAAGTGCAAGCAGACCTCCTGGATCACGGTGGAGAGCAACGACAAGGCACGCGAACAAGCCGTGAAGGACGTTCTGGCATTCCTGAAAGGTATCCAATGAAGCGCGACACCAAACACTCCCTGCGGCTGATGGCGGCCGCTGCACTGGTCTTCTGCGCGCAGGCCATCGCGCAAGTCACACCCGTGGCTGACGGCGGTGCTGCCGCGCCGGACGAATGGCTGCTGGCCAAAACTGGCCCGCGTTGGTTCCAAATCACGCAGCCCAGCCCCAACCCAAGCACGCTCAACACCCGCGCGCCATCGGCAGGAGAAAAGGCCCTCGTGGACCGTGCCCGTGCCCTGGTCGGCCAACGGCCCGCCAAGGCCTTTGCGCTGATGGACGGCAACACCATCGTGTACTCCGCGTTCAACGCCCCGGCCGACTCCGAATCCCTGTTCTTCGGCATGTCCATGGGCAAGACGGTCACGGCTATGGCAACGGGACAAGCCATTTGCGCGGGCAAGCTCACGCTGCAGTCCAAGGCCGGTGACGTACTGCCGGAACTGCAGGGCAAAGCGCTGGGCAACGCCACAGTGCACGACCTATTGCGCATGGCATCGGGTGCGGCCGAGCAGAACGGCGACAGCACTATCTGGACGCCAGAGCAGACCAAGGATTGGAACCAGGGCTTGCTGAATCTCGCGGAGTTGATTGCGACAGATCGCATTGCCAAGGCTGCGCGCGGTGCGTTCTCGGAATACAAGCCCGGTGAGGTGTTCGCATACAAGTCCACAGACCCCATGACACTCGGCCTCATGGTGAGCCGCGCAACCGGCATGCCACTGAGCCAGTGGATTCAAGAACAGGTGCTCAACCCCATGGGGGCAGCGCACCCGGGGCTGTACTCACAAGATCGCGCCAAAAACGGGCTGGGAGACTCCGGCATGCGACTGCGCATGGAGGACTGGATGCGCTTCGCGGTATGGGTCAAGGAGTCGTCCAAGAAGTCGGATTGCTTTGGCGGCTTCGTGAAGGCCGCGATGGCCAAACAGATCGGCAACGACCGTAATCCAGCAGCCCGCAAGCATGGCCGGATGTTCGGAGGCTACGGATATTTGCTCTGGACCGAAAACACTACCGCACCTGGCACGGCATGGGCCACTGGATGGGGTGGTCAACGCATCGGCTGGAACTACGGCAACGACCGTATGGTGGTGGTGTTCTCCAGTCGAGAGGCGTGGATACCGGAGGTGTATGAGCTGGCGCGGGATTGGGGCAACGCTCGAAATTAAGTAGTGATCTGGCGGTTGGCACTCAGGCCGCGCTCACCAAATGGCAGTGGCTTTGGCGGAAGGGCTCGGTGCTGCTCTGCGCAAGATCAAAGTCACCCAATGTCCAGCGCCGCCCGACCATGTACAGCTACAGCCAGCGCTGGAGTATGGTTAGAAAGATGGCTTGAAAACAAAAAAGCCACCTCACGGTGGCTTTTCGCTTTCTAATTCAACAGCTTAGAAATTTTTACTGGCGGAGAGGGTGGGATTCGAACCCACGGTAGTGTTGCCACTACGCCTGATTTCGAGTCAGGTACATTCGACCACTCTGCCACCTCTCCTGTGTGTCGAAGCCTGCGATTATAGCAAGGTTTTCAGGGCCTTCGCGCGGCAGTGCTACCCAGGGGGGCGGTACCTCGGGCACCGTTGCGCTGCCGTCCGCCTGCTGGTAGTTTTCCAGCACCGCCACCAGCGTGCGGCCCACGGCCAGACGGGAGCCTCTGAACTCTGGAGCGATGGGTAGGCTGCTGGGTAGGTGCTGGAGCGAAGCGGCTATCAGGCAGTGCGGCGCCGCATCCTCGCTAGCCCAAACATGGCCAGCAGTGCGGACAGGCCAACCAAGGCCCACTCGGTTAGGGTGGGGATGGAGGCTGGCGACACGGGTACAACAGCAACAGCCGTCACCACTGTGGCAAGGTTGTTGGCGGTATTCGTCTCCCCACCACCAGAAACCTGGGCGCCATTGGTGACCGAAGCGGGTGCATTGGCCGCGATATCCACAGTCAATGTGATGGAGGGATAGCTCGCGCCCGCACTCAGCGGATCGCTTCGGGTGCAGGTCAGCGTCGCGAGCGTGCAGGCCCAGCCAGCGCCCGCCAAGGCTGTTGCACTCAGCCCAGGAGGAAGGACATCGGTCACGGTGACTGCGCCGCTCGTCGGGCCCACTCCGCCATTGGATGCAGTGATCGTGTAGGTGGCGCCTGTCTGCCCCTGGCTGAACGGGCCATTGGCCGGCATGGCCACGGTCAGATCCGGTAGCAACGGAATGACTGTCGCAGGATCGGTAGCCGTGTTGTTGGCTGCATTCACATCGCTGCCTCCTGTCACCGTAGCAGTGTTGGTCACGCTCGCTGGCGCATTGGCCGCGACATTCACGGTCAAGGTGACGACGGGATAACTCGCGCCTGATGCCAAGGGATCTGACCGAGTGCATGTGGCAGTTTGGCCCGCAATGTTGCAAGTCCAGCCGGTTCCTGAAGCGGTAGTCGGTGTCAATCCTGCAGGCACAGTATCGGTCAGCGTCACGAGGCCTGAGGTGGGCGAGCCGCCAGTATTGGATACCGTCAATGTATATGCGGCGCCAATCTGGCCTTGCGTGAAATTGCCTGTATGGCCTTTGGTGAGCACAAGATCGGGGCCCGCCCCGATGGTTGTCACATCCAATGCGGAATTGTTCGAGGAGTTGATATCCCCGCCCCCTGCAACCGTCACGGTGTTCGTCAGGGACGGGGGCGCTGCCGGCGACACATTCACGGTCAAGGTGATCGGTGGATAGCTTGCGCCAGCGGCGAGCGGATCGCTGCGGGTGCATGAGACAGATTGGACCACGATGCTGCAGACCCAGCCAGCACCCGCTGCCGCTGTGGGAGTGAGTCCGGCAGGCACCGTGTCCGAGACGGTGACTGCACCCGCACTGGGCGCACCCCCGGTATTGGACACCGACACGGTATAGGTGGCCCCCACCTGTCCTTGCAAGAAGCTCCCGGCATGGCTCTTCGAGACAGTCAGATCCTGAGCATAGGCCGAGGACAGAAAAGCTCCGGCGGCCAGAACGAGGAGAGCTGCGATGCGGCGGCGAAAGAGCATCATGGTTTTGATCCCGTACAGTCCAAGAAGCGTTTCATTTGACACAGCGCATCCACGCTGCCTGCGTACCTGTGGCGACACGCCTGCGATTGCAGTTGCATCGCCCCCACGGTCAGTGAGTCTCGCATGTGCCCGGCCTCATCGGTGATCAGAAGGGCAGGCTCACCCGCCCGGAAGCGCTGGTGTACCGGTATGACCCGGCCTGGCCGGAGAACAAGGGCGCCGTGTTGCTGGCCTCGATGCCGACAAACCACTGGACCGGGCTGCTGCGCCGTGATGCGAGGCCGATGGCGCCCCGCCATATCGGCTCCGACGCGCCATCGACGCGCTGCTGGCCGGCATCGATGCTGGCGCTCAGCACCACCACCTGCGCCACCTCGAACCGTGACGACAGGCCCGCCGATGCCTCATGCAGCCGCTCTGGTGAGAAGTACTCTGGCCGGTAGGCGTTGGTGTTGTGGTAGCTGCGCGTTTTTATGTAGGCATTGAGCCCATAGCGTTCGTCCAGCGAGTAGTTCCAGCGGGTGCGCAGTATCGGGCGGTTGTTGTCGTTGGAGAACAGCGCCGTGCCTGCCGCCACCCCGACGTTGAATCGCTCGGTGAAGGCGTGGTCGAGAACCAGTGCCAGGGCTGTGAAATGCGTGCCGTTCTCGATGCCTCGGATGGAGTTCACCAGGTCTCTTTCCACGCTCACTCCCAGCGCCGTGGAAGGGGTCAGCCGCTCCATGTAGTCGAGCCCCCCCACGAGGTAGCTGGTGCCCGCCACGCGGGCGGCGCCCAGACTGGCGTCGATGGTGCGTTCCTTGCTGGTTTGCTTGTAGGTGCCTGCCGCGAGGCTGCCGCTGGCCGCCCAACCCGGCGCCGTGTAGCGCAGGGTTCCGGCGCGCAGGCCCCAGCCAGCGGCATTCGCATAGCCCAGTGTCTGCCTGCTTTCATGGAAGTCGTCTGAATCGCGGCTGGCGAAGAACGAGCCCGAAACCGACTGTGCCTGCACGCCGCAGGCACAGAGCACCGCCAGCGCGCCAATGAAACGCCCCTTCATTTCGTACCCCAATTCTTTGACCGGCTGACCAGTTCCTTGATGTAGCCCAGCACGCATGCGGGCTGCAGCACCACGCTGTAAAACAAGGCGTAGAAGATAAACCCCAGCACGTTGCGGCGGACCTTGAGCCCCTGTTCGGTGAACATCTTGGCCTGGACGGTGAACATGAGGTAGTTGACGATCATAGCGAGCGGCAGCACCAGCAGCGTCATGGGCCCCGCGATCCAGTACACGCCAAACAGCGCCAGCACGAGGCCTGGAACGAAGGCGAACGTATAGACCAGATCCATGTAGGGGAACAGCAGGTTCCACCAGATGAACAAGGTGGTCATGCGCGGCTTGAACAGCAGGCGCCAGTGCGATTTGAAGGCTTCGATGAGCCCTCGCGACCAGCGCTGGCGCTGGCGGATGAACTGCAGCCAGGTATCGGGTGCGTTCGTGAAAAGGCAGGCGTTCTCCGCGAAGCCGACGCGATGTCCGCGCTCCAGGATCGCCCATGTGAGCACGATGTCTTCACCCACCGTATGGGCCCATCCGCCGAGTTCGCGAAGGATGGCCGTGTCGTACACGGAAAACGCGCCTTGGGCCACGAGGGTGCCCTGGTACAGGCTCTGCAGGCGCTTGATGGCGGCAATGCCATGGAAATAGTCCCATTCCTGAATGGCTGTGACCATGTTCTTGCGGGAATTGCGCACGAGTACCGCGCCTGCCACGGCACGGGTGTTGGGCGGATCGCTCATGTAGCGGCGCACCAGGTTGTGCAGCGCGCTGTGGTGAAGGTAGGAGTCCCCGTCGACGGTGATGGTCAGGTGGTGGCGGACCAGGGCCAGGCCGGCGTTGAGCGCGTTGGCCTTGCCCACGTTGTGTTCAAGGTTGAGCACCTGCAGCCACGGATAGTTCAGGCCCGCGAGCTTTTCGGCGGTGGAATCCTTCGAGCCATCATTGATCACCACGACCTGCAACGGCCCCTCGTACTCCTGGCGCGCGATGCTCTCGATCGTGGAGACGATGCTTTCCTCCTCGTTGTAGGCCGCCACGAGGATGGTGATTCCCGGCAGGCGCGCGCTGGAGTGTCTTGCCGCGGGGCGCCGGTCCAGCAGCAGGCTGACCACCAGGAATGCGTTCATGAAGCCCGGCACCACCGCGATGCCGTAGATCACCGGGTAGGCCGCCCACGGGCTGATGACCCGCGCCAGATCGTGCACCCAGGCATCCGCGGCATAGATGGAAAAAGCCATCCACACCACCCCGGCGAACAATGCGAACGCAAATTTCCACCGCACCGACAGGTACGGCCGTGCCCACTTCGTGGCTGCTGGGGCTGGCGGCGATGTGCTGGCGGGGCTGGCCGCGCGCTGCGGTTCGAGCGTGGGCAGGGCCGCAGGGCTTGTCTGGAGGTTGCGCGTCATCGGGAAACTCGCCTTGTGGGCTGTAGTCGGGGGCAGGCGGGTGGGGCGCGGCCCAGGTCACAAGCAGGTGCGTATTTGTAAAAAATTGAAACTATGGTGTGCGAATTTTGCTGCTGGCGTGGATGCGCGTCAACCGCAATGGCCCTGCAGGCCGCCCAGCGGGCGCAAAAGCAACTGTGCGGGCCCGCCGCCGGGCGCGTGCCCGCGCGGTGCATGGCCTTGCGCGGAACCCCGGGTCCGTACAGAGCGTTTTTTCTTTGCACTCTGGGCGCCTTGGGCCATGATGGACCTTGTCCGGGCATGGGGCGCCGCGCCGCCGGGCAGGGATTTTCCTGGCGTTTCTGCGGCATTCGACGTGTGCAAAACCACCATGGGCACCGAGGCAACCACTCCAGAGCGACCAATTTTCTTGGCAATGGCACCCGCGGGCCCCGTGGGACGGCGCTGGGCCCTGGGCGCCGTTGTCGTGTCGGCCGTGCTGTTTCTGGCGGCCATGCCCTTCGCCAAGCTGCCCCTGCCAAAGATGGGCGCGTTCATCCCCGCCTATCAATCCGCCCTGGTGCTGAGCGATCTGATCACCGCGGTCATGCTGTGGGGCCAGTACCGCATCCTGGGGCATGCTGGCCTGCGCGTTCTGGCCTGCGGGTACCTGTTCACGGCCCTGGTGGCGATCACGCACGCGCTCACGTTTCCGGGCCTGGTCGCCGAGGGCGGCTGGCTGGGCGCGGGGCCGCAGAGCACTGCCTGGCTGTACATGTTCTGGCACGCCGGGTTCCCGGCGGCGGTGATTGGGTACGCGCTGAGCAAGCCAGCGGCGGCCAGCCAGCCCGAAGCCGCGCCCGCGCAAGCGGGTTTTCTTTTTTCCACCGCGATCAGCGTGGCCGCCGTGCTGGCGGCCGTGGCAGCCCTCACTGCGCTGGCGACCGTGGGGCAGTCGCTGCTGCCACCGATCATGCAGGGCAGCCGGTACACGCCGACCATGCTGGCCGTCGTCACCACCGTCTGGGGCGTCAGCGTGGTCGCGCTGCTGCTGCTCCTGCGGCGCAGGCCGCTGGTGGTGCTGGACCTCTTGCTCGTGGTCACCATGTGCGCGTGGCTGTTTGACATCGCGCTCTCCGCCGTGCTCAACGGCGGACGCTTCGACCTGGGTTTCTACGCCGGACGCCTGTACGGGCTGATGGCCTCCACGGCGCTGCTGGCGGTGCTTCTGGTGGAGAACACGATGCTCCACGCAAGGCTGGCGGCGGCCTACCAGGCGGAGCGAGAAAAGCGGCGGCAGATCCAGACCCAGGCGGCGGAACTCGTGGAGAAAAACCGGGAGCTGGACGCCTTCTCCTATTCCATATCGCACGATCTGCAGGCGCCCGTCCGCGTGATTCAGGGGTTCGCGGGCATGCTGCTCGAGCGTTCCGACAGCCACCAGGATGCGGAAACGCGGCGGATGCTCAAGGTGATCGACGACAGCGCGCGAAAGATGGGGCAGTTGATCCGCGACCTGCTGGATTTCGCGCGCCTGGGGCGCCAGCCCATGCACCCTGCCCGCGTCGACATGAATGCCCTGGTCGAGCAGGTCATCGCGGACGTGCGGCACACCGGACCGGGGCGCGATGCCGCGTTCGCGGTGGCGTCGCTGCCGGAAGGCTGGGGCGACCGGGCCCTGCTCCGGCAGGTGTGGGTGAACCTGATCTCCAATGCGGTCAAGTACAGCGGCCCGCAGGGCGCGCACATCCAGATTTCCGGCAGCGGGGACGGCGGTGAATGTGTCTACCAGGTGGCCGACCAGGGCATCGGGTTCGACATGGCCAGGGTGGACCGGCTGTTTGAACTGTTCCAGCGGCTGCACACCGCCGAGGAGTTCCCTGGCACGGGGGTGGGCCTGGCTTTTGTGCAGCGGATCGTGGTGCGGCATGGGGGGCGCGTGTGGGCTCTCGGCGCATTGAACGCGGGCGCCACCTTCAGCTTTGCGCTGCCCCAGGCGCCGACACCGCAGGATGCGGGGGGCACGGGCTGAAGAAAGCCCCTCCCGCGGCCCCGCATGCGCGGCGCGGCGTGCCCAGCCCAGAAACTGGCAGGTGGCGGATGCGCCGGGGAAGAGGCTGGCAAGCAGGAGCAAAAAGTGCCGATGGCGCTTGATGCACAAGCGCGACATGCTATTGAATGTGCAGCAAATTGGAGCTTGGCAACCTGCGGGTTGCCGGCCTGCATCGGTCATCATGCCCGCAGCGGCAGCACCAGCCTGAACTCCGCCCCGCGCCCCGCATCGCTGTCCACTTCCAGTGTCCCCCCGTGGCGCTGGATCACCGTGTGCACCAGCGCCAGCCCGAGCCCCACGCCTCCGATGGCGGGGTGGCTGCGGTCATGCAGCCGGCGAAACGGCGCGAACAGCTGGCCCTGCAGTTCCGGGGCGATGCCGGGGCCTTCGTCGCGCACCGACACGACCCAATGGCGGCCCCGCTGCACGATGGAGCACTGCACCACGCCTTCTTCGGGGCTGAACTTGACGGCGTTGTGCAGAACGTTGGCCAGCGCGCGGCACAGCATGGCGCGGTCGCCCACGGCGGGGGCGGTCTCCGGCGCGGCGGCGATGGTGACCTCCACGCCGCGGTCGCGGGCCAGGGCCCAGATGTCGTCGACCGTTTCGGCCAGCGCCGCCACCAGGTCCAGGGGGGCCATCCGGTATTCCTGCGTCTCGGCGCTGGCCAGCTTCACGAAGTTTTCCGCCATGCCCAGGGACGCGCGCGCATAGCGCTCGATGCGCAGCATCAGCTCGTCGCCCGGCATGCGGCCGGGGTAGGCACGCTGCATTTCCAGCAGCGTCAGGATGGAGGCATTGGGGGTGCGGATGTCGTGCGAGATGAAATTCATCGCCTGGTCGCGCTGCAGCTGTGCGCGCCGCATCTCGGTGAGGTCCACCAGCGTCATCAACCAGCCCGCCTTGGCCAGGTCGGTGAAGGGCCTGCACTGCACCAGCAGGCTGCGGCCCTGGGCGTCGCTGCCTTCGCTTTGTTCGGGCATGCACTGGTTGAGCAGCTTGTCCTGCGTGATGAGCGGCTGTCCGGTGCCGGTCTGCACCAGGTCGTGAAGCAGGTCGACCACGGACTGCCCCTGCAGCGGCACCAGCGGGTCTCCGCCCACATGGCGGCGCGCTGCCACGTTGGTGAGCAGGATCCGCCCCTGGGGGTCGCAGACGATGGTGGGCGAGGGCAGCTGCTGCAGGCTCTCGCTCACGAAGTGGTGCAGGTCGCGCAGCTGGCGGGATGCGCGCTCCACGGCGTTGATGCGTTTTTCCAGGAAATCGCCCGAATCGCCCGTGCGGGGCTGCAGCCGCATCGACAGGCCGTCGCGCTGCAGGCGCTCCATTTCCAGCCGCAGGAAGTGGGCGGCCGCGCTCAGGCGGCGCCAGCTCCACAGGGGGTAGGCCAGCACGAGCCCGGTCAGTGCCGCGGCGGGCGCGAACTGCAGGCCCACCCACCAGGGCAGGGCCACGCTCAGCAGCAGGGTGGCCACCCCCAGCCCCGCGCTGGTGAGCAGCGCGATGAACGGCCCCACCAGCAGCAGGGCCAGCAGCGCGCCCGCCACCGGGGCCAGGTTGAACAAGGTGTTGAGGGCGGGGGCGGCTGGCTGGATCCGCACACCCGAGAGGCGGCCGTCCAGCACCTGGGCCACCACCTCCACGCCGGGCATGAGCCGCGACTGCTGGCTCATGGGGGTGGCAAACATGTCGCCCAGGCCGGCGGCGGCCGCGCCCACGAGCACGTACTTGCCGCGAAACGCATCCGCGGGGACCTGGCCGCGCAAGACTGCGATGTACGAGTAGGTGGTGAAGTGGCCCGGTCCGCCAGCGTAGGCAATCAGGGTGCGGTCGGCGCGCTGCCATGGGCCGGGGGCCGCCATGCGCGCGGGCTCGGCGTTCCCCGGCCCGGCGCGCGGGGCGGCGCAGTGCGACAGGGCGGGGTCCGCCACGCACTGCAGCGCCATGCTGAAGTGGGGCCAGGGCGCCGCGGCCGGCCCTTCCTGCAGGTACAGGCTGCGCACCACGCCGTCGTTGTCCGGCACCACGTGCACGTGGCCCAGGCGGGCCGCGGCATCCGCGAACGCGGGCCAGGGCAGGTCGGCCGTGTCGGCGGCCGGGCCATGGCCGCGCCGCAGCACCGGCAGCACCACGCGCCCGCTGCGCTGCATGGCGTCGGCCAGCAGCACGTCGTCGCCGGGGTAGTCCAGGTCCTCCTCGTTGAAGAGCACGTCCATGCCGATGGCGCGGGGCTGCTGGGCCGACACCCGCGCGATCAGTTCCGCGTGCAGCGCCCGCCGCCAGGGCCAGCGGCCGATCGCCGCGATGCTGGGGTCGTCGATGGCCACGATCACGATGTCGGGGTGCGCGGGGCGGGAGATCAGGCGCAGGCCGGCGTCCTGCACCAGGTGGTTCACCCGGCTCAGGCTGTCGGCGGTGCTGAGCCACGCCACCAGCCCCAGCAGGGCGATGGACAGGAGGCTCCATTCCAGGCGCCGCTGCTGGCCCCGGGTCCGTCCGGCGGTCCGCATCGGCTCAGCCTCTCCGTGCCCTGGGCTGCGGGCGCGGTGCCGGGCTGGGGCGCGGGCGGGCTCTCAAGGCCGCCCCACGGGCTGGCCGTTCGATGTGGAGACCGGCAGGCCGGTGCCCGTGCTGACCCCTGAACCCGCCCGGATCTGGCGTGGCGGCGAGAAGTCGCTTTGCAGGCCCGTGGAATCCTGCACCTGGATGCGCACCAGGTAGCTGCCCGCGGGCAGGTTGCCGGCCCGCCATTCGGGAGCATCGAGCAGGGTGTCGAGCACGAGCTTGTCGAATGCGAGGTCGCCGGCACCGGCCAGCTGCAGGCGGAATCGCTGGCCGGGCAGCGCAGGCCAGTGCAGGCGCACGTCGGTGTCGCCTTCCTGTGCCTGCACCGACTGCAGGGACAGGGTGGCGGGGCGGTCCGCCACCATGAAGGGCTGGGGCGGTGCAAACGGCCCCTGGTCGGCCTGGCCATCGGGCAGTTCCAGCAGGCTGGCCACGCGCCAGAAGTAGCTGCCCGCGGGCAGGGCACCCAGGGGCAGGCGGCACTCGCCCAGGCGCTGCGCATCGAGCAGCGGCTGGGCGAACTGGGCGCTGCCGGCCACCTGCACGCGGTACCAGCGCGCGCCGGGCACGTGGGTGCACAGCAGCTCGCCCGTGCCGCTGACCACCACGGCGCCGGGCGCGGGCTGCTGGTACAGCGGCGCCACGGGGCGCGTCTTGATCGCGAAGGGCAGCACGGCGGGCAGCCCCGGGATGCCCGCATCGTCCAGTGCGCGCACGGACAGGTAGTACTTGCCGTCTTCCAGGGCTTTCCAGCGCAGCTGGCCGTCCGCGAAGCGGCCGTGGCGCAGCACCTGGGTGAAATCCGGGTCCCGGGCCACCTGGGCCTCGTAGCGGACCGCGCCGGGCAGCGCGGGCACGTCGATGGCCAGCAGGCCCGCATCCCCCAGCGTGGCCGGCACGCCCGACGTGTCGGGCGCCGCCAGCAGGGGCCGGGGGGCGCCGACGGTGCCATCGGCCGCCACGGCCAGGCCCTGGCCCGGCGCGAGCATGGCGCCGGTGGGCGCGGGGGCGGCACCGCCCGGGCGCGGCTGCACCGCCACGGAGCCGCTTTGCACCGAGGCGGTGGTCTGGCCGGCGTCGCCCATCGCCACGCTGAAATGGGTGCCGCGCACGCTGGTCACGGCCAGCGGCGTGCGCAGCTCGAAGCGGCGAAACGCCTCGGCGCTGGGTGGCACCGAGGACTCCACCGCGCCGCTGCGCATCTCCAGCACCGATTGCAGGCTGCCCGCGCGCCCTCGCCGGCGCAGCTGCCGCAGCTGCAGCTCGGAATGGGCCTGGACCCGCACCACCGTGCCATCCGCGAGCTTGACGGCCACGAAGGCATCGGGGCCGACCTGCACCACGGCGCCTTCATCGAGCCGGCCGCCCTTCACAAGGGGCTCCGGCGCGGCATCCGCGCGCGCCTGCCCGGTGGCCATGCCGTGCACGAACTCCACGGTGGCCGGCTCCGAAGGCTGCAGGTGCACCGGAATCCACACCACCGAGCCCGGCTGCAGGCGCCGGGGGTTGGCCACCTTGTTGCGGGCCTGCAGCAGCGGCCATTGGTGGGGGGCGGCCAGATAGGATCTGGCCAGGCCTTCGAGCGTGTCCCCTGCCTGCACGGTGTGGGGAATCTCGTCGCCCTGGGGCGTGGCGGAGCGGGCCTCGGCGCGGGGGGGCACCAGGCTCGCCAGGAAGCCGAGGGTGAGTGCCGCGGTGGCGCCCAGGGTCCAGCGGACGCGCCCTTTCATCGTTGCCAAGTCAGATCTCCTTTGTGCCGCCTCGGGCGGCTGGGCAGGCCACGGCGCCCTCTGGGGGCCGTGGAAGGTGGTTCGGGTCAGGCCCTTCGCTGGGCCTCCACGGCTTCAAAACGGTAGCCCACGCCGTAGACCGCCGAGACGATGAAACCGTTGGAAGGCCGCAGGTCCAGCAGGGTGCGCAGGCGCGAGATGTGGGTGTCCAGCGAGCGCGACATCACATCCGCGACCTGGCCCCAGATGATGTCCTTGAGGTGGTCGCGCGACAGCAGCCGGCCCATGTTCTGAAACAGGAACAGGGCGAGATCGTACTCGCGGTTTTTCAGCTCCACCGGCACACCGTCGATTTCGATGGAGCGGGTCTCGCACAGGAAGCGGTAGCGCCCGAACTCCACCACGCTGCCCGCATTGTCCGGATAGGCGCGGCGCAGCAAGGCCGAGACGCGGGCATTGAGCTCGCCGATGCGCACGGGCTTGACCATGAAGTCGTCCGCGCCGCTGCCCAGGCCTTCGACGATGTCGCGCTCTTCCTGGCGGTGCGTCACGAACAGGATGGGCAACTGGGTGCCCACGTTCTTGCGCACCCAGCGCACCACTTCCGGCCCGGTGGTGTCTGGCAGGTGCCAGTCCACGATCAGCAGGTCAAAGGTTTCGCGGCGCATTTCACGCAGCAGGTCCGCGCCATTGAGATGGGTGTGGCAGACATGGCCCATTGCCTCCGTGGCCTGTTTGATCAGATCCAGCTGGAGCGCATCGTCGTCCAACGCGGCTATGCGCATGGTTTCCCCCGTCGAGAATGCAATTGCGGATTATTTGCGAGAACCACCGCCTCCGAGGGGGCGGGCACGCGGTGTCGTCAGCAAGTTGACATTTGTTGACGGTTTGTGGCGCGCCGGGGACGGGGAAGGGCGGGCGCCGTTCAGCGGTCGGGGGCCAAGGGGCGGGACTCTGGGGCAATCTCGCGCACCAGCCGCATGCCGACCAGGGTGTAGCGGGTCTGCGGGCTGTTCCAGTTGCGGTAGCCGCAGCGCGCGTAGAACGACCATGTGTGCCACGAGCCTCCCCTGCGCACGCGCACCGAGCCTTCGTCGGGCCCCTGCGGGTCGTCGTGCGGAGACTGTGCATAGTACGTGTCCCCGTGCCAGTCCGACACCCATTCCCAGGCATTGCCCAGCATGTCGTGCAGCCCGAAGGCATTGGGCGCATAGCTGCCCACGGGCGCGGTGAAGGCGTGGCCGTCGCTGCCCCCCAGCGCGTGCTGCCGCCAGCGGGGCCACAGGGGGGCGGCCTCCTGGTCGAAGGTATTGGCGGTGCGCAGCAGCCCCTGCGGGTCATCGCCGTGGGGGTAGCGGGTGCGGGTGCCCGCGCGGCAGGCGTACTCCCATTCGGCCTCGGTCGGCAGGCGGTAGCGGTGGCCTTCGGTGCGGCTCAGCCACCGGGCCAGGGCCTGGGCGTCGTTCCAGGTCACGTTGACGACCGGGTGGTCCGGGCCTTGCGCGAAGCCGGGGTTGCGCCACGAATAGCGCGGGTCGCGGCCCTCAAACGCATCGCCGCGCCGCGTGGTGGCCGGGTCGTAGGCAGGGTTGTAGCCATAGCCGCCGGTGCCGTCCGCCTCGGACTCGGGCTGGTACCCGGATGCTTGGACAAAGCGCCGGAACTGCCCCACCGTGACCTCGTGCTGGCCCAGGTAGAAGGCGCGGGTGACGTGCACCTCGTGGGCCGGGGACTCGTCTGCCAGGTCGGTCAAGCGCTGGCGCTCCAGCAGCGGGAAGGCTTTTTCCAGGGTCTCGAGCGGCGGGACGCCACCCATCCAGAAGCTGCCCGCCGGTACCCGGACAAAGGCCATGCCCAGGCTGTTGATCCAGGGGGCCGTGGCGGGGCGCGCGTCCTGCGCTGCCGGTGGGTGCTGGCAGCCGGCCAGCAGCGCAGTCACCACCACTATCAGCGCCCCACGGCGAACTGACGGCAATGCGGGCAATGCCGGCGGCAATGGGGCGGCGCGGGCGCGTGGCCTCAAGGCTTGTCCTGCAACTCACTCACGCATTCGAACACCAGGCGCGAGCCGTCGTTGCGCAGCAGTTTGGCGTGCAGGGCCATGCGCTGGCATTCGCGGCTGGCCGCGGCGTAGGCCTGGGAGGTGTCTGGGCCATAGACCGGCACACTGAAAGTGCGGTCGCGGCCCGAGGCCATGGGACCCGAGGGGCCATAGGGGTTGGTCGCATTGCAGCCGGCGAGCAAGGCCAGCACTGACACCGAGGCACACAGCAGTTTCATGGAAGTCTCCCGAGCAGATCAGGGAACCCAGTTTACGCACATGCCCGCACGCCAGGCATGCTCGTAGCCGTCAAGACACGGCGCGCGGCGCCATTTTTTACCTATTCAGGCCCCGGGCGCAATCACCATGAGCCTTGATTGCTATGAAAAAAAGAGCATTTCCTTGCAGTGCCCAGGCGCGGCCAGAGTGCCCGGCTTACGCCGCAGCGGCTGCCTCGGCCAGGGCCTGCAGGGCGGCAGCCACCTCGGCGGCCTGCACGCCGTCCACTGGTGCCAGGCGCGGGGCCAGGGTTTGCAGCGCCGTGCTGTCCTTTTGCAGCTGGGCAATGGCCTGGCCGGCTTCCTTGGGCGCATCGAAGCCGGTGCTCTGCAGCAGCAGGCGGCCGTCTGCATCCACGAGCTTGAAGTAGAACTTGCCGTCGGCTTCGCGGTATTGCTTGAACGAAGGCAGCGCTGTCTTCGCGGCCTTGGCGGGCTTGGGCGCCGCCGTGGCCTGGGCCAGACTGCGCAGGCCCACAGCGGCGCGCAGCTCGCGGATGAACGGCGTGGCCAGCGCGCGGGCGCGTTCGGCACCGGCCAGCAAGGTCTGCTCGATGCGCGCGGGGTTGTGGATGAGTTCCTCGTACTGCGCGCGCATGGGGGCGATCACCTGGTCCACGCGCTCGAACAGGGTGTTCTTGGCATCACCCCAGGCGATGCCGTCGGCGTAGGCCTTGCGCAGGGCCTCGGTCTCCGCGGGCGTGGCGAAGGCCTGGTAGATCTGGAACAGCGCGGAGCCTTCGACCTCCTTGGGCTCGCCGGGCGCGCGCGAATCGGTCAGGATGCCGCCGATGAGCTTCTTGAGCTGCTCGCGCGAGCTGAACAGCGGGATGGTGTTGTCGTAGCTCTTGCTCATCTTGCGGCCGTCCAGCCCGGGCAGGGTGGCCACATGGTCGTCGATGGCCGCCTCGGGCAGCACGAAATGCTCGCCATACAGGTGGTTGAAGCTCGCGGCCATGTCGCGCGCCATCTCGATGTGTTGGATCTGGTCGCGGCCCACGGGCACCTTGTGGGCCTTGAACATCAGGATGTCGGCGCCCATGAGCACGGGGTACATGAACAGCCCGGCCGTCACGCCGTCGTCCTGTTCGCGCCCGGCGGCGGTGTTCTTGTCCACGCTGGCCTTGTAGGCGTGGGCGCGGTTGAG
Organism: Acidovorax sp. GW821-FHT10E04; assembly: GCF_059415185.1. Taxonomy (NCBI): domain Bacteria; kingdom Pseudomonadati; phylum Pseudomonadota; class Betaproteobacteria; order Burkholderiales; family Comamonadaceae; genus Acidovorax; species Acidovorax sp. GW821-FHT10E04. The sequence goes on from NZ_JBWKMT010000004.1 coordinate 57,481, forward strand.
CACGCCCTTGCCCGTCACGCAGGTCAGCAGCCAGGTCAGCTCGGGAATTTCGGGGATGTCGGACTGGCGGTAGAACGTGACCTTCTCGGGGTTCAGCCCTGCGGCCAGCCAGCTGGCCGCGATCTCCAGCGTGGAGCGCTGGATGCGCGCCGGGTCTTCGCACTTGATGAGCGCGTGGTAGTCGGCCAGGAAGTAGAAGCTCTGCACGCCGGGCGTGAGGCTGGCGGCCACGGACGGGCGGATGGAACCCACGAAGTTGCCCAGGTGGGGCGTGCCCGTGGTGGTGATGCCGGTGAGAAAGCGCGTGGTGCTCATGGAGACGGTGTCAGCAAAAAGAGGGAGAAAAGGCGATCAACGCAGCAAGGCGGTGAGCGGCGTGAGCAGCAGGTTGATGGCGCCGTAGCCCAGCGACATCAGCGGGCGCAGCCACAGCGTGCCCACCACGCCCGCGATCACGAGGCCCATCACGATGAAGAAGCCCCAGGGCTCGATGCGCGAAACCATGTGGGCCTGTTTCCAGGGCAGCAGGCCCACCAGGATGCGCCCGCCGTCGAGCGGAGGCAGCGGAAACAGGTTGAACGCCCACATCACCAGGTTGACCAGCACCCCGGCGCGGGCCATTTCGATGAAGAAGCGCTCGTCCACGCCAAAGCCCACCAGGGACACCAGCAGCACGGCCCAGACGATGGCCTGGATGAAGTTGGAGGCGGGCCCCGCCAGCGCCACCCACACCATGTGCTTCTTGGGGTTGCGCAGGTTGCCGAAGTTGACCGGCACGGGCTTGGCATAGCCGAACAGGAAGGCCCCCGAGGTCGCGAAGTACAGCAGCAGCGGCATCAGGATGGTGCCGACCGGATCGATGTGCTTGAGCGGGTTGAGGGTGATCCGGCCCATCATGTACGCGGTGTTGTCGCCAAAGTGGCGCGCGGCGTAGCCATGGGCTGCCTCGTGCACGGTGATGGCGAACAGCACCGGCAGGGCGTAGATCAGAACGGTTTGGATGAGATTGGAGATGTCCACCTGTCGATTGTCTCAGACGCGTGGCATGGGTCCCGGGCCGCGCGGGAGGAGGGGCCGGCCGGGCAGCGTGACGGCCAGTGGTACGACAAGATCGGGAGTGGCGGACAAATCGTTGATAGCATGTGGCATGGCGTAACGAATTGCATCTGTTGGGCTCGCGTCCAGCCCTTTTCTTGCGCTCTGGCCCACACTCATACTACGCAGACCCCTTTCGGAGACATTCCCGTGCCCTTGGATCACCTCAAAATCGGAACCCGCCTCATTCTTGCGTTCGGGGGCATCGCCCTGCTGGTGGCGCTGACCATGGGCATGGCGATGTCCAGGATCGGCCGGGCCGAAGACGCCTACCGCGGCGCGGTGTCCACGGCCAGCAACGCCGCCGCGGACGGTGAGCGCACGGCCAAGGCCACGCAGGCGCAGGAGCACCTGCAAGGCGCGCGCGGCTGGATCGTGGGCGGCGGGCTGGCGGTGTTCGCGCTCTCGCTGGTGGCTTTTCTCACGCTGCGCAGCGGCATTGTCAGCCCGCTCAACCAGGCCATCCTGATCGCCGAAACCGTGGCCTCGGGCGACCTGAGCCAGGAATTCAGTTCGGACCTGGAAGGGGACTTCGGCCGGCTGCTGGGGGCGCTGGGCACCATGGAAGACACGCTGACCGACCTGGTGTCGCGCATCAAGCAGGATGCGGATGCCATCAGCGCCTCCGCGGTGAACATCGACCATGGGAACACCGACCTGTCCCGCCGTGCGGAGGACCAGGTGTCCTCCCTGACCGAAACGGCGGCCAGCATGGAGCAACTGACCGCCACCGTGCGCCAGAATGCCGAGCGCGCCCATTCCGCCAGCGGCCTGGCCGTCAAGGCCTCGGCCATCGCCGAGCACGGCGGCACCGTGGTGGGCGAGGTGGTGCAGACCATGCAGGCCATCAGCGGCAGCTCGCGCAAGATCGTGGACATCATCCAGGTCATCGAAGGCATTGCCTTCCAGACCAACATCCTGGCGCTGAACGCCGCCGTGGAGGCCGCCCGCGCGGGCGAGCAGGGCCGGGGCTTCGCGGTGGTGGCCAGCGAGGTGCGCAACCTGGCCCAGCGCAGCGCGGTCGCCGCGCGCGAGATCAAGGCGCTCATCAGCGCGTCGGTGGAGCAGGTGGAGAGCGGCGCCGGCCAGGTGGGCAAGGCTGGCAAGACCATGGCCGAAATCGTGACCGCCGTGGGCCAGGTGAGCGCGCTGCTGGGGGAAATCTCCATCGCCCTGCGCGAGCAGAGCGAGGCCATCAGCCACGTGAATGTGGCGGTGTCGCACATGGATGGCTCCACGCAGGAAACGGCCGCGCTGGTTCAGAGCGCCGTGTCCACCGCGACCTCGCTCACCGCGCAGGCCCGGGACCTGGAGCAGGCCGTGGGTGCGTTCAAGCTGTAGCCCCTGAGCGGCTGCGCCGCTTCCCCCTCCGGGGGACGCCACCGGTGGCCTGGCGGAGCCAGTTCCACGGTGGCGCTGGTTTTGGCAGCGCCGGTTTTTGGGCGCGGTAGCCTGAAAGGCGCTTTTGCCGATCCTCAAGACCGCTCTGCGCGGGCGCCGGGCGGGCCCCCGGGCCTGCAGTTTTTACAGCCCCAGAGCCTTCAAGCTGCCCCGGCCTTCGCGCATCACTTCGGGTTCGCCGCCGGTGCCCATGGGGGTCAGGTCCACCACCGTCGTGGGCTCCAGCGGGCAGGCGCCCGCATCCACCACGGCATCCACCAGCTTTTCATAGCGCTCGCGGATTTCCTGCGGGTCGTTCAGCGGTTCCGTCTCGCCAGCGGGTATCAGCGTGGTGGCCAGCAAGGGAGCGCCGTGCAGCTCCAGCAGCAGCTGCAGGCCCTTGCGGTCGGGCACGCGCAGGCCGATGGTCTTGCGCGAGGGGTGGCTCACGCGGCGCGGCACTTCCTTGGTGGCTTCGAGGATGAAGGTGTAGGGGCCGGGCGTGCCCAGCTTCAGCAGGCGGTACTGCCGGTTGTCCACGCGCGCATAGTTGGCCAGCTCCGACAGGTCGCGGCACAGCAGCGTGAGGTGGTGCCTGTCGTCCACCTGGCGGATGCGGCGCAGGCGGTCCACGGCGTCCTTGTCGTCCAGGTGGCAGACGAGGGCATAGCTGGAGTCGGTGGGCACGGCCACGATGCCGCCCTTTTGCAGCAGCGCCGCCGCCTGCTTGAGCAGGCGGGGCTGCGGGTTGTCGGGATGGACTTCGAAATACTGGGCCATGAACGGGTGCGCCTCAGGCGTTGGCCGGATGGAGGATGCGGTCGGACAGCAGCTCCCACACGGGTGTCAGCGCGCCGGGCAACAGCGGCAGGGTGCCCAGGTCGGTGTGCGATTCATCGGGGCTGTGGAAGTCGCTGCCGCGCGACGCGGCCAGGCCGAATTCCTGCGCCATGCCGGCGTAGGTGACGTATTCGGCAGCGCTGTGGCTGCCGGTGACGACCTCCACCCCGCGCCCGCCGTGGGTCTTGAACTCGGAAAACAGCGCGAATTCCTCATTGGCGCTGAACTTGTAGCGCGCCGGGTGGGCAATGATCGCCATGCCGCCCGCGTCCGTGATCCAGCGCACGGCGTCGCCCAGCGACGCCCAGCGGTGCGGCACGTAGCCGGGCTTGCCTTCGGTGAGGAACTTGCGGAACACCTCGGAGGTGTCCTTGCAGACCCCGGTTTCCACCAGGAAGCGAGCGAAATGCGTGCGCGAGATCAGTGCCGGGTTGCCCACGAACTGCAGGGCGCCTTCATACGCGCCCTGGATGCCCACCTGGGCCAGCTGCTGGGCCATGTCCTTGGCGCGTTCGCCGCGCCCGCCCCGGGTCGCGGCCAGGCCCTGGGCCAGCTGCGCGTCGTCGGGGTCGAACCCCAGGCCGACGATGTGGACGGTGGTGTCGGCGAAGGTGACGGAAATCTCGGTACCCGTGAGATAGGCCATGCCCTGTGCGTGGGCGGCTGCGCGGGCGCGGTGCTGGCCGCCGATTTCGTCATGGTCGGTCAACGCCCACAGCTCGACACCGTTTGCCCTGGCCCGCGCGGCCAGGTCCTCGGGGGTCATGGTTCCGTCGGATACCACGGAATGGCAGTGCAGGTCGGCGTTGAGTATGGTTGTCACGAGGCCATTTTAGGGCTTGTACCGATAACGTGCCTTGCCGAACCCAGCAACACTGCAGTCAGGGGCATTGCGCCCGGCGGCCCGGCAACCTCGGCCGGGGCCATGTGCCGGGCAGTCCTTTCAGACCATCGTAGGCGTTCCAAGGAGCAACCATGAAATTCAACGACCTGCGCGTGTCCCACAAGATGTGGAGCGTCATCCTGGGCCTTCTGGCGCTCATGCTGGTCTCGGCCATCTGGACCCAGTGGTACGGCCGGCAGGTGACGGCGTCCACCGAAGAGGCCGTGGAAAAATACGAAGCCGCCATCACCACCGCCGTGACCTGGCGCGGCCTGGCCGAGGTGGCCGTGACGATGTCGATGGCGAGTTTCGTCACCACCGACCAGGCGCTCAAGGCCGACTTCGACACCCGGGTGGCCGCGCTCACCGCGCGCATCACGCCGGTGCAGGAAAAGATCAACAAGACCTCCGTCTCGCCCGAGGACAAGGCGGCGCTCGCGCAGGTGGCGGCGACGCGTGCGGATATCCGGGGCCAGACCGACAAGCTCAAGGAGCTGACGGATGCGGGCGATGCGGCGGCCAAGCAGGCGTACCTGGCGAACGTCTACCGCCCCAAGGCCGTGGCCTACCTGGAGGCCATCGACAAGTTCGTGGCCGCGCAGCAAAGCCAGCGCGACGAAGCCGTCCGTGCGGCGCACGACACGCGCGGCAACCTGGTGCTGATCGGTGCCGTGGCAGCCGTCGCCGTGGTGCTGCTGGGCATGCTGCTGGCCGCGATGCTGGTGCGCTCCATCACGGCGCCGCTGGACCGCGCGGTGGCCCTGGCCGAGGCCATCTCGGCGGGCGACCTCACGCAGAACATCCACGACGACCGCAAGGACGAGCTGGGCATGCTCACGCGGGCCCTGTCGGCCATGTCAGACCGCCTTCGCGGCGTGGTGAGCGAGGTGCGCTCGGGGGTGGACTCGGTGTCGTCGGCGTCGATCCAGATCGCCAACGGCAACCACGACCTGTCGGCGCGCACGGAGCAGACGGCCTCCAACCTGGAAGAGACGGCGGCGAGCATGGAAGAGCTGACGGCCACGGTGAGCCAGTCGGCGGACACCGCGCGCCAGGCCAACCAGCTGGCCGGAACGGCCGCGCAGGCGGCGGCACGCGGTGGCGAAGTGGTGGGCCAGGTGGTCACCAGCATGCAGCAGATCACCGACAGCTCGCGCAAGATCAACGACATCATCGGCGTCATCGACGGCATTGCCTTCCAGACCAACATCCTGGCGCTGAATGCTGCGGTGGAGGCGGCCCGCGCGGGCGAGCAGGGCCGGGGCTTCGCGGTGGTGGCCAGCGAAGTGCGCAGCCTGGCCGGGCGCAGCGCCGAGGCGGCCAAGGAAATCAAGACCCTGATCAGCGCCTCGGTGCAGAACGTGGAATCGGGGTCGGCCCAGGTGGCGCAGGCGGGCCAGAGCATGGAGGAAATCGTGGCGAGCGTGCAGCGGGTGAGCGACCTCATTGGAGAGATCACGGCATCCTCGACAGAGCAGCGCGACGGTATCGCCCAGGTGAACCAGGCGGTGACGCACCTCGACCAGATGACGCAACAGAACGCGGCGCTGGTGGAAGAGTCCACCGCCGCTGCAGCCTCGATGCGCGACCAGGCGCAGAGGCTGGCCGAGGTGGTGGCCATGTTCAACGTGGGGGCCGTGGCCAGCCGGGCTCCCACCGCGCCCGCCCGTTCCGCGCCACCCGCCATGGCGCCGAGGCCCGCCCCCGCCGCCAAGGCCCGCGTGGGTACCAGTGCCAGCGGCAAGCCCGCGGCCAGCGCCAAGGCGCCAGCGGCCGCGCGGCTGTCTTCCCCCGCGCCGGCCGCCGCCCCCAAGGCGGCTGCCCCGGCACCATCTCACCCACCGGCGCCACGCGCCACCTCGGGAGGCAACGACGATGAGTGGGAAAGCTTCTGATCCGGGGTGGAGGCCCTGGCCGCTACCGAACTGATTGCTCTCGAAATAATAGCTGAAGGCGCTTGACCATCAAGCGCTGGAGGCCGTTTTTGCAAGAACAGGCGCCAGGAGGCGCTGGCGCCCTGACTCTTGCCTCCCCCGTTCCACCTCTGTGCCCCGTTTGCGCCGCTCGCGGTCCGTGCCCGGCGTGCGCCCGCGTGGCCGCCGGTGGGGAATGCGGGTTTCTCCCGGTGAGGTGCTGGCGTGGCGGCGCGCCGGGCTGGCGTAGGCTATGGGTTGTTTGCTGATGTAATCGGATGTTTCCCTGGCGAACCTCGCCTTGCATGAAAACACTACAGATCCACGAGGAAGAACAACCCATGCAACTCGACAATATCCGCGTTTCCCGCAAGCTGTGGGGCGCATTTCTGGGCCTGATGATCGGCATGCTGCTGCTCTCGGGCTTTGCCCAGAACCGGGCCAACAGCTCCATGTCCTCGGCGATCGACGCCGTCGTGGACATCGAGGGGCGCATCTCCGCCGCCGTGCGCTGGCGCGGCGCCACCGAGACGGCCGTCACCATGGTCATGGGCGGCGCCGTGACCACGGATGCCGTGCTGGCCGAGCAGTATGGCGCCAAGGTCAAGGAGATCATCGGCAACATCAACAAGGTGCAGGAAGGCATCGTGGCCTCGGCCACCGCCCCCGAGGAAAAGGCTGCGCTGGACAAGGTGCTGGAGGCCCGCAAGGCCGTGCTGGCGGCCACCGCCAAGACCTGGGAGCTCAAGGGCGCCGGCGACGCCGTGGCGACCCAGCGGTTCGCCGACAACGAATTCGCCCCCCTGGTCACCAAGTACCTCAAGGCGCAGGACGACTTCGTCGCCACGCTCGAGACGCGCCGCGACGCCATCCGCGCCGACGCCTCGGCGCGCCGCGTGGAATACGCGATCTGGGGAATCATCACCTCGCTGGTGCTGATGGCCGTAGGGCTGTTCCTGGCCTGGAAGCTGGTGCGCTCCATCACCCTTCCGCTGGATGAGGCGGTGAACACCATCGACGCCATCGCGGCGGGCGACCTCACCCAGGAGCTGCAATCCGTCCGCAAGGACGAGTTCGGCCACATGCTGCGTTCGCTGTCGGCCATGTCGGCACGCCTTCGCGGCGTGGTGAGCGAGGTGCGCTCGGGGGTGGACTCGGTGTCGTCGGCGTCGATCCAGATCGCCAACGGCAACCATGACCTGTCGGCGCGCACGGAGCAGACGGCCTCCAACCTGGAAGAGACGGCGGCGAGCATGGAAGAGCTGACGGCCACGGTGAGCCAGTCGGCGGACACCGCGCGCCAGGCCAACCAGCTGGCCGGAACGGCCGCGCAGGCGGCGGCACGCGGTGGCGAAGTGGTGGGCCAGGTGGTCACCAGCATGCAGCAGATCACCGACAGCTCGCGCAAGATCAACGACATCATCGGCGTCATCGACGGCATTGCCTTCCAGACCAACATCCTGGCGCTGAATGCTGCGGTGGAGGCGGCCCGCGCGGGCGAGCAGGGCCGGGGCTTCGCGGTGGTGGCCAGCGAAGTGCGCAGCCTGGCCGGGCGCAGTGCCGAGGCGGCCAAGGAAATCAAGACCCTGATCAGCGCCTCGGTGCAGAACGTGGAATCGGGGTCGGCCCAGGTGGCGCAGGCGGGCCAGAGCATGGAGGAAATCGTGGCGAGCGTGCAGCGGGTGAGCGACCTCATTGGAGAGATCACGGCATCCTCGACAGAGCAGCGCGACGGTATCGCCCAGGTGAACCAGGCGGTGACGCACCTCGACCAGATGACGCAACAGAACGCGGCGCTGGTGGAAGAGTCCACCGCCGCTGCAGCCTCGATGCGCGACCAGGCGCAGAGGCTGGCCGAGGTGGTGTCGGTGTTCAACGTGGGCGCGGTCGCGGTGCGCGCGCCAGCAGCACCCCGGCCGGCGCCCGCTGCCGCGCCCCGGCCGGCCGCGGCCAAGGTGGCCGCCACCCACCACCCGCGCGTGGCGGGGGCCAAACCCGCCGTTGCACGGCCTCCAGCACCGGCCCCGGCCCGGCTTGCGCCGCCCGCAGCCCCGGCGGCCCGGCCCGCGCCACCGCCGGCGGCGGCTTCCCGTGGCGGCGATGACGACTGGGAGAGCTTCTGACGGCCGCCACTGGGTTGGGCTGGTTGCTGCTAAATAGATAGCTTCCAGCGCTTGCCAGCCGTGCGCGGGCGGCCCATTTCATCGCGCCGTCTACCGCCTTCTCCATCAAGGCGGCCCCGCTGCCTTGGTTCCTGTGGCGCCTTGTGCGCCGTTCGTTTCCGCGCACCCCCGAAAAGGACTTGCCCATGCCCCTCGTCAACATCCGCCTCGCCCGGCGCGACCTGCCCACCACGGCTGCGCAGAAGGCGGCGCTCATCGCCGGCGTCACCCAGCTGATGCAGCAGGTGCTGGACAAGCGGCCCGAGACCGTGACGGTCATCATTGACGAAGTGGACCCCGAAAACTGGGGCCAGGGCGGGGAGCCGGTGACGGCGATCCGCCAGCGCCGCCAGTGACCCGCGCGCGCAGTCCTCAGAGCTGCGCGCCCTCGACCAGGAACTGCACCTTGCGCTCGCCCTTCCACTCGTTCACATCGAGGCGGAAGGCCAGCAGCACGCGCGCGGGCAGTTGCTCGGTGTGGCCGAACCAGATGGCATCCACCGGGTTGCCCTGGTGCATGAGCTTGATCGACAGATGGTTCTTGGACTCGCCCACCAGGCGCTGGCTCACGATCTGCACTTCTTCGCTGAACGTGGGGGGCGCAAAACCCTGGCCCCAGACCTCGTGGTGCAGGGTGTCCACCATGTCGGCGCGGCAGTATTCGGGGGCCAGGGGGCCGTCGGTTTCGATGCGGCGGGTGAGGGTGGAGGCATCGAGCCATTCCTGCGCCACCTGGGCCAGGGCGCGCTCGAACACCTCGAACGCTTCTTCGGCCACGGTGCAGCCCGCCGCCATGGCATGGCCGCCGAACTTCAGCAGCACGCCCGGGTGGCGCTTGGCCACCAGGTCGAGCGCATCGCGCAGGTGAAAGCCGGGGATGGAGCGGCCCGAGCCCTTGAGCTCGTGCTCCTTGCCCGGCGCGCTGCTGGCGGCAAAGACAAAGGTGGGGCGGTGCAGCTTGTCCTTGATGCGGCTGGCCACGATGCCCACCACGCCTTCGTGGAAGTCGGGGTCGAACACGCTGATGGCCGGGGGCGGCTCCTCGTCTTCCTGGAACAGGCTCTCGGCCATCAGCATGGCCTGGTCGCGCATGCCGCCCTCGATCTCGCGGCGCTCGCGGTTGATGCCGTCGAGCAGGCCCGCCAGCTCGGCGGCGCGGCCTGCGTCGTCGGTCAGCAGGCATTCGATGCCCAGCGTCATGTCGGCCAGGCGACCCGCGGCATTGATGCGCGGGCCCAGCGCAAAGCCAAAGTCGAACGTGGTGGCCACCGGGGCCTTGCGGCCTGCGGCATGGAACAGCGCGGCGATGCCTGCGGGCATCTGGCCCGCGCGGATGCGCTTCAAGCCCTGGGCGACCAGGCGGCGGTTGTTGGCGTCGAGCTTCACCACATCGGCCACGGTGCCCAGCGCCACGAGCGTGAGCAGCGGATCGAGCTTGGGTTGCAAGGGCTGGTGCGCCCCCACGCTCCCCACTACGTGTGGTTCGCTGCCCCCCAGGGGGGCGCTCGCGCCTTGGGGCGGCCCGGCGGCACTCGGCGCATCAAAGATTCCGCGTGCACGCAGCTCGGCCCGGAGCGCCAGCAGCACGTAGAACATCACTCCCACACCGGCCATGGACTTGCTCTCGAACGTGCAGCCGGGCTGGTTGGGGTTGACGATGGCGTCGGCCGCCGGCAGTTCGGGCCCGGGAAGGTGGTGGTCGGTCACGAGCACCTGCAGGCCCAGCGCCTTGGCCTCGGCCACGCCGTCCACGCTGGCGATGCCGTTGTCCACGGTGATGAGCACGTCGGCGCCGCGCTCGGCCACGCGCCGGGCGATGGGGGGCGTGAGGCCGTAGCCGTCGGTCACGCGGTCGGGCACGAGGTAGTCCACGTGCTGCGCGCCCAGCAACCGCAGGCCGCGCACGCCCACGGCGCAGGCGGTGGCGCCGTCGCAGTCGTAGTCGGCCACGATGACAAGGCGCTTGTTTTGCGCCATGGCGTCGGCCAGCAGGCGGGCGGCGGTGTCAATGCCTTTCAAACCCGAGGGAGGGAGCAGGCGGCCCAGGCCGTCGTCCAGCTCGTCCTTGGCACGCACGCCGCGCGCGGCATACAGGCGGGCCAGCAGCGGGTGCACGCCGGCTTGCTCCAGCGCCCAGGCGGCGCGGGGGGGGATGTCTCTTGCTACTATTTTCATAGCCTCTCGCGCAGTTCTGTAAAGCGCTGGGGCTTGAAAAGGCTTTGAAAACGCTGGGCCAGCGTGCGGGGCGCGCTGTGGAAGGCCAGCGCATTGCGCTCCCCACACAGTGTCAGTTGCACCGGCACGCCGTCTTCGGCCTTGCGCAGAAGGCCGGCCACGGGGCCTGCGTCCAGCGCGGTCCAGGCGGCGGCCCAGGCGCGCCAGTCTTCATTCAGCGCCGCGCCGCGCAGGGTGGTGGGTACCGTCGGCGCAGTGGCGGCGGTGGGGGCGGGCACAGGCAGGGGGCCGGTGCCATGCACCCAGAACGAGTTGATCACCGGCAGCCCGCGCGCCGTGCGCTCGTCGTTGAAGGCGTGGGTGTAGAGCAGCATCTGCATCTCGCTGTGCAGGCGGTGCAGCGTGCGGGCCTCGCGCGCATCCGGCATCCAGGCGCGCACGTCGCGCAGCAGCACGCGTTCCAGCGAGGCGGTGGCAAGCAGGGCAAACAGCGGGCTGCGGGCCAGCCAGCGCGTGGGCTGGTCGTAGTGCAGGGTGATGCCGTCTTCGGCGAACCAGGGGGACACGATGGCCAGCAGCGCGCGCGATGCGGCCTCGTCCAGTCCCAGGAGTTCAGGGTCGCGCAGCGTGACGTGGTCGGTGCTGACCTGCCACTGGCAGGGCGTGACAAAGGCCCAGGCCGCTCCATCGGCGGGCTGGCCCTGCTGGTGGCGGTGCCACGCGGCCCAGGGGATGCGGCCGTCCTGCGCAGGCAGGCCCAGGGCGCGCGCCAGGGCGCGTTCGTGGGGGGCGGAGAAGGTTGTTTCCTCGCCGCTGTCACTCTGGGCGGGATGGGGGCTGAGCCGGGCCAGAAGCCGGTCCAGGTGGGGCAGGGCCAGGCCCTGCAGGGCTTGCTGGCATCCCGGGGAGGCGCTGGCGGCGTAGGGAATGAGCAAATGGGTGGTGTCCGACATGGGCCTATTGTCCGGGATGCCACAATCTTGCCGGCCTGTGGCGTGCATTCCGCACCCTGCAGTGCCTTCTTTCCTTATTCATGCAAATCCCCTACGAACTGGCCCTGGGCTGGCGCTACACGCGCGCGGGCCGCGCCACGCGGCGCAATGGCTTCATCTCGTTCATCTCGGGCGTGTCCATGCTGGGCATCGCGCTTGGGGTGGCGGCGCTCATCATCGTGCTGTCGGTGATGAACGGCTTTCAGAAGGAAGTGCGCGACCGCATGCTCAGCGTGGTCTCGCACATCGAGATTTTTGCGCCCCAGGGCGCTGCCTTGCCCGACCCGGCGCGCACGCTGGCCGAGGCCAAGCAGAACCCTAACGTTGTGGGCGCCGCACCCTTCGTGGCGGCGCAGGCGTTGCTGGCGCGTGGCGAGGACATGAAGGGCGCGCTGGTGCGCGGCATCGACCCGGCGCTGGAAGGCGCGGTGACGGACCTGGCCGCCACCAACGAAAAAACGCTCAATCTGCTGGTGCCCGGCGAATTCCGCGTGGTGCTGGGCGGCGAGCTGGCCCGCGCTTTGGGCGTGCGCGCCGGCGATGTGGTCACCCTGATCGCCCCCGCGGGCCAGGTGACCCCGGCGGGCGTGGTGCCACGCCTCAAGCAGATGACGGTGGCGGGCACGTTTGATTCCGGCCACTACGAATACGACTCGGCGCTGGTGCTGCTGCACCATGAGGACGCCCAGCGCATCTTCCGCCTGGAAGGCCCCACGGGCGTGCGCCTGAAGCTCAAGGACCTGCACCAGGCGCGCGACGTGGCCCAGCAGCTGGCGGGGTCCTTAAGCGGCCAGCTGCTCATCCGCGACTGGACGCAGCAGAACCGCACCTGGTTCGCGGCCGTGCAGCTTGAAAAGCGCATGATGTTCATCATCCTCACGCTCATCGTGGCGGTGGCGGCGTTCAATCTGGTGTCCACCCTGGTGATGACGGTGACCGACAAGCGCGCCGACATCGCCATCCTGCGCACGCTGGGCGCCAGCCCGAAAAGCATCATGGGCATCTTCGTGGTGCAGGGCGCCATGGTGGGCGTGATCGGCACGGCCGTGGGCCTGCTGCTGGGGCTCTCCATTGCCTTCAACATCGACGTGATCGTGCCGGCCATCGAGAGGGCGCTGAACGCGAGTTTCCTGCCCAAGGACATTTACCTGATCAGCAAGATGCCCAGCGAGCCGCAGAGCAGCGACATCCTGCCCATCGGCATCATCTCGCTCGTGCTGGCCTTCGTGGCCACGCTCTACCCCAGCTGGCGTGCCAGCCGTGTGAATCCTGCCGAGGCCCTGCGCTATGAGTAATACGACCCCCACGCTCGGCACCGGCGTGTCCCCGCGGCCCTTCGAGGCGGCGCCCGCCGCCCACGCGGGCTTGAATGGCCCGGTGGTGCTGGAGGCGCACGGCCTGACCAAGCGCTTCACCGAAGGGCGCCTGGACGTGACCGTGCTGCAGGGCGTGGACCTGCGGGTCCACGCGGGCGAGACGCTGGCCATCGTCGGCGCCTCGGGCTCGGGCAAGAGCACCTTGCTGCACCTGCTGGGCGGGCTGGATGCGCCCACCTCGGGCACCGTGCGCCTGAAGGGGGAGGCCATGTCGTCCCTCTCCGCCGAACGGCAGGGCCAGCTGCGCAACCAGCACCTGGGCTTCATCTACCAGTTCCACCACCTGCTGCCCGAGTTCAGCGCGCTGGACAATGTGGCCATGCCGCTGCGCATCCGCCGCATGCCGTACGAGCAGTGCCAGCACGAGGCCGCGAAGGTGCTGGCCGCCGTCGGGCTGAAGGAGCGCCTGCACCACCGTCCGGCCGAGCTGTCGGGGGGGGAGCGCCAGCGCGTGGCCATCGCCCGGGCACTGGTCACCCGTCCGGCCTGCGTGCTGGCCGACGAGCCCACGGGCAATCTCGACCGCACCACGGCCGACGGCGTGTTTGAATTGATGATGCAGCTGGCGAGGGACCAGGGCACGGCGTTCGTGATGGTCACGCACGACGAATCCCTGGCCGTGCGCTGCAGCCGCGTGGTGCGGCTGGTGCTCGGCCACCTGACCTGATATCTGGCCCGGGCCCGGCGTTCCTCGCCTCGCCAGCCGGCGGCCACGGGCCCGCGCGGGGTGCGAGGATGGCGGGGCGGATCTAGATGCCGAGGATCTTCTTGGCTTGCGCCAGGGATTTCATCGAGTCGTCATGTTTGCCGGCCTTGTGCTGGGCCTCGCCCTCCGCGCGCAGCTGTTTGACCTTGGCGGCGTTGTCGGCCGTCAGCGCCGGATGGGTGGCCAGCTTGGCGTCGATGGCCTTCATCTCGTTGGGGCAGTTGTGGGCCAGCGCGGAGCCGGCGGCCATGGCGAGCAGCGCCACGGCTGCGATCTGGGTCAGGAAGCGCATGAAATGTCTCCTCAGGTTCAAGCCATGATCCCCGGCACGGGCGGCCATGGGCCGCTATCCGTGCATGCCCGCGGGCGTGGCTGCCTGCCTGCCTGCCTGCGGGCTCGCGCGTGGCGCCGGGGGCCTACATCACCCTCCCGTACCACCAGACCGAGAGTGCTGCTGCCAGCAGAGCCAGCACGGCGCCCGCCAGTGCCAGCAGGGCAGAGATCTCGGTTTCCTTCTTCTCCACCGTCAATCGCGAGCTGAGCGTTTCGTAGACCTTCTTGAGGTCGGCCGCCGTGGCCGCGTGGAAGTACTCGGCATTCGTGCGCGTGGCCACGGCCTTCAGGGTTTCTTCGTCGAGCCGCACGCGCATCGACCACCCTTCGAACCCTATCGTCTCGCCCTGCACGGTGCCCACGCCCACGGTGTACACGCGCACGCCGCGGTCCGCCGCCCACTTGGCGGCTTCAAGCGGGTCCACGCCCGTGGTGCGCTGCCCGTCGGTCAGCATGATGATGGCCGCCGAGGTGTAGGAGCCCGGTGCCACCGGGGTGAAGGGCTTGGCGGGGTCCTGCTTGTTGCCGATCTCGTCGATGGGCTTGGGGCGCATCGCCTGGCGGCCCCCCAGCGCCGCGATGTCGATGCCCGCATCCGGAAAAATGGTGGCCAGCGACAGCATGATGCCGTTGCCCGTGGCTGTGCCGCGCTGCAGCTGGAAGCTGTCGATGGCCTTGACCAGGTCTTCACGGCTTTGCGTGGGCAGCTGGGCCAGCTGCGCGCTGCCCGCGAACGCCACGATGCCCACGCGCACGTGGCGCGGCAGCTCGGCGATGAAGGCCTTTGCGGCATTCTGGGCGGCGGTGATCCGGTCGGGCTCCACGTCGGCGGCGCGCATGCTGCCCGACACGTCCATGGCCAGCATGATGGTCTGGTCCTGCGAGGGCAGGGTGATCACGGCCAGCGGGCGCGCGGCCGCCAGCAGCAGGGCGATCAGCGCCAGCAGGAAGAGGGCGGGCGGGATGTGGCGCCGCAGGCGCTGGCCGGGGCCCATGGCCTCGCGCACCAGCGACAGGCTGGAGTAGCTGAGCGCCGTCTTCTTGCGCCGGTGCAGCAGCCACCAGTACAGCAGCACCAGCAAGGGCGCGACCAGCAGCAGCCAGAGCAGGGTGGGCCAGAGAAAAACCATGGTGCGGTCCTTGGTGGCGTGGTGGTTCAGGCGGCGGTGGGCAGGGCCGCTTCCGAGGGCGCGGGGGCGGAGGGGGCGCGCGGCGCCCGCACGCGGCGCTGGCGCAGGTCCATGAAGCGCAGCAGCGCATCGATCAGGTCGTCGTCGGTGCACAGTTCCAGCGTGTCGGCGCCGGCGCGGGCCAGGCCCTCGCGCAGCGCGGCCTCGCGCTCGGCGGCCAGGCGGGCGAAGCGGCGGCGAAAGGCCGCGTCGTGCGTGTCCACCTGCAGCTGCTCGCCGCTTTCGGCGTCGCGCAGCGTGATGAGGCCGACGTCCGGCAGCGCGAGCTCCAGCGGGTCCAGCAGGCGCACGGCCACCACGTCGTGCCGCTGCGCCAGCTGGGCCAGGGGTTTCTCCCAGCCGGGCGCGCTGATGAAGTCCGACACCACGAACACGGTGGCGCGGCGGCGCAGGTTGGCAAGCCCCGCCTGCAGCAGCCGGTGCAGTTCGGTGGCGGCGCCGCCGCCCTTCGCGCGTGTGGGCGTGGCCGCCTTTTCAGGGGCCAGCAGGCGGTGCACCAGGTGCAGCACATGGGCGCGGCTGCTGCGCGGCGGCAGCACGGCGTCCACCGCGCGTTCGGCCTGGCCGCTGGCGCCGCCGTACAGCATGGCGCCCACGCGGTTGCCGTGGCGGGTGAGCAGGCGCGAGAGCACGGCCACGAAACCCGTGAGGATGTCTCGCTTGGCATGGCCTTCGGGGCCGAAGCTGATGGAGGGGCTCAGGTCCAGCAGGAACCAGGCGGTCATTTCGCGGTCTTCGGTGAACACGCGCACGTGCGGCGTGTTCAGCCGCGCGGTCACGTTCCAGTCGATGTGGCGCACGTCGTCGTGCGGCTGGTATTCGCGCAGGTCGGCCAGGTCCAGCCCGGTGCCGCGCATCAGGGTGCGGTAGTCACCCTGCAGCAGGCCGTCGAGCCGGCGGATGACCTTCCACTCCAGCTCGCGCAGCAGGCGGTCGGCCTGCCCCGGCAGGGTGGGCAGGACGTGGACCGTGGCGCCGGGGGGGTCAGGCGGCTTTTTGCTCATGGTGCAGCGGGCGCGCGGGCGCCGGTATCTTGGCCATGATGCGCTGGATGAGCGCGTCGGCGTCCATGCCTTCGGAGAGCGCCTCGTACGACAGGGCGACGCGGTGGCGCAGCACGTCGGCCGCCAGGGCGGTCATGTCCTCGGGCAGCACGTAGTTGCGCCCGCGCAGCATGGCCAGGGCCTGGGCGCCCTCGGCCAGGGCAATGGTGGCGCGCGGGCTTGCGCCGCAGCTGATGTAGCCGGCCAGGTCCTTGAGGCCATGCCGCGCGGGCTCGCGGGTGGCGGCCACCAGCTTCACGGCATATTGCAGCATCGACGGGTCTACATACACCGTGCGGCATTCGGCCTGCAGCGCCGCCAGCTGCGCGGTGGTGGCCACGGGCAGCACCTGCACGGGCAGGTCCAGCGCGCGCTGGGCGATCACGAACTCTTCTTCCTCGGTGGGGTAGCCCAGCAGCACCTTCATCATGAAGCGGTCCACCTGGGCCTCGGGCAGCGCGTAGGTGCCCTCGGTCTCGATGGGGTTCTGCGTGGCCATCACCAGGAAGGGCTCGGGCACCTTGTGGGTCTCGCCCGCGATCGTGACCTGGCGTTCCTGCATCACCTCCAGCAGCGCGCTCTGCACCTTGGCGGGCGCGCGGTTGATCTCGTCGGCCAGCAGCAGGTGGGTGAACACGGGGCCCAGCGCGGTGCTGAATTCGCCGGTCTTCTGGTTGTACATGCGCGTGCCCACCAGGTCGGCGGGCACCAGGTCGGGCGTGAACTGGATGCGCTTGAAGCTGCCCTGGATGGTGCTGGCCAGCGTCTTCACGGTGAGCGTCTTGGCCAGTCCCGGCACGCCTTCGACCAGCAGGTGGCCCTGGGCGAGCATGGCGACCATGACGCGCTCCAGAAAGCGGTCCTGGCCCACCACCACGCGCTTGACTTCGTAGAGCACCTGTTCCATCAGGGTGGCGGTGTTCGTTGTGGCTTCCATGGCTTTCCTTCCTTGTCAGGGTTCAACGATGCTGCGAGCCGTACGCGGCCTACGCCACAGGGTGCGTTCCCCTCCCGAAGGAGAGGGGGAAGGCGCGAAGCGACTCAGGGGGTATTGCATGCTAGAACGGCGGCATGCCCACGGCCGAGGCCGCGTTCTCGATGGGCACCGCGAAACCGATGCCGATGAAGGTGCGCGCCGGGGTGGGGTTGAGGATGGCGGTGACGATGCCCACGACCTCGCCGTCGAGCGTGACCAGCGGCCCGCCGGAGTTGCCCGGGTTGGCGGCGGCGTCGAACTGGATCAGGTTGCTGAGCTGGCGCTTGCCCTCGGGCGAGGTGAATTCGCGTTTGAGGCCCGACACCACGCCGGCCGAGGCGGAGGGGCCGATGCCGAAGGGAAACCCCACGGCCACCACATGGTCGCCGGGGCGCAGGTCCTGGGTGGAGCGCAGCGGGGCGGCGAACAGGTCGTCGGGCACCTTGTGGGCCTGTAGCACGGCCAGATCGTTTTCGGGCTGTGCGCCGGTGATGCTGGCCGAGGTCTCCAGGCCGTCATGGAAGGTGATGGCGATGCGGTCGGAGCCCGCCACCACGTGCAGGTTGGTCAGGATGATGCCCTTGTCGACGATGACCACGCCGGTGCCCACGCCACGCTCGACTTCCTCCTTGCCATTCTTGCCGCGGCCGTAGCCCACGACACGCACCACCGAGGGCGAAATCGCTTCCGCCGCGCGCGCAGCGGCGGAGGGCGGGGTGGTGGTCTCCAGCGTGCGCAGCACGGCGGCATCGATGTCTTCCTGGGTGATCCTGCGGGGGGCGGGGCCCTGGTGCAGCCACAGGCTGGCGATGAGCAGGGCGCCAAGCAGCGCGATCATGGTCCACAGGCCGCGCACGTGGCGCCGGGACAGTGTCGTGCCGCCCGCGGTGGCGGCAGGCGCAGGAGACGGCGGCGCAAGGGGGGCGGCTCCATCGGCATCGGCCGTGGGTCCGGGGAGCGTGGCCGCCGCTTGCGCGGGGGGGTGGCGGGCAGGGCGGGAGCTGCTGTAGAGGGCGGGCCGGGGCATCCTAGTCACCTTTTCTACTGCGCCGGGGAAAAGCGCATGGTTTTCACGTTAGCACGTATCGCGGCCGGATGCACA
Organism: Acidovorax sp. GW821-FHT10E04; assembly: GCF_059415185.1. Taxonomy (NCBI): domain Bacteria; kingdom Pseudomonadati; phylum Pseudomonadota; class Betaproteobacteria; order Burkholderiales; family Comamonadaceae; genus Acidovorax; species Acidovorax sp. GW821-FHT10E04. Next base: position 75,647 of record NZ_JBWKMT010000004.1, read on the forward strand.
TCCAAGGTTTCGTCAGGCATCATGGCCGGATGACCGCCTGGATCGATACGCACTGCCACCTGGATGCCCCGGAGTTCGACCCCGACCGCGACGCGGTCCGCTGGGAGGCGCGTGCACGCGGCGTCGCGCATTGCGTGATCCCGGCCGTCGAGCGCGGCAACTGGGGCACCGTGCGGGAGCTGGCGCACCGGCATGGGGACAGCTATGCGCTTGGCATCCACCCCCTGTGCACGGGGCGCGCCGACGACGGGGACCTGGATCTCCTGGCGCAGGAGCTGGAGCAGCACCACGCGGACCCGCGCCTTGCCGCCATCGGCGAGATCGGTCTGGACTATTTCGTGGGCGGCCTGGACCCCGTCCGGCAGGAGCGGTTCTACCGCGCGCAGCTCCAGCTGGCGCGCCGGTTCGATCTGCCCGTGATCCTGCATGTGCGGCGTTCCGCCGACAGGCTGCTCAAGGGCTTGCGGGAGCTGCCCGTGCAGGGCGGCATCGCCCATGCCTTCAACGGCAGCCTGCAGCAGGCGCAGGCCTTCATCGGGCTGGGGTTCAAGCTGGGTTTCGGCGGCGCGATGACCTACGACCGGGCGCTGCAGCTGCGCCGCCTAGCGGCCGAGCTACCCGGGGATGCACTGGTGCTGGAGACCGATGCGCCCGACATGCCGCCCCACTGGCTGTACACCACGGCGGCGCAGCGCGCCGAAGGCCGGCCCCAGGGCCGCAACGCGCCGGCAGAGCTGCCGCGCATCGCCCAGGCGCTGGCGCAGCTGCGGGGCCAGTCCGCGCGGATGCTCGCGCGGGCCACCACCGCGAATGCCCGCGCGGCGCTGCCCCGGATCGCGGCGCTGGTGCCGCTGGAAGCTCCAAATGAGGAGTAATTTTGGAGGTTTCGGCTGTGTGGTGCACGGTTTGCAGCTATCTTTTTTTGTGAACGCGCACAGGGGCTGGCGCGGTTTCAGTCCAGAATCGGCGCATGCCTGACGTCCATGCACCTGGTTCCATGCCCGTGCCCGCCACCACCCGGTGGCAGGGGCTGCCGCCCATCGCTGGCGAAGGGACGGTGGTGCTGATCCTGGGCAGCTTTCCGGGCGCGGCCTCGCTGCGGGCGCGCCAGTACTATGCCCATCCGCAGAACCATTTCTGGAAGATTCTGCAGGCCCTTTGGCCAGGGCACCCCCTGCCGCCCGCAGGGAGCGGCGATCCCTACGCGCAGCGCTGCGAATGGCTGCTGGCGCGGGGGTTGGGGCTGTGGGATGTCTATGAAAGCTGCGAGCGGGAAGGCAGCCTGGACACCAGCATCCGCAACGCGAAGGTCAACGACTTTGCGCGCCTGCACGGGCGCTGCCCCCGGCTGGCGGCCGTGGCCCACAACGGTGCCGAAAGCTACCGGCATGCCCCGGCGGTGCTGCGAAGCCTGGGGCCGATGCGCCTGCCGCCGGTCGATGCCGTGCGCCTGCCCTCCACCAGCCCGGCCAACGCCTCCTGGAGCTTTGAACGTAAATTGGCCGCCTGGACGGAGCTGATGGCCGCCCACGGACTGCTTTGACTGCCTGGAATGACACGAAAAAAGAACACCACCCCCCGCGAACTGCCCGAAGTCAGCGTCTCCGACGATGGCGAGGTGCGGCACCTGCACCTGGGCACGCCCTGGATCCAGGGCTCCATGCGCGTGGCCGAGCCCTTCGAGCTGGAGCTGGAATACGTGCAGCGCATGATGGCCTGGCTGCTGTTCGCCGAGCCCTCCCAGGTGTCCAAGGGGCATGCCATGCAGCTGGGGCTGGGGGCGGGCGCCATCACCAAGTTCTGTCACAAGAAGCTGCGCATCTGCACCACGGCCATCGAGCTCAACCCCCAGGTGCTGGCGGTGTGCCGGCAGTGGTTCAAGCTGCCGCCCGACGGGCCCAAGCTGCGCGTGGTGCTGGCCGATGCCGCGCAGGAGATCAGGAACCCCATGTGGCTGGGCACGGTGGATGCGCTGGCCGTGGACCTGTATGACCACGAGGCGGCCGCGCCCGTGCTCGACAGCCCGGATTTCTACGCGGACTGCCGCGCGCTGCTGACCGATACCGGCAGCATGACCGTCAACCTGTTTGGCCGGGCCTCGAGCTACGGCCGCAGCCTGCAGAGCATGGCGGCCGCTTTCGGCGAAGAGGCGCTCTGGTCGTTCAAGCCCACGCGCGAGGGCAACACCGTGGTGCTCGCGCAGCGCACGCCCACCCGCCCCAAGCGCACCGAACTGGCCGCGCGGGCCGAGGCCATCCAGGCCCGCTGGGATCTGCCCACCGCCAAGTGGCTGCGGGCCTTCAAGCCGGTGGTGGCCTGACCACCGCCGGCCCATGGCTTCATTCTGGAAAGGTTCTCGATGAAAACATCCCTTGTTTCTCCGGATGGCGTGGCGGTCCGGCCCTATGCGGGGCCGGTGGACTGGCGCCGGGTGGTGCAGTGGCTCAGCGATGACCAGGTGATCTTCCCGGAAGAGGCGCAGCGCACCATCGCGCGCTGCTCGCAGGCCGAAAGCTCGCAGCATGCGCTGGTGCGCCTGGCCAACGTGGCCATGGAGCGCGCCAGCGACGGCAAGCCGCTGGACATCGAGACCCTGTCCGAGTACCTGGCCAAGCGGGCAGGACTGCCCTACCTGCGCATCGATCCGCTCAAGGTAGACGTGGGGCGCGTGGCCGACACCATGAGCGCCACCTATGCCGAGCGCCACAAGGTGCTGCCCGTGCAGGTGACCCCCAAGGAAGTGGTGGTGGCCACCTCGGAGCCCTTCATTGACGACTGGGTCGCGGAGGTGGAGCGGCAGTCGCGGCGGACCGTGCGCCGCGTGGTGGCCAGCCCGCTGGACATCCATCGGTTCACGGCGGAGTTCTTCGCGCTGGCCAAGTCGGTGCGCGCCGCCCAGAAGGCGGGGGGCAATTCCGGGGGCAGCAGCTTCGAGCAGCTGGTCGAGCTGGGCAAGAGCAACAAGCAGCTCGACGCCAATGACCAGGGCGTGGTCAAGGTCGTGGACTGGCTCTGGCAGTACGCGTTCGACCAGCGCGCCAGCGACATCCACCTGGAGCCGCGGCGCGACCAGGGGGTGATCCGGTTTCGCATCGACGGCGTGCTGCACCCCGTCTACCAGATGCCCATGGGGGTGCACAACGCCATGGTCTCGCGCATCAAGCTGCTCGGGCGCATCGACGTGGTGGAAAAGCGCCGCCCGCAGGACGGCCGCATCAAGACGCGCAACCAGCGCGGCGACGAGGTGGAAATGCGGCTGTCCACCCTGCCCACGGCGTTCGGCGAGAAGATGGTCATGCGGATCTTCGACCCGGACAACGCCGTCAAGGACCTCGATGCCCTGGGTTTTGCCCAGCACGACGCCGCCCGCTGGGAAGGGCTGGTCAAGCGCCCGCACGGCATCATCCTGGTGACCGGGCCCACCGGCTCGGGCAAGACCACCACGCTGTATTCCACGCTCAAGCGGGTGGCGACCGAGGAGGTCAACGTCAGCACGGTGGAAGACCCCATCGAAATGATCGAGCCCAGCTTCAACCAGACGCAGGTGCAGCCGCAGCTCGACTTCAACTTCGCCGAAGGCCTGCGCGCCCTGATGCGCCAGGACCCGGACATCATCATGGTGGGTGAAATCCGCGACCTGGAGACGGCCGAGATGGCCATCCAGGCGGCGCTCACGGGCCACCTGGTGTTCTCGACCCTGCACACCAACGATGCCCCGTCCGCCATCACCCGGATGATGGAGCTGGGCGTGCCGCCCTACCTCCTGAACGCCACCCTGCTCGGGGTGCTGGCGCAGCGCCTGGTGCGCACCCTGTGCAGGCAGTGCAAGCAGAAGGACGATGCGGCGGACCGCGAGACCCTGATGGCGGTGGTCAAGCCCTGGAAGCTCAGCGGCGGCTACCAGCCGTACAAGCCCGTGGGCTGCGTGGACTGCCGCATGAGCGGCTTTCGCGGCCGCATGGGCCTGTATGAGCTGCTCACGGTGAGCGAGGCGCTCAAGGAAAAGATCAACCAGGCGCCCTCCATCGACATGCTGCGCCGCCAGGCCGTGCAGGACGGCATGCGGCCGTTGCGCCTGGCGGGCGCCTTGCGGGTGGCTGAAGGCCTGACCACGCTGGACGAGGTGATCACCGCGACGCCACCCCTGGAGTGAAGTCCGCCGCGCGGGCGGGGTCTGGGCGGCCAGTCGTTACCGGATGTAGGTGGAATCCACATCCGCGCGCGCTCTGGTTGCCCCCACAATCGCGCAGTCGAGATTTCCGCCAAGGAGACAATTCGTGAAAATCAAAAGTCAAAAAGACTTCTTTGCCGGCCTCATGTTCATGGGTGTCGGTGTGGCGTTCGCGTGGGGTGCAACCACGTACAACGTCGGTAACGGTGCCCGCATGGGCCCGGGCTACTTCCCGCTGCTGCTGGGGATCCTGCTGGCCATCATCGGCAGCGCGATCACCTTCAAGGCCACCACGGTGGAAACCCAGGATGGCGACAAGATCGGAAAGTGGGCCTGGAAGCCGCTGTTCTTCATCCTGGCCGCCAACTTCGCGTTCGGCATCCTGCTGGGCGGCCTGCCGAGCCTGGGCATTCCGGCCATGGGCCTCATCGTGGGCATCTACGCGCTGACCTTCATCTCCAGCCTGGCTGGCAATGAGTTCAACGCCAAGGCGGTGTTCGTGCTGGCCACGGTCTTGGCTGTCGGCAGTTACGTGGCATTCGTCTGGGCGCTCAAGCTGCAGTTCCCTGTGTGGCCGAGTTTCATCACGGGTTGAGCAGGAGCACCGACCATGGATTTGATTAACAACCTCTCGCTCGGTTTTGGCGTGGCCTTCACGTTCCAGAACCTGATCTACTGTTTCATCGGCTGCCTGCTGGGCACGCTGATCGGCGTGCTGCCCGGCATCGGCCCCGTGGCCACCATTGCCATGCTGCTGCCCGCCACCTATGCACTGCCTCCCGTGGCTGCGCTGATCATGCTGGCCGGCATCTACTACGGCGCCCAGTACGGCGGCTCCACCACCGCCATCCTGGTGAACCTGCCGGGTGAATCGTCCTCGGTGGTGACCGTGATCGATGGCTACCAGATGGCGCGCAAGGGCCGAGCGGGGCCGGCGCTTGCGGCGGCCGGGCTGGGCTCGTTCTTCGCCGGCTGCGTGGGCACGCTGATCCTGGCGGCCTTCGCGCCCCCGCTGACCGAAGTGGCCTTCAAGTTCGGCCCCGCCGAATACTTCTCGCTGATGGTGCTTGGCCTGATCGGTGCCGTGGTGCTGGCCTCGGGTTCGCTGCTCAAGGCCGTGGCCATGATCGTGCTGGGCCTGCTGATGGGCCTGGTGGGTACCGACGTGAACTCGGGCGTGGCCCGCTTCAGCTTCGACATCCCTGAACTGACCGACGGCATCGGCTTCGTGACCATCGCCATGGGCGTGTTCGGCTACGGCGAAATCATTGCCAACCTCTCGCGCCCCGATGACGAGCGCGAAGTGTTCACTGCCAAGGTCGAGGGCCTGTTCCCCACCAAGGAAGACTTCAAGCGCATGATTCCTGCCGTGCTGCGCGGCACGGCACTGGGCGCGGCGCTGGGCATTCTGCCCGGTGGCGGTGCGCTGCTGGCGGCGTTTGCGGCCTACACGGTCGAGAAGAAGACCAAGCTCAAGCCCGGTGAAGTCCCCTTCGGCCAAGGCAACATCCGTGGCGTGGCGGCTCCCGAGTCGGCCAACAACGCCGGTTCGCAGACCTCCTTCATCCCGCTGCTGACGCTCGGTATCCCTCCCAACGCCGTGATGGCGCTGATGGTGGGCGCGATGACCATCCACAACATCCAGCCTGGTCCCCAGGTGATGACCAGCAACCCCGAACTGTTCTGGGGCCTGATCGCTTCGATGTGGATCGGCAACGCCATGCTGGTGATCCTGAACCTGCCCCTGATCGGCATCTGGATCAAGCTGCTGACCGTGCCGTACCGCTGGCTGTACCCCTCCATCGTGCTGTTCTGCGCGGTGGGCGTGTACTCCACCAACAACAACACCTTCGACATCTGGATGGTGGGTGCATTCGGCCTGATCGGCTACATCTTCCACAAGCTGGGCACGGAACCCGCACCCTTGCTGCTCGGGTTCATCCTGGGCCCGATGATGGAAGAGAACCTGCGCCGTGCGCTGCTGCTGTCGCGTGGCGACTGGAGCGTGTTCGTCACGCGTCCGCTGTCGGCCGGCCTGCTCGCTGCCGCTGCGCTGCTGCTCGTCATCGTGCTGCTGCCTTCGGTGAAGAACAAGCGCGAGGAAGCGTTCGTGGAAGACTGATCGCACCTCTTTTTCCATCCGACTCCAGAACAGCGGCACCTTCGGGTGCCGTTGTTTTTTGGAGAGCCCGGGGGCCTGCGCACCCTCGGCGCCAGTGGACAATCGCGGGCAGAGGTCCGCATGTCCACTCCATTCCATCTGCCGCAGCATCCCCACCGGGCGATGCTGCACAACGAAATCCACGCCCGCCCGCCCGAGGCCATGACGGCCCCCCTGGCCATCGCGCACATCGTGATGCTGGCCGATGCGGCCGGGCGCGAAGCGAGCCGGGCCCATGTCGCCGCCCTCCTGCGCGACCACCACATGGCCCTGCCCGATGCGCACACCACCCACCTGCGCATGGACCTGGGCGCCTACCGCATGCGGTGGGAGCTGCACACCGAGTTCGTCTCCTGGACTTTCATGGTGCCCGCGACGGCGGATGCCTTCGGCGAGCGGGAGCCCGCCAGCGCGGTGGATGCCGTGCCCCGCGAGTGGCTGGCGGCCCTGCCCGGGCAATGCCTGTGCAGCCTGAATCTCTGGGTGCTGCCCACGCACACCTTTGGCTCGGGCTCGCTGGTCAAGCACGTGCTGCACGAGGACACGCTGGTGGCCTCCACCGTGGCCGACGGGCATGGCGAGGTCTACACCGACTTCGCCATCCATGCCGACGGTTTCTCGCGCATGGTGCTGCTTGCGGGGGGCATGACGCAGCGCCGCCTGGGGCGGCTGGTGCAGCGCCTGCTCGAAATCGAGACCTACCGCATGGCGGCCCTGCTGGGCCTGCCCGCGGCGCGCGAGGCGGCCAGCGTGCTGGCGTTCGCCGAGCGTGAGCTGGCCGAGCTGGCCGACGCCATCCGCACCGCCAACCGCGATGCCGAGCCCGTGCTGCTGGACCGCCTGACCCGGCTGGCCGGGCAGGTGGAAAGCCAGTACGCCGCCACGCACTCGCGTTTCTCGGCCAGCAGCGCCTACTTCGAGCTGCTGGACCGCCGCATCGAGGACATCGCCGAATCGCGCCTGGCGGGCATGCAGACCATCCGGGAGTTCATGGACCGGCGCCTCACGCCCGCGCGCAGCACCTGCGAGTGGGCGACCCGCCGGCAGGATGCGCTGTCGCAGCGCGTCTCGCGCATGAGCAACCTTCTGCGCACCCGGGTGGAGATCGAGCAGCAGCAAAGCAGCCAGGCGCTGCTGACCACCATGAACCACCGCCAGGACCTGCAGCTCCAGATGCAGTCCACGGTGGAAGGCCTCTCGGTGGCGGCGATCACGTACTACATCGTTGGCCTGGTGAGCTACCTGGCCAAGGGAGCGCAGAAGCTGGGCTGGCCGCTTTCCCCCGAGACGACGGCCGCCATTGCGATTCCGGTGGTGGCCGTGGGCGTCTGGTGGTCTCTGCGAAGGCTGCACCACAAGGTGTTCCGCAAGCGCCATTGAAGCCGCGCAGGGGGCGGGGCGCAGCCGCCGGCAGCGGCAGATAATGGCCCGATGCCGTTCAGCTACACCTCTTCCTATGCCAGCACCCGCCTGCCGGTGTTTGCGCGCAATGTCGTTTCCACGTCCCACCCGCTGGCTGCCCAGGCGGGCTTGCGCATGCTGCAGCAGGGCGGCAATGCCGTCGATGCGGCCGTGGCGGCGGCCGCTGCCATGACGATCTGCGAGCCCGTGAGCAATGGCCTGGGCAGCGATGCGTTCTGCATCCTCTGGGACGGGCAGGCCTTGCAGGGGCTCAACGCCTCGGGCCGCGCGCCCGCCGCCTGGACGCCCGGGTACTTTCACAGCCGCTACGGCAGGGGGCAGGCGACGCCGCCCCGGCGCGGCATGGATGCCGTCACCGTGCCGGGCGCCGTCAGCGCCTGGGTGGCCCTGTCCGAGCGCTTTGGCAAGCTGCCTTTTGCCGACCTGATGGAGCCCGCCGCCGAGATCGCCGAGCGCGGCTACCTGGTGCCGGTGGTGGTGCAGCAGAAATGGGCCGCCGCCGTGCCCGAGCTGCAGTCGCAGCCAGGGTTTGCGCGGAGCTTCATGCCCTGGGGGCGCGCGCCGCGGGTGGGTGAGCTGTTCCAGTTCGCGGCGGCTGCGCGTGCCTTGCGCGCCATCGGCGCCACGCGGGGGCAGGCGTTCTACACGGGCGAAATCGCCCAGGCGCTGGTGGCCTTCTCGCAGGCCCAGGGCGGCAGCCTGGCGCTGGCGGATCTGGCGGCGCACCGGCCCGAATGGGTCACCCCCATGGCCCGCAACTACCGGGGCCACACGCTGCACGAGATTCCGCCCAACGGGCAGGGCATCGCCGCCCTCATCGCGCTGGGCATCCTCGACCAGTTCGATCTGGCGGGCCTGCCCGTGGATGGCACTGCGTCCCAGCACCTGCAGATCGAGGCGATGAAACTCGCGTTCGCCGATGTGTACCGCTACGTGGCCGAGCCATCGTCCATGGAGGTGACACCCGCCCAAATGCTCGATGACGCGTACCTGGCATCCCGTGCCAAACTGATCGACATGAACCAGGCGCAGGATTTCGGGGCGGGCAATCCGGCCAAGGGCGGCACGATCTACCTGACCGCGGCCGACGAGAACGGCATGATGGTGAGCTTCATCCAGAGCAACTACATGGGCTTTGGCTCGGGTTGCGTGGAGCCCACGTTCGGCATCAGTCTGCAGAACCGGGGCCAGGCGTTCAGCACCGACCCCGATGGCCCCAATTCCGCCAATCTGGTGGCGCCGGGCAAGCGGCCGTTTCATACCATCATCCCCGCCTTCCTGACACAAAACGGCCAGCCCGTGATGAGCTACGGCGTGATGGGGGCCAACATGCAGCCCCAGGGCCACCTGCAGACCCTGGTGCGCATGCTGGACTATGGCCAGAACCCGCAGGCGGCCTGTGATGCGCCGCGCTGGCGCTTCAACGAAGGGCTGTCGATCAACGTCGAGGCCGCCATGCCCGCCGCCACGGTGCAGGGGCTGCTCGGCCTGGGGCACCAGATGGAGGTGCTGCAGGACTCCTACCAGGACTTCGGTGCCGGCCAGTTCATCTGGCGCATGGGCGACCCCAAGGTGCAGGGCTACCTGGCCGCCAGCGATCCGCGCCGCGATGGCCAGGTGGCCGGCTATTGATGAGATTTGAGAAAAAGTGCCTCCAGCCCAATCAGTACAAGCGCTAGCAGCTAGAAAAAATGTAGCAACCGGCCTGTTGCTCGCCCTGCTGGGCTCCATCGCCTTCAGCGGCAAGGCCATCATCGTCAAGCTCGCGTACCGCTACGGAGTGGACGCGGTCACGCTCATCATGTACCGCATGCTGTTTGCGCTGCCCATCTTCGCCGTGATGGCCTGGTGGGCCAGCCGGGGCAAGCCGCCCCTGTCGCGCAAGGACTGGCTGGGCGTGCTGGGCCTGGGGCTCACGGGCTACTACCTGGCGAGCTTTCTGGACTTCGCGGGGCTGGCCTACATCAGCGCCAGCCTGGAGCGCCTCATCCTGTACCTGAACCCCACGCTGGTGGTGATGCTCGGCTGGGTGCTGTACCGGCGCGGCATCCACTGGGGCCAGGCCGTGGGCATGCTGATCAGCTACTGCGGCGTGGTGCTGGTGTTCGGCCACGAGGCCAACCTGCAGGGCGCCGATGCGGCCTGGGGCACCCTGCTGGTGTTCCTGAGCGCGGTGAGCTATGCCATCTACCTGGTCTACAGCGGCGAGCTGGTGCGGCGCCTGGGGTCGTTGCGGCTGGTGGGGCTGGCCACCACGGTGGCGTGCCTGTGCTGCCTGCTGCAGTTCGTGGTGCTGCGGCCCTTCAGCGCGGCCGTGGTGGCGCCCGAGGTGATCTGGCTGTCGGTGCTCAACGCCACGCTGTGCACGGCCGCGCCCGTGCTCATGGTGATGATGGCGATCGAGCGCGTGGGCGCCGGCATGACCGCGCAGACCGGCATGGTGGGGCCGCTGTCCACCATCCTCATGGGTGTCTGGATCCTGGGCGAACCCTTCACGGTGTGGGTGGCCGCGGGCACGGCGCTGGTCATCGCCGGCATTTTCGTGTTCACGCAGCTCGCGCGCCGCCAGCAGGCCTGATGAAGGCCCTTGCCGTGGTGCTCCGAATGCCACGCCATACGGCCGGGGGGGAGGGGCGCTGTCGGGCATGAAAAAGGGCAGCGCGCGCTGCCCTTTTTTCTTGTTGTCCCGCCGCGCGGGCACACCTTTTGGGGGCCCCGGGCACCGCTCCGCTACGAGGTCTTTTTCCGCGCGGGCGGCGCGGGCTTGCGGGCGGGCGCCGCCGCCGGATTCACCGCGCCTGGCACCGCGGCGGCGGGGCCAGAGGCCGCCGAAGGCTGGGGGTTGAGGCGCTGCGCCACCGTGACGGGCGCCACGCCCATGAAGCCATCCAGGTTCTTGCCCATGGCCAGCTCCAGTTGCTCCAGCCGTGCCTGGGCGGGCGGATGGGTGGCCAGGGCCAGCGTGAACATGGGGTTGTCGGGCGCGGCCGTGCGCAGCTGCTGCAGCACCGCCACCAGCCCATACGGATCGAAGCCCGCGCGCGTGGCCAGGGCCACGCCGGTGCGGTCCGCGTCGTACTCGTCGGCCTGGTCCAGGCCGCGCGCATACAGGTTGCGGCCCAGGGCGAGGAACTGCGAGGCCACCAGGTTCCCCACGGCGTTGGTCTTGATCTGCGACGCCACCAGCTGCGTGAACATGCCGGACTGCGCGGTCTTGCGCATGGCGTGCAGGTGGTGCCTGGCGGTGACGTGCGTGATTTCGTGGGCGAGGATACCCGCAAGTTCGGCCTCGTCCGCGCAGCGGTCGATCAGCCCCTTGGTCACGAACACGTAGCCCCCCGGCGCGGCGAATGCGTTGTACCCGGGATCGTCCAGCACGACGAAGGTCCAGGGAAGATGGGGGCGCTCGGACTGCAGGCTGATCCAGCGCCCGAGGTTGTTCACATAGCGCTGCAGGGCCATGTCCGGGTGCAGCGGTTTGCTGCCCAGCAGCACGGCGGCGAGCTGGCGGCCGATTTCAATCTCTTTCGGCTCGTCGATGCTCTCCACCGAGCGCGTGAGCAGGCTGATGAGGTCGTCGCCCCGGGCGGCATTGCCGCCGCCGCCGGTGACGGCGCCCAGCAGGCCGCCACCGCTGCTGCTGGTGCCTCCGCCCAGCGAGTTGAGCAGGTTCATCACGTTCTGGGCATGGCCGCAGACCGGCACCAGGGTGAGCGCCAGGGCGGCGCACGCAGCGGCCAGCGGCCGCGTGCAGGCATGGGAAAAGGGCAGTCGCATGGCGGCTTTCCTCAGTTGGGGCTGAAGTTGGGGTCGGAAGGATTGGCCGAGGAGCCCGTCGCTCCCGGGCTGCCGCTGGACGACGGACGCTGGGGCGCCGCCAGTGGCGGCACGGTGCGTGGCTGCAGGGAGGCGGTGGTCGCGAACTGGCGTGCCTGGTCCGCATTCACCCGCAGGCCCTCCGCCTGGCCGACGGCGGCCGGGTTGGGCTGCGCGTTGGCGATGTCTTCGGCGCCCAGGCCGCGGATGCCCACGGTGGATGTGGCCGTGGTCGTGGGGCCGCTGTTGCCGCCGAACAGACCGCCCAGGCCTCGCAGGCCGCTCGTGGCCGCGTTGCTGGAAGGCGCGGCCGAGCCCGACTGCGGACCCAGGTCGAACATGTGCACCCAGCCCGTCGCGCCCTGCGGCGTGCTCACCCGGGTCCAGGGGCCCTTGCGCTCGTTGCTGCGGGTGACCACGGTGTTGGCCTCCAGGGGCGCCACGCTCGCGCCAGTGTCGGCGGGGGTGTCGCGCAGTTGCGTGGCGCGCTTGACCACGGCGGACTCCTGCGCTTGCGCGCCCAGGGGCGCCAATGCGGCCAATGCCAGCCAGGCGGCAAGGGCTCCGCGGTGCAGCCAGTTCATCTTGCAACTCTCCACGTATGATGGTTTTCAAAGGCCGCAGGGTGCAGCCGTCAGAACCGGAGATTGTTATGGATTTGGGTATCGCAGGCAAATGGGCGCTGGTGTGCGGCGCGAGCAAGGGCCTGGGCTATGGCTGTGCGCTGGCCCTGGTGCGCGAGGGCGTCAATGTGGTCATCAACGCCCGCAATGCGGACGCCCTCGATCAGGCTGCTACTCAATTGATAGCTGAAGCCGCACAGTGTTCTAGCGCTGGCGGGCAGAATCAGCCAAAGCCACGGGTGCTGGCCGTGGCCGCCGACATCACCACCGCCGCCGGACGGGAGGCCGTGTTCTCCGTGGCCGGCGGGCCAGGGCGTGACTTCGACATCGTGGTGACCAATGCCGGCGGCCCCCCCACGGGCGACTTCCGCGAGTGGGACCGGGACGCATGGATCAAGGCCGTGGACGCCAACATGCTCACGCCCATCGAACTGATCAAGGCCACGGTGGACGGCATGGCCGCACGGGGCTTTGGCCGCGTCGTCAACATCACTTCCAGTGCCGTGAAGGCGCCCATCGACATCCTGGGCCTGTCCAACGGCGCGCGCAGCGGGCTCACCGGCTTCGTGGCCGGCGTCTCGCGCAGCAAGATCGCCGCGCGCGGCGTGACCATCAACAACCTGCTGCCCGGCAAGTTCGACACCGACCGGCTCGCCGCCACCGTGAACGCGGCCGCCAGCAAGGCCGGCAAGAGCGTGGACGACGTGCGCAGCGCCCAGCAGGCGCAGATTCCGGCCGGGCGCTACGGCACGGCCCAGGAGTTCGGAGCCATCTGCGCGTTCTTGTGCAGCCAGCAGGCGGGCTACATGACGGGGCAGAACGTGCTGGCGGACGGCGGCGCCTACCCGGGCACTTTCTGACCTTCTGATCCGGGCGGCGGCGCAGGCGCCTGCCTGAGCCTGCGCGTCGAAAACGCTGCTGGCGCGCCCGGGCTGCGTGCTGGAGGGGGCGGCGCGGGGTGCTTTCCGGCCACCCGCGGGCGGTGGGTTCTTGTGCGCGCGGCAGGTTCTGCGGTGGTACCTCGTGGCATTTTGCCGACAGCTTTTCCTCCGGGTGGAAAAACTTGGTGAAGAATGGGGCCCCCAGTCCTCCAACCCGAAAGCACCGGAACATGACACTGCGCACTCCCCTCCCGGGCAGCGTTGCGAATCCATGCGGTATCCGCCGATACCGCTGTGGGTTTCGCCGCGCCCAGGGCGCGAAGGCGCTCCGTTCATGGCCTCGGTCCGCGTGCGGGCTGCAGTACCAGAACCCCCCATGCAGCCCATGCCCGCTCTGAGGTTTCGCCTTCGCCGCCGCGCCGCGGTGCTGCTGTGCGCGGCATGCGCGGCGCTGGGCGGCCTGCCCCAGGCCATGGGCCAGACGGCCGCGCCCCCGGCGACGGCCGCCGCAGCGCCCTACAAGTTGCGCATCGTGGGCGGCCTGGCGGGCATCAACCAGTACACCCGCCAGGAAGAGCCGTTCTGGACGAAGGAGCTGCTGCGCATGAGCGGCGGGCGGTTCGACGCCGAGATCGTGCCCTTTGACCGGGCCGGCGTGCCCGGCGCCGAGATGCTGCGCCTGCTGCAGCTGGGCGTGGTGCCTTTCGGCACGACGCTCATGAGCTCATTCACGGCCCAGTACCCCGAGTACACCGCGCCCGACCTGGCCGGCCTCAATCCCGACATCGCCACGCTCAAGTCCACGCTGGCGGCATTCCGGCCCTACCTGGAGAAGGTCCTGCGCGACCAGCATGGCGTGGAGGCCCTGGCGGTGTACGTGTACCCCGCCCAGGTGGTGTTCTGCAAGAAGCCGCTGCGCGCGCTGGCCGACCTGGCGGGGCGCCGCACCCGGGTGTCCTCCTCCACTCAGGCCGATTTCGTCGGGGCGCTGGGCGGCGTGCCGGTGCTCACCGGTTTCGCGCAGATCGTGCCCAGCCTCACCGCGGGCAACACGGAATGCGCGATCACCGGCACCATGTCGGGCAACACCCTGGGCCTGCCCGCGATCACCTCGCACATGCATGCGCTGCCCGTGACCTGGGGGCTGGCCATCTTCGGCGCCAACCAGGCCGCCTGGGAGGCGCTGCCGCCCGACCTGCGTGCGCTGCTGCGGCGCGAGCTGCCCAGGCTGGAGGCTGCCATCTGGGAAGAGTCCGAGCGCGAGACCTCCGATGGCATGGCCTGCAACCGTGGGGCCCCTGCCTGCGTGGGGGGCCGCAAGGGCAGCATGGTGGTGGTGCCGGTGTCGTCGCAGGACGAGCGCAACCGGCACGAGATCCTCGCCTCCACCGTGCTGCCGCGCTGGGTGCAGCGCTGCGGGGTGCGCTGCGCCCAGGTGTGGAACCAGACGATCGGCCCCGTCCGCGGCCTGGCGGCGGCCCCCGCGAAATGAGTGAGTCCAACACCCCGCTGCGGATCAAGGCCTTCGTATGGGCCGGGGCGGCGGTGTTCATGGCGGCGGTGGTGCTGGTCTCCGCCGCGCTGGCATGGAACGCCCGCAAGGTGGCGCTGGACGACAACGAAGCCCAGGCCACGCGCTTCGTGGCGGGCGCCGAGGCGGCGCTCAACCGGTCCCTGCTAGCGGTGGATGTGCTGCTGGCCAGCATGGATGAACTGCTCGGGCTGTCCGGCGCCATGCGCGACTGGATCGATCCCGAGCTGGCCAGCCAGCGGCTGCGCAGCTCGGCGCGGCAGAACCTGATGGTGCGCTACGTGGCCCTGCTGGACGCCAACGGCAAGTCGATGGCGTCCTCCGACGCCGCCGGCAGCGCGCTGCCCGTGCAGTTGCCGCCCGGTTTCCTGGCGACGGTGCTGGAGCAGCCCGTCTCCACCCTCATGATCAGCCCGCCGGTGGTGAGCTTCGCCACGTCCGAGCGCGTGCTGTACTTCGCTCGCCACCTGCGCATGGCCGACAGCGCCCGCGTGGTCGCGGTGGCGGAGGTGCCCGTCGGCGCGCTCAGTTCGGTGCTGGTGCAGGGGGTGGACATCAGCGGCCTGCAGGTCACGCTGGAGCGCGCGGGAGGGCTGCTGCTGCTGAGCGTGCCCAACCGGGAGGAATCCATCACGCCCACGCTCAGTCCGCCGCTCCACGAACTCGCGGAAAAGGGCCAGGAATGGAAAGCGCCGGCCCGCCTCAGCGGGGAGCCCGCGCTGGTGGTCTACCGGCCCATCCTGTACCAGGACCTGCGCATTTCCGCGAGCATCCCGCTGCGCGATGCGCTGGCGGGCTGGCGCGAGCAGCGCAACGCCATCGCGCTCACGGGGCTGCTGTTCGTGGCCATGATCGCAGCGGCCGGCAATCTGGCGCTGCGCTACCTGGACCGCATCTCCCAGGCCCGCATCGCGATCGCGCAGTCCAAGGCCACGCTGGACCAGGCGCTGGAGTCGATGGTGAGCGGCTTCCTGCTGCTCGACGGCGAGTACCGCGTGGTGCAGTGGAACAGCCGGTTCGAGGAGATATTTCCGTGGCTGCGCAGCGTGATCGCGCCGACGGTGCCGTTCCGGCGCGTGATGGAGGAAACCTCCCGCCACCACCTGCCGCGCGCCAGCGAGGACGAGCGCATGCGCTGGGTGGAGCTGCGCCTGCTCAAGCAAAAGCAGCACCAGGAGCCCCATGAACAGGTGCTGCCCAATGGCCGCACGATCCAGATCACCGAACGGCCCACGCCCGAAGGGGGGCTGGTCATCACGTACCACGATGTGACCGCCCTGCGCCGGGCCAGCGCCGAGATCGAAAGCCTGGCCTTCTACGACCCGCTCACCAACCTGCCCAACCGCCGGCTGCTCATGGACCGCATGCAGCAGGTCATCGCGGCCAGCCTGCGCAGCGGGCAGTACGGCGCGCTGCTCTTCCTGGACCTCGACCACTTCAAGACCCTGAACGACACCCTGGGCCACGAAGTGGGCGACCTGCTGCTGCGCCAGGTCGCCGAGCGGCTCAAGACCTGTGTGCGGCGGGAGGACACCGTGGCGCGCCTGGGCGGGGACGAGTTCGTCGTCATGCTGCACGAGCTGTCGCAGCACAGCGAGGAGGCGGCTGCCCATGCCCGGCGCGTGGGCGAAAAAATCCTGCGCACGCTCAACGCGCCGTATTCGCTGGGGGGGCACACCCACCACAGCACGCCCAGCATCGGCGCCACGCTGATGGGAGGAGCGCTGCAGCCCTCGGTCGATCTGCTCAAGCAGGCCGACATCGCCATGTACCAGGTCAAGTCGCAGGGGCGCAACGCGCTGTGCTTCTTCGATCCGCAGATGCAGATCGCCATCAGCGTGCGCGCCCAGCTGGAAGGGGACCTGCAGGCGGCGCTGACGGCGCGGCAGTTCGTGCTGCACTACCAGCCCCAGTTCCACCTGGACGGCCGCATCGTGGGCGCCGAGGCGCTCATCCGCTGGATCCATCCCGACCGCGGGCTGATCGCCCCGGGCGATTTCATTGGCGTGGCGGAAGAAAGCGAACTCATCGTGCCGATGGGCCACTGGGTGCTGCGCACCGCCTGCGAGCAGCTGGCGGCGTGGCAGAACGATGCCCGCTACCGGCATGTGCAGCTGTCGGTCAACGTGAGCGCCCGCCAGTTCCGCCAGCGCGATTTCGTGGCCCGCGTCGTCGAGGTGCTGCGGGAAACCGGCGCGCGGCCCCACCTGCTCAAGCTGGAACTCACCGAGTCGCTGGTGCTGGACAACGTGGACGACACCGTCGCCAAGATGGGCCTGCTCAAGACCAAGGGCGTGCGCTTCTCCGTGGACGATTTCGGCACGGGCTACTCGTCGCTCGCCTACCTCACGCGCCTGCCTCTGGACCAGCTCAAGATCGACCAGTCCTTCGTGCACAACCTGGGCGTGCGGCACACCGACGACGTGATCGTGCAGACCATCATCGGCATGGCCCGCAACCTGGAGCTCGACGTGATCGCCGAAGGCGTGGAAACCCCGGCGCAGAAGACCTTGCTGGCGGACTATGGCTGCCAGCTCTTCCAGGGCTACCTGCTCGGGATGCCCGGGCCCGTAGCCGACCTGGAAGTCCTGCTGCAGAACGCCGCCGAGGCCACCCAGGCCGCCCAGGCCGCCACCTCGCCCCCGGCCGCCGGCGGCGCAGCGGACTGAGCCGCCAGTCGCCGGCCGCATGGTGTTCCTTCCGTTCGCTCTTTCCATTGTGCTGATGGCGAGGTCCGATATGCACCCTTCTCCGCACACCCGCCCCGCCGCCAGCGCCACGGCGCGCGGGCGCTTGGCTGCATGGGCCACCCTGGCATGTGCCGCAGCCGCTGCCTGCACCCTGGCCGCCGCCGAGCCCGTCGCCGTCCAGACCCCCAGCGGGACGCTGCGGCTGCAGGCGCCGGCGGGCTACACCGCGCTCACCGACGAGGAGCTGCAGACCAAGTTCGGCCGGCACGGGCGCAGGCCGCTGGCCGCCTGGGGCAACGCCCGGCGCAGCAGCACTGTTGCCGTGACCTGGTCGCGCATGGCGCAAAAACCGCTCACGCCCGATGCCTTGCCCGCGTTCATGTCCGCCATGGAAACAACCTTGCCCAGGCTCACCCCGGGCCTGGTGATGCGCGACGCCTCGCTGGTCACCATTGGCGGGCGTGCCTGGGTGCGCATGGACAGCACCGCGCCGGCCGCCGATACCGACGTCCGCAACCTCATGTACCTCACGGACCTGAACGGCCACATGGTGGGCGTGAACTACAACGCCACCGTGGCGGACTTCCCGGCGCAAGAACCGGGTTTTGGGTCCTCTGCCGGCACCTTGCGGGTGCAGGAGTAGAGCCGCCGCAGCGGCGCTATCGGCGAGAGGACACCACGATCCCGCCCACGATCAGCGCGAACGCGATGCCATGAAAGAGCTGGGGCGTCTCCCCCAGGAACGCGGCCGACAGGATGCCGGCGAACAGGGGTGTCAGGTTCACGAAGAAGCCCGCCACGGCGGGCCCCGCGCGCTGCACGCCCACGCCCCAGAAGCGGTAGGCCAGCACCGCGGGCCCCACCGCGATGAATGCCAGCGCGGCCGCCAGCGGCCAGCCCCATGCGACGTGCGAGCGGCCCGAGGCCCATTCCGCCCCGGCGAAACTGCCCGACCATGCGAGCCCGAACACCATCTGCGCCATCAGGAACGCTGCCCAGTCGCCGCGGATGCGGGTGGGCTCGGTGGTGCGCGACAGCAGCCAGCTGTAGAACGCCCATGAAATCGTGGCAAGGAGCATGAACAGGTCGCCCGGCACGAGCCGGAAGGCCATCAGCTGCGCCCATTCGCCACGGCTGAGCACCAGCAGCACGCCGCAGATCGACAGCAGCGCCCCCAGCAGCTGCCGCCGCGTGACGCCCGCGCCGAAGAACAGCGCGCCCACGCCCAGCATCCACACCGGCATGCTGGAGCCCACCAGGGTCACGTTGATGGGCGTGGAGGTCTGCAGGGCCATGTACTGGAACGCGTTGTACAGCCCGATGCCCAGCAGCCCCAGCAGCGCATAGCGGCGCCAGTGCGGCCACAGCGGGCTGTCCTTGCGCAGCACACCGTGCGCGAGGGGCAGCAGGATGCCGAAGGCCAGCACCCAGCGGATGAAATTGAGGGTGAGGGGCGGGATCAGGTCGTGCACCAGCCGCCCCACCACGGCATTGCCGGCCCAGAGCATCGGCGGTACCACCAGCAACGCCGCCGTGCCGGGCGTGAGTTTTTGTGTCATGGGGCTGGACTGTAACGGCGCGCGTGCCGCCCCGCTGCGCGCGGCCACAAGGCCCCAGGGCGGCGCGGCCGTCCACACGCCCACCCGCCATCGCCCAGGGCCTTCTCATCGCGGCGTGGCGGTGCCCGCCGGCAAGTAGCCCGGCCTGCGGCAGGCTCGCGGGATTCGTGGCAGGATGGCCGCCGTTTGTCTCACCGTTACAGGAGCGTTAGCCATGAGCCTTGCCGTCCAGATCCGCCAGCACGGTGGTCCCGAAGAACTCCACATCGTTGACGTCGCCGTGGGCGAGCCCGGCCCCGGCGAGATCCGCATCCGCCACCACGCCATCGGCCTGAATTTCATCGACGTGTACCACCGCACGGGCCTGTACCCGCTCGGCATGCCCGCGGGCATCGGCATGGAGGCCGCCGGTGTGGTCGAGGCCGTGGGCGAAGGTGTCACGCACCTGAAGGTGGGCGACCGCGCGGCCTACGCGAGCCAGCCGCCCGGCAGCTACTGCGAGCAGCGCGTGATGCCCGCCAGGTGCGTGTGCCGGCTGCCCGACGCGATCAGCTTCGAAACCGGCGCGGCCATGATGCTCAAGGGCCTGACCGCGCAGTACCTGCTCAAGAAGACGCTGCCCGTGCAAGGCCTGCAGGCCGGCGACCACGTGCTGTTCCACGCCGCCGCCGGCGGGGTGGGGCTGATCGCCACGCAGTGGGCCAGGGCGCTCGGGCTCTCCCTCATCGCCACGGCGGGCTCGGACGCCAAGTGCCAGCTCGCGCTGGCCAATGGCGCGGCCCATGCGATCAACTACAACACCGAGGACTTCGCGGCCCGCGTGAAAGGGATCACCGCCGGCCAGGGCGTGAAGGTGGTGTACGACTCGGTGGGCAAGGACACGTGGGACAAGTCCCTCGACTGCCTGCGCCCCTTTGGCCTCATGGCCAGCTTTGGGAATGCATCGGGCCCCGTGCCGCCGTTCGCTCCGGGCGCGCTGGGCGCCAAGGGCTCGCTGTACGTCACGCGCCAGACACTGTTCACCCACATCGCCACGCGCGAGAGCACGCAGGCCATGGCGGACGATCTGTTCAGCGTGGTGGCCAGCGGGCAGGTCGTGATTCACATCGACCAGCGCTACCCGCTCGCGCAGGTGCAGCAGGCGCACCGCGACCTCGAGGCGCGCAAGACCACCGGCTCCACCATCCTCACGCTGTGAGCGCGGCGCACGGCAGCACGCCGTTCGGGCACTGGCTGGCGGGCGCCCGGCAGGCCGCGCGGCAGCCCGCCGCCCAGTCCCGCCAAGCCTTGCTGGCGGCCGGGCAGGTGGTGGGCTCGGTGGCCGAAGGGTTCTTGGAGCAGATTGGTGCCTCGCGCGCCATCGACAAGCGCTTCGAGCTATCAAAAACAGAGCATCAGGGGGCACCCGCCTGGCACCTGCAATCGCCCCCGGGAGGGGCCACCGAGGCGCTCAACGCCCTGGCGGCGGTGCTGCGGGGCGCCGGCCGGTGCGGCCCCTGGCGCAATGAGCAACTGGCCGTGTGCAATCCGCAGGGCGACGTGGTGGCCACCGTGGAGCGCGGCGCCGTGCGCGTGCTGGGCATCGCCACGCGGGCCGTGCACCTGGTGGGGCTGGCCCCGGACGGCCGCATGTGGGTGCAAAAGCGGGCGCTGACCAAGCCCAACAACCCGGGCCTGTGGGATACGCTGATGGGCGGCATGGTGGCGGCCGCCGACACCCTGCCGCAGGCGCTGGCGCGCGAGACCTGGGAGGAGGCCGGGCTGCGCATCGAAGCCCTGGCGGGCGTGGCGCACGGCGGCCACGTGCTGTTCAGCCGGCCCAGCCGCGAGGGCGGGGGCGTGGGCTTCATGGTGGAGCGCATCGACTGGTTCCGCGCCCAGGTGCCCGATGGCCTGGAGCCCTGCAACCAGGACGGGGAGGTCGAGCGGTTCGATCTGCTTTCCCTCGACAGCCTGCGCGAACAGGTGGCGCAAGGGGCGTTCACCCTGGAAGCCGGGCTGGTGATCGCGGGCTTTCTGGGCGCCTGACGCGGCGGCCCTTGCAGGCGCTGCCCCCTGTGCCAGGGCGGCGGGCCGCCGGGGCGCAAGCCGCCGCCTCAGGCCTGGTCCACCATGGCCCTCAGGCGGCTGGGCGCCAGCGCGCCCGCCGACTCCAGGATCGGGTAGGCCACCGAGCACAGCAGCGAGTTGATGCGCTTGAGCTCGCTGATCAGGTCGATGTGCAGCGAGCTGGTCTCGATGCTTTGCACCGTGTTGTCGGACAGGCGCGCCAGGTGGGTGGCCGAATACGCGTGCTCCAGGTCGCGGAAGCGGGCCTTCTCCTCTAGCAGCTTCTGCGCATCGCGCACGCTGCCGTTCAGGAACACGCTCATCGCCAGGCGCAGGTTGTCGATCAGGCGCGCGTGCAGCTCGTTGATCTCTTCCATGCCGGCCTCGGAGAACTGGCGGCCCTTCTTGATCTTCTTGTCCTCGATGTCGATCAGCACGCGCTCGATGATGTCGCCGATCTGTTCCATGTTGATCGTGAAGCTGATGATGTCGGCCCAGCGGCGGCCTTCGCGCTCATCCAGCGCCTCGCGCGAGATCTTGGTCATGTAGTACTTGATGGCCGAGTACAGGCCGTCCACCTCGTCGTCGAGCTTGCGCAGATCCTGTGCGAGCTTGAGGTCGTCCGTGCGGATCACCTTGTGCAGGCCCAGCAGCATGGACTCGACCACGTCGGCCTGGTGCAGGGCCTCGCGCGCGGCGCAGGAGATGGCCAGCGAGGGCGTGGCCAGGGCGGAAGGGTCCAGGTGCTGGGGGCGCGTGCCCGCCGCGGCCTGGGTCTTCTCCTGCGGCAGCAGGCGCTGCACCGCGCGGGCCACCGTGCCGGTCAGGCCGATGCAGATGATGCCCACCACCATGTTGAACGCCAGATGGAACAGCACCACCAGCGTCGCGATTTCCGGCACGTAGGGCCGCACGTGCTGCAGCCACAGCCCCGTGAGCGGCGTCATGATGACCACGCCGATGATCTTGAAGATCAGGTTGCCCAGCGGCACCTGCCGCGTCTGCACGTCGGCCTTGAGCGTGGTCAGCACCGCCAGCACGCCGCTGCCCAGGTTGGCGCCCAGCACCAGGCCCAGCGCCACGTCGGGCGGGATGCCGCCCGAGCCCGCCAGGGCCGCGGTGAGCAGCACCGTGGCCAGGCTGGAATAGGCCACGATGGCGAGCACCGAGCCCGTGAAAATCTCGAGCAGCAGGTCGCTGGTGAGCGCGGAGAGCAGCGTGCGCACGGTGGGCGACTGGGTCAGCACGGTGGTGGACTCGGTGATCAGGCGCAGCGCCAGCAGCATCAGGCCCAGGCCGATCAGCACCCGGCCCACGCGGCCGGCCGCCGTGTCCTTGCGCGAGATGAACAGCACCACCCCCGCGAAGATGAACAGCGGCGAGAGCCAGGACAGGTCCATGGAGAACACCACGGCCATCACGCTGGTGCCCACGTCGGCGCCCAGCATCACGGCCAGCGCGGCGGGCAGGCCCACCAGGCCCTGGCCCACGAAGGACGACACGATCAGCGCCGTGGCGGTGCTCGACTGCACCACGGCGGTCACCCCGATGCCCGACAGCACGGCCGTGAACCGGTTGCTGACGCTGTGCGCGATCAGCTGGCGCAGGTTGGCGCCGAATACACGCAGGATGCCGGTGCGCACCAGGTGGGTGCCCCAGATCAGCAGCGACACCGCTGCCAGGAGATTCAAGAGATGCTTCATGGAAAACCGTTGTTTCTTCTTCTTGTGACGTGCGCAAACGCGGCGCCTGGCCCACGGCGGACGCAGGGCACATCATGCGCCCCTGGCCAGGGTGGCGTGTTCACTTTTGTGCCCGGAGGCCAGGGCAGACGGGTCTGCGGTGCCGGGCGGCGCGGCTTCCGGGGCGGGGCGGGCGCGGGCAAGGCACCCCTCCGTCATTTGTCACAAAACTGACATATAAGCATACTCCCGATTCCATAGCATGGATAGCAGTCCGGGTTTTGCCGGGCGGGGCACGGCGTGTGGCGCCTGCCGCACGGGCACTACACAGGTGGGGCAGGCCCCTGCCGGTGAATCCGCTCCCCGCCTTTCGCCTGGCAAAAGGCCCGCGCGCGGCGGGCCTGGGATGCAGGGAGCGGGGGTGTTGCTTCAGCGCGCGCGCCGCGCTCTGAGCAGCTCGTCCAGGATCAGGCAGGCGGCCCCCACGCTGATGGCCGTGTCCGCCAGGTTGAAGGCCGGGAAATGGCCGCCGTGGAAGATCCCGGCGAGGAAATTCCAGTGGAAATCCAGGAAGTCCACGACGTAGCCGTGCATCAGCCGGTCCACCACGTTGCCCACCGCGCCCCCCAGGATGCTGGACAGCGCGAAGCTGAACAGCCTCTGGCCGGGGTGCGCGCGCAGTTGCCACACGATGAAGATCGTGGCCGCCACGCCGATGCCGGTGAACAGCCAGCGCTGCCATCCGCCCGCGTCGCGCAGGAAGGAGAACGCCGCGCCGGTGTTGTGCGCCCGCACGATGTTGAAGAAGCTGGTGATGAACGTGGCATCGCCCAGCTGGTAGTTCTGGATGATCCAGGTCTTGGTGATCTGGTCGGCCACCAGAAGCACCACGGCCCAGGCCAGCCAGGGCCACATGCCCGCGCCGGAGCGCCCCGCCAGTGCCGCGCCGCGCGCCATCACGCGTGCGCCCGGCTTTCGCCGTCCCCGTAGAGGTTGCTGGTGCAGCGGCCGCAGATGGTGGGGTGCGCGGCATCCTGCCCCACGTCGGGGCGGTAGTGCCAGCAGCGCTCGCATTTGGCATCAGAACTGGGCTTGACGCTGATCTGCAGTGCGCTACCAGCTACCAATTCAATAGCAGAGGTGATGAAGATGAACTTCAGGTCGTCGCCCAGGCTGGCCAGCAGCGCATGGTCTTCGGGCGCGGCCGTGAGGGTGACCACGGCCTGCAGCGAAGAGCCCACCTGGCCGGCGGCGCGCAGCGCCTCGATCTCCTTGTTCACCGCATCGCGGATCTCGCGCAGGCGCCCCCACTTGGCCAGCAGGCCCTCGTCGGCCCCGGCGATGGAGCCATAGGTTTCCACGAAGATGGAGTCGGACTGGCCGAACAACTTCCAGGCCTCTTCGGCCGTGAAGGACAGGAACGGCGCCATCCAGCGCAGCATGGCATGCGTGATCTGGTAGAGCGCGGTCTGCGCGCTGCGGCGCGCCAGGCTCTTGGGCGCGGTGGTGTACAGGCGGTCCTTGAGCACGTCCAGGTAGAACCCGCCCAGGTCTTCCGAGCAGTACAGCTGCAGCTTGGCGACCACGGGGTGGAACTCATACACCTTGTAGTGCGCCAGCACCTCGGCCTGGAACTCGGATGCGCGGGTGAGGGCGTAACGGTCGATCTCCAGCATCTGGTCGAACGGCACGGCGTCCTTGGCCGGGTCGAAGTCGCTCACGTTGGCCAGCAGGAAGCGCAGCGTGTTGCGGATGCGGCGGTAGGCATCCACCACACGGGCCAGGATCTTTTCGTCCCCCGCGATGTCGCCGGAGTAGTCGCTGGCGGCCACCCACAGGCGGATGATCTCGGCGCCCAGCTTCTTGTTGATCTCCTGCGGATCGATGCCGTTGCCCAGCGACTTGCTCATCTTGCGGCCCTGGCTGTCCACGGTGAAGCCGTGGGTCAGCAGGCCCCGGTAGGGCGCGCGGCCTTCCAGCGCCGATGCCAAGAGCAGGGAGCTGTGGAACCAGCCGCGGTGCTGGTCGTGGCCTTCCAGGTACAGGTCGGCCTCGGGGCCCGTGTCGTGGTGCACGTCGGGGTGCGTGCCGCGCAGCACATGGCTGAACGTGGAGCCCGAGTCGAACCACACCTCCAGGATGTCGGTGCTCTTGGTGTAGCGGGCCGCGTCCTCGGCGCCCAGGATTTCCTCGGGCGTCACGCGGCTCCAGGCCTCGATGCCGCCCTTTTCCACGATGTCGGCCGCCTGGTCCATGATTTCCATGGTGCGCGGGTGCAGTTCGCCCGAATCCTTGTGCAAAAAGAACGGGATGGGCACCCCCCAGCTGCGCTGGCGCGAGATGCACCAGTCGGGCCGCCCGGCGATCATGTCGTGCAGGCGGGTCTTGCCGTTCTCGGGGTAGAAGCTGGTGTGTTCGATGGCGTCCAGCGCGATCTGGCGCAGCGTCTTGGCAGGCTTCATGCCGGGCTGGGTGAAGACGCCTTCGCCTTCGTCCATGCGGATGAACCATTGCGCGGCCGCGCGGTAGATCACCGGCGTCTTGTGGCGCCAGCAGTGGGGGTAGCTGTGCGTGATCTCCTTGGTGGCCATCAGGCGGCCGGCATCGCGCAGTGCTTCGATGATGACGGGCACGGCCTTCCAGATGTGCTGGCCGCCGAACAGCGGGAAGTCCGGCGCATAGGTACCGTTGCCCTGCACGGGGTTCAGGATGTCGTCCAGCGCCAGGCCGTGGGACACGCAGGAGTTGAAATCCTCCAGCCCGTAGGCGGGCGAGGAATGCACGATACCGGTGCCGTCGTCGGCCGTGGCGTAGTCGGCCAGGTACACGGGGGACAGGCGCTGGTAGCCTTGGCTGCCGTCCTCGCTTTTCACGTCGTACAGCGGGTGCTCGAACTCCAGCCCACCCAGGTTCTTGCCCAGGGTGGTGGCCAGCACGCTGCCCGTGAGGCCATAGCGCTCCAGGCACGAGGCCACCAGCGGCTCGGCCACCAGCAGGATGCGTTCGCCGGTGTCCACCAGCGCGTAGCTGATCTCGGGGTTCAGGTTCAGCGCCTGGTTGGCGGGGATGGTCCAGGCGGTGGTGGTCCAGATGACGACGAAGGCGTCTTTGGTCAACGCGGGCAGGCCAAACGCGGACGCCAGCCTGGCGGGCTCGTGCGCCTTGAAGGCCACGTCCAGCGTGGTGCTCTTCTTGTCCTGGTATTCGATCTCGAACTCGGCCAGCGACGAACCGCAGTCAAAACACCAGTACACGGGCTTCAAGCCGCGGTAGACAAAACCACGCTCCATCACACGCTTGAACGCTCGGATTTCGCCCGCCTCGTTGGCGGGGTTCATGGTCTTGTAGGGGTTGTCCCATTCGCCCAGCACGCCCAGGCGCTTGAAGTCCACCATCTGCTGCGCGATCTGCTCGGTGGCAAACGCGCGGCTCTTGGCCTGCATGTCGTCGCGGCTCAGGTTGCGGCCGTGTTTCTTCTCGATGGCGTTCTCGATCGGCAGGCCGTGGCAGTCCCAGCCGGGCACGTACAGCGCGTCGAAGCCCTCGAGCTGGCGCGCCTTGGTGATCATGTCCTTGAGAATCTTGTTGACCGCGTGGCCCATGTGGATCTGGCCGTTGGCGTAGGGCGGGCCGTCGTGCAGGATGAACTTGGGCGCGCCGCAGCGAGCGTCGCGCAGGCGCTTGTACAGGCCCTTGTCTTCCCATTCCTTGACCCAGCCCGGCTCGCGCTTGGGCAGGTCGCCGCGCATGGGGAAGGGGGTGTCGGGCAGGTTCAGGGTGCTGCGGTAGTCCGTGGCGGTGGATTCGGTGGTACTGGCGTTGTCGGACATGAGGGAGCCTTAAAACGGGGCATTCCGGGGCAGGCCCGGAGAAAACGGGAAAAGAGGAGGCGTGAAGAGGTGTCGGGCCTGCCGGGCAGGCGCTGCGCAGGCAGCCCCCTCAAATTCGGTCGCGCGTGGTCTGGCGCCGGGTCTCGGTGTGATTGGGTGCCTGGGCCGACGCGAAGTAGGCGCGCGCATCCGCACAGTCCTTGGCGATGCCCGCCGTCAGGGCAGCCAGACCGTCGTACTTGAGCTCGTCGTGCAGTTTGTGCAGCAGTTCCACGCGCACGATTTTACCGTACGCCCCTTCGGCCCCCAGCTCGGCGGGCCATTGCAGGCAATGTGTCTCCAGCAGCACTCGCCCGCCGTTGACGTCGTCGGGGTCGAGCGAAGGGCGCACGCCCAGGTTGGCCACGCCCTGCAGCGGGGCATCGCCCTCGCGCCCCAGGCCGTGCACCAGCACGGCGAAGATGCCGCTGGCGGCGGGCTTCCAGTGGGCAAAGCGCAGGTTCAGCGTGCGAAAGCCGTCGCCCGCGCCCTCGGCCGTGGCGCCCAGCTCGCGCCCGAGCTTGCGGCCATGCACCACATGGCCCGAGATGGTGTATGGCCGTCCCAGCAGGCGCGCGGCCGCGTCCATGTCGCCCTGGGCCAGCGCTTGCCGCACGGCGGAGCTGGAGACGCGCAAACCGTGCACCTCGTAGCTGTTCATGCGCGCCACGTCAAAGCCCCGGGCCTGGCCGGCCGCGTCCAGCATGGCGTAGTCGCCCGCGCGCTGGCGCCCGAACCGGAAGTCATCGCCCACCAGCACGTAGCGGGCGCCCAGCCCCTGCACCAGCACCTCGTCGATGAAGGCCTCGGGCGACTGCGCGGCCAGCGCCGCGTCGAAAGGCAGCACCACCGTCTGCTGCACGCCGCAGCGCGCCAGCTCCGTGAGCTTGTCGCGCAGCGTGCCGACGCGCGCGGGCGCCAGCTCGGGCTTGTGCAGCGTCCCGGCAAAGTAGTCGCGCGGATGGGGCTCGAAGGTCAGCACGCAGCTGTCCACTTGCCGGTGGGCGGCCTCGCTGTTGAGCAGGGCGAGCATGGCCTGGTGGCCCCGGTGCACGCCATCGAAATTGCCGATGGTCAGCGCGCACGAGCGGGCGATGCCAGGATGGTGGAATCCGCGAAAGATCTTCATCGGTTTGTTATCTTTTTGATAGCAGCATGCGCAGGTGCATCAAGCGCAAGACGCCAATTTGTCATGAAAACGGAGTATATTGTGACCCACGGACGGCCCGCTACGGGGCTGCCCGCGAGACATCAGCGTTCCGAATCCTTGTGTACTTACCGTTCCAGGAGGCGTGTTTTGAAGGTCTTGAAGCTGTCGGCCCAAGGGCTGCCCCAATCGTGGATTTCGCTCGAGCAGGCGGTGATTCATTACGCCGCCGGTGAGGTGCGCTGGGAATCCGGCGGCCAGATCGCCCGGTTCCGCGGCGGGCACAACGCCGTGACGGGTGAACAGTCGGTGATTGCCGTCAACAGCATCATCGGCACCAAGGGCGTGCCCACGATCAACCCGTTCGACCTCAAGCCCGGCCTGACCAACAGCAAGCTTTTCATCCGCGACCGCAATGTGTGCGCCTACTGCGGCGGGCATTTCCACGAAGACAACCTCACGCGCGAGCACATCGTGCCCTTCGCGCGCAACGGGCAGGACCACTGGATGAACGTGGTCACGGCCTGCCGTCCCTGCAACCACCGCAAGGGGCCGCGCACCCCCGAACAGGCGCATATGCCACTGCTGTACGCGCCCTACGTGCCCAGCCTGTGGGAGGACTTCATCCTGCGCAACCGGCGGATCCTGGCCGACCAGATGGAGTTCCTGATGGCGCACGTGCCCAAGTCCTCGCGCCTGCTGGCCTGAGAACCAGCTCCAGGTCTTTGCGGGGGCCGCCCGGGCGCGGCTCGCCTGCGGGGGTCAGGTTGCCCAGGATGATTCGCCCCGGGCCCGGACCTGCCGCTGGTGGTGGGCGCTGCCGGAGGCCATGGGCTGTGTGGCCAGGGTCAGCGTGAAGCAGGTCCCCTCGCCCAGCCGCGATTCCACGGTGATGTCGCCCCCGTGCAGCCGTGCGATGCGGCGGGTCACCCACAGGCCCAGGCCGAAACCCTTGCTTTGGTCGGTGCGGTCTCCGCGTTCGAAGCGCTGGAAGATGCGGTTCATGACCTCCAGCGACATGCCCGAGCCTTCGTCCGCCACGGAGATTTCCAGCAGCCCGGATTCGCCCTTGCGCGCCGCAATGAAGATTTCCCCTGCGGATGCGTACTTCACCGCGTTGTCCACGAGGTTGGACAGCGCGATGCGCACCAGTGTCCCGTCGCAGACCCACTCCGGCGGAGCGAGGTCGGTGAAGAGGCGAAGGTGGTGGCGCGGAGACCAGTGGACCAGCTGCGCCGCATGCTCCAGAAGGTCGGCCGTGTTGACCGGCGACGCCTGGAGAGAGAAACCCGCCGTGTCCATCCGTTCGCTGATCAGGCAGCTGTCCACCAGCGAGGCGAGGCGCCGGCAGGCGCGCCGTATCTGCGCTGCCCGGTCCTTCTGCGCGTTGATATCCGCGGAGGGGAAGGCCTGCTGTTCCGCGGCAGCGCTGTCCACCACCGCGAGCGGGGTCCGGAACTCGTGGCTGATCATGTGGAAGAACTGCCGCTGCTCCAGCCGCAGGGCGCGTTCGTTTTCCAGGGCCTGGCCCAGGGCGTCCTGCGCCTGCGACAGCTCCGCCGTGCGCTGTCCGATGCGCTCTTCGAGCGACTGCTCGGACTGGGCCAGCCGTTCGATGGCCAGGTCCTTGGTGCGCTGGATGTCGCGGTAGCGCAGGACCATGCCCACGAAGACGGCGCACGCGATCATCGCGGTAAAGAGGATCACCTCCCATTGCCACAGTGCCGTCGCGTCGATGTTCCAGTGCAGCGCGCCGGTCATGATGATGGCGATGGGCACTCCGGCCATCGCGTGCAGGCCATAGGCCGAGAGCAGCAGCGCGTGCAGGGCCCGCCGCTCGCGCGTGCGCAGGGCAAGCACGCACAGGACGATGGCGATCACGTCGCTGGCCAGCAGGGACAGCAGGTTGACCCATGCCACGGACCCGTAGAAGCCCAGCGGAACGCTGGCCATGCCCGCCAGGTTCAGGGCTGCGAGCGCCATCAGCCACCTGCCGGTGCGGCGGTGGCGGCCGGTGTTCGCCAGCTGCTCCCTGATCTGCCAGGCCAGCGTGGCCGCCAGGGCAAATGCACCGATCCCGACCGAATGGCTGGCCCACAGCGTCCACGGCGCAGGAACCCAGAGGCTGGAGTAGCCGCGCACGTTGAAGATGTGGATCACGCTGACGGAGCCCAGAACGGCGAGGGCAAAGAGCGCGCGGGTGCGAAAGATGGCCGCCGCGGCCCAGATGCCCAGCAGCAAGGCCGCCACGGCGCCAAAGTGCAGGCCCATGCCGCGTTCCGCATCCGCCAGGCTGGCGCCCAGCGCCTGCGCGCCGAGCACGCTGCCCTGGAACTGCATGGCGCTGCTGGTCTGGATGCGGATGAGCGCCATGGCACCGGGTGCCAGGCGAAACAGGTGCTGGCGGACGCCGGCTTTCCGGGGGGCCGGCACATGGTCGCCGCTCTCCTGCGCCGACCAGTCCCCCGTGGCGCTGCGCTGGTAGAGCGTGACCGTGTCGAGATAGGTGGGCTGCGCCAGCAGCCACAGTGCCCCGGGTTCGGCATCCGGGGGCAGGGACGGCACCTGGAAACGCAGCCACACCGGATGGCCGAGGTAGCCCGCATTCAACGAATGGTGCAGCCGCGACGACCCTTCGCCGACGGGTGCCGCGGCCGCATCGCCCGGCCCCATCCGGCCGAGCGGATCGTCGATCCGGTCCATGGGGATGTCCCATCCCAGCTGGAAGCGGAAATCCGGCGGCAGCTCGCCCGCGCGCGCCAGCACGCAGGAGAAAAACAGGAGAAGGCACGCGGCAAGCGCCCTGGCGTGCCAAGGCACCGCCGTGCGGCGCCTGGGGCTTGTGAGTATTCGTGAGTATTCGTGCATGGCTCGGTGCAAAAGGCACTGACACAATAGTACGTATCAAACTGTTTCGCACCCCAATTGACCGTCTCAATGTCCGCTCAACCCACCATCGCAGTCGTCGAAGACGACGAGGACATCCGCAGCAATGTATGCAGCTATCTGGCGCGCTCGGGCCTGCAGTCCTGGGGGGCCGAGTCGGCGGAGGATTTCTACGTGCGCCTGCTGCGCGCCCGCGCCGATCTCGTGGTCGTGGATATCGGCCTGCCTGGCGAGGATGGGCTGAGCCTGCTCACCCGCCTGGCGGCGCAAGGGGTGCCCACCGTGCTGATGACGGCGCGCGCAGACCTGGACAGCCGGATCGAAGGGCTGGAGGCTGGCGCGCTGCAGTATTTCGTCAAGCCCGTCGACATGCAGGAGCTGGTGGCCGGCATCCGTTCGCAGCTGCGCAACAAGCGGCTGCAGGGCGGCGGGGATGCGCTGGCGGCGGTGCCGTGGCAACTGGACACCGTGGGCGGCGCGCTGCGGGCCCCCAACCAGCAGGTCGTCTCGCTGACCACGCGGGAGCTGGAGCTGCTGTCCTGCCTGCTGGAGAACCCCGGCGTGGTCGTGAGCAAGCAGGCGCTCGCGCAGGCCGTGGGCGGACGCAATCTCGACGATGACTTCCACCGCATCGAATCGGCACTGACCCGGCTGCGCCGCAAGACGCTGGACGACACCGGCCTGGCCCTGCCGGTCAGGGCGGTCTTTGGAAAAGGGCTCGTGTTCGCACCATGAGCTGACCCCCCTGGCGCAAGCCCGCTGACCGGGTGCCCCGAGCCTCGGTCCACCACCACCCCACCCATTTCATGGTTGCGCATGCCGTCCCGGCAGGGCGCAGCCTGGGCCGAACTCGGCCCGCAGGTTTCGA
Source organism: Acidovorax sp. GW821-FHT10E04 (assembly GCF_059415185.1). Classification (NCBI taxonomy): domain Bacteria; kingdom Pseudomonadati; phylum Pseudomonadota; class Betaproteobacteria; order Burkholderiales; family Comamonadaceae; genus Acidovorax; species Acidovorax sp. GW821-FHT10E04. The sequence goes on from NZ_JBWKMT010000004.1 coordinate 107,002, forward strand.
CGACAGAGATCTGATTCAAGAGGAGACGGCAAATTGACCACTGAGATTTTCCTGGGCGGGCTGCGCGGCAGCATGTCCCGCTTCCTGCGCCGCCTGGCGCTGCTGTGGCTGGGGGGGCTCGCCCTGCTCGCCGCCGCAGGCTCCGCGCACGCGGCGTTCGTGAATGGCGGCTTCGAGAGCGACCTGGACAGCTGGAACATCCGGCACCTGCGTGTGCCCGGTGCCGGCATTGCGCTGGCCAATTTCCCGCCCGGCTCGGAGAGTGATCTGGGGCTGACGCCCAACACCACCTCCACGCCCGCGCCGACCGATGCCGTGGGCAATGACTCCGACATCAACGTCAGTGGGCAAGTGCGTTTCCCGCTCTATGGGGCCAAGAGCGCGCGCGTCAACTACCTGGGCGCCCAGAACCGCGCCGCCGCCATCGACCAGACGGCCGTGATGACGCTGGCCGACGTGGACCCGACGGACGGCAAGGCGCACGTGCGTTTCGCCATCGCCCCGGTGCTGCAGAACCCCGGACACTCCGGGCACGAGCAGCCCTACTTCTTTGTCGAGGTGTACAACGTCACCAAGAACAAGCAGCTGTTCTACACGTTCAACTTTTCGGGCCAGTCCGGCGTGCCCTGGCAGACCGTGGGGGGCTTCCAGTACACCAACTGGCAGACCATCGATATCGCGCCCGGGGAGGGCGTGCTGGATGTGGGCGATCAGGTCAAGGTCACCGTGATCGCGGCGGGCTGCAGCCAGAGCGGGCACTCGGGCCACATCTACGTGGATTCGGGGGCCGGCCTGACCAACCTGCCGGGCCCTGGCATCAAGGCCGATGCGCCGGAGTACGCGGCTGCCAACGGCAGCGTGGACTACACCTATTCGTACTCGAACCAGGGTGACGTACCTCTCACGAGCACCGTGGTGACCATCGTGTCCCCGCAAGACAACACGCCGGGAACACCCAGGAATCTGCGCATCGATCCGGGCTCCGTGCCCGCCGCGTGCACGACCAGTGTGTCCGGCACCGCGGGCAACGAGATCGATAGCATCTCCTGCCCCCTGGGAACCCTGAACCCGGGCAGCAGCGGCATGCTCCAGCTGTCGTTCGTGGCGCCGGCGCTCACCACCGGCCCCATCAACCACGGCAACTATTCCATCGTGGGCGATGCGATATCGCCGTTGCTCGGGCCGCTGGTCCAGAGCCAGATCACCACGGACCCCCTGGTCGACCTGAGCGTGGCCCTGTCCGACGGACAGAACGCCGTGATCTGGGGGCAGGCCCTCACCTACGCCATGACGGTGACCAACCTCGGCCCGACCGCGGTGCCGGCTGGCGCCATGGTCCAGGAGCTGGCCCCGGCATCGCTGACCGGCATCGCATGGACCTGCGCGGCATCGGGCGGGGCCGTGTGCCCGCTGGCCTCGGGCACGGGGCCCGTGAGCCAGACCCTGCCGGACCCGGTGCCGGTGGGTGGAACGCTCACCTACACCATCGCGGCCCAGGCCGACCCGTCCGCCAGCGGCGCAGGCACGATCCGGCACACGGCCACGGTGACGGCACCGGCTGGCGTGCGGGACCGTGAAAGCTCCAACAACACGGCCACCGACTCCGATCCCGTGGGGGCGGGGCTGTTCAACCTGCAGGTTCACACGATCGGCACGGGCACGGTCACTTCGGTGCCCTTGGGCATCTCCTGCGGAGCCAGCTGCGCCTCCGACCAGCCTGGCGGCGCCGAGGTCATCCTCTACGCCACGGCGCCGGCCGGCTCCATCTTCACGGGCTGGAGCGGCGGCGGCTGCTCGGGCGCGGCCACCAGCTGCACCGTGTCCATGGATGCTTCCAAGACCGTGACCGCGAGCTTCACCATCCCCCTGGATGTGACGCCCGTGGTGGGCGCCAACGGCTCCGTGACCCCTGCCGTGACGCAGCCTGTCGCACCGGGCGGCACCACCTCGTTCATGGTCATGCCGAATGCGGGCTACGCACCGGTCATCACCGACAACTGCGCCGCCGGCGGCGCACAGACTGGCGGCGCGCTGGTGGGCAGCACCTACACGACCAACGCGATTGCCCAAAACTGCGTGGTCAACTTCAGCTTCGTGAACTCCGGCGTGGCCACGGTCACGCCGTCGGTGGGCACCGGCGGCGCCATCACGCCGAATGCGCCGAAGACGGTGCTGAACGGGGGCTCCGTGTCCTACGTGGTGACGCCGACCACCGGCTACACCAGCGCCCCGCCCACGGGCTCCTGCCCCGCAGGCACCTGGTCCGGCACCACCTATACCATTGCCCCGGTGCCTGCCGACTGCACGGTGAACTTCGGTTTCCTGGCGCCCGTGGCGGTGACGGCTTCCGTGGCATCCGGAAGCGGCAGCGTCACGCCTGCGTCGCAATCGGTGGCAGTGGGGGGCACGGCCGTCGTCACGCTCACTCCAGGCGCCGGCCAGCGCGCCACCCTGGCGGCAGGCAGCACCTGCACGGGCGGCAGCTTCAATGCCGACAGCACGGTGTTCACCGTCCCGGGCGTGGCGGCAGCCTGTTCCGTGTCGTTCGCCTTCGTTCCGAACCCGGTGGTGACGGCCTCCGTGCTTTCTGGCAGCGGTACCGTCAGTCCCGGTGCGCAGTCCGTGCCACCCGGCGCCAGCGCGGTGGTCACGCTGTCTCCCGCCGCGGGTTTGCATGCGACGCTGCATGGCTCCAGCACCTGCACGGGCGGCAGCTTCAATGCCGACAGCACGGTGTACACCGTCCCCGGCGTGGCGGCCAACTGCTCCGCGGTATTTGCCTTCGTGCCGAACCCGGTGGTGGCGGCCTCCGTCCTTTCCGGCGGCGGAACCGTCAGCCCTGCGACGCAGTCCGTCATGCCGGGGACGAACGCGGTGATCGTGCTGTCGCCTGTCAAGGGCATGCGCGCTGCATGGGATGCCTCCAGCACCTGCGGTGGCGGCAGCTTCAACGCGAACTTCACCGCCTACACCATCCCGTCCGTGGCGGCGGACTGCGCGGCCGTGTTCCGGTTCGCACCCGCCCCGGTGGACGCCAATGCCATTCCCACGCTGTCGGAGTGGGGCATGGTCCTCCTGTCGGCCCTGCTCGCCGCCATGGTGTGGATGCACCGCCGCCGGCTGGGCCGCTGATGCGCTGACAGATAGACAGATACGGCAACCGGGATGCGCCAGGCCCCCGCGGAGCCTGGCGCTCCACCGTTACCCCCCTGAATCCATGAAACCTCTCGTTGTAGCCGCCTCTTTGTCCCTCTCGCTGGGCCTGCCGCTGGCCCAGGCCGACACCCTGCCGGCGCGCAAGCCGGGCCTGTGGGAGGTCTCCATCGCCGCTGCCGGCCAGTCGGTGATGCGCCAGCAGAAGGTGCTGCAGTGCACGACGCCCCAGGTGGACGCGGTGACCCTGCTTGCCGTGGTTCCGGGGCAGGAGCATTGCCATGAAACACGCGTGAAGAAGGGAGAGAACGGCATCCGGTTCGACGTCCAGACGGTGTGTTTCGTGCACGACAACCGGGTCACCGCGCGCATCCAGCTGTCGGGCGACTTCCAGGAGTCCTACCAAGGGCAGTTCGAGGTGTCCTATTCCCCGCCCGTTCCCCACGGCAACGCCGGCGTGACGCAGTTCAGCGGGCGCCGCCTGGGAGACTGCAGGCCGGGCATGAAGCCCTCGGACATGGTGTTGCCCAACGGCGTGACCGTCAACATCGTCGACAGCCTCAAGCAGCGCGAAGGCCATGGGGGGCACTCGCACTGACGCCCGTGCGTGCTTTCCCTCCCAGGACAAAAAAACAACCCCACGGGCGCTTGCCGCCCGTGGGGTTTTTTCATGCATGCCGCTGCCGGCGCCTTGCTTACTGGCTGATTTCCAGCATCACCACATGCCCTTGCGCCGCCGGCCAGGTCTGGCCCGTTACCCGTTCGCCGTTGAATTCGGCCGCGATGCTGCGCACGCCGCCAGCGGGCTTGACCTTGGCGGATGCCACGCCCGCTCCGGGGGGCACGCCAGCGGGCGGGGCGCCGTCCAGCAGCATCCTGTCGCGCGCCGGGTCCAGGTAGCCGCGGGGGCGGGCCAGGGTGATGATGCTGTCCGCGCCCTTGTCCGCGTCGGCCATGCGTTCAGGGCGCAGGTGGATCAGGTCGCTGCCGCGCGGGAAGCCGCTGCGGTAGATGTGGGTGGTGGCGTAGCCGGGCGCGGTGATCACGAACTCGATGGGCGAGCCGGTGGGGACGGCGAGCGGGCCCCACTGGCCATCCGCGCCCACGGCCTTGCGCAGCAAGGCGCCGCCGGTGCGGGCGCCGGTGGCGGGGTCGGTCGTGTACACCTCCAACTGCGCCCCCGGCAGGGGCAGGTTGTTGCTGAAATTGCCGGTCCTGGGGTCGGTGGAATCCACGCCCAGGCCGGTGACCTTGCCATTCAGCACCACGGCCTTCTCGGCGGCGATCTCGGTGCGTGCCGGGGCCTTGCCGGTGATGAAGCGGTAGGTGGCCTCGAACGCGGCGGGTGAATAGGATGTCTCGCGGTGGTCGATGCGCGGGATGATCACGTTGGTGGCTCCCTTGAGCTCGGGGCCTGCGGCCGTGACGTTGGTGGCCGTGCCCTTGGCGCCGATCCACACGCCGTCGGGCTGGGCGAACTTGTCGTTGTTGTCCGAGCGGACGGTCAGCCATTTCACCGGGCCGCTCACCTCGTCCCCTGCGGCGTTCTTGGCGGCATTCAGGGCCTTGAGGAACGGGCCGGTGCCCGAGAACTCGTTGCCTTCCCGAAAGCCTGGAACCGCCCACACGCCGTGGTTGGGCGTACCGCCGAGGATGGCGTGGCTCACGGTCTGGTCGCCGCCGCCGTTGTAGACGTAGTTGCGGATGGCATTGCCGCCGCGCGAGTTGCCCACCAGCACGACCTGCCGGGCGCCGGTGGCCTGGAGCACCTTGTCCACCTCGGCCTTCAGGTAGGCCATGTGCTCCGCCGCCGAGGTGCGGCCGGGCTGGGGCTTGCCGTCCTCGTCGCGCGAGAGCGGGTAGGGCACGTCGATGGCGTGCAGGCGTTCGCGCGGCCAGCCGTTCGACTCGAACCGCCACACGGTGGTCTGCCACAGCGCGGCGGTGTCGCCGTTGCCATGCACGAAGACGATGGGCGGCGCCTCCGCCAGGCTGGGGCTGCGGGTGGCGCAGCCCGCCAGGGCCAGGCTGGCGGCGGCAGCGGCGGCCACCAGAAGGGAGCGGCGTGGCAGCAAGTGCGTGTTGTTCATGGGGGGCTCCAGAAAGAAAAAATGCCCGTGGACCGGTGGGCCCACGAGCATTGCATGGTTGCGTGACAGTCCTCTTCAGGCAAACACGCCTGCGGTGTCCTGCATGCGGCTCGACACCTCGCCCAGGTGGTGCAGCGTATCGCCAAAGGTCATTTCCAGCTGCGTGAGCTTCTTGAAGTAGTGGCTGCCGATGTACTCGTCGGTCACGCCGATGCCGCCGTGCAGCTGCACCGATTGCTGGCCCACGAAGCGCATCGATTGGCCCAGCTGCACCTTGGCGCGCGCCATGGCGGCGCGGCGTTCGGCGGCCGGGGCGCCCAGCTTGAGGCTGGCGTAGTAGCTCATCGAACGGGCCAGCTCCAGCTGCATCTTCATGTCGGCCACGCGGTGGCGCAGCGCCTGGAAGCTGGCGATGAACACACCGAACTGCTTGCGCTGGTTCATGTATTCGACGGTCAGCGACACCGTCTTGTCCATCACGCCCACGGCCTCGGCGCAGGTGGCGGCGATGCCGGTGTCCACGGCCAGCTCCAGCGCGGCCAGGCCGTCGGTGGTGATGAGCGTGGCGGGGGCGTTGGCCAGCTGCACTTCCGCCGCGCGGCTGCCGTCCTGCGTGACGTAGCCCCGCGTGCTCACGCCAGCGGCCGAACGTTCCACGAGGAAGAGGGCGATCTTGCCGTCCAGCTGCGCCGGCACGATGAAGGCATCGGCCTGGTCACCGGCGGCTACTATGCTTTTTGTAGCTGTTACCGCATGTCCTGATTGCGCTTGAGTGGCTTTTGCTTCACAAACGTCCAGGCGGTAGCGCGCCTTGCGCTCCTGGTAGGCCAGTACCACCAGCGCCTCGCCGCTGGCCACGCGGGGCAGCCAGGCGGCTTGCACGGCGGCAGTGCCGTATTGCGACAGCACGCTGCTGGCGATGAAGGCCTGCGCGATGGGCTCGAGCACCATGCCGCGGCCCAGTTCCTCGGCCACCACCATGGCGTCGATGGCGCCATGGCCCATGCCGTCGTGGGCTTCGGGCACGGTGAGTGCGGTCAGGCCCAGCTCGGCCAGCTCGCCCCACGCTGCGCGGTCAAAACCGCCAGCGGCCACGGCGGCGCGGCGGCGCTCGAAGGTGTAGCCCTTGTCCACCCACTTGCGCACCGCATCGCGCAGTTGTTCCTGGTCGTCAGAAAAATCGAAATCCATGTTCTTGTCTCCTGGAACTTGGGTTCAGCCGAGGACGGTCTGAGCCACGATGTTGCGTTGGACTTCATTGCTGCCGCCGTAGATGGTGGTCTTGCGCAGGTTGAAGTAGGTGGACGCCAGGGGCGCGTTGGCGATGACGCCGCCGGGGAAGTCGCCTTGCCAGCCGGCTTCCATCGCTTCTTCGATGAAGGGCAGGCTGAACGGGCCGGCGGCCAGCATCATCAGTTCGGCGTAGCGCTGCTGGATCTCGCTGCCCTTGATCTTGAGCAGGCCGGCGATGTCGAGCGAGTTCTTGCCCGATTTTTCCGCCGAGAGCACGCGCAGCACCAGCATTTCGAGGGCCACGACGTCCACTTCCAGCAAGGCGATCTGGTCGCGGAAGCGCTGGTCGTCCCACATGCCCTCGGTCTTGGCGATGCGCTTCAGGCGCTCCAGCTCGCGCTTGCTGCGGTTCACGTCGGCGATGTTGGTGCGCTCGTGGGAGAGCAGGTGCTTGGCGTAGGTCCAGCCCTTGTTCTCTTCGCCGATCAGGTTCTCGGCGGGCACTTCGACGTTGTCGAAGAACACCTCGTTGACCTCGCACTCGCCGTCCAGCAGCTTGATGGGGCGCACGGTCACGCCCTTGGACTTCATGTCCAGCAGCAGGAAGGAGATGCCCGTCTGGGGCTTGCCCTCGGTGCTGGTGCGCACCAGGTTGAACATCCAGTCGCCGTGCTGGCCGAGCGTGGTCCAGGTCTTCTGGCCGTTGACGATGTACTTGTCGCCCACGCGCTCGGCGCGGGTCTTGACCGAGGCCAGGTCCGAGCCCGAGCCCGGTTCGCTGTAGCCCTGGCTCCACCAGACTTCGCCGCTGGCGATGCCGGGCAAGAAGCGCTTTTGCTGCTCGGCATTGCCGAAGGCCATGATCACCGGGGCCACCATCACGGGGCCGAAGGGGATGATGCGCGGCGCGCCGGCGAGCGCGCACTCTTCTTCGAACAGGTGCTTTTGCACGGCGGTCCAGCCAGGGCCGCCGAATTCCTTGGGCCAGCCGAAGCCGAGCCAGCCCTTCTTGCCCAGTATCTTGGCCCAGCCCTGCATGTCTGCACGGGTCAGGCGCAAGGCGTTGTGGACCTTGTGGGAAATTTCCTGGGGTAGGTTGGCGTGGACCCATGCGCGAACTTCTTCGCGGAAGGCCTGTTCTTCGGGGGTGAATGCGAGATCCATGCGGCTTGTCTCCTGAGAAGTCCTGTTTGTAGCACGGTCGTTCGTTTTATTCCTGTCCGGGTGGCGACATTCCATCCGGCGCGGGGGCGATGCCCAGCTCGGCGCACAGCCGTTCCACGGTGGCGCGCAGGCCCGCCACCTGGGCTTCCAGCGCCTCCACCCGCGCCTGCAGTGCGGCCGGCGTGCCGCCACCGCCGCTGCCCGGGGCGGGAACGGCGGCGCTGTGGGTATCGACCGGCCCGCACAGCAGGTGCGCCCAGCGCTGCTCGCGCGCGCCAGGCGCGCGGGGCAGCAGCACCACCAGCGGGCCGCCTTTTTCGGGGCTGCGCTCCTGCAGCTCGTCGAGGAAGGCCTCCACCGAGGAGATGTCGGCGAACCGGTACCAGCGCTCGGCGTTGATGCGCAGCTCGCCCGCCGTCTGCGGCCCGCGCAGCATCAACAGGCCCAGCAGCACGGCCGACTGCTCGGGCACGCCCACGCCGCGCTGGAAGTTGTGCTCCCAGCGCGTGGTGCGGTTGCCGGTGGTCTCGAAGGCCAGCGTGAGGAGCTTGAGCGAGTCCAAGGCCTCCTGGGCGTCGGCGTCGCTCAGGTGCATCACCGGGTCGCGGCTGGTCTTCTGGTTGCAGCCCGTGAGCAGGCCGTTGAGCGACATGGGGTAGCTGTCGGGCACGGTGCGGGCTTTTTCCATCAGCGTGGCCAGCACGCGGGCCTCGTTCGGGGTCAGGGGGTGGTTTGCGGGGTCGAATGGCATGGCAGGGATAATCCGGGGTTGAGCGTCGCAGTGCAATTTATGAAGAACATCGTGATTTTGATCTCCGGCAGCGGCTCCAACATGGCCGCCATCGTGCGGACCGCGCAGCAGGAGAACTGGGAGCAGCGCCATGGCGCCCGTGTGGCCGCCGTGGTCAGCAACAAGCCGGAGGCCGCCGGCCTGGCCTTCGCGCGCGAGCAGGGCATCGCCGCCGAGGCGCTGGACCACAGGGCGTTCGCGAGCCGCGAGGCATTTGACACCGCACTGGCCGCCACCATCGACCGCCACGCCCCGGCGCTGGTGGTGCTGGCCGGGTTCATGCGCATCCTCACGCCCGGCATCGTGGCGCACTATGCGGGGCGGCTGATCAACATCCACCCCTCTTTGCTGCCGGCTTTCACGGGGCTGCACACGCACCAGCGCGCCATCGACGCGGGCTGCAGGTTTGCGGGGGTGACGGTGCACCAGGTGACGGCGGAGCTGGACGTCGGGCCCATCCTGGACCAGGCGGTGGTGCCAGTCCTGCCGGGCGACACGGCAGACACCCTGGCTGCCCGCGTGCTCACGCAGGAACACGTGATCTACCCCCGCGCCGTGCGGGCGCTGGTGCGGGCCCTGTAGCGCACCCGCCGTTGCGCGGGGATGCGCCGTGGTGAGCGGGCTAGAGGGTGCTGACCACCTCGGCCGAGTGGCCCTGCAGCACCTCCTTGACCCTGGCCGCCTGCTCCGCGCTGGTGGGGTGGGCGACCACAGCCCAGTGGTTGTGGCGCAACGCCGAGCGCACCTTGGTGATGAACAGGACGTGGTCGGGCCGCATCGACAGGAGCCCCCCGCCCAGCATGCCGAACGTGGTGCCAAAACCCACCAGGGCGATGAAGGCCAGCAGGGAGCTGCTCACGATCATGGGGTGGCCTGCGTTATAGAACCATGCAAAGAGCGCCAGGCCTGCCACGGCCCCGACGGCGCCCACCACGATGTGGGTCTGGAAGAAGGTGCGGGCAATGCCGCGCGGTTCCGGCTCGAGCGAGCGCGCGAACAGGTCGCGGCGCGATGCGCGCGCATCCTGCGGGCCCAGCAGCCGGACCTGTCCGGCCTGCAGGCCGCCGATGCGCAGCATCTGCGCCATGGAGGTCTCGGCCTGGCTTTGCTGGGCAAACAGGCCGGCGACCTTGGTGAGTGAGCGTTCTCCGAACAGCCCTTGGAGTAGATAGCCCATGGGAACCTCCTGGGATCAAGCCGGGCCCTCCGTGCCCGGCGGTGGGGGTGGGAGGAATGCTGCAGGGAGCTGGCAGCCTCCCACCGGGTGCCAGGGCATGCGGGCCCAGAGCCCACGGTAGGCCGCATCTGGCCGGGGCGCTGTAGGACGCGGCGGGCCGTCGGGGTAGGTGCCCTGCGTTCGGGGGCATGTCGCCCTGCGCGACCAGAAACCCGTGGCGCCAGCGCAACGCGTTCCAGCTGGCCGATACCGCCTTCGCGCGTGCCGTGCCGTGGCGTGGCCGGACCGGGTTCAGCCGGGACCGGCCTCGTCGCCGCATTTCTCGAACCGGGGCCGCGCCACGCCATCGATGAGCACCTGCTCCTCGAACATGGCGGCGGGGCGTACCCACAGCCCCCGCTGGCCATAGAGTGCGCGGTACAGCGTCATGGGCTCCAGGGTCTCGCTGTGGCGCACGGTGTCGATCACCTCGTAGAGCATGCCCTTGTAGTGGCGGTACAGGCCCGGCGGGGTGCGGATGAGCGCGGGGAGGTCGTTGTCGTTCATGGTTAGGATGGCGGCTGAAAATCAACCAAGAGTGGGGGGACGCCAGTGGATCAGGCAGATTTTGTGCACATGGTGCGCATGAGCGAGCATGCCAGTGCCGACAACAGCCGAGCGTACCGCCGCAGCGTGGCCGCGTTCGCGGCGCTGGGCTATGCGTGGGTGCTCGGCTGCCTGGCCCTGGCCGTGGGCATCCTGGCGTGGGTGGTGCCGCAGCTCCTGCACGGTCGCTTTCGTTTTGCCATGGTGTGGCTGCTGCTGGGGGCTGGCGGCCTGCTGTGGGTGAGCCTGCGGGCCCTGTGGGTGCGCTTTGACGCACCCGCCGGCGTGGAGATCACGGTGCTGGAAGCGCCCGAACTGTTCGAGGCGCTCGACCGCATCCGCCGCAAGATCAAGGGCCCGCCCATCCACAAGGTCACGCTGAACGACGAGTTCAACGCGAGCATCCAGCAGCTGCCCCGCTTTGGCCTGCTGGGGGGCGCGGTCAACCATCTGAGCATCGGGCTGCCCCTGCTCATGGCACTGGATCGGCCGCGTTTCCTGGCCGTGCTGGCGCATGAATACGGGCATCTGCGCGGCGACCATGGCCGGTTTGCGGCGTGGATCTACCGCACGCGGCTGTCCTGGATGCGCCTGAACCACAGCCTGGCGGACGACGAAGGCCCGGTGGCCGCCGCCACGCAGGCCTTCATGCGGTGGTACTTTCCGCGCTTTTCCGCCAAGACCTTCGCGCTGGCGCGCCAGGACGAGTACGAGGCCGATCGCATCGCGGGCAAGCTGCTGGGCCGAGAGGTGGCGGCCGCCGCGCTGGCTGAAATCGAGATCCGTGGCGCGTGGCTGCAGGCGGAATTCTGGGGAAACCACTGGTGCGAGGCCGCGGGCAACCCGCTTCCCGTGGGCCCCTATCGCGCCATGCGCCGCTGCCTGGCGAAAGCCCCCGACCCGGCGTTCGCCAACGACGCGCTGCGCCAGGCGCTCAAGCGCCTGAGCAGCGTGGACGACACCCACCCTGGCCTGCGCGACCGCATCGAGGCGCTGGACGCAACGCCCACGCTGCCGGACTGGTCGCGCGGCAACGCGCTGGCCCTGCTGGGCACGGAGGCCAGGCGCTGGGTGGCCCACTTCGACAAGCAGTGGTGCCGCGACAACGCCACGGAGTGGAAGCAGCACCATGCGTGGCTGGGGCGCGTGCGCGCACGTGCCGAGGCCCTGGGTGCATCGACCGCCCAGAGCAGCGCCGCCGACCTGGTGGAGCTGGCGCGCCTCCAGCGCCATCTGGACCCCCGTGCCGATGTGCGTGCCCTCTACGAGCTGGCGCTGGAACGCAGTCCCGAATACCCCGCCGCCCTGCGCGGGCTGGTGCCTTGCCTGCCCGACGATGACCGCGAGAGCAAGCTCCAGCTGCTGCACCGGGTGTGGGAGGCGGGCAGCAGCGACCGCTACTGGGCGGCACGCACCGCCCTGGCCGAGCTGGAGACACCCCGCCTGGGTCTGGACCACGATGCCGCCGCCTTCAAGCAGTGGCGCAAACGGCTGGAGCGCGCCCAGGAGTCGGAGGAGCGGGCCTGGGAAGAGCTGTCGGGCACCTCGTTCTTCAGCCAGATCGTGCGGCACGACCTGAGCTCCTTCGAGCTGGCCGAGCTGCAATCGGAGCTGGCCCGTTGTGCGCCCCTCGCCCGTTGCTGGCTGGTGCGCAAAAACCTGCGCGAGCATCCGCAGCGTCGTGCGTACCTGGTGTTCCTGGAGCTGCCAGGCATGGACGACGAAAGCCGCTACCACCTGTGCCGCGCCCTGGAGCGCAATCTGAGCCTTCCGGGCCCCGCGCTGGCGCTGTGGGCGGGCGAATCTCCTTCGCTCAAGGAAATCGAGCGCCATGCGTTCGATCCGATCTATACCCGTTGATGGCCAACTTTTTGCTCGTCCCTTTCTCGTCTGCACGGTGAGTTGCACACGGCGTACCCCTCCGGGGGGTGACGGGAAGCAGCTCAGGGGGTGGACAATACGGGGATGCATCCCAAAGTTCTTCTCGACGCCTGCGCCGAACTGGTCAGGCTCACCCTCACGTTTGAACACCCCGCCGACGCGGTGGTGTCACGGTTCTTCCGCGACAACCGGGGCCTGGGGCCCCGCGAGCGGGCCACGCTGGCCGAAACGGTCTACACCGTGCTGCGCAAGAAGCTGCTGTTCGACCACATGGCGCCTTCCGGCTCGGGCCCCAAGGAACGCCGCCTGGCCATCCTGGGTTTCTACGGCCCGCGCGATTTCCTCAAGAGCGCACTGACCGACCAGGAGAAGAACTGGCTCGACCAGTGCGACGCCGTCACGGTCGATGACCTGATGGAGCGCCACCGCCACAACCTGCCCGAATGGCTCGTCAAGCCCTTGAAGGACCAGCTGGGCGAAGGCTTCTGGCCGCTGGTGGAAAGCCTGGCCCAGAGCGCGCCGCTGGATTTGCGCGTCAACGCGCTCAAGGACAAGCGCGCCGATGTGCAAAAGGAGCTCGCCAAGGCCGGCATCAAGGCCAGCCCCACGCCGTATTCGCCCTGGGGCCTGCGCATTGACGACAAGCCTGCGCTGACCAAGCTCGATGCGTTCACGCGCGGCGCCATCGAGGTGCAGGACGAAGGCTCGCAGCTGCTGGCCCTGCTGCTTGACGCCAAGCGCGGCGAGATGGTGGTGGATTTCTGTGCCGGGGCGGGCGGCAAGACGCTGGCCATCGGCGCGGGCATGCGCAGCACGGGGCGCCTCTATGCGTTCGACGTGTCGGCGCATCGCCTGGATGCGCTGAAGCCGCGCCTGGCACGCAGCGGCCTGTCGAACGTGCACCCCGCCGCCATCGCCCATGAGCGCGATGACCGGGTCAAGCGGCTGGCGGGCAAGATCGACCGCGTGCTGGTGGACGCCCCCTGTTCGGGCCTGGGTACCTTGCGCCGCAATCCTGACCTCAAATGGCGCCAGTCGCCCAAGGCCGTCGAGGAGCTGGTGGCCAAGCAGACCGCCATCCTGGACAGCGCGGCGCGCCTGCTCAAACCCGGCGGCCGCCTCGTGTATGCCACCTGCAGCATCCTGCCGCAGGAAAACGAGGCCATCGCGGACGCGTTCAGCGCCTCGCACCCTGATTTCGAACTGCTAGACGCCGGCGAACTGCTGGAGCAGCTCAAGGTCGAGGGGGCCAAGGGCCTGTGCAGTGGCGGCGAGACAGGCAGTGGCTTTCTGCGCCTGTGGCCCCACCTGCACCAGACGGACGGCTTTTTCGCCGCCATCTGGTCCAAAAAGAGCTGAGTTACCGCTCTAAAGTTTCTAAATACGCGTAAATACTGTGGATACCCCTGAACTCTGCACGGGGTACTCCCTCTAAAATCAGGTACCCGCTCCGCTGGCGAGCGGGTTCTCTGTAGTAAGGCTTCCCGAATATGCTGTTACCCGATTGGGCTGTGCTGAACGCCGCCATTGACTGGCTCGGCCATGGTTTGTGGAACCTGGCCTGGTGGCAGATCATCCTGTACACCCTGGCGACGACCCACATCACCATCGCGGCGGTCACGATTTTCCTGCACCGCGCCCAGGCGCACCGCGCGTTGGATTTGCATGCCATCCCCTCGCACTTCTTCCGCTTCTGGCTGTGGATCGGCACGGGCATGGTCACCAAGGAATGGGTGGCGATCCACCGCAAGCACCACGCCAAGTGCGAAACGGTGGACGACCCGCACAGTCCCCAGACACGGGGCCTCGATACCGTGATGTGGCGTGGTGCCGAGCTGTACCGCGCCGAGTCGAAGAACATGGAGACCATGAAGAAGTTCGGCCACGGCACGCCGGATGACTGGATGGAGCGCAACGTCTATACCCGCTACGGCTGGCAGGGCGTGGGCCTCATGCTGATCCTGAACCTCGCCCTGTTCGGTGCCCTGGGCGCTGCCGTGTGGGCGGTTCAGATGCTCTGGATTCCCTTCTGGGCGGCGGGCGTGGTCAATGGCGTGGGCCACTACTGGGGCTACCGCAACTTCGAGGCGCAGGATGCCAGCACCAACCTGGCGCCCTGGGGGATCATCATTGGCGGCGAGGAACTGCACAACAACCACCATACCTACCCCACCTCGGCCAAGTTCTCGGTCAAGCCCTATGAGTTCGATATCGGCTGGGTCTACATCAGTTTGATGAAGAAGATCGGCTGGGCCACCGTCAAGAAGGTTCCACCCAAGCTGCAGTTGGGCGATGTGAAGCCCGTGGCGGACGAAAAGACGCTGGAGGCCCTCATCGCCAACCGCTACGAGGTGATGGCCGGTTATGCGCGCGGTGTGCGCCAGGCCTGCAAGGAGGAGATTGCCGCATTGCAGGCGCGCCAGGCCGATGCGTCGGTGCTCAAGGCCGCCAAGCGCTGGCTTCACCGCGATGCGGAGAAGGTGCCTGCCGTGGCCCTGCCGCAACTGGCCCAGGCGCGCGCCGCGCACCCGGCCCTCGACAAGATGGTGACCATGCGGGAAGAATTGCGCCAACTGTGGCTCAATACCTCGCACTCCCGCGAGCAGTTGACGGCCGATCTGCAGGCATGGTGCCGCCGCGCCGAGGAAAGCGGCATTGCGGCGCTGCGCGAGTTCTCGCTGCGGTTGCGTGCGGCCCAGGCCTAGAGACAGCCGGCCGCCTGCCGCGGCGCCCGGATGCGAAGGAAAAAGGCCTTGCCGTCCGGCAAGGCCTTTGTCTTTTCTGCCGCCTTGCCGCTTCACCGTGCGGCGTGCAAGGCGCCGCCAAGTGTCCCCTCCTTGCGGGCCTTCCCGCCCGCCGAGAAAGCCCTGAGCAGGCGTCTCCAGGCTTTCTGGCCCAGTCCGGACACGGGTGTGCCTTCCACGATCCTGACTTCCGCCGGGCCCTGCGTGGCGCTGCCAAGCTGCACCCAGGTGGCCTGGCGGTGCTCCACCACCCACGGCAGGTGGTCGCCCGCCTTCAACCGCGCCAATGGTGGCGAGTGCAGCGCGTGCCCGAGAGAGCGGGGCGCAAGGCGGATGGCCACGTCCCCCCGGGTCGCGTGCACCCGGCTGCCGGGTGCGAGGCAGGCCCAAAGGCTCTGGCCGGGCGCGATATGCAGGGTGAGGAAAGGGGTGGGGATGGCGGTGGGCTGGGGGCGCGGTTTCATGGTGCGGGTCCTCCGGGGACAAAAGGCTGTAGCGAGGGCTTGAGCGTAGGAAATGCCGCCCCGCCGCAACAGGTACACGCTCCCCCGTGAGGAGGTAGAACAGCAGCGATAGCGGGCATGCTGTTATGGTTGCTTCTGCCCTTTCCTGTATCTGTACCCGTGGATGGCGTTCAGGCACCATCCACAGACCGGCTGCGGCGCCCATCCCATGGCGCAGCGGCATCCTTCGTTCTCCAGCCATGCCACGCTCCTCCGACACCCGGGAACCTCCCCTCTACCGCCAACTGGCGGCCTTGTACGAGCAGGCGATCGCCGCGGGCAGCCTTAAGCCCGGCATGCGCATGCCGTCCGTGCGCGAACTGTGCCAGCGCCATCAGGTGAGCCTGACCACGGCGCTGCAGGTGCTGCGCCACCTCGAATCCCAGGGGTGCGTGGAGGCGCGCGAGCGCGTGGGCTACTTCGTGCGCGAACTGGGCGGCGTGGCGCTCCCGGAGGCGCGCGAACCCGAGGTGCATGAACCGCTGGCCAGCGACCCCCAAGCCTTTGCGGGTATCAATGAGCGCATTTCGGTTTTTCTGGACAAGGCCCGCCGTGCAGGCCCTCTGCCGCTGGACCTGGGCAGCGCGATGCCGGCGCCCAGCCTGTTCGATGCGAAGGCGCTCAACCGGCTTGCCCATGGCCTGCTGCGGGAGCAGCCGGACATCCTGGTGTATGGCCCTTCGGCACCCACGACGCATCCCGAGTTCCAGCAGGCCATGGCGCGGCATGCGCTCACCTTTGGCGTGTGCGTGGCCCCGGCGGACATCGGCGCCACCCACGGAAACTCCGAGGCGGTCAACCTGGCCCTGGATGCGGTGGCCGAGCCGGGCGATGTGATTGCCGTCGAATCGCCCACCTTCTTCGGCATCCTCCAGGCCATCGAGGTGCGCGGGCTGCGCGCGCTGGAGATTCCCTGCAGCCCCCACACCGGCATATCGCTGGAGGCGCTGGAACTGGCCGCGCGCAACGAGCCGCGGCTCAAGGGCGTGGTGGTGGTTCCTCATCTGCAGATGCCGCAGGGCAGCGTGATGCCCGACGCGCACAAGGAGCGCCTGGTGGCGCTGTGCGTGGAGCATGGCCTGGCCCTCATCGAGGACGATATCTACCGCGAATTCGTGGAGTCGCCGCATATGCTGCGCCCCGCCAAGGCCTGGGACCGGCCGGGCGATGCAGGGCAGGTGATCTATTGCGCCTCGCTCAGCAAGAGCTTCGCCCCCGGCCTGCGCCAGGGATGGATGAGCGCGGGGCGCTGGCAGGCCCGGGTGCAGATGCTCAAGTTCGCCCGCACGCGCAACATGCAGACGTGGTCGCAGCTGCTGGCCGCGCGCAGCGTGGATTCCCCGGCCTATGAACGCCACATGCGCCGCATGCGTGTGCAGCTGCGCCTGCAGCGGGAGCAGTCCGCGCGGGCCGTGGCCCGCTACTTTCCGACCGGCACGCGGCTGAGCCTGCCTCCGGGAGGTTTGAGCCTGTGGCTGGAGCTGCCGGCCGGCATTTCGTCCACGCTGCTGTACGACCAGGCGCTGCAAAACGGCATCCGCATCGCCCCCGGGCCCATGTTCACCAACACGGGGCGCTATGAACATTTCCTGCGCCTGAGCTGCGGCATGCCCTTCACCGCGCAGGTGGAGGAGGGCTACCGCACGCTGGGTGCCTTGATGGCGGACCAGCTGGCCGTGCGGGCGCCCGCCTCGCGCAAGGTTGCCTAGGGGGCCACCAGCGCTGCCCTCCGCCCGGCTCTGGGCAGGCGCAGGCGGAAACAGGCATAAAAAAACCGCCCTGGGTCCGGGCGGTTCTTTGGGGAGAAAACGAGGCTGAACGATTACTTCAGCTTCATTTCCTTGTATTCCACATGCTTGCGAGCTTTTGGATCAAATTTCATGATCAGCATTTTCTCGGGCATGGTCTTCTTGTTCTTGGTCGTGGTGTAGAAGTGGCCGGTACCCGCAGTGGATTCCAGCTTGATCTTGTCGCGTCCGCCTTTGCTTGCCATGGTGCTTCTCCTTAAGCCTGACCACGTGCGCGCAGGTCTGCGAGCACCGAGTCGATACCGTTCTTGTCGATCAAACGCAGGGCAGCGCTCGAAACACGCAGGCGAACCCAGCGGTTTTCGGTCTCGACCCAGAAACGGCGGTATTGCAGGTTCGGCAGGAACCGGCGCTTGGTTTTGTTGTTGGCGTGGGAAACATTGTTTCCGACCATGGGCTTCTTGCCCGTTACGTCGCAGACGCGTGCCATGAGGACACTCCGATACTTTTAACGGCCGTTCGCTGGGCCCTGGGGTTGTTTCCCCAGGTTGGCTTGCGGCCTCACCTCGCCAGAATAAAGGGTGGCGGTAACCCGATTTGCCTGTTTCGAAAGGACCGCAAAAACGGGCCGAATTCAGCAAAGCCGCAGATTATAGCCTGATGCCCAGTTTTTGATCAACTCTCCTGTTCCAGGAAGCGCTGGGCGTCCAGCGCGGCCATGCAGCCCGTGCCGGCGCTGGTGATGGCCTGGCGGTACACGTGGTCCTGCACGTCGCCCGCGGCGAAGACGCCCGGCACGCTGGTCTGGGTGGCAAAACCCTTGAGGCCGCCCTGGGTGATGATGTAGCCGTTTTCCATCTCCAGCTGGCCCTGGAAGATCTCGGTGTTGGGCGCATGCCCGATGGCGATGAAGCAGCCTTGCAGCTGGATGTCTTGCGTGCTGCCGTCCTTGGTGCTCTTGACGCGGATGCCGGTCACGCCGGTGTTGTCGCCCAGCACTTCGTCGAGCGTGTGGAACAGCTTGAGCTCGATCTTGCCCGCCGCGACCTTCTCGTTGAGCTTGTCCACCAGGATGGGCTCTGCCTTGAACTTGTCCCGGCGGTGCACCAGGGTGACCTTGCGGGCGATGTTCGACAGGTACAGCGCTTCTTCCACCGCCGTATTGCCGCCGCCGACCACGCAGACGTCCTGCTCGCGGTAGAAGAAACCGTCGCAGGTCGCGCAGCCGGACACGCCCTTGCCCATGAAGGCCTCTTCCGAAGGCAGGCCCAGGTACTTGGCGGAGGCGCCCGTGGCCAGGATCAGCGCGTCGCAGGTGTAGGTGCCGCTGTCGCCGGTGAGCGTGAAGGGGCGCTGGCTGAAATCGACCTTATTGATGTGGTCAAAGATGATCTGGGTCTTGAAGCGCTCGGCGTGCTCCAGGAAGCGCTGCATCAGTTCGGGGCCTTGCACGCCGTGCACGTCGGCGGGCCAGTTGTCCACCTCGGTCGTGGTCATCAGCTGGCCGCCCTGGGCCATGCCGGTGATGAGCACCGGGTTCAGGTTGGCGCGGGCGGCATAAACCGCAGCGGTGTAGCCCGCAGGGCCAGAGCCAAGGATCAGAACTTTCGCGTGTTGGGTGGTGGACATGGTAAAAGCCTGTGTTTTGCGCCCGCTACATGGGGCGCTGTTGGGAAAGCTGGGGCTGAGCCGCCGAGTATCAACCGGCGGCCGTGGGTGCAAGCGGCCCCTTTTTCAATCACGGCGATTGTAAGAACCCATTGATGACCCGTTGCGACTCCGGTTGGGTCGCGCACCTGAGAGGAGAAGTTTTCATGTCGACGATGTTGTCCAACCTGGACCTGCTGCGCCGGGTTCCGCTGTTCTCGCTGCTGACGGTGACGCAGGCCGAGGTGATCAGTGGCGCGGTGATCAAGCGCCGCTTCAAGCGGGGCGAGGCGCTGGTGGAGCAGGGGCAGAAGTCCAATGCGCTGTTCATCCTGCTCACGGGACGCGCCCGGGTGATGACCTCCGACAGCCGGGGGCGCGAGGTGATCCTGGCCACGCTCTCGCAGGGCGACTACCTGGGCGAGATGAGCATCATCGACAACGAACCCCATTCGGCCACGGTGCGTGCCGAGGTGCAGACCGACGTGCTCATGCTCGGCCGCGCCGAGTTCGCCCGCTGCCTGACCGAGAACGCCTCGATGTCGCTGGTCGTGATGCGCGGCCTGGTCAAGCGCCTGCGCCATGCCGACCGCAAGATCGAGTCGCTGGCTCTGCTGGACGTGTACGGCCGGGTGGCCCATGCACTGCTGGACTTCGCGCTGCCGGATGCCCAGGGCCAGCTCGTGATCAAGGACAAGATCTCGCGCCAGGACCTGGCCAAGATGGTGGGCGCCTCGCGCGAGATGGTCAGCCGCGTGATGAAGGACCTGGAAGAGCGTGGCTTCGTCGAGGTCCTGCCCAGCGGCGCCACCCTGCTCAAGGAGCGGCTGAACGCCCTGGGTTGACGGCGCCGCGGTGTGGCTGCCTTTCGGCACACACCCTCTGCGGTGCTTGGGGTAAGCTCGCCCGGCACGCATATGACCTATTCCCTCAATACCCTGAATGCATCGGCGGCGGCCAAGTCGCCGCCCCGCACGGGCGCTGCCCGTTTTGGCCATGAAATCGGCCTCATGGTGGGGCTGCTGGCCCTGGTTTTCTGGCTTCTGGCCCTGTTCAGCTATTCGGCGCAGGATGCCGCCTGGTCCACCTCGGGCGCCCGGGGCGGGCGCATGGTCGCCAACTGGGCGGGCCGGTTCGGCGCGTGGCTGGCCGATGGCAGCTACTTCGCGCTGGGGTTTTCGGTGTGGTGGTGCGTGGCGGCCGGCGTGCGCGCCTGGCTTTCGTCGCTGGCGCGCTGGATGCGCGGCGGAGAGTCCGTTGCGGGGGCCGCGGGCCCGATGCGGCGGCGGGCACTTTTCTGGGCCGGCCTGGTGGTGCTGATGTGCTCCAGCACCGCGCTGGAATGGTCGCGCCTGTACCGGTTTGAATCCTTCCTGCCCGGGCATGCCGGTGGCGTGCTGGGCTACATCATGGGGCCCGCCAGCGTGAAGTGGCTGGGCTTCACGGGCTCGGGCCTGCTGGCCATCGTGCTGGCGGTGCTGGGCGCGGCGCTGGTGTTCCGCTTCTCGTGGGGCCACGTCGCGGAGTTCGTGGGCGGCCGCATCGACGCGCTGGTGCAGTCGCGCCTGGCCCAGCGCGAGGTGGCCAAGGACGTGGCCGTGGGCCGCAAGGCCGCGCGCGAGCGCGAGGTGGTGGTGCTGGAGGAGCGCACCGAGAGCGAGGTGCACCATCCCGAGCCCATCCAGATCATCGAACCCGTGCTGGTGGAGGTGCCGCAGAGCACCCGCGTGGTGAAGGAGCGCCAGAAGCCCCTGTTCACCGAGATGCCCGACAGCAAGCTGCCGCTGGTGGACCTGCTCGACGGCCCGCTGCAGCGCCAGGAGACCGTGGCGCCCGAGACGCTGGAGATGACCAGCCGCCTCATCGAGAAGAAGCTCAAGGATTTCGGCGTGGAGGTGCGCGTGGTAGCCGCCATGCCCGGTCCGGTGATCACGCGCTACGAGATCGAGCCCGCCACGGGCGTGAAGGGCTCGCAGATCGTGGGCCTGGCCAAGGACCTGGCGCGTTCGCTCAGCCTGGTGTCCATCCGCGTGGTGGAGACCATCCCGGGCAAGAACTACATGGCGCTGGAGCTGCCCAACGCCAAGCGCCAGTCCATCCGCCTGTCCGAGATCCTCGGCTCGCAGGTCTACCACGAGGCCAAGAGCATGCTCACCATGGGCCTGGGCAAGGACATCGTGGGCAATCCGGTGGTGGCAGACCTCGCCAAGATGCCGCACGTGCTGGTGGCTGGTACCACGGGCTCGGGCAAGTCGGTGGGGATCAACGCCATGATCCTCTCGCTGCTGTACAAGGCCGAGGCGCGCGATGTGCGCCTGTTGATGATCGACCCCAAGATGCTGGAAATGTCGGTCTACGAAGGCATTCCGCACCTGCTGGCGCCCGTGGTGACCGACATGAAGCAGGCGGCGCACGGCCTGAACTGGTGCGTGGCCGAGATGGAGCGGCGCTACAAGCTCATGTCCAAACTGGGCGTGCGCAACCTGGCGGGCTACAACGTCAAGATCGACGAAGCCAAGGCGCGCGAGGAGTTCATCTACAACCCCTTCAGCCTGACGCCCGAAGAGCCCGAGCCCCTGCAGCGCCTGCCGCACATCGTGGTCATCATCGACGAGCTGGCCGACCTGATGATGGTGGTGGGCAAGAAGATCGAGGAGCTGATCGCCCGCCTGGCGCAGAAGGCGCGGGCGGCCGGCATCCATCTGATTTTGGCCACGCAGCGGCCCAGCGTGGATGTGATCACCGGCCTGATCAAGGCCAATATCCCGACCCGCATCGCGTTCTCGGTGGGCTCCAAGATCGACAGCCGCACCATCCTGGACCAGATGGGCGCAGAAGCCCTGCTGGGCATGGGCGACATGCTCTACATGGCGAGCGGCACCGGCCTGCCGATCCGGGTGCATGGCGCCTTCGTGTCGGACGAGGAAGTACACCGTGTCGTCAGCTACCTCAAGGAACAAGGGGAGCCGGACTACATAGATGGCGTGCTCGAAGGCGGAACTGTGGATGGCGAGGGGGATCTGTCAGGGGAGGGCGGCGGCGACGGGGGTGAGAAGGACCCCATGTACGACCAGGCCGTCGAAGTGGTGCTCAAGGACCGCAAGGCGAGCATCTCGTACGTGCAGCGCAAGCTGCGCATTGGCTACAACCGCTCTGCGCGTTTGCTGGAAGACATGGAAAAGGCGGGCCTCGTCAGTGGCCTGACCACCAGCGGCCAGCGCGAGGTTTTGGTGCCGGCGCGCAGCGAGTGACCCGGGCGGGGCGCCAAGCCCGGCCCATGCCCCTTACAGGAGTTTTTGTTGAAAAAGATCGCCACTGCAATTTTGATAGCTGCCAGCGCAACACTGGCAAGCGCTGATGGCCTGAAAAGCCTTGAGTCCTTCATGAAGGGCACGCAGACCGGCCGGGCGGATTTCAGCCAGACGGTGACCTCGCCGCCCAAGGACGGGCAGACCGCGCGCACCAAGAATTCCAGCGGCAGCTTCGAGTTCCAGCGCCCCGGGCGCTTCAAGTTCGTCTACAAGAAACCTTTCGAGCAGACCATCGTGGCCGACGGCCAGACCCTGTGGCTCTACGACGTGGACCTGAACCAGGTCACCCAGCGCGCACAGGCGCAGGCCCTGGGCACCACCCCGGCGGCGCTGCTGGCCTCGGCGCCCGATCTGTCGGCGCTGAAGGCCGAATTCACGCTGGAGTCCGCGCCGGATCAGGATGGCCTGCAGTGGGTGCTCGCCAGCCCCAAGGCCAAGGACGGCCAGCTCAGGAGCGTGCGCGTGGGCTTTGCCGGCGAGCAGCTCGCGGCGCTGGACATCCTGGACAGTTTCGGCCAGCGCTCGCTGATCCGTTTTACCGGCATGCAGGCCAATGCCGCGCTGCCCGCCGGCACGTTCCAGTTCAAGCCCCCGGCCGGGGCGGACGTGGTCAAGCAGTAACGTTCTGCGGCGGCCGGTTGCCGGTGCCTGGATTGCCGACCTGCTATTGAATAGATAGCTATTGGCGCTTTCTGGCAGGACGCCAGCGGCCGCAAGGGACCGCAAGGGTGGCGCTGGCTGCCCGGGCGCGGCTCACCCCAGCAGCAGCAAGGCAAGGCCGATGGCGGCCGGCACGGACTGGATGAACAGGATCTTGCGGCTGGCCGTGGCCGCCCCATACAGGCCGGCGATCAGCACGCACAGCAGGAAGAACACCTTCACGCCCAGACCGGCGTCTCCCAGCGTCAGCCCCCAGAACAGGCCTGCCGCCAGGAATCCGTTGTAGAGCCCCTGGTTCGCCGCCAGCACCTTGGTCGCGGCGGCCTGCTCGCGGGACTGGCCAAAGGCGCGCCGTCCGGCGGGCTTTTCCCAGAGGAACATCTCCAGCACCAGGATGTACACGTGCAGGAGGCCGATCAGACCGACGACGATATTGGCGGCAAGGGACATGAAAACTCCATGGGGTGGTGGCAGGCAAGGGCCGCGGGTGCGGTGCGAGGGCACCACGGTAATCCATTTCAGGCCGCGGGTGTTTCCCGGCACAGTCACCTGGGCGCGCCAGGTGGTGGGCGTGCCTCCCCTTGCGCGCGCGGCGAAGAAAGAAGGAGTGCTGCCAGCGGCCTGGTTCCCGACGGTGCCCTTGCCGGAGCGCGGCGGCCGGTTGTGTTGGAATGGCGGCATGAAGACCGTTTTCCGCCTGCGCACCCGGGCCGCGCAGCCAGCCGATCCTTGCGTTCCTGGCGCCCTGTCGCGCCAACTGCCCTCTCTGCATGCCCTCGCCACCGGGCCGCGCGCCCCGGCCGCCCGTTGTGGCGCCCGCGCCGCGGAGGGCTGAGATGGCCGCCCGCAACGCCCCCCCAGAAACCTCGCAGGCGCTCCACCGCCCCCTGGCCGAGCGCCTGCGGCCCCGCACGCTGGGCGAGGTGATCGGCCAGCAGCATGTGCTGGGCCCGGGCATGCCGCTGCGGCTCGCGTTCGAGTCGGGCCGCCCGCACAGCTGCATCCTCTGGGGGCCGCCCGGCGTGGGCAAGACCACCATCGCGCGCCTGATGGCCGATGCGTTCGATGCGCAGTTCATCAGCATCAGCGCCGTGCTGGGCGGGGTCAAGGACATCCGCGAGGCCGTGGAACGCGCCGAGGCAGCGCGCGACGGGCTGATGCAGCAGCGCACCATCGTCTTCGTCGACGAGGTGCACCGCTTCAACAAGAGCCAGCAGGATGCCTTCCTGCCGCATGTGGAGAGCGGGCTGTTCACCTTCATCGGCGCGACCACCGAAAACCCCTCGTTCGAGGTGAACTCCGCGCTGCTGTCGCGCGCCGCCGTCTATGTGCTGCAGCCGCTGTCCGAGCAGGATTTGAAGCAGATTGTGGCCCTGGCCCAGGCGGAACAGGCGCTTCCAGCTATTGAAGATGTAGCAATCGAGCGCCTGGTGGCCTACGCCGACGGCGATGCCCGCCGCCTGCTCAATACGCTCGAAACCCTGGCGATGGCGGCGGCCCAGGAGAAGCTGCCCGAGATCACCGATGCCTGGCTGCTCAAGGTGCTGGGCGAGCGCATGCGCCGCTACGACAAGGGCGGCGAGCAGTTCTACGACACCATCAGCGCGCTGCACAAGTCGGTGCGGGGCTCCGACCCCGACGCCGCGCTGTACTGGCTGGTGCGCATGCTCGACGGTGGTGCCGATCCGCGCTACATGGCCCGCCGCCTGGTGCGCATGGCCAGCGAGGACATCGGCCTGGCCGACCCGCGCGCGCTGCGCCTGGCGCTGGATGCGACCGAGGTGTACGAGCGCCTGGGCAGCCCCGAGGGCGAACTGGCCCTGGCCGAATGCGTGGTGTACCTGGCCGTCGCGCCCAAGTCGAACGCGGTCTACAAGGCCTACAACGCGGCCCGCGCCTGGGTGAAGAAGGACGGGACCCGCCCCGTGCCCATGCACCTGCGCAATGCACCAACCCAGCTCATGAAGCAGCTGGACTACGGCAAGGGCTACCGCTACGCGCACGACGAGGAGGGCGGCTTCGCGGCGGGCGAGAACTACCTGCCCGAAGGCATGCCGGAGCCCGGTTTCTACGCGCCGGTGGAGCGCGGGCTCGAAATCAAGATCGCACAGAAGTTGCGTGAACTGCGGGACCGCAATGTGTCGGCCGATTCCGGGGACGGGCAGGGCGGCACCTGATCGGCCGGCAGGGGCGGGGGCGCGCCCCCTTCATGCCGATTTGGCATGAATTGGGTAATAAGTTCGCACATCAATTTTCCTGCTTGCATCATGTGCGCTTATGAATTGCGTTGCCCGCTGATGTGGCCCCAACCCGAGGGAAAACCCCGCCCGGCTTGGCGGGGGCCGCTTGTGACTACTCGCTACAATCCCGTCCACAAACCCGCACAGCTGCACTTCTGGCGGGTTTTTTGCTAGATGGCAGTCGGGCCCACAAGGCTGTACCGATTCCGGTGCCAAAGCGGTGGGTACGTTACAAACGAAGGACTTCTCTTATGGACATTTTGCTGCAACAGATCATCAACGGTCTGGTACTCGGCAGCATGTACGCCTTGATAGCCTTGGGCTACACCATGGTGTACGGCATTATTCAGCTGATCAATTTCGCCCACGGCGAGGTGCTGATGATCGGGGCTCTGACCAGTTGGAGCTGCATAGGAATGATGCAGGCCGCGATGCCGGGCGCGCCTGGCTGGCTGATCCTGCTGCTGGCGACCCTCATTGCCTGCGTGGTCGCCGCGACGCTCAATTTCGTGATCGAGAAGGTGGCCTACCGGCCCCTGCGCAACAGTCCGCGCCTGGCACCCCTGATCACCGCCATCGGCATGTCGATCCTGCTGCAGACGCTGGCGATGATCATCTGGAAGCCCAACTACAAGCCCTATCCCACGATGCTGCCTAGCACGCCGTTCCAGGTCGGCGGCGCCTTCATCACCCCCACGCAGATACTGATCCTGGGCGTGACGGCCGTGGCCCTCGCTTCCCTCGTGTACCTGGTGAACCACACCAACCTGGGCCGCGCCATGCGCGCCACGGCCGAGAACCCCCGCGTGGCCTCGCTCATGGGCGTCAAGCCCGACATGGTGATCTCCGCCACCTTCATCATCGGCGCCATCCTGGCGGCCGTGGCCGGCATCATGTATGCCTCCAACTACGGCACGGCGCAGCACACCATGGGCTTCCTGCCCGGGCTCAAGGCCTTCACGGCAGCCGTGTTCGGCGGCATCGGCAACCTGGCCGGCGCGGTGGTCGGCGGCATCCTGCTGGGCCTCATCGAAGCCATCGGCTCGGGCTACATCGGCACGCTCACGGGCGGCCTGCTGGGCAGCCACTACACCGACATCTTTGCGTTCATCGTGCTCATCATCATCCTGACGCTGCGCCCCTCGGGCCTGCTGGGTGAGCGTGTGGCGGATCGCGCCTGAGGAGCCTAGGACCATGAAGAACACCAAAACCAACTGGATCATCGGCGCCGTCGCGCTGCTGGTGCTGCCGCTGATCCTGCAATCCTTCGGCAACGCCTGGGTGCGCATCGCCGACCTGGCCCTGCTGTATGTGCTGCTGGCCCTGGGCCTGAACATCGTGGTGGGCTACGCCGGCCTGCTGGACCTGGGCTACGTGGCGTTCTACGCCGTGGGCGCCTACCTGTTTGCCTTGATGGCTTCGCCGCACCTCGCGGACAACTTTGCGGCCTTTGCCGCCATGTTCCCCACCGGCCTGCACACCTCGCTGTGGCTGGTCATACCGTTGGCGGCATTGCTCGCGGCGTTCTTCGGGGCGCTGTTGGGAGCCCCCACGCTCAAGCTGCGGGGTGACTACCTGGCCATCGTCACGCTGGGCTTCGGCGAAATCATCCGGATCTTCCTGAACAACCTGGACCACCCCGTCAACCTGACCAACGGCCCCAAGGGCCTGGGCCAGATCGACTCGGTCAAGGTCTTTGGCCTGGACCTGGGCAAGCGGCTGGAGCTGTTCGGCTACGACATCAACTCGGTCACGC
The DNA here is from genome assembly GCF_059415185.1 of Acidovorax sp. GW821-FHT10E04. NCBI lineage: Bacteria > Pseudomonadati > Pseudomonadota > Betaproteobacteria > Burkholderiales > Comamonadaceae > Acidovorax > Acidovorax sp. GW821-FHT10E04. The sequence continues at coordinate 133,684 of NZ_JBWKMT010000004.1, forward strand.
TGTATTACTACCTGTTCCTGATCCTGGTGGTGATCTCCATCGTGATCTGCTACCGCCTGCAGGATTCGCGCATCGGCCGCGCCTGGATGGCCATCCGCGAGGACGAGATCGCCGCCAAGGCCATGGGCATCAACACCCGCAACATGAAGCTGCTGGCCTTCGGCATGGGCGCTTCGTTCGGCGGCGTGTCGGGTGCGATGTTCGGTGCGTTCCAGGGCTTCGTGTCGCCCGAGTCGTTCAGCCTGATGGAGTCGGTCATGATCGTCGCCATGGTGGTGCTGGGCGGCATCGGCCACATCCCTGGCGTGATCTTGGGGGCCGTGCTGCTGTCGGCCCTGCCCGAGGTGCTGCGCTACGTCGCCGGTCCGCTGCAGGCCATGACGGACGGCCGCCTGGACTCCGCCATCCTGCGCCAGCTGCTGATCGCGCTGGCCATGATCGTCATCATGCTGATTCGCCCCCGCGGCCTGTGGCCCTCGCCTGAGCACGGCAAGAGCCTGACGCAGAAGACCTGAAGCAGAACACCACCGAAAGTTAGCAATGACAGAGAAATCCAATGAAGTGGTGCTGAAGGTCGCCGGCATTTCCAAGCGCTTTGGCGGCCTGCAGGCCCTGTCCGACGTCGGGATCACCATCCAGCGCGGCCAGGTCTATGGCCTGATCGGCCCCAACGGAGCGGGCAAGACCACGTTCTTCAATGTGATCACGGGCCTGTACACCCCCGACAGCGGCACGTTCGAGCTGGCCGGCAAGGCCTACGAGCCCACCGCCGTGCATGAAGTGGCCAAGGCAGGCATCGCCCGCACCTTCCAGAACATTCGCCTGTTCGCCGAGATGACGGCGCTGGAGAACGTGATGGTCGGCCGCCACATCCGGACCAAGTCCGGGTTGCTCGGCGCCGTGCTGCGCACCAAGGGCTTCAAGGAAGAAGAAGCCGCCATCGCCAAGCGCGCGCAGGAGCTGCTTGACTACGTGGGCATCGGCAAGTTCGCCGACTACAAGGCGCGCACCCTGAGCTACGGTGACCAGCGCCGCCTGGAAATCGCCCGCGCCCTGGCCACCGACCCGCAGCTGATCGCCCTGGACGAGCCCGCCGCCGGCATGAACGCCACCGAGAAGGTGCTGCTGCGCGAGCTGATCGACCGCATCCGCAACGACAACCGCACCATCCTGCTCATCGAGCACGACGTGAAGCTGGTGATGGGCCTGTGCGACCGCGTGACGGTGCTTGACTACGGCAAGCAGATCGCCGAAGGCAACCCCGCCGAAGTGCAGAAGAACGAAAAAGTGATTGAGGCCTATCTGGGCACCGGAGGACATTGAGAATGGCCGAAAAATCCAACAAGGTACTGCTGCAGGTCAAGGGCCTGAAAGTGGCCTACGGCGGTATCCAGGCCGTCAAGGGCGTGGACTTCGAAGTGCGCGAAGGCGAGCTGGTCTCGCTGATCGGCTCCAACGGCGCCGGCAAGACCACCACCATGAAGGCCATCACCGGCACCCTGGGCATGAACGATGGCGACATCCTGTACCTGGGTGAAAGCATCAAGGGCAAGGGCGCCTGGGACCTGGTGAAGAAGGGTCTGGTGATGGTGCCCGAAGGCCGTGGCGTGTTCGCGCGCATGACCATCACCGAGAACCTGCAGATGGGCGCCTACACGCGCAGGGACAAGGCGGGCATCCTGGCCGACATCGAGAAGATGTTCACCATCTTCCCGCGCCTGCGCGAGCGCAAGGACCAACTGGCCGGCACCATGTCGGGCGGCGAGCAGCAGATGCTGGCCATGGGCCGCGCGCTCATGAGCCAGCCCAAGGTGCTGCTGCTGGACGAGCCCTCCATGGGCCTGTCGCCCATCATGGTGGACAAGATCTTCGAGGTGGTGCGCGACGTGTACGCCCTGGGCGTGACCATCCTGCTGGTGGAGCAGAACGCGAGCCGCGCGCTGGCCATTGCCGACCGCGGCTACGTGATGGAGTCGGGCCTCATCACGATGACGGGCCCCGGCCAGGAACTGCTGAGCGACCCCAAAGTGCGGGCGGCCTACCTGGGCGAATAACCCGCCTGCCGCGCATTGGGCGCCGTGGGCGCCACCGGAAAAAAGGCACTGCCCAGCCGCAGTGCCTTTTTTCATGGCGGCACGAACCGCCTGCGGCAGGAAGGCATCTGTGCTTGATATGCTATCTATTTCGTAGCCAAAAGGGGTGATGCGTCAGGCGCCATGGGCTTGTTTTGTCCATAATCTGGCCCCTTGCCGTCTTTCTGCCGTCCACGCTGCACCGCCATGAACGCCCTGCAATCCCTGCCGATCTCGCTCCAGACCGTCCTGCTCCTGATCGCCAGCAATGTCTTCATGACCTTTGCCTGGTACGGGCACCTCAAGAACCTGGCCACGTCGCCCTGGTACACCGCCGCGCTGGTGAGCTGGGGCATCGCCCTGTTCGAGTACCTGCTGCAGGTGCCGGCCAACCGCATCGGCTTCACGCAGTTCAATGTGGGCCAGCTCAAGATCATGCAGGAGGTGATCACGCTGGCCGTGTTCGTGCCGTTCGCGGTGTTCTACATGGGCCAGCCGCTGAAGTGGGACTACCTGTGGGCGGGCCTGTGCCTGGTGGGTGCGGTGTACTTCATCTTCCGAAGCGCCTGAGCCCGCCCGCGCCCCGGCGGGGCGGACGGTTAAACTCCCCGGGTCACGGAACAGTCATGTTTCTGTCATGACGCCGTCCCTCTTTTCAGAAATCCGATCCCCCTCCAGGAGCCCCCATGCTGTTTGCCAAGCTGTTGCCACGCGAAGGCAATTTTTTTGAAATGTTCAACCAGCATGCGGACCGCATCGTGGAAGCGGCCCGCGCTTTTTCGCAACTGGTGGCCAATTACAACGACCCGCACCTGCGCGACAAGTACAACCAGGACGTGGACAACGCCGAGCGTGCCGCCGACCGCGTGACGCACGAGGTGAACAAGGCCATCCACAAGACCTTCATCACCCCCATCGACCGTGAGCAGATCCACACGCTCATCAACACCATGGACGATGTGGCCGACCTGATCCAGGATTCCGCCGAAACCATGGCGCTCTACGACGTGCGCCACATGACCGAGGAGATCACGCGCCTCACGGACCTGAGCCTCAAGTGCTGCGAACGCCTGCGCGACGCCGTCAAGCTGCTCGACAAGATCGCCGACCCGGCCGTGGCCGAGGCCGCGCTCAAGACCTGCGAGGAGATCGACAAGCTCGAGTCCGACGCCGACCGCGTGATGCGCAGCGCCATGAGCAAGCTCTTTCGCGAGGAGCCCGATGTGCGCGAGGTGATCAAGCTCAAGGCGATCTACGAGCTGCTCGAGACGATCACCGACAAGTGCGAGGATGTGGCCAACTGCATCGAGGGCATCGTCCTCGAGAACTCCTGATCCCCGCGGGCTGACCAGCATGGAAACCGTACAAACGGCCCTCTGGGTTGTGGTCCTGCTCGTGGCGCTGGCGATCCTGTTCGACTTCATGAACGGGTTCCACGACGCCGCCAACTCCATTGCCACGGTGGTCTCCACCGGCGTGCTCAAGCCCGCGCAGGCGGTGCTGTTCGCGGCATTCTTCAACTTCGTGGCGATCTTCGTCTTTCACCTGAGCGTGGCCGCCACGGTGGGCAAGGGCATCGTGCAGCCCGGCGTGGTGGATACGCACGTGGTGTTTGGCGCCCTGGTGGGCGCCATCACCTGGAACGTGATCACCTGGTACTACGGTATTCCCAGCAGTTCCTCGCATGCGCTCATCGGCGGCATCGTGGGCGCGGTGATCGCCAAGGCGGGCGCCAGTGCGCTGATCTCCGCCGGCATCCTCAAGACCGTGGCGTTCATCTTCGTCTCGCCGCTGCTGGGCTTCACCCTGGGCTCGATCATGATGGTGGCGGTGGCCTGGATCTTCCGGCGAACGCGGCCGAGCAAGGTGGACAAATGGTTCCGCCGGCTGCAGCTGGTGTCTGCGGGCGCTTACAGCCTGGGCCACGGCGGCAACGATGCGCAAAAGACCATCGGCATCATCTGGCTGCTGCTGATTGCGACGGGGTATTCTTCGGCGTCCGACGCATCACCACCGACCTGGGCCATCGTGAGCTGCTATGTGGCCATCGGCCTGGGCACCATGTTCGGCGGCTGGCGCATCGTCAAGACCATGGGCCAGAAGATCACCAAGCTCAAGCCCGTGGGCGGCTTCTGCGCGGAGACGGGTGGGGCGATGACGCTGTTTCTTGCCACCACGCTGGGCATCCCGGTCTCGACCACGCACACCATCACGGGTGCGATTGTCGGCGTGGGCTCCACCCAGCGCGCCAGCGCTGTGCGCTGGGGTGTGGCGGGCAACATCGTCTGGGCCTGGATACTGACCATCCCGGCCAGCGCGTTCGTCGCGGCCGTGGCGTACTGGATCAGCCTGCAGATGTTCTGAGCCTGGAATCCTTGATTTGCTATTGGATATGTAGCTAACAAGGCAATTCAGATAAGCGCTAACGCCCCAATTGAATGCAAATTCAATGGGGCGTTTGTCCTGGTGCCAGCGGGATCACTGCGAGATCTTGCGGGCTTCCTCGATCTGGTACTCGAAATACCGTTGAAAGCTGAACGCGAGGCTGGCCATCAGCACGGCGGTGCCGACCATCAGCGAGACCACGATGGCGCCGATGGTGATCCATTGCGTCCTGCCGGCCGGGGCGTCGGGTGCGGCGGCTGGGTTGTAGCGCGCGTTCCACGCCTCGGGTGTTTTCAGCGCGAACAGGATGGCCTGCAATGCGCAGCCGGCGATCGTGAAGCCCAGCAGGGGAATCAGCATCCAACTGTAGTGGTCGTCCTGGCCGAGCTGCTGCACGCGCTGGATGCCGTAGATGCCCAGCGCCGTGGGAATCGGCAGCAGCCAGCCGAGCAGGTCGCCCAGGCCGTGAAGATAAAAGCGGTGCAGGCCCAGAGGGCCGCCGAGGAAGGCCAGCCAGGCGGCCAGGGTCTTGTTCTTCATCGCCGGGCCGTCCCGGGAAAAAATGCGGCTGCCTCGGGGGCCGTGGTCACACGAAGCGGGAGAGCGTGGGGGGTATGTTCCATGCCCCGATTATTCAGGCGAACTGGTATCGCCCGCACCCAGGGTCTTTTCCATGAGCACGATGTCGCGCCAGGCGCCGAATTTCCAGCCCACCGAGCGCATGACGCCCACGTCGGTGAACCCCAGCGACCGGTGCACGCCGATCGAGCCCAGGTTGGCCGAATCGCCAATCACCGCCAGCAACTTGCGCACCCCGGCCGCCTCGGCCTGGACAGCCAGCTCGGCGAGCAGCTTGCGGCCCACGCCCATGCCGCGGGCGTCGTCGGCCACGTAGATCGAGTCCTCGGCCGAAAAGCGGTAGGCCGGGCGTGGCTTGAACCAGTTGGCATAGGCAAAGCCCATCACCCGCCCGTCCTTTTCGGCCACGATGTACGGCAGATTGCGCGCCAGCACGTCGGCCCGGCGGCCCGCCATGTCGGTTTCGGTGGGCGGATCGATCTCGAAAGTGCCTGTCCCGGTCAGGACGTGGTGGGCATAAATGGCGGTGATGGCCGCGATATCTTCGTCGCGGCTGGGGCGGATGGTAGGCATTTGCGGGGAAGTGGATATAATCGTGGGCTTTGCAGCGTGTCGCTGGCCGGGTGGCCATGTCGCGTGTCTCAAGCGTTGCGAATATGGTTGCGAACACTGTGGCTCAAGGCAAATGTTGCCGGAGTTCACCACCCGAAGGATAAATCATGGTCGTCATTCGACTCTCCCGCGGCGGCTCCAAGGGCCGTCCTTTCTTCAATATCGTCGTTGCTGACAAGCGCGTGCGCCGTGACGGCCGCTTCATCGAGCGCATCGGCTTCTACAACCCCACCGCCAAGGAATCCGAAGAAGGCCTGCGCATCGTGCAAGACCGTCTGACGTACTGGAAGAGCGTGGGCGCCCAGTCCTCGCCTACCGTGGACCGCCTGATCAAGCAAGCCGCCAAGAAGGCTGCTTAAAGCTCCCTGAAAAGGGCGGGTTCCGTCGGCTTGCCGCGCGGAACCCGCCCTTTTCCTATTCTGGAATCACCACCATGGCCGCCACCCTGACCCTCGAACCCGCCGAGCTGCCCCCCGATGCCATCGAAGTGGGCCGCATCGCCGACGCCTGGGGGGTCAAGGGCTGGTTCAAGGTGCTGCCCCACAGCAGCAGCCCCGAGGCACTGTTTTCCTCCAAGCGCTGGTACCTGCAGCCGTCCGAGCGCGGGGCCAGGACGTTCACCGGGACCGTGCTGTTGCCCATCCGGCAGGCCAAGGACCATTCCGACACCGTGGTGGCCTGGGCGCAGGGCATTGACGACCGCAATGCCGCGGAGGCCTTGCGCGGCGCGCGCATCTTCGTGCCGCGATCGAGCTTTCCGTCCACCACGGACGACGAGTACTACTGGGTCGACCTGATCGGCCTTGCGGTCCTCAACCGCGAAGGCGTGGCGCTCGGCGAGGTGCGGGAGCTCATGTCCACCGGTCCGCAGACGGTGCTGGTGCTGGCCTACGAGCAGGACGGCAAGGCGCTGGAGCGCATGATTCCCTTTGTCTCGGCCTTCGTCGACAAGGTGGACCTGCCGGAAAAGCGCATCACGGTGGACTGGCAGCCTGATTACTGATCGGCCTTGACGGACCGCGCCGCGCACCATGCGCTTTGACCTCATCACCCTGTTTCCCGAGCTGTTCGCGCCCTTCCTGGCCAGCGGCGTGACCCGGCGCGCCTACGCCAGCGGCCAGGTCGATGTGCGCCTGTGGAACCCGCGGGACCATGCCGACGGCAACTACCGCCGTGTGGACGACCGCCCCTTTGGCGGCGGCCCGGGCATGGTGATGATGGCGGAGCCCCTCGCGCGGTGCCTCTCGGCCATCCGGGCCGAGCGCGGCGAGCTCCAGGGCAGCCAGGCGCCGCTGGTCCTTTTTTCGCCCATTGGCGAGTCGCTCAACCATGCGGCCGTGGAGCGCTGGTCGGCCAGCGCGGGGGCCATCCTGCTGTGCGGGCGCTATGAGGGCATCGACCAGCGATTCATCGACGCCCATGTCGATGTGCAGATGAGCCTGGGCGACTTCGTGCTGTCAGGGGGCGAAATCGCAGCCATGGCCTTGCTGGACGCCGTGGCGCGCCTGCAGCCCGGCGTGCTCAATGACGAGGGTAGCCACCAGCTCGACAGCTTCAATCCGGCGCTCGATGGCCTGCTGGACTGCCCCCACTACACGCGCCCCGAGGAATGGGCAGGGCAGCAGGTGCCGGCCGCGCTGATGTCCGGCCACCACGCGCACATCGAGCGCTGGCGGCGCGACCAGCGCCTGGCCATCACGGCCCGGCACCGGCCCGACCTCATCGACGCCGCGCGAAAGGCGGGGCGGCTGGCGCCCGCTGACGAGGCGGTATTGGCCAAGCTCGCCTGAATTGCTATAATCAAAGGCTTTTCGATCCTCTGGCCGGCCGTTTTGACAGGGAGTTCTCCCGCGAAACACTGAGACGTCAATCCCGACGCAGCCATTTTTGGCGCGGACAAGATCGCTAGGAAACTCACATGAACCTGATCCAGACCCTGGAAGCGGAAGAAATCGCCCGCTTGAACAAGACCATCCCCGAATTCGCCCCTGGTGACACCGTCATCGTGAGCGTGAACGTGGTGGAAGGTACCCGCAAGCGCGTGCAGGCCTACGAAGGCGTGGTGATCGCCAAGCGCAATCGCGGCCTGAACAGCGGCTTCACCGTGCGCAAGATCTCCAGCGGCGAAGGCGTGGAGCGTACGTTCCAGACCTACAGCCCGCTGATCGCCAGCATCGAAGTCAAGCGCCGCGGCGACGTGCGCCGTGCCAAGCTGTACTACCTGCGTGACCGCAGCGGCAAGTCGGCACGTATCAAGGAAAAGCTGCCTTCGCGCGTCAAGGTTGCAGCCACCGCCGCATAAGGCGCGGGCTCGTCCTGACAAGGCCGCTACAGCATCTGCCTGTAGCGGCTTTTTGTTTTCTGGTCCGTTGAACCCCCTTTCGTGAACCCATCTTCCATCCCTGCCGTTTCGTCGGTCATTGCGCCGCTGTCGAGCCTGCCCGACTTCGACCCCCGCCTCGTGCCGGTGGTGGGGGTGGATGCGCACCTGCCCGCGGTGCCGGCGGCCGCGCAGACGCCGCAGGCGCTGCGCGCGCGCTTCGCGCACCCGCCCCGCTGGGAGCCCGAGGTGCTGCTGGAGAAGAAGTTCATGAACCGCGAGCCGGCCCACGCGTCGGTCCTGCTCGCCATCGTGCTGCGCGAAGAGCCCATGGTGCTGCTGACCGAGCGCACGGCCCATCTGTCCACACATTCGGGGCAGGTGGCCTTTCCAGGAGGGCGGGCAGACGCTGGCGATGCCTCCCCCGCCGACACGGCCTTGCGCGAAGCGCAGGAAGAGGTGGGGCTCGGCCGCGAGTTCGTGGAAGTGCTCGGAACCCTGCCGACCTATGTCACGGGGTCGTCCTTCATCATCACCCCCGTGGTGGCGCTGGTGCGGCCCGACTGTGTCCTGCAGCCCAATCCCTACGAGGTGGCGGACCTCTTCGAGGTGCCGCTGGATTTCCTGCTGAACCCCGCCAACCACCGGCGCCATGTGTTCGACCGCGATGGCGTGCACCGCGAGTGGTTCTCGATGCCGTACCAGGATGGTGGCAAGAACCACTACATCTGGGGTGCCACGGCGGGCATGCTGCGCAACTTCTACCGCTTCATGATGGCCGAGTGAGGCCTCCCCGGCCGGGGGCTGTCCCCGGTGCGGCGGGCGGACCTTGCGCGGGAGGGCAGGCCTGGGTCGCGCTAGTTCCGCGGGCTGCGGGTGTGTCGCGCTGTTCATGGTGGATGTATCGCTGAGGTTCGGCGCAAACACGCGCTCCTGCGGCTTGGCGCCAGTATCATTGCCCCCCATGAGTTTCTTCGCCATCCTGTTCGCTCTGCTGATCGAGCAGGCCCGCCCGCTGGCACGCAGCAATCCCATCCATGCAGGTCTGCGTGCGTGGGCCTTGTCCGTCAGCCGCAATTTCGATGCGGGCAAGCCGCACCATGGCTGGGTGGCCTGGGGCCTCGCAGTCGTCGTGCCCGCGCTCCTCACGCTGGCCATCCACTGGCTGTTGCTGTGGGGCCTGGGCTGGCCCTTCGCGGTGCTCTGGAGCGTGGCGGTGCTCTACATCACCCTGGGCTTTCGGCAGTTCAGCCACCATTTCACCGGCATCCGCGATGCGCTGGAAGAGGGCGATGAAGATGGCGCCCGGGAGCGCCTGGCCCACTGGCAGCAGGTGGACGTGGGTGCGCTTCCACGCAGCGAGATCGTGCGCCACGTGATCGAGTACTCGGTGCTGGCGGCCCACCGGCATGTGTTCGGGGTGCTGGCCTGGTTCTCGGTGCTGGCCGCGCTGGGCCTGGGGCCCACGGGTGCCGTGCTGTACCGGCTGGCCGAATTCGTATCGCGCTACTGGCACTACAAGCAGCGCACGGGCGCCCAGCCCGCCAGTGCCTCGCTGCAGCAGGCTTCTGCCCAGGCGTGGACGGCCATCGACTGGCTTCCGGCCCGGCTCACCGCGCTGAGCTTTGCCGTGGTGGGCAGCTTTGAGGAAGCCATCGAGGGCTGGCGATTCCATGCGCAGCGTTTTCCCAATGACAACGACGGCGTGGTGCTGGCGGCGACCGCGGGCGCGATCAATGTGCGCCTGGGGGGCGAGGCGCTGAAGGCGCGCACCGAGCTGCATGCGCCGCAGGGCCTGGAGATCGACGCCGACATGGGCGACAGCGATTCCACGCCGGGCCGGGAGCCCGAGGTGGGCCACCTGCGCAGCGTGGTGGGGCTGGTGTGGCGCTCGGTGGTGGTGTGGATGCTGCTGCTGGCGCTGCTCACGCTGGCGCGTTTGCTGGGGTAGCTGGAAATCCCCCTAGTAGCCTTCGGCGCCTTCCCCCGGAGGGGGCGCACCCGGTGGCCATGCAAAGCCAGTTCCACGGGTGCGCTGGCGTGGTACATGCCATGCGGAGGGCGGTTCGCGGCCGTCGGCGCTGCGCATGCATCGATACTGATCAGCACTGATCAGCACTGATCAACACCGGTCAATACCGCGTATGGCTCAGCTCTTCGAATAAATCGCTATATATTTTGTAGCGTGTAGGGCTGATCCCGCCTGCGGAAGGGCCCAGTTTCACTGCGTCCAGCACGCCGCAGCCCGGCTCGTGCAGGTGGGTGCAGTTGTAGAACTTGCAGTGGGTCGCGTGTTGGGCGATGTCGGGCATGCAGGCGGCCAGCTGCATCGGGGCGATGTGGTGCAGCCCGAATTCCTGGAAACCCGGCGAATCGATGAGGGCCGTGGTGCGGGCCTTGTCCATCCAGTACCAGTGGGTGCTGGTGGTGGTGTGCTTGCCTGAGTTGAGGGCCTGCGAAATTTCGCCGGTCAGCACCGAGGCGCCCGGCACCAGCAGGTTGATGAGGGTGCTCTTGCCCGAGCCCGAGGGCCCCAGCACCAGCGTGGTCTTGCCCTGCAGGTGCTCCATCAGCAGCGCGCGGTCCACATCGCTCGATAGCGCCAGGGACAGCGGCAGCACGCCGTAGTGCTTGCCAGAGCCCATGTGGCGGTAGGGGAGCAGGCGCTCCCAGGCCCGGGCGAAGGGTTCCACCAGGTCGCTCTTGTTGAGCGCGATGAGGGGCGTGATGCCTTCGGCCTCGGCGGCGATCAGCGCGCGGGAGAGCTGGCTTTCCGAGAACACGGGTTCCGCCGCGATGAGGATCAGCACCTGGTCGAGGTTGGCCGCAAACGATTTGGTGCGGATCTCGTCCTGGCGGTAAAAGAGGTTGCGCCGCTCCTGGACCTTTTCGATGGTGCCCTCTTCGCCCTGGCCAGGCGGGGGCGCCTGCCACAGCACGTGGTCACCCACCACGGCCTGGCTCTTCTTGCCGCGCGGATGGCAGATGCGGCGTTCGCCGTCGGGCGTCTCCACCATGCAGTGGCGCCCATGGCTGGCCACCACGGTGCCTTCCATGAGCGCGCTGCGTTCAGCCATGGGATGTTGTGTTGGTGGTGGTGCGCGGCGTCATGGGGTCACGCCACCAGCGCATCGAACTGGGTCGCGCATTCGAAATCGGTGGACGAGATGCCGTGCACGTCGTGCGTGTTCAGCCGCACCACGCAGCGGTTGTAGTGCACCGACAGGTCGGGGTGGTGGTCCTGCGCGTTGGCGATGAAGGCCAGTGCATTCACGAACGAGATGGTTTCGTAGTAGTTCGCGAACCGGTAGGTCTTCTCGATGGCCACGTCGGCGCCATCTCCGGTCAGGCTCCAGCCTTCGAGTTTGGCCAGGTTTGCTACAACTTCAGTAGCTGTCAGCGCACGGCGGGTCTGCGTGGACCAGTCTTTTTTCTTCAGCATAGTCGTCATGGGTGGGCGGGGGTGTGCATGCGCGCCAGCCGCTCGGTGGCGGGTGGGTGCGAGTAGTAGAACTTCACGTACACCGGGTCGGGGGTGAGCGTGGAGGCATTGTCTTCGTAGAGCTTGAGCAGGGCCGAGGAGAGGTCGGCGCCACTGGCCTGGGCAACGGCATAGGCATCGGCCTGGAACTCGTGGCGGCGCGATTGCCGGGAGAACACGGGCGAGATGAAGAACGTGAACACCGGCACCGCCAGCATGAACAGCAGCAACGCCAGCGCGTCGTTCGGCGCGGCGGCCATTGCCGGGTCGAAGGAGATGTTGGGGCGCACTCCCAGGCCTGTGTAGAACCATACCTGGGTGGAGAGCCAGCCGAGCAACGCGAATCCGGCCAGGCTCAGCGCGAACATGGCCACGATGCGCTGGATGATGTGGCGATGCCGGAAGTGCCCGAGCTCATGGGCCAGCACCGCCTCCACCTCGCCCGGCGACAGCTGGCGCAGCAGCGTGTCGTAGAACACCACGCGCTTGGCGGCGCCAAAGCCCGTGAAGTAGGCGTTGGCGTGGGCGCTGCGGCGGCTGCCGTCCATCACGAACAGCCCCTTGGCCGAGAAGCCGCAGCGCTGCATGAGGGCCGTCACGCGGGTCTTGAGGGATTCGTCCTCGAGTGGCTGGAATTTGTTGAACAGCGGTGCGATGAAGGTGGGGTAGACCACCATCAGCAGCAGGTTGAACCCCATCCAGAAGCACCAGGCCCACAGCCACCACAGCGGGCCGGCAGCGCCCATGATCCACAGGATCAGCGCGGCGATCGGAAGGCCGATGGCCGCACCGACCAGCAAGCCCTTGGCGGCATCCGCAAGCCACAGGCGCCAGGTCATCTTGTTGAAACCGAAGCGCTCCTCCACCACGAAGGTCTGGTACAGCGACAGGGGCAGGTTGATCAGCCCGCTGATCGCCGCAAACACCGCCAGCAGCGCCAACTGCTGCCACATGCCGCCTCCGAGTGCGTCCAGCAGGAGCTGATTCAGGGCATCCAGGCCGCCCAGCAGCGTCCACCCCAGCAGCACGGCGGCGCTCAGCGCCATCTCCAGCAGGCCCAGGCGCCCCTTGGCGATGGTGTAGTCGGCGGCCTTCTGGTGGGCTGCCAGCGCAATGCGCTCGGCAAACGGCGCCGGCACCGCGCCACGGTGGCGGGCCACGTGCCGCATCTGGCGCGTGGCCAGCCAGAGCTTGAGGGCCAGGCCCAGCAGGAGTGCCGCTGCGAAGGCGAACGTCAGCACCGAGGAAGGAGAGAGGGCGTCGGAGGAGGTGGGCATGGTGGTGGGGGGAGTTTAATGGGGAAGCCCCTGGGACTGTGGTGCAAGGGCTGCGGGCCATCGGCGACAATGCGCGCCATGCCAGAAGCCAACCATCCCACCCCCCAGGCGCTTGCCAAGTCCGACCAGAACCTCGTCTGGCTCGACTGCGAAATGACCGGCCTGGAGCCCGATACCGACCGTCTGCTCGAAATCGCCGTCATCGTGACCGGCCCCAGCCTGGAGCCGCGCATTGAAGGCCCGGTGTTTGCGATCCACCAGCCTGACGAACTCCTCAACAAGATGGATGCCTGGAACAAGGGCACCCATGGCCGCAGCGGCCTGATCGACAAGGTCAAGGCCTCCACCGTGACCGAAGCGGAGGCCGAGCAGCAGATCATTGCCTTCCTGAGCCAGTATGTTCCCAAGGGCACGGCACCCATGTGCGGCAACAGCATCGGGCAGGACCGTCGCTTTCTGGTGCGCTACATGCCCAAGCTGGAGCGGTTCTTTCACTACCGCAATGTGGACGTGAGCACCCTCAAGGAGCTGGCCAAGCGCTGGAAACCCGAGGCCTACACGAGCTTCAAGAAGGCCCAGAAGCACACGGCCCTGGCCGACGTGCATGAGTCCATCGACGAGTTGGCGCACTACCGCAGGCATCTGCTGTCGGTGTGATCCGTTGCGCGGGGCCGGGCCGGGCTGCACCTGTGCGAGACCGGCTTGCGATCCCTTCGAGACCGTGGCCGCGCTGAGGCATGAAGCGTGCTGCAAGGTGAAGGGGCTTGCGGGGAAACCCCTATTCATGCCATAATCAGCGGCTGCGCAGGAAACGGTTCCTCGCAGATTGTGCATCTCCCCTCACACACCGGGCTTGCCAGCCGACTGCTTCGTGCAGTGCAGGACTAGCGAACAACGCCCACCAGCATTCGCCCAGAGCAATGCAGGTTTCGTTTGATGGTTGATGTTTTTTAACCATTGACGAAGCCACTCGCAGGCTGCGCCTGCGATCGTCTTCGTGAGAGAAAAATCATGACCGACACCTCTTTGGTGCAGGGCGAATTCGCGCCTGCAGAAACTTCCTTTGCTGCCGACCTTTCCGTGCAGTCTTCCCCCCTGGACGCCGTGGTGGCCGCCGCTGAAGGCGATGCCGCCGTCACCGCCGAACCCAATGGCTTCGTCGAACTGGGCCTGGCGCCCGAACTGGTGCAAGCCGTGGCTGACCTGGGCTACACCCAGCCCACCAGCGTGCAGCTCAAGGCCATTCCCCTGGCCATGGGCGGTGGCAACGACTCCACCAAGTTCATCGACCTGATGGTCTCGAGCCAGACCGGCTCCGGCAAGACCGCCGCCTTCCTGCTGCCCGTGCTGCACACGCTGATCAACCAGCAAGCCGCCGCCGAAGCCGAGGAACGCGCCGCTTTCGAGCGCGCCGTGGCCGAAGCCGCTGCGCGTGGCGAACCCGCTCCCAAGCGAGCCAAGCGCAAGGACCCCACCAGCTCGCGCAACTTCAAGGCCGCCACCCCGGGCGCCCTGATCCTGTGCCCCACGCGTGAACTGGCCCAGCAGGTGGCGCACGACGCCATCGACTTGGTCAAGCACTGCCGTGGTCTGCGCGTGGCCAACGTGGTGGGCGGCATGCCCTACCAGTTGCAGATCGCCAAGCTGCAGAACGCCGACCTCGTGGTCGCCACCCCCGGCCGCCTGCTGGACCTGCAGCGCTCGATGCAGATCAAGCTCGACAAGGTGCAGTTCCTGGTCGTCGACGAAGCCGACCGCATGCTGGACCTGGGCTTCTCGGACGACCTGGCCGAACTGAACCAGCTGACCGCCCAGCGCAAGCAGACCATGATGTTCAGCGCCACGTTCGCGCCGCGCATCCAGCAACTGGCGATGCGCGTGATGCACGACGGCGGTTCGTCGGTGCAGAAGGTGACCATCGATTCTCCGCAAGAGAAGCACGCCAACATCAAGCAGATGCTGTACTGGGCCGACAACGCCCAGCACAAGCGCAAGCTGCTGGACCACTGGCTGCGCGACACCACGATCAATCAGGCCATCGTTTTCGCCAGCACCCAGGTGGAGTGCGATGGTTTGGCCAACGACCTGCAGCAGGAAGGATTCTCGGCCGTGGCGCTGCACGGCGCGCTGAGCCAGGGCCTGCGCAACCGCCGCTTGATGGCGTTGCGTGCCGGCCAGGTGCAGATCCTGGTGGCCACCGATGTGGCTGCGCGCGGCATCGACGTGCCCACGATCACCCACGTGTTCAACTTCGGCCTGCCCATGAAGGCCGAGGACTACACCCACCGCATCGGCCGCACCGGCCGTGCGGGCCGCGATGGCCTGGCCATCACGTTTGCCGAGTTCCGCGACCGCCGCAAGATCTACGACATTGAGTCGTACAGCCGCCAGCAGTTCAAGGCCGATGTGATTCCCGGCATGGAGCCTTCGCAACGTGCTCCCCAGGCACCGCGCGGTGGTGACTTTGGTGGCCGTGGCCGCCCCGGTGGCGGTTACGACCGCGACAGCCGTGACCGCAAGTTCGGCGGCCCCGCACGCGGCAACAACGACCGCGGCGGATTTGGTGGTGGCTTTGGCGGCGGATTCGCCGGCCGCGACAGCCAGCGAGCAGCCCCTGCCCGTGGCGGCGAGGGTGGTGGTTTTGGTGCCCGTGATGACCGGGGCTTCGCTCCCCGCCGCGACGGTGACGGCTATGGCCGCAAGCCCGGTTTCGGTGATGCAGGCCGGGGTGGTTTTGCCCCCCGAGGCGACGCTGGCGCGCCCCGTGGCGAGTTCGCACCCCGCAAGCCCGGCTTCGCCAAGCCCGCAGGCGGTGGCGGCGGCAAGCCCTTCGTGGCCCATGATGCGCGCAAGCGCCCTGCGCGCCCCGCGCGCTGATTCGGCCGCCCCGTCGTTTCGACGCGAGCCCTGAAAGGCTGGCACCGCAAGGTGCCAGCCTTTTTTTGTTGCCGCCGCCTGCCGGGCGCGAGAATATAGAGAGAGGCTCGACAATAATCCTTCCGGGAGGAATCTGCAGTGTCGTCTTCGTTATCGTCGGGTGCGGACTTTGAGCACATGTTCGAGCTGGCCCCTGTGTCCCTCTGGCTGGAGGACTACAGCGCACTCAAGCAGATTCTGGACGGCTGGCGCGCCACCGGAGTCACGGATATCCGTGCCCACCTCGCGCAAGACCCGGCACGGGTGCGGCAATGCAGTGCCGCGCTCCAGGTTCTGAAGGTGAACCGCCGCACGCTGGAGCTGTTCGCTGCCCCGAGCCAGCAGGTGCTCGAGGCGAATCTGGACAAGGTCTTCAGGGATGACATGCACGATGCGGTCTCCCATGAGTTGGCGGCGCTTTGGTCGGGGCAGCTGGAGTTTTCGAACCAGACCGTGAACTACGCGCTCGACGGCCGGCGGCTCGATGTGCAGATCCGCGCGCGCATCCTGCCAGGGTATGAGGACGACTGGAGCCGCGTCCTGCTCTCGCTGGAAGACATAACGGCCCAGATGCGGGGCGCGCGCCAGCTGCGGCGCAGCGAACAATATGCCCGGGATCTGTTCGAGCATTCGCCCGTCTCCCTGTGGGTGGAGGATTTTAGCGCCGTGAAGAACCTGCTCGATGGCGTGCGCGCGCAAGGCATCGACGACTTCAAGACCTTCATCACGGTGCATCCCGAGTTCGTCACGCGCTGCATGCAGGAGATCCGGGTGGTGGATGTCAACCAGCAGACCTTGCGCATGTTCGGAGCATCCAGCAAGGAGATGCTGCTCAACAACATCGGCCGGGTGTTTCGGGGGGAAATGCACGAGTCTTTCGCCGACCAGTTGCTGGATCTGTGGGAGGGCAAGACCTTTCAGCAGCGCGAAGTCGTCAACTACGCCCTGTCGGGCGACGCGGTGCACATCCACATGCAGTTCTCGGTGCTGGCGGACCATTTGGCGGACTGGGGGCTGGTGCTGCTCTCGCTGGTGGACATCACCGCGCGCAAGAAGGCCGAGGCCTACCTGGAGTACCTGGGCAAACATGACGTGCTGACCCAGCTTCGCAACCGGGCCTTCTATGCCGAGGAGCTCAACCGGGTCACGCGCAAGGGGCCCTGGCCCTTGTCCATCATTGCGATCGATCTGAACGGGCTCAAGGCCGTGAACGATGAGCAAGGTCATGCCGCGGGCGATTCGATGCTGCGAAGGGTGGGTGAAGTGCTGGCCAAGGCGGTGGATCCGCCGGCATGCGCAGCGCGCATTGGCGGCGACGAGTTCACCGTGTTGCTGCCGGGCATGGATGAGCGCAGTGCCTTTGCGTTGCAGGACCGCATCCTCTCGATGCTGGACCTGAACAACCAGTTCTATCCGGGACAGCCGATCAGCCTGGCCATGGGGGTCGCGTCGTGTCGATCCGGCGATCAGGTGGAGGCGACGATCAACCGCGCCGACCAGGCCATGTATGCCGAAAAGAACCGCTACTACCAGGACAATGGCCTGGACAGGCGGCACGCCAGCTAGCCGCACCGCGCAAACGCCCGCCCCTGGCTGGATTCAGCCCGTGTGCACCGCGTAGCCGTACAGCCGCTCGGGAGGCACTCTGGCCAGCAGGCTGCGATCCGTGGCCGGGCCCGTGATGGCGTAGGCGGCCTGTGACGTGTCGCGCTGCAGGGTGCTGGTCACGCTCTTGCCTTGGGAGTCCGTCACGGCGGCCACAAGCGGGGTGCGTGCTTCGGCCCCCCGCCGCATCACGACCCCCATTTCTCCGGACGCGAGTTTCACGAAGTCGCCAGGTGGATAGATGCCCAGCACCTTGATGGTCGCCGTGGAGAAGGGGCCCCCCTTGTCATCCCTGAACATCAGCCGGGCGGCGTCCTGGATGGAGAGCGGTTGGCGCAACTGCCGGGGGCTGATGCGTGCCATGAACAGGTCCGCCATGCGCAATACCTGCGCGGTGTCGCTCACCGATGAGATGCCGTGTGGATAGCCGCTGCCATCCGGCTGCTCGTGGTGTTGCATCACTGCGGCGATCCATTCGGCGTCGGTAACGCCGGCTTTCTCCAGCAGCGCGGCACTCAGGGCAGGGTGTGCGCGGATCTGGGTGCGTTGCCGGTCCAGGGCCGGATAGTCCTGCGCGGCCATCTGGCCCTGCAGCTCGGCGATGCTGGCGTTCATCGTCAGCGCCGCCAGTGCGATCTGCCGGATGCGCACGGCGGCCCAGCCGAGCTGCCGCGCCATCAATATGCCCAGCAGCGCTGTGTAGACCGCATGGCTGTATCCGTAGCGCAGATGCTTCGCATGGTCCTGCCGCACGGCCATGAACAGGCCGATGTCGGGGTCCGCGTCGGCAAGCTCCAGTATCTCGTCCGCCAGTGCTTGGATCGCATCCAGGCTGTCGGAGGTTTCACCCAGGTGCGGCAGCGCCGATTCCAGTGCGTCAATGGCCAGCGCCCAGCGGGTATAGATGCTTTCCAGTGGTTTTGCCGCAGGGGCCGCCAGCGCCTGCACCGCCTTGAATTCTTCGATATCGACAAACATGCCGCGCTCGAGCAGTGCTTCCAGCTGGCTGTCGTTGCGGATCACGTGCCCACGGGCGAGCAGCAGGGTGCAATCCTGGTTGCGCACATTCCAAGGCAGCGGCACGCCCACCCGTACCTTGGATTCAACCAGTTTCAGCAGCTGCATGGTCGTCCTCCAGTGCCTGAGCCTCCTCGTCCGCTGCGCGAGCACACGGGTTCTGTCGAGAATGAAATTTCGCCCCATTGTTGCAGCATGCGTGGGGTTCCACAAACAGGCGGGTCAGCCTGGCGTGGCGGTCCGTCCAATATCGGGCCAGCGATGGTGCAGGTAGATCCATGCGGCCATGCCCACGCACATCATCAACAGCGAGGCCAGTGCCAGCAAGACGGTGGAATGCATCACCAGCGGCACCACGACCCCTGCCACCAGGCCATTGGCGGTGGAGCCTACAAACGCCTGCATGGACGAGGCCATGCCGCGGCGCTCGGGGTGAAGGTCCAGCACCAGCAAGGTGACCACGGGCACCATCAGGGCCCAGCCAAACGCGAAGACCGCGATCGGCGCGAGTGCCCACGCCGCATGCACCGGGAACAGCAGATTGGCCCCCAGGTTGAGGATGGCCACGGTGAACATGATCACGAAGCCATGGCGTATCTGCCGCTTCGGCGCGATCTTGCCGGCCAGGCGGCCGCTGAGCCAGGCGCCGCCCATGATGCCGGAGATGGTGAGGACGAAGAACCAGAAGAACTGCGTGGGCGCCAGCGCCAGGTGCTCGCCCAGGAAGGCCGGCGCCGCCAGCACATACAGGAACATGCCGTTGAAGGGCACGCCGCTGGCCAGCGCCAGCAGCACGAAGCGTGGGCTGGACCCCAGCTGCCAGTAGCCGCGCATCAGGTGGGGCACGTTGAAGGGCTGGCGCAGCTCGGGCTGCAGGGTTTCGGGCAGCAGGCGGAAGTTGGCGATCCACAGGACCACGCCGACCAGCGTCAGGAACCAGAAGATGCTGTGCCAGCCCGTGTGCACGAACAGCCAGCCGCCCACGATGGGGGCGATGGCCGGGGCCACGCCAAAGTAGATCGTCACCTGGCTCATCACCTGCTGCGCGCGTGCCGGGGGGAACATGTCGCGGATGACCGCGCGCGACACCACGATGCCGGCGCCCGTCGATAGCCCTTGCAGCGCCCTGAATGCAATGAGCTGGCCGATGCTTTGCGACAGCGCGCAGCCCGCGGAGGCCAGCGTGAACATCGCGATGCCGCACAGCACCACGGGGCGCCGGCCAAAGCTGTCCGCCAGTGCGCCATGGAAGAGGTTCATGAACGCAAAACCGAAGAGATAGGCCGACAGGGTCTGCTGCATCTCCACGGGGGTGGCGCCCAGTGCCTGCGCAATGCCGGTGAACGCGGGGATGTAGGTGTCGATGGAGAAAGGCCCCAGCATGCCCAGCACGGCGAGGAGGACGGCCAGGGCCCATTGGGGAGCGCGCCAGAGCGTGTGGGCGTTAGGGTTCATGGATGAATTTCGAAGGGCGGTGGAAGGGGGCGTCGTGGGATGGAGGGCGGTGGGGCTGCCGCGGGATCGTCAGGGCCTGGGCCGCCTGGGCAGGAGCTGGCCCCCGGGCGAAAACCGGTACCAGCCCTCCATCCACCCCAGCCCGAAGAGTGAGAGGGTCTGTTCATAGTAGGCCGTGGTGCGCACTGGGCTTGCTGCCAGGCGGTTGCGTTGCGCTTGCAGCGCGGCGCTGTCTCCTTGCGCCTGCAGGAAGGGCAGCATCGCGGCAGAGAAGCCTGACGGGCCTGCCCCGGAGGCTTGTCCACTCCGTACATCGATGGATTCGGGGGGGTGCCCCTGTTCCCGCACGTAGCGGGCCATGGGGGCCAGTGCCGACAGCAGCGCCTTGCGGCCGCTGGCGGCCGGGTGCAGCATGCCGGCCCACAGGTAGACGCGGATCGCGTTGTAGGTGCCCTGGCCTTTTTCCTTGCCCTTTTCGTCGATGAGAAAGCCCTGCCGCGCGTCGTAGATGGCCCAGTCCGGGGCATAGCCTTGGGGGGATGCGCCCACGATGACCTTCTCGGAGCTTTGTACCAGCTGCTTCCAGGCGGTCTGCGGGTACAGCGCGCCGAGCCGTTGCATTGCCTGCAAAGGCAGGTAGCTGGGGTTGAGCTTCCATCGGTCGCCGGCTTCCACAAAGCCGCGTGGCGCGGGCAGCAGGCACAGGCCCAGGCCTGGCAGGTCGGCTGTTTCTTCGGCAATGATGCGTGCGGCCAGCCGGGCTCCCAGTGCGTGGTAGCGCGGCACTTGCCACAAGCGGGCCGCCTCACCCAAGGCATAGGCAATCCAGAGGTCCGCGTCCGATGCGGCGTTGCTGTCGAGGATGCCCCAGGTACCGTCAGGCCGGCGGCCCCATAGCCACGCGGGCAAGCGGGCGCCGAGGTCGCCGCCGCTCAGGTTGTTTTCAGTCCAGCGCAGGAGGACATCGAACCCCTTGCGGTCATTGGCCACCAGGGCAAAGAAAAGCCCGTATGCCTGGCCTTCGGAGTAGGTACGCCCGCCTTCGCCATCGTCGGAGATCACACGGCCTTCGTCGCTGACGAATTGCGCCTTGAAGCGGTCCCATGCGGGCCACTGGCCGCCGCTGGCCAGGCCCGCGGAGGGACGTGCCTGTCCGTTGGCGCCCAGGAACGCCGTGGGTGCGAGGAAACCCAGCCCCGTGAGCAGGGCCGTCCGCCGTAAGAGCAATGCAGCAGTCATGTCGGGAGAGTTTTCGTTTCGCATACTGTGGTGGAGCGCCTTCTTCTTTCCGCCGTTCTGTCAATGCAGCGCATTGGAGGCACCCGGGGAAAGCACGGGCTGCCACGGGCCTGGACAGCGTGGCGGGCGCAAGGGTTGCCTATACTAGCCAAGGAAATCCCGGGCGGGTTCTGGCGGCATTGTTTGCATGAAGGTGCCGTGCCCTTTGGGTGCAAGGCCTGAAGGGCTACAAAATGCAGAGTGCCCTGACCCCAGAAATATAGCCACAAGGCCTTTTCGTGGCCAATTCGCTCAAAGTCGTGGATCAAAATGGAACAACATCTATTGGGCCGGGTTGAAGATATCCCGGGAGTCCAGGTCAGGCGACTGCATCCCAGAAAAGACGAGCGCGGAACGCTGACGGAAGTCTTCCGCAACGAGTGGCACCCGGGCAGCCTGCCGTTGCAATGGAACCATGTCAAATCCCGGCCCAACGTCTTGCGAGGGGTTCATGTGCACGTGCGGCACACCGACCATTTGCTGGTGCTGACGGGCACCATGCTGCTGGGCCTGATCGACCTGCGCGAGGGCACCGACCATTTCCGGCAGAGCACGGTGATCGAGCTGACCGGTGCCGAACCCACCATGGTCAGCATTCCTACGGGGGTCGCGCACGGCTTTTACTTTCCGGAAGCTGCGGACATGCTGTACAGCGTCACCCACTACTGGGATCCCGTGACGGATGAGCTTGGCTGCCGCTGGGATGACCCTGGCCTGGGGCTGGACTGGCCGGTCAGTGCCCCGGTACTGTCCCCAAGGGATCAGGCCGCAACGTCCCTCGACGGATTGCTGGAGGAGTTGCGCGGCAGCAAGGACAAATCATGGTGAGGATAGGACTTCTGGGGTGTGGCCGCTGGGGGCGATTGATTCTGCGTGATCTCAAGCAACTGGGGGCCTACGTGGCGGTGCTGGCGGTGGGAGAGGCCAGCCGGGCCCGTGCATGCGAAGGCAATGCCGACGTGGTGGCATCCTCCCTGGAAGATCTCCCTGAGGTCGACGGGTATGTGGTGGCCGTGCCCACCGCCCAGCACGCCGCCTTCCTTCGCCAACTGGTGCCCTCCGGCAAGCCGGTGTTCTGCGAAAAACCGTTCACGTCCAGCGCTGCGGAGGCAAAGGCCATCGCCCAGCTGGCGGGTGACCGGATCTTCATCATGGACAAGTGGCGCTATCACGGGGGCGTGCTCGCACTGGCCGCGCTGGCGCGGTCCGGAGAACTGGGCCCGGTGCTGGGACTGAAGACCACCCGCCTCGGATGGGGCAATCCCCATGCAGATGTGAGCGCGGACTGGATTCTGCTTCCACATGATCTCAGTATCGCCATCGAAATCCTGGGCGACTTGCCCGAGCCCGCCGCGGCCTGGGCGGAAACCAGCGCAGAGGGCCTGGTCGCGCTCTCGGGCGTGCTGGGTCTGAAGGATCGCAGTCAACCGTGGATGCAGTTTGAAATCGGCGTGCGCTCTCCTTCCCACCGGCGGACCATCGAACTGCGCTGTCGTGACGGCATTGCATCGCTCAGCGACGCCTACGACGCCCATGTCGCCGTGCAGCGCACTTCGAGTTGCCTCTCCGACGGACCCGTGCCCGGCACCGAGCTGCGTTCCGTGGACACCGCCATGCCCCTTTTGCGGGAACTGACGGCGTTCCTGGACTATCTTTGCCATCGTGGTCCACCCCCCAAGAGCAGCGCGGCGGAGGGCTTGATGGTGGTGGAGCGCATCGCGTCGCTGCGGGCGCTGGCAGGACTGCCCGAATGAGCGATCCGCTTTTCACGGTCGTGATTCCAACCCACGACCACGCGGACACGCTGTGGCATTCGGTTGCCAGTGTGCAGTGGCAGACCTGCCAGAGCTTTGAAGTGTTCATTGTGGGCGACGGTGCGCCTGAGCGCACCCGCTCGATTGCCCAGTCCTTGGCGGAGCGCGATCCCCGGATTCGCTACTTTGACAACCCCAAGGGGGCGCGGCACGGCGAAGCGCACAGGCACCGGGCCTTGCAGGAGGCGCGAGGCCGTTTTGTCGCCTACCAATCCGATGACGACCTGTGGCTTCCAGACCATCTTGACATCCTGGCGGCGGCACTTGAAGACCATGACCTGGTCCACACCATGCAGATCGACGTATCGCCGGCAGGCGAGACCGCGACATGGCCTTTTGATGCTTTCGAGGATGATCTCCAAATCGACCGCATGCGGAAATCGGCTGGTGGCTTTGGCTTGGCGTCGGGCGCGCACACGCTTCGGGCCTACCGCGCTCTGCCGTTGGGGTGGAGCCCGGCACCCCTTGGCATCCACACAGATATTCACTTTTGGTTGCAGGTGCTTGAACAAGTGGGGGGGCGATACTCGTCGGTGAAGTGGCCGACCGTCCTTCATTTCTCATCTGTCACGCGCAAAACGCTGTCCAATGCTGAAAGAGTGGCCGAATTGGAAGAATGGTGGAAACGCATGCAAACTGCCGAGCAACGGTTGATGTTGCTGAAAAAGGTGTTGTTTCCGGTAAATTTCTATTGCTACGCACAACCCAAGCTACGAGCAGAAATCGAATCACTCAGGGCCAGCCTGTCCTGGCGGATCACGGCACCTTTGCGCGCGCTTGCGCGGCGAATGAAGTAGTACCGACGGAAAGTTGTTGGTTTTCTAACATGGCATGGTCAGCCAGGAAGCTATTTAAATTCGACATTCCACCGTATCTCTCGCCCCACGCGCCGGCTCGACTGGATGCCGTTTCCGGTCAATCGACAAAGAGCTTGCAGCACTGCCGGGTAATAAAATGCGATGGTGGATAGGCTACTGCAAGCCTCGGTCGCCGTGCTCATGGAATCTGTGGAACTTCAAGGGGCTTCGTATCAATGCCTTGCACGGTGTCGGATTGCAGCCCAAGTCCCAATCTGAGATGAGCGCTAGAGCGGTGCTGTTCGAGATGGTCCGGTGATTCGAGCGTGACAATGACGGCTTCTTGAGGCAAGCCTCGATCTCCGGTGAGAGGTCAGTAGCCCATGGCGGGCCCTCGCCCCCATCCAAAGTACGACCCCGGCGCACTCGAATTCAAGAGGGGCGCTGCATGTGCCGGACTATCGTTCCCCGGTGCCCGAAGTTGAGCCGCAAAGGCCATTATTTGCGCGCGCAAATCTTGGCGAGCCCGTGGAGATGCGAGAAACCCATCCACGGATGGCTCTTCGTTGGGCGCCACGGTTCCGTTCCGTTCGCCAGAGCCATCTCAGCCAAGAGCAAGCCGCGCGTAGCCGATGGACTGCACTCAGCCTTTTAAACCGTTGATAGGCATCAGGGTTTTGATTGATATATGCTGGGCGCCCCGGACATGTATGCAAACAGGTCTGGGATTGGCCGACAGTTGAGTGTATCGATATTCTTTTTCAATATAGGAGTTTTCAATGTGGTCTAAGAAAGCATTGGTCACGGCATTTGCTCTGTCCGGGGCTGTTGTGGGAGCATCCGCTGCTTCTGACAACGGGATCCTTTCCGCAACCGGGGGGACAGCGGGGTTCGATTTTTTCTATCCAAGTGGATTCACAAAGCCAATTCCAACTCCTGGAGCGGCACCTATAAAACTTCAAAGTCGCTTCACATGGGGATCGCCCACTAGCCCAATGAGCGATCATGCAATTGTGGCTTATGTGCAAGGCGCGAATCCCGCGTATATGAACTCTGCACCTATCGGTTTTAAGAGCCCCTTATGGACCTATGGAGCAGGAGCATTTGTCGCCGCGAACGGACTTAATCTGGAGTTGTGGTTTAATCCAACGACTGCCACGAACGGCAGCGCGTATGTGTGGAATGCTGCTAATTTGTGTGGGCAGGCGGTGAATACGGCGCCAATAAGTGTATGTGTTGGAAGTACTTATTCGGCTGGCGGTGCGTATGTTGAGCCACTCCCTGCTGATTGGAGTTTCGTGCCTGGTGATCATTATTGGGTGAAAATATCTCTTGCGCCAACCACCGGAGACTGGTTGAACCTTTATGCGGAGTTGATCCACGAAAGTTCAACCTCGGTTAAGGTCGTGCAGCGAGCTCAAATTGGGCTTCAAAAATCCGCTTTCCTGCCTTTGAGCTCTTCCGCCTCCGGGACTTTTGCGCGGGCGCCCGGATCAGGCGCCAACATCACATGGTTTGGTTATGACTATTTCTAGGTGGCCTTTATTCGTACGGCTATCTGATCCTATTCGCTCCTGAAATCCTTGGAAAGGCTCGCACTGCTCGGGCCTCTTTGTTCAGGTTGTTGGTGCAGCTGGTCGTCTTCTGTTGGTGGATGGCGTGTTGCGGCGGTCCATGCGAGACGTATGAGCGACCAGAGTTTTGCAACAGGCGTCAACATCGAATGCTGCATCCTGGGTAATGTGCTCAATCGCGCCATGCAGGGAGGCGAGAGGTGGCGCTGTGTGCGGGTCAGGACATGTTGCGTCAGTTGAATTGCGACGGTGAGATTGACCTGGTCGTTGTGGATGGATGGGGTGGTTAGAAAAACGCTTTGGCGCTCATCGTGGATGGAGTGCTATTGGAAGTAAAAAGAAAGAGATTGTAAAAAATCCAGGATAGTGCATTTTTTTCACTACGATCACACTCGGTCTATAGGGATTGCTATTTGATTATCGAGAGGATTGAATATGAAGAGAATGTCTGGTGCATTTTTTGCGGTTAACTTTGCTATTGCTGCACTTTTGAGCTCAGGTAGTGCTTTTTCTTATGAACGCCAACAAGTTGGCAGTCCTGCTCAGTGCTCTATTGAGTTCAATGGGGATAGCATCTTGCATGGATTTGGGTATGATTCTGGAGGGACTCTATATACAACCCCTGCGACCTGGCTTAGAAATTATGGTTATACGGTGAATCCAAATAATGCTATAAATGGGCAGAGTACATTTCAGTTGGCTCGAAACGGAGGATTTTATGGTGTCCCGCATAGCTTAATCGTTGTAATTCAAACGGGCATAAATGATCTCAGAAAAGAGTATGAGGCTGGCCCTTTTGGTACGCCTACGGTGCAAGGGGTGAAACAGGATTATCGTCAAATGGTTGACTATGTCAGGTCGATCAATAGAATTCCGGTCATTTCTGGAATTACTGACTTGCAATATCCGCAAGTTCTTCAGTATTTCACTCAAAGTCAATATGACACGGTAGTGGCGATTCAGCAGGCGGTTCGTGAGGTTGCTGTTGAAAAGAATGTTCACTATGCAAGCTTTGACACGAATCCTCTTGGGTGGACAGACACAGTTCACCTTGATCAGGCAAGTAGTAATGGCATTGCTGAAAATCTTCGGTATGTGGCGGCCTATATTTGCATGTTGCCTTACTAAGAATGCCGTACATAGTGCGGACGGCGAAGGGGGCCGAGCACGGAGTGCGATAGCACTCTGGCCAGTGCGTTTGGCTAAAACGGTACTCGCGGCACGATGACATCGGGGGGTGGGCTTATCTCGTTGGGAGAATTGGAGGTTGGATTTAACGCGGTGGTGCCTGTTGTCGTACTCGCTGCCACAGCGGCGCTGCATCCTTGAAGTACAGTGCGCGGAGCCGCGATGGCTGGGGTGGGCTCGAGTTGGCCTTGTATTGGGAAGTCGCCAAATACCCAATCGACTCAGGATGTCCAACCGGATGAACCTCCATAGGCACGCCCGACTTACCTTTGCCCGCCGAATCGAGATGCTCAAGCAGATGGCGCAGGGAGGCTGGGGTGCCGTGTGAGCGGCCACCATGTATGGCCTGACTGCACCAACAGCCAGGAAGTGGCTCGGTCACTACCGGGCCGGTGGCGAAGTCGCCTTGGCCGATGGGCGCAAAGCTCCTGGTGACTTGCTGCATTTCGACACCAAGGAGCTCGGGTGCATGGTGCGGCCCAGCCACCGCGTCACCGGCAATCGAAAAGACGCTATTGACGGTGCAGGCTGAGAGGCGCTGTTCGTGGCCATCGATGGTCACGCGAAGCTGGTGTTCACCGCCATTCACCCGCACGAAAAGCAGGTACATGCGGTACCGTTTCTGCGCAATGCGGTGACCTGCTACGTCCGATTGGGCATCACCGTGAAGCGCCTGCTGACGGACAGAGGGTTGGCGTTCTGCTCGCGTGACTTCCGAGCGGCATGCGTCGACCTGGGTATCAAGCACGGCTTCACGCGGCCCTGCCGGCCGCAGACCAATGGCAAAGCCATGGATCCGGGTCGACCGCCTCAAGCCACAAAGTGGATGATGGAATCCGTTGATCTACCCGGCTCCCGTGTTGGGAATGAATGAAAAAAGCCGCTACAACTTGATAGCTGTAGCGGCTTTTTTAGTTTGGTGGGTCCTGAGTGACTCGAACACTCGACCTACGGATTAAGAGTCCGCTGCTCTACCAACTGAGCTAAGAACCCAAACTTGTTAATCTGTCTGCATTGCTGCAGAGCCTCGAATTATGCACCAATTTTCTGCGAGTTAGCAAGCGCCGCAAAAAATTATTGCATCGCATTGCGGCTTGCGAGTTCCACAAAAAGGCCGCTGTGGTCCAGTTCACCCAGGCCATGCTCGACGCCTTCGGCATAGAGGGTCTCGAAGAGGGCCGTGATGGGGGCATCGAAGCCGATCTCGCCGGCGGTGGCCAGGGCGTTGCGCATGTCCTTGAGCTGCACCGCCATGCGGCCGCGCGGGGCAAAGTCGCGCTCCACCATGCGCTGGCCGTGCAGTTGCAGGATGCGGCTGTCGGCGAAGCCTCCCTGGATGGCCTCGCGCACCTTGGCCATGTCGGCCCCGCCCTTGGCGGCGAACAGCAGAGCCTCCGCCACCGCGCCAATGGTGATGCCCACGATCATCTGGTTGGCCAGCTTGGTGAGCTGGCCAGCGCCATGCGGTCCGACGTGGGTGGCGCGGCCGCAGGCGGCGAAGAGAGGCTGGGCCCGCGCAAAATCCTCGGGGCGACCGCCGACCAGGATGGCGAGCGTGCCGTTTTCCGCACCCACGGTTCCGCCGGACACCGGCGCATCCAGGTGGGACAGCCCCATTTCGCCCAGGCGAGCGGCATGGTCCCGGGCCTCGCGGGGCTGGATGGAGGCCATGTCGATGAACAGCGCGCCCTTGCGCATGCCCTTGGCCGCGCCGGCCTCGAACAGCACCTGGCCGACCACGGGGCCGTTTTCAAGCAGGCTGACCACCACGTCGGCGTTCTGGACGGCATCGGCGGCCAGGGAATGCACGGTGATGCCGGATGCAGCCAGGGGCTCCGCCTTGGCGCGGGTGCGGTTCCATGCGTGCACCTGATGTCCAGCGTCCTTCAGGCGCCGCGCGATGGGCAGGCCCATCATTCCGATGCCGAGGACTGCAATGCGAAGCGGTGTGGTGGTCATGGCGTCATTCACCCAGGAAGGTTGTCTCTCTGTGCATCATGTGCCTTTTTGGTGCGTCACCCTGTCACGGAGCTTGCAGCATGGTCGGATTGGAATGATGATGCCGCACCGCCACAGGAGACTTCATCCATGAGCCTGCCCCTGCACGACCCCGCCTGGCTCGAGCGCATGTACAACAACCGCGCGCTGGTGCCCGACCACATGGCCTATCTGCAGCGCTGGGCCGACGATTCCGCCCGGGTGCGGACGAGCCACCCGTGCGTGCTGGACGTGGCGTACGGTACCGGGACGGGAGAGGCGCTGGATATTTTCCCGTCCGCACGTGCCTCGGATGACGGTGTTCCCGTGCTGGTGTTCGTGCACGGCGGGTACTGGCGCTCGCTGGACAAGTCCGATCATTCGTTCATTGCCCCGTCCTTCACGCAGGCCGGTTTCTGTGTGGTGGTGGTGAACTACGCGCTGTGCCCCGGCACGCCGGAGGCGCCGGTCACCATTCCCCATATCGTGCGGCAGATGGAGAAGGCACTGGAATGGGTGTGGCGCCACATCGCCAGCCACGGCGGGGACCCCCGGCGCATCACGGTGGCCGGGCACTCGGCGGGAGGGCAGCTGGCCGCCATGCTGCTTACCGGCGTGTGGCCCCTGGTCGGCCAGGGGCTGCCCGATGGGCTGGTGCGCAATGCGCTGTCGATTTCCGGGATCCACGATCTGGAGCCCATCATGCACACCCCCATGTACCAGTCGGTGCTGAACCTGACGGAGCAGCAGGTCCTTCAGTGCAGCCCCGCGCGGCTCCTGGAGCCGCCGGCGGGCACGCTCTACTGCGTGGTGGGGGCCGATGAAAGTACGGAGTTCCTGCGGCAGAACCAGCTCATGCAGGACGCCTGGGGCAGCCATTTCGTCCCCCGCAGCCAGGCACTGCCGGGCCTGCACCATTTCAGCATCGTGGATTGCCTGGCCAGGCCGGGGCATGACCTGCACCACATGGCGCAAAACCTGCTGCGCGCCTGAAGTGGGGGCAATCCCCTGCGGCGCTGCCCGTGTTTCCCGCCCCTCGGGCTTCGCGCTGGGGTGGCGCCCGCTGGCCTGGGCTGCGCCATCTGCATGTGCCGTGGCGGCGCAAGGGGCCGGCGCTGCCGTGCCGGCCGCCCGTGCTACATCAGCAGGTGCTCGCCTGCGTTGTCGCCGCCCAGGATCACGTAGTTCACCTTGCGGATGTCCATCAGCTTCTTGCCGCCCGCGTAGCTGATGGAGCTTTGCACGTCCTGCTCCATTTCGATCAGGGTGCTGGCCAGCTTTCCCTTGACGGGCTCCAGGATGCGCTTGCCTTCGACGTGCTTGTACTCGCCCTTGTTGAAGTCGCTCGCGGAACCGTAGTATTCCTTGTACAGCGCGCCGTCCACCTCGACGGTCTGGCCCGGCGATTCCTCATGCCCCGCAAACAGCGAGCCGATCATCACCATGCTGGCGCCAAAGCGGATGCTCTTGGCGATGTCTCCGTGGCTGCGGATGCCCCCGTCGGCGATGATGGGCTTGGTGGCCACGCGCGCGCACCACTTGAGCGCCGAGAGCTGCCAGCCGCCCGTGCCAAAACCCGTCTTGAGCTTGGTGATGCACACCTTGCCCGGGCCCACGCCGACCTTGGTGGCATCGGCCCCCCAGTTTTCCAGGTCGATCACCGCTTCGGGCGTGGCCACGTTGCCGGCGATCACGAAGGCCTTGGGCAGGTGCTGCTTGAGGTAGCCGATCATGTTCCGCACGCTGTCGGCATGGCCGTGCGCGATGTCGATGGTGATGTATTCGGGGGTGAGCCCCAGTGCCACCAGCTGGTCCACGGTGTCGTAGTCGGGCTGCTTCACGCCCAGCGAGATCGAGGCGTAGCAGCCCTGGGCGTGCATGTCCTTGACGAACTGGACATTGTCCAGATCGAAGCGGTGCATGACATAGAAGTAGCCGTTCTGTGCCATCCAGGTGCAGATCTTTTCATCCACCACCGTCTTCATGTTGGAGGGCACCACGGGCAGCCGGAACGAGCGTCCGCCCAGTTCCACGCTGGCGTCGCATTCCGAGCGGCTGTCCACCCGGCACTTGCGCGGCAGCAAGAGAACGTTGTCGTAGTCGAAGATTTCCATGAGATTCCAAGCTCCATAAAGGGACGCAGCCAAACAATTTCAGCGGCGGTGGGCGCTTGGCTTGGGACCGGCTTTGTGGGCGGGGCCGTTCAGGCCGCTCCGAACCCCGCGGTGCGCGGGCACAAAAAAACCGGACGCCAAGAAACTTGGGCCCGGTGATTGATTCTACCCGCCTGTCCGTTCCACCCTATAACGATGGTGGTATTACCGGTATCACCGGCAGGTGGATTGCGCCGCGGCGATGACCGTCCCCCGGGCATCCTGCACCCAGCCCACCATGCGCAGCCGCTCGGCCTGCGCCCCTTCGGGGATGCGCATGGACCGTGTTTCCATCCATTTCGATGGCCCCAATCCCGACCCCGGCCGCTGGCCGGGCTTGCCCCATGCGCCGTGGAGCATGTTCCTGACGATATTCCGGGGCACGGCCGTGCCATCGGTTCCCGCTGGCACGGCCTCCACGAGCAGCAGGTAGAACTCCAGGGGGCCAGGCGCGGCGGTCCGGCCCGGGGTGAACGCGATCGCCGTGCCCAGGTAGTCGTTGAACGGCATGCCGTGGGCTACCCGCAGTCCGGCAGGCCGGGCTGCCTGTACCGCAGCGGTGTGCACGTCGGTGGCCCGGGGCGGCTTGCGGCCCAGCGCCTCCAGCCGGACCAGGGCGTCGCGGGCGGCAGCGGCGGCCAGCGGTGCATCCTCGCCCGCCGCGCCGGGCACGATCCAGTCCAGCACCGCCGTGCCGGCGCCGGCGGTCGGCGCGGGGGTTGCGCGGTCCGTCCAGCAGGCCTCGCAGTCCGCGCTGAGGAAGCGCTCGAAGAGGGCGGTGGGCCGTGGGGTGCCGTCGCTGCTGCAGCTGGCCTGGGCCCAGGTGGCCGCGGGTGCATGGGCGAGTACAAGGGCCACGAGGCTGGCCAGGGTGCGGGCAGTGTTTTTCATAAAAGAATGGGAGGGCGGCGGGGCGCTTTCTACAATGGCTGGATGTTCCCACAAGACCCGTTCCCGGGGGGGCCAGATGTGCTGGCGCCCACCTCCCTTGATGCGCCCTCGGCTGCGTCGCCCCTCCTGGCCCATCTGAACCCCGAGCAGCTCGCCGCCGTCACCCTGCCGGCGGGGCATGCGCTCATCCTGGCGGGCGCTGGCTCGGGCAAGACGCGGGTGCTCACCACGCGCATCGCCTGGCTGCTGCAAAACGGCTACGCCACGCCCGGCGGCATCCTGGCCGTCACCTTCACCAACAAGGCCGCCAAGGAAATGGTGGCGCGCCTGTCGGCCATGCTGCCGGTGAACGTGCGCGGCATGTGGATCGGCACCTTCCACGGCCTGTGCAACCGGCTGCTGCGGGCGCACCACAAGGCGGCCGGCCTGCCGCAGTCGTTCCAGATCCTGGACACGCAGGACCAGCTTTCGGCCATCAAGCGCCTGTGCAAGCAGCACAACGTGGACGACGAGCGCTTTCCGCCCAAGCAGCTGTCGTACTTCATCGCCGGCTGCAAGGAAGAGGGCATGCGCCCCGGCGACGTGCCCACGCACGACAGCGACGCCCGCAAGAAGGTCGAGATTTACCAACTGTACGAAGAACAATGCCAGCGCGAAGGCGTGGTGGACTTTGGCGAGCTGATGCTGCGCAGCTACGAGCTGCTGCGCGACAACGACCCGATCCGCGAGCACTACCAGCGCCGCTTCGCGCACATCCTGGTGGACGAGTTCCAGGACACCAACAAGCTGCAGTACGCCTGGCTCAAGCAGCTGGCGGGCAACGACGTGGGCGGGCGCTTCGAGGCGCGCGGCAGCGTGATCGCCGTGGGCGACGACGACCAGAGCATCTACGCCTTTCGCGGTGCGCGCGTGGGCAACATGGCCGACTTCGTGCGCGAGTTCGATGTGCAGCAGCAGATCAAGCTGGAGCAGAACTACCGCAGCTACAGCAACATCCTCGACTCGGCCAATACGCTCATCAGCCACAACAGCCGGCGCCTGGGCAAGAACCTGCGCACCACGCAGGGGCCCGGCGAGCCCGTGCGCGTGTACGAGGCCAGCACCGACCTGGCCGAGGCGCAGTGGATGGTCGACGAGATCAAGCAGCTGGTGCGCAGCGACGGCTTCGAGCGCAAGGAGATCGCCGTGCTCTACCGCAGCAATGCGCAAAGCCGGGTGATCGAATCGGCGCTGTTCAACGCCAGCGTGCCCTACCGCGTGTACGGCGGCCTGCGCTTCTTCGAGCGCGCCGAAATCAAGCACGCGCTGGCCTACCTGCGCCTCTTGGAGAACCCGCACGACGACACGAGCTTCCTGCGCGTGGTCAACTTTCCGCCGCGCGGCATCGGGGCGCGCAGCATCGAGGTGCTGCAGGACGCGGCGCGCGCCGCCGGCTGCTCGCTGCACGACGGCGTGAGCGCCGTGCCCGGCAAGGCGGGCGCCAACCTCGGCGCCTTCGTCGCCATGGTGGACGTGCTGCGCGAGCAGACGCAGGGCCTGAACCTGCGCGGCATCATCGAGCAGGTGCTCGAATCCTCGGGGCTGGTGGAGCACTACCGCACCGAGAAGGAAGGCGCCGACCGCATCGAGAACCTGGAAGAACTGGTCAACGCGGCCGAGAGCTTCGTCACGCAGGAGGGGTTTGGCCGCGATGCCGTGGCCCTGCCGCTGGACGAGCATGGCACGCCGCTCACGCAGAGCACGGTCAGCCAGGGGCTGGATCCCGATGCCCCGGTCGTCGACGAACCGCTCAAGCCCGTGCCGGGCATCGTGGACGCGGACACGGGCGAAACCCTCTCGCCCCTGGCCGCCTTCCTCACGCACGCCGCGCTGGAAGCGGGCGACAACCAGGCCCAGGCCGGGCAGGACGCGGTACAGCTGATGACCGTGCACGCCAGCAAGGGCCTGGAGTTCGACGGCGTGTTCATCGGCGGCATGGAAGAGGGCCTGTTCCCGCACGAAAACTCCGCCAGCGAGCGCGACGGGCTGGAGGAAGAGCGCCGCCTGATGTACGTGGCCATCACCCGTGCGAGGAAGCGCCTGTACCTGAGCCATTCGCAGACGCGCATGCTGCACGGCCAGACGCGCTACAACATCAAGAGCCGCTTCTTTGACGAACTGCCCGAGGGCGCGCTCAAGTGGATCACGCCCAAGCAGCAGGGGTTTGGCTCATTTGCTCCTAATTCAGGAGCTTCTGGCGCTTATGGGTCAAGCGCTAGAGGCTCATTTGGCTTCAAGTCCGAGACCTTCGCCAGCCCGCCGGTGCCCGTGCAGAAGACCGCGCCCGCCCACGGCTTGCGGGTGGGCATCGCGGTGTTCCACACCAAGTTCGGCGAAGGCAAGGTGCTGGCCATCGAAGGCACGGGCGACGACGCGCGCGCGCAGGTCAATTTTCCGCGCCATGGCACCAAGTGGCTGGCGCTGTCGGTGGCCAAGCTCACGGTGGTGGACTGATTGAAATCATCGCCCGCCGCTCCCGCGCTGGTGGTGCTCGGCGGGCTGCCGGGCGTGGGCAAGAGCACGATCGCCCGCGCGCTGCTGGGGCAGTGGCCGGCGGTGTACCTGCGCATCGACACCATCGAGCAGGCGCTGCGGGATTGCGGCGCGCTGGGGGGCAGTGGCGTGGGGGCCGCGGGCTATGTGGTGGCATATGCCCTGGCGCGTACCCATCTTTCGCAAGGACTGTCCGTGCTGGCGGACTGCGTGAACCCCTGGGCCGAGACGCGCGCGTCCTGGCACCGCGTGGCCCTGGACGCGCAGGCGCCGATGCTGGCCGTGGAGGTGGTCTGCGGCGATCCCGCCGAGCACCGCCGGCGGGTCGAGCAGCGGGTGAGCGACGTACCCGGTCTCGTGCCGCCCCTCTGGGATGCCGTGTGCCGGCACGACTACGTGCCCTGGGCGGCGGACAACAACCAGCTGGTGGTCGACACCGCCCACCGCAGCCCGGGCGAAGCGGCCAGGCACATCCTGGCCGCGCTGCGCGAACGCACGGCCGGCTAGGCGGGGAGGCAGCGCGCCGTGGTGTCCGGCAGCGCCAGCTTTTCAGCGTATAGCCCGCTGCGCTCGGGCGAGATCAGCGCCCCCAGGCCCTGCATCACCGTGACCTCGGCCCCGGCCTGCCGGTCCCGGTAGCACTTGCCCAGCAGTTCCAGGGTCGCCTCCAGCGCACCCGCCTGCTGTGCCGAGGTTTTCCGGAGGGTTTCGGCCTGCTGCCTGAGCCAGCCTTCATAGGCCTCCAGGCTGGCCTGCGGCAGCTTGGCGCGCTCGGCCTCGGGGATCATGCTGCCGTACAGCCCCAGGAGGCTTTGGGTCCCCGGCTGCCCCATCACCAGCACCGCGTCGTAGCGGGCCTCATACGAGCCCTGGCGGTAGATCACCTGGTGGATCTGATAGCGCAGCTTGCCCTTCTCGCCCCCGAGCGTGCGGATCAGGTCGCGCGCAGCGGCGCTGTGGCGGTCGCTGGCGAACTGCGTCTCCAGGGCCGCCGAAATCTGCGCATCGCTGGGATAGGTGATGGCCGCGGGCGAGCAGGCCGCCAGGGCGCCCACGGCCCCCATATACAAAAAGCCACGAAAGATAATTGATTTCATATTTGTGACAATAAAACAGGAGATTCCATTCATTTTCTTGAAAGTATGGATTTCTGAATGTTATTGCGGGTTTCATGATGATTTGAAGTGTAAAGACTTGTTGGTTTTTGCGGTGGATTATGGAAGTGCGGCGGCATCGTTCAAATGTGGGAATGCACCCGCTGGCGGAGTAAGTGCTTGTCCTACATGCCAAAACCCCGTGCGGCTCAGAGCGCGGATCCTGGGAGGTACGACCTGTGGATAACTCGGAAAATGCCAGCCCGGGCCGGGCCTACATTTCTTTACGGTGTGGACGGGTGCGCGCCTCAAGAATTCGTTCGCAGGCCGCAAGCGGCTGCTTCGTCAATTAATTTCAACCCTTCGAAGGATTATTGATATGCGCAAACTTGCCATTACCACCGTCGCAGCACTCGCATTTACCTGCAGCGCAGCTTTCGCCCAGAGCGGCAACGTCGCGATTCCCGGCCTGATCTCGGGCAAGGGCTCCGCTGGCTCCGAAGTGACCAACAGCCGCATTACCGTCACCAACAACAAGGCCACCAACGTCATCGCTGGCGGCGGCAAGGCCGGCATCAAGGTGGCCGAGATCTCGATGGAAGGCGTGGCCAACGTCAACAGCGTCAACATCACCGGCTCCAAGATCCGCAACTCGGACATCACCGTGAGCGGCAACGAAGCCACCGACATCAAGGCCATCGGCGGCACGGCCAACGTGAACAGCGTCAACATCAACTGACCGGCGTGCCGCGGGTCCGTCCGGCAGCCGCCGGCCGGACCGCAAGCCGTCCGACCATCCTGTCCATCCAGAAAAGGGGCTGTGAGTGCACACAACGCGCAAGACGCAACGCCATGAAGCCGCGGCGCTCTGGCTGCTCGGTCTTTCCGTGGCCCTGGCGCCGCTGCGCGGTCAGGCGCAGGAGTCCATGCTCGCCGGGGTGGGCTGGCACAAGAACAGTGCCGGCACGCAGGTGGACGCGGGCAGCCAGATCCAGGTGCTCGGCAACCGCTCCACGGGACCGGTGATCTCCACCGGCGGCAAGGGCTCCGCCCTGGCCAATGTCGGCATGCGCGTGGACCTGGCGGGCACCGCGCAGGCCAACGGCATCGGCCTGGCAGCGATGGATGTGCGCCAGTCCCAGGTGCAGGTGCTGGGCAACCAGGTAACGGGCTTCGTGCACGCCCTGGGCGGTGCCGCCACCGCCAACATGGTGCTGGCGGCCAGCGCCACGGGTACGAAGCAGCTCACGGCGAGCCGCCTGATCGTGCAAGGCAACCGCGCGGCCGACGTCGCGGCCTTCGGCGCCAAGTCCGAGGTGCTGCTGGGCACCGGTTCGCTGCAGATGCCCGGCCGCGCCACGGCCAACAGCGTGCTGCTGGATGCGACCGACGTGCGCAATTCCGAGGTGGCGCTGGTCGGCAACGAGGCCCGTGGCGTCACCTCCATCGGCGGATCAGCGCTCGCCAATGCGCTCACCGCGGCCCGGTCCACCCTGGAGGACACCCGCATCCTGCACACCGGCAACCGCGCGCAGGACGTGCGCGCAGGCGGCGGCAGCGCCGGCGTGGGGCGCGGCACCATTGCCCAGGTGGATCTGACGGGGGTGGCGGCGGCCAACGCGGTCACCCTGGCGTCGAGTGAGCTCAAGGGCGCGCAACTGGTCCTGGCGGGCAATGAAGCGGCCCAGGTCATCGCGACGGGCGGCAGCGCCCTGGCCAACAGCATCAGCTTTTCCGACCACAAGCTCGCCGGTTCGGCGGGCTACCAGGCGGGCGTTTCGGGCAATACCGCACGCAACGTGCAGGCCTGGGGCGGTGAAGGATCCATTCTCGGCGGGGCGCTGGCCGACGTGCGAGTGTCCGCCTCGGCCCTGGCCAACACCATCTCCGTGACCCGGGGCGAACTGGCCGAGGGGCCCGTGCACCGCCTCAGTGGCAACCAGGCGCGCGATGTGGTCGCGACCGGGGGCGGGGCGGCGGCCAACAGCCTGTGGCTGGACAACGCGACCGTGCGGGCTGGCACCGTGCTGCTGGCGGGCAACGTGGCCGACCAGGTGCGCACGGCCGCAGGCTCGGGCACCATTGGGGGTGGCCTCGTCGGCGCCCTGGAGCGCAACGGCCGCGCACTGGCCAACACCGTGGTGGCGGACCACCAGTCCACGCTGGAGCGCGCCGCCGTCACCGTCAGCGGGAACCACGGCCAGTCCATCACGGGCTCGGGCGGGCTGGCCGCGGCCAACACGCTGATGGTGAGCGAGGGCCGCGTGCAGGACACCGCCCTGACCCTGGCGGGCAACCGCGCCGACGGGGTGCGGTCCACCGGCTATGCGGCGCAGGCGGGCGGGGGGCTTCTGTTTTCGGCCAGCCAGCAGTCGGCCGCGCTGGCGAACACGCTGGCGGTCACGGGGTCGCAGCTTGATGCGCAGACGCTGACGCTGGCGGGCAACACCGCATCGCGGCTGACGGCACGCGGAGGCGCGCTGCTGGCCAACAGCATTGCATTGGAAAACGGCGCGGGCGCGCCCTCGCGCCTGTCGGCGGCGGGTGTGCTGAGCGGCAACACGGCCAGCGACATGAGCACCGCGGCGGATTCGGTCTCCGGCGCGGGGGGGCTGGCCGGGCGCGAGAGCCGTGCGCGGGCCGCCGCCAATGCCCTGGTGCTGCACGACGATGCGCTGGTGGATGCATCCTCGCCCTGGCTGATCGCCGGGAACACCGCGCGCGGCGTGCACGCGCCCGGAGGCACCGCCCTGGTCAATGTGCTGGCGGCCTACCGTGGCGCGCGGGTGCAGGGCAGCCCGGTGGTCATCGCGGGCAACACGGGCGAGGACATCCGCGCCGCCGGCAGTGGCGCGCAGGCACTGGGCGTGGGCACCAAGTCCAATGGCGTGCTGGCGGCCAACGGGCTGTACATGGATGGCTCGGGCGCCACGGCGCTGGCCCGCAGCACCCTGCAGGTGGTGGGCAATACGGCCCGGCAGCTGAACGCGGACGGTGGCCGCATCAACGCCAATGCGCTGTCGGTCAACGCCCAGGGCCGCGTGGAGGCCAGCACGCTGACGCTCGCGGGCAACACGGCGGCCGACGTGCGCAGCGAAGGGCGCGAGGGCACGGTGGGCGGCTTTGCCGCGTTTGGCAGGGGCGTGGGGCAGGCCAATGCCAACGCCATCCAGGTGCTGGGGGACATGCGCGTGGCCAGCCTGCAGCTGATGGGCAACACGGCGGGGCGTGTGTTCGCCACCGAGGGCCTGGCGGCGGCCAACAGTTTTTCGCAGGGCTCCGGTGGCCGCGTGGACAGGGTCCAGGCGCTGGTGGCCGCCAACACGGCGGTGTCCACCCAGGCCGAGCAGGGCAGCACGGCGCTGGCCAACAGCGTGCAGGCCGACGGGACGCTGCAGGGCAGCGCGGTGCAGGTGGTGGCCAACCAGGGCAGCGCCCGCGCCGCCGGCCGGGACGGGCTGGCCAACAGCGTGCGCACGCAGGGCCGTGGGCGCGTGGCCGGCTCGTCGGTCACCGTGACCGCCAACCAGGGCTCGGGCGAGCAGGGGGTGGCCAACAGCGTGGACATCGCGGGCACGCTGCAGGGCGGCAGCATCACCATCCTGGGCAACCAGGGCTCGGCGCGGGATGGCGGGGCGATCAACAGCGTGGTGGGCGATGGCCGCATCTCGGGCAGCCAGATCACCATCATCGGCAACGCGGGGTCGGCCAGCGGCGGGCTGGCCAACAGCGTGCGCGGCGGGGGGAGCATCACGGCGTCGAGCATCACCATCCTGGGCAACCAGGCCAGTGCGCAGGGTGCCAGCAGCAAGGTCAACAGCGTCACGGGATCGGGCTCCATCAAGGGCAGCCAGATCCTGATCGCGGGCAACACGGGCCGGGCCAGCGGCGGCGGCCTTGTCAACGGTGTGAACAACAACGGCAGCATGGCGGGCGCGCAGATCGTGGTGACCGGCAACCAGGGCAATGCCACGGGCGGCGGCACCGTCAACAGCGTGGACAACCGGGGCCAGCTCTCGGGCCGGGTGCTGATCGCGGGCAACCGGGGCAGCGCCACGCTGGGCGGCACGGTCAACTCGCTGGTGAACCACGGCGTGATGGCGGGCACGGTCGTGATCGCCGGCAACCAGGGCCATGCGGCCGTGGGCGGCGTGTCCAACTCGGTGGTCAACCAGGGGGTGATCACGGGCGCGGTGACCATCGTCGGAAACATGTCGGCCGCCGCGGCGGGCATGACCTCTGGCAGCGTGCGCAATGTGGGCGGGGCCATCACCGGCGTGGTCGGCGTGGCGGGCAACACCCCGTTTGCCGCCAATCCCGGCTACACGTACGCCATCCCTTCCACGGGCGTGGTGAACCAGTCCGTCACGGTGCTGCCGGCCGTGAACCTGCTCAGCATGTAGGGCGGCGCTGCCTGGCGGGTGCGCAGCGGCGCGTTTTTGGTTTTCAGTGGATGAAGGAGTCGCAATGAAAAATCTGGACGAAAACTCCCATCGGCGCACGCTGCGCGCCCTGGGCCTTTGGTGCGGGGCAGGGGCACTGGCGCTGATGGGCGCCGGCGCGCAGGCCCAGCTGGTGAACTACGGCGAACAGCTGGGCGCCTACAAGGACATGGCGCAAAGCGGTGTGCGGCTCAACGACGGGGTCTATCCGTCGGTGAGTGCCAAGGCCCGCGTGAACCGCGCCATCTCGCAGAACACGCTGGTGGACCAGAGCGCGCTGGTGCAGCCCGACGGCACGCTGAAGCTGCCCGACGGGCAAAAGAACATCGTGATCCGTTCCACGTATTCCGATGTGCAGCGCGCGCCCGACGGCACGCTGCGCATCGCCAGCCCCGTGATCCAGGGCAACGTGAACGGCAACGTGACGCTGTACGTGGAAGGCAAGGGCGTGGAAAACATCACCGTCCTCAACTCCGGCCGCTGACGGCCGCGGGCCTTCTGCCTTGCAGCCCCGGGAGAGCGGGGCTTTTGATACCACCACCACAACAAAGAACCATGACGAAAAGAACATTGCGATGGGGAGCGCTGGCGCTGGCAGTGGCCACGCTCGCTGGCTGTGCATCCACGGAAAACGCCCTCAAGGACGCCAATACGCTGCTGCAGGAGCGCGAGGCCGACAAGCTGCTGCCGGTCACCAACCTGAGCCCCTACGCGCTGGCGCTCGGCCGCTTCGGGCGCATGCTCGATGTCTACAAGGAAGGCGATCCCGTCATCTACATGCAGACGCGCAGCATCCTGGATGCCACCAACCTCTCCAGCCCGCTCGTGGGGGCGGAGATTCCCGGCGACATCACCGAGATGGTGCGCACGGCCGTCAACCGCATCGGTGCGCGCGTGGTCTATGTGCCCTACCACCCGGACTACCTGGTGTCGCAGGCCCAGCTGGGCGCCAAGTTTGGCGTGACCATGCCGGACTTCCTGATCACGGGGGCGCTCACGGAGTTCGACCGTGCCATCGCGGGCGCGGGGCGCGTGAATTCGGCGGGCATCGAGTTCGGCAAGGGCAACGGCAAGACCACGCTGGGAGGCGACATCAAGCGCACGGCCATTTATTCGGCACTGGCGCTGGACCTGAACCTCGTGAGTTTCTCCACGCAGCAGATGGTGCCCCAGGTGCAGGCCTCCAACGTGGTCAAGGTGCTCAACTTCAGCTCCGAGGACAACGCCAGCCTGGGCTTTTACGGCGATGCCTTCGGCTTCAAGCTGGAAGGCAAGTACCTGCAGGGGCGCCATTCGGCCATCCGCACGCTGGTGGACCTGAGCGTGCTGGAGCTGATCGGCAAGGCCACCAACACGCCGTACTGGCGCTGCATTCCCAACGGCACGCCGGACCCCGTGGTGGTGGAGAACATGCGCGCGGCCTACAACGGGCTGACGCCCGAGCTCAAGCTGGGGCTGATCCAGGTGACGCTGCGCAAGTACGGCGAGCCGCTGCAGGTGACGCAGAAATACGACGACGAGACCCGGCAGGCGCTGGAGAAGGTGTATGCGCAGCGGTACCCCTCCCTGGGCGCCGTGGACGTGATGACCTGGCAGGGTTTTGAGCCCCTGTTCTTTGGTGTGCCCATGGCCTGGGACACGGCGCAGGCACCCGCGTTGGCCGGTGCGGCGCCAGCGCCCGGCGGCACCCCGGCGGGCACGAAGGCTGGCACATGATGCGTGGCGCCCGCATGTTCTACCGCTGCGCGCCCTGGGTGGTGGGGGCTGCCCTGCATGCGCCCGCCTTCGCGCAGCTGCCGCCGGCCGCTCCGCCGCCGCCTGCACCCGCGCCGGCACAGCAGGCGGCGGCCCCCGGGGCCACGGCGGGTGCGCGTTTCCTCGAAGCGTGCAACGAGGCGCTGGAGCGCGGCGTGGCCGAGCTGGGCTGCCAGGGGCCGATCTACCGCAACGAGCTCGAGCGCCTGAAGCGCGAAGCCCTGAACACGCAGAACCCGCAGCTGCTTTCGTTCGTGGGCGATGCGTACCAGAACCCCCGGTCCGGCCTGGGCGACATGGGCCAGGCCTACCGCTGGTACCTGCTGGCCGCCGTGCGCGGCGATCCACGCGCGATGCAGCGCCTGACGGAGATGAACCGCAAGGGCCAGGGCGTCCCCAAGGACAACGTGCGGGCCC
This sequence comes from Acidovorax sp. GW821-FHT10E04, assembly GCF_059415185.1. Classification (NCBI taxonomy): domain Bacteria; kingdom Pseudomonadati; phylum Pseudomonadota; class Betaproteobacteria; order Burkholderiales; family Comamonadaceae; genus Acidovorax; species Acidovorax sp. GW821-FHT10E04. The sequence goes on from NZ_JBWKMT010000004.1 coordinate 175,315, forward strand.
TGGGCTATGCACGCCTGCTGGAGCGCATGAGCCAGCCCGACACCGGCACCCACCGCAATGTGGTGTCGGTGATCAACGAACTGGGCGCGGAAATGGCCGTGGAAGAAGTGGCCCTGGCCGAGCGCTTCGCATCGGAACTGGAGGCGCGCATCCAGCGCCAGGCCGCGGGGGAGGGCTCCGACAAAGGCGGTGACCCGCGGCCCGCGGCGGCGGGGGCCGTTCGGCCGGGTTCCGTCCTGCCGGGCATGTCGGCCGTGCCCCGCCCGGCCTCGGGTGCGCCGGCTCCGGCTGCGGTGCCTGGCGGCAGCTTGCCTGGAACGCCCGGAAAGGCACCGCCCTGATGCGAGGTTTTCCCACCATGAACGGCACATCATTGTTCGCGCTGCTGTTGCTGCTGGCGTGTGCCACGGTCCGGGCCGCAGGCCCGGTGGGGCCCGTGGGGCCCGTGGGGCCCATCGGGCCCGAGCGCGCCGGGCCGCTGGACCCGCCTCGCCAGGGCCGCGCGAACCCCGTGCCACGGCCTGCCGCGCCAGTGCAGCCTGCCACCAGCGCTGCCAGCGGCGCGGGCGCGGGCAACCGCATTGAGGTCTCGGGCAATACCGCGTCCGGCACACGTTGCGCCGCGGATGGCTCGGCCTCCGTCAACAGCGTGGACGTATCGGGCGCGCGCCTGGAGGGCCGCACGGTCATCGTGCAGGGCCGCAATGCGAATGACGTGCGCACCGGCGATTGCCCGCAGCCCCCGAAGGCAGGGGGGGCGGCGGGCCAGACCAACAGCATCCGCATTCGCTGATGCGTGGCGCCCGACCCGCCGTTCCGCAGGCCACCTCGCAAACCGCGCCACGGCAACCACCATGGACAGTGATTGATGAACCAGGAGCACCAGACACCATGAATTCAACGACTCCCGTGTGGACGCCATCGCGCAGGGGGGCGGCCCTGGCCGTGGCCGCTGCCGCCGTTGTGCTGGCAGCGTGCAAGGAGCGCGCGCCCGAGCCGCAGGTGGCTGCGGCGACCGCGCCCGTGCCCGCCGCGGGCCCCGCACCCACTGCACCTGCAACCCAGGCAGCGCCAGCACCGGCACCGGCGGCCGCGCCAGCCGCCGCCACGCCCAAGAAGGTCCCCATGTCCATCCAGGGCGTGGCCGCCGCGGGCGTCACGGTGCGCGTCAAGGCGGTCGAGATCGGCGCGGACGCGACGGTGCTCGACGTGAGCATCTCGTTCGCCAACCGCATCACCGACACCACCATGCTGGCCCTGGCCGACACCTACCTGCAGGATGAGAGCGGTGCCCGCCTGCACATCAAGCGGCCCGACAACAACCGTGACATCACCATCCGCGAGGGCGAGACGCTGGACGGCCAGCTCGTGTTCATGGGCGCCGTGGCGCCGTCGGCGCGCAAGCTCAAGCTCGTGTTCAACGATGGCAACCAGGGCGACAACATCGTGGCGCCGGGGCTGGTCGTCGACCTGCCGCTGCAGGGCGGCTGATGCGGCATCCGGGCTTGGCGGCCGCCGGGGCGCACGCCGTCGCGCCGGCCTGCGCCCTGCTGGTAGCGCTGGCGGCTTGCGGGCCGGCACATGCGCTGGAGGTCGTGCGCAGCGGCCGGGCGCTGGGCGCCGTGCCCACGCGGCTGGTGCCCGCATCGGGCGCGCCATCGACCACGCTGCGCGCGCAGGAGCCCGCGGGCGGGCTGGTGGGACGGCGGCAGGACACCACGCTGCAGCGCAGCGCAGGGCCGCAAACGATCCTGCGCGAGGCCGAGGTGCCCAGGGAGCGGCTGGAGCAGACGCGCGCCCTGCTGGCGGAGCTCAAGGCCCGGCCCACGCCCGAGCAGGCCATCTCCATCGACCTGCCGGCGGACGTGCTGTTCGATTTCGACAAATCCGACCTGCGCGCGGACGCGGCGTCCTCGCTGGACAAGGCGGCGGAACTCATCAAGAGCTATGCGGCGGCGCCGCTCACGGTGGTGGGCCACACCGATGGCAAAGGCACCGACGCCTACAACGACAGCCTGTCGCTGCGCCGCGCCGAGGCCGTGGCGCGTGCACTGCACCGCCAGACGGGCCGGCAGGCCGCTGTGCAGGGCCAGGGCAAGCGCCAGCCCGTGGCGCCCAACACCACGCCGGACGGCCGGGACGACCCGCAGGGCCGGCAGCTCAACCGGCGCGTCCAGATCCTCATCGGCGTGCCGTCCCGGGAAGGCAGGTAGACCATGGCCCTTGTGCGTTGCCCGGAATGCGGGCGTGAAGTCTCGTCGAAGGCGCCCGCCTGCCCGTCCTGCGGCTACCCCCTGCAGGCCCAGGGCGCTTCGCCCGCGGAACCCCAAAACGCGCTGCAGTCGCCGCATGTGTGGGGCCGTGTGGCCTTGGCCCTGGGCGCGTGGCTGGTCACCCCCTGGATTGCCAGGCTCATCGTGGCGCTGGCGGTGTGCGTGCTGGCGTATTTCATGTTCACCGGGCGGTGACCTTGCGCGTCCCGGAGGGTTCGCGCTTGCGAGTCCACAGAGCGCATCAATGCGCCAAGGTGCCTGCGCCATGGGCGCCCGCCAGCGCCACCGCATCCGCGCCCGCCGCATAGCGCAGCCGCGCTGACGCATCGTTCACCGCCGCCCACACGGCCTCGGCCACATCCTGCTCGGTCGTCACGGCCGCGGGCTGGCCCAGGGCGGCGAAGACGGACTGGGCGCAGGGCGCATAGGCGGGCGGGATCAGCCCCTGCATGCGCTCGGCGCCATTGGCGGTGAACTGCGTGGTGGGCGCATAGCCGGGCTCCACGAGTTTCACGCGGACGCCAAAGGCCTCCAGCTCGAAGGCCAGCGAGGCGGTGAACCCCTCGATGGCGGTCTTGCTGGCGGTGTAGGCGGCCACGAGCGGCATGGGTGCCAGGGTGGCGCTGGACGTGACGTTGACCACCAGGCCCGCGCGCCGGTCGCGCATCTGCGGCAGCACGGCCTGGGTCACCGCCATGGTGCCGAAGGTGTTGGTGTCGAAGATGTCGCGCACCGTGGCCATGGGCGTGGCCTCGAAGGCGCCGAACAGGCCCAGGCCCGCGTTGTTCACCAGCACGTCGATGGGGCCTGCGGCCTGCAGCGCCTGGGCGATGCTGTCGGACCGGGTCACGTCCAGCGGCAGGATGCGCAGGCGGTCCGATGGCGGCAGCAGGTCGGTGCGCGGGGTGCGCATGCTGGCGATCACGTTCCAGCCCTGGGCGTGGAAGTGGCGGGCGGTGGCAAGGCCGTAGCCGGACGAGCAGCCGGTGATCAGGATGGTCTTCATGGTGAAACTCCGTGGATGGGTTGCGATGGAAAGTGGTGCAACGATATCGGGCCGGAGCCGGATTAACTACAATATAAAGTCTGATTTTCTTTTGCAGGAGTCCGACCGTGGTTGATCCCCTCGCGCAGGTCATCGCTCTGCTGCGGCCGCGCGCCGTTTTCTCCAAGCTGATCAGCGGCGCGGGGCCCTGGGCCGTGCGCTATGGCGAGTTCGGCAGCCCGAGCTTTTGCACCATGCTGGAGGGACAGTGCGTGCTCGCCCTCGCGGGGCAAGAGCCCGTGGCGCTGGAAGCGGGCGACTTCGTGCTTCTGCCGGCGACACCGGGGTTCACCTTGTCGGGCATGGAGCAACCGGCGGCGCCGGTGTTCATGGACCCCCACCGCATGCCCGCGCCAGACGGCGAGCATGGGCTGCGCCATGGCACGCCCGATAGCCCGCCGGACATGCGCATGCTGGGCGGCTACTTCGAGTTCGACTCCCCCGACGCCGCGTTGCTGGTGTCGCTGCTGCCGGACATGCTGCACGTGCGCGGCGTGGAGCGGCTGCCGACCCTGGTGCAACTGGTGCGGCAAGAGTGCCTGGCCGCGCTGCCGGGCCGTGAACTGGTGCTGGATCGCCTGGTGGAGGTGCTGCTGATCGAGGCCCTGCGATCGAGCAACCGCGATGGTGCGCCCCCCGGGCTGCTGCGTGGGCTGGCGGACGCCCGCGTGGCGGTGGGCCTGCGCCTGATGCACAGCGCCCCGGAGCGGTCATGGACGGTGGACGCGCTGGCCCGGGAGGCGGCGTTGTCACGGTCCACTTTTTTCGAGCGCTTCCTGCGCGCCGTGGGGGTGCCGCCCATGGAATACCTGCTCGCCTGGCGTATGGCGCTGGCCAAGAACCTGCTGCGCAGCGGTGGCGGCGTGGGGCTTCATGAGGTCGCGGAACGCGTGGGCTACAGCTCGGCCAGCACGTTCAGCACGGCGTTCAGCCGCCATGTCGGGCTGGCGCCCGGCCGCTACGCGCGCCAGCAGCAGTAGCAGGCCTGCGGGCTGTTTGCTATGTTTTGTATAGCTGATTGCGCTTGTCCATCAAGCGCTGGGGGCACTTTTCATTCCAATTTTCTGCGCCAGCACCCAGTGGTTGTCCAGCCGCACATCCTGCAAGCCCCGGCCATGCGGGTGGCGCAGGGGCGCGGCGGCCTGCGCGCTCTGCAGGCTGGCGCCCAGGCCGCCTGCCCACAGCGCGCCGCCTTGCACCGCCAGGGGGCAGGCCTCGGGCAGGGGCACCAGGCCCTGCCACTCGCCCTGCAATGAAAACGTGGCAATGCCGTGGGCGCGGGGGCAGCTCACGGCCCAGCCGGCGGGCGTGGCGGCCATGCTGCCGCCGTAGCCGTGGATGCCCTGGGCGATGGCCTGGGGTGCAGCCACCACGCGCAGCACCGTGCCGTCGAACAGGGCCAGCACCGGGGCGGCGTCCTTGGCGGCTGCGTCGTCGTGCTCGGCCTGCAGCGCGATGCCCAGCGTGGTTCCATCGGGGCTCCATGCCAGGTGGCGCAGGCTCAGGCGGGGGTCCTGCAGGCGCCATTGGCCCAGCAGCCGGCCCGTGCGGGCGTCGAGCCGCACGAGCGATGAGTCCATGGTGCCCAGGTCGCGCTTGACGCGGCCTGTTTCTGGCGCGCTGGGCACGCCGCCGTTGGCGACGATCAGCGTGGGGGCGGCGCTGCCTTGGTCCTTGCTCTTGCCGCCCTGCGTGTCCCAGAGCAATTCATGCGCGTCGATGCCGTGGGTAGGCCATTCGGCGGTTTTCGCGAGCGTGTGGGCGTCGCGCGCCACGATCAAGCTCGCGCCGGTCTCGGCGTCGGTCTCGGTGGTGTACAGCCGCTGGCCATCGGCGCTGGCGAGCACGTGGCCGTTGAAGGAGCGCTCGCCGTCTTGCCACAGCCACTGGGGCTCGCTGTCTTTGTCCGGCTGCCAGCGCACCAGCCAGTCGCCGGGCCGGCGGGCGGTGGCAACGACCGCTCCGTCAGGCAGCACGCACAGGCCGTGGGCGCGGGTGGGCACTTCCAACGATGCGCGGACCTGCAGCGCATGTCCGGCGCCCTCCTGCGTGGACAGCACACCGATATGGAAGCTGCCCTGGTGTTCCCATGCGGCAGCCAGGTGCACGCGGTCACCGGTTTTGGCGAAGGCGTGTCCTGGCGCAATCACGCAGGCGCCCAGGCCCCCGAGCAGGGCCAGCGCATGCCGGCGGTGCAGAAGATCAGTCACCGTCCGCATCCGAAAACCCTATGCTCACCTGCAGCGCAGGCGCCACTTCGGACTCGGCCAGAAACTTCAGCGCAGCCAGGTCCTTGGCCGTCTGCTGGATGGCCGCCTTGTTCTGCAGGCCCGACTTCTGCACCTGGGCCATCGACGCGTCGACCTTGTCGGTGGCCTGGCGCAGTTTGTCGGCCAGCGGGTTCAGGCCTTTGCCGCGCAGGTACATCTCCAGCGGCACCAGGGCTTCGCCGGCGGCAGGGATGTCGGCGCTGGCGGGCAGTGTGGTCACGCTGCGCAGGCCGCCCCAGGTGGCCGCCCAGGCCGCCAGCGTGGTGCCGCTGGCGGTACGGGGGTAGTCCGGCGTGCGCGTTCCCTGGGCTGCGCGCAGGGGTTTGTCCATCTGTGCCCAGCGCAGGCGCTCGATGCCGCCCACCCACTGGTTCACGAATTCGCTGATGGCCGCAGTGGACGCCTCCTGCTCGTCCTCGGCGCCCCAGTCGGTGGTCGCCGCGTCGGCATAGGCCTTGGCGAGCGCGGCCGATTCCCGCGCCACATCCTGCGCCACTTCGTGTGCGTAGCTGCAGGCGGGGCTGCCGGGCTGGGCCGGGCGCGTCCACAGCAGCCATTCCAGCGCGGGCAGGCCCTTGGCGGGCGTGCCGACGCGCTCGAAGGCCTTGGCGCCCTGGGGCTGGGTGCCGATGGCTTTTTCGATCAGCGCGGGCCGCGTGGGCGTGAAGTCGATGGCGCGCTGGCTGCGGCGTGCGATGACCGGGCCGACGGACACGGCCGCGAGCTGCTCCCACGCGCGCGCCGTGGCCTGCCAGGCGGCGCGTGCGGATTCGAGCGCGGCCTTGCCGTCTGCTGCCGGGGCCTGGCACAGCGCCGCCACGGCGGGCACCAGGGCGCGGGCATCGCGGTCAAAGTCCTGTGCGCGTGGCAGGGCCCAGTGGCCGTAGATGCCTTGCAGGGCATGCACCGTGTCGTAGAACGGCACGGCGTTGCGCTGCCAGGCTGGGATGGCGGGTGCAGTGGGCGCTGCAGACTGTGCCTGCGCTGTGAGAGGGGGCAGGGTGGCCAGCAGCAGGGCGGCTGCAAGGAGGGATGTTTTCATCGCCGGGCCGCCCCAAGATGAAAACGCGGCCCCCTCGGGGGGCAGCGACCACACGGAGTGGGGAGCGTGGGGGTAAATTCTCATAACGACTCCACGAATTTCACGAGCGCGTCCCGGTCGGCCTTCTTTATCTTCAGCACCTGGTTCTTGGCCTCTTCGGCCTCGCCGCCGTGCCACAGCACGGCTTCGAGCACGCCGCGCGCGCGCCCGTCGTGCAGCAATCGGGTGTGGCCGTTCACGTCCTTGATCAGGCCCGTGCCCCACAGCGCAGGAGTCTTCCACTGCCGGCCGTTGGCGCCGAAGTCGGGCCGGCCGTCGGCCAGGCGCTCGCCCATGTCGTGCAGCAGCAGGTCTGTGTACGGAAAGATGCGCTGCCCGCTCAGAGCCTTGCTCGTCAGCTGCGGGAACGGCCCCTCCTGGGTGACGTAGCTCGGGCGGTGGCAGGTGGCGCATTGGGCCTGCGAGAACAGGGCCTGGCCGCGCAGCACCTGCGCGTCGTTGAGGTTGCGGCGCGCGGGCGGCGCGAGCGTGGCCTGGTAGAAGATCACGTCGGCCAGGGTCTTGTCGTCGATCTCGACGCCGGGGTGGCCTTGTTCTGCGCCACTCTTGCCGCTGGGTGCGGCCAGGCAGTCCTTTTGCGTGGGTGTGCAGGCCTCCTGCGCAAAGTGGCGCGAGGTGATGCCCATGTCGCCCAGGAAGGCACCGCCCGTCTGGTGTGCAATGGTGGCCACGTTGGCCTTCCAGCCGAAGCGGCCGACAATCATGCGGCCGGCAGGGCCGTCCCACACCTTGTTGGGCACGCCCTTGATGGGGCCGGGGGCAGCGGCCTGGTCTGCCGCGTTGGCAAGGATGTCGGCCTCGGCAATGGCTTCGAGCAGGCCCACGCCGATGATCTGCGGCGCGATGCGCGGGCTCGTCATAACGTCCTTGTGCAGGGGGCCGTAGCCCAGGTCGGCAAAACCGTAGATGGGCTTTTGCAGCGTGTAGGGCGTGCCGTCGGCGAACTTGCCCTTGATGGTGTCGTAGCGCAGGGTCACGCGGCCTTCGGGCTTGACGCCCTGGATGGCCGCGTTGTTGAACTGGTCGCCGTACACCGGGTCGTGCTTGGGGCCGCCATGCGCGTCGGTGCCGGGGATGGATAGGCGGATCAGCAGTGCGACCGTGGGGTCCTTCGTTTCGCCCAGGCGGTTGAAGATTTCTGGCGGCTCGCCCCGGCCGTCCTGCACGTGGCAGCCGCCGCACGAGCGCGCGATGAAGTGCGGGCCGAGGCCATCGCGCGCCTTGGTGGAGGCGGGTGCCTCCACCCAGTTGCGCCGGAAGAACGAGTTGCCGATGACAAAGCGTGTGCGCTCCTCATCGGTCAGGTTGGCGGCCGGGAACGAGAAGGCATTGCGCCCTGTGGCGAACACCGTGGTCTCGCCGCCGGTTTTTTCGCCCAGCGGGTCGGGCTGGGGCGCTGCCGTCAACGACTGCAGGCCCAGGCCGCCGAAGCCGGCGATTGCGACGATGGCGGTGCTGGCTGCCGCCAGGCGCACGGTGCGCCGGCGGGCAATGGCTTGCGCAGGCTTCATGCTCAAGGCTGGACCAGGGTCAGTTTGGTGATGCCGATCGCGTTGGCTGCGGCGACGAGGTCCTTGCTTTGCTGCGTGAGGCTGTCGATGGTCTTCTGGATGCGCTGGCGGCCCGGGGCGTCCTTGCCGCCGATGATCTCGCGGTCGAACGGTGCCTGGATGCCTTCGGCGGCAGCCACCGAGGCCGCGATCTGCTTGGTGGTCTTGTCGGCCAGCGCCGCGTCCTTGGCGGCCACCAGGTCGCGCAGCGATGCGCCCTTGACCACGCTGCCGTCGGCGCGCTGGTACTCGCCCAGCCACACGTTCTGGATGCCCTTGGCATTGGTCACCGCGTCGCGGTGGGTGTTGTCAGAGAAGCACGAGTGCTCGTCTTCCTGGTCCTGGCTGTTCAGGGCCACTTCCAGGCGTTCACCGGCCAGCTCGCCGCGCGAGAGCGAGCCCAGGCCCACCAGCATCTTGCGCACGGACTCCTGGCCGCCGCGCGCGAAGCGGGCGCGGTAGTTGTTCCTGGCGTCGGGCGCCCAGGCCTTCACCAGCGAGGTGAGGTCGTCGATGAGCAGGTCGGTCACCACGGTCAGGTACTGGCGGCGGCGGTCGGCGTTGGGGGCCTTGCCGTCCACGAAGTCTTCGAAGTTGCGGTCGCCCGGGCCTGTCTCGGACAGGTCCTGGCCCCACAGGAAGAACTCGATGGCGTGCCAGCCGGTGGCGATGTTCTCTTCGCCGCCGCGCTCGTTCTGCGCAGACAGGTTCTTCTTGCTGATGGCGAACTTGCGGTTGTTCACCAAGCCCGCATTGGGCTTGCCCTGGACGCTGTCGACGAACGATTCGTCCATGGGCCAGGCGTTGATGCGGCCCTCAGGCCCGTTGTCGTTGTCGATGGGCCCGCCGTAGAAGCGGAAGGCCTCGGTCTGGCCGTAGAACTCGCGCGCGGCCAGCCACTTCTTGCGGGCGTCTGCCAGGGTCTCGGCCGAGGGCTTGGCGGTGAAGGCCTGCACGGCCTCGCGCAATGCCTGCGCGCTGGCCAGGGTGTCGCTGTAGTTGGCATGCACCAGCTGCGCGTAGTGCGCCGCCACGGCCTGGGCCGTCACTGCCTGTTTCGCCTGGGCCTGCGGGGCCGCCGCCGGTGCCGTCTGGGCGGCAGCGCCGGTGCTGTAGGCGCAGGCGAAGCTACCCGCGAAAAACGCAGCCCCCAGCAGGGACGTCTTCAGGGAGGGGAATGTCATGCAGTGGTCTCCAGGGAATCACGCGGGCTGCCGCACGGGCCATGGGCCGGTGGCGGCACCGCGAAGGATGGGTGTGGATGGCGGGGCCGCACTGGCTGGAAGGGGCCTGCGCGCGAGCGTGGGCACAGACGACTGGCTGGGTGGGCGGGAGTGAGAAGGGATTATACAAATGGTAGTGATTCGTATTTGCCGAATTCCCTGGGTCCTGGCCGGGAACGCCTGTCATCAAACCGACGCAAAACCTTCACGGGGATGTCACCCGCGGTTTCTACGCTCCAGGGGTTTTGTAACCAACAACCCGAGGAACCCCCATGACCCACCGCGTGGATACGCCCGAGCAGGCCATCGACTTCAACAATGAAAACGCCAACACCTCCGCCAACCCCACGTTCGACGCGGTGCTGGGCGCCCGCCTGTCGCGCCGTGGCCTGCTGCGCGGCGGCGTGGGCTCCGTCGGCACCACCGTGCTGGCCGGGTTCGGCATGAGTGCCTGTGGCGGCAGCGACGACCCCGTGGTGACGCCTCCCCCCGCCGGCCCCAAGCTGCTGGGCTTCGGCGCCGTGTCCAAGAGCCTGGCCGACGTGGTGGCCGTGCCTGCGGGCTACACCGCCAGCGTGATCTTCGCGCTGGGCGACCCCATTGCGGCGGGCGTGTCCGCGTACAAGAACGACGGCACCGACGGCGACTTCGACAAGCGCGCCGGCGACCACCATGACGGCATGGAATGGTTCGGCCTGGGCGCCGACGGCAAGCGCAGCGACAACGCCACCGAGCGCGGCCTGCTGGCCATCAACCACGAAGCCACCACCGACGAGAAGCTGTCTTCGTACTTCCTGCACGCCAACGGCGGCACCACCACCTTGCCCCGTCCCGCAGCGGAAATCGACAAGGAAACGGCCATCCACGGCATCGCCGTGATCGAAGTGGCCAAGTCCGGCGGCAAGTGGGCCTACGCGCAGAACTCCGCGCTGAACTTCCGCCTCACGTCGCTCAGCCCCATCGAGATCTCGGGCCCGGCCCGCGGCAGCGCGCAGCTGTTCACCAAGTTCTCGCCCACCGGCACCACCACGCGCGGCACGCTGAACAATTGCGGCACGGGCAAGACGCCCTGGGGCACCTTCCTGACCGGTGAGGAAAACTGGTTCGGCTACTTCACGCGTGGCGCCGCCGACGATGCCGCGCGCGGCAACGACAAGAGCGTGACGGCCCTCAAGCGCTATGGCCGCAACCAGGGCGCCGCATCGCGCCACGGCTGGGAAAGCGGCGGCACCGACGACAAGTACCAGCGCTGGAACAACAGCAAGACCGGCACGTCGGTGGACGGCACGGACGACTACCGCAACGAGATGAACGGCATGGGCTACATCGTCGAGATCGACGCCTACGACAAGACCCGCATGGCCAAGAAGCGCACCGGCCTGGGCCGCTTCGCGCACGAGAGCGCGGCCTTCGGCAAGGTGGTGGCCGGCCAGCCGCTGTCCATCTACATGGGCGACGACTCGCGCGGCGAGTACATCTACAAGTTCGTGTCCACCGCCACGTGGAACCCGGCCGACGCCAACGCCAGCGACCGCCTGGCCATCGGCGACAAGTACCTGGACAGCGGCAAGCTGTACGCCGCCAAGTTCAACGCCGACGGCACCGGCGGCTGGGTGGAGCTGTCGCTCACCAACACCGCCATCAGCGGCTATGCCACGTACAAGTTCGCCGACGCGGCCGACATCGTCATCAACACCCGCCTGGCCGCCGACGCCGTGGGTGCCACGAAGATGGACCGCCCCGAGTGGAACGCCGTGAACCCCGCCAACGGCGAGGTGTACTTCACGCTGACCAACAACAGCGCCCGCAGCGCCAACCCTGGCAGCGGCCAGTACCTGCCCGACGCGGCCAACCCCCGCGCCTACACCGACATGAAGGGCACGACCAAGCAGGAAGGCAACCCCAACGGCCACATGGTGCGCCTGAAGGAAGGTGCGTCCGTGTCGGCCTTCACCTGGGACGTGTACCTGTTCGGCGCGGAAGCCAGTGCCGACAAGACGCTGATCAACATCTCGGCCCTGACGGACGACCAGGACTTCTCCAGCCCCGATGGCCTGGCCTTCAGCAAGGCCACGGGCATCTGCTGGATCCAGACCGATGACGGCGCCTACACCGATGCGAGCAACTGCATGATGCTGGCGGCCGTGCCCGGCCAGGTGGGCGACGGCGGCAAGAAGACGCTGACCTACACCAAGGCGGATGGCAGCAAGTTCGACATCGTCTCGCCCGTGGGCAAGGCCGCCACGGCCGACACTCTCAAGCGCTTCCTGGTCGGCCCCAAGGGCTGCGAGATCACGGGCCTGGCCGAAACGCCGGACGGCAAGACGATCTTCGTGAACATCCAGCACCCGGGCGAGTCCACCGGCATGGCCAACCTGGGCGACCCCGCCAAGTTCCAGAGCCAGTGGCCCGCCAACGCCGGCTACGGCGCGGGCAAGCGCCCTCGCTCGGCCACCATCGTGATCACGAAGAACGACGGCGGCAACGTGGGCACCTGACGGGGCGGGGTGAGAGGGAATGGGCCTCTCACCTTCCTTGATGGATTGGTTGCTTGCAGGCCGGCCCAGGGGGGCCGGCCTTTTTGTTTTGGGGGCAGGGGCTCAGTAGTCCGAACCCGGGGGCGGCGGCGGGGCGGGGGGCGAGGGGCGTGCCGGTGTGGCGGCGGGTGTGTCGCCCGCGCCGGGCGTCGCGGTGTAACCCATCTGCCCGCTGCCGTCCTTGGTGCCCTTGCGCCCGGCGATCTGCCAGGCCGTGCGCTGGTGGATGAGGCTGGCCAGGAACTCCAGTTCCTCGTCGGTGTGGTTGATGGCGCCGGCCGGGGTGAGCAGGCGGCCATTGCGCGGCGCGCTCTCGACCCAGAACGACTGGTGGTATGACGCCTCGCTGACCAGGCTTTCGGTGCCCGCCGCCAGGTCCACCGTGCCGTAGCAATTGCAGAAGTAGCCCCGGTTGTCCTGATCGGCGAAGACCTCGGCGTACACCCCCGTGCCCCGGATGCCGGCGGTGGCGGTGGGCAGGATCACCTGGCGCTCCGCGCCCCGGCCCCACACGCTGGCCACGGCGCCGCTGACCAGGCGCAGCACCCTGACGGCGGTGGGCGTCTCGCCCTCCAGCGCCACGCGCGAGTTCTGGCGCACCAGGAAGGCGCCGTCGCCCACCGCAAAGACCACGGTGGCGCCGGGCCCGGTTTCAAGGCGGTCTCCCGCGGCGATGCTGTGCTGCGGGGTCAGCGCCTCGCCGTTGCGCAGCACCTGGCCGCGCAGCTCCACGATGTTGCTGCGCGACTGGGCGTGCGCGGCCACCCAGCCGCCCGTGGCCATCCACAGCGCTGCGGCCTGCAGCAGGCCGCGCCGCTGGTACCAGGCCAGCTCGTCCTCAGTGCGGCCCAGGAGCTGGTGCGGGTGGGGGCGGTGCGTCGTCATGGGGTGGCGCCTCGGAGGCTGGATGGGACGGGGGCTCGAAGCAGTCGCGGAAGGTGAAAACCACCGACGTGAAGAACATGGCCGCCATCACCATCGCGGCCCCCACCATGATGCCGCCCGCGGTCGATCCGGCCAGCCCCGCCGCCGCCAGCAGCGCGGACGCCAGCGTGACCACCACGCCCCCCAGCAGGAACACGCCCAGCCAGCCCAGCCCGTAGACCAGGAACGCGCCAAAGTTGCGCACGCAGGCCACGATGCTGAAGAACAGCGCCTTGACCGGCGGCACGCCGTGCCAGTGCACGAGCCCCGGGGCATGCCAGAACAGCAGCGACAGCGGCAGGTACAGCATCATGGACAGCCACATGGCGCCCTGGAAGGCGGGGTCTTCCGCCACTTCCTTGGTCAGGGCAGCGCCGCCCAGGTACACCCGCGCGAACTGGCCGCCGTCCAGCAGCGCCGACAGGCCCATCACCGCCAGGAAGCCCGCCGCATAGAGGGCGCCGAGCACCAGCATGTCGCGCAGCCGCTGCTGGCCGGTGCGAAACGCCACCAGCAGCACGGCGGGGGTGGGAAACCGCCCCTGCGTGGCTTCCGCCGAGGCCACCATCATGGCCAGGGTGGCCGAGGGCAGCAGCACCAGCGCGATGGCCGGGCCCACCAGCGGAATCAGCGTGGCCAGCGACATGGACGCCATGGTCATGAAGAACAGCGCCGCCAGCGCCATGGGTTGCCGCCAGAACGTCCGGATGCCGAGCTTGACCCAGGCCATGCCGGTGCGGGCGGGGACGATGTGGAGTTTCATGGATGCTTAGGAGGAGAAAAGAGGGTGGGGCCTGCGCCCGGGCACTGCTGGCAGCCGAGAGGCTTCCGCTGGCAGTGCAATGCATAGCTTGGAATTTACCCCAGCGGCCCATTCCGGCCGCGGTGCAAGGGATCCCCCCTGCCGCGAAGGCCCGAACGCGGATTTTCCGCCGGGCCGGTCAAGAAAGGCGCTTCGCGTCTTCGTTCTCCGGTGATCCAGGGCGCTCCGCGTCCGCCGTGGCCCCTGCGGCGGGGTCGGCCCCGGCGCGGAACATGCCGCACGGGCCGCGCCGCCGCGAGCGCGACATCCCCGTGGTGGGGGCGGGCCCCACGGGCGGCTCCAGGGGCTTCATCTCAGGCGTGCACGGGCTGCGCAATGCGGGCGCGCAGCACCCGCTCGAAGTGCGTGGGGTCGTGGGGCGTCAGCATCGAGGCTTCGCGCGGCAGGTGGAAGTCCCACAGGCGCGAGATCCAGAACCGCAGGGCGCCCGCGCGCAGCATGGCGGGCAGCAGTTCGCGCTCGGCCGCCGTGAGCGGGCGCACGGCCTGGTAGGCGTCGAGCATGCGGGTGGCGCGCCCGGCATCGTGCTGGCCCGTAGCGAGGTCGATGCACCAGTCGTTCAGGCACACGGCCAGGTCGAACAGCCAGGTGTCCACGCCCGCGAAGTAGAAGTCGAAGAAGCCGGTGAGCTCTTCGCCCTCGAACATCACGTTGTCGCGGAACAGGTCGGCGTGCACGGGGCCGCGCGGCAGGGCCGCGTAGGCGGCGCCGGCGGCCACATGGTTCTGGTAGGCCAGTTCGGAGCGCAGCAGGGCGGCCTGGGTTGCGCCGACGTGCGGCAACACCACCGGCACCGTTTCGTTCCACCAGGGCAGGCCGCGCAGGTTGGGCTGATGGCGGTCGAAGTCGCGGCCCGCCAGGTGCATGCGGGCGAGCATCGTGCCCACGGCGGCGCAATGCGCGGCCTGCGGCGCCAGCTGGCTCTTGCCGCGCAGCTTGTTCACCACGGCGGCGGGCTTGCCACACACGGTGTGCAGGATGTCGCCGTCCTGGTCGGCGCGCGGATCGGGCACGGGCACGCCACCGTGCGCCAGGTGCTTCATCAGGTACAGGTAGAACGGCAGCTGCGCGGCGGTGAGGCGCTCGAACAGCGTCAGCACGAACTCGCCCTGGTCGCTGGTGAGAAAGTAGTTGGTGTTCTCGATGCCACCCTCGATGCCGCGCAGCTCCACCAGCTCACCCAGTTGCAAACGGCGCAGCAGCTCGCGCGCCTCGGTGTTGGAGACTTCGGTAAAGACGGCCATCGCTCAGGGGGGTTACAAAGAAATGAAAAACTGACAGCAAAAGGGCAGGGCGTGCAGCGGCTTGATGGGGGGCAGCGCGGTGGCGCTGCCCGGCCGCAGGGGCCTCAGAACTTCAGCACGTTCCAGACGCGCGGGGCGGTGGTGGTCTCCGCGCCGCTGTTGCTGCCCGCGCGGCTGCGGGCGCCGTCGGGCGACTGCACTTCATAGCCGGGCAGGTTGCCGGTCTTGGGCTGCACGGAAATGATCTGGGTCTGGCCGCCCACGCGCAGCTCATCCACGCGGTTGCCCGCGTCTTCGACATGGATGCGCTCGGTGCGCTGGTTGGAACGGCCTGCAGGTTGCTCCTGGTTTGAGAGCGCCTCGCGCGTGTCTGCCGTGCCCTGGGGGGCATTTTGGCTTGAACTCTGGGCTAGGGCGGTGCCGGAGGCAATGCCCAGCAGCAAAAGGAGGTGAAGAGCGCGCATGGGGCGATTGTAGGGCGCGGGCTGGGCGGGGCTCGGCCGTGCACAATTGCCGCATGAGCAACAAAAAGACCCTGGTGCTGGTGGACGGTTCCAGCTACCTCTACCGCGCCTTCCACGCCATGCCCGACCTGCGGGCCGTGCCGGGCGACCCGACCAGTGCCGCCACGGGCGCCATCCGGGGCATGATCAACATGATGCAGGCCCTGCGCAAGGAGGTGACGGCCGACTATGCCGTGTGCGTGTTCGACGCCTCGGGCCCCACCTTCCGCGATGCCCTTTACACCGAATACAAGGCCACGCGCTCGCCCATGCCAGACGACCTGCGCAGCCAGATCGAGCCCATCCACGAGGTGGTGGACCTGCTGGGCTGGAAGGTGGTGGCCGTGCCTGGCGTGGAGGCCGACGACGTGATCGCCACCTTGGCCAACGTGGCGGCCGCACAGGGCATTGAGGTCGTCGTGTCGAGCGGCGACAAAGATTTGAGCCAACTGGTCAACGAGCACATCACCATCATCGACACCATGAGCGGAAAGCGCCGCGATGTGGCGGGCGTGACGGCAGAGTTTGGCGTGCCGCCTGCGCTGATGGTGGACTACCAGGCGCTGGTGGGCGACACCGTGGACAACGTGCCCGGCGTGGCCAAGGTAGGGCCCAAGACCGCCGCCAAGTGGCTTGAAGAATATGGCTCGCTCGACAGCTTGATTGCCAACGCCGACGCCATCAAGGGCGCGGCGGGCAACAATCTGCGCGAGGCGATTGCCAGCGGTCAGCTGGCATTGAGCCGTCAGCTTGTCACCATGAAGACCGATTGCGCGCTGGCCGACTACATCCCCGGTCTGCCCGCGTTTGACGACATCACGCTGGACGCGCCAGACAACACCGGCTTGCTGCCGTTTTACGAAAAGTATGGCTTCAAGGGCCTGGCCAGCGCGATCAAGGGCGCAGCGGCCCCCGCCACCACAGCTCCCACCGTTGCCATGCCTGGTCAAAGTGGTGATTTGTTTGCCGACCACTCGGCCAGCACCGTGGCCGAAGAAGCCCAGCACCGCACCGTGGTGTACGACACCATCCTCAACTGGGCCGACTTTGACCAGTGGCTGGAACGCCTGCACAAGGCCCCGCTGGCGGCGATCGACACTGAAACCGATTCGCTCGACGAGATGCGTGCGCAGATCGTGGGCATTTCCTTCAGTGTGCAGCCCGGCGAGGCCGCCTACATACCGCTGCGGCATGAAGGCCCCGACGCACCCGCGCAGCTGCCGATGGACGAGGTGCTGGCCCGACTCAAGCCCTGGCTGGAGAACGCCAGGCACCACAAGCTGGGCCAGCACATCAAGTACGACCGCCATGTGTTCGCCAACCACGGCATCGAGGTGCAGGGCTACGCGCACGACACCATGCTGCAAAGCTACGTGCTCGAAGTGCACAAGCCCCACAACCTCACCAGCCTGGCCGAGCGCCACACCGGCCGCAAGGGCATCACGTATGAAGACCTGTGCGGCAAGGGCGCGCACCAGATCCCGTTTGCCCAGGTGCCCGTGGACAAGGCCGCCGCCTACTCGTGCGAAGACTCGGACCAGACCCTGGACGTGCACAACGCGCTGTGGCCGCTGCTGCAGGCGGACGACAAGCTGCGCTTCATCTACGAGCTGGAGATGCAGAGCAGCGAGGCGCTGTACCGCATCGAGCGCAACGGCGTGCTGATCGATGCGCCCACCCTGGCCACGCAGAGCCACGAGCTGGGCCAGCGCATCCTGCAGCTCGAAACCGAGGCCTACGAGATCGCAGGCCAGCCCTTCAACCTGAGCAGCCCCAAGCAACTGGGCGAAATCTTCTTCGACAAGCTCGGCATGCCCGTGGTCAAGAAAACCGCCACCGGCGCGCGCAGCACCGACGAAGAGGTGCTGGAAAAACTGGCCGAGGACTACCCCCTGCCCGCCAAGCTGCTGGAGCACCGATCCTTGAGCAAGCTCAAAGGCACCTACACCGACAAGCTGGCCCAGCTGGCGCTGCCGCGCACGGGCCGCGTGCACACCCACTACGCGCAGGCCGTGGCGGTGACGGGGCGCCTGTCGAGCAACGACCCCAACCTGCAGAACATCCCCATCCGCACGCCGGAAGGCCGCCGCGTGCGCGAAGCCTTTGTGGCCCCCGCAGGCCGCGTGATCGCCAGCGCCGACTACTCGCAGATCGAGCTGCGCATCATGGCCCACCTCAGCGGCGACCACTCGCTGCTGCACGCCTTCCACGCGGGCCTGGACGTGCACCGCGCCACGGCGGCCGAGGTGTTTGGCGTCGAGGTGGAGCAGGTCAGCAGCGAACAGCGCCGCTACGCCAAGGTCATCAACTTCGGCCTGATCTACGGCATGAGCAGCTTCGGCCTGGCCAAGAACTTAGGGATAGAAACCAAGGCCGCAGCGGCATATATCGACAAATACTTCCAGCGCTACCCCGGCGTGAAGCAGTACATGGACGACACCAAGGCCGCCGCCAAGTCCATGGGCTATGTCGAAACCGTGTTTGGCCGTCGCCTGTACCTGCCCGAGATCAACTCCCCCAACGGCCCCCGCCGCGCAGGCGCCGAGCGCGCGGCCATCAACGCGCCCATGCAGGGCACTGCGGCGGATTTGATCAAGCTGGCCATGGTGGCCGTACAGAAGGAACTGGACGCGCACAAGCCCAGCATCCAGATGATCATGCAGGTGCACGACGAACTGGTGTTCGAGCTGCCCGAGGGCGAGGTGGACTGGCTCAAGAGCCACATCCCGCGCCTGATGGCGGAGGTGGCTGCGCTGAAGGTGCCGCTGCTGGCCGAGGTGGGGGTGGGGGCGAATTGGGACAAGGCCCACTGAGGCCCAGGAGAGAACCGACGCGGGGAGGCAGAAATTTCGGTATTTTTGCCCGCCGGCGCTTATCCAGCAATCGCTGGCAGCTATCAAATTTTATGTCGTTGCCTGCGTCGCCGTCTCGCTGGAGAGACAAGCGGCTAGTTAGCTGCTCGCAAGACCCGTTTACGCCCTGGGTGAGAACACGAACAGCCGACCTTCGAAGTGAAGTGGTACTCCAAAGACAAGCTTCTCCAGGTTCGGAAGGTACAGCCAGCATCAAGCCCGCATCGCTGGTGCGCCGTGTGACGGTGAATTGCCCGTGGGTAAGCCACACCAGAGTACGCATTGCGGCTGCCGGGTCTTCCTCAACCCGCGCCGTGCAACTGCTTCACCCGTGCCCTCAATGCGTCAGCCGCGGGTGACAGCACACGGTCGCGCCGCTGCAGCAGACCCAGGGTGCGCCACAAGTCGGGCGCGCTGAGGGGCACGCCGCAGACCTCGGCGTGAGCAGGCGGCAGTGCCAGCTGGGGCAGAACGGCCAGCCCCAGGCCACCCTCCACCAGGGCCAGCGCGCCCGCCACGTGATTGCATTCGTACCAAGCCACCGGTTGCTCGGGCAGGTCGGCCGTGGCCTGGTCCAGCAGCAGGCGGTTGGCGCTGTCGCGCGATACCGACACCAGCCGCATCCCGGCCAGTTCGGCCCAGGGCACTTCCTTGCGCTTGGCCCAGCGGTGGCTGCGCGGCATGGCCAGCATGTAGCGCTCTTTGGTCAGGGCTTCAAAGCGAACGGCAGACTCCTGACTGCCCGTGAAGCTGAGCCCGAAATCGGCCGCGCCGCTGAGCACGGCGTCCAGGACCTGGCTTGCGCTTTCGTCCATGACATGCACCTGCACTTCAGGTTGCGCGACTGCAAAGCCGCGCAGCACACGGGGCAGGAGATGGCTGGCCACCGACGGGATGCATGCAATCGTGACCCGCCCCCGGCGCAGGTGTACCTGGTCGCTCACACGCTGCACGGCCGCATCCAGCCCGGCCAGCGCGGTGCGAGCCTCGTGCAGAAACTCCTGGCCGATGGCGGTCAGTTCCACGCTGCGGGTGGTGCGCTCCAGCAGTCGCACGCCCAGGGCCAGCTCCAGCCGCTCCACGCGCCGGCTCAAGGCGGGTGCCGACAGGCACAGCGCTTCGGCGGCAAGCCGGAAGCTCGCCTTCTCCGCGGTGGCCACGAATGCCTGCAGTTCACCCATATCGAATTTGATGCGTGCCATGCAACAGTCGCTCCTTAAATTGCAATTCACAGACCATTGTGCCCTGCCTAGACTTGCGCTCCTAGCAAGGCCGACCGTGCTTCGGCCGCTTCTGGAAACCACCCAAATGCAACGACGTTCAATGATCGCGGCGGCCACCCTGGCAGTCAGCCTTGCGCTGGCTTACACCACAGCCCAGGCTCAAGACTTCCCTCCCAAAAAGCCGGTCACCCTGGTCGTGGGCTTTGCCGCCGGCGGTTCGGCGGATATCGCTGCGCGGCTGATTGCCAAGAAGCTGGGCGAAAACATTGGCCAGAGCGTGATGGTGGACAACAAGCCGGGCGCGGGCGGCAATCTGGCGCACACGCAGGTTGCCACCGGTCCATCGGATGGGTCGGTGCTGCTGTTTGGATCGATCGGGCCGCTCACCATCGCGCCCCATTTCATGGCCGTGCGCTACGACCCGCTCAACGATCTGTCGCCCATCACCATGGGAGTGAGCTTTCCCAATGTGCTGGTGGTGCCGGCCAGCACCGGCATCAAGACCCTGGGCGAATTCGTGGCGAAGGCCAAGCGTGAGCCCGGTAAGCTCGACTTTGCCTCGACCGGCCCTGGGTCTGCTTCCCACCTGGCGGGCGAGCTGCTCAACGATGTGGCCAAGATCGATACCGTGCATGTGCCCTACAAGGGGGGTGCCCCGGCGCTGCAGGATGTGCTGGGCGAGCGGGTCACGTCGTTTTATGCGGCCCCTCCCACGGCGCTGCCCCACATCGAATCGGGCAAGCTGGTGCCGCTGGCCACCACCGGGCTGACCCGCCCCGCCTACCTGCCCAATGTGCCCACGGTGGCCGAGACGTTCCCGGGCTTCAATGCCACCAACTGGTATGCGTTCGTGGCTTCGGCCAAAACGCCCAAGCCGTTGCTCGACCGCTGGAATGTCGAGCTGGTGAAGGTGCTCAACACCCCCGAGGTACGCGAAAACCTCCTCAAGCACGGCCAGACGGCTGCGCCCGGCACGCGGGAAGAACTGGGCAAGTTCATCGCGGCAGAGCACGGCAAGTGGGGCCGCATCGTGCGCGAGCGAAAGATCACTGCGGACTGAGGCGCAGCGCCCCGCATTCCAACAAGACATCAGGAGACAAGACATGCAATCCGTCCATTCGACGACTACCCGGCCCCCGCGGGCGCCGCGCCGACGATTCCTGAACGCCATGCTGGGCACCGCGCTGGCGGTGGGCCTGGGCATGGCGGGCGCCGTGCCGGCCAGCGTCCAGGCCGCAGAGATCCGCGTGGTCACATCGGGCGGCTTCTCGGCTGCGTACGACCAGTTGATCCCGCTGTACGAGCAGGCCACCGGCCACAAGGTGGTCACGGAGCGGGGTGCATCCATGGGCAACGCGCCCGATTCGATCCCGAGCCGTTTTGCCCGCAACGAGCAGTTCGATATCGTCATCCTGGCCGATTCGGGCCTGGAGGCACTCATTGCCCAGGGCAAGGTGCAGCAGGGCAGCCGCGTGGATCTCGCGCGTTCGATGATCGGCATGAGCGTGCGCAAGGGCACGCCCAAGCCCGACATCAGCACGGTCGATGCGCTCAAGAAGACGCTGCTCGATGCCAAATCCATCGCCTACTCGGCCAGCGCGAGCGGCGTCTATCTGTCGACCGAATTGTTCCCGCGTCTGGGTGTCGCGGAGCAGATCAAGGACAAGGCCACCAAGATATTCAGCGAACGCGTGGGCGCGGTGGTGCTGCGCGGCGATGCCGAGATCGGCTTTCAGCAGGTGAGTGAGCTGTTGCCGTTCAAGGAGCTGGAGTTTGTCGGCCCGTTGCCGGACGAAGTGCAGCAGCGCGTGTTTTTCTCGGCCGGGGTGGCGGCTGGGTCGACCAATCCGGAAGCGGCCCGCCATCTGATCCGCTTCCTTTCGGCGTCGGCTGCAGCACCCATCATCCGCAGTACCGGCATGGAGCCCGCCACCGCTCGCTGACGCGGCGACTCCCGGCACCGCCCAGGCACGCCCCCTGCGCCCGGGGCGCATGCCCCTTCCTGCGCGCACCTCAGACACGACAGGCACCGGCTTTGCACGGTGCGGCTGGCGGCTGCGCGCACATCACTACAACGACAAAAGAGTCCTATGACCCGCTTGATTCCTGTCCTCGTCGCCGCACTGAGTGCGCCGGCCTTCGCATTTGCCCAGCAGGGTGGCCCCACCGTGTATGGCATCGTCGACGCCAGCGTGCGGCACACCTCGGGCATGACCTCCGCCAACGCACCGGCCGCCGCGTCGGCCACCGGCCTGGCCAGCGGGGTCGACAACACCAGCCGCATCGGGTTCCGCAGCCGCGAGGACCTGGGCGATGGCATGTACGCGCTCTTCAACCTGGAGACGGGCCTGAACGTGGACACGGGCAGCACGGCCAACGTCACCAAGTTCTTTGATCGAGCCGCCATCGTTGGCGTCGGTGGTTCGTGGGGGCAGGTCACCCTTGGGCGTCAGACCAATCTGTTGGCCGATGCCGTCAGCCCGGTGGATGCCGTGGGTATGCGCTTTGCGGCCTTCAATCCCAACATCGTCACTGCGGCCTTGAGTAACCACGGCCTCGGGGTGGAGTACGGTGCCACCGGGTCTTCCAGCGGGTCGTACCGGCTGGACAACTCCTTCAAATACACCGGTTTCTTCGGTCCGGTCACGGCCCGGGCGATGTACAGCGTGGGTGAAAACGCCGGGTCCACCGCCGCCCAGCACTCGGCCGGTGCCGGCCTGGCGTACACGGCCGGGGGCTGGGTCATCTCGGGGGCTTTCCAGCGGTTCACCACGGCGGCAGACCTGCTGCTGCGTGCCGCCACGCTGGGCGCTGCCTACCAGTCCGGCAGCGTGCGCCTGGCGGTCAACACCGCGCGCAACCATGCGCAGACGTCAGCATCGGCCCGCACCGGGCAGCGCACCCATTCGGCCGGCGCCACCTGGTCGGCGACGAACACGATCGACCTCACCGCGGCGTGGTACCGCGTGGAGCGCGAGCGCACCGGGGCCAGGGAGGACGGGTACAGCCGGACCATGCTGTTTGCAGAATATAAATTCTCACGCCGCACCAAGCTCTACGCCGAGCTGGACCGTACCCGCTGGCGCGCGGGCTACCAGGGCGCGGCCCCCAAGAGCCGAGCCACCGGGATCAGCAGCGGCATCGCGCATACGTTCTGAGCCGCGTCGCGGTCCTCCGGTGCGGGCCGCCGAGGCTGCCTGGTCGACCCCGCTCTGCGGTGCCCCCGGCATTGCCCTGCTCCATGAAAGAGTCTGGAAGCGGACGCCGGAAAGGGCATGGGTGGTAGCCATGCAGGCGCGCAGGGTCGCCGCTAAACTCGTGAGGCAACCCGTGGCCGCATGGCCGCCTCTCCCACATTTGCCTGGAGCCCCTGCATGCCCGATCCCACCCCTTACACCCCACCCGCCATCTGGCAATGGAACAAGGAAAACGGCGGCCATTTCGCCAGCATCAACCGGCCCATCGCCGGTGCCACGCACGACAAGGAATTGCCCGTGGGGAGGCACCCGCTGCAGCTGTATTCGCTGGGCACGCCCAATGGCGTGAAGGTGACGGTCATGCTGGAAGAGCTGCTCGCGCTGGGCCACAGCGGCGCGGAGTACGACGCGTGGCTGATTCGCATCAACGGGGGGGAGCAGTTCGGTAGCGGGTTTGTTTCCGTGAACCCCAACTCCAAGATCCCTGCACTGCTGGACCGCACGGATCCGGCCCACCCAGTGCGCGTGTTTGAGTCCGGCGCCATCCTGATGTACCTGGCCGAGAAGTTCGACAGCGCCTTCTTGCCCAAAGAGGGCGCGGCGCGGGCCGAGTGCCTGTCGTGGCTGTTCTGGCAGATGGGCAGTGCGCCGTTTGTGGGCGGCGGATTTGGGCATTTCTATGCCTATGCGCCGGTCAAGATCGAATATGCGATTGACCGCTATGCGATGGAGGCCAAGCGCCAGCTGGATGTGCTGAACCAGCGCCTGGCAGTGACCGAGTATGTGGCGGGGGATGAGTACACGGTGGCGGACATCGCGATCTGGCCCTGGTATGGCTTGCTGGTGAAAGGGCAGGCCTACAACGCAGGCGAGTTCTTGCAGGTGCACGAGTACACGCATGTGGTGCGCTGGGCCGAGCAAGTTGCCAAGCGCCCGGCGGTGCAGCGCGGGCGCAAGGTCAACCGCGTCAATGGCGACCCGGCCAGCCAGTTGCGCGAGCGGCATGACGCCAGCGACTTTGACACCAAGACGCAGGACAAGATCGAGGCGGCGGCAGCAGCTTCTTCACCCGCACGCTGAGTTTTTTGCAAGGCGTCATCATGATCACTTTGTACGACTGCGCCACCGCGCCCAGCCCGCGCCGTGCGCGCATCCTGCTGGCAGAAAAGGGCGTTGCCCACGACACCGTGCAGGTGGACCTGCGCAATGGCGAGCAACTGGGCGAGGCCTACCGGCGCATCAACCCGCAGTGCACGGTGCCCGCGTTGCGCACCGAAGAGGGTTTGCTGCTGACCGACAACGCGGCGATCACCGCGTATCTCGAAGCGCGCTACCCGCAGCCTGCACTGCTGGGCGAGACGCCTGCAGAAAAGGCCGAGATCGCTAGCTGGAACTGGCGCATGGAGTTCGAGGGCCTGCAGGCCATTGCCGAGGCGCTGCGCAACAGCGCGCCCGCCATGGTCAACCGGGCGCTGCCGGGCGCGGTGGACTATCCGCAGATCC
This sequence comes from Acidovorax sp. GW821-FHT10E04, assembly GCF_059415185.1. Classification (NCBI taxonomy): domain Bacteria; kingdom Pseudomonadati; phylum Pseudomonadota; class Betaproteobacteria; order Burkholderiales; family Comamonadaceae; genus Acidovorax; species Acidovorax sp. GW821-FHT10E04. Next base: position 199,584 of record NZ_JBWKMT010000004.1, read on the forward strand.
CGGCCCTGGCCGAGCGTGGGCTGGTGCGGGTGGGGCAGTTCTTTCAGCTGCTCAACGAGCGCCTGGCGGGCCGCGACTTCATGGCCACCGACCGCTTCAGCGTGGCCGACATCACGGCCGGGGTGGCGGTGGACTTTGCGCGCGTGGTCAAGCACAAGCCGGGCGAGCAGCACCCGCACCTGCTGCGCTGGCGCGCGGCCATGGCGGCGCGGCCGTCGATGTCGTTGTAGAACCGTTACGGCCGCCAGCTAGCCGCCCGACCGGGCTGCCGCAGCCCGTTTCCGCAATGGGGAGATTCAAGGATTGCGTGCCCGGCGCGTTCCTTGCATCGTTGCACCATGCGCCTTCGCCACATAGAAGTTTTCAACGCCGTCATGCTCACCGGCAGTGTGAGCGCGGCGGCCCGCCTCATCAACGTCACCCAACCCGCCGTGAGCCGCATCCTCGCCCACGCGGAGCTGCAGCTCGGTTTTCCGCTGTTCCACCGCCTCAAGGGCCGGCTGGTGCCCACCACCGAGGCGCAGACCCTGTACCCCCACATCGAGCGCCTGTTCACCCAGCTCGACGACGTGCAGCGCCTGGCCAACAGCTTGAAGAGCGACCGGCGCGAAGGCGAGCTGCACATCCTGAGCGTGCTGGCGCTGAGCTACGAAGTGCTGCCGCGCGCGCTGCGGTTCTTTCGCCAGGCGCACCCGGACGTGGTGATCACCATCGATGCGCTGCATTCGCCCCAGATCGTCTCGGCCCTGGTGCTGCAGGAAGCCGACGTGGGCTTCGTGTTCAGCGCCGTGGCGCACCCCTCGCTCACGCAGGAGCACCTGGCCGATGGGCGCATGCTCTGCGTGGCGCCCAAGGGCATGCTCGATGCGGCGCTGGTGCGCTCGGGCACCGTGCACCTGGCCGATCTGGTGGAGACGCCCGTGGTGCGCCTGGACGTGCGCGACCCCATCGGCACCGTGGTCAACCATGCATGCCGCGAAGCGGGCGTGGGCCTGAAGACGGCGATCACCGTGCAGACTTACCACGCGGCGCTGGCGCTGGCGCACCACGGGCATGCGGTGGCGGTGGTGGATGCGTGCACCGCCGCATCGGCGGACCGCGGCAAGGTCGACGTGCTGGCGCTCGCGCCCCATATCGCCGTGCCCATCAAGTCGCTGCGCACCGTGAACCGGCCCAGCTCGCTGCTGGCCAGCGCCATGACGCGTTGCATGCGCCAGGCGGTGGCCGAGACCATGGAATCCGTGGGCCTGCCCGTGGCCGATTGAGCTGGCGGCGCGCTCCCGCAGCCCGCCGTGGCGGGCACGGGCAGCGCCGTACGCTCAGGCCGGCGCGAGCAGCTGCGCCACCTGGGCCGCGGTGCCGAACGCGAGGGTGAAACCCAGGGCGCCGTGCCCCGTGTTCAGCAGCAGGTTGGCGGGCGCACGGACATGGCGGCCCACCACGGGCACGCCGGTGGGCGTGGCCGGGCGCATGCCCGTCCAGGGGCGCAGCTCGCCAAAGTCGCTGCAGCGTGGAAAGACCGCGCTCGTGGCCTGGCACAGGCTGCGGATGCGCGCGGGAGGAATCTGCGCATCGTGCCCCACCAGTTCCGCCATGCCCGCCACGCGCAGGCGCTGGCCAATGCGCGCGAACACCACCTTGCGCGCCGCATCGGTCACGTTGACGCGTGGCGCGGCGCCCGCGTCGCCCGTGGCATCGAGCGTGATGCTGTAGCCCTTGAGCGGGTAGACCGGGAGGCGAACGCCCAGTGTCCGCGCCACGGCATGGCTGGCACTGCCCAAGGCCAGCACGAACTGCCGCGCCTCGATGGCCCCCTGGCTGGTGTGGACGGCCTGGATGTGCTGCCCCTCGCGCACGAAGTCCTCCACCCGGGCGCCGAGCACGAAGCGCACGCCGCGCGCAGCAAGCAGGTCCTGCAGGCCCTGGCAGACCTTGAGGCAATCGGCCGCGCATTCGCTGGGCGTGTGGATGGCGCCCGCGATGTGGCGCTCGTAATGGGCGAGGGCGGGTTCCAGCTCCACGCACCGCGCGGCGGACACGGCCTCCTGCGGGCGGCCCCAGGGGCGCTGCAGTTCCATCTGCCGGCGCGCGCCCGCGAGGCCCGCGGGCGTGTCGTACAGCACCAGCTTGCCGGTGGTCGAAAAGTCGCAGTCGAGCTGCTCGGCCCGCAGCATGGCCTCGAACCGGCGGCGGCTCAGCGCGGCCAGATCGAGCAGTTGCCGGGTGCTCTGCTCCGACGTGCGCCGGTTGCAGGCGCGCAGGAACGCCACGCCCCAGCGCCACTGGTGGGGGTCCCACTGCGGGCGCAGCTTGAGAGGGGACTGGGGCGACAGCAGCAGCCGGGGCAGCTGGGCCCAGATGCCCGCGTCCGCGAGCGGCTGCACGTAGCTGTAGCTCAGCTGCGCACCGTTGCCGCCGCTGGCGCCGGCGCCGGGCTGGGCCTGGTCGACCACGGTCACCTGCATGCCGCGCTGGTGGAGTTCATACGCGGTGGCCAGGCCGACGATGCCTGCGCCGAGGACACATACCTGCATCTTGTGGGCTTTTTGGTGGATGGAAGCGCAATGTAGGGCGCGGGCCGGCGCCTGAACAATGCCAATGCGCGGGGCAGCCATGCCGGGAAGTTATGTGGATGCGCGCACGGGAAGGGCGCGCGCGGGTGCATAAGTTGCGAGGGCCTCGTGGAAAGAGGCACGCGGATGGTGCGATGGCGTGCACCAGTCTGGCGGCATAACTTTTCGTCATGGCCTACCCGTGCAAATGAATTGTTCAAGGGCGGCGCAAATTCCTACAGTGCCCCTGCGTCCGGATTTTTCGCATTCATTCCATCATTCATGTTCGTTCGTTCGTTCGCTTGCTTGCTTGCTCCCCCTCCATCCATCTGCTTTTGCACAAAGGGATTTCCATGAAGCTCTCTGCCCTCACCAACGCCGCCATCGTGGCCACCGGACTGCTGGCCAGCACCGTGGCCAGTGCCGACACCCTCAAGAAGGTTGCCGAGTCGGGCAAGATCACCGTGGCCTACCGCGAGTCGTCGGTGCCCTTCAGCTACCTGGCCGGCCCGGGCGCGCCGGTGGGCTTCGCGGTGGACATCACCAACGCGGTGGTCGACGCGGTGAAGAAGCGCGTGAGCAACCCTGCGCTCAAGGTGGAGCTGCAGGCGGTCACCTCGCAGAACCGCATCCCGCTGCTGCAGAACGGCACCATCGACCTGGAGTGCGGCTCCACCACCAACAACAGCACGCGCGGCAAGGACGTGCAGTTCGCCATCAACTACTTCTACACCGGCACGCGCCTGCTGACCAAGAAGTCGTCGGGCGTGAAGAACTACGCCGACCTGGCCAAGAAGAAGGTGGCGAGCACCTCCGGCACCACCAATGCGCAGGTGCTGCGCAAGTACAGCCGGGACAACAACCTCGATCTGGACATCGTGCTGGGCAAGGACCACGACGATGCCGTGCTGCTGGTGGACAGCGGCCGCGCCGAGGCGTTCGCCATGGACGACATCCTGCTCTTCGGCCTGATGGGCAATGTGCGCAATCCGGCCGACTGGGCGGTGGTGGGCGACTCGCTGCAGGTCGAGCCCTACGCCTGCATGCTGCGCAAGGACGACCCGCAGTTCCAGGCGCTCGTCAACGGCGTGATCGGCACGATGATGAAGTCCGGCGAATTCGAGAAGCTCTACACCAAGTGGTTCAGCTCGCCCGTGCCGCCACGCAACCAGAACCTCAACCTGCCCATGAGCACCGAGCTGCGCGAGAACCTGGTGGCGCAGAGCGACAAGCCGGCCCTTTGAAGCGCGAGCCGCAGAGCACGTGCCAGTGTCCGCAAGCCACGGCCCGCTGCCGCAGGTGGTGGGAATCCTCGGGGGCATGGGCCCCGCCGCGGGGGCTGATTTCGTGCGCCTGTTCGTGCAGGCCTGTACCGAGCGCATGGGCGCGCTGGGCATTCCCGTGCACGACCAGGCCTATCCCGAGCACTGGCTGGCGCAGGTGCCGATCCCGGACCGCACGGCGGCGCTGAGCGACACCCGTGCGGGCGCGCACCAGCCGGCCGAGCCCATGCTGCAGGCCACGGGGCGGCTCGCGGCGCTGGGGGCCCGCGTGGTGGCCATTGCCTGCAACACGGCCCATGCCTGGCATGGCCTGCTGCAGCAGCGGTTCCCGCAGATGGTGGTGCTGCACGGCATGCAGGAGGTGGTGGGCGGCCTGGCCGCCGCCGGGGTGCAGGGCGTGGGCCTGCTGGCCACCCGGGGCGCCTACGACGCGGGCCTGTACCAGCGCGAGCTGGCGTACAGCCGCATCGAGTGCTTCGTGCCCACGCTCGCGGAGCAGGACGCGCTGATGCAGGGCATCTACGGCGGCGTGAAGGCCGGCGACTATGCCCTGGCGCGGGACCGGTTCGAGTCCGTCTCGCGGGCGTTGCAGCGGCGCCACGGCGTGTCCACGCTCATCATGGGCTGCACCGAGATCCCGCTGGCGCTGAGCGAAAGCCCGCGCCTGGACGGGGTGGCGCTGGTGAACCCCTCGCTGGTGCTGGCCAGCGCATTGGCTCGGCATGCGTACCGCGACGCGACCCTGCCACCCGCCCGGCCTGCGGCCCACCCGGCCTGAATCCCGGGGATGGCCTGGTTCAGCACGCACACCGCGTGTACGACAAATGCTTCACCGCGCCCATTGCACCCAGGGTGGATGAAACCGGGCATGCGGATGCCTCACCTGCTGCTGGTGGATTCGCTCACGTACCCGCCGGACTTCATGCCGCGGTGAGCGTGGAGGGCGGCGGGGAGAACACCTCGAACCGGTTGCGTCCGCCATGCTTGGCGCGGTACAGCGCGGCATCGGCCGCCTGCACCAGGGTGTCCGATCCGGTATCGGGGCGGGGCACCAGGCTGGCCACCCCGATGCTCAGGGTGAGCATGGGGGCCGTGGGCGAGCGCGGGTGGGGCAGGGCGGCCTCGCGCAGTCCGTCCATGCAGCGCTGGGCCACGGTCACGGCATCGGGCAGCAGGGTGTCGGGCAGCAGCAGCACGAACTCTTCACCGCCGTAGCGGGCGGCCACCTCGTCCGCGCGGCGGATGGTGGCCTGCAGCAGTTGCGCCACGTGGCGCAGGCAGGCGTCGCCGGCGATGTGGCCGTAGTGGTCGTTGTAGAGCTTGAAGTGGTCGATGTCGATCAGCACCACCGCCAGCGGCGCCTGGTGGCGGCCGCAGCGCAGCCATTCGGTGGCCAGCCGCTCGTCGAAGCGGCGCCGGTTGCCGATGCCCGTCACGCCATCGGTGGTGGACAGCAGGGCCAGCTTCTCGTTGGCGGCCGCCAGTTCCTGCTCCTTGCGCACGAGCAGCGTCACGTCGGTGCGCACGCCGGCGATGCCGCCCTGGGGGGTGCGCCGCTCGTCGGCCTGCAGCCACCGGCCGTGGGGCAGGCGCTGCAGAACGGCCTGGCTGGCGGCGCGGTGGTCGGCCACGCGCTGCGCGATCCAGTCTTCCTCGTTGCCCACCGCGTCGAGGTATTGGCCACGCTCGACACCGTAGCGCGCGATCTGCTCGAAGGTGCTGCCGGGCACGATCATGGGCGCGGAAATGGGGTACAGCTTGCGGTACTGGGCGTTGCACACCACGAGCCTGTCGTCGGCATCGAAGAGGGCAAAGCCCTCGGGCAGCGATTCCACGGCGTCCTGCAGCAGCTCGCGAGCCTTGTGCGCGGCCTCCTGCGCGGCCTCCAGCGCCTGGCGCTGCTCGATCAGGTCGGTGATGTCCAGGCGTACCGCCACCACGTAGTTCTCGGGCGTGCGGGTCTCGTAGATGTTGATCCAGCGCCCGTCGGCCAGCCGCTGCACCAGGGTGGAGGTGCGGCTGCCATGCTCGGACAGGCGCTCGGCGATCCAGGCCTCCTCGCGGCCGTGGGCGGACGGAATCAGTCCCCGGTCCACCGAATGCCGCAGGATGTCGGCAAAGCTCCTGCCCAGGTGCTCCGCGTAGTTCATGTGCGGGTACATGCGCGACAGCTGCTGGTTGTAGAGCACCAGCCGGTCCTGCTCGTCGAAGATCTCGATGCTCACGGGCAGCGCCTCCACGGCGCGCTCGAGCAGCTGGCGGGTGTGCTGGCTTTCCTGGCGGGCCGCCTCGGCCGCCTGCCGCTGTTCGATGAGGTCGGTGATGTCCAGGCGCACGCACACCGTCATGCCCGACGGCGTGCGGCTTTCGTGCATGTGGATCCACGCGCCGCCCCCTTCATGGCGCACCTCGGGGCCTGGGCGGTGGCCCCGCAGCGCCATCTCGTGCGCCAGCCACAGCTCTTCCTGGCCCTGCGCCGCTTCGGGGATGCCCTGGCGAAGGCCCTCGCGCAGCAGTTCCTCATACGTCTTGCCCAGCGAGGTCTCCGAGCGCAGGTGGGGCCGCAGGCGCTCCATGTGGCTGTTGCACAGCACCAGGCGGTCGGTCTCGTCGTAGATTTCGAGTCCCGCCGGCATGGCGTCGACCGCCTCGCGCAGACTGCGCTCGGCGCGCTCGGCGTCGTGCAGGGCCCGCTTGAGCGCGCGCTCGCTGTGCACGGCCTCGGTGATGTCGGTGCGCAGCACCACCACGCCCCCGCCGTCCAGGCCGCGTTCGGTGATCCGCAGCCAGCGGTCGCCCTGCATCTCCTGCACCTCGGGGCCCGCCGGAGAGCGGTGGCGCGCCATGCGCTCGCGCAGCCAGGCCTCGGTGTCGGGCAGGGCGGCGGTGATCCTGCCCGATTGCGCGGCACGGCGCAGCACGTCCTCGAAGCGGGTGCCGTACTCCAGCGGCATCACGGAGTCCGCGGCCACCTGGCGGTACTGCGCGTTGCACAGCACGAGCCGGTCTTCGGCGTCGTAGATCGCGAGCCCGTCGGGCAGGATGTCGAGGGTGGCGGACAGCTGCATGCTGGCGCGCCCGGCCGCCTGGCGCAACGCGGCGGCGTCGCGGCGCAGGCGCCGGGCCCGCAGCGCCAGCCGCCCGTGCAGCAGGGCCAGCGCCGCCAGTGCCACGCCCGCGGCGGCCAGCATGGCGCGCGCGGTGCCGTTGCCGGCATCCTGGCCCGCCAGGGCCCAGCCCAGCAGCGCCAGCCCGCCCACGCCGCAGAGCCCCGCCACCGGCAGCGCCAGCGGGTCTTCGCGGGGTGGGGGCGGGCTCATCGTGCAGGGTTTCCCAAGGTGGCGGTCACGGGTCTCTCTGGTGAAGGGATCGACCGCCCCAGGGCGCGCCGTGGTGGCGCACAACCAGGGGGCCAGCGGCTGGGTGCGGTGCCGGTCTGCGGAAAGTCTAGCAGCGGTCCCTGTTTTTCGGTACCCAGGGAAGCGGGGATGCGGCAAACCCCCTAGACTGCGGTTCCCATCCCTTGCCCATCCTTCTTTTCCTGGAGAAACCCGATGTTCAATGACGACCTCCATTCCGACGCCCGGGCCCTGCTGCCCGGCCGCAGCACCGACGCCGGCGCCACGCGGCGCACCGCGCTGCAGGCTGCCCTGGGGCTGGGTTATGCGGCCGCGGCCGCGCCCATCATGGCGCAGACGGCCATCGCCACGCCGGCGGACGGGCTCACGGCGGGCGAGGTGAGCTTTACCGTGAACGGCTTCAAGGTGCCCGCCTACCGCGCCGCGCCCGCCGGCAAGACCGGCCTGCCCGTGGTGCTGGTGATCCAGGAAATCTTTGGCGTGCACGAATACATCGCCGACACCTGCCGCCGCTTCGCCAAGGCCGGGTACCTGGCCATCGCGCCGCAACTGTATGCGCGCCAGGGCGACCCGTCCCAGTACACCGAAGTGGCCAAGCTCATGGCCGAAGTGGTGTCCAAGGTGCCCGATGCGCAGGTGATGGCCGACCTGGACGGCGCGGTGCAATGGGCCACCGCCAATGGCGGCGACGCCGCGCGCGTGGGCATCACGGGTTTTTGCTGGGGCGGCCGCATCACCTGGCTGTACGCCGCGCATGGCCCCGTGAAGGCGGGCGTGGCCTGGTATGGCCGCCTCGTGGGGCAGCCGGGCGAACTCACGCCCAAGCACCCGGTGGACATCGCGCCCATCCTCAAGGCGCCGGTGCTGGGCCTGTACGGCGAGAAGGACACGGGCATCGCCCTTGACACGATTGATAAGATGAAAGCCGCGCTGGCCAGCGGTTCGCCGCAGGCCAAGGCGTCGGAATTCGTGGTGTACCCGGACGCGCCCCATGCCTTTCATGCCGACTACCGCCCGAGCTACCGCAAGGAAGCGGCCGAGGACGGCTGGAAGCGGGCCCTCGCCTGGTTCAAGACACACGGCGTGGCCTGAGGCAGCGTGGGCCCACGCGGGCCCGGCAGGGGAAGTCCCTGGCCACCGCAGCCGCCCTCACCCGGGGCGGCTTTTTTAATCTCGCATCCGGGATGCGGTATTTGAACGAAAATAGGCTCCAGGGCATATCTATAAAGCGCAAGAAGCTATGACTTTGGTAGCAATCATCCTGGCCACACTGGCCGCGGGCATTGGCAGCGTGTGGCTGGCCGCGCTGCTGATGCGGCTGGGCCTGGGCGGGCGCCCGGACAGCGTCGGCCCCCAGCACCTGCTCAGCCTGGCGGCGGGCGCCTTGCTGGCCACGGCCTTCATGCACCTGCTGCCCGAGGCATTCGAGAGCCAGGCGGGCGCGCACGACCTGTTCGCCACGCTGCTCGTGGGCGTGGTGTTCTTCTTCCTGCTGGACAAGGCGGAACTCTGGCACCACGGGCACGAGCACAGCCATGTGGCGCAGGCGCCGGCACATCCGCTCGGCGCTGAACACGGCCACGGCCCTGACCACGGCGGCAGGCACGACCATGCGCACCACGACCACCATCACCACCACCATGCCCCGCGATCCGGCGGCTGGGCCGTGCTGACGGGCGACAGCGTGCATTGTTTTGGCGACGGCATCCTGATCGCCTCCGCCTTCCTGGCCGACATCCGGCTGGGCGTGATCGCTGCCGTGTCGGTGCTGGCGCACGAGGTGCCCCACCACATGGGCGACCTGGTGGTGCTGCGCCAGACCAGCCCCAACCGCCGCATGGCGCTGGTCAAAGTGTCCCTGGCGGGCGCCGTGACGGCGCTGGGCGGCGTGGTGGGCTACTTCCTGGTGGGGCAGCTGCAGGACCTGCTGCCCTACTTCTTGGCCGTGGCGTCCAGCAGCTTTGTGTATGTGGCGCTGGCCGACCTGATCCCGCAACTGCAAAAGCGCCTCACGGCACGCGAGACGGTGCTGCAGATCGCCTGGCTCGTCGCGGGCATGGTCATCGTCACGCTGGTGAGCGGGGCGGCGCATGGGCACTGATGGCGTAAAAAAGCCCGGCGCAAAGGCCGGGCACAAGTGGAGACCTCGCAAGATTCCCGAGCTCAGCCGCCGCGCCGCCGGCGCAGCGCGCCCAGGCCCGCCACCACGGCCGACAGCAGCGCCAGCGCCGCGTGCCCCAGCGTGGGCACGGCCACCGCGCTGCCGGGGCCGCCCGCGCCCGTGACTGTCAGCGTGAACACGGCGCTGGCGGTGCCGTCCTTGTCGGTGGCCGACAGCAGCAGCGGGTAGATGCCGGGCGCGGTGGGCGTGCCGGAGAGCTGGCCGGTGGCGGCATCGAATGCCACGCCCGGCGGCAGCGTGCCGAGCAGCGCGTAGGGCTGCAGCGCATCGCCGTCGGTGGCCGTCACGTATTGCGCCAGGGGGTGGCTGAAGGGCTGGCCCGCTGGCCCGCTGGCACTGCCCGGCGCCACGGTGGGCGGGGTGGCCGCGCCGGGTCCGCCGCCTGGCCCATCGCCCTGCATCTGCACCACCACGCAGCGCGAGAACTCCGAGCTGGCCGCATAGCCGTCCTGGCCGATGACGGTGGCCGTCAGCGCCACGTGGGTGTAGCCGGCGGGCAGGGCGGCAAAGGCCAGCGTGCCGGCCCAGCCGCCGCTGGGATAGGTTTGCACATCGGCGGCGCCCAGGAAGACCTGACCCTCGCCATAGCCGCTGGCGTCGCAGGCGGTGTTGGCGAAGGCTTCCACGCGGTAGGTGCTGCTGGGCCGCAGGCTGTCCATCAGCGTGGTGTTCACCTGCGTGCCGGCGGCGCTGCCGGTGGCGCTGGCGATCATGGGCATGTGCACGGCCCAGATGGGTGGGGGCTGCGCGGGGTCGGCCCCCATGGCGGGGGGGTTGGCAGGATCGATTAGCTCCAGCCCCAAGGCGCCGTTGCTGTGGATGCGGTTGCCCAGCCATCGGTTGCTTTCCGGCGCGTCCACGGCGAGCTCGTCGCGCTGCACGCGGATGCCGTTGCCGCCCCAGTGGGCGATGGTGTTGCCCTGGCCCGCGCTGGCGCCGCCCACGCGGGTGCGCAAGGGGAAGGCGCCGTTCGCGTTCTGGGTGTGGCGGATGAGTACGCCGTGGCCGCTGCCGCCGATGGGCGAGGTGCCGTCGACGCCCACGCCGATCAGATTGGAGACGATGGCGTTCCCGTGGCTTTCGTTCGCTATCTCGATGCCCGTCTCCCGCGCGCCGATCACGTTGCCCTGGATGGTGATGCCGCTGGTGCCAATCACCCTGATGGCGATGGGCGCGCCGCCGCGCGGCTGGTTGCCGCTGTGGTCGGTGCCGATGAGGTTGTCGGTGATGTGGGTGTCCACCACCTGGTCTTCGAGGTAAAAGCTCTGGCCATCGGCGCGGGCCACGACCAGGTTGCGCCCGGCGGGCGTGCCGTCGCCCACGAGCGTGGCCTGGGCATAGAGCATGACGGAGATGCCCCGCCGGTTGGCCAGCAGGCCCGTCGCGTCGTCGGCCGACCCGCTGCCGTCGGTGCCGATGAAGTTGCCCAGTACCCGCACCATGTTCAGGTTGTAGATCTGCTGGGCGTTCACCATCACGCCCGCGCCGCCGAAGCGCGTGACGGCCACGCCGCGCAGCACCGAATCGGAGGCGCCGTTCAAGAAGAGGATGCCGTTCGCCCCCGCTCCGGCGTTCGCGCCGTCGATGCGCACGGTAATGACCGCGTTGGTGCCCGTGGCCGCGCTGTTGGGCGTGCCGCCGTTGGTATAGCCGTCGATGGTGGCCGGGTAGGTGATCGGCGGCAGCGGCGTGGCGAGGCTGATGGTGGTGGGCACGCCGCCGAAGTTGAAGGCGATGGTGTCCGCGCTGATGTGGGCGTTGGCCTGCTCGATGGCCGCGCGCAGCGTGCAGGTGCCGCCGGCTGTGGCGCACAGGCCGTCGCCCGGGTTCGCGTCGGCGGCGTCGCCCGCGTCGTTGACGGTGTAGGTGGCCGCCTGCGCGGCGCTGGCGCACAGCAGGGCGGGTAGCAGTTTTTTTTTGATCATTTTGGCCTCTAGCGCCCGCACATCAAGCGCGAGCAGCTCTCTTTTTAAGAGCACCCAGGCTCGCCAGCAGGGCCGCGAGCAGCGCCAGTGCCGCGTGGCCCAGTGTCGGAATGGCGCTGGGGTTGCCCGCGGGGCCGCCCGGCACTTGCGCGCAGGCCGAAAACTCCGAGGTTTCCTGGTTGTTGCCGCCGCCGCCGCTGAAATAGCGCGTCGCGGTCATGCTCAGGTAGGTGCCTGCGGGCTGGGGCGGCAGATTGATGCTGCCGTTCACCTGGCCGCTGCCGTCGGTGCCCGTTTGCAGCGAACCGAGGAAGACGCGCCCTTGCGGCGTGCCGCAACTGGTATTGCCAAACACCTCGAAGCGCTGCGTGGTGTTTGCCACGCTGCTGAAGCTGAAATTCACCACCGTGCTGGTGGCGCCGGTGATGGCGGGTGCGGGCTGGCCGCTGTTCACCGTGGCCGGGTCGCTGCCGGCGGTGTCCACCAGCGCGATGCCCCGGCCCGCGTTGCCGTGGATGCTGTTGTTCGTGAAGCTGTGGTAGCGCAGGGCGGGAGCGGGCGCGGAGCTGTGCTCCACGCGGATGCCGTTGCCCCCCCAATGGCCGACGGTGTTGCCCTCGCCGGGGTCGGTGCCGCCGATGTGGATGAACCACGGGCTGAGGGGCAGTCCGCCGTCGGTGATGTACACGCCGTTGCCGCTGCCCGCCACGCTGGCCGTGCCGTCGGCGCCCACTCCGATGGCGTTGCCCTGCAGCGTTGCATTGCGGGCGCCGCCATGGAGGATCACCCCCGTGTCGGCGGCGCCGATCACGTTGCCGCGCACCATGCTGCCGGCGCCTTGGGGGCTGGCCACGGCAATGCCCGTATGAGTGCTGACGCGTGCCGTGCCCGCGCGGTTCGTGCCGATGTAGTTGCCCTGCACCAGCGTGCCTGGAGAAGCGCCCAGCGAAACGGCCCGCCCGCTGCTGCTGGCCACGATGAGGTTGCGGTCGGCCGGGTTGGCGCCACCCACCGTGGTGTTGCTGGCGCTGTTGTCGATATAGATGCCCGAGAACAGGTTGACCAGCGCGCCGGTCTGGTCGCCGCCCGTGCCGCTGCCATTGGTGCCGATGAAGTTGCCCGCGATGGCCACGCCCACCAAGCCGTTCGCGGAGCCTTGCCCGTCCAGCACGACGCCGTGGCCCCCGAAACCGGTGATGGCGAGCCCGCGCAGCACCGAGCCGGATGCGCCCGGCACGAACCGCAGGCCGTGCGTGCCCGCGCCCGCGTTGGCACCGTCGATGCGGGTGCTGATGTAGGCGTCATTGCCCACGGGCAAGGTGTTGGGGATGCCTGCGCCGAGGGCGTAGCCGTCGATGGTGGTCACGCCGGCGATGGCGGGCAGCGGGCTTTGGGGCTCGATGGTGACGGAGCCGCTCGAGAAGTTGAAATTGATGGTGTCGGCCGATGCGGGATTGTTGTTGGCCGCCTCGATGGCGGCGCGCAGCGTGCAGGGGGTGATCCCGCCGTTGCAGGGCACGGAGACGCTCAAGGGGGCGTCGCCTGTGTCGTTCACCGTGAACGTGGCGGCCGATGCAGCAGCGGGTAGGAGCAGGGCGACCGCCAGGGCCGGCGCGGTGTAAGCGGGTGTGAACAGCATCGCGGCGATTCTTCAAAAGAACCGCCCGGCCGTCTGCGCACGGCGCGACAAAAGCGCCATGCACCAGGCGACATGCCCCAGTCCGACAGGCTCCTAGCGCAGATCGGACGGCGCCAGCCCGAAGCGCCGGCGGAAGGCCCGGTTGAAAGTGGAGATGTCGGCGAAGCCACAGTCGAGCGCGATGTCGAGCACGCGGCGCTGGCGTTGCGCGGGGGCCTGCAGCAGCGCGCGGGCGCGGTCCAGGCGTGCCTCGCGCAGCGCGTCGGAAAAGCAGGTGCCCTCTTGCGCGAACAGGCGCTGCACCTGGCGCGGCGTGAGGTGGTGGCGCCGCGCCACCTCTTCCAGCGAAAGGCTGGCTTGCCCCAGCCGCGCCTGCATGTCGTGGCGGATCAGCGCCAGACGCGGGGTGGCCTGTGCCGCACGCCCTGGCGGCAGGTGGGCCTGAAGGGCCGGGGCGATGGCGCCCGCCAGCAGCTCGCGCAGGTGGGCCACGGCCAGATCCTGCTGCGGCGGCGCCAGCGGTGCGCTTTCGGCCAGCAGCTGGGCGTAGGCCAGGGCCAGCGCGCCGCTGGGCGCACCGGGCTGCAGCACGAGCAGCGGAGCCTCTTCCAGGCGCGGCACCAGGGGCGCGATGCTGGCGTGCGGCATCAGCACGCAGGCCGTGGGGCCGCCACAGGGCGTGATGACCTCGTACTCGCGCGCCTTTGACACCACGACCATGCTGTTCGCAGGCAAATGCTGCTCACCGTGCGGGGTCCGCAGCACCATGGGGGCGCGGCTGGTGGCCAGAAAAATGTCGTCGCAGCCGTCCTGCATCAGCGCGCGCGAGCGCGCTTGGTGGGCGGGCGTGCACAGCGTCCTTGCATGGACCACGTCCTGGCCCAAGGTCGTCACGCTGGTGGAAAACTCGAAAGAGCCCTGGGCATTGGCATGGCTCCAGAGATCGACGCGCATCAGCTCGCGCCCATACAGTTCGCGCAACGCGGCGGCCTTGTCAGGCCCCGCAAAGTCGCTGGAGGCCAGGCGGATGGACGAGGGCGGCGCGGGGTGGCTGGCGGGCATGGCGGGGCGATGGACGTTTCGCGCCTTTGTACATCAGGCACGGGCAACCCGGCAATCCATCGCGTCGCATGGTAGATACAGGCAGGAGGCAGGCGCCGCTTGCGCCCGCTACCCGCTCCTTCCATTTGTGCCAAAGCGGCCGCTGCCGGCAGTTCTGGTGCGCCTTGCGTGCCTTTGCCGCAGCGCGCCCGCACCCACCACCATGGCCGACGGCCGTGCCAGCCCAGCGCGGGGATGGCCGCAGGGCCGCCCACGGGCCCGCCACCCGACCCGGCGGCCACCACCACCACGCACAGCGAGGGTTCCGACGTGCCGAACCTCGCCCCAAGTCCAACGAGGCTGTCATCGTCAACACCGTGCCCGCGGGCAGATGGGTTAGCGTGAGGCTGCCGCTGTACTGACCGCCGTTGCCCGGGTACGTGCGACCCACGCCCCTGCCGTCGGCGTGGCATTCGGTGTTGCCAAAGATGAGCGGGGCGGCGCACGGGCACTGAGCCCGGTGCGACTGGTTGCCAGGGCTGTCTCCGCCCAGGCGGCTTATCCCGTGCGCAGCGCCTGAGTGAGGAACTCCAGGCAATCCTGCACCAGCGGGGGCCGCGCCCCCATGGGGGCGTGCGCCATGAGCGCCACCCGGCGCGAGATCACCGGTGCGTGCAGCGGGCTCACCCGTACGGCGGCCGCGTCCAGGTTGTGGGTGTACAGCCGGGAAATCACCCCCACCGCCAGCCCGCAGCGCACCAGGCTGTAGAGAGATTCGCTGTAGAGCAACTGGTCTGCCGCTGCCAGGTCCACCCCGTGCTGGCGCAAGGTGGCCACCGCGAGGTCGTAGGTGCTGCCCCTCGCGAACAGGGCCAGGCGTTCGCCGGCCAGGTCTTGCCATGCCAGCCGCTTGCGCCGGGCCAGCCGGTGGCGGATGGGCAGCACCGCCACCAGGTCGTCGTGGGCCACGGGGAAGGTCTCGATATGGGGCGGAAGATCGAGCGCGACGCCCAAGGCCAGGTCCACCTCGCCGCGCTGCAGCGCGGCCACCAGATCGTCGTTGAGGGGGTCCTGCAGGCGCAGGTCCACGTCCGGGTGCTGCGCCAGCCACTGCCGCAGCGGCTCGGCCAGCAGGTGCATGGCTGAGGGCAGCGCGGCCACGTGCAGGGTGCGCTTGCCATCGTCCAGCGTGCGGTACAGCCCATCCACTCCCTGTTCGTAGCCATTGATGAGCCGTTCCACCTGCGGCAGCAGCAGGGCGCCCTGGGGCGTGAGGCGCACGTGGTGCGTGCTGCGCTCCAGCACGGGCGCGCCCAGCACGGCCTCCAGCTCGCGGATGGAGGCGGACAGCGCGGGCTGCGTGAGCGACAGGGCCTCAGCCGCCTGCCGAAAACTCAGGGCCCGGGCCACGGCCTGAAAGCTGCGCAACTGGCGCAGCGTGGGCGTGCGGTGCGCGGGTGGGCGCTCGGCCGCGGGCCGTGTGGCGGGGTGTTTGCTCATAAGTTGCTTTTATTGCAACATCAAATTAAATCACTTCCGCCATCACACCGCGCTGCATAGCATGCGGCCATGCCCACCTTTGCCGCACCCGCAGATCCGCTGTACGCCTTTCTCCACGCCCTGCCCAAGGTGGAGCTGCACTGTCACCTGCTCGGCACCGTTCGGCGCGATACGTTCACCAGCCTCGTTCGCCGGGCGGGCGCCCCCATCGGCGATGCCGAGATCGAGGCCTTCTACACCCGGGGCGAAAAACCCGTGGGCGTGCTGCGGGTGCTGCGCGCGCTGGATGCCGAACTGATCCGCAGCCCGGATGACCTGCACCGCCTGACCTACGAATACCTGCAGGATGCCGCCGCGCACCACGTGCGCTATGCCGAGTTCTTCTGGAACCCCACGGGTACCGCACGGCAATCGGGGCTGGCCTATCCGCAGGCGCTGGAAGGCATCGTGCGCGCCATTGCAGATGCCGAGGCCGACTTCGGCATCACGGGCCGCCTGGTTGCCGCCATCGACCGCGAGGCCCCGCCCGAAGCCGCCACCGAAATGGTCGAATGGGTGCTGGCCCACCGGCGCGACGAGGTGATTGGCATCGGCATCGACTACCGCGAGGTGGATCACCCGCCTGAATGGTTCGCCCCGGCCTACGCGCTGGCGCGCCGGGGCGGGCTCAGGACCACGGCCCATGCGGGCGAGTTCGGCATGCCCTGGAACAACGTGCGCACGGCCCTCGACGTGCTGCAGGTGGACCGCATCGACCACGGCTACACGGTCCTCGACAACCCGGCCCTGGTGCACGAATGCGCCGACCGGGGCATCGTCTTCACCGTGGTCCCCACCAATTCGTATTACCTGCGCACCCTGGCCCCCGAACGCTGGGCGCTGGACCACCCCATCCGCCACATGCCGGCGGCGGGCCTGCGCATTCACCCCAACACCGATGACCCCACGCTGCACCACGTGAACCCCACCCAGGCCTGGGCCATGATGGTGCGCGACTTCGGCTTTGGTGCCGGGGACCTGCGCGGTTTCCTGGCCAATGGACTGGATGCCGCCTGGATTGACGATGGCACGCGGCGTGCATGGTCCACGCAGTGGCTGGCAGCGTTTGACAAGCAACTGGCGCAGACAAACCTGTTCTCTGCCGTCCCCCCCTGAAGGAGTCCTTGCATGTTTCCCTCCCGGTTCTTCCCTGTACCGTCCTTCTTGCCACGGCGCCTGGCGTGGCCCCTGGTGGCTGCGCTGCTCGGCGCAGGCGCCAGCATGGCTGCGCACGCGCAGGCCGCCTGGCCCGCCGCCAAGCCCATCACGCTCATCGTTCCCTTCAGTGCCGGGGGCAATGTGGATGTGACGGGGCGGCTCATCGCGCAAAGGCTCGGAGAGCGCCTGAAACAGAGCGTGGTGGTGGACAACGTGGCAGGCGCTGGCGGCGTCATCGGCATGGAAAAGGCCGCCAGGGCGGCGCCAGATGGCTACACGCTCGTCCTGGGTGCTGACAGCCCGGCGGCCATCGCACGACTGGTGAACCCTGCGGCCGTGCGCTACGACACCCTCAAGGACCTGGCTCCGGTGGGTTTGGTGACCACCGCTCCCATGCTGATCGTGGCGCGCCCCGGGCTGCCGGCGAACAACCTGGCCGATGTGCTGCGTCTGGCGCGTGAAAAGCCCGGACAGCTGAGCTACGCCACCTCGGGCGTGGGCACGGTGCTGCACCTGGCCATGGAGCGCGTCAAGGAACAGAGCAAGACCTTCATGGTGCATGTGCCGTACCGGGGTGGCGCACAGATCGTGACCGATGTGATCGGCAACCAGGTGGACCTCGCCGTGCTCATCAGCGTGACGGCGGCGCCGCACATCCACAGCAAGAAGCTCAAGGCCATAGCCCTGACGGACGACCAGCGCCTGCCCTCTCTGCCCGACGTGCCGACGGTGGCCGAGACCGCGGGCTTCAAAGGGTTTGACATGGTCTCGTGGACGGGCCTGTTTGCCCCCGCGCAGACGCCCCCCGCCGTGCTGGAGCGCCTGAACCGCGAGCTGGGCGAAGTGCTGCGCATGGACGATGTGCGCGCCAAGCTGGCCGATGGTGGCGCCGTGGCGGGCAAGGGAAGCGCCGCCGAGTTTGCGCGGTTTGTGCAGACCGAAAGCGCCCGGTATGCCGCGATCGTGAAGGCGGCGAACATCAAGGAATGACCCGCCGGCGGGATGGTGCCTGTTGTGTTGTGCAGCGCGGCATCCATCCTCCGTTCTTGATGCAGGTCAATGGGCTGCGGGGTGTAGGGTCCGTGGGGGACTTGCGCCAGACAAAAAAGGTGGGGGCTGTGCCATGCTGATGGCATGAACGCTGCCGCATCTGCCTCGCACCATTCCGCTGTGGTTCGTCTGGGCCTGCTCGCCCAGCCTACGCGGTTCCTGTTCTTTACCGGCAAGGGCGGGGTGGGCAAGACCTCGTTGTCCACAGCGGCGGCCATTGCCCTGGCAGATGCGGGCCGCCAGGTGCTGCTGGTCAGCACCGATGCGGCCTCCAACCTGGATGAAATGCTGGGCGTGCCGCTGTCCAACCAGCCAGTGGCCGTGCCCGGGGTGCCGGGGCTGCACATGCTCAACATCGACCCCGATACCGCCGCCGAGGCCTACCGCCAGCGCGTGCTGGCGCAACTGGAGGCCACCGCCAGCAGCCATGAACGCGCCGCGGTGCGCGAGCAACTCTCGGGCGCCTGCACCACCGAGATCGCTGCGTTCGACGAATTTGCCGCGCTGCTGGCCAGCGAGGGCAGTGACACCGGCCATGTGTTCGACCACCTGGTGTTCGACACGGCCCCCACCGGCCACACGCTGCGCCTGCTGAGCCTGCCCAAGGCCTGGACCGGGTTTCTGGCGGGCAACGACCGGGGGGCATCCTGCCTGGGCCCGCACTCAGGCCTGAAGATGCAGGAGGCCCGGTTCAACGCCGCGCTGGCCGCACTGAGCGACCCGGGCCTGACCACCGTGGTGCTGGTCACCCGCCCCGACCCCCGACCCATGCAAGAGGCCGCGCGCACCGCGCTGGAGCTGCGCGCCCTGGGCCTGGCCAACCAGCGCCTGGCCATCAACGGCGTGTTCCACGCCAGCCAGCCGGGGCAGGACGCGGTGGCCGATGCCATCGAGGCCCTGGGCCGCCAGGCCCTGGACCAGATGCCCGATGCGCTGGCCCAGCTGCCGCGCGACGAGGTGCCGCTGCGTGCCTTCGATACCGTGGGTTTGCCTGCGCTGCGGGCGTTGCTGGGCGGTGGCGATGTGCTGCCGAGCGCGCCCGCCGCCGTTGCGGATGTGCCGTTGCAGGCTGAACCCCTCTCGTCCCTGACCGACGCGCTGGCCGCCAAGGGCCACGGTCTCATCATGGTGATGGGCAAGGGCGGCGTGGGCAAGACCACCATTGCCGCCGCGCTGGCGGTGGGTTTGGTGCAGCGCGGACACAGCGTGCACCTCACCACCACCGACCCGGCGGCCCACGTGCAAAGCCAGCTGGGCGGCAGCGTGCCGGGCCTGAAGGTGGGGCGCATCGACCCGCAGGCCGAAACCAAAGCCTACATCGACAAGATCATGGCCACGCGCGGCAAGGCGTTGGATGACGCAGGCCGCGCGCTGCTGCGGGAAGACCTGCAGTCGCCCTGCACCGAAGAGGTCGCCGTGTTCCACGCCTTCAGCCGGGTGGTGAACGAGGCGCGCAGCGCCTTTGTGGTGCTGGACACCGCGCCCACCGGCCACAGCCTGCTGCTGATGGACGCCACCGGCGCCTACCACCGGCAGATGACGCAGCAGTACGAAGGCAGTGCCAACTCCAAACACATCATCACGCCCCTGATGCGCCTGCAGGACGCCGACATGACCCATGTGGTCATCGTCACGCTGCCCGAGGTGACACCCGTGAGCCAGGCCGCTGCGCTGCAGGACGACCTGCGCCGTGCCCACATCGAGCCCTGGGCCTGGGTCATCAACAAAAGTGTGGCGGCCACCGGCACCGGCGACCCGTTGCTGCAGGCCCGCCTGGTGGGCGAGCAGCAACAGGCCGAGCGCATTGCCAACGGACTGGCGCAACGCACCTATGTGCTGCCTTGGCTGGCCACGCCGCCGGTGGGGATGGAGGCTCTGGGGCGGCTGGTGGAAGCGCCTCAGCAATGATCAGTTGTACGCTATAAAAATTATAGCTATTGGCGCTTTGGAGATAAGCGCCAGAGGTCAAAAAAGACCAGAAATCAACGCGCCAGCTCTTCCCGCACGGCGGCCACCTGCCGGCGCGACACCGCCAGCAGTTCCGTGGAGCCCTGCAACCGCACGGCCCAGCCTTCGCCCTCCTCGGGGTCGTAGTGCTTTTCCAGCGCGCGCACGGCGCGGCGGGCCACCAGCGCGTTGCGGTGGATGCGCAGGAAGCGCGGCGCGAACTTGGCCTCCAGCTCGCTCAGGGCGCCGTCCATGATGTAGCTGCGCGTGGCGGTGCGCACGGTCACGTACTTCTGCTCGGCCTTGAAGTACAGCACCTCGGCCAGGGGCAGGCGTTCGGTGCGGCCCCGGTCCTGGATGAGCAGGGTTTCGCCTTCGGGCACGCCGGTGGTGGGCGCGGACGCAGGGGCGCGCGTGCCACGCTGTACCTTGGCCAGTGCCTGCTGCAGGCGTTCGCGGCGCACGGGCTTGGTCAGGTAGTCGGTGGCATCCAGTTCGAACGCGCTCACGGCATGGTCCGCGTGGGCCGTCACGAACACCACGGCCGGGGGCTGGGGCAGGGTCTGCAGGGTGTGGGCCAGTGCCAGCCCATCCTGGCCGGGCATGTGGATGTCAAGCAGCACCAGGTCGAAGGCGCGTCCGCCCGTGGGCCCCAGCAGCGCCATGGTTTCGCCGGCGTTGGCGGCCTCGGCCACGGTCATGCGCTGGGCAGGCTGGGCCTGGGCGCAGTCGGACAGGAGGGTGCGCAAGCGGCTGCGGGCCAGGGCTTCGTCGTCAACGATCAGGATGTTCATGGTCGGTAGCGGGGCTGCTGTGGTTGAGGTCGTCTTCGCCGTCCACCATGCGGCGCTGGGATGTTTGCGCGCGGCCGCCATGGGGGCCCCTTCGGGCTGGCGCCGCGCCGCGCGCGCCCCGGGCGCGCGCCTTGGGGTCGGTGGCGGGCAGGGTGATGCGCACCTGGTACAGGCCGTCCTGCACGCCGGCGGTGAATTCGCCCTGCACATCATGCAGCAGCGCCAGCCGCGCGCGGACGTTGGCCAGGGCAATGCCGTGGCCCCGGGGCGCCGTGTCGTCGCCGTTGCCGTTCCTGCCTTCCTTGGGGGGCAGGGTGTTGGTGATGCGCACGACCACGCGGCTGCCGCGCAGCTCGGTCAGCACGCGCAGCCGCCCGCCGCGCGCGCTGGGCTCCACGCCGTGCTTGACGGCGTTCTCCACCAGCGGCTGCAGCAGCAGCGGCGGCAGGCGGGCGCTGTCGGTGCGGGGGTCCAGGTTCCACTGCACCTGCAGGCGCTTGCCAAAGCGCACCTCTTCGATGGCCAGGTAGCGGCGCGCCAGGGTGATCTCTTCGGCCAGCGTGACCGATTCCCCCTGTTCCACCAGCGCGTGGCGAAACAGGTCGCTCAGGTCTTCGAGCAGCGATTCGGCCTTGGCCGGTTCCGCGCGCACCAGCGCGATGGCGCTGTTGAGGGTGTTGAACAGGAAGTGCGGCCGGATGCGCGACTGCAGCTCGGTCAGCCGCGCCGTGGTGGCGGCGGGCGTGCGGCCCCGTGCGCGCAGCACCAGCGCCGCCACCAGCATGGCCGCCAGCAGCGCCCCTGTCGCGGCGCTGGCCAGCCAGGGCGGTGACGCAGGTTGCGCCACCAGCGCCAGCATGCCGCAGGCGTAGGCGCCCGCCAGCGCGCCCAGCAGCACGCCGGCCGCATACTGCTGCGCGGTGGAGAGGCGCTGCAGAACAGTCTTGAGGCTGCAGGCCGTGATGAGCCACAGCAGCGTGGCCGGCAATGCGCCGCCCGTCAGCAGCGCCATCGTGGCCAGCCATTCCACGGGGTTGCCCGCTCCGAACATGGCGCCCACGCCCACCACCAGCTCCACGAACAGCACGGCCCGCAGCACCACGCCCACCTGGCAGGCATCGAACACCAGCACCCGGCGCGCGGGCGCCAGGCCACCCCGCGCGGAGCCTCGCGGCAGGGCCGAATCGGGCGGCGGGGGCTGGGTCGATAAAATTTGCGTGTTTTGCATTGCGGCGCCCGGGTTGTCCGGGTGTCTGAACCTCCGGATTATTGCCCTCCTATGTCCAAAGCCCAAGCCACCAGCGCTGACTCTGCGCCGTCCCACAACCAGCTCGATACCAAGGCCCAGGCCTGGTCGGCGCTGTTTTCCGAGCCCATGAGCGACCTGGTCAAGCGCTACACCTCCAGCGTGTTCTTCGACAAGCGCCTGTGGCAGGCCGACATCGCGGGCAGCCTGGCGCATGCCGAGATGCTGGCGGCCCAGGGCGTGATCAGCCAGGAGGACCACGCCTCCATCCAGCGCGGCATGGCGCAGATCACCTCCGAGATCGAGTCCGGCGGCTTCGAATGGAAGCTGGACCTGGAGGACGTGCATCTGAACATCGAGGCGCGCCTGACGCAGCTGGTGGGCGATGCGGGCAAGCGCCTGCACACCGGCCGCAGCCGCAACGACCAGGTGGCCACCGACGTGCGCTTGTGGCTGCGCGGCGAGATCGACCTGATCGGCGACCTGCTCAAGGAATTGCAGGTGTCGCTGGTGGACGTGGCCGAGCAGAACGTCGAGGTGATCCTGCCCGGCTTCACCCACCTGCAGGTGGCCCAGCCCGTGAGCTTCGGCCACCACATGCTGGCCTATGTGGAGATGTTCAAGCGCGATGCCGAACGCATGGCCGATGTGCGCCGCCGCACCAACGTGCTGCCGCTGGGGGCCGCTGCGCTGGCCGGCACCACCTACCCGCTGGACCGCGAGCGCGTGGCCAGGACCCTGGGCATGGAGGGTGTGTGCCAGAACAGCCTGGACGCCGTGAGCGACCGTGACTTCGCCATCGAATTCACCGCCGCCGCCAGCCTGTGCATGGTGCACGTGAGCCGCCTGAGTGAAGAACTCATCATCTGGATGAGCCAGAACTTCGGCTTCATCAAGATCGCCGACCGCTTCACCACGGGCAGCTCGATCATGCCGCAGAAGAAGAACCCCGATGTGCCGGAACTGGCGCGCGGCAAGACCGGCCGCGTGGTCGGCCACCTGATGGGCCTGATCACCCTGATGAAGGGCCAGCCGCTGGCCTACAACAAGGACAACCAGGAGGACAAGGAGCCGCTGTTCGACACCGTGGACACGCTCAAGGACACGCTGCGCATCTTCGCCGAGATGGTCGGCGGCCAGCTGAACCCCGCCACGGGCCAGAAGGAGGGCGGCATCACCGTCAACGCGCCCGCGATGGAGCAGGCCGCGCTCAAGGGCTACGCCACCGCCACCGACCTGGCCGACTACCTGGTCAAGAAGGGCTTGCCCTTCCGCGACGCGCACGAGACCGTGGCCCACGCCGTGAAGGCGGCCACCACGCACGCCTGCGACCTGTCGGAGCTGCCCCTGGCCGTGCTGCAGGGCTTTCACCCGCAGATCGACAAGGACGTGTACGAGTGCCTGAGCCTGCGCGGCTCGCTCAATGCGCGCAACACCTTGGGCGGCACCGCGCCCGCGCAGGTGCGCAGCCAGCTGGAGCGCCACCGCGCGCGCCTGGGAAAATGAGACAACCCCCGGGGCGCTGCGCGCCTTTGCCCGTCTCTCGAATCGCCGCGCAGTTCGGGAAGGGGCACGCCGCCAGCGCACGCCAGCGCAGCGCCGCAGCCACGGCGGGGCGGCCCCTGGTGCGCCGGGGCCGCTGGCCTGAACCGTGCTAGGTGTGCGGATGCGCACCCCAGCGACCACATTCGAACAAACCGGAGTTCTGCCATGACGACCACTTTCCGCCGCAGCCTGCTGTCCCGCCTTTTGCGCACCACCGCCCTGGTGGGCGCCGCGCTGACCGTGGGGCTGGCCTTTG
Organism: Acidovorax sp. GW821-FHT10E04; assembly: GCF_059415185.1. Lineage (NCBI taxonomy): Bacteria > Pseudomonadati > Pseudomonadota > Betaproteobacteria > Burkholderiales > Comamonadaceae > Acidovorax > Acidovorax sp. GW821-FHT10E04. The sequence continues at coordinate 223,100 of NZ_JBWKMT010000004.1, forward strand.
CCCAGGCACCCAAGCCCATCCGCCTGCTGGTGGGTTTCCCGCCCGGCGGCGGCACCGATGCGATCGCGCGCACGCTCGCCGAGAAGCTCAAGGACGAATTGGGCCAGCCCGTGGTGGTGGAAAACCGCCCCGGTGCGGGCGGCCAGATCGCCGCGCAGGCGCTCAAGGCCTCGGCGCCGGACGGCACCACGCTGTTCCTCACGCACGACCACACCATCTCCATCCTGCCGCAGGTGGTGAAAAACCCGGGCTTTGATCCGGTGCGCGACTTCGTGCCCGTGGGTGGCTTCGCCACCTTCGTGAACGCGTTCGCCGTCTCGGGCGGCACGCCGGCGAAGTCGTTCCCCGAGTACGTGGCCTGGGTGAAGGCCAGTGGCCACGGCAAGGGCGCGGTCGGCATTCCGGCACCCGCCTCCACGCCCGAGTTCCTGGTCAAGCTGCTGGGCCAGAAGTACCAGCTGGACCTGGTCTCGGCCCCCTACCGGGGCAGTGCGCCCATGATGGCCGACATGCTGGGCAACCAGATCAGCGCGGGCGTGGCCTCGGTGCAGGACTTCATGGAGAACCACAAGGCCGGCAAGGTGCGCGTGGTGGGCGTGCTGGGCACCAGGCGCCAGGCGGCCATGCCCGACGTGCCCACGTTCGACGAGATGGGCCTCAAGGGCTTCGAGGACCTGCCGTACTACGGCATCTACGCACCCACCGGCACGCCGCAGAAGTTCATCACCGACTTCTCGGCCGCGCTGGCCAAGGTCGTGGCCATGCCCGACGTGCGTGACCACCTCACCGCCATGGGGCTCACCGTGGGCCACATGTCGCCCCAGCAGCTGGCCGCCCGCCAGGCTTCCTACACCGACGCCTGGACCCGCATCATCAAGACGAGCGGGTTCGTGGCCCAGTAGTGGGGGTTCCGAAGGGCCGTGGCGCCAGCGCGGCTGGGCAATGAAATAGCCGCCAGCGCTTGTCAATCAAGCGCTGGCGGCTATTGTTTTTGTAGCAATGGAATGAAGCGCCCGGCGGTGCCCCCCGCGGCTTGTCCGGCTACAGCATGGCCTCGCGCTGCTGCTCGGCGCGCGATGCGCCGATGGCGGTTTCCACCTTCTTGACCTCTTCGGGCGGCGGCAGCACGGCGGGCATGCCCAGCGCCTCAATGGCCAGTTCGCGGCACCAGCCCTTGGTGTGGTAGAGGTGGTGGTCCTCGTCCTTTTCCACGGCCTTGTGGGCCGCTTTCAGCGTCTGGCCCACGTCCCCCGTGGCCACCTTGGCCACCTTGCCCAGCAGTTCCCAGTTGGCGTGGTCCTTGGTCTCGGCGTGCACCACGCATTCGCAGGCCACCAGCTGGGCGGCGGCGGGGTCGCCCCCCTGTTTCGCCAGCAGCATGGCCTTGACCAGGGATTCGCCGATGTGCTTGACCACCGCCCGGCTGGGTGACTGCGCGGCCGGGTCCAGGCCCAGGGCGTCGCACAGGCTGCGCACCACCTCCTGGTGGGTCAGGGTTTCTTCCAGATAGGTCTGCCATTCCTTCTTGAGATCCGGGTTCACGGCGCAGGTGAGCGCGGTGCGGTACACCTGCTCGCCGCCGAGTTCGGTCTCCATCATCTGGAGCACGAGATCATCAAGCTGGTGGCTGTCATAGTGGGCTTTGGGCATGGTTTCTCCTTCGGTGGTTGGGTTGGCAATGGGGTGTGCGCAGGGGGTGTTCGTTCATGCGAGGGTGCGGACCCTGGGTTCGCGCTCCCATTGGCGGGTCTGCGCGGCAGCCAGGAAGCCCTGCACGTCGGCCGGGTCCACCACGCCCGCATCGGGCTCGATGCCCCCGGCCTGCAGGATGGCCTGGGTGCCCTTGCAGGCCGCGATGGCCTTGAGGTGCCCGAACGCGTCGCGGAACCAGTCCACGGCGGCGGCCTCCTGGGCCAGCTGCGCGCCCATCTCGGGCGACAGCACCGAGGCCACGGCGTCGAACACCACCGAGGGCGTGCCTTGCAGCTGCCCGTCGGCGGGCAGCTGCGTGCCGTCCCTGAGCCGGGCACCGCCCACCTTGGGCGCCACGATCTTGACGGTGGCGCCGGCCTTCTCCGCCGCCTTGCGCAGGTTGGCCACCGTGTTGCCGTTGGAGCCGTCGGCCACCAGGATGCCGATGCAGCGGCCCTGCAGCGTGGGCTTCATGCGGTCGATGATCCGCAGCGCGGGAGAGGGCGGCAGGTCCTGCACCGGATCGGCCACCGGCGGTGCGGGGGGCTGGGCCTGCAGGCCCAGCCCGTCGGCAACGCGCCGGGCCAGCTCGGGGTCCACATGCTGCAGGTGGCCCACCACGGCCTCGCGCACATGCGGCGTGCCCACCTTGGACAATTCGAACACCAGCGCGGACGCCATGTGCGCCTGCTCCAGCGGGCTCTGGCTGCGAAAGAACATGCGCGCCTGGCTGTAGTGGTCGGCGAAGCTCTCGGCGCGGATGCGCCCCTTGGCGCCGTCGTCCCCTTGCGCGAAATGCCGCATTCCCAGCGCCTGCGAGGCGCGCGGCGTATCGGCCTGCAGGCTGCTGGGCTCATAGTTCACGCGGCCCTTGGGCACCTGCATCTGCATGTGGCCGTCGCGCTGCATGTTGTGAAAGGGGCACTTGGGCGCATTGATGGGAATCTGCGCGAAGTTGGGCCCGCCCAGGCGCGACAGCTGCGTGTCCAGGTACGAGAACAGGCGGCCCTGCAGCAGCGGGTCGTTGCTGAAGTCGATGCCTGGCGGCACATTGGCGGGGCAATAGGCCACCTGCTCGGTCTCCGCGAAGAAGTTGTCGGGCCAGCGGTTGAGCACCATGCGGCCCACGGGCTGCAGCGGCACCAGTTCCTCGGGAACGAGCTTGGTGGGGTCCAGGTGGTCGAACGGAAAGCGCTCCGCATCCTCTTCGGTGAAGAGCTGCACGGACAGCTCCCATTCCGGGAAATCGCCCGCCTCGATGGCCTCGAACAGGTCGCGCCGGTGGAAGTCGTTGTCCGCCGCCTGCAGCTTCACGGCCTCGTCCCACACCGTGGACTGGATGCCCAGCTTGGGGCGCCAGTGGAATTTCACGAAGGTGCTGTCGCCCGCGGCGTTGATCAGGCGGAAGCTGTGCACGCCGAAGCCTTCCATCATGCGCAGGCTGCGCGGGATGGTGCGGTCGCTCATCGCCCACATGATCATGTGCAGCGACTCGGGCATCAGCGAGATGAAATCCCAGAAGGTGTCGTGCGCGCTGGCCGCCTGGGGAAACGCACGGTCGGGCTCCATCTTGACGGCGTGCACGAGGTCGGGAAACTTCATCGCGTCCTGGATGAAGAACACGGGGATGTTGTTGCCCACCAGGTCCCAGTTGCCCTCGGGGGTATAGAACTTGACGGCGAAGCCGCGCACATCGCGCGGCGTGTCCACCGAACCGGCGCCGCCCGCCACGGTGGAAAAGCGCGTGAACACGGGTGTCTGAACGCCCACCTCCGTGAGCACACGGGCGGTGGTGTACTGCTTGAGCGAATGGGTGAGCTCGAAGAAACCGTGGGCCGCCGAGCCGCGCGCGTGCACGATGCGCTCGGGAATGCGCTCGTGGTCGAAGTGGGTGATCTTCTCGCGCAGGATGAAATCCTCGAGCAGCGTGGGGCCGCGTGGCGACGAACGCAGGGAGTTCTGGTTGTCCGCCACGGGAATGCCCAGCTGCGTGGTGAGCACGGGGTGCTTGCCGCCAGCTTGCTGCTGCAACTCGCCCGCGTTGCCGCGGTAGGTGTCGGCCTGGGTGGAGGAGGGAGCAGCGGGCAGCGTCTTCTTTGCCGCGCCGCGGGTGGTGGGGGTTCGTGCCATGGGCGCTCCTGAACGGTGGGAAGGAAGGGAAACAAACCCCCATCTTTGAGGGCCACACGCCGCCGCGGGGTAGGACGCCACCGTATCGGGCCGTCGTCGGCGGGCGGTGATCCGGCCGGCTGGCCGGATACGTAAGCGCTTGCAACGCCGCGCCGGGTGCAGTGCCGTTTTGTTACGCTTGCCGGTTCCTTCGGAGGGGACAGCGTGAACGCAAAGAAATGGATGCTGGCCACCAGCCTGTCGCTGGCGGCCTGGGGGGCGCAGGCCCTGCAGATCACCAGCTTTTCGCCGCAGGGCGAAGTGGCCCGGGTGCGGCAGGTGGTGGCCAAGTTCGATGCCGCTGCCGTCAACTTTGGCGACCCCAAGGCGCCCGCGCCGCTGGCCCTGAGTTGCAGCGATGCCGGGGCCACCAAGGGCACGGGCCGCTGGACGGGAGAGCGCGAGTGGGTGTTCGACTTCGAGCGCGACCTGCCGCCGGGGGTGCGCTGCACCGCCACCGTCAGGGCAGGGTTCAAATCGGCCGCTGGCGCTGAATTGACGGGCGCGAAAAGCTATCAATTCAATAGCGGAGGCCCGTTCGTGCAGGCCATCCGCCCGAACCCCTACCAGGAGATCGACGAAGAGCAGTTCTTCGTGCTGCAGCTCAATGGCCCCGCCACCACCGCCAGCGTGCAGGGCAATGTGTGGTGCACGGCCGAAGGCGTGGGCGAGCGCATCCCGGTCCGGTTGATCGAGGGCGCGCAGCGGGCCGAGATCCTGAAGGCGCTGGGCCTGGAGAAAAGCGCCGCGCAGGAGCCCCTGCAGTACGCCGCGCTGGCCTGCAACCGGCGGTTCACGTCCGGTTCGCGCATGCAGGTCGTGTTCGGCAAGGGCGTCGCCACGCCCAGCGGGGTGGCCAACGCGGTGGAAAAACGCTTTGACTTCAAGGTGCGCGAGCCCTTCTCGGCCGAATTCAGCTGTGAGCGGGAGAACGCGCAGGCGGCCTGCCTGCCCATCCGTCCGCTGCAGCTGTCCTTCAATGCCCCCGTGCCGCGCAAGCTTGCCGCGGCCATCCGCCTCAAATCGGCCAAGGAGACGCTCCAGCCCCGGATGGAAGGCGCGGGCGACGGCCAGGCGGGCGATGCGCTGGTGAACAGCGTGCAGTTCGCCGCGCCCCTGGCCGAGAACACGGCGTTCACGCTGGAGCTGCCCAAGGACCTCAAGGACGCCTCGGGCCGTCCGCTGCGCAATGCCGACAGCTTTCCGCTGAAGGTGGCCACGGGCGGCATGCCGCCGCTGGCCAAGTTCGCGGCGGCGCCGTTCGGCATCGTGGAGCGTTTTGCCGAGGGGCCGCGCTCCGACAAGCCCCCCGCGCTGCTGCCGGTGACGCTGCGCAATGTCGAGGCGGCGCTGCGCGTGCAGGGGCTGCAGCCGGGCGCCGAGGCGCCGGCAGGCAAGGTGAGCACGCTCAAGCCCCGCACCGATGCGGACATCATCGCGTGGTTCCGCAAGGTGCAGCGCTATGACAACTACGTGGTGAACCGCAAGCAGGCGCGGCAGGACGTGAGCGGCCCGCTGCCCAAGGCGCTGGACGAGGACAAGGAGTACGTGCAGTCGCGCCTGCTGTCGCTGCTGGCCGGCAAGGGCGGGGTGAAGACGCTGGACCTGCCCAGGCCTTCCGGCAACGACCCGCGCCCGTTCGAGGTGGTAGGCATTCCCCTCACGCCCGGGTTCCACGTGGTGGAGATCGCCTCGCAGAAGCTGGGCGCCTCGCTGCTCGACGAACGCCATGGCGATGCCCGCACGATGTATGTGCGCACCTCGGCCCTGGTCACCAACCTGGGCGTGCATTTCAAGCTGGGCCGCGAGAACGCACTGGCCTGGGTGACCACGCTGGACAAGGGCCAGCCGGTGCAGGGCGCCACGGTGCGTGTGTCCGACTGCAAGGGCAACGAGCTGGCGCAGGCCATCACCAACGACCAGGGGGTCGCGAACATCGAGGGCCTGTCGTCCGAACCGCCGCGCTGCGGCGATGCCTACCACGGCGGCGATGGCGGCCAGGCCTATTTCGTGAGTGCGCGCCACAAGGGCGACGACGGCGTGGAGGACATGGCCTTCACGTGGAGCGACTGGCAGCGCGGCATCGAGCCCTGGCGCTTCAACGTGCCCACGAACAGCGCCCCGCGCCCCAGCGAGCGGGCCCACACCATCTTCGACCGCACCCTGCTCCGGGCGGGCGAAACCGTGTCGATGAAGCACGTGCTGCGCTCTGAAACCCGCCAGGGGTTCGCGCTGCCCGCGCAGCGGCCCGAGACCCTGGTCATCACCCATGTGGGCAGCGGCCAGCAATTCACCCAGAGCCTCGCATGGCGCACGACCGCCACCGGGGGGCTGAGCGCGCAGAGCAGCTTCGCCGTGCCGCCCGCCGCCAAGCTCGGCGTGTACCAGGTGGAGCTGCGCAGCGATTCCGACAATGAGCGCAGCTTCAGCTCGGGCGAGTTCCGCGTGGAGGAATTCCGCCTGCCGGTGCTCGAAGGGCGCATCGCGCCGGCCGACAAGAAGGCGCTGGTGCGCGTGCGCTCGGTGCCCACCGACGTGCAGGTCAACTACGTGGCGGGCGGCGGCGCGGCCCACCTGCCGGTGCGGGTGTCCGCCCTGGTGCGCGGCAAGAGCCTGCAGTACGCCGACTACGAGGCCTTCAGCTTCAACCCTCCGCGCAAGCGCGCGCAGGCCTCCAGCGCGGGTGGCGACGACGAGGAGCCCGCCGCCAGCCAGGACGCGCGCGTGATCGCCGACAAGCTGCCGCTCACGCTGAACAAGGACGGCGCGGGCAAGCTGACCATCGACAACGTGCCCCAGGCGCGCGAACCACAGGAATTGCTGATGGAGGCCACGTATGCCGACCCCAACGGCGAGGTGCAGACCCTGCGCGGCACGCACACGCTGTGGCCCGCCGGCGTGGTGGCGGGCGTGAAGACCGAGGGCTGGGTCTCGGCCCGCCAGAAGATCCGCTACCAGGCCCTGGCGCTGCAGCACGACGGCAAGCCCGCCGCCGACACCTCGCTGCAGGTGCAGGCCATCGCGCGCATCACGACCACCACGCGCAAGCGCATGGTGGGCGGCTTCTACAGCTATGACAACCAGACCGAAACGAAAGACCTGGGCACGCTGTGCAGCGGCAAGAGCGACGCGCGCGGCCTGCTGCTGTGCGAGTCCAGGCTGGATGAGCCCGGCGAGGTGGAACTGGTGGTCACGGCCACCGACCGCGACGGCAACACCAGCGTGGCCGCCTCGTCGGTGTGGGTCACGCGCCAGGGCGAGCTGTGGTTTGGCGGCGAGGACCACGACCGCATCGACCTGCTGCCCGAGAAGAAAAGCTACCAGCCGGGCGAGACCGCCAAGTTCCAGGTGCGCATGCCGTTCCGCTTTGCCACGGCACTGGTGGCGGTGGAGCGCGAGGGCGTCATCGACACCCAGGTGGTGCAGCTCAACGGCCAGGACCCGACGGTGAGCCTGAAGGTGCAGCCGGATTGGGGCCCGAACGTGTACGTGAGCGTGCTGGCCCTGCGCGGGCGCCTGCGCGAGGTGCCGTGGTACAGCTTCTTCACCTGGGGCTTCAAGGCGCCGCGCGAGTGGTGGACCTCGTTCTGGTACGAGGGCAAGGAGTACCAGGCGCCCACGGCGCTGGTGGACCTGTCCAAGCCCGCCTTCCGGCTGGGCCTGGCCGAGATCCGCGTGGGCACGCAGGCCCACCAGATCAGCGTGAAGGTGGCGGCCGACAAGGAAAGCTATGCCGTGCGCGGCAAGGCGCAGGTCACCATCACCGCCACGTTGCCGGGCGGCAAGCCCGCCGCCAATGCCGAGGTGGCCGTGGCCGCCGTGGACCAGGCGCTGCTGGAGCTGATGCCCAACACCAGCTGGAACCTGCTCGAAGCCATGCTCCAGCGCCGCAGCTGGGGCGTGGAGACCTCCACCGCGCAGATGGAGATCATCGGCCGGCGCCACTATGGCAAGAAGGCCGTGCCTGCCGGCGGCGGAGGGGGCAGGGCGCAGACGCGCGAGCTGCTCGACACGCTGCTGCTGTGGGAGCCGGCCCTGCAGCTGGACGCCAACGGCCAGGCCAAGGTGACGGTGCCGCTCAATGACGCGCTGACCACGTTCAAGATCGTGGCGGTGGCCGATGCGTCCACCGGCCTGTTCGGCACCGGCAGCACCAGCATCCGCGCCACGCAGGATTTGCAGATCATCAGCGGCCTGCCGCCCCTGGTGCGCGAGGACGACCAGTTCCGCGCGCAGATCACGCTGCGCAACACCACCAAGGCGGCGATGAAGGTCGAGGTGGCGCCGCGCGCCACGCTGCTGGAGCTCAAGCCCCAGACCGTCGACATCCCCGCCGGCGAGTCGCGCGAGGTGGCCTGGAACGTCACCGCGCCGGCCCAGCTGGCGCAGACGCGCTCCGAGTCCATCCTGTGGGAGATCGAGGCCAAGGACACCGTCAGCGGCGCGCGCGATGCCCTCAAGGCACGCCAGCGCATCATCCCCGCCGTGCCGCTCACGGTGCAGCAGGCCACGCTCGTGCAGGTGGACGGCAGCTTCAGCCTGGACGTGAACCCGCCCGCCGATGCGCTGCCGGGCCGGGGCGGCCTCAAGATGTCGCTGCAGCCCAAGCTGGCCGAGGGCCTGCCCGGCGTGCGCGACTGGTGGGCCCGCTACCCGTTCGCCTGCCTGGAGCAAAAGACCAGCAAGGCCGTGGGCCTGCGTGACGGCGCGCTGTGGCAGACCGTGGTGGCGCAGTTGCCCACCTACCTGGACAGCGACGGTCTGGCCAACTACTTCCCGCCGCGCGACGGCGACGCCAACCGGGGCAGCGACACGCTCACGGCCTACGTGCTGGCGGCCACGCACGAGGCGGCCAGCCTCAACCCCGCGTTTGCCCTGCCCGACGAGGCCCGCGCGCCCATGGAGCGCGGCTTGATCGCGTTCGTGGAAGGCCGCATCCAGCGCAGCTTCTGGAGCCCGCGCAAGGACCTGGACATGCGCAAGGTGGCCGCGCTGGAGGCGCTGTCGCGCTACGGCAAGGCCCAGGGCCGGATGGTCGGCAGCATCACCATCGCGCCCAACCAGTGGCCCACGCACACGGTGATCGACTGGGTGAACGTCCTCAAGCGCGTGGCCGATGTGCCCGAGCGCGACAAGCGCCTGGCCGAAGCCCTGCAGATCCTGCGCAGCCGCCTGTCGTTCCAGGGCACCAAGCTGATCTTCAGCACCGAGCAGGACGACTACTGGTGGTGGCTGATGCAGAACGGCGACGTGAACACCGCGCGCCTGATGCTCGCGGTGATGGACGACCCGGCCTGGAAGGACGACATGGGCCGCCTGGCCAACGGCTTCATCAGCCGCCAGCAGGCCGGCGCCTGGCACACCACCACGGCCAACCTGTGGGGCGGGCTGGCGCTGGAGAAGTTCAGCGCCAGGTTCGAGGCCACGCCGGTGTCGGGCACCACCAAGGCCGCCATGGGCGCCCACAACGCGGCGGTGGACTGGAGCAAGGTCGAGCGCGTGAAGACCACCGACCTGACAGGCGCTGCGCACCAGGCCACCTGGTTCGGCGCGCCTGCGTCGCCGGGCAACCTGAAGAACAACGGCATGTTCCTGCCCTGGGGCACAGCGGGTGGCAAGGAGCCACTGGCCGTCACGCACCAGGGCCCCGGCAAGCCCTGGCTCACGCTGCAGTCGGTGGCCGCCATCCAGCTCAAGGCGCCTTTCGCGGCGGGGTACAGCATCACCAAGACCGTGACCCCCGTGGAGCAGGCCAACAAGGCGCTGCCGCCCGGCCAGTACACGCGCGGCGACGTGCTGCGCGTGACGCTGGAGGTGAACGCCAGCGCCGACATGACCTGGGTGGCCATCACCGACCCGGTCCCGGGCGGCGCCACCATCCTGGGCAGCGGCCTGGGCCGCGACTCGGCCATCGCCACGCAGGGCGAGAAGGCGAAGAGCGGCGCGGGCTGGCCCGCGTTCGAGGAGCGCAGCTTCGAGGCCTTCCGCAGCTACTACGAGTACCTGCCCAAGGGCACGGTCAAGATGGAGTACACCGTGCGCCTGAACAACGTGGGCGATTTCGCGCTGCCCCCGAGCCGCGTGGAGGCCATGTACGCGCCCGAGATGTTCGGCGAGCTGCCCAACGCGCGGGTCAAGGTGGAGGCGGCCAGGTAGCCGCGGCGCCGTGCCACGCCCCGTCATGAGCCGTCCCCGGAGCCGCGCGCCATGAGCCTCAGTGTCTTCGTGGAACTGCGGTTCTGGCTGCTGGTGGCGTTTTCCCTGGTGCTGCCCGCGGGCATCTACGGGCTGCTGCTGGCCACGCGCTCGATCTCGCGCATGGCGGTGCTGGGTTTTGGCGTGGCGCTGGTGCTGATCGCGGGCGTGGACGTGTACCTGCTGCAATCGCTCGCGGCCCTGGCCAAAGGCACGCCGTCGCTGGCGGACGACGCGGTGTTCATCTCCGAGCTGTCGATTGCCCTGTACATCCTGCCGGTGGTGTTCGGCGGCATCGGGGTCAACCTGATCTCGCACGTGCTGCTGCGCCACCTGACCGAGGCCGAAACGCGGTTCGACCGGGAGCATCGGGATGACTGACCGTGGCCGGCCCGTGGTGCCCGGGCGGGCGCGCAGGCCGTACAAGGGGTGGGCCGTGGCGGCCCTGTCCGCCTTCCTGGCGGCGCCCGCGGCGGCCATCGCGACTTTCGAGGAGGTGCGCGCGGACTTCAGACCGTCCGACACCGTGCTCCTCTCGCGCGAAGGCGAGGTGCTGCAGCGCCTGCGCACCGACACCACCGTGCGCCGTGGCCAGTGGGTGGCGCTGGCCGACATTTCACCCGCGCTGCGCACGGCCCTGGTGCTCAGCGAGGACAAGCGTTTCTTCGAGCACAGCGGGGTGGACTGGCAAGCCGCCTCGGCCGCCGCCTGGGGCAACCTGTGGAACCAGCGCACGCGCGGGGCCAGCACCATCACCATGCAGCTGGCGGGCCTGCTCGATGGGGACTGGCGCCAGGGGCCGGGCGGGCGCTCGGTGGCGCAAAAGCTCGGCCAGACGGTGGCCGCACAGGTGCTGGACCGGCGCTGGCGCAAGGACCAGATCCTGGAGGCCTACCTCAACCTCGTACCCTTTCGCAGCGAACTGGTGGGCATCGACGCCCTGAGCCGCACGCTGTTCGGCAAGGCCGCCCATGGCCTGGACGAGCGCGAGGCGGCCGTGGCGGCCGCGCTGGTGCGCGCGCCCAACGCGCGCCCCGGCCTGGTGGCGCAGCGGGCCTGCGGGGTGCTGCGCGACATGCGGGCGCAGCAGCCACCGGCGCGGCCGCCATCCCTGGCCTCCGGCCGTCCGGCACAGCACCTGCCCCCCGTGGACTGCGATGCCCTGGACCTGTTCGCCACGGCGGCGCTGCAGCGCCGCGCGTTCGATGCGAGCGAGGGCGTGGCCCCCCACTTCGCGCGGCACTTGCTGCGCCAGCGCTTCAAGGAAGGGGGCGTGGTGCCCGAGCGCGTGCAGAGCACGCTGCGCGCGCCGCTGCAGCGCTTTGCCGTGCAGACCCTGCAGCAGCACCTGCGGGAGTTGCGCGGGCGCAACGTGGAAGACGGCGCGGTGCTGGTGCTGGACAACGCCACGGGCGCGGTGCTGGCCTGGGTGGGCTCGTCGGGGCCGCTGAGCCAGGCCGGCGAGGTGGACGGCGTGCTGGCGCCGCGCCAGCCGGGCTCCACGCTCAAGCCGTTCCTGTATGCGCAGGCCATCGCCGAGCGGCGTCTCACGGCGGCCTCGCTGGTGGACGATTCGCCCGCGCACATCGCCACCGCGGGCGGCCTGTACATCCCGCAGAACTACGACCGCCAGTTCAAGGGCTGGGTGTCGGTGCGCACCGCGCTGGCGGCGTCGCTGAACGTGCCGGCGGTGCGCACGCTGGTCATGGTCACGCCGGACGCGTTCCATCGCCAGCTCTCCGCGGCGGGCATGCCGCTGCGCGAAAACGGGGACTACTTTGGCTACAGCCTCGCGCTGGGCAGCCCCGAGGTGCCGCTGCTGCACCTGTCCAACGCGTTTCGCACCCTCGCCAACGGCGGGCGCCTGAGCCCGGTGGCATGGGCCCAGGCGCCCCCCGGCAAGGTCCCGGCCTTCGCCCCCGCGCTCGATCCGCGCGCCGTCTTCATCGTGGGCGACATCCTGTCCGACGGCAATGCGCGGGCGCGCACCTTCGGCACCGACAGCGTGCTGGCCACGCGCTTCTGGACCGCCGTGAAGACCGGCACCAGCAAGGACATGCGCGACAACTGGGCCGTGGGCTGGTCCGCGCGCTACACCGTGGGCGTGTGGGTGGGCAATGCCAGCGGCGCGGCCATGCACGACGTGAGCGGCACCAGCGGCGCCGCGCCCATCTGGGCCGCGGTCATGGGCTTCCTGCACGCGCGCGAACCCAGCCGCGCCCCCAAGGCGCCCCCAGGCCTTGCCCGGGCCGCCGTGCAATTCGGGCCCGCCGCGCCACAGCCCGGTGGCGCGGGCGACGCCCGCCAGCCCCTGGAGGCGGCGCGGCAGGAGTGGTTCCTGGAGGGCACCCAGCAGTCCCTGTTTGCTATTGATTCAGGAGCTAACGGGCAAGACGAACCCAGCGCCAGCGCCAAAAGAACCCCCCATCCCCCGGGGCGGGAGGCCGGGGCGGCCGCGCCGGGCCTTGGCGCGCGCATCACGGCGCCGGCCCCCGGCACCATCATCGCGCTGGACCCGGATATCCCTCCCGCGCGCCAGCGCCTGCAGTTCACCGCCACGGGAAGCGGGTGGCTGTGGCGCATGGACGGCAGGCCGCTCGGGCGCGGCGCGCGCGTGGCCTGGATGCCCTGGCCGGGGAGGCACGTGGTGCAGCTCACCGATGCCCAGGGCCAGGTGCTGGACGAGGTCCGCATCGAGGTGCGCGGCGCGGGTGCCGTGGCGCCCGCACCCAGGGCCACTGCGCATTGACGCCACGAAATCCGAGGGATACGGTGTGACTTGCCGCCCGGCACGCCACAGGTAGACGCCTAGAATGGTTACAAGATATTTCTATGCCCTTTCTGCGCCAGTTCTTTTCCCACCGCCTGATCTGGCTGGCCCTGTTGGTCTCGCTGGGCATTGGCGCACTCTTCGCACGCACGATCTGGACCATTCGCGCTGACGAGTGGAACTACGCCGCCCAGACCAACGCCAATCTCGCGCGCACGCTGGAGCAGGGGCTGAGCTGGGCGCTCGACACGTTCGACAAATCGCTGGAAGGCGTGGCGCGCGAGGTGGGCAGGCCCGAGGTGTGGGCCCTGCCGCCCGACCTGCGCGCCCGGGTGGTGTTCGACAACTCCCTGCGCGCGCGTGGCGCGGGCGATGTGCTGGTGCTCGACACCCTGGGCAACGTGGTGCTCGATTCGGGCCCGCTGCCGCCGCGCCGGGTCAACTTCGCGGACCGCGACTATTTCACGGCGTTCCAGTCGGGCGGGCACCAGGGCCTGTTCGTGGGCAAGCCCGTGCCCTCGCGCGTGACCGGGCTCAACATCCTGCCGGTCTCGCGCGCCTACTACCGTCCGGACGGCAGCTTCGCCGGGGTGGTGGTGGGCGCCATCAGCCTGAGCTATTTCAATGAGCTGTTCGGTTCGCTCGACATGGGCCCCCACAGCGGCGTGAACCTGTTTCGCAGCGACGGCGTCGTGATCACCCGGTTTCCCTATGGGGACGCCGACGTGGGCCGCAGCCTGGCGGGCACCCCCAACCTGATCCGCTTCCAGACGGAGGGCACGGGCACCTTCATCGGCACGTCCACCATCGACGGCATGGAGCGCCTGTATTCGTTCCGTCCCGTGGGGCGCTATCCGCTGATCCTCAACGTGGCGCAGTCCACCGACACCGTTCTGGCCAAGTGGTACCGCAGCGCCTGGGTGCTGGGCGGGTTCGCGCTGCTGCTGATGGTCAGCTGCGTGGGGCTGGCCACGCTGTTCGTGCGCGAACTCACGCTGCGCCAGCAGGTCTCCGCGCGGCTGCGCGAGGCCGAACGCAACACGCGCACCATTCTCGACAACATGCCCTCGATGATCGGCTACTGGGATGCCGGGCTGCGCAACCGGTTCGCCAACCAGGTCTATTTCGAGTGGTTCGGCGTGCGGCCCGAGCGCATGCCCGGCATGCACCTGAGCGACCTGCTCGGGCCGGAGCTGTTCGCGCAGAACAAGCCGTTCCTGGACAGGGCGCTGCTGGGCGAGCCGCAACTGTTCGAGCGCACCTTCGCGGATGTGCATGGCGTTGCGCGCCACACCATGGCCTCCTACCTGCCCGACACCGAGGGCGGCAAGGTGCGTGGCATCTTCGTGCAGGTGACGGACATCTCGGAACGCAAGCGCATGGAGGACGAACTGTTTGACGAGAAGGAGCGCGTGCGCCTCACGCTGCAGTCCATCGGAGACGCGGTGGTCTGCGCGGACGCCCATGGAGCGGTCACGTACCTGAACCCGGTGGCCGAGCGCCTGACCGGCTGGCAGGCCTTCGACGCGGCGGGCCACAACGTGGACGAGGTAGTGAACCTGCGCAGCCCCGACAACGACGCGGTGCTGGCCAGCCCCTTGCGCCAGGCCATGGAGCAGGGCCTGGCGGTGGAAGCGGTGCGCGGCGTGGTCCTGCACCGCACCAGCGGGCAGCGCTTTCAGGTGGAGGAAACCTCCAGCCCCATCACCGACCGCCATGGGGCCGTGACGGGCGCCGTGGCCGTGCTGCGCGATGTGACCGAATCGGTGGTCATGGCCGAGCGCATGGCGCACCTCGCCCAGTACGACGCGCTGACCGACCTGCCCAACCGCGTGCTGCTGCAGGACCGCGCCCAGCTGGCCATCTCGCAGGCGCGCCGCGACGGCAAGTGCCTGGCCGTGATGTACCTGGACCTGGACGGCTTCAAGGACGTGAATGACACCCTCGGCCACGATGTGGGCGACCTGCTGCTGGTGCAGTTCGCCCAGCGCCTGAAGGCCGCCGTGCGCGCCTCGGACACCGTGTGCCGCCAGGGCGGCGACGAATTCGTGGTGCTGCTGCCGGGGCTGGACGGCGCCGAGCCCGCGTGCAGCGTGGCATGCAAGATCCTCGCGTCCTGCGACCTGCCTTTCGAGCTGGCGGGGCGGGTGCTGCAGATCGGGCTGAGCGGCGGCATCGCGCTGTACCCCCAGCATGGTGACACCTTCGACGCGCTTTCGCGCCATGCCGACAGCGCCATGTACGCCGCCAAGCGCGGCGGGCGCATGCGCTTCATGCTCTACCGGGGCCCGGACGAGGCGCCCGAGGTCGTGCTGGCCGACAACGCGGGAGGCCGCGTGCGCTGAGCATGCGGCGGTGCGACGCGGTGCGGGGAGGGGGGCCGCATGCCAGAACCCACGGTGGGATCATGTTTTGCTATGAAAATAATAGCTTATTGCGCTTGTGGAATAAGCGCCAGGCGGTGTTTTTGGTGAAAGTCCTGGAGCTTGCGCGGGCCCGCCTCGGCCTGCCTTGGAAATTTGTTGCAGCCCCGCGCAAATAATTTTGATGGCCCGCCAGCGCGCAAGTGCCTACCATCCGCGCAGTTCTTACCGTCCCCTGTGCAACCCCTTCTGGAGCGTCCGCGTGCCTGACTTGTCCAAAATCACCTGCATCGAAGACCTGCGTGTCATCGCCCAGCGGCGCGTGCCGCGCATGTTCTATGACTACGCCGATTCAGGCTCGTACACCGAGGGCACCTACCGCGCCAACGAAAGCGACTTCCAGCGCATCAAGCTGCGCCAGCGCGTGGCCGTGAACATGGAAGGCCGCAGCACGCGCACCACCATGGTGGGGCAGGACGTGGCCATGCCCGTGGCCATCGCGCCCACGGGCCTCACGGGCATGCAGCATGCCGACGGCGAGATCCTGGGCGCGAAGGCGGCCAAGGCGTTCGGCATCCCGTTCACGCTCTCGACCATGAGCATCTGCTCCCTCGAGGACATCGCCGAGCACACGGGGCGCCACCCGTTCTGGTTCCAGGTGTATGTGATGCGCGACCGCGACTTCATCGAGCGCCTGATCGACCGCGCCAAGGCCGCCAACTGCTCGGCGCTGCAGCTCACGCTGGACCTGCAGATCCTGGGCCAGCGCCACAAGGACATCAAGAACGGACTGTCGGCGCCGCCCAAGCCCACGCTCGCCAACCTCATCAACCTGGCGACCAAGCCGCGCTGGTGCCTGGGCATGCTGGGCACCCCGCGCCGCTCGTTCGGCAACATCGTGGGCCATGCCAAGGGCGTGGGCGATCTGTCCTCGCTCTCGTCCTGGACGGCCGAGCAGTTCGACCCGCAGCTCAACTGGGGCGATGTCGAGTGGATCAAGAAGCGCTGGGGCGGCAAGCTGATCCTCAAGGGCATCATGGACGCGGAGGACGCCCGCCTGGCGGTCGACAGCGGCGCCGATGCGCTCATCGTCAGCAACCACGGCGGCCGCCAGCTGGACGGCGCGCCATCGTCCATCGCCGCGCTGCCCGGCATCGCGGCCGCTGCCGGCAAGGACATCGAGGTGTGGATGGACGGCGGCATCCGCAGCGGGCAGGACGTGCTCAAGGCGCGTGCGCTGGGCGCCCAGGGCACGCTGATCGGGCGCAGTTTCCTCTACGGCCTGGGTGCCTTCGGCGAGGCGGGGGTGACCCGCGCGCTGCAGATCATCCAGAAGGAGCTGGACATCACCATGGCCTTCTGCGGCCACACCAACATCAACACGGTGGACCAGTCCATCCTGCTGCCGGGCACCTACCCCGCCTAACCGTGGCCCGTGCAACCGCGGCCGGCCGGTGCGCAGGACCTACAGCGTCTTCTGCAGCGCCGCGATCTCCCGCTGCAGGGTCTGCACCACGAAGTCCTCGCGCGGCTGCATGCGCGCCGTCATGGCGCTCACGCTGATGGCGCCGACCACCATGCCGCCCCGGTCCCGGATGGGCACGCCAATGCTGGTCACGCCCGCCACGGCGTAGTTGGTGATGCTGGCGTAGCCCCGCGCACGGGCGGTTTCCATCAGGTCCAGCAGGATCTGCCGCGTGAGGCCCCCGTAGGTGGCCAGGTGCGGCTCGATGCGGCCGAGCACCTCGGGCAGTTCGTCCTGCGGCATGAAGCTCAGCAGCGCCAGCCCCCCGCCGCCAATGCCCAGGGGCCGGCGCTTGCCCACTTCCACGGTCAGCACCTGGATCGGAAAGCTGCCGGACTGGCGGTCCAGGCAGAACGAATCCGCCCCGCTGCGCACCACCAGGAAGGCGGTGTCCCCCGTCTCGGCGCTGATGCGTGCGAGGAAGGGCGCGCACTGGTCGCGCAAATTGAAGTGGGTGGACGCCACCAGCCCGAGTTCGTAGGCGAAGTGGCCCAGCCGGTAGCGGCGCCGGGCGTCCTGCATCACCAGCCCGCCTTCGACCAGTTGCTTGAGCAGCCGGTGCACCGTGGGCTGCGCCAGGCCGCTGGCCGCCACCAGCGTGGACAGGCGGGCGCCGGACTTGTGCTCGGAGGAAATCAGCCGCAGCAGCCCGATGGCCCGGTCCAGGCTTTGAACGGTGGTCATGTCATCAAATTCACTGTAAATCCATATTGTGGACTTATTTGCTTTGGCGTCCGGCCGTGCAAAGGAATAATTCAATGAGAAGTTTATTTCACTGACGACGATTCAACAATAAAAGTCCGTATTGCGGAATATTTGCATGTACCCCATCGATTTCTTCTACCGCGCTGTCCGGATGTATCCGCAGCGGGAAGCCCTGGCCGGCGGCGGCCAGGTGCTGACCTATGCCGCGCTGGCCGCGCGCGTGGACGCCGCCGCCTGTGCGCTGCAGCAGCTGGACGCCGAACCCGGCTCGCGCGTCGGCATCTGCGCCGGCAACACCGTGGACCATGTCGTGGCGCTGCTGGCCGTGCTGGCGGCGGGCAAGGTGTGGGTGCCGCTGAACTGGCGCAACCCGGCGGCGGAGCTCAACCGCATCATCGCGTTCACCGAACCCACCATCGTGGTGGCCGAGCCCGCGCACCTGGGCACGCTCGACCTGGCCGGCGTGAAGGCCGTGCTGGCGCTGGGCGAGGGCGGTGAAGCCCGCGCCACGCTGCAGGCCGCCGAGGCTGCGCACGCGGGCCAGCGGCCCCGGCCGCACGGCCGCTCTCGCGACGAGGCCCAGGCCATCAAGTTCACGGGCGGCTCCACCGGCGTGCCCAAGGGCGTGATGCAGCCCTACCGCGCGTGGGTGGCCACGCTGGTCAACCAGATCCAGGCGTTCGGCTTCGGCGCGGACGACCGCTACCTCATCTCGGCGCCCGTCACGCACGGCACCTCCACCTACCTGCTGCCCATCCTGGCGCAGGGCGGCTGCCACGTGCTGCCCGCCAGCAACAAGCCGGCCGAGCTGCTGCGCAGCTTCCGCGAGGATGGCATCACCACCACCTTCATGCCGCCCACGCTGCTGTACATGCTGGTGGCCGAGGCGCATGGCGAGCGCCTTCGGCTGCCCCGCCTCAGGCACCTGATCTACGGCGGCGCGCCCATGCCGCCCGAGAAGATCCGCGTGGTGCGCGAATGCTTCGGCCCCGTGCTGGAGACCACCTACGGCCAGACCGAGGCGCCGCAGGTGGTCAGCGTGATGCGCGCCGAAGACTTCGCCGACGAGGCCAACTGGCGCTCCGTGGGCCGCCAGGGCCTGGTGACCGACATGGCCATCATGAGCCCGGAAGGCGCCCTGCTGCCCACGGGCGAGGCGGGCGAGATCGTGGTGCGCGGCGACCTCATCATGAACGGCTACTGGAAGATGCCGGAGAAGACCGCCGAGACCATCGTGGACGGCTGGCTGCACACGGGCGACCGGGGCTACGTGGACGAGCGCGGCTACCTGTTCCTCAAGGACCGGCTGCGCGAGGTGGTCATCACCGGCGGCTTCAACGTCTACCCCATCGATGTGGAGAGCGTGCTCGACCAGCACCCCGCCGTGCACGAGTCCGCCGTGTTCGGCATCGAGGACGACAAGTGGGGCGAGGCCGTGCACGCGGCCGTGCAGCTCAAGCCCGGCGCGCAGGTGAGCGCGCAGGAGCTCATCGCCTTCGCGAAGGAGCACCTGGGCTCCGTGAAGACCCCCAAGGCCGTGCACTTCTACGCCGACCTGCCGCGCAGCGTGGCGGGCAAGGTGCACAAGGTCACGCTCAAGGCCGACATCACGCGCCTGGTGCGCCAGGAGCAGCCCGCATGAACAAGCCCGTGGAACGCCCCTACACCGAGCTGTGCACGCACTCGCCAACGTCGATCCACTACCGGGGCGACAACCTGGCCGAGGACGTGCTGGGCCAGCGCGGCTTCACCGACGTGCTGTTCTCGCAGATCCTCAACCGCCGGCCTGACGCCGACGACCTGCGCGTGCTCGACGCCGCGCTCATCGCCATCATGGAGCACGGCCTCACGCCGAGCGCCATCGCCACGCGCATGGTCTACATGAGCTCGCCCGAGAACATCCAGAGCGGCGTGGCCGCGGGCCTGCTGGCCGTGGGCAGCCAGTTCGTGGGCACGGTGGAAAATTCGGCCATCCTGCTGCGCCAGATCATCGATGCGCCCGAAGGCGTGGAGGCCGCGGCGCGCGCCACGGTGCAGCGCCACCGCGCCGAGCGCAAGCCCATCCCCGGCTTCGGCCAGCACATGCACAAGCCGGACGACCCACGCGCGGCCAGGCTGCTGGCCATCGGCCGCGAGCATCCGCGCTTCGAGGGGCGCTACCTACAGGCCATCGAGGTCCTCTCGCGCGAGGTGGATGGCGCCTTCGGCAAGCACATCACCATCAACGCCACGGGCGCGGTGGGCACGCTGCTGGGCGAGCTGGGCGTGCCCCCGGCGATGATGCGCGGCTTTGCCGTCATCTCGCGCGCGGCGGGGCTGGTGGCGCACATCGCGGAAGAGCAGCGCATTCCGTCCGCCCGTTTCGTGTGGGACCTGGTGGACCACGAGGTGCCCTACCGTGGCACGGGCGAGGGCCACAACAAGGACCGGAGCGGCGAATGACCGGCACCACCCCTTCGCGCGACATCCTGGTCTGCGATTCGGTCACCCGCATGGGGCAGGACGTGCGGGGCCGCGTGGCCATCGCCGCCTCGCATGGCGGCGTGTTCGCGGTGCACCTGGCGCTGCAGGAGGGCGTGGCCGGCCTGGTGGTGTGTGATGCGGGCGTGGGGCTGGAGCGCGCGGGCATCGCGGGCCTGGACCATGCCAACAGCCTGGGCGTGCCGTGCGCCGCCCTCCACCACCGCTCGGCGCGCATCGGCGACGGGGCCGACTGCGCGCGGCGCGGCCTGGTCTCGTACGCCAACGCGCGTGCCGTGCAGCTGGGCGTGCGCGTGGGCATGCCCGCCCTGCAGGCCGCGCAGTGCATGGCCGCTGCGGACCTGCAGGCCGTGGACCCGGGACCCTCGCCCGGCGAGGCGCGCAAGGTGCTGCCGGGACTGCATGGGCACCGCACCGTCGTGCTCATCGACTCGGCCTCGCTGGTGGCCGAGGAGGACCGCGACTGCGTGGTGATCACCGCCTCGCACGGCGGCTTGCTGGGTGGCCGGTTCGAGACCGCCATCAAGCTGCCCGTGTTCGCCGCGCTCTACAACGATGCGGGCATCGGCTGCGACGGCGCGGGCGTCTCGCGCCTGCCGGCACTCGATGCGCGGGGCATCCCGGCTGCCACGGTGGCTGCCAGCAGCGCGCGCATTGGCGACGCCCGCTCCGCATGGGAGACCGGCGTGATCAGCCGCGTGAACCAGGCGGCCTATGCCCTGGGGGCGCGCGAAGGGCAGGGCGCACGCGACTGGGCCGAACTCATGGCGGCCGTGCACTGAGGCTGAAGGCCCGGCACAACCCACAAAGAAAGAGACATTCATGGCGACCACAGCACATGCAAGCAGCCCGGCAACGTCGGCCGCGTACTTCCCGCCGCTCGATGCGCTGCCCGGCCGGGGCCGTGTGGCGGGCAAGGTGGCACTGGTGTTCGGTGGCGGTTCGGCTGGCCCCGGCTGGGGCAACGGCAAGGCCGCCGCCATGGTCTATGCCCGCGAAGGCGCGCGCGTGGCGGTGGTGGACATCCGCCGCGAGGCGGCCGAGGAAACCCGTGCCCAGCTGTACGCCGAGGGCTTCGACGCCGAGGCCTATGCCGCCGACGTCACGGACTCCGCCGCCGTGGCCGAGGTGGCGCGGCGCGTGCACGCGCGCTTTGGCGCCATCGACATCCTGCACAACAACGTGGGCATCACGCGCATGGGCAGCGTGATCGACATGGACGAAGCCACCTGGCAGCAGGTGATCGACACCAACCTGACCGGCGTGTTCCTCACCTGCAAGCACGTGGTGCCGGTGATGCTGGCGCAGGGGCGCGGCGCCATCGTCAACATCTCGTCGCTGGCCTCGCAGCAGATCAACAGCTACCCGTACATGCCGTACTACGCGGCCAAGGCCGGGCTCAACCACTTCACGCGGGCGCTGGCCGTGCAGTACGCGGCCCAGGGCATCCGCGCCAACGCGGTGCTGCCGGGCGTCATCGACACACCGCTCATCCACCAGCAGATCGCCGGCCAGTTCGCCAGCACCGAGGAGATGCTGCGCACCCGCAACGCCGCCAGCCCCATGGGCCGCATGGGCCAGGCCTGGGACGTGGCCTACACGGCGCTGTTCCTGGCGAGCGACGAGGCGCGCTACGTGACGGGCGTGTGCATTCCGGTGGATGGCGGCAAGGGCTGCACGGGCAAGTAGGCCCTTCACGTTCCAGCGTTTCAAAGTTCCATTGATTCTTTCATTCCCACATTCGCAGGAGACAACACCCATGAACAAGCACCGAATGAACCGCCGCACGGCCGCTGGCGTCGCACTGGCACTGCTGGGGGCCGCGGCGGCGCTGCCCGCCGCCGCGCAGGGCGCCTTCCCTGACAAACC
Organism: Acidovorax sp. GW821-FHT10E04; assembly: GCF_059415185.1. NCBI lineage: Bacteria > Pseudomonadati > Pseudomonadota > Betaproteobacteria > Burkholderiales > Comamonadaceae > Acidovorax > Acidovorax sp. GW821-FHT10E04. The sequence continues at coordinate 244,869 of NZ_JBWKMT010000004.1, forward strand.
CGTCAAGCTGGTGGTGCCGTTTCCGCCGGGCGGCACGTCGGACATCAGTGGCCGCGTGCTGGCCGACGCCTTGTCCAAGGAACTGGGCCAGCCGGTGATCGTGGAGAACAAGGCGGGCGCGGGCGGCTCGGTGGGCGCGCGCTTCGTGGCCGAATCCAAGGCCGACGGCTACACGCTGCTGCTGGGCACCACCAGCACCAACGGCACGAATTCGGCGGTGTACAAGAACCTGAGCTTCGATGCGCTCAAGAGCTTCACGCCCATCACGCGCATCCTGTCGGTGCCCGGGGTGCTGGCCATCAACAAGAGCTTCCCCGCCAAGAACTATGCGGAGTTCGCCAAGCTCGTGGGCCAGTCGCCCGGCAAGTATTCGTATGCCTCCTCGGGCAACGGCGGCGCCACCCACATGGCGATGGAGTACTACAAGTCGCTCAGCGGCCTGCGCGTGGTGCATGTGCCGTACCGCGGCACGGGCCCGGCGCTCAACGACGTGATCGGCGGCCAGGTCGAGATGATCTACGACACGCTGGCCTCGTCGATGCCGCACATCAAGTCGGGCAACCTGGTTCCCATGGCCCTGGCCACGCCTCGGCGCCTGAAGGAATTGCCCGAGGTGCCCACCTTCGCGGAGCTGGGCCTCAAGAGCGCCAACGAAGGCTTCTGGAACGGCGTGCTGGCGCCCGCCGGCCTGCCCGCCGATGTGCTGGAGAAGCTGCACGGCGCCATCGTGCGTGCGCTGCGCACGCCGATGGTGCAGGAGAAGTTCGCCGCCGCCGGTGCCATCACGGTCGAGGACACGCCCGCGGCCTTCGCCAAGATCATTGCCGACGAGATCGTGAAGTGGAAGAAGGTGGCCGAGACCAGCCACATCACGGCGGACTGACCGTCTGGCCGTCTGACTGACCGGGCCGCTGACGTGGGGGCGCACCGCGCCCTCGCGCCCCTGCATGGCCGCATTGCCCATTGGCGTCGGGCGGCGCGCCATGGGGCCGCTATAACCCCTGCATGACTCTTTCCTGGATCGCCTGGGCGTGGATACCGCTGACGCTGTGGGCCGCATTGGCCCAGACCGCGCGCAACGCGGCGCAGCGCTCGCTCACCGCCGGGCTGGGCACGCTGGCGGCCACGCTGGTGCGCTTTCTGTACGGCCTGCCGCTGGCCGCGGCCTGGGTGGCGGGGCTGACCTGGGTGGGGGCGGGCGGCATTCCGCAGTTCAACCTGGTGTATGCCGCGTGGCTTGCCACGGGCGCGCTCACGCAGGTGGGGGCCACGGCCTTCCTGCTGCTGGCGATGAAGGAGCGCAACTTCGTGCTTGCCGTGGCGTATTCCAAGACCGAGGTGCTGCAGGTGGCCCTGTTCTCGGCCGTGCTGCTGCACGAACTGCCGGGCCCGCTGGCGCTGGGCGCCATGGCGGCGGCCACGGTGGGCGTGGTGCTGCTGTCGCTGCCGCCGGGCGGCGGCTGGCGCGCGCTGCGCGCGGGGCCAGGGGCCGTGGACGGCCAGGGCAGCGGCCGGCTCGTGGTCTACGGGCTGTCATCGGGCGCCTGCTTCGCGCTGGCCAGCGTGGGATTTCGCGGTGCGTCGCTGGCGCTGGCAGAGGCCAATGCGGGCGTGGCGCCCTGGGTGGCCGGTGCCTGGGGCGTGTTCTGGGCGCAGCTGCTGCAGTCGGTGGTGCTGGGCGGCTGGCTGCTGGCACGCCAGCCCGGAGTGGCGGGCGCCATCGCGAGGGCCTGGCGCATGTCGGTGGTGGCGGGATCGATGGGCGCGGTCGCGTCCATCGCGTGGTTCACGGCCTACGCCATGCGGCCCGCGTCCGACGTGCGCACGCTGGGCCTGGTGGAGGTGCTTTTCAGCTACCTCGTCTCGCGCCGCGTGTTCCGCGAGAGCCTGACGCGCACCGAGGGCGTGGGGCTGGCGCTGGTGGTGGCGGGGCTCGTGGGGGTCTGCGCGCAGTGGTAGCGGTCGCAGCAGCAGCAGCGACCGAGTCGGCTTGAACGCGCCGCCGCACGCTGCACTCTTCGGGCCGGGCGATGAATCCAAAGCGCCCGCTGTGGCGTATTCACCCACAGAAGATCCCATTGCACCGTGAACAGAGACCAATCCCAGAGAATGGGCGCATGAGCACCCTCCACACAGACCGTGAACTGATGGACCTCCTCGACCGCATCGCCGCGCAGGACGACACCGCGCTGAAAAGCCTGTACGAGAGCACCTCGTCGCGGCTTTTTGGCCTGGCGCTGCGCGTGGTGCGCAACCGTGATGCGGCCGAGGACGTGCTGCAGGAGTCGTTCCTGACCATCTGGCGGTCGGCCGCCAGCTACCGTGCATCGCTCAGCCCGCCCATGGCGTGGCTGGGGCTCATCGTGCGCAGCCGCGCGCTCGATGCGCTGCGCAAGCGCACCAGCGACCGCGCGGACCTCATGAACGAACTGGACGATGCCCTGGCGGAAACGCTGCCGGGCGAGGGCGCCAACCCCATGGACGCCACCGAGGCGAGCGAGCAGGCCTTCGCGTTGCACCAATGCCTGGGCAAGCTGGAGACGCGGCAGCGCGAGGTGGTGAGCCTGGCCTACCTGCGCGACCTGAGCCACGGCGAGCTGGCCGAGCAGCTCAAGCTGCCGCTGGGCACCGTCAAGACCTGGATCCGGCGCGGGCTGGAACAGCTGCGCGCCTGCATGGCACGCTATGCCTGAGCCAGGAACCTCCCCATGAACCTTTCCCGACACCCCGAACTGCTGGACCGCCTGGCGGCCAGCTATGCGCTGGGCACGCTGCGGGGCGGCGCCCGCCGCCGCTTCGAAACCCTGGCCCGCGAGCAGGCCCCCGTGCGGGCTGCCGCGCTGGTGTGGCAAGGCCGCTGGTCCGGCCTGACCGAACTGCAGGAACTGGCCGAGCCGTCCTCGCATGTCTGGACCCGCATCCACAACCTGGTCGAGGCGGACAAGGCCGCGCGGGCCCTGCAGGCCGCCCATCGGCCCGCAGACCGGGTGCCGGGCGGCGGCTGGTGGCACAGCCTCTTGGTGTGGCGCGGCGCGGCCGCCGCGGGCGCGCTGGCCACCGTGGCGGCGGTGGCGATCGGCGTGCAGGTGCACGGCGCGCTCAAGGCCACGTCGGGCCGGCAGATTGCCACGCTGCAGCAGCAACTGCAGGCCGCGCCGCAGATCCAGTACGTGGCCGTGCTGTCCGACGACAAGGAGGCCGCGTCGATGCTGGTCACCTTCGACCCCAGGAACAACCAGCTGGTGCTGCAGCGCGTGGGCGGCTTCCAGGAAGGGGCCGACAAGTCGCTGCAGCTGTGGGCGCTGCCGCCCTCGGGCGGGCCGCGTTCGCTGGGGGTGCTGGGGCAGGACAGGCTGCTCACCCTGGTGGCGGGCGAGGCCGATGTGAAGCAGGTGCCAGCCCTGGCGATCAGCCTGGAGCCCAAGGGTGGCGTGCCCAGCGCGACCGGACCTACCGGGCCGGTGCTGTTCAAGGGCGCGCTGATCGAGCGCATGCTGTAAGGGGCGCCGGGGTGGAGGGCTGGCGCAGGCACCCGTCAAAAAAATTTATCTGTCGTTTTTGAATCCACCGGGTGCCGGGGTTCGTAAGTTGGGAGCAACATCCACTTACAACCGCGACACCGCCCTTTGGGAGAGATCACGATGGAATACAGGCTTCACTGCACGCTGCTCGCGGCACTGGCGATGGGCGCCGCCGGGCTGGCCCAGGCCGGGACGGGCAAGCTGCTGCTCACCGGCGGCGTCAGCAGCATCGGCGGGTCGGCCGGCGGCGGGCTCACGCCCTGGGCCGTGATCGGCACGAACGCCACGGCGGGCGAGACCGGCTTCAGCGGCTACGCCACGCGGGCGGCCACGCAGGACTACGGCCTCACGGGCTATGGCGTGGCGCTGGGCCTGCACGACCGGGTGGAGCTGTCGCTGGCCCGGCAGGATCTTGATGCCTCGCCTGCGCTGGCGCTCAACGGCATCGCGCCCTTTGGCGTGGTGCCCGGCCAGCACATCCGGATGGATGTGGTGGGCATCAAGGTGAAGATGGCGGGCGATGCCGTGCTGGATGCCGACAGCCTCATGCCGCAGATCGCCGTGGGCCTGGAGCACAAGCGCACGCACGCGGGCTCCATCGGGTCGGTGCTCGACTTCCTGGGTACAAGAACCAGCGGCACCGATGTGTATGTGAGCGCCACCAAGCTGCTGCTGGCGCAGAGCCTGCTCGTCAACGGCACCCTGCGCTACACCAATGCCAACCAGAACGGCCTGCTGGGCTTTGGCTCGGCCGCGCCGGGCAGGAACAGCCGCAGCCTGCAGCCCGAGTTCTCGATGGCCTACCTGCTGAGCAAGAACCTGGCGGTCGGCGCCGAGTACCGCTTCAAGCCCAACAACCTGCAGGCGCTGGGCGCGGCGGCCGGCCTGGGCGCCGCGCTGCGCGAGGACGACTGGAAGGACATCTTCATCGCCTGGGCACCCACCAAGAACGTGTCGCTCACGCTGGCGTATGTGGACCTGGGGCGCATCGTGCCGGGCATCACCAACAACCGCCGCCAGACGGGCTACTACCTGTCGGCCCAGGTCGCTTTCTGAGCCCGCTTCGGAGACCCCCATGACGATCAAGCGCAACACCCTCACTGCCCTGGCCCTGGCCGCCGCCTGCCTGTGGGCTCCAGCTGCCCTGTCGCAGCCTGCCCCGGCCACCTCCCCGGCGGCGCCCGCGGGCCTGTACCAGGCGCTGGGCGAAAAGCCCGGCATCACCCGCCTCATGGACGACTTCGTGGACCGTGTCGTGAGAGACCCGCGCATTGGCGGCCACTTCAAGGAGGCGAAGCCCCAGGCCCTCAAGGAAAGCCTGACCGACCAGGTCTGCCAGCTCAGCGGGGGGCCTTGCAAATATGAAGGCGCTGACATGAAATCGGCCCATGCCGACATGGACATCCATAAGGGCCACTTCCATGCCCTCGTGGAGGTGCTGCAAAGCGCCATGGATGCCCAGGGCATACCCTTCGCCCAGCAAAACCGGTTGCTGGCCCTGCTCGCACCCATGCACCGGGACGTGATCACCATCCACTGACGCCATGATGAAAAATACTATTATTTTGATAGCTATCAGCGCTTTATGGGTAAGCGCTAGCGCCGGAAATGTTCAAATCCAGGTGCTGGACCGCGAGGGCCGGCCCGTGCCCGATGCGGTGGTGGTGGTGTACCCCGGCGCCACGGCCGGCACGCCCCCGAGCCTGCTGCAGGCCAGTCCCACCATCGAACAGGAGAAGATGCGCTTCGTGCCCGCCTTGACCGTGGTGGCCCCCGGCACCACCGTGCGCTTCACCAACCAGGACCGGTGGGACCACCATGTGCGCGGCAACCCCGCCACGGTCGCGGCCGCCGCGGCGCCGGGCGGCACCAACCCCGGCTTCGAGCTGCGCCTGGCGGGCAAGACCGATGGCAAGCCCTCCAATTTCGCCGACGTGAAGCTCGACACGCCCGGCGTGGTGCTGCTGGGCTGCCATCTGCACGGCTCCATGCGCGGCCATGTGTTCGTGACCGATTCGGCCTGGGCCCTCAAGACCGACGGCGACGGCATTGCCCGCTTTCCCGCCGTGCCCGAAGGTGCCGCCCAGGTCCGCGTATGGCATGCGGAGCAGCTGGTGGACCTGCCGCGCAAGGCCCTGAACGTGGCGCCCGGCCCGGTGCTCGACACCGTGCAGCTCAGCGTGGTGCCGCGCGTGCGCCGCGCGCCGCCCGCCGCGCCCCCGGGAGGCCCCATGGGTTCGTACAGCCAGGCGCCCGCGGGCGGCGCCCACCTGCACCCCGGCAGCTGACCCGCCACCACGGCGGGTGGTCCACCGGATGGCGGGCCAGCGGGCAGGCCGGCGCCCCGTGGGCCGTGCCGGCCCTTCGCTTCCTCAGCCCGGCAGCTTCAGGCCGCCCGGTCCCGAGGGAATGGTGTTGACGCTGCTCTTGTTGCCCGCGGCCGGCGCGCCCACGTTGTCCACCTTCACGCTCCCGGCGGGGGCATTGAGGTACAGGTAGAGCGCCTGTGCATCCACATCGCTGAGCTGGCCCAGCGACTCGAACGGCATGACCTGGATGGGCGTGCCGTCCGGCCGTTTGCCGGTGCGCAGCATGGCGACGAAGCTCGCCGCCGTGGGGTAGCGCGCCAGGGCGCTGTCGGCGCCGGGGCGGATGTCGGCGGCAGCGGGCCAGTCGGGTGGCCCGCCCGGAATCTTGCCGCCCTCCAGCGTGGCGCCGTGGCAGCCGATGCACATGTTGGCCACGTACTGGCCGTTGGCCAGTGTCACGCCGGCTGGCACGGGGCGTGACGGAGCGAGCTGGTGGTCGATGCGCGCCGCCGCGTCGGGGATGGCGCCCAGGCCGTACAGCACCCAGGCGGGGCGGGGCAGCTCCACCACCGCCTGCGTGCCCTCCTGGGGCTTGAGCTGGCGCACATACGACACCAGGGCATTCAGGTCGTCGTTGGTGAAGCGGTTGTAGTCCTCGCTGGGCATCACCAGCACGGGGCGACCGTTGGGCTTCACGCCATGGCGGATCACGCTGTTCCAGTCCTCGGGCTGGTAGCGCGCCACCACGCCGGCGGGCGTGATGTTGGGCCCGATGATGCGCGTGCCCTTGCCGTCGTTGACGAATTCGCGGCCCGTGCCCTGCGCGCCGTGGCAGTCGGTGCAGCCGCGCGATGCATACAGGTAGCGCCCGCGCTCGATGGTCTGCGCATCGGTGGTGTAGGCCACGGGCCGGGGCTTGATGTCGATGTACCGGTTGCGCTTTTGCTCGGCGAGATACAGGCCGCTGGCCGCCGTGGCGGCAACGATGGCGCTCAGCAGCAGCGCGCCGCCGGCGGTCCATTTGATCCAGCGTTTCATGGGGGGTCCCTCTTCTTCGAATGAATGATTGGCGTGTCCAGGCGCCGGATTCTGAATTCGAAGAAGCGGTTTGTGCCACCCGCCGTCGCAAGGCGTGGCGGGGCCGGTGACATTTGTCACAAACGGCCCGCCGGTGTGGGGGGCCGCGAAGGTTCAGCGCTCGATGGTCTTGTTCCAGCGCGTGTTCCAGGCCGGGCGGTTGGCGTTCACGCTGTCCCAGTCCAGCGTCACGGCGTTCTTCATCCACTGGCTGATCTGCGCCACTTGCGCCGCGCCTTCGCCCACGGCCGGGGCCTTGGGGTTGGTGGGGATCTGCGCGCCGAACTGCAGCACGTTGGCCTGCGCCAGCGGGCTCAGCAGGAACTCGGCCAGCTTCTGCGCCAGCTCGGGCTCGCTGTTCCTGGCGATCACGCACTGGCCGGTCATCAGCACCACCGAGCCCTCCTTGGGCTGTGCGTATTCCACGGGAATGCCCTTGGACTTGAGCGCGGCCACGGCCGTAGGCGTGAGCGGGAACAGCGCGGCCTCGCCGGTCTGCACCATCTCGGAGATCTTGGCCGAGCTCGGGATGTATTCGAGCACATTGGGGCCGATGGTCTTGGCCCAGTTGTTGAAGCCCGGTTCCACGTTCTTGTCGTTGCCGCCCTGGATGCGGTTGAACATCAGGAAGCCGTGCAGCCCGAACGACGACGACGGCATGGACTGGAACACCACCTTGCCCTTGTACTTGGGGTCCGCAAAGTCCATCCACGAGGTGGGCGCGGCCCAGCCCTTTTCGGTGAACATCTTGGTGTTGTAGGCGATGCCGGTCATGCCCAGGCTCACGCCGCTGGCCAGGTCGTCCTTGAAGCGCGCCGCGGGGTAGATGTCGTTCAGGTGCGGGTTGGGGCGCTGCTTCTCGCACAGGCCCATGCCCATGGCGCGCACCATGATGCCGTCATCGAGGAACATCACGTGCATCTGCGGCTTGTCCTTGTTGGCCTGGGCCTTGGCCAATATGTCCGAGGACGTGCCCGGCACCACCACGACCTTCACGCCGTGCAGCTTCTCGAACGCCGGGAACACGTACTGGGTGTACGCCTTCTCCATGGTGCCGCCGTTCATGCCGATGTACAGCGTCTTGGGGGTCTGTGCCACGGCTGCGCCGCTGGCGGCCAGGGCCGTGGCAGCGGCCGCAGCCAGCAGGCCGCGGCGCAGGGAAACGTTCGGGCGGAAAGCGAAGTTCATGGTGATTGCCTTTCGGGTGGGAGGGGGTGGGGAGAGGTCGGCGGGCTCAATGGGCCTGCGCTGTGGTTGTTGTGGGCGTGGCGCCCGCGGCGGGCGCTGGCGGCGTGTCAAAGCGAGCCAGGGAAAACGCGTCGATCGGCGTGCTGGTGTGCCCGTCGCGCGCCAGTTCGGCCAGCACTTCGCCCACGGCGGGGCCGATCTGAAAGCCCGCGCCCGCAAAGCCGAAGCCATGGATCAGGCCGGGCGTGGTGCGGCTCTTGCACAGCACGGGCTGGCGGTCGGGCAGGTAGCCCTCGGTGCCGCTCCAGGTGCGGATGAAGTGCGCGTGCGTCAGCGCAGGCAGCAGCTCGACCGCCTGCACGGTGAGCGACGCGATGGCGCTGCGCTCCGAGCGCGCGCGGTCGCCGTCGAGCCAGAAGCCCGACCCGCCGCCCAGCACCAGATTGCCGCGCGCCACCTGCCGGCAGTAGATGCCGCCGCCTTCCACGCCCAGGCTCCATTGCATGAAATAGGGCAGGGGCTCGGTGACCATCATCGCGGGGTGGCCGGAGCGCAGCGGCACCGGTTCGCCAAACTGCTCCGCCATCGCACCGGCCCAGGCACCCGCGCAGTTGAGCACCACCGGGGCACTGACCTCCAGTGCCGTGTCCGAGTGCAGCGTGAACAACTGCCGGCCGTCGTGTTCGATGCGTGTGAGCGGCGAGCGCTCGAAGATCTGCGCGCCGGCGCGTTGGGCTGCCAGCGCGAACGCGGGCGACACCAGGCGCGGGTTGGCCTGCCCATCGTCCACGCACAGCGAGCCGCCCACCGCCTTGCCGCCCAGCCAGGGGCACTGCGCCCGCAGGCGCTCGCCGCTGATCAGCTCGATGCCCAGGTCGAAGTCCCGGCTCTGGTGGGCGTAGTGCTCCAGCGCGGCCATGTCCGCCTCGCTGCGCGCGATCTTGAAATGCCCGGTGCGGGCGTACTCGCCATCGGTGCCGATCAGTTCGGGCAGGCGCGCCCAGATCTGGTGGGCGCGCTGCGCCAGGGGCAACTGGCTCAGGGGTCGCCCCTGGCGGCGCACACCGCCGTAGTTCACGCCGCTCGAGCGCGAGCCGCAGCGATCGCGCTCGAGCAGCACGACATCGACGCCCTGGCGGCGCAGGGCCAGCGCGGCCGATGCACCCACGATGCCGCCGCCCACGATGGCGACGTCGGTCTTGACGGTCCGAGGCGTGCTGCTGTTCATGCGCTGGCTCCCGCGTCGGTGGCCTGCCGTGCCTGCAGGTGGATCGGTATCGGCTTGATCGGCGCCTGTCCGCGCAGCCGGCCCACCCGCTCCACGGGCTGGCCGGTGGCCTGCGCCAGGATCTCGGCCGCGGCCACGCCGCAGCTGCGGCCCTGGCAGCGGCCCATGCCCACGCGGGTGAGCGCCTTCAGTCGGTTCATCTCGTCGGCACCGGTCTCGCGCACGCAGGCGCGCAGCTCGCCCGCCGTGATGTTCTCGCAGCGGCACACCACCAGCGCATCGGGCGCTTGCGCGGCCCAGTCGGTGGGGAAGGGAAAGGCGCGTTCCAGCCCCTGGCGAAACCGCATCAGGCGGTGAAGCTGCCCCTGCAGCGCCTGCATGCGCGCCGCATCCACGGCCGTCCCGTGGTCCTGCAGCAGCGCCAGCGCGGCCAGCTCGCCGGCCCACTCGGCCGCGTCGGCGCCCAGGATGCCCGCGCCGTCGCCCGCCAGGTACACGCCTCGCACGCTGCTGCGGCCCGCGGCATCGCGCTCGGGCAGGTGGGCGCGGTGCATCGGTGCCCAGGCAAAGCGGCAGCCCAGCAGGTCGGCCAGTTGTGTTTCGGAGCGCAGCGCGTAGCCAAAACCCACGGCGTCGCAGCTGAGCGTGTGTTCGCGCCCGGCACCATCGGCCCACACCACGCCCGCCACGCGGCCGTCGCCCAGCACGCGCACGGGGCGGATGCCGCTGTGGATGGGCACGCCGTGCGCGCGCAGCCAGCCCACGTAGTAGACGCCCTTGGCGAACACCGCAGGCTGCGTGAGCATGGCGGGCACGGCGGCCAACTGGTCGGCAAAGCGCGCGGTGTCGAGCACCGCAGCGACCACGGCGCCCGCCTTGGCGTACTGGTAGGCCACCAGGTACAGCAGCGGGCCCGTGCCCATCAGCACCACCCGGCTGCCGATGGCGCAGCCCTGGAACTTGAGCGCCACCTGTGCGCCGCCCAGCGTGTAGACGCCCGGCAGCGTCCAGCCCGGCACGGGCAGCACGCGGTCGGTGGCGCCGCTGGCCACGATGAGCTGGCCGTAGGGCACGGTGCGCGTGGTCTGCGTGGGGCCGTGCAGCACATCCAGCAGGCCGCCCTGTGCGTTCCACACCAGGCTGTCGGGCTGGTAGTCGATCTGTGCGTGCAGGCCGTCCAGCGTGCCGTGCAATGCGGTGGCACGCGCGGCCTCGGTGCCGTACAGCGTGGCGGGGGTGCGCTTGAAGTGGGCAGGCGGGCGGCGGTAGATCTGCCCGCCGCCGCGCGCGGCTTCGTCGATCAGCACAGGGCGCACGCCGTGCGCCGCCAGCGTCTGCGCGGCGCGGATGCCGGCGGGGCCTGCACCCACGATCACGGGTTGCAAAGCAGGCTTCGTCGTCATGGCTGGCCCCCGCTGGCAAAGGTGGCCGCGTCGGCGGGTTCGGTGCGCAGCGCCATGCCGGGGGTGACGAAGGTGCTGCAGGCGCGCAGGCGCTCGCCGCTGTCGGTCAGCACCCAGCAGTCCTGGCAGGCACCCATCAAACAGAAGCCTGCGCGCGGCTCGTGGCTGAACTCGTTGCGGCGCAGTTGCGCATGCTGCGTGAGGATGGCCGTCAGCACCGTATCGCCCTGAAGAGCGGTGGCGGATTGGCCGTTGATGGTGAAGTGCACGGGCGCACGGCTCTTCTCGGCCACGCGGTGCAGCAAGGCAGGGCTGGAACTCATGTTTTCGGTGCTCATCTACTTCCGGCCCACGAGGACGCGGTCCAGTCCATACACACGGTCCAGCAGCACCATGGCGCACGCCGTCACGGCCACCATCAGCGCCGACACGGCCGCCATCAGCGGGTCGATGGATTCGGTGGCGTACATGTACATGCGCACCGGCAGCGTCACCGTGCTGGGCGAGGTGACGAAGATCGACATGGTCACTTCGTCAAAGCTGTTGATGAAGGCCAGCATCCACCCGCCCGTCACGCCCGGCAAAATCATGGGCAGCGTGATGCGCGTGAACACCGTGGCCTGGCTGGCGCCCAGCGACAGGGCTGCGTGCTCCGCGCTGCGGTCGAACCCCACCAGCGCCGCCACCACCAGGCGCAGCGTGTACGGCGTGACGATGAGCGCGTGCGCCACCACCAGCCAGCCAAAGCTGCCCGTGCCGCCGATCAGCGCGAACAGGCGCAGCAGGGCCACGCCCAGCACCAGGTGCGGAATGATCAATGGCGACAAAAACAGGCCGTTGAGAAAGCCGCGCCCGGGAAAGTCGTAGCGCGTGATCGCAATGCCCGCGGGCACTGCCAGCACCGTGGCCAGCGTGGCCGACGCCAGGGCCAGCCACAGGCTGTTCCAGAACGACTGCATGAAGTCCGGGTGGTCGAACACCGCCTTAAACCAGCGCAGCGAGAACTCAGTGGTGGGCAGCGTCAGCGTGTTGTGCGGCGTGAAGGCGACGATGCACACCACCAGAAGCGGGGCCAGCATGAAGGCGATGACGAGCGCGTTGAACGCGAGGGCGATGGGGCCGTTCTTGTGCATGGATCAGGACTCCCGCCGGGCCGCCCCAAGGGAGGCCTGCGCCCCCTTGGGGGGCAGCGAATACACGAAGTGATGGAGCGTGGGGGTGGTCATACTTACCCGAGAGATTTCTTATAGCGGCCTTCAACCAGGCGGTTGTAGCTCAGCATCACCACCAGGTTGGCCACCAGCAAGGTCAGCGCAATGGCGGCGCCCAGCGGCCAGTTCAGCTCGTGCAGGTACTCGTCGTACACCACCGTGGCCACCATCTTCAGCCGCCGCCCGCCCAGCAGGCCGGGAATGGCGAACGAGCTGGCGGCCAGGCCGAACACGATCAGGCTGCCCGACAAGATGCCCGGCAGCACCTGCGGCAGCACGATGCGCCGCAGCGTGGTGAAGGGCGAGGCCCGCAGCGACAGCGCGGCGTTCTCCACGCCCGGGTCCAGCTTCTGCAGCGATGTCCACACGGGGATCACCATGAAGGGCAGCATCACGTGCACCAGCGCCACCACCACGGCGATCTCGGTGTAGAGCATCTTCACCGGGCCGATGCCCACCAGGCCGAAGGCAGCGTTCACCAGCCCCTCGGGGCCGAGCAGCATGCTCCAGCCAAAGGCCCGCACCACCACCGACACCAGCAAGGGCGCCAGCACCACCAGCAGCAGGATGGAGCGCCACGGGTTGCGCATGCGGCTGAGCACATAGGCCTCGGGCGCGCCGATGGCCACGCAGATCAGCGTGACCAGCCCGGCGATCCAGAACGTGCGCCAGAAGATCGCGTGGTAGTACGAATCGGCAAACACATGGCGGTAGTGCTCCAGCGTGAACTCGCCCGCCTTCACCCCCGTGGCCGGGTCGAACGCGTTGAAAGACAGCACCGCCGTGAGCGCCAACGGCACCAGCAGCAGCACGGTGAACAGCAGCAGCGCCGGGCCGGACAGCCACCAGGGCATGGCCTTCTTGCCCAGCAGCGGGTGGGGTGCTGCGGACAGGGTCGATGGGGCGGCTGTCATGGCGTGGCCTCGGCCTCGGCGCCTGCCGTTGCGGCTTCATCGGCGGGCAGCAGGCGCATGCAGTGGTCGGGCCAGTCCAGGCCGGTGCGGTCGCCTTCGTCCAGCGCGTTGCGGCCGTCGTTGGGCGCCAGCACCATCAGGTCGCCCAGGGGGGTGTCCACGCGGTACAGCCACTGGCTGCCCAGAAAGAAGCGTTCGCGCACCTCGCCGCCGATGCGGCCCTGCACCGCAGGCACTAGCTGCAGTTTTTCGGGCCGCACGCTCAGCAGCACGGCCGCGCCGGGGCGAAACTGCGCGCCGTCCACCCGCACCTCGATGGGCCCCGCGCCCACGTGGGTGTGCGTGTTGTTGGCCGAGGTCACCTTGCCGGGCACCAGGTTGGCCTTGCCCACGAAGGTGGAGATGAAGCGGGTGCGCGGGTGCTCGTACACGCGGTGCGGGTGGTCGATCTGCGTGGCGCGGCCGGCCTCCATCACCACCACGCGGTCGCTGATGGACATGGCCTCGCTCTGGTCGTGCGTGACCATCACCGTGGTGGTGCCCACCTTGCGCTGGATCTGGCGCAGCTCGAACTGCATCTCCTCGCGCAGCTTGGCGTCCAGGTTGGACAGGGGCTCGTCCAGCAGCAGCACGGGGGGCTCGATGACCAGTGCGCGCGCCAGGGCCACGCGCTGGCGCTGGCCGCCCGACAGTTCGCGGGGGTAGCGCGTGGCGTGCGCCTCCAGGTGCACGAGGCCCAGGGCCTGGGCCACGCGGTCCTTGCGCTCGGCCTTGGGCACCTTGCGCATCTCCAGGCCAAAGCTCACGTTGTCGGCCACCGTCATGTGCGGAAAAAGCGCATAGCTCTGGAACACGATGCCCAGCCCGCGCGTGTTGGCTTTGGCGTGGGTGATGTCGCGCCCGTCCAGCTCGATGCGGCCGCTGCTGACCGCCTCGAAGCCCGCCACCATCTGCAAGGTAGTGGTCTTGCCGCAGCCCGAGGGGCCCAGCAGGGAGACGAATTCGCCTTTTTCCACCGTGAGGTTCATGGACTGCACCGCGCAGGTGCTGCCGTAGAACTTGGTCACATCACTGAGCTTCAGGAAGGACATGGGGGCCTTTCTTCGGATTCCGGTTTCCTGCGATGCGCGTGCTCCGAGCGGCGCGCGCATGGATGTCTTTGTGCCGGGCTGCCTCTGCTGAACAAGGTGGCTTGCCACTGCTGCACCGCCGTGGTGCATGGGGTCGTTCAGGATGGAGAGCCTTGGCGTTTTCAGTTCACTCTATTGCAACAACCGAACCAGATCGCACCGGGTATTCCATTAATCAGAATTTTTCTTTAAATTATTCCGATAGTTGGAATATGATCGGTAGAATGAAGCCCATCTATTCCGCAGGAGCGATGCATGGAAGCAGCAACCGCAGGCACGGGCGGCGTACCCCGGGTCTTTGCACTCATCCGCGCCCTGGTGGCCGTGCAGGCCGAGGGCGGCCGGGTCACCCAATTGGCGCGTGCCATCGGCCTCACGCAGGGCACCACGCACCGTTTGCTGCAATCACTGGTGGCAGAAGGCATGGTCGAGCAGGACGAGCGCAGCAAGCTCTACCGGCTGAGCATGGACTTCTTCGCCCTGGCTGCGCGCGCCGGCAACCCGGGCGACCTGCGCAGCCTGTGCCGCCCGGCGCTGCTGCGGCTGTGCGGCAGCCTGGGTGACAGCATCTTTTTGCTGGCGCGCAGCGGCTTCGACGCCATCTGCCTGGACCGCAGCGAGGGGCCCTTCCCGATCCGTTCGTTCACCGGCGACATCGGTGGCCGCGTGGCGCTGGGGGTGGGGCAGGGCGCGCTGGCCATCCTGGCCTTCCTGCCCGAGGCCGAGCGCGAAGAGGTCATCCGCTTCAACCTGTCGCGCGTGCGCGAGTACGGCGTGTACGACGAGGTGTATTTGCGCACCGAGATCGAGCGCGTGCGCCAGCAGGGCTACGCGGGCCGCAACACCGGCCTGCTCGAAGGCATGGCCGGGGTGGCCGTGCCCATCTGCGACCGCGAAGGCCGCGCCGTGGCGGCGCTGAGCGTGGGCACCATCGCCGACCGCCTGAACGCCGACCGCATGCCCACGGTGGTGGAGCTGCTCAAGCGCGAGGCCGCTGCCATCGGGCCCCGGATCAACCCCTTTGACGCCACCCTGCGCCGGCCTGCACAAAGCCTGGCGGGTTCGCCGCCAGCGCAGCGGGTGGTGCCCGGCGCGGACCGGGCGAGCGCATCCGACCCCCTGGGCTGAGGTGCTGGCCTGGCGGCGCGCGGCCCGCGCTCGGCAAGTCCCGGCCGCCATCCGCGTGGCCGCAGAAAAACGCTGGACAGCATGGTGGCAGTCCGCCCCGCTATAGTCCGCGCTCCCCCTGGCGGTTTGCGGGCCGGCGATGCACGCCGTGTTGACCGACCCGCCTCTTCAAGACAAGAAAAAAACGAACACCATGGGCCTGCAGCAGACCACCCCCGAATACCTCGACCAATGCCGCGCCGCGCAGCGGGCTGAGCAGGAGCAATCCCTGGCGGCCACCAACGACTGGGCGCACGTGGACAAGCCCCAAGTGCATGCCGACTTCACTGCGTTCTACCAGGAGCTGGCACCGCTGATCGATGCGCACGCCCCTGAATCCGAGGCCATCCAGGCCCTGATGGAAAAGCACTTTTCCATCGTCGCGCGTTTTTACGTGCCGTCGCGCGACGCTTATGTGGGCACCGTGCTGTTCTATGCCGACAATGCCGACATGAAGGCGTTTCACAATGCCTACCACCCGCGCATGGTGGAGTTCCTGGGCGACGCCGCGTTCGTCTACGCGCTGCAGAACCTGCAATAGCGCTCCCTGGAGGCCCATGCAACCCCATGCCACGCCGGCGCAGCCACCCGCGAGCGGCGCACTGGAACCTTTTGCTCCCGTGTGCGGCGCCCTGGCCGAAGCGCTGCGGGACGATGCGTTCTATCAGGCCGTCACCATCGACCACGCGGCCGACCCCGCCCTGCGGCACCGTGTGCTGGCCCACTACTTCGCGCTGGCCCTGGCCGAGGCCCGCGCCGTGGGCGAGGTGCATGTGTCGGGCGCCGACGGCGCCGCCCTCTGGCTGACCCAGGAGGCCACGGCCAGCGCGCAGGCCCAGCACGGCGAGCGCCGCACCCAGGGGCTTTCCCGGCTGCTCGGGCCCGCAGGTTTCGCCAACTATGTGCGCATCGCCGCCGCCATGGAGGAGCAGGTGCCCGGCGACCTGCGGGGTGCGTGGTACCTGTCCATCCTGGGCGTGCGACCTGCTGCGCAGGGCCAGGGGCTGGCGCAGGGACTGCTGCGGCTGACGCTGGCCCGCGCAGACCTGGCGCGCGCCATCTGCTTTCTGGAAACCTTCAACCCGCTCAGCCTGCCGTTCTACCGGCGCCTGGGGTTCACGCGCACGGTGGAGTGCGTTGAACCGGTCTCCGGCCGCACGTACTGGCTGATGGTGCGCGAGGCCGTGCGGCGCCCCTGAAGGCGCGCAAGCCCAGGCACGCACGCCACCGCCCGCGCGGCGGGTTTCTGAAAGGTGGGGTTTCATCCCAGTAGCAAAGCCACCACCAATCACTTAGTATGGTCCGCAGAGGGGTAGAGGCCAGCCAGGCCGCCGATCTGTCCTGACGTTTGCTGGGTGTGCTGGTGGGTGGAAATGAATCGATGAAGCGTGATGTTCGCCTGGCAGTGCTGCTGCTGACCGTTGTGTACCTCTCGGTGGCTGCCGCCACCGCCTGGCAGATGTGGTCGGCGCGAGAGCGCTCGCTGGCCGAAATCGACACCCAGAACCTCAACCTGGCGCAGACCCTCAACACCTACACCGAAGGCGTCATCACGCAAAGCGCCATGCTGCTGCTGGGCATCGTGGAGCGGCTGGAGGAAGAGGGCACCGGCCCCCAGCACATGCAGCGCCTGCAGCGGCTGATCGACCAGCAGGAACATTTGCTGACCCAGCTCAATGGCATCGTCATCTATGGCGCCACCGGCGACTGGCTCATGTCTTCGGCCGGGCGCTTGCCGGCCCAGGCCAACAGCACGGACAGGGCCTTCTTTGCCCACCACCGCGACAGCGCGTCGCGCGAGCCCTTCATCGGGCCGGCCATCCGGAGCCGCTCCACCGGCGACTGGGTCATCACCATCAGCCAGCGCTTCGAGGACAAGGACAGGCGCTTTGGCGGCGTGGTGGTGGTGAGCCTGGGCATCAAGAGCTTTCTGGAGCTGTTCGGCAAGATCGACGTGGGCGACCAAGGCGCCATCGGGCTGTCGACCACGGGCGGGCAGATGCTCGTTCGCTATCCCTACCGCGAGCAGGACCTGGGCCGCGACTTCTCCAAATCGGCCAATTTCCAGCGCGTCTACTCCGGCGCCGTGTCCGGCACGGCCTCGTTCAAGTCCGGCATCGACGGAACGCAGCGGCTGTACGCCTTTCGCAAGAGCGACCGGTATCCCGTGGTCACCACCGTGGCGGTGGGCAAGGAAGAAGCCCTGTCCGGCTGGCGGCATCAGGCGCTGCTCACTGCGGCCGTCGTCGGTGCCTTGCTCCTGGGCATCGCGGTCATCGGCTGGCGGCTGCTGCTCGACATCCGCCGCCGGACCCGCGCCGAGGCCTCCCTCGTGGCTGCGCGCGAGGATCTGATGCGGGTGAACCAGAAGCTGGAGGCGCTGGCCG
Organism: Acidovorax sp. GW821-FHT10E04; assembly: GCF_059415185.1. Taxonomy (NCBI): domain Bacteria; kingdom Pseudomonadati; phylum Pseudomonadota; class Betaproteobacteria; order Burkholderiales; family Comamonadaceae; genus Acidovorax; species Acidovorax sp. GW821-FHT10E04. The sequence goes on from NZ_JBWKMT010000004.1 coordinate 262,404, forward strand.
CGCAAGACCAGCTCACGGGCCTGGCCAATCGTCGCTGCTTCGACGAAACCCTGAACATGGAGTGCCGCCGCGCGAGCCGGCAGGGGACGCCGCTGTCCCTGCTGCTCATCGATATCGACTACTTCAAGGGTTTCAACGACACCTACGGCCATGTGGCGGGCGATGCCTGCCTGCAGGCGGTGTCGAAATGCCTGGTGCAGTACGCCAAACGCCCCGGTGACCTCGTGGCGCGCTACGGCGGGGAAGAACTGGCGATCATTCTTCCCGGCACGGATCTTCAGGGGGCGCGCATTGTGGCGGAGGTCGTGCGGGAGCGGATCGAGACGCTGGCCATCGCGCACAGCGGCAGCTCGTGGGGCTGCGTCACGGTGAGCGTGGGAGCCGCCACGATGGCAGGGCCTTACGCGCAGGGGTGCGAGCGGCAACTGATCGAGGCGGCGGATGGCGGGCTGTACCGGGCCAAGGCGTCAGGGCGCAATCGGGTGGAAGCGCCGTGAAGACGGGGTTCTTTCCGGATCACAAGGTCCTGGCGTAGAACGGAATCAGCTGGCCCATAGCGGCTTCCACATAATGGGGCACCCAGTAGGTCTCGATGTGCGTGGCGCCTTCGATCTTGAACAGTTCCTTGTCCTTCGCGCCCGTGGCCTTGGCGAACGCATCTTCGGTCATGTACAAGCTGTCAGCCTTGCTGCCCGCGATCATCAGCAGCGGTTGCTGGATCAGTTCGATCTCCTCGGTGGCATCCCAGCGCATCAGGTCCATCAAGCTGCTCGTGGTGTATTTGAACGTGGAGCCCGGATGCGCATGGGTGCGCCAGTAGTATTCGTAGCCCTGCCGGTACATCTCGAATGGCAACGCCGCAATCTGCGCATCCGTCATGTCGGCATCGCCCGAATAGAGAACCTTGCCTCCCGCCTTCTCCTGGGCGCGCGCATCCGACGCGTCCTTCAAGCGCTTCTGGATCGTATCCAGCTGGGAGTCGGAAAACCCGTTGCGGCGGACCCGTCCGGAGTTGAACATGCTGAGCGTCGCCAGCGTCTTGAAGCGCTTGTCTGACTTCGCTGCCGACAGCGCATAGCCGCCGCCACCACAAATGCCGAGCAGTCCCAGGCGCGCCGCATCGACACCTGGATAGCGGGTGATGAAGTCGGCCGCACCGTGAATGTCCTCCGTGCGAAATTGCGGCTTGTCCGTGCTGCGTGGCTGGCCGCCGCTGCCGCCCTGATACGCCGCGTCCATCGCGATCGTGATGTAGCCCTGCTCCGCCAGGTGCTGGGCATACAGGCCGGCGACCTGCTCCTTCACGCCGCCGTTCGGGTGCGCCACGACGATCGCGGGGTATTTCTTCTTGGGATCGTGGTTCGCCGGGGTGTAGACGTTGGCGACGATGTCCAGGCCGTTGAGCTTGTACTTCACCGGGCGGATGTGGACCTTGCCCGGCTCGTTCTTCGTGATCGCGCCGGCATAGACCAGCGTGAAGGGATTCTTGCTGCCGCCACCAGCGGCGACAGCGGAGGTGGGTGTGGCCATGGCGGGAACACCGATGGCGGCGGCTGAGATGGCAAGGGCCGAGGTCCCAAGGAACTCGCGGCGCTTTTCATTGACGGCTTCGTGTTTCATTCAAGCTCCAATCATTTTTGTGGTCTGCCTGCGCGGCATGGCGCGGCCGGGTACATCAGTCCAGCTTCTTGTGGGCCAGAAACTGCGACACCAGCTGCGCGATCTGCAGGTTGTTCAAGTCGGACATCAGGAAGTGCGTGTTGCCGCGCACTCCAATCTCCGGAAGGTGCACCAGCCGGGCGTCGCCGCCGTGCCTGTTGACGGCGTCGACCCACAGCCGGGCCATGGCCAGCCGCACACGCCAGTTGTCCTGGCCGCGCTCCGGGGTGGGCTCGACCGGGAAGTTGTCGCCGTAGTAGATGGTGATCGGGAGCCGGGTGAGCTTCAGGAAGTCCGGCATCGGCACCGCCTCGGGCGACAGCGTCCCGGCCGCACTGGGCATGGCCTGGGGCAACTCGCCCCGCGGAAAGATGAAGCCGCTGCCCGGCTCGAAAGCGACGATCGCCTTGACGTTCGGGTTCTTGATTGCCGCCAGCCAACCCGGGCCGCCGGCTTGCGAATGCGTGAACAGGATCGCCGGGCCGATTTTGGTGAACAGCGCCGACAGGGCGTCTGCTACCACGCCGGCGTCGTAGGGGCCGGTGTTGGGGGTGACCGAGCGGAAGAACTGCTCCAGCGTCTCCGGCTTGCGGTCGAACTGGACATTGCCGAAGTAGTTCGGCCACTTGCCCATCCGGAACTGGTCGAAGAACAGCTGGTCGTTGGGTGCCGGCTCGATCGTTGCCGCGACCGTGCTGCTGCCGGCCCGGCCACGGCGCGGCTGGTCCACCACGTAGACCGGAAAGCCACGGCGCAGGAACAAGGTCTGAAAGCCCTCGCGCCCGTCCGCCGTGGTTTCCCAGCTGCGCGCGGACTGGAAGGCGCCATGCAGCATCACGATGGGCAATGCCTTCGGGTTCTGCGGCACCTGGTAGAAGGCATAGAGGTGGTCGCCGTGGAAACTCTGGCCCGAAGCGCCCGGCTTGTTGTTGTCGTAGTTTCCGGGGGTTTTCTGCACGGTCCCGCCGACGGCGAAGCTCCCCTGGGCCTGGATCACCAGCGGACCAGGGGCGTTGCCGGTGCCCTGGGGAGAAGGGGTTGCACAGCCGGTGATGAGCGCCGGCAGGGCAAGGGCGGCGGCCCACAGGATTCGGTGGGTGTCCATGTTCAACCTTTCGATGCGGCGGCAACCGCCTGCGTGAGCGCGTCTTGGGCGCGATGGGCGGCATCTGGATCGCCCTGTTCTGCCAGCACCTGCACCAGTTGCCGCAGCTGCGTGGCACTCAGGCCCACGCGCAGGCTGGCCCGCAGGTGCGAGCGCAACTGGGCCTCCACGCCCGGCATGGCGGCGAGCGCGCCGACCGTGGCCAGTTCGCGGCTTTGCCAGTCGAGGTTGTCGCGCTCGAAGATGTCGCCGAACAAGTGGGCCTGCAGGAACTGGTTGATGACGGGCGCGAAGTCGAACAGCGGGCCCTGCACCGGCCCGCCGGAGATCGCGGTCTGGTTCGCCTTGCCGGCCGCCACCAGTTCATCGCCGGTGGCGATGCGGCGGCCGGGTTCGCGGCCCGGTGCGTCCTGGATGCCGCGCTGCCTGCGTTCCTGCACGACCTTCATCAGTTCGCCAAGCGCGTTGAGGCTCTTGGGGAACCCCGCATAGGCGTAAAGCTGCACCAGAACTTCCTTGGCCTCGCTGACCGTCATGCCCGCATCCAGCCCCTGGTTCAAGGCCGTGTTGAGCCGGGGCATGTTGCTGGCCGCCGCAAAGGACGCCATCAGGGGGATGGCCTGCTGCCTGGCCGACAGGACTTCGCTGGCGGGCTGTGCATGCGCCGCTGCCCGCGGGGGCACGATGTGCTGGCCGGCGTGTCCAGCCGGCATCGCGGCGGGAGCCGCCGCGGCCAGGCCCGCGCTGGCCAGGGCGGCCTCGTAGTCCTGATCGCTGACCTTGTCTTTCCAGGCTACCGAGGTGCCGTCTTCCTTTTCGGCGATGGCGACATGGGCCATGGGGCCGCCGGGGCCCGCGCCGTGCCAGTGGCGCACGTTGGCGGGGATGCCGACCACGTCGCCGGGGCGGATCCACTGGGCCGGTTGCCCCGCCTGCTGCACCAGGCCCAGGCCGGCCGTGACCACGAGCGTCTGTCCCAGGGGATGGGTGTGCCAGGCCGTGCGCGCCCGGGCCTCGAAACGCACCGTTGCGCCGCCGGCCTTTCCCGGCGGCAGCGCCTGAAACGGCGTGCTGATCTCGACGGTGCCCGTGAAGGTCTCCGGCGCCCCGGTCGCGGCGGGCGACGGCGCGGCCGTGCGGACGGCAACGGCGGGCGCGGCGCTTTCCGGTCCGGGCCGCTGCGCGCTCGCCACGGTGGCTGCGCCGCACAGGGCGAGGCAAAGCAGTGTCTTCATGCGCATGGCTCAGAGGTCGAGCTTGCGCCCGGCCATCCACTGGACGATGGCGGGATCGCGGTGGGAGAAGAAACTGCTGGTGCGGGTGTCGAGCGTGGCAATGCGCGCCATGTCCGCGGCATCGAGCTCGAAGTCGAGGATGGCGATGTTCTCCGCCATGCGTTCCCTGCGCACCGACTTGGCCAGGGTGGCGATGCCGCGCTGGGCCAGCCAGCGCAGCACGACCTGGCCCACGGATTTGCCGTGGCGCCTGCCGATGTCGGTGAGCACCTCGTTCTCGAACAGGTTGTTGCGCCCTTCCGCAAACGGTGCCCAGGCCTGGGCCTGCACGCCGATTTCCCGCATGAAGGCGGCGCTCTCGATCTGCTGCAGGAACGGGTTCACCTCCACCTGGTTGACGGCCGGTGCGATCTGGTTGAACGCCTGGATGTCCATCAGTCGGTCGGGGTGGAAATTGCTGACGCCGATGGCACGCAGCTTGCCCGCGCGGCAGGCTTCCTCCATTGCGCGCCAGGCGCCATGCACGTCGCCGAATGGCTGGTGGATGAGGTAGAGGTCCAGATAGTCCACCTGCAGGCGGCGCAGCGATGTGTCGATGGCCCGCTGTGTGCGCTCGTAGCCGGCGTCCTGAACCCAGAGCTTGGTCGTCACGAAAAGCTGGGCCCGCGCCACGCCGCTGGCCTTCAGGCCCTTGCCGACCGCTTCCTCGTTCAGGTAGGACGCCGCGGTGTCGATCAAGCGGTAGCCGGCCTGGATGGCGTCGATCACGCAGCGTTCGCATTCCTGCGCATCGGGAATCTGGAAGACACCGAAGCCCAGGACGGGCATCTGGACGCCATTGTTCAAGGTGAGGTGTTGCAAGGTGGGTTTCCGCGGGGGACTATGGGGCGAAGTCTAGGAACTGGACTCACATCCGGATAGTGGTAAATAGGTTGCTGGATTCGCATCCAAATGGAGACAATGCCGGCAGGAGGAAGCAGCCATGGCCATCAACGAACTCCGCTCCGTATCCACCTTCATCAAGGCCGCGGAGCTGGGCAGCCTGCGCAAGGCGGCACACGCGCTCGACATCAGCCCGCAGGCGGCGAGCAAGGCGCTGGCGCAACTGGAGGAACACCTGGACGCGAGGCTGTTCCATCGCACGACGCGGGTGATGTCGCTGACCGATGCAGGGCAGCGCCTGCTGGAGGACGTGCAGCCCGCGTTGTTGGGCGTGCAGCGCGCCCTGCAAAACGCGCGGACGGCCAGGGACGAATTCGCCGGGCCCTTGCGCATAGCCGGCCCTCGCACGGCTTTTCAGCCCATCCTCTGGCGCCTGGTGGAGGAGTTCTGTGAACGGCACCCCGGCATCCAGCCCGACGTGCTCCTGGACGACCGGGTGGGCAACTGGGTCGAGGACCGGGTGGACGTTGGCTTTCGCCTGGGCGCCTCGCCGCATGAAGGGGTCATCGCCCGCAAGCTGTTCCCGTTGCAGATGGTCATTTGCGGAGCACCGGCGTATTTGCAGCGCTTTGGCGTGCCGGACTCGCTGGCGGCCCTGGCCGCCCACCGCTGCAGCGCTTTCCGCCACCCCGGCACGGGCAAGGTCGCCCCCTGGCATGTGAAGCTGGGGGAGCAGACCGTGGACCAGCCGGTCGTGCCCGCCATCTGCAGCAATGACGAAGTCTTCGAGCTGCAGGCCGTGCTGGCGGGCAAGGTCCTGGGGCAGCTGGCGGGCGTGACCGCGGCGCCCTATATCCGTTCGGGGCAACTGGTCCCCGTCCTGCGCGACCACATGCCCGATTTCGCCAGCTACTTTGTGTACTTCGGCAGCAGGACGTCGCAGCCTGTGCGCGCCCGGGCGTTCATCGACCTGGCCGTGGAACGCCTCACCAACAACCCGCAGTACGTATTGAACGACAAGGAACTGGCGGGGGCGGATCGCCGGGCCGGCCGCACCGCGCGCAAGCCGCCGGGAACCGCCAGCAGCCGGGCAGTGCGGCCCGCGTGAAGCCGCTGCCTGGTTTCCGCTAGGGGTTTTGTGCAGGACCGATCGAGCCGCCCGCGCCGGGCCTTGGCGGACTTCCGCTGGTGGACGGGAGCTGAATGACGGCCTGCCGGTGCGCGGCCCGGGCGCCGGGTACCCGGTGCTGCCACTTCACTTTTCATAGCTGCCAGCGCTTTAGCCAAAAGGGCTGGAGGCATTTTTATTCAAAAATTCCATGGACCCGGTGGTGCAGGGGCGTCGCGCCGGTCCTCAGCCTTGGGCTTGCCGCTGGCCTGCGCATTCCCCCACCACCCAGTCCCTGAACGCCTTCACCAGCGGCGTCTGCGCGCGCGCCTCCGGGTACACGAGGTAGTACGCATCGGTGCTGGTCAGTACCGTGCCCGACAGCTCCACCAGGCTGCCCGCCGCCAGTTCCTGCTCGATCAGGAAACGCGGCAGCAGCGCCGCGCCCAGGTGCGAGACGGCGGCCTGGGCGATCATGGCGAAGTGTTCGGACTGGGGGCCGCGCAGGGCCAGGGCCGTGGGGGCGCCCACCAGCTCGAACCACTCGGCCCACTGGGTGGGGCGCGTGCTTTGCTGCAGCAGCACCACGCGGGTCAGATCCTGTGGCGTGCGGATGTGGTGGCGGTCGCGGTAGGCGGGGCTGCACACGGGCACCGTCTCTTCGTGCATCAGGTATTCGCACACGGCACCCGCCCAGTGCGGCGCACCGAAGTGGATGGCCGCGTCGAACGGTGTTCCCGCGAAATCAAAGGGCTCGGTGCGGGCCGAAAAATTGACCATGGCCTCGGGGTGCTGGGCCATGAAGCCGCCCAGGCGTGGTATGAGCCAGCGGGTGCCCAGCGTGGGCAGCACGGCCAGGTTGAGCAGGCCGTCGGTGCTCGCGAACGCCATGGCCTTCTGCGTGCTGGCCGACAGCTGCTGCAGCACGGCCAGCACGTCGGCGGCGTAGACGCGGCCCGCGTCGGTGAGCACCACGCGCTGGCGCACGCGGTGGAAGAGGGCGGTGCCCAGTTGCTCCTCCAGCTGGCGGATCTGGCGTGACACGGCGCTTTGCGTGAGGTGCAGCTCCTCGGCCGCGCGCGACACGCTCTGGTGGCGGGCAGCCGTTTCAAAGGCCAGCAGATCGGCGGTGGATGGCAGGAAGGAGCGGCGCAGCATGGTCATGCGTGGGGGGAATGATCGGCGGTGGCCCAGGCAAGGCCTTTCAAGTCCGTGGCACTGATGCGGTGTGCGGTGCGGGCTACTGCTATTTTCAGGTACTTCATTCCAATTTGTGATCAAGTAGTTCCATTTTTTTGCTATCCAGCGCGGCAGGATTGGCGGATATTGGCGCCTTCATTGCGTGTTTTCTCCTGCGCTGCCCCTTTTTCCTGCCCTTCTGATCCTTGCGAGCCGCCATGTCCGCCACTCCTGCCGCCACCCCCCTCGTGACCGAAGTCGATCAATTGCTGCAACGCCTGGGCGTGCCCCGCGCGGGCTACACCGGGGGCACGCTGGCCGCCCGCTCGCCCATCACGGGCGAGGTGCTGGCCCGGGTGCCGCAGCACGGCCCCGCCGAGGCGACCGCCGCCATCGGCCGTGCGCATGCGGCCTTCCAGGCGTGGCGCAACGTGCCTGCGCCGCGCCGGGGCGAGCTGGTGCGCCTGCTGGGCGAAGAGCTGCGCGCCGCCAAGGCGGACCTGGGACTGCTCGTCACCATCGAGGCGGGCAAGATTCCGTCCGAAGGCCTGGGCGAGGTGCAGGAGATGATCGACATCTGCGACTTCGCGGTGGGCCTGTCGCGCCAGCTGTATGGCCTGACGATTGCCACCGAGCGCCCCGGCCACCGCATGATGGAAACCTGGCACCCGCTGGGCGTGTGCGGCGTGATCTCGGCCTTCAACTTCCCGGTGGCCGTGTGGTCGTGGAACGCGGCGCTGGCGCTGGTGTGTGGTGATTCGGTGGTGTGGAAGCCGTCCGAAAAGACCCCGCTCACGGCCCTGGCCACGCACGCCATCGCGCAGCGTGCCATCGCGCGGTTTGGTGCCGACGCGCCCGAAGGCCTGCTGGAGTTGATCGTGGGCCAGCGCGACATTGGCGAGGTGCTGGTGGATGACGCCCGCGTGCCCGTGCTGTCAGCCACGGGCTCCACCGCCATGGGCCGCGCGGTGGGCCCGCGCCTGGCGGCACGTTTTGCGCGCGGCATCCTGGAGCTGGGCGGCAACAATGCCGCCATCGTGGCCCCCACGGCCGACCTGGACCTGGCGCTGCGCGGCATCGCGTTCGCCGCCATGGGCACGGCGGGCCAGCGCTGCACCACGCTGCGCCGCCTGTTCGTGCACGACAGCATCTACGATCAGTTGGTCCCCCAGCTGGCCAAGGTGTACGCCAACGTGCAGGTGGGCGACCCGCGCACCGCCGGCACGCTGGTGGGCCCGCTGATCGACCGCATGGCCTTTGAAGGCATGCAAAAGGCGCTGGAACAAAGCCGTGCGCTGGGTGCCGCGGTGCACGGCGGCGGCCGCGTGGAAGGTTTGGGTGGTGCGGACGCGTACTACGTGCGCCCTGCCCTGGTGGAGCTGCAAAGGCATGACGGCCCCGCGCTGCACGAAACCTTCGCGCCCATCCTGTACGTGGTGCGCTACAGCACGCTGGACGAGGCCATCGCGATGAACAACGCCGTGGGCGCGGGCCTGTCGTCGTCGATCTTCACGCTCAATGTGCGCGAGGCCGAGCTGTTCATGTCGGCAGCCGGCTCGGACTGCGGCATTGCCAACGTGAACATCGGCCCGAGCGGCGCGGAAATCGGCGGCGCGTTTGGCGGCGAGAAGGAAACCGGCGGCGGGCGCGAGGCGGGCTCCGACAGCTGGAAAGCCTACATGCGCAGGGCGACGAACACCATCAACTATTCCACGGCACTGCCGCTGGCGCAGGGCGTGACCTTCGACGTGTGAGCAGCGCAGTGGCAAGCGCTTTCATGCCGGCTGAAACGCCACCCATCGTCGTCATCGGTGGCGGCGTCATCGGCAGCGCCATCGCGTACTTCCTGACGCTGCAGCAGCCGGGCTGCGCGGTGGTGGTGGTCGAGCGGGACCCGACCTATGCGCGCGCATCGTCCGCGCTGTCGGCCAGCTCCATCCGCCAGCAGTTCTCCACCGACATCAATGTCCAGATCTCGGCCTATGGCATCGGCTTTCTGCGCAATGTGAACACACTGCTGGCCTGCAGCGGCGACGCGCCGGATGTGAGCCTGCACGAGGGCGGCTACCTGTACCTGGCCACCCAGGCGGGCGAGGCCACGCTGCGCGAGAACCATGCGCTGCAAAAGCGGCACGGCGCCGATGTGGCGCTGCTCGGCCCGCAGCAGCTGGCCGGGCGCTTTCCGTGGCTGGCGCTGCAGGACGTGGTGCTGGGGTCGCTCGGGCTGTCGGGCGAGGGCTGGTTCGACGGCTACCTGCTGCTGAGCGCGCTGCGCAAGAAGGCGCAGAGCCAGGGCGTGCGCTACGTGGCCGATGAGGCCGTGGGCCTGGACCTGGTGGCTAGCGATGGCGTGCGGCATGTGCGTGCCGTCCGCCTGAAAAGCGGTGGCGAGCTGCCGTGCCGCTTTGCGGTGAACGCGGGTGGCCCCTGGGCCGCGGCCATCGCGGGCTGGGCGGGCATCGGCCTGCCCGTGGTGGGCAAGCGCCGCACGGTGTTCCACCTGGCCAGCCCCGCGGCGCTGCCGGGCTGCCCGCTGCTCATCGACACCAGCGGCATCTGGCTGCGGCCCGAGGGCTCGGGCTTCATCTGCGGCTTTGCACCGCAGGCTGGCGACGATGCCGACTTTGCGCCGTTGGAGCCGGAGCACCACGCTTTTGAAGACCACGTGTGGCCTGCCCTGGCCGAGCGCATTCCGGGCTTCGAGGCACTGCGCATGCAGGGCGCCTGGGCGGGCTACTACGAGATGAACACTTTCGACCACAACGCCATCGTGGGCCTGCATCCGACGTGCGACAACCTGGTGTTCGCCAACGGGTTCTCGGGCCATGGCCTGCAGCAGTGCCCTGCCGTGGGGCGCGGCCTGGCCGAGCTGATGCTGACGGGGCGCTACCAGAGCCTGGACCTGTCGCCGCTGTCCATCGAGCGCATCGCGCGCAACGAGCCGCTGCTGGAGAAGAACGTCATCTGAACCCAGGAGCCCCGCACCGGGGCCCCGCCCATCCGGCCCTTCCTCTTTTTCGACGCTTTCCCACCTGCCAACCACAACACAACCGGAGACAACGACCATGGCAATTTCCCGCAAGACATTCACCGCGCTCGCTGCAGGGCTCGCACTGGCCTGCACGGCCTTCGTGCCCGCGCAGGCGCAACCCGCCATGCCCACGCTGGAGAAGATCAAGGCATCGGGCAAGGCGGTGCTGGGCGTGCGCGAGACCTCGCCGCCCATGGCCTACGCGCTGGGCGCGAATGAAAAATACGTGGGCTACCACGTGGAGCTGTGCGAGCGCGTGCTCAAGGAAATCGTGCCCGACGCGAAGCTCGAGTACATGGCCGTGACGGCGCAGAACACGATGCCGCTGGTGCAGAACGGCACGCTGGACATCGGCTGCGGCCCCACCACCAACAACCTGGCGCGCCAGCAGCAGGTGGCTTTTGCCGTGACCACCTATGTGAGCGAGGTGCGCATGGCGGTGCGCAAGGATTCGGACCTGAAGTCCATCAGCCAGCTGGGCAACCGCACGATTGCGGCCTCCACCGGCACCACGGCCGTGCAGCTGCTGCGCAAGCAGGAGCGCACGCTGGGCGCACCCGTCAAGACGGTGCTGGGCAAGGACCACCACGAGAGCTTCATGCTGCTCGAATCCGGCCGCGCTGATGCGTTCGTGCTGGACGACAACCTGCTGGCGGGCCTGATCTCCAACTCCAAGGACCCGTCGGCCTACCGCATCGTGGGCGAGCCGCTGGGCGCCGAGCCGATCGCGCTGCTGTTCCGCAAGGACGACCCCACCTTCAAGGCCGCGGTGGACGGCGTGCTCACCCGGCTGATGCAGAGCGGCGAGATGGAAAAGATCTACACCAAGTGGTTCGTGAACCCCATTCCGCCCAAGAACATGAGCCTGAATTTGCCGCTGGGCACCACGCTGCGCCAGCTGTTCTCCGCACCCAACGACAAGCCCCTGGAGTCCTACCAGCAATGAACGCCGCCATCCCCGCCACAGCCTTTCGCGCGGCCGACCGCATCAGCGCCATCGGTGTGTCGGACATCGTGCGCATCACCCAGGCCGCCAATGAATTGAAGCGCCAGGGTCAGCCCGTGATCGTGCTGGGCCTGGGCGAGCCGGACTTCGACACGCCGATCCACATCCAGGAGGCCGCGCAGCGCGCCATGGCGCGGGGCGACACGCACTACACGGTGCTGGACGGCACGCCGGAGCTCAAGGCCGCGATCCAGCTCAAGTTCCGCCGCGACAACGGCCTCGCGTTCGCCACCCACGAGATCACTGTGGGCGCCGGTGCCAAGCAGGTCATCTACAACGCGCTGATGGCCAGCCTGAACCCGGGCGACGAGGTGATCCTGCCCGCGCCGTACTGGACCTCGTACGCCGACATGGTGCTGATCGCGGGCGGTGTGCCCGTGGTGGTGCCGTGCAGCGAAGACAACGGCTTTCGCATTACGGAGCAAGAGCTGGATGCCGCCATCACGCCGCGCACGCGCTGGGTGTTCATCAACTCGCCGTCCAACCCCAGCGGCACGGCCTACAGCGCCGAGCAACTGCGGCCCCTTCTGGAGGTGGTGCTGCGCCACCCGCGGGTGTGGGTGCTGGCGGACGACATCTACGAACACATCCTGTACGACGGCCATGCGTTCGCCACGCCGGTGGTCGTGCTGCCCGCGCTGCGCGAGCGCACGCTCACGGTGAACGGCGTGTCCAAGTCGTACGCCATGACGGGCTGGCGCATCGGCTACGGCGCGGGCCCGCGTGCGCTGATCGCGGCCATGGCGGTGGTGCAGAGCCAGGCGACGTCGTGCGCGTCGTCCATCAGCCAGGCGGCGGCGGTGGCGGCGCTCACCGGTCCGCAGGACGTGGTGGCCGAGCGCTGCCGCGAGTTCCAGGCGCGGCGCGACCTCGTGGTGGCTTCGCTCAATGCATCGCCGGGCCTGCGCTGCCGCGTGCCCGAGGGTGCGTTCTACACCTTTGCCAGCTGCGAAGGCGTGCTGGGCCGCACCACGCCGGGCGGCGCGCTGCTGCGCACGGATGCCGATTTTTGCGACTACCTGTTGCGCGAGTTCCACGTGGCCGTGGTGCCGGGCAGCGTGCTGGGGCTGGCGCCGTATTTCCGTATCTCGTACGCTGCCAGCATGGCCGACCTGCAGGAGGCCTGCACACGTATCCGCCGTGCGTGCGAGGCACTGCGCTGACCCACCTGTTTTCCTCGTTTGATATTTTCCCGTTCCGGACCTTTTGACATGACCACGCCTTCCACCTCCAGCCCCGCCCCAAGCCGCACCGGCGGCCAGATCCTGGTGCAGCAGCTCATCACCCATGGCGTCAAGCAGCTGTTCTGCGTGCCGGGCGAGAGCTACCTGGCTGTGCTCGATGCCCTGCACGATGCAGACATCGGCGTGACGGTGTGCCGCCAGGAAGGCGGCGCGGCCATGATGGCCGAGGCGCAGGGCAAGCTCACGGGGCAGCCAGGCATCTGCTTCGTGACGCGCGGGCCGGGCGCCACCAATGCGTCGGCCGGGGTGCACATCGCGCACCAGGACTCGACCCCGATGATCCTGTTCGTGGGGCAAGTGGCGCGCGGCGCCATGGGGCGCGAGGCGTTCCAGGAGCTCGACTACAGCGCGGTCTTCGGCACCATGGCCAAGTGGGTGGTGCAGATCGACGACCCGGCGCGCGTGCCCGAACTCATCTCGCGCGCCTTCCACGTTGCCACCTCGGGCCGCCCCGGCCCGGTGGTGGTGGCGCTGCCCGAAGACATGCTGACGGAGGCCGCCACCGTGGCCGACGCGCAGCCCTACCAGGTCACCGAGACCCACCCCGGCGCCGCGCAGATGGCAGAGCTGGCCCAGCGCCTGCAGGCCGCCCAGAGCCCCGTGGCCATCCTGGGCGGCAGCCGCTGGTCCGAACAGGCGGTGCGCGAGTTCACGGCGTTTGCCGAGGCGTGGTCCATTCCGGTGTACTGCTCGTTCCGCCGGCAGATGCTGTTTGCCGCCACCCACGCCTGCTACGGCGGCGACCTGGGCCTCGGCGTGAACCCCAAGCTGCTGGCGCGCATCCGCGCGTCCGACCTGGTGCTGGTGGTGGGCGGGCGCCTGTCCGAAGTGCCGTCGCAGGGCTACGAGCTGTTCGGCATCCCCACGCCCGCACAGCCCCTGGTGCATGTGCATGCCGATGCCGATGAACTGGGCAAGCTCTACCGCCCCACGCAGGCCATCCACGCCACGCCGCAGGCCTTCGCCGCGGCATTGGATGCCGTGCGCCCTGCGGCGCCGGTGCCGTGGAAGGCTCACACCGAAGCCGCCCATGCCGACTATCTGGCCTGGAGCGACACCGCGCCCATCCGCATCCCCGGTGATCTGCAGATGGGCCAGGTGATGCAGCACCTCAAGGACGTGCTGCCCGCCGACACCATCTTCTGCAACGGCGCGGGCAACTTCGCCACGTGGGTGCACCGCTTCTGGCCCTTCACCACCTATGCCAGCCAGCTCGCGCCCACCAGCGGGTCGATGGGCTACGGGCTGCCGGCCGGCGTGGGCGGCAAGCGCCTGTGGCCGCAGCGCGAGGTGGTGATCTTCGCGGGTGACGGCGACTTCCTGATGCACGGCCAGGAGTTCGCGACCGCCGTGCAGTACGGCCTGCCGATCATCGTGGTGCTGCTGGACAACGCCATGTACGGCACCATCCGCATGCACCAGGAGCGCGAGTACCCGGGCCGCGTGAGCGCCACGCAGCTCAAGAACCCCGACTTCAAGGCCTACGCCCAGGCGTTCGGCGGCCACGGCGAGCGCGTCGAGCGCACCGAAGACTTCGCCCCCGCCCTGGCCCGCGCGCGGGCCAGCGGCCTGCCCAGCGTGCTGCACTGCCTGATGGACCCCGAGGCGATCACGCCCACGGGAACGCTGCAGGGCCTGCGCAACGCGGCGCTCGCCAAGAAGCAATAGACACAATCAATACCGCAGCCCAAACCCTGTGGTCGGCCGGGCGGCTGACAGCAGGGTGCCTGCGCTTTTGCGCACAATGGAGGCCGTGACCTCCGCACCGCCCGACGAGCCCTCCGCACCGCGCCTGCGCCGCATCGCGCACCTCGACATGGATGCCTTCTTCGCATCCGTCGAGCTGCTGCGCTACCCCCAGCTCAAGGGCCTGGCCGTGGTCATCGGCGGCGGGCGGCGCAAGGTGGACGAGCTGCTGCACCAGAGCCCCGATGGCCAGGGCCTGCGCGAGCCGCATTTCATCCCGGTGGCCGACTTTCCCCTGCTCAAGGACTATGTGGGCCGGGGCGTCATCACCACCGCCACCTACGCGGCGCGGCAGTTCGGCGTGGGCTCGGCCATGGGCATGATGAAGGCGGCCAGGCTGTGCCCTCATGCCATCGTGCTGCCCGTGGATTTCGACGAAGTGCGCCGCTTTTCGCGCCTGTTCAAGAGCACCATCACCGACATCGCTCCGGTGATGCAGGACCGGGGCGTGGACGAGGTCTACATCGACTTCACCGACGTGCCCGGGGGCCAGCGCGAAGGAGGCAGGGTGCTGGCACGGCTCATCCAGAAGAGGATCTTCGACGTGACGGGGCTGACCTGCTCCATCGGCGTGGCCCCCAACCGGCTGCTGGCCAAGATGGCCAGCGAGTTCAACAAGCCCAATGGCATCTCCATCGTCTATGAGTCGGATCTGCAGGCGAAGATCTGGCCGCTCAACGTGCGCAAGATCAACGGCATCGGCCCCAAGGCGGGTGAGAAGCTGGCGCGCCTGGGCATCGAGACCATCGGCCAGCTGGCGGCGCAGGATGAACAGTGGCTGATGGGGCACTTCGGCAAATCGACGGGAGCGTGGATGCACCGGGTGTCCTGGGGGCGGGACGACAGCCCCGTGGTGACCGAAAGCGAACCCGTGAGCATGAGCCGCGAGACCACCTTCGACCGCGACCTGCACGCCGTGCGCGACAAGGCGGAGCTGGGCGCGATCTTCACCGACCTGTGCCTGCGCCTGGCCGAAGACCTGCAGCGCAAGGGCTATGTGGCGCGCACCATCGGCATCAAGCTGCGCTACGACGACTTCAAGATCGCCACGCGCGACCACACCGCGGGCATCTACACGGCGGACGGCGCCACCATCCGCCAGCTGGCGGGGCAGTGCCTCAAGCGCGTGCCGCTGGACAAGCGCCTGCGCCTGCTGGGGGTACGGGCCAGCACGCTGGCGCGGCGCGGGGAAGAGCCGGTGCTGGAGCCACGCACACCGGTGCCGGCCGGCGGCCGGGGGCGGCGGCCCGGCGCGCAGGCCACCATGGAAACCGGTCAGCTTTTCTAGGCCCGAGGCTGCGCCCGGGGCCGCCCGTTCTCGGGGCACCGCCGCAATTCTTTTGGTGCCAGACGGTGTGATCGGCAGGTAGACTTGATCGGTATCAAGCGGTAGCGGACCGCGCCGCCTGCCGACGATGCGGGCCCATCAGGAGCTTTTCATGCGCATCAACCTGCCGGTGACCCAGCAGAATTTCGACTACCCCGGCGATGAGCTGCTGGTGTCCAGCACCAACACCAAGGGCGAGATCACGCACTGCAACCCCGCCTTCGTGCGCGTGAGCGGGTACAGCCACGACGAGCTTGTCGGCCAGCCCCACAACATCATCCGCCACCCCGACATGCCCGCCGAGGCCTACAAGGACTTGTGGCGCACCGTCGGCCGGGGGGAGCCCTGGACGGGGCTGGTGAAAAACCGCCGCAAGAATGGCGACCACTACTGGGTGCGGGCCAATGTCACGCCCATCATGGAGGGGGGCAAGCCCCGCGCCTACATGTCGGTGCGCACCAAGCCCAGCGCGGCGGAGTCCGATGCCGCCGAGGCCCTGTATGCGCAGATGCGCCGCGATGCGGCCTCGGGCGCGCGCAGTTTCTACCTGGACGCCGGCAACCTGCGCTACCGCGGTGTGCGTGGCTGGCGGCAGCGCATGGCGCAAATGGCGTTGCTGCCCCGCATGGCGCTGGTGCTTGGGGTGTTGCTGCTGCTGGCGCTGGTGCCCGACATGCTGGGGCTGCAGGGCCCCGTGGCCTGGGTGACGCGCCTGGTGCTGCTGCTGGTGGGGAGCGGGTGGGCGCTGTGGCGCTACCAGGCCACCGTGCTGCGGGGCGTGCACGATGCGACCCGGTTCGCCTCCGACATCTCGGCATGTAATCTGGCCACCTCGGTCCACGTGGACTATCCACCGCCATTGGGCGCGCTCATGCAGCGGCTGCGGCAGACGCAGGTCAACCTGCGCGCGGTGGTGGGCGATGTGCGCACCGAAGTGCGCAGCTTCACCCAGTCGGCCGCCGAGATTTCGCGCGGCAGCCTGGACCTGTCGGCTCGCACCGAATCGCAGGCGAGCAGCCTGGAGGAAACCGCCGCGTCGATGGAGCAGCTGGCCAGCACCGTGCAGCAGACGGCCGACACCGCCGCCAAGGTGTCGCACGAGAGCGCGCAAAGCAGCGACATCGCCACGCGCGGCGGCCAGGCCGTGCAGGAGGTGGGCGCTGCCATGCAGGAGATGAAGCAGTCGTCCACGCGCATCAGCGAGATCGTGGGCGTGATCGAGGGCATCGCCTTCCAGACCAACCTGCTGGCGCTCAATGCCGCCGTGGAGGCGGCCCGCGCGGGCGAGCAGGGCCGGGGCTTTGCCGTGGTGGCGGGGGAGGTCCGGGCCCTGGCGCAGCGCAGCGCCAGCTCGGCCAAGGAGATCAGCGGCCTGATCGGCGCGACGGTGAACCAGATCGCCAACGGCGCGCAGCAGATGGACCATGCCGGCACCACCATCCAGGGCGTGGTCAACGCCGTCGGGCGGGTGAGCACGCTGGTGCAGCAGATCAGCAGCGCGACCAAGGAGCAGTCCCAGGGCATCGCCCAGGTCAACGAGGCTGTCACGCAGCTCGACACCGTGACGCAGCAGAACGCGGCGCTGGTGGAGCAGTCGGCGGCATCGGCCCAGGGCCTCAAGGAAAGCGCCCTGTCGCTGGGCCGGTCCGTGGATGTGTTTCGCCTGGGCTAGCGGCCCTGCGCCGTGGCGGGGCGCGCGGTACTTCTTGACGAATTCTTACTGCTAACTTACAGTGAATTTCCCGTTTTCCGGGAGGTTCCCATGACCCTGAACGAGCTGCAACGCATCAAGCAGTGGCATGTCGCGCACAAGGCCGAGCACCCGCTGGAGTACCACCTCTGGGACCTGGTGCTGACGATCTGGATGCTGGGGTGGGTGGGCTGGTTTCCCATCTGCGCCTTTGGCGAGCCCTGGACCGCGCCGGTGTGCCTGGTCGCCATCTTTCTGCCCAGCCTGTATGTGACCTGGCGCACCCGCGCGCATGCGCGCCACACCCTGCGGTGCGACTGGATTGACGCGCGCGGTTAGCGGATCTTTGGAGGGCCTTACTGGCGGGCGGTGCGCACGTTGCGCGGCAGGCCCTGCGGGTGGCTGGTGCGCAGCGGGTTGATGTCCAGGCCGCCCCGGCGCGTGTAGCGCGCATACACGGTGAGCTTGATGGGTTTGCAGCGGGTCCACACGTCCATGAAGATGCGCTCCACGCACTGCTCGTGGAATTCGTTGTGGTTGCGAAAGCTCACCAGGTACTGCAGCAGGCCTTCCTGGTTGATCTGCGGGCCGCTGTAGCTGATCTGCACGCTGCCCCAGTCGGGCTGGCCCGTCACCAGGCAGTTGCTCTTGAGCAGGTTGCTGGTGAGCACTTCGGACACGGGGGCCTCGCCAAACACGGCCGTCAGCAGCTCGGGCGCGGGCTGGTACTGCGTGCATTCCACGTCCAGCCGATCGAGGCTCAGGCCGTCGAGTTCGTGCACGGGCTCCTGGTCGAACAGTTCGGGGCTGAGGAGCCGCACGCCCACGGTGGCCGGGTGCTCCGCGCCGCGCCACACGGCCTCGCTGATGTCGGCACGGACGCGGGCCTGCACCTCGGCCGCATCCGTGAATCGGGTGTTGTTGAAGCTGTTGAGGTAGAGCTTGAACGACTTGCTCTCCACGATGTTGGGGGTCTCGCACGGCACGGTGATGTGCGCCAGCGCCACCTGCGGCTTGCCGCGCTGGTTGAGCCACGACAGCTCGAACGCCGTCCACAGGTCGGCGCCGAAGAACGGCGCGGCGCCGGTGACACCGATCTCGGCCCGCTTGCCCGCGCGGGGGATGGGGAACAGCAGAGAGGCGTCGTACTGGTCGATGTAGGCCGATGCCTTGCCGAGTTGGGATTGTTCCGGGGTGTTCATGGATACTATTAAATTGATAGCTGGTAGCGCAATGTGGATAAGCGCCAGGGCCTGTTTTTATTTGAATTCCCGCTCGCGCAGCCACTTGGTGGCGATCCATTTTTCGCCGGCGATCACCGGGGCGCCGCCATGCAGGGTGCGCGTGGACGGGTGCGGGCGCTCGTAGCTGAAGAACACGGCATTGCCGCGCTGCGGCGCCACTTCCACATGCACATCGGGGAAGGTGGTGCCGCCGCCTTTCTCGGGCGTGTTCAGGTACATCACGAGCGTGCCCACACGCTGGCCGCCGCGCTTGACGATGGTGGGCGTGCCCGGCTCGGCGGGGTCGAAGTAGTCGTAGTGCGGCTTGTATTCGGCGCCGGGGCGGTAGTGCAGCACCTGCAGGCCCTCGCCGTTCTCGATGGGCCAGTTCAGCAGGCGGGCGATGCGCTCCTCGATGCGCTGCAGCAGCGGGCTTTCGCCGCGCTGGAAGAACATGCCGTCGCTCGTGCGGTCGTCGTTGACTTCCTCGCCCCCCGTCTTGGTGGCCACGGTGAGCGAGCGCGCCATGCGCGGCGCGGCGGCGGCGATCAGCGCATCGCATTCTTCGGGCGACAGCAGGTTGCCGAACACCACGATGCGCGGCTGGGCGATCGCCAGCAGCACGTTCACGCTGCGGTCGCCGGCCTCAAGCTGCGCGGGGGATTCGTCCAGCCGCGGCTCGGGCACCGCCACGGCGGGTGGCTGGCCCTGCTGCACGGCCAGTTCGTTGAGGTGGTCCTGCAGCGTGATCTCCAGCGCATCGGCGGCCACGTCCTCATCCCAGCCCGCATCGCGCATGGACTGCAGCACCACGGGCGCGGCATAGCCTGCCTGGGCCTGCTCGATGATCCAGCGGCGCAGCTCGGGCGTGATGGCCTGCCGCGCGGCACCGCGGTCCTGGTGGGTTGCCGTGGTGCTGTCCGGGTGCTGTTCAGAACGCGATGTCATGGCGGTCCTTCAACGTAAGCAGGTTTCTTTCGGGGTTACGGGGCGGGTGCTGCCTTGCGCCGGAATACCAGGCGCTCGGGCCCGGATGATGCCGGGGCAAAGGCATAGCCGTCCAGATCAAACCCTTCCAGCTGGCGGGGTGTGGCAAGGCGGTGCGTGACGGCATGGCGGGCCATGAGGCCGCGCGCGCGCTTGGCGTGGAAGCTGATGATCTTGTAGCCGCCGCCTTTCCAGTCCTCGAACACGCATTCGACCACGCGTGCCTTGAGCGCCTTGCGGTCCACGGCCTTGAAATACTCCTGCGACGCCAGGTTGACCACGACGGGCGTGGTGTCGGCGCGCAGCCGGGTGTTGAGGTGCTCGGCGATCTGGCTGCCCCAGAACTGGTACAGGTTGCTGCCCGCGGCCGTGGCCAGGCGCGTGCCCATCTCCAGCCGGTAGGGCTGCATGCGGTCGAGCGGGCGCAGCACGCCGTACAGGCCGCTCAGGATCGCCACGTGGCGCTGGGCCCAGTCCAGGTCGTCGGCGGTGAGCGCGCGCGCCTGCAGGCCTTCGTACACGTCGCCGTTGAAGGCCAGCAGCGCCTGGCGCGAGTTGGCGGCGGTGAAGCGGGGGCGCCAGGCCTGGTAGCGCGCCACGTTGAGCGCGGCCAGCTTGTCGCTCAGGTCCATGAGCGAGGCGATGTCCTGGGGGGACTGGGTGCGCAGCACCTCGATCAGGGCCGTGGACTGTGGCACGAACTGGGGCGTGGAATGGGGCAGCCCCTCGGGCAGGGGGGTGTCGTAGTCAAGGGATTTGGCAGGGGACAGCAGGAACAGCATGTGGGAGTCCGGGTGGTCCGTGGGGCTCGGAAGGGGAGAAGGCTGGGCGGAGCGAGGCCGGAATGCCGGCAGCGGCCAAAATGGTACCTGCTGCAGGGCCGCCGCAGCGCCAAGGCGTTGTTCAGGGCCCCCAAAACAAGAAGGCGGCCCTGGGCCGCCTTCTTGTTTTCAGGGCCGCAGCCGGTGGATCAGGCCGCCGGCGGCTGCTCGAAAGGCAGGGTCATCGCCGACAGGTCGCGGCGGGTTTCCACCAGCACCAGCGGGCCTTCGTCCAGCACGACCGCGGGCGGCCGTTCGCGTGGAACGCGGATGGGTTGCGGTTCGGCGGCGATCGCCGCCTGCACGGCGGCGATCTTGCCCGCGTCCGAGTTCACCCATTGCAGCCCCGACGAGGCGGCAACCTGCTGGAGCTCGTCGACCGGCAGCGTGAAGGACTGGACACGGGGCATGCCGTTGGCGGCAGCCGCCGCAGCAGCAACCGCCACCGGGGCTGGCGCGGGCGCGGCAACGGGTGCGGCCGGGGGCGCCACGGGTGCCGCGGCAGCAGGGGCCGTGGCGGCCACCGGAGCAGCCACGGGCGCTGGCGCTGCAGCCGCCACCGGGGCGGCAGCCGGAGCCTCGGCCACGGCGGCCTCCACCGGTGCGGCGGGGGCGCTGAAGTAGCTGCGGCGTGGAGCCTCATCCTGCTCCGGCGCCGGTTCGGCCTGGGGTGCGGCGACGGCGGTGGGATCGAAGTCCAGCATCGCCGGTGCCGCTGCCGTGGTCTCGGCGCTGTCGCGAGGACCTCGCTCGCCGCGTTCGCGGCGGTCACGGCCGTAGCGGTCGCGCGAGCGGCGCTCGCGGCGCTGCTGCTCTTCGCTGGCCGGGGCGCCATTGCCCGCGGCCACGTCGTTGCCGGACAGGTCCAGGTCGGGCAGCGATGCCAGCGGGGCGGTGTCGACGAAGTCGCCCGCGGCCGGCGCGGTGCTCTCCTGCGCTTCGACAGCACGGGGCGTGCGTTCGCCGCGCTCTGCACGGTCTCCACGTTCGCGGCGGCCGGAGCCTTCGCCACGGTCACGGCGCGGACCGCGCTCGCCGCGCGGCTGCTGGCCCGCTTCCGCGCTGTTGCCGTTCGGACCTTCCACCTGCGCCTGCGCGGCAGCGGTGTTGTCGCCGTTCAGTCCGGCGGCCTGGTTGCGGGGCTCTGCGTCGCGGCGGCCACGGCCACCGTCACGCCCGTTGCGGCCTTCGCGTCCCTCGCGGGCTTCGCCTTCGGGGCGGCGGTCGGTGTCGCGGGGTGGGCGGCCCTCGGCGTCGCGCGGAGCGCGGCCTTCGGCCGAGCGCTCGCCACGGCGGCCGCGGCCTTCGCTGGCGCCTTCGCGGTTGCCTCCATCACGGCCGCCTTCGCGTTGGCCTTCCCGGTTGCCATCGCGGCCACCACGGCGGCCACGGCCTTCGCCGTTGCGGCCATCGCGGCGGGGCTCGCCGCGGCCCGTGGTTTCAGGTGTGGCGGCGGGGGCAGGGGCTGCTGCCACCGGTGCGGGGGCTGCCGGTGCATCGCCAAAGCCGAACAGGCTCTTGAGCCATGCAAAGAAGCCTTGCTCCTGCGGCGCGGCGGCGGCAGCGGGCGCTGGCGCAGCCACGGGGGCCTGGGCGGGTGCCGCGGGCGCGGCAGCGGGGCGCTGGCCGGCGCGGGGTGGGCGGGCCGCGCCTTCGGGGCGGGGCTCGGCCACGGGGGCGGGAGCATCGGGCAGCACGCCCTTGATGACGGGGGTCTGCTTGTTGGTGGGCTCCTGCGAGCGGCGCGTCACGGCCGTGGGGTCTTCCACTTCCTCGGCGAGCTTGTAGCTGGCTTCGATGTGGTCCAGGCGCGGATCGTCGTGCTTGAGGCGTTCCAGGCGGTAGTTGGGGGTTTCCAGCGTCTTGTTGGGCACCATCAGCACGGCCACGCGCTGCTTGAGTTCGATCTTGGCGATCTCGGTGCGCTTTTCGTTGAGCAGGAACGAGGCCACTTCCACCGGCACCTGGCAGTGCACGGCGGCCGTGTTGTCCTTCATGGACTCTTCCTGGATGATGCGCAGGATCTGCAGGGCCGAAGATTCGGTGTCGCGGATATGGCCCGAGCCGCCGCAGCGCGGGCAGGGGATGGACGAGCCTTCGGACAGCGCGGGCTTGAGGCGCTGGCGGCTCATCTCCATGAGGCCGAACTTGCTGATGGTGCCGAACTGCACGCGGGCGCGGTCCTGGCGCAGCGCGTCGCGCAGGCGGTTTTCCACTTCGCGGCGGTTCTTGCTCTCCTCCATGTCGATGAAGTCGATCACGATCAGGCCGCCCAGGTCGCGCAGGCGCATCTGGCGCGCCACTTCGTCGGCGGCTTCCAGGTTGGTGCGGGTGGCGGTTTCCTCGATGTCGCCGCCCTTGATGGCGCGGGCCGAGTTCACGTCCACGCTGACCAGCGCTTCGGTGTGGTCGATCACGATGGCGCCGCCCGAGGGCAGTTGCACGGTGCGGGCGTAGGCCGATTCGATCTGGTGCTCGATCTGGAAGCGGCTGAACAGGGCGGCGTCGTCGCGGTAGCGCTTCACGCGGGCGGCATGCTCGGGCATGACGTGCGCCATGAACTGCTGCGCCTGTTCGTAGATGTCGTCGGTATCGATGAGGATGTCACCGATGTCGTTGTTGAAGTAGTCGCGGATCGCGCGGATGACGAGGCTCGATTCCTGATAGATCAGGAAGGCGCCCTTGCCGCCCTTGGCGGCGCCGTCGATGGCGTTCCACAGCTTGAGCAGGTAGTTCAGGTCCCACTGCAGCTCGGGCGCGGTGCGGCCGATGCCGGCGGTGCGCGCGATGATGGACATGCCGTTGGGGTATTCCAGCTGGTCCATCGCCTCCTTGAGCTCGGCGCGGTCCTCGCCCTCGATGCGGCGCGAGACGCCACCGCCACGGGGGTTGTTGGGCATCAGCACCACGTAGCGGCCGGCCAGCGAGACGAAGGTGGTCAGGGCCGCGCCCTTGTTGCCGCGCTCTTCCTTTTCGACCTGGACCAGCAGCTCCTGGCCCTCGCGGATCACTTCATTGATGCGTGCCTGGCTGGGCGAGACACCGGGGATGAAGTAGCTGCGCGAGATTTCCTTGAACGGCAGGAAGCCGTGGCGGTCTTCGCCGTAGTCGACGAAACAGGCTTCCAGCGAAGGCTCGACGCGCGTGACGACGGCCTTGTAGATGTTGCCCTTGCGCTGTTCGCGCCCCTCGATTTCGATTTCGTAGTCGAGGAGCTTCTGTCCGTCGACGATGGCCAGGCGCCGTTCTTCAGGCTGCGTGGCGTTGATGAGCATCCGCTTCATGATGCGATTCCTTCAGTGTTTCGCGGACAGCAGCGGAGCAGCCAACCGTGACCCACGGAGAGGGCTGCGCGGGCTGCCGCCCACAGTTTCCAAACCAATACAACAAGCTCTACAGGAGCTGTGAATGCCTGGACTGACGCATCGAAACGAAGGGAATTGCCGGGAATGCCAAGGGTCTGCCGAGCGCTAGCGCGGCAGGAAAAGGCAGGGGCGCGTGGATGGGGGCGAGTGAGAGTGGCGCAGTTTTGCTACCAAAATAGTAGCGTGTTGCGCTTGCAGGACGGGCGCTGGGGCGGAATGTGCGTGTGCGGCCGGGGGCAACAGCCACCGCCACAAGGTCACCATCCATGCCATCAACAACCACATGCTCGCTTCGATCCGCTGGCAGGCTGCTCCCGGGTAGGGTGCGTCTGCCAGCTTGGGGATTCCGTATCAGTGTTTCAATCTGTCAGCCCGCCGAACGAAGCGCAGGCCACCGCAGGCATCTGGCCTGCAATCTGCGTGCACGACGCCCGCTGGCATCGACCTTCCTGCACGAGGGAAAGGGTTGCGTGGACTAAACTCCAGACAAATCAACCACTTACACAGCAACGCGCAGGTGAAACACATTATAGGGGCCAAACCGCCATCCGACCGCACCACGGCGGCAAGCCCTCCGGCGGCACGCCTGATCGAGGTCGATTCCGATTCCGCGGGCCAGCGGCTCGATAACTTTTTGATACGCCACTTGAAAGGTGTGCCAAAAACGCACGTCTACCGCATCATCCGCAGCGGCGAGGTGCGCATCAACAAAGGCCGCGTGAGTGCCGACACCCGCGTGGAAGCAGGGGACGTGGTGCGCCTGCCTCCTGTTCGAATTTCAGACAAGGTCGCCGAGAAGGCCGAGCGCCCGGCGCCCGCGCGCGAATTTCCCATCCTGCTCGAAGACGAGCACCTCATCGCCATCGACAAGCCGGCCGGCGTGGCGGTGCACGGCGGCAGCGGCGTGAGCTTCGGCGTGATCGAGCAGTTGCGCCAGGCGCGCCCGGCCGCGAAATTCCTGGAGCTGGTGCACCGGCTGGACCGCGAGACCTCGGGCATCCTGCTGGTGGCCAAGAAGCGCTCGGCGCTCACGCACCTGCAGGACCAGTTCCGCGAGCGCGAGACCGGCAAGACCTACCTGGCACTCGTCACGGGTGCCTGGCCCGCCAACAAGAAGGTCATCGACCTGCCGCTGCACAAGTACCTGCAGGCCGACGGGGAGCGCCGTGTGCGCGTGACCACGGCCGACGACCCGGACGGCATGCGCTCCGTCACGCTCGTCAAGGTGCGCAGCTCGGTGCCCCCGCGCCCCGCGCAGGGGCTGCCCGCCATGTCGCTGCTGGAGGTGACCATCAAGACCGGCCGCACCCACCAGATCCGCGTGCACCTGGCCAGCCAGGGGCATGCCATCGTGGGGGACGACAAGTACGGGGATTTCGACCTCAACAAGCGGCTGCAGAAGCTGGGCATGAAGCGCATGTTCCTGCATGCCTGGCGGTTACAGTTCAACCATCCCGCCTCGGGCGAGCGCGTGGCGCTCCATGCCGAGCTGCCGTCCGAACTGGCCGGCTTTGTGCCTTCTCCTGCCTGAAATGGCGCGAACAACCCCCCATGCCCTCCACCACCTCCCGCCCGCGCCGTTTCGATCTCATCGCCTTTGACTGGGACGGCACCCTGTTTGATTCCACCGCCATCATCGTGCGCTGCATCCAGGCGGCGGTTCGCGATGTCGGTGGCACGGTGCCCACCGACAAGGAGGCCGCCTACGTGATCGGCATGGGGCTCATGCAGGCCCTGGCCCATGCCGCTCCCGACGTGCCGCCCGAGAAGTACACCGACCTGGGCAACCGCTACCGGTTCCACTACATCCAGCACCAGGAGGACCTGAGCCTGTTCGACGGCGTGCTGCCGCTGCTGGCCGACCTGCGCGATCGCGGGCACCTGCTGGCGGTGGCCACGGGCAAGAGCCGCCGCGGCCTGGACGATGCGCTGCATTCGGTGGACCTGCGCGGCGTGTTCGATGGCTCGCGCACGGCCGACCAGACCGCGGGCAAGCCGCATCCGCTGATGCTGCAGGAGCTGATGGCCGAGTTCGACGTGCTGCCCGAGCGGCTGCTGATGGTGGGCGACACCACGCACGACCTGCAGATGGCGGTGAATGCCGGCTGCGCCAGCGTGGGGGTGAGCTACGGCGCGCATGAGCCCGAGGTGTTCCATGCGCTCAACCCGCTGCACGTGGCCCATTCGGTGCGCGATCTGCACGACTGGCTGCTGCAATACGCCTGACGGGCGGGCACGATGCGCAAGCGAGCATTCCCATGACGGACCTTCCTGACCGGGCCATTGCGTTGTGCAACAGCGCCGACCTGGCCGACAGCGGCCTGGCCGTCGCGTTTGACGTGGTCTATGCGGGGCAGACCTGCCGGGCCTTTGCCATCCGCTACCGCGGCACGCCCCATGCCTACCTCAACCGCTGCACGCACGTAGCGATGGAAATGGACTACCAGCCCGACCGGTTTTTCGACGACACCGGCCAGTGGCTGCTGTGCGCCACCCATGGTGCGGCCTACCTGCCCAGCACGGGGCAGTGCGCGGGGGGGCCCTGCCGGGGCGGTCTGGTGAAAATTGCCTTGTCGGAAAGCGATGGCGTGGTGCACTGGCATACTGCATACAACCTGCAACCCGTAGAGTTCTAGAAAATCTAGATGAATTACCCTTATGTGCTGTCGTCCGGTGCCTTGCCCGTGCCCTGGACAGGCCGCCCCGGCAAGGCAGGCGCAGCGCCAGGACGCATGACATGACCGACCCCCAACCGCCCGGTTCCCCGGGTTTTGACCCCAAAAGCAACCCAGCGCCCGACCTGTGGGCGCAATCAGCTACGAATTCAGGAGCATCTGTGAGCGACTCATCGCGTGAACCCGGCTGGGAACGCGCCACGCTGGAAAAGCTGGCCTTCTCTGCCCTGCAAGAGCAACGCAGCGCCCGCCGCTGGAAGATATTCTTCCGGCTGGCATGGCTGCTGCTGATCGCCGCCGTTGCCTTCGCCGCCCTGCGCCAGGCGTCGCCCAGCGCCAGCAAGAGCGCGCCGCACACGGCGGTGGTCGACATCAAGGGCGAGATCGCCGCGGGCGCCGAGGCCAGCGCCGAGTTCGTCGTGGCCGCGATGCGCAGCGCGCTGGAGGACGAAGGCTCGCAGGCGCTGGTGCTGCTCATCAATTCGCCCGGCGGCAGCCCGGTGCAGGCCGGCATCATCAACGACGAGATCGTGCGCCTGAAGGCCAAGCACAACAAGCCGATCTATGCCGTGGTGGAGGAAACCTGCGCCTCGGCCGCGTACTACATCGCCGCCGCGGCGGACGACATCTATGTGGACAAGGCCAGCATCGTGGGCAGCATCGGCGTGCTGATGGATGGCTTCGGCTTCACCGGCACCATGGAAAAGCTGGGCGTGGAGCGCCGCCTGCTGACCGCTGGCGAGAACAAGGGCTTTCTCGACCCGTTCAGCCCGCAGACCGAAAAGCAGCGCGCCTACGCGCAGACCATGCTCGACCAGATCCACCAGCAGTTCATCGCGGTGGTGAAGGCTGGGCGCGGCGACCGCCTCAAGACCACGCCCGACACGTTCAGCGGCCTGTTCTGGACCGGCCAGCAGGCCGTGGAAATGGGCCTGGCAGACAAGCTGGGCAACCTGGACTACGTGGCGCGCGAGGTGGTGAAGGCCGAGGACATCATCGACTACACCCGCCGCGACAACGTGGCCGAGCGCCTGGTCAAGCGTTTTGGCGCCGCCATCGGCGTGGGCGCGGTCAAGTCGCTGTCAGTGGCGGGGCCGCAGCTGCGCTGACGCCACCTGATCTGGCCTGCGGGCCACTCGCAGCCAATGCCCTGGGTGGAGATTCCATCCGGGGGCATTTTTGCGTATGGGCGTGTGCGAATGGCGCTGCTGACCGGGCCGTGCAAGCCTCAGGGGCGGCAGGAGGGTGGAGGGGCCGGGGTGTGATGCCTGCTTCAGCTGTCCAGCCCGCCGGCCCTGCGCTGGCGCGAGCCGTCTTCAAGGATGGTGTCGTCCGCCACGAGCTTGCCCGCTTCGTCCCACTGCTTGCGCGCCGTGAGGCGTGTGCGGCCGCGGGCATCGGGGACGGAATACTGCTCTTCCATCGCCGGCCGGCCGTTGTCGTGGAACGCCTGCTGCGTTCCCACGGGCCACTGGTCCTTGGTGAGCTGGTCGCGCCGCAGGAGGCTGCCGTCGTCGCGGTACATCTCGCGCAGCAGGCGGGCCTGCTCGCCGGTGCCGCTCCAGGTGCTGCGTTCGCGCACGGACCCGTTGAGGTACCAGCGCTCCACCTGCACCTCGCGCCCGCCGTCAAAACCGCGCTGCTCGATGAGCTGGCCCGATGCGCCGTAGCGCCGGGTGCTCCACAGAGGGCCCCGGGTGTCGCGCAGCGCGCGCTCGTCGGGGGCGAAAACGCGTTCCTCGCGCAGCACGCTCCTGCCGCCTTCGGTGTGGAAGCTGCGGTGAACGCGCCGGCCTTCCACCACGAGCTGCTGGGCGGAGACGAGGCCGTCGCCGTTCCATTCGGTGGCGCTCAGCAGGCGGCCCTGGTCGTACCGAAGCTGTGCGGTTGGGGTCCCGTTTTCCGCGTGCAGCAGGGTGTCGGTGGCGCCATCGAAGCCGCAGAGCTTGCGGTCTTCGGGCAGCACGCTGGCACGGGGGCAGAGCAGGCGCGTGGGCTGGCCCCTGCCGTTGGTCTCCACATGAAAGAGCTCCTGCCCGTCGCCATGGAACGACACCCGCTCCACGCGGCCGGTGGCATCGAAGCGGCGCACCGCGCCCTGGGTGCGGCCGTTGTCGGCGGTTTCCTCGCGCCGCACCTGGCCGTTGGGCCAGAACTCGGCCACCCGGCCGTGGCTGTTGCCGCGTTCGTTCACCGTGCGCTCGCGCTGCAGGCGGCCTTCGCGGTCGAACATGCGCTCCTGGCCGATGTACTTGCCATTGCGCAGCTCCTGCTCTCGCTGGACATGGCCCGTGTCCTCTTCGCGGCAGCGCACGAGCCCGGACTGTCCGGCCGTTTCGGCGCCGTTGGAGATGTTGATGGCCTTGCCGTTCAATTCACAACGAATAATGGCCTCTGCGCTTGTCATATAAGCGCTACAAGCTATTAAAAATATAGCAACTGAATGCGACTGCATGTCAGCGGCCCAATGCGAACACCACGGGGGTGCGGTTGTCGGGGGGCTCGGGCTGCTGGCGCCATTGCCGCACCAGCTGGCTGCGGATGCGTGCGTCCGGCAGCGTCAGCCCGCTGGCCAGCGCCAGCCGGGTGTGGGGTTGCAGCGCCTGGACCAGCGCCTGCCACAGGGCCGCATTGCGGTACGGGGTTTCGATGAAGAGCTGGGTCTGCCCTGTCTTGAGGGCCAGGCCTTCGAGTTCCTTGATGCGCTGGGTGCGCTCCTGGCTGTCCTGTGGCAGATAACCGACGAATGCGAAGTTCTGCCCGTTCAGGCCGCTGGCCGCCAGTGCGAGGAGCAGCGACACCGGGCCCACCAGGGGGGCCACGGGGATCTGCAGATCGTGCGCGGCGCGCACCACGGACGAGCCCGGGTCGGCCACGGCGGGCATGCCCGCCTCGCTGACCAGTCCCATGTCATGCCCCGCCAGCGCGGCGGCCAGCAGGGGGCGGGCATCGAAGGGGGCCGACCCCTTGTCGCCATGATCTCCCTTCTTGTGCACCTCGCGCGGCAGTTCGGTGATCTGCTGCTGCTGTAGGGAAGCGGCCAGGGGGTGGAGGGCATCGACGCGCTTGAGGTAGGCGCGGGTGCTCTTGGCGTTCTCGCACACCCAGTGGGTGAGCCGCGCGGCGGTCTGCAAGGTGCTGGCGGGCAGCGCATCCTGCAGCGGAACCTGGCTGTCGCAGCCAAAATCGAGCGGCGCGGGCACCAGGTACAGCGTTCCGGTTCTTGCGTTCATCGCTGGGCTCCATGGGGCTGCGTGGTACCGGCCGTCCAGGCAGCTGGCGCAGCCCAGGCCGGGGCGTGCCCTTCTGCGCAAGGAGAGGGTGGCTGCGCGACGCGGCTCGGGGGATGTTTCATCACGGCAGTACCAGCCCTGCCGCCCGCAGCATGCGGCAGGTGCGGATCAGGGGCAGCCCAATGAGCGCGGTGGGGTCGTCGCTCACGATGGCATCGAGCAGCACGATGCCCAGGCCTTCGCTCTTGGCGCTGCCCGCGCAGTCGTAGGGCTGCTCGGCGCGCAGGTAGCGCTCTATCTCTGCGTCGGACAGGTCGCGGAATTTCACCTCCACCGCAGCCAGGTCCACCTGCTCGAAGCCCGTGGCGGCGCACACCACGGCCACGGCGGTCTGGAACACCACGGTCTGGCCCCGCATCTGGCGCAACTGCTGCACCGCGCGCTCATGGTGGCCCGGCTTGCCCAGGGGTTCGCCCGCAAGGTCGGCGACCTGGTCGGAGCCGATCACCACGGCATCGGGGTGCTGGCGGGCCACCGCCTGGGCCTTGGCCACCGCCAGGCGCAGGGCCAGCGCGCGCGGGGCCTCGCCCGAGCGGGGCGTCTCGTCCACATCGGGGGCGGCAACGTCGAAAGGCAGGTTCAACCGCTGGAGCAATTCGCGCCGGTACCGCGAGGTGGAGCCCAATACCAGAGGGCGTTGCAGGGGAGGGGATTGATGCATGCGCCGATTCTCTTACACTGCCGCCATGACCAAGGAATTCTCCGCACAGCGCCTGGACGTGAAAGCCTTTGCACAGGCGGGCGGTCGGCTGTCGGGCCACGATTCGCTCTTGAAGTACGAACGCCTGGCCCAGGAGGCCAAGGGCCTGCACCCGGACCTGATGGTGGACTGGGAGGCGGTCGGCGAAGTGCGCACGGCGCTGGGTGGCATGGGCCAGGTGTGGCTGCATCTCAAGGTGCAGGCCAGTTTCCCCATGGAGTGCCAGCGCTGCATGACCCCGGTGGATGTCCCCTTGGAGGTGGACCGCGAGTTCCGCTTCGTGGCCGACGAAGCCACGGCCGAGGCGCTGGACGACGAGAGCGAGGAAGACCTGCTGGCCATGAGCCGCGAATTTGATCTGCGCGAGCTGATCGAAGACGAATTGCTGATGGCGCTGCCCGTGGTGCCCAAGCACGACGAATGCCCGACCTCGGTGCCCCTGGCTTCCTCGGATGAGGATTTCGAAGAGGCCAACGCCGAGAAGCCCAACCCATTTGCCGCGCTGGCGGGCCTGCGAAAACCCGGCAAAGGGTCATGAAGAGGCCGCGAGCCATTTAGGCTATAATCGAGGGCTTCGCGCGAATCCCCTCGTGTCTTTAATGGGCTGATCGCGTTTTTACCAACCTATTCAAGACCAGGAGCCATCATGGCCGTTCAGCAAAACAAAAAGTCCCCTTCCAAGCGCGGCATGCACCGCTCGCACAATGCCCTGAATGTGCCGGGCATTGCCGTGGAACCCACGACCGGTGAAACGCACCTGCGCCACCACATCAGCCCCAACGGCTTCTACCGCGGCCGCCAGGTGCTGAAGAACAAGTCTGAAGCCTGACTTTCGCCCCATCCAAAGGCCCGTTGCTACTGAAATCGTAGCGCGGGCCTTTGTTTTGACCGTTGCATTTCATCTTCCGGCCTGTCTGGCCGGTCGGACAAGTCGCCCATGATCACACTGGCTGTTGACTGCATGGGGGGCGACCATGGCCCCCGCGTCACGCTCGCGGCGTGCCGTCAGTTCCTAGATAACCACCCTGATGCCCGCCTGCTGCTCGTTGGCCTGGCGGACAGCCTGCAGTCGTTCTCGCACGACCGCGCCACCATCGTGCCCGCTTCCGAAGTGGTGGCCATGGATGACCCCGTGGAGGTGGCCCTGCGCAGGAAGAAGGACTCTTCGATGCGCGTGGCGATCCAGCAGGTCAAGGATGGCGCCGCCTCGGCGGCTGTCTCCGCAGGCAATACCGGCGCCCTGATGGCCATTGCCCGCTATCTGCTCAAGACGCTCGACGGCATCGACCGCCCGGCCATCGCCACGCAGATGCCCAATGCCGCCGGCGGCGCCACCACGGTACTGGACCTGGGCGCCAACGTGGATTGCTCTGCGGAGCACCTGCTTCAGTTCGCCGTCATGGGCTCCGCGCTGGTGTCCGCCCTCAGGGATGGCGGCGAGCCGACGGTGGGCCTCCTCAATATCGGTGAGGAAGTCATCAAGGGCAGCGAAGTGATTAAAAAAGCAGGTGAACTCCTGCGATCTGCTGCCAATTCTGGCGATCTGAATTTCTATGGAAATGTCGAAGGCAATGACATCTTCAAGGGAACGGTGGATATCGTCGTGTGTGACGGCTTTGTCGGCAACGTGGCCCTCAAGGCCAGCGAAGGCGTCGCGTCGATGATCATCGGTGCACTCAAGACCGAGTTCTCGCGCAACATCTTCACCAAAATTGCTGCCATCACTGCCTATCCGGTCTTAAAAGCGCTGATGAAGCGCATGGACTACCGTCGGTACAACGGTGCGGCCCTTCTGGGGCTGCGTGGACTGGTGTTCAAGAGCCATGGGTCGGCTGACACAATGGCCTTCGAGCAGGCGTTGAACCGGGCGTATGATGCAGCCCGCAACAACTTGCTCGACCGTGTCCGGACCCGGATTGCGCATGCAGCGCCTCTTCTGGTGCCTGCAGATGCACAGCCCCAGCCTGGCGTTGCGGCGACGATCACACATTGATGAGACGCTACTCCCGCATTACCGGCACCGGCAGCTACCTGCCCCCGCGCCGGCTGACCAACGCTGATCTGGTGGCCGAGCTGGCCCAGCGCGGCATAGAAACCTCGGACGAATGGATCGTGGAGCGCACGGGCATCCGCGCCCGCCATTTCGCGGCGCCTGATGTCGCCAGCAGCGATCTGGGGCTGGAAGCCGCGCGCAACGCCCTGGAGGCCGCGGGGCTGCAGCCCACGGACATCGATCTGATCATCGTGGCCACGTCCACGCCGGACATGGTGTTTCCTTCGGCTGCCTGCATATTGCAGAACAAGCTGGGCGCCCATGGTTGCCCGGCGTTCGATGTGCAGGCGGTGTGCAGCGGTTTTGTCTATGCCCTGTCTGTGGCGGATGCCATGATCCAGACGGGGGCCGCCAATCGCGCGCTGGTCATTGGCGCTGAGGTTTTCAGCCGTATCCTGGACTTCAACGACCGTACCACCTGCGTGCTGTTTGGCGATGGGGCGGGTGCTGTGGTGCTGGAAGCGTCTGAGACGCCCGGCATCCTGTCCAGCGACCTGCACGCCGACGGCAGGCATGTGGGAATCCTGTGCGTGCCCGGCAACGTGGCCGGTGGCCAGGTGCTGGGGGACCCGGTCCTCAAGATGGACGGGCAGGCTGTTTTCAAGCTCGCTGTCGGGGTGCTCGAAAAGGCCGCGCATGCGGTGCTCGCGAAGGCGGGCATGACGGAGGCCGACATCGACTGGCTGATCCCGCACCAGGCCAACATCCGCATCATGCAGGGCACCGCCCGCAAGCTCAAGCTGTCCATGGACAAGGTGGTGGTCACGGTGGACCAGCATGGCAATACATCGGCCGCTTCCATTCCCCTCGCGCTGGACCACGCGGTGCGCTCCGGCCAGGTCAAAAAGGGCGAGACCCTGCTGCTCGAAGGTGTGGGCGGTGGCTTTACCTGGGGCGCGGTGCTCCTGAAGTTATAGCCTTCAGCGCTGATTGAATAAGCGCTGGGACTCGATTTCAATCATATTTCTGGATTTTTCATGAAATCTTTTGCATTTGTCTTTCCGGGGCAAGGCTCGCAATCGGTGGGCATGCTCGACGGATGGGGCGATCACCCGGTGGTCGTCCAGACCCTGCAGGAGGCATCGGATGCCCTGGGCGAGAACGTCGGCCTGCTGATCAAGGACGGCCCCAAGGAGGCGCTTGCGCTGACCACCAATACGCAGCCCGTGATGCTGGTGGCGGGGGTCGCTGCATGGCGCGTGTGGCGTGCGGAGGGCGGCGCGGCTCCCGTCGCTGTGGCTGGCCATTCGCTGGGCGAATATTCGGCGCTGGTGGCGGCGGGGGTGCTGACGCTGGCCCAGGCCGCGCCACTGGTGCGCCTGCGGGCGGCCGCCATGCAGGAGGCCGTGCCCGTCGGCACCGGAGCGATGGCGGCGATTCTGGGCATGGAAGCCTCCAAGGTCATCGCGGGCTGCGCCGAGGCGCTGGCTTCGCTGGGTGCGGGCACGTCCGAGGTGGTCGAGGCGGTCAATTTCAACGACCCCATCCAGACCGTCATTGCAGGGACCAAGGCGGGTGTCGACAAGGCCTGCGAAGTTCTCAAGGCGGCGGGTGCCAAGCGTGCATTGCTGTTGCCTGTCTCCGCACCCTTTCATTCCAGCCTGATGAAGCCCGCCGCCGAGAAGCTGCGGCTGGCGCTGGCGGATGTGGCGTTTGCCGTTCCCCAGATCCCTGTGCTGAACAACGTGGATGTCGCGGTTCGCCAGGACGCGGATGCGATCCGGGATGCGCTGTACCGGCAGGCCTTTGGCCCCGTGCGCTGGGTGGAATGCGTGCAGGCCCTCAAGGCGCGCGGCGTGACCCATATTGTTGAAAGTGGCCCTGGCAAGGTGCTGGCCGGCCTGACCAAGCGCATCGACCCCGAGTTGGTGGGTGGTGCAATGTTTGATCCGGCCACGCTGGCCGAAACCCGGGAGTTGCTGGCATGACGGAAACCTCATCGGCCGCGCAGGTGGCGTTGGTGACAGGCGCATCGCGCGGCATTGGCGCGGCCATTGCGCTGGAACTGGCCGTTCGTGGCTATCAAGTGGTGGGCACGGCCACGACCGACGAGGGGGCTGAGCGCATCAGCCAGGCCCTGTCGGCCTATCCGGGCTGCCGCGGCGCCAACCTGAACGTGAATGATGCGGCCGCCGTTGATGCGCTGCTGGATGCCATCGTCAAGCAGCAGGGCGGATTGCATGTGCTGGTGAACAATGCGGGCATCACCCGCGATACGCTGGCCATGCGCATGAAGGACGAAGACTGGGACGCGGTGCTCGACACCAATCTCAAGGCCGTCTTTCGCGTGAGCCGTGCGGCGATCCGTCCGATGATGAAGCAGCGTTTTGGGCGCATCATCAGCATCACCAGCGTGGTGGGCGCCTCGGGCAATCCAGGCCAGGCCAACTACGCGGCCGCCAAGGCGGGTGTGGCCGGCATGGCGCGCGCACTGGCCCGCGAACTGGGCAGCCGCGGCATCACGGTCAACTGTGTGGCGCCGGGTTTTATCGAGACCGACATGACCTCCGTGTTGCCCGAAGACCAGCAAAAAGCGCTCAATGCGCAGATCCCCCTGGGCCACATGGGCAAGCCCGCAGACATCGCCCATGCGGTGGCCTACCTGGCTTCGCGCGAGGCTGGCTATGTCACCGGGCAGGAGTTGCATGTCAATGGCGGCATGTATATGTAATTGATGGAAGATAACGCCGGTTCATCCGGACGGCGGGCTGCTGAGGGGCTTCTCCTGAAGCAGCTAGAATCGCGGATTCATTCACAACCCCCAGAGGGAAACCATGAGCGATATCGAAGCACGCGTCAAAAAAATCATTGCCGAACAACTCGGCGTGGAAGAGTCCCAAGTCACCAATGAAAAGGCCTTCGTGGCAGACCTCGGTGCCGACTCGCTTGACACGGTGGAGCTGGTGATGGCGCTGGAAGACGAATTCGGCATCGAGATTCCGGATGAAGACGCCGAGAAGATCACCACGGTGCAAAACGCCATCGACTACGCCAATACCCACCAGAAGGCCTGAGCGGCGCTCTGCGCCTGACTCAAGCGATCAGCAGAAGGTTTTTTACGCATGAGCCGTCGTCGCGTTGTCGTGACCGGCCTGGGATGCGTCAGCCCCGTGGGCAACACGGTGGCCGAATCCTGGGCCAACCTCCTTGCCGGAAAATCCGGTATTGATCTCATCACCAAGTTCGACGCGTCGAACTTCGCCTGCAAGATCGCGGGGGAGGTCAAAGGTCTTGACCTGGAGTCGTACATCAGCGCCAAGGATGCGCGCGCGATGGACAGCTTCATTCATTTCGGCATCGCGGCAGCTGCGCAGGCGGTGCAGGATGCCGGCCTGCCCACGGGTGAGGCGCTCAGCGAAGAGTTCGCCACGCGCATTGCCTGTGTGATCGGATCGGGGATTGGTGGCCTGCCACTGATCGAGAACACCCACGCGGAACTGGTCAGCCGCGGCCCCCGTCGCATCACGCCGTTCTTCGTGCCGGCGTCCATCATCAACATGGTGGCGGGCCACGTGTCCATGCGCTTTGGCTTCAAGGGCCCCAACCTGGCGGTGGTCACTGCCTGCACCACGGGCCTGCACTGCATCGGCGAGGCCGGCCGGATGATCGAGTACGGCGATGCCGACGTGGTGGTCGCCGGTGGCACGGAATCCACCGTGTCGCCGCTGGGCATCGGGGGGTTCGCGGCCATGCGTGCCCTGTCCACCCGCAACGACGACCCCAAGACAGCATCCCGCCCCTGGGACAAGGACCGCGATGGTTTTGTGCTGGGCGAGGGCGCCGGCGTGATGGTGCTGGAAGAATACGAGCATGCCAAAGCCCGGGGTGCCAAGATTTACGCAGAATTGAGCGGCTTTGGCATGAGTGCCGATGCCGGGCACATGACGGCCCCCAACATGGATGGCCCGCGCCGTGCCATGCTCAACGCCTTGCGCAATGCGGGCATGAATGCCGACCAGGTCGACTACCTGAACGCCCACGGTACTTCCACGCCCCTGGGTGACATCAACGAAACAAATGCCATCAAGGCGGCCTTGGGCGACCATGCCTACAAGACCGTGGTGAGTTCTACCAAATCCATGACCGGCCACTTGCTGGGCGGCGCGGGTGGTATCGAGAGCATCTTCACGGTGTTGGCGCTGCATGAGCAAAAGGTGCCGCCGACCATCAATTTGCTGAATCAGGATCCGGAGTGCGATCTGGATTACTGCGCCAACACGGCGCGTGACATGAAGATCGACGTGGCCGTCAAGAACAACTTCGGTTTTGGCGGCACCAACGGAACCCTGGTCTTCAAACG
Organism: Acidovorax sp. GW821-FHT10E04; assembly: GCF_059415185.1. NCBI lineage: Bacteria > Pseudomonadati > Pseudomonadota > Betaproteobacteria > Burkholderiales > Comamonadaceae > Acidovorax > Acidovorax sp. GW821-FHT10E04. The sequence goes on from NZ_JBWKMT010000004.1 coordinate 299,033, forward strand.
CGTCTGATCCTCTGGCACCACATCCTGCCGCGCTGGATGACAAGGCCTTTCTGCCTTGTTGTTACCTTGAGCCCGAGGGCGGGCCCGCCGCGAAGCTGTGCCCCGGCTTGGGCCGTGGGCTTTTGGTGACCGGTGGCGCGCCATGGACGTGATCTCCTCGCGGCGGCCGCCGGCGGTGCTGTACCCCCTGCGGCGCAGCCGTGCCCTGGGCTGTGTGCTGGCTGGCGTGCTGCTGGCAGGCGCGGGCGGGCTCGGGGCGTGGTTCTTTCGAGGCTCGGGTGCGGGCTCCCTCTGGCCTGTTCTGGCCGGCGGCGGGCTCTGGCTCGTGGCCGCCGCCAGCGCACTGCACTTCTGGGTTCACCAGTTTTCTGGTGCCATTCGCTGGGACGGACAGTCCTGGGCTCTGGAGAGTGGGCAGCCCGGCGACGCATTGGCGGCACTTTCCGCTTCCCCGGAAGTCCTTCTCGACGTGCAATCGCATCTGTGGCTGCGTGCGCGGCCCGCGGGGCGCGGCCGCATCTGGCTGTGGCTGGAGCGTTCCACCCAGCCTGAACGTTGGATGGATCTGCGCCGTGCGGTATATTCGCGCCCCAGACCGGGCGCTGGCAACGCTGACGAAACCGCCCCGGCAGCAGCCGTGGGGCGTGAATCCTGAGTATCCATGACTGTAATTCCGCCTTCCCCTTCCGAAGACAGCGATCTCCAACTGGTGGAGCGCACGGTGGCGGGCGATCAGCGCGCCTATGAGCTACTGGTCATCAAGTACCAGCGCCGCATCGAGCGCCTCATTGGGCGCATGGTGCGCGATACCGACCTCGTGCAGGACATCGCACAGGAGACGTTCATCCGTGCCTACCGCGCGCTGCATCAGTTCCGCGGCGATGCGCAGTTCTACACCTGGCTCTACCGGATTGCCGTCAATACCGCCAAGAAGGCGCTGATGGACATGAAACGCAATCCCGTCATTTCGGAGAATGCGCTGCGAGGGAATGAGGATGAAGATGAAACTTCCCGCCTCGGACACGAACTAACCAGCGAAGAAACCCCCGAAACCGTGCTCGCGGCCCGAGAAATCGCGCAAGCCGTCAATGCGGCCATGGAGGCATTACCCGAAGATCTGCGCCAGGCGGTGACCTTGCGCGAGATCGAGGGACTGAGTTACGAAGAGATCGCAACGGCCATGGATTGCCCCATTGGCACGGTGCGGTCCCGGATTTTCCGGGCGCGTGAGGCCATTTCGGCAAAAGTGCGCCCCTTGCTTGAAAACCAGTCGGGCAAACGGTGGTGAGGTAATGAAATGAACAAGGCTGTACGTAGCGATGGATTGGCAGAGGGCGCCGTGGTGAATGAGATGCACAGGCGCGAACAGTTGTCTGCACTGGCCGATGGCCAGTTGCAGGGGGATGAGTTGGCCGATGCCCTGGCCTACGCGGAGCAAGCCGAGGGGCATGCGGCGTGGCAGCTCTACCACCTGGTGGGTGACGTATTGCGTTCGTCCGATCTGGCGCGGCCCTCCAGCCCGGATTTCATGGCACGGCTGCGCGATGAGCTCGCCAAGGAAGGGCCTGCCCTGGGCGTTCAGCCCCCGGTGCAGGTGGCGGTGGTGGCTCCCGTGATGGAGAGTGCCGCCAATGCGTCCGTCTTCCGCTGGAAGATGGTCGCTGGTTTTGCGTCGCTGGCGGCGGTGGCCGCGATTGGATGGACCTCCTTGGCCAGCCTGCAAGGCACTGGTGCGGCGGGTCCGTCGGGCGGTGCCCAGCTCGCTCTTGCGCCGGAATCCGCGCCCAGCACCGCTGGCACGCCCGTGGTGGCCGTGGCGGATGCCGAAGGTGGGGCACAGGTGATGATTCGCGATCCCCGCCTGGACGAGTTGCTGGCGGCGCACAAGCAGTTTGGCAGCACTTCCGCCCTGCAGATGCCCGCGGGCTTCCTGCGCAATGCGACATTTGAGACCCCCGGCCGCTGAGTCAAGGATGGCTCTTTGTGCTGAGACCGTGCGATGACCAATACAGGGGTTGCGGGCATTAGCGTGATTGCGCCATGTCGGTGGTTCAGGTCCGGGTGGGTGGCGGTGCTTCTGTGCGTGGCGGGGCTTTCCGCCGCGATGGGGGAGGCGCAACCGGAAAAGTCGCCTCGTCCGTTGGGAGACGCGGCCCCGGTGCCCGCGGCGCGCACCATCGTGCAATGGATTGAGCGCATGCACAGCGCGCCCTGCATCCGGCCCTATGCGGGAACCTTCGTGGTGCTTGCAGCCTCGGGCGCGATGGCCAGTTCGCGCATCTGGCACGCCTGTGAAGGGCAGCAGCAGATGGAGCGCGTGGAGGCGCTGAGCGGCACGCCGCGGACTATTTTCCGGCGCGATGACGAGGTGCGCACTTTCTGGCCCCAGTCCCGGGTGGTCCGCTCGGACCGCCGCGAAGCCTCGGGGCAGTTTCCGCGCGTTCCTGTGGTCAACGGTACGTCGATCTCCCAGTTCTATGTCTCGCGTTCGGTGGGGCAGGAGCGGGTGGCGGGTTTTGTCGCGGACGTGGTGTGGTTCAAGCCGGTGGACTCCCTGCGTTTCGGCTACAGGCTGTGGAGCGAGCGGGACACCGGCCTTGTCGTGAAGCTGCAGACACTGGCTGCGGATGGCCGCGTTCTGGAGCAGGCCGCCTTTTCAGAGCTGGATCTGAATGCGCCCGTGCGAGTGGAGCAGCTCTCGCGCCTGATGGATGCCACGGAGGGCTACAAGGTCGTGGCACCGGCCGTGGTCAAGACCACCGCGTCGGCAGAGGGGTGGGCCTTGCGCCAGCCGGTCGCGGGATTTGTTCCGGTGAGTTGCCATCGACGCGCGGTGTCTGCCGCGGACGATGCCCAGGGCGTTCTGCAATGCCTGTACTCCGATGGCCTCGCGTCGGTCTCGCTGTTCGTGGAGCCGTTTGATCCCCAGCGGCACCCGGCGCAGCCCCAGGTGTCGAGCATGGGCGCCACCCAATTGCTGGCGATGCGGGTCTTGCCCGATGTGTGGCTCACCGCGGTCGGAGAGGTACCTCTGCAGACCCTTCGCCTGTTTGCCGGGCAACTGGAGCGCACCCGCTGATTGCACGGCTGCCACTCCGTGGGGTGGCGGGCCGCTGCGGGTTGCGGCCTGCCCTTCAGAGGGGCATGCAGACAGCACGTCAGCGCGGGAACCAAATGGCCGCACACTCTTCACAGTTACATACAGTTTGATGACTGCGTTCGTCACAATTCACGAAAGGTCGATGATGCCGAAGTTCGATGGAAATGCGCTGCGCTCCGTAGCATTTGCGTGCATGTTCGCCGGGGTTGCCGGTGGAGCGTTTTTGCCCCAGGCCGCCTTCGCGCAGCCCGCCGCGGCTGTGCGTGGCCTGCCAGACTTTACCGACCTGGTGGACCAGGTGGGCCCGTCCGTGGTCAACATACGGACCGTGGAAAAGGCGTCGAGCCGCGCGAGCGCGAATGGCATGGACGAGGAAATGCTGGAGTTCTTCCGCCGTTTCGGAGTGCCGATTCCCAACGTGCCGAGGCAGCAGCGCCCGCAGAGGCCCCAGGACGACGAGCAGCCCCGTGGCGTGGGCTCGGGCTTCATCCTGACCACGGACGGGTTTGTCATGACGAACGCGCATGTCGTGGAGGGGGCCGATGAAGTGATCGTCACGCTGACCGACAAGCGTGAGTTCAAGGCCAAGATCATCGGCGCGGACAAGCGCACGGACGTGGCCGTGGTCAAGATCGAGGCCACCGGGCTGCCCGCAGTGAAGGTGGGTGATCTGGGGCGCCTGCGTGTCGGAGAGTGGGTCATGGCGATTGGCTCGCCTTTCGGGCTGGAGAACACGGTGACCGCGGGCATCGTCAGTGCCAAGCAGCGCGATACCGGCGACTACCTGCCCTTCATCCAGACCGACGTGGCCATCAACCCTGGAAACTCGGGGGGGCCCCTGATCAACATGCGCGGCGAGGTGGTGGGGATCAACAGCCAGATCTATTCGCGCTCGGGTGGATTCATGGGTATTTCGTTTGCCATCCCGATGGATGAAGCCATCCGGGTGAGCGAACAATTGCGCGCGTCCGGGCGGGTCACGCGGGGTCGCATCGGCGTGCAGATCGGACAGGTGACCAAGGACGTGGCGGAATCGATTGGCCTGGGCAAGGCGCAGGGGGCCCTGGTGACCGGCGTGGAGGCTGGATCGCCGGCAGACAAGGCCGGGGTGGAAGCGGGGGACATCATCACCCGTTTCGATGGCAAGACCATCGAGAAGGTGGCTGATTTGCCCCGGCTGGTGGGCAACACCAAGCCCGGCACCAAGAGCACCATGACCGTATTCCGCCGGGGCGCTTCGCGGGATCTGGGCATCACCATTGCCGAGATCGAGCCTGACAAGCCCGCGGCCGCCAAAGCGGCAGAACGGGAAGAGAAGCCCAAGGCATCGGCCGCTGCGCAGCAAATCGGGCTGGCGGTGATTGAACTTTCCGATGCGCAGAAGAAGGAACTCAAGGTCAAGGGCGGGGTACTGGTGGCGACCGCCACGGAGGCTGCCGCGCGTGCCGGCCTGCGCGAAGGTGACGTGATTCTTGCGATCGCAAACACCGAGGTATCGGGGGTCAAGGAGTTCGAAGCCGTGCTGGCAAAGGCGGACAAGAGCAAGGCCATCAATGTGCTGTACCGACGCGGAGAGTGGGCGCAATATGCCTTGATCCGGCCCGGACGCTGAGGCGTCGGATGTGCGGGTGGGGGCGCCTGGGCGGCGATTCCCCACTTTTGCAATGGGCTATTTGACCGCGGCGAAAGTTTTTTGGCGTTTTTGCTGGAACCTCTCCGAAGGCATGAATGTTAGCTTTTGCTAACTTTTTCAAGGTCTATCAACTGGATTCGATAGAATAGAGGCTCCTGTTCAACGCTAATCTGTATATTGGCCAGGCGCGGATTCACGATGCGGGATGCGCTGGTGCAATGCACAGCTGATCCACAGCTCACCCACAAGTTGTCCAGCGTTGTTGTTGTGCAGACTGTGAATAAGTTGTGAATAAAAGCCCTGTTGCACCCTGGCAACTCCCCCTGGATGCAGTCGTATGGGCTTTTTCCTGCGGGCTTTTTGCCTACAATGAAGCTCCAACTATCGCAGTTGCCAATGATTGTTGGTTCAGGGCGCGTCGCCATTCGACGCGCCCTTTTTTCTTGTGTGCTCCGTTTTAATTCAATCACTTGACGCTTTCCGTTGATGAACCACATCAGAAATTTTTCCATCATTGCGCACATCGACCATGGCAAGTCGACGCTCGCTGATCGCTTGATCCAGCGCTGTGGCGGCCTTGCGGACCGTGAGATGGAGGCCCAGGTTCTGGACTCGATGGACATCGAAAAGGAGCGTGGGATAACCATCAAGGCGCAGACGGCGGCACTGCAATACAAGGCACAGGATGGCCAGGTCTACAACCTCAATCTGATCGACACGCCGGGTCATGTGGACTTCTCGTATGAAGTGAGCCGCTCGCTGTCTGCCTGCGAGGGCGCGTTGCTGGTGGTCGATGCATCCCAGGGCGTCGAAGCCCAGACGGTCGCGAACTGCTACACGGCGCTGGACCTGGGTGTCGAGGTCGTGCCGGTGCTCAACAAGATGGATCTGCCCAATGCGGATCCGGACAACGCCAAGGCCGAGATCGAGGACGTGATCGGCATCGACGCCACGGATGCCATTCCATGTTCCGCCAAGACGGGCATGGGCATCGAGGAGATCCTGGAAGCCATCGTCGCCAAGGTGCCCGCGCCGCGCGGCAATGCGCAGGGTCCGCTGCGGGCCATGATCATCGACAGCTGGTTTGACAGCTATGTCGGCGTCGTGATGCTGGTGCGCGTGGTGGACGGGCGGCTGCTCAAGGGCGAGCGCATCAAGATGATGGCCAGTGGCGCCGTGTACAACGCCGACAACCTGGGGGTGTTCACGCCCGCCAACGAGCCGCGCAATTCGCTGGATGCGGGGCAGGTGGGCTACATCATCGCGGGCATCAAGGAGCTGCAGGCCGCCAAGGTCGGCGACACGATCACGCTGGAAAAGAAGCTGCCCAACAACGCAGGCCCCGCCGCCGAGGCCTTGCCCGGCTTCAAGGAAATCCAGCCGCAGGTTTTCGCGGGGCTGTACCCCACCGAAGCGAGCGAGTACGACTCGCTGCGCGATGCGCTGGAAAAGCTCAAGCTCAACGACGCCTCGCTGCACTACGAACCCGAAGTGAGCCAGGCGCTGGGCTTTGGTTTTCGTTGCGGATTCCTCGGGCTCCTGCACATGGAAATCGTGCAGGAGCGCCTGGAGCGGGAGTTCGACCAGGACCTCATCACCACGGCGCCCAGCGTGGTCTATCAGGTGGTCAAGGCCGATGGCGAAGTGATCATGGTCGAGAATCCCTCCAAGATGCCGGACCAGGGGCGGCTGGAGGAGATCCGCGAGCCCATCGTCACGGTGCATCTGTACATGCCGCAGGACTATGTGGGCCCGGTGATGACACTGGCCAACCAGAAGCGCGGCGTGCAGATGAACATGGCATACCACGGCCGCCAGGTGATGCTCACCTACGAAATGCCGCTGGGCGAAATCGTGCTCGACTTCTTCGACAAGCTCAAGTCGGTGTCGCGCGGCTATGCCTCCATGGACTACGAGTTCAAGGAATACCGCGCCTCCGATGTGGTGAAGGTCGACATCCTGCTCAATGGTGAAAAGGTCGACGCGCTGTCCATCATCGTGCACCGCTCGCAATCGCAGTACCGCGGCCGTGCCGTGGTCGCCAAGATGCGCGAGATCATCAGCCGCCAGATGTACGACGTGGCCATCCAGGCCGCTATCGGTGCCAACATCATTGCGCGCGAAACCATCAAGGCATTGCGCAAGAACGTGCTGGCAAAATGTTACGGCGGTGATATCACCCGCAAGCGCAAGCTCCTCGAGAAGCAGAAAGCAGGTAAGAAACGCATGAAACAGATTGGATCGGTCGAAGTGCCCCAGGAGGCCTTCCTGGCCATTTTGCAGGTGGAAGACTGATGCAGGCCATGCAGATTCTCACCTCTGTGGTGCTGGCCGCATTTGGCGGGTATATCGGCGCTTGGTACTTTGGGGCCGTGGAAGGCAACTTTGCCCTGCTGTTGTTCCTGGCCACGGTGGTCACGGGTGCCTACTGGCTGGCCGAGCGGCTGTACTTTTTGCCGCAGCGCCGCCGGGCGGCCCAGGCCGTGGAAGATGCCGCCGTGCAGCGCCGCGCCGAACTGGACCGCATGGGCATCCAGAAGGTTGATGTGGATGTCCAGGAAGCCAAGGGGAGGCTGCTCATGCAGCCCTGGTGGCTGGACTGGACCGCAGGACTCTTCCCGGTGATCGTCGCGGTGTTCCTGCTGAGGTCATTTCTGTTCGAGCCTTTCAAGATTCCGTCGGGTTCCATGATTCCCACGCTGCTGGTGGGCGACCTGATCCTGGTGAACAAGTTCACCTACGGTGTCCGCCTGCCGGTCATACACACCAAGATCACCGAAGGCACCAAGCCTGCGCGGGGGGATGTGCTGGTGTTTCGCTACCCGCCGCAGCCCAGCCTGGACTACATCAAGCGGGTGGTCGGCGTGCCGGGGGACGAGGTCGCCTACCTCAACAAGCGCCTCACGATCAACGGCCAAGCCGTGGATACCAAGGCAGCGCCGGATTTCTTCGAAGAGGATTCGATGCGCTACTTCAAGCAGTTTGAAGAGCAACTGGGCCCGCAGCCGCATCGCTTGCTGAACAACCCCGATGTTCCTGCCTTCGTGCAGGGCGCGAGCAATTTTGCCTACCGGCAAAACTGCCGCTACAGTGTCGAAGGCGTCGTCTGCAAGGTGCCGGAAGGCCACTATTTCATGATGGGGGACAACCGGGACAACTCGCTCGATTCGCGCTACTGGGGATTCGTTCCAGAAGGCAATATCGTCGGGAAGGCCTTTTTTGTCTGGATGAATTTCGGTAACCTCAAGCGCATCGGTTCATTCCACTAAGCCACGGCCGTCAAGGCAAACAAGGAGAGGGAATACATCATGGTGAAAGTCCATCGCGTGGCCAGCCGGTCGCGCCAGCGCGGATTGTCTTTTTTTGGTCTGGTCTTCATTGGTGTCCTCGCTGTGGCTGTTTTCGCCATTGGCGGCCAGTCGGTTCCCATTTTTCTTGAATATGTGGCCATTAAAAAAGCCGTTGAAAAGGCCAAAGTAGAAAGCTCCGTGGCTGGTGTTCGGGCCGCTTTTGACCGCTCAGCGGCAATTGACAACATTGCCTCCATCCAGGGCAAGGACTTGGAGGTGGGCAAGCGTGGCGACAAGGTCGTGGTGTCCTATAAGTACTCCCGCGAAATCGCGCTGGCGGGCCCGGCCTATCTTGTCTACCGCTTTGAAGGACAGACCAACTAGTGCACGCCGGCCTTCAAGCGCTGCAGTCCCGCCTGCAGCATGTTTTTTCCGATCCATCCCTTCTCCAGCGCGCCACCACGCACCGCAGTTTTTCGGCCGATCACAATGAGCGGCTGGAGTTCCTGGGGGACTCCGTGCTGAATCTCGCGGTCGCGAGCCTGCTGTACCAGCGGCTGTCGGCCCTGCCGGAGGGGGATCTGTCCCGTGTCCGTGCCAACCTCGTCAAGCAGGACACCCTGCACCAGCTGGCGCTGGGCCTCAAGATTTCCGAGGTGCTGCGTTTGGGGGAGGGGGAGTCCAAATCCGGCGGCCAGCAGCGGCCGTCCATCCTGGCCGATGCGCTGGAGGCGCTCATCGGCGCGGTGTACCTTGACGCGGGGTATGGCAGCGCGGAGGCGCTGGTGCACCGCCTGTTCCAGGGTGTCGAGATCAACCCGCAGATGCAGGCGGCGTCCAAGGATGCCAAAACCGCGTTGCAGGAGTGGCTCCAGGGCCGCAAAATGAAGTTGCCGCAGTACCGCGTGGTGGCGACGGTCGGGGCGGCGCACCGCCAGACCTTCGATGTCGAATGCGACATTCCCGAGTTGGGCCTGACCGAGCGTGGCATCGGCGGCTCCCGCCGGGCCGGCGAGCAGGCCGCAGCGGTGGCCATGCTGGCCACATTGAAAGCAAAGAATCTATGAATGATGCTACCAAAGATGTAGCTGGTGACGAAGGTGCAGCAAGCGCAGGGGCGCAAAATGACCTGGAGGCCATGCTCGCGGCGGCGGGCGCCCCCGCGGCCGTCCCCGGCCAGCGCTGCGGCGTGATCGCCATCGTGGGCAAGCCCAACGTGGGCAAGTCCACGCTGCTCAATGCGCTGGTGGGGCAGAAGATCAGCATCACCTCGCGCAAGGCGCAGACCACGCGCCACCGCATCACCGGCATCCGCACCCGCGAGCAGACGCAGTTCATTTTCGTGGACACGCCGGGCTTCCAGACGCGCCACGCCACCGCGCTCAATAAGTCCCTGAACAAGACCGTGATGGGGGCGATCGGCGACGTGGACCTGATCCTGTTCGTGGTGGAGGCCGGCAACTTCACGCTGGCCGATGCCAAGGTACTCTCGCTGTTCAAGCCCGGCATTCCCACGCTCCTGGTGGCGAACAAGCTCGACATGGTGCACCGCCGCGCGGAGATCGCGCCCTGGCTCAAGAGCATGCAGGAGCGCCATCCGTTCACCGAATTCGTGCCCATGTCGGCCAAGAACAAGGGCGACATCGAGCGCCTTTTCGGCATCTGCGAAAAATACCTGCCCGAGCAGGGCTGGTGGTACGGCGAGGACGAACTGACCGACCGCAGCGAGAAATTCCTGGCCTCCGAAACCGTGCGCGAAAAGCTGTTCCGCTTCACCGGGGATGAACTGCCCTACACCTCCACCGTCGTCATCGACAAGTTCGAGGAAGAGGCGAGCAAGCAGCACAAGCGACTGGTCAAGATCGCCGCCACCATCGTGGTGGAGCGGGACAACCACAAGATGATGGTCATCGGCGACAAGGGTGAGCGGCTCAAGCGCATCGGCACCGAGGCGCGGCAGGAGTTGGAAAAGCTCATGGATGCCAAGGTGTTCCTGGAGCTGTGGGTCAAGGTCCGCTCCGGCTGGGCTGACGATGAAGCCCGGGTGCGTTCCTTCGGCTACGAGTAAGTGCATGCCATCAGCGCCCGCTGCCCGCCGGGTGGCCGGCGTTGGTTGAGCCGCAGCCACACTCCATCCTCACGCCTATCCCTGCGACCCCCCACGTGGCTGCCGCCAAGCGCATCTCCGATGAACCTGCCTTCGTGCTGCACAGCTACGACTGGAGCGAGTCCAGCCTGATCCTGGAGGTCTTTAGCCGCCACTACGGCCGCGTCGCCCTGGTGGCCAAGGGCGCGAAGAAGCCCAGCTCCAACTTCCGCCCGGTGCTGCTGCCGCTGCAGCCCCTGCTGCTGACCTACACCCTGGCCGGCAATGGCGACGCGGACATCCACGCGCTCAAGGGCGCCGAGTGGGTGGGCGGCCACGTGATGCCCACGGGCGACGCCCTGCTGTCGGGCCTGTACCTCAACGAACTGCTGCTGCGCCTGCTGGCCCGCGCGGACCCGCACGCCGCGCTGTTCGACGCCTACGCGGGCGTGGTGCGGGTGCTGGCCAGCGAGCATGGCGACGCCCTGGAGCCCGTGCTGCGCAGTTTCGAGCTGCTGCTGCTGCGCGAGATCGGCCTGTTGCCGAGCCTCGACGTCCAGACCATGACCCTGGCCCCCCTGCAGGCCGGCACGCGCTACACGCTGGTCCCCGAAGGAGGCCTGCGCGCTGCCTCGGCGGCCGAGCGGGGCGGGCTGCCGGGCAGCCAGTGGCAGGCATTGCAGCGGGCGCTGGACGATGCCGCCAGCTATACCGCCACACTGCGGGCCTGCGTTGCCGTCTCGGCCGAACTCAAGCCCCAGCTGCGTGCCCTGCTGCAATACCATTGCGGCAGCCCGACGCTGCGCACCCGCCAGCTCATGATCGACCTGCAGGCCCTATGAACCAGCCACACCGCCCCTCGCACCCGACCACCGCCCTGTCGGTCAACGTCAACAAGGTCGCCCTGGTGCGCAACACGCGCCACCTGGGCATTCCGAGCGTCACGCGCGCGGCCGAGCTGTGCCTGCGGGCGGGCGCGCAGGGCATCACCGTGCATCCCCGGCCCGACGAGCGGCACATCCGCGGCCAGGACGTGTTCGAGCTGGCGGCCTTGATGAAGGCCTGGCCCGATCGCGAATACAACATCGAGGGCAATCCGTCGCAGAACCTGATGGACTTCATCCGCCAGGTGCGCCCGCACCAGGCGACGTTCGTCCCGGACAGCGAAGACCAGTTCACCAGCGACCACGGCTGGAGCTTTCCGCAAGATGCCGAGCGCCTGCAACCCCTGATCGCCGAATGCAAGGCCCTGGGCGTGCGCGTGAGCCTGTTCATGGACCCGGTGCCCGAGCAGATGGCCGCAGCCAAGGCGGCAGGCGCCGACCGCGTCGAGCTGTACACCGAGCCCTATGCCGCCGCCTGGGGCACGCCCCAGCAGGACGAGCAGCTGGCACGCTACCGCGATGCCGCCCAGGCGGCGCTCGATGCTGGCCTGGGGGTCAACGCAGGCCACGACCTGAACCGCGACAACCTGGCCGCCTTCGTGCGCGACGTGCCCGGCGTGCTGGAAGTCTCCATAGGCCACGCGCTGGTCGCCGACGCGCTGGAGCTGGGCTACGCGGCCACGGTGCAGGCCTACCTGGCGTGCATCCACACGGGTGCGGCTGCGAGCCGTTGATGCTCCTTATTTGATAGCTGGTGGCGATTGACAGGCAAGCGGTAGCCACCTTTTTGACTCACAACCATGATCTACGGCATTGGTACCGACATCTGCGACGTGCGGCGCATCGCCGCCAGCCTGGAGCGCCACGGCGAGCGCTTCGCCCAGAAGGTGCTGGCCGATGGCGAACTGGCGACCTGGCGCGAGCGGAGCAGCCGCTGGCCCGACCGGGGCCTGCGCTACCTGGCCACCCGCTTTTCGGCCAAGGAGGCCTTCAGCAAAGCCATAGGCCTCGGGATGCGCATGCCCATGACCTGGCGCCACTGCGAAGTGGCGAAACTGCCCAGCGGCCAGCCCGTGATCGTGCTGCACGGTGCGCTCAAGGAATGGTTCGAAGCACGGGGCCTGACGGCGCACCTGAGCGTGACCGACGAAACCGACTACGCCGCCAGCTTCTGCGTGGTCGAGAAAATGCAAGATAAATCGGCCCCTACCGCTTGATTGGCAAGCGCTGGCAGCTATTGTTTGTATAGCAAATCATTGTGGAACCCATGACCGAACACGCACCCCTCATCCTCGACGTGGCTGGCAAAGAGCTGACCAGCGCTGACCGCCGCCGCCTCGCGCACCCGCTGACCGGCGGCATCATCCTGTTTGCCCGCAACTGGACCGACCGCACGCAGTTGCTGCAGCTCACCAGCGCCATCAAGGCCGTGCGCGACGACCTGCTGATCTGCGTGGACCACGAAGGCGGCCGCGTGCAGCGCTTTCGCACCGATGGCTTCACGCACCTGCCGCCGATGCGCGCGCTGGGCGACATGTGGATGGACGACGGCAAGGGTGCCAGGGCCGTGCCCGGCAGCGGCGCGCTGCGTGCGACCAATGCGGCCACGGCGGCGGGCTATGTGCTGGGCGCCGAGCTGCGCGCCTGCGGTGTGGACTTCAGCTTCACGCCCGTGCTCGACCTCGATTGGGGTGAAAGCGGTGTGATCGGCGACCGCGCCTTTCACCGCGACCCGCGCGTGGTGGCGCTGCTCGCCAAGAGCCTCATGCATGGTCTGCTGCAGGCCGGCATGGCCAACTGTGGCAAGCACTTCCCCGGGCACGGCTTCGTCAAGGCCGACTCGCACACCGAGGTACCCGTGGACAAGCGCAGCCTCAAGGCCATCCTGGCCGACGACGCCGCCCCGTACCCCTGGCTCAGCAGCACGCTCACCAGCGTGATGCCGGCCCATGTGATCTACCCCAAGGTCGACAGCCGCCCCGCGGGTTTCTCGCAGCGCTGGCTGCAGGACATCCTGCGCCGCCAGATGCGCTTTGATGGCGCGATCTTCAGCGACGACCTCAGCATGGAAGGCGCACGCCGCCTGGACGGCCAGGTGGTCGGCTACACCGATGCGGCCGTGGCGGCGCTCCAGGCCGGCTGCGACCTCGTGCTGCTGTGCAACCAGAGCGTGGGCGATGGCCGCGCGGTGGATGAACTCATCGCCGGCCTGGACCAGGCCCGCGCCCAGGGCCGCTGGCAGCCGAGCGTGGACAGCGAGTCCCGCCGCCTGGCGCTGCTGCCCGAAACCTTGCCCCAGGCGTGGGACGAGCTGATGTACCAGCCCGCCTACCTGCAGGCGCTCGACCTGCTGCCCTGACGCAGAGCAACCGCTTTCGCGCGGCCCGGCGCAGGGCCGTGCCGCGCCCGGTTGGTTGCGCTATGGCGTGTTGAAAGGCCCGGGCGTGACCGGTGGCGGGGCCGCCGGCGCACTTTCCGCGGCATGCGCAGCGCTGGCGGGGGGCGCGGGCGGCGGTGGCACCCCCTGGAATCTGCGCACCACCCGCTGAAACACCAACGCATTCGGAATCTGCAGCCAGGCCACCTGCCCCGCTGCTGCGCCATGGTCCTCCAGCGTGGTGTACAGCAGGTTGATGTCCACCACCCGGCCCTTGGCGCCCGGTTTCTCCGCGGTGTCCAGCACCTCGATGTAGTCGCCGATGCGAAAGGGCCGTACCGTGAAGATGAGCAGCGCGCAGAACAGGTTGGAGAGCACGCTCCACGCGGCAAAGAACGCCACGGCGCCCACCGTGGCGAAGCCCGTGAATGCCGTCCAGAGCACGGTGGCGGACACTCCCATGCGCTCGAGCACCAGCAGCAGGGCGCCCGCCACGATGAACCAGCGGATGAGCCCGTTCATGGGCACGACCAGCTCGTCGGGCACCTGGTAGTGCGCACTGGCGCGGCGCACGATGCGGCGCAGCATGCGCTGCAGCAGCCAGGCGACAAACAGGATCAGCAGGATCTGCGTGCCGGGGATGATGACCTCCAGCCAGTCCTGCACCCAGTCGGGCAGGCGGGCCTTCAGGATTTGCATGCGCGAAACGGCGGTGCGCGCGCTGCGCTCGGTGGCGTCGAACGAGAAGGCGGAAAAGAAACTCAATTGCGCAATTGCTCCACGGTGTCCATCTGCATTTCAAAGCTGAAGAAGCGGTTGCGGCCCTGGGCCTTGGCGGCATACAGGGCCTGGTCGGCCCGCATGATCATGCTTTCGGCATTGGTGCTGTCGTCGGGCACGCAGGTGGTGATGCCACCCGACAGTGTCAGGATGCTGCCCAGTGGCGAATCCGCATGCGGTATGGCGCGGACCTTGAGCAGCTGCGCCAATGCCCTTGCAAAGGTCATCGCGCCCGAGCGCGGCGTGTTCGGCAGGATGAGTGCGAATTCCTCGCCGCCATAGCGCGAAGCCACATCCCGGGGGCGCACGCAGACCTCGCGCAGCAGGCGGCCCACCTCTTTCAGGCAGGCATCGCCCTGCACATGCCCGCTGGCATCGTTGAAGAGCTTGAAGTGGTCCAGGTCGCACAGCATCAGCGTGAGCGGCGTGGCATCGCGGCGTGCGGCCAGGATCTCGTTGTGCAGGATGCGGTCGAAGCCGCGGCGGTTGACCAGGCCGGTGAGTGCGTCGACCTCGACCATTTCGTTGAGGCGCTGGTTGGCCAGGTGCAGCTCGGCCGACACCGACACGAGCCTGCGGCGCATGTCCAGCAGCCGCCGCATGGCCCGCAGCTTGGCCATCAGCACGATGGGCCTCACGGGCTTGACCAGGTAGTCATCGCCCCCCACTTCGATGCCGCGCCAGACGTCGAGCTCGTTGTCCAGGCCCGACAGGAAGATGATGGGCGTCCAGTCGCCGGCCTCGCTCTCGCGCATCTGCTGCGCCACCCAGTAGCCATCCTTGCCGGGCAGCTTGATGTCCAGCAGCACCAGGTCGGGCCGGTGGGCCTTGAACAGGTGCAGTGCCGCACTGCCCTCCGGGGCCTCGAAGATGGCGGACACGCCCGCGCGCCGCAGTTCGGCCACCAGCGCGGCCCGCACGGAGCCCTGGTCCTCGACCACCAGCACCGAAAAGCCTGCGCCCGCGGGCAGTGGCGCGTTGGCCGGATAAGGGGCGGTGCTGGAGATGAATGGCACGGTGGCTCCTGGTGTGTCCTGTGAAACGGCGCGATCAGGCGGACGTGGCGGCCGGGCGCTGCGGATGCGGTCTCAGGACTCCCGGCGCAGCGCTGGGAAAAGAATCACGTCGCGGATGCTGGGGCTGTCGGTCAGCAGCATCATGAGGCGGTCGATGCCGATGCCGCAACCCCCCGTGGGGGGCATGCCGTATTCCAGCGCCCGCACGAAGTCATGGTCGTAGAACATGGCCTCGTCGTCGCCGCTGTCCTTGGCGGCCACCTGGGCATGGAAGCGCGCGGCCTGGTCTTCGGCATCGTTCAGCTCGCTGAAGCCGTTGCCGAACTCGCGGCCCGTGATGTACAGCTCGAAACGCTCGGTGACCTCGGGGCGGGCATCGTTGGCGCGTGCCAGTGGCGAGATCTCGGTCGGGTGCTCCATGATGAACGTCGGCTGCCAGAGCTTGTCTTCCACCGTTTCTTCGAAATACAGCACCTGCAGGCTGGCCAGCGTGCGTGCCGAGAGCTTGTCCTTCTCCTCGGTCATGCCCAGCTTCTTGAGCGCGCTGACCAGCCACGCGGCATCGTCCACATGGGCGCCGGCTTCGGTGTACTGGAAGATCGCTTCGCGGATGGTCAGGCGCGCGAACGGCTGCGTCAGGTCCACGGCGCGGCCCTGGTAGGTCATTTGCAGCGAGCCCGTGGCCTTGAGCGCCACTTCGCGGATCAGCGTCTCGGTGAAGTCCATCAGGTCCAGGTAGTTCCAGTACGCCGCGTAGAACTCCATCATGGTGAACTCGGGGTTGTGGCGCACCGAGATGCCCTCGTTGCGGTAGCTGCGGTTGATCTCGAACACCCGCTCGAAACCGCCCACGATCAGGCGCTTCAGGTACAGCTCGGGCGCGATGCGCAGGTACATCTCCTGCTCCAGCGCGTTGTGGTGCGTGACGAACGGCTTGGCATTGGCGCCGCCCGGGATGGGGTGCAGCATGGGCGTTTCGACTTCAAGGAAGCCGTGGCCCACCATGAACTCGCGCAGGCCGCTCACCGCCTTGCTGCGCGCCATGAAGCGCTTGCGGGCCTGCTCGTCGGTGATCAGGTCCACATAGCGCTGGCGGTACTTCTGCTCCTGGTCGGCCATGCCGTGGAACTTGTCGGGCAGGGGGCGCAGGCTCTTGGTCAAGAGGCGCAGGCCGGTCACCTTGACCGACAGCTCGCCCGTCTTGGTCTTCATGAGCGTGCCTTCGGCGCCCACGATGTCGCCCAGGTCCCAGTGCTTGAAGGCGGCATACAGCTCTTCGCCCACGGCGTCGCGGGTCACGTAAAGCTGGATGCGCCCGCCCACGTCGCCCAGCGAACCATCCTGCACCGTGGCAAAACTGGCCTTGCCCATGACGCGCTTGAGCATCATGCGGCCGGCCACCGAGACGTTCACCGGCGTGGCTTCCAGGGCCTCGTTCGTGGCAGCGCTGTGCTCCAGGTGCAACTGGGCGGCCTTGTGGCCGGGCTTGAAGTTGTTTGGGAAGGCAACGCCACCGCCGTTGGCCTGGGCCTCGCGCAGAGCGCGGAGCTTTTCGCGGCGCTCGGCGATGAGCTGGTTTTCGTCCTGGGGAGCGGGGGCGTGGTTTTGGTCTGACATAGGTGCCGTCGGTGCGGGGGCGTGAAATTTTGGGGCTGGGTTCAGCCAAACCCCTGATTTTATCGGCTACGGGGTGCCGACTGGTCCTTATCCCCTGGACGGACGGTCGCTCCACAGCGCGGATGCCGTTCCGGCGATGATCTTCAGGTCGGTCCAGAGCGTGTGCGAGCGGGCGTAGTCGGCGGCGTAGCGGAGCTTGATGGGCAGGATCTGCTCCACGTAAGTGCGCTCCGGATCGCCGCTCTGGCCCAGCAAGGTGCTTTCGTCGCGGAATTCGATGGAGGCGCGGTCTGTGATGCCCGGCCGCACGCTGAGCACCAGTTCCCGCACGGAATCCGGGTAGAGCGCGACATAGTGCGGCACCTCAGGCCGGGGGCCGACGAGGCTCATGTGGCCCAGCAGCACGTTGAAAAGCTGGGGCAATTCATCGATCTTGGTGCGCCGCAGCCAGTGGCCGGCCCGGGTAATGCGGGCATCGGCCCCTACGGTAATCGCCGGGCCCAAGGCTTCGGCGCGCGGGTGCATGGTGCGGAACTTGTAGATGCGGAACAACCTGCCTGCGCGGCCCACGCGCTGCTGGCGAAAGAATGCTGGACCGGGCGAATCCCGCACCACCCACAGTGCCACGGCCAGCAGCACGGGGGCGAGCAGCAGCAAGCCGAGGGCAGCAAAGAAAAGGTCGAACAGCCGCTTGGGCATGTCAGCGCAGCACCTCGTGCAGCGCTGCAATCACGCGGTCCTGGTCGCTGTCACTCATGGCGGTGAACAAGGGGATGCTGATCATGGCCTGGTAGGCTGCATCGGCCTGGGGGAACATGGCGGGCGTCAATTGGTACCGGTCGCGCCAGTACGGGTGCCGGTGCAGCGGCACATAGTGCACGCTGGTGCCGATGCCCCTGTCCGACAGTGCCTGGATGACCTCGTCACGCCCCAGTGGCGCGTCCGCCCGCAGCCGGATGACATAGAGGTGCCACGCATGGGTGTCGCCTGGTGGCGCAGTGGCTGGCAAGGTCAGGGGCAGGGGCGCCAGCTGTTCGTGGTAGCGGATTGCCAGGTCTTGCCGTCGCTGCACGAATTGCGGCAGCCGCGCCAGTTGCTCCACGCCCATGGCGGCTGCAACGTCCGTCATGTTGTACTTGAATCCCGGAGCCACCACCTCGTAGTACCAGGCGGGCGTCTTGGACGTGAAGCGGTCGAAGGCATCCCGGTTCATGCCGTGCAGGCGCATCACGCGCATGCGCTTGGCGAGCTCCGGGTCGCGCGTCATCGCCATGCCGCCTTCTCCGGTGGTGATGGTCTTGTTGGCGTAGAAGCTGAACACCGTGACATCGGACTGCAGTTGTCCCACCAGGGTGCCGCGCCAGGTGGTGGGCAAGGCATGGGCTGCGTCTTCCACCACCTTGAGCTGGTGTTCTTTGGCGATGGACAGGATGGCGTCCATGTCGCAGGCCAGGCCCCCGTAGTGCACGGGCATGATGGCTTTTGTTCGGGGCGTGATGGCGGCGCGCACCTTGGCCGGGTCGATGTTGAGGGTCACCGGGTCCACATCCACCAGTACCGGTTCGGCGCCCAGGTAGCGCACCACCTCCACGGTGGCGGTGAAGGTCAGTGTGGGCGCGATCACCTCGTCGCCGGGGCCGATGCCCAGGGCTTCCAGCGCAAGGTGCAGACCCGCCGTGGCGGAGTTGACGGCAAGGCTCTGGAGCCCGCCGCCCCCCAGGAAGGCGGCGAATGCCTGCTCGAACTCCTTGGTCTTGGGCCCGGTCGTGACCCACCCCGAAAGCAGGGCTGCGCTGACGGCATCGATTTCCGCAGCACCGATATCGGGGCGGGCGAACGGCAGGAAGGGCAGGTCAGGGGAAGAAGGGTGGGGCATGGAGGGCGTCCAGACGGGCAGGCGGTGCTCAGCGGGGCTTCACGGCCCAGGTCAGGCGGTGGGTGCGCAGGAACCAGAGCAAGGTGGATGCGGGAGGAATCATCGGTGGGGGCAGGCACCGCGCGAGCGGGGGCGCCAGGGTAAGGCGGCACGAGTGTATCTGCGCGGCGGGAAACAGCGTTTTCAATTCGCGCAGGGGCATGCCTCGCACATCGGCATTGGCAGGGTTGTTGACGACAAAGTCATAGACCAGCACTCCGCCGCCGGGCGCGACCCATTGCCAGATCGCCTGGGCCAGATGGCGGCGATAGCCCTCGTCGAGCAAAGAGCTGAAGAGCGTGAAGGCGAGCACGGCATCCTGGCTGGCAGGCTGCACCGGGGCCAAGACGGCATCTCCTTCCACAATGGCCGCGTCCGCTGGCAGCGAGGCGCGCGCTGCGGCGGCTCGTTCGGGAAGAAGCTCCAGGCCCGTCAGGCAGGCGGGGGTGGCACCCAGCCGCACCAGGTCGTGCAGATTGCCCCCGCTTCCGCAGCCAACCTCTAGCATGGGCCGCTGGGCCAGGCTGCTCCAGCCGTGGGCCCGCCAGATGCGTGCCATGGCGCGCAGGCGCTCCTGCTGCGCCTGCAGCGCCGCCGCATTGGCATACAGGCTGTAGCGGGCTTCATCGGCCGCTGGGTCGCGCCGTGCGTAGCGGGCCTTGACGGCCTGGGGTTCGTTGTCGGTCATCGCGTGATGCGTGCAAAGTCGGAGGAAGGCGCGCGCGAGCGTGCAACGTCCCACAGCCCTCGCCAGGTGCCCAGGCCGTAGCCCACATGAAACGCCGCAATCGTCGCCGGGAGGCGGGGCAGCAGCCCCCAGTTGCGGGCCGATCGGGCTGCCGCCACCGATGCCGCCAGAAGATAGGTTGCGTAGGCGAGGCCCAGCGCGGCCCCGGGCCAGGCGGACCAGGGCAACACCACGGCGCTGGCCACCGCGCTGGCCACAAATGCTGCAGGCACCAGCTGCCGCACGGAGCCTGGCTGCCCATGTTTGCGCATCACAAAAGGCCGCCAGTAGCCGTACTGCCGTTGTTGCGCGAACAGGTGCCGCAGCGAATTGCGCGGGTGGTAGGTGGAATGGATGAGCCGACTCTGCCAGATGCGTGCCCCCCCCAGGCGCATGCGCAGGTTGTGCTCGTCGTCCTGGTTGCGCACCAAGGCTTCGTCAAACAGTCCGAACCGGTCAAACACGCTGCGGGGCCAGCATCCCAGGTAGACGGTGTCCACCTCGCCTTCGTACTGGTCATCGCGCGAGCGCGCTCCTCCCACCACCCAGCGGCACTGAAAGGCGGCGGCGATGGCGGCCCCGGTGGGGCCCGTTCCTTGGGCGACCCACGGGCCGCCCACGTTGTCAGCGCGGGTGCGTTCGAGCGCCTCGATGCACTGCGCAAGGTAGTCGGGGGCAAACTGGCTGTGCACGTCCATGCGGGCAATGGTGCCGCCCCGCGCGCGGGCAATGCAGGCGTTGAGACCGGTGGAGACAATGCGGCCGGGGTTGTCCACCAGAACGAGCCGTGGGTCCGCAGCACAGCGCTGCAGGAGGTGATCGCGCGTGCCGTCATCGCTGTCGCCGTCTGCAATCAGCACTTCCATGCGCCAGCCCGCCGGCAGTTGCTGGCGGAGGGCCGAGTCGCAGAAAGCGTCGATGTACTGGCGCTCATTGCGGCACGGCACGATGACGCTGAGCAATGTGTCCAATTCAGGGCCTTTGGGCATGGAGTTCAAGGTGTACGGAGCAACTGCTGGTACAGCGCGTGCATGCGGTTCATCTGTACCGCGCGGTCGCCGTCCTGGGCGATGCGGGTGGCATTGTGCAGGCCGGCTTGTTCCGCCAGGGTGTCGTTGGCGATCAGGGCTTCCAGCCGGGCGGCGAGCGCTGTGGCGTTCCCCGCCTCAACCAGCCACTGCGGGTCGATCCAGTGCCGGTTGGCCTGCAGTTCGCTGGCGACCACCGCGAGGCCACACGCCATGCTCTCCAGCATGGCGACGGATGTTGCGTCGCTGCTGGGCACCGAGACAGATATCTTGCCTTCGCCCAGTACCCGGGTCATGCCCGCATCATCGAGTCGGCCGTGGAACTGCACCTTGTTGTCCAGCTGCGCCTTGTGCACCTGGCTGCGCAGGGCGCTTTCCATGCTGCCTCCTCCGAGCAGGTGCAAGCGCAGGTCGGCCGAGGGCAACCGCGCCTGCAGAAGAGCGAATGCCTCGATGATGGTGTCGATGTTGTAGTTGGGTTCCCAGGCGCGCAGGCTCACCAGCTGGCTGCCTTGCTTGTGGCTCCAGGGAACGGGGTGGAAGCGCTGCAGTTCCACCCCCCAGTGGATTTCCTCGGTGGTGCAGCGGGGTTGGAATTGGGCCACTGCGCTCATCAGGCTGGCGGAGTCGCCGGTGATGAGGTCGGCCTGGCGCAGTATCCAGCCGGTCAGCCAGCGCATCCAGGCGCTCTTGCCGGGGGTCACCAACAGGTCGCTTCCCCAGGCGGTCATCACCAGCGGATGTTTGCCGCAACGTGCGGCCAGATAGCCGTAGGAGGTGACGTAATGGGCATGCAGGAGGTCGGGGGCCAGTTCGGCCACGTGGCGCCTGGTTTCCCGGACACGGAACAGCCAGTCGAGCGAGCGGTGCACGGGCCGGATGGCCCGCACGGTGACGCCATCGATGGACGCGGGGCGTGCCGTGATCAGCGAAACGCGGTAGCCACGCTGGAGCATTTCCCGCGCCCACCGCTGAACATGGGGGCTGGTGGCATCACCCAGGAGGCACAGGTGTGTTGCCATGTCAGATCGTCCGCGTCCAGGATTCGTAGTGCGGGCGCAGTTCTGGATGCTGCGAAAGCAGGCGCTCATCCTGTTCGCGCACGTCGCCGATCTGGCGCGCCGGGACCCCCGCAACAATGGCGAAGTCGGGCACCTCGCCGCGCACCTGCGAGTAGGCACACACCACCACCCCCTTGCCGATGCGCGTGCCGGCTTCGATCAGGCTGTGGGGGCCGATGAAAGTGTAGGCGCCGATCTCGATGGGCGCGCTGATGTAGCCAGGCTTGGAGCCCTCGTGGACTGCGTAGCCGCTGCCCAGGAGGCGAATGGCGCGGTGGGAGCTGTGCGTCACGATGCTGACGAAGTTGGTGATCTGGACCCCTTGCCCAATCTGCAGGCCCGCTGTGGCGTCGATGAAATTGAATTGGCCGATGAACACGTGGTCTGCCAGCCGCAGTGCATGCTCCCCCTCGATGCAGGTGCTGGGGGCGATGCGGGTGTTTGGCAGAGGCTGGCCGAGGTGGTTGCTTTCCCCGAAGACGATGCGATGGAGCAGCGCATGCCAGAGGCGGCGGCGCCATCGGTTAAACACGGCTCTCATGGGGCACCTCCCTCCAGTTCGCCAACACCCAGAAATAATAGGCAAAGTAGGCCAGCATGCTCGCTGACACGCCCCATCCGGCACCTTGCAGGCCGCCCAGGTACAGGCCCAGCAGCAGTCCGGCGAAGAAAAGGCATTGTCCGATCAATGCCAGGCGCAGCGCCCAGGCCTGTGCATTCCAGGCCATGGTGACCACGGCGAGGGGTGACGCCACGAAGTGCAGGGCGATGTACGGGGCGATGGCCCGTGCAAGTTCCCCCGTCTGGGCCCATCTTGCCCCAAAGGCCAGGGCGAAAATATCCGGCCCCCAGAGGAGAAGGATCGCCGCGAGCGGGCAGGCCAGGGCAGCGAGCCCCAGCATGGCCCGGCGCACCAGCGCCCGGGCGTCGCCAGGGCTCTCTGCCTTCAAAAGGCGCGGGTACAGGGTTTGCGACAGCGCACCCCCGACGAGGGTTGCCGGGGCCTTGAGATAGCGCAGTGCCAGGGCCCAGAACCCCGCTGAGGCGTCCCCTGTCCACGCCGCCACCAGCACCAGCGTGAGCGTATCCTGCAGCGCACCCATGAACGCGTGTGGCGTGTTGAGCAGCGGGAAGTCCTTGTGCTGCAGGGCCATGGACCGCAGCCTGGCAAGGGGCTGGCGCCACATGGCCGTCCAGCCCCCGGCTGGCGCCGGCCGGGCCAGCATCCAAGCCCCTCCCAGGCTGGCCAGCGTGGCCCCGAGCACCAGGCCCAGGGGGCCGGCCTTCAGCAGGCCGAGCACGAGCTGCAGGATGGCGCCCCCACCTTGCTGCAGCAGCCTTGCCGCCGACAGCAGTCCAAAACGCTGCGACCGGGTGGCCCACATGGTGAGCCATTGCATGGCGCCGCCCGCCAGCACCGCGAAGGGCAGTGCCCAGGCCATCGGCATGGGTTGCCAGAGCATGAGCACGGCAGCAGTTGCGGCGGAAGCCGCCGTCACCGCGAGCAGCACGCGCGCGCACAAAGCCATGAGTTCGGCAGCCCGTGGCTCCGTGGATTCCAGGGGGAGTGCGAATTCGTAGCGCGCGCAGCCGACCACCGCCATGTTGGTGGCCAACGCCCACAGCAGCGCGAACTGCCCGAAGGCCTCCGGGCTGTACAGGCGCGTGAGCGCCGGGCCCAGCACGAGTGGAATGGCGTGGGCCGCAACGCTGCCCGTGAGCAGGGTCAGCGTTGCCCGCAGGAGTCCCGGCTTCATGGCAGTGCTTGTGTTTCAGGACGGTAGCCCGGCACCAGCTGGCCCAGCAGGGCCGTCATGGCGGCCCGATCGCCATCGCGCGCGGCCTGCTGCAGTGACTGCAGCAGGGCCTGCAGTTCGGCCCAGGGGCGAAACTCCTCGCGGGCCCGCAGTATGCGGGGGTGGACGGTGGGCAGCGGGTTGTCTCCAATCAGCAGCTCTTCGAAGAGTTTCTCGCCGGGGCGCAATCCCGTGAAGACGATTTCGATGTCGCCCTCGGGGTGCTGGTCGTCGCGCACTGTCAGGCCCGACAGGGCCACCATGCGTTGCGCGAGGTCCAGGATCTGTAGCGGCTCGCCCATGTCCAGCAGGAATACGTCGCCCCCGTCCGCCATCGTCCCCGCCTGCAGCACGAGCTGGGCCGCTTCGGCGATGGTCATGAAATAGCGCGTGACATCGGGATGCGTCACCGTGAGGGGGCCGCCGGCCGCGATCTGCTGGCGGAACAGCGGTATCACGCTGCCGCTGGAGCCCAGCACATTGCCAAAGCGCACCATGGACAGGCGTGTCGGGCATCTCCAGCCCGGTGGGCTTTCGGCCGAGAGCCCGAAAGGCATGCGCTGGGACGCCGCGACGGCTTGCAGCACCATTTCTGCCACACGCTTGGTGGCGCCCATGATGTTGGTGGGGCGAACAGCCTTGTCTGTGGAAATCAGGACGAAGTGGCGAGCGCCATGCTTCAGCGCGACCTGCACCATATTGAGCGTGCCGAACACGTTGTTCAGGATGCCTTCGCCCGGATTGGCTTCCACCATGGGCACGTGCTTGTAGGCGGCTGCGTGGTAGATGGAGGTGGGGCTGTACTGCTGGCAGATGTCGTCCATGCGCTGCTTCTGGTTGACGCTGGCGAGCAGGGGTACCAGGGCGCACTGGTGCGCGCCCTGGTGGGCGAGCGCCTGCAGCTCGTGGTGAATGGAATACAGCGCATATTCGCTGTGATCCACGAGCAGCAGCTGGCGGGGGCCCTCGCGCACGATCTGCCGGCACAGTTCGCTGCCGATGCTGCCGCCGGCGCCGGTGACCATCACCACGGCGCTCTCGAGATCGCGCCCCAGCAAGCCAGGGTCCGGGGCCACCGGTTCGCGGCCCAGCAGGTCCTCGATCTCGAGGTCCTGGAAGTCGGTGACCGTGACCCGGCCGCTGGCGAGGTCCGACAGGCCGGGCAGGGTGCGTATCCGAACGGGCAATTGGCGCAGGCTTTCGATGATCTGCCGGCGCCGCAGGCGCGTGGTGCTGGGCAGTGCCAGCAGCACATCGGTGATCGCGAGCCGGCGCGCCACCTCGGGCAGTGCAGTGGGGGAATGCACCCGCACTCCGTTGATGCTGCGTCCGACCTTGCTCGGATCGTCATCGACAAAGCCCTTGAGCACGTACTGGCGCATGGCGCCCAGTCCCGCTGCGGTCTGGGCGCCAGCGCTGCCGGCTCCGTAGATCAGCAGGCGGTAGGGGGCATGGCTGCTGTGGCCGGCCAGCGCCAGCCACCCCAGTGCGCGGCTGGAGCCCACCAGGAGCATGAACAGCAGGGGCTGCAGAACGCCGACGCTGCGTGGCACGCCTTCCCATTGCGCTGCCAGGAGGCAGCCCAGCAGGAGTGCTCCATAGATGGCCACCGCCTTGCCGGTGGTGATGAGTGCCGTGATTCCTGTATAGCGGAATATCGCGCGGTACAGCCCCAGTTTGGCGAAAATGGGAAACGCCAGGGCCGGGGCCAGTGCATACGCGAGCCACTGCATGCCTTCGGGCCAGTGCGGTGTCTCCAGCCTCAGCGTGAAGGCGAGCCACATGGCGACGAGGCCCAGGCAAACGTCCATCGCCACCACCACAACGCGCTTGGCTGCGCGCGACCAGCCCAGGATGCGGTTCAGCATGGGCGTTCAAAGGGGAGGCTGGGTGGGATGGCGGCGGGTTTGCGGCTCATTGTGTTGGCGCAATCCCCGTACGCTCGAGCACGTCCCCGACCAGCTCCAGCCGCACCAGCGGGTTGTCCAGTTCCATCAGGCGCTGCTTGAGTTCCAGGGGCACGGGCAGCAGTTCGCACCAGCGATTGGCCACCCATCCGCAGTCGTCCAGCTGCGCAGCCGTCGGGATGATCGCGGTCGGGGTGTCCGGGTCACGCTGGTGCAGGGTGTGGAGCACCTGCGCGAGCGCCGTCGCGGCCTTCTTGAGATCCTCTGGCACCGCGACGGTCAGGTCCTGGTCGATATGCCCCACATCGGCGATCCACAGGCCATGGGGCAGGTGGCTGCGCTGGGTGATGCGAAAGCGCTGGCCGCCCCGGCACAGCAGGGTGATCAGGCCGGGCTGCGGCGTGTCGATCTGCTCGATGACCGCCAGGGTGCCCACGTCGTTGAATTGCTCTTCGGGCGCGCCGGCCTGGCGCACTTCGCGGCCTTGCGTGAGGGCCACCACGCCAAAAGGCGCACCGGCCTGATGGCATTTGCGCACCATGTCCAGGTAGCGCACCTCGAACACGCGCAGGGCCAGCACACCGCCCGGGAACAGCACGGAACCCAGGGG
Source organism: Acidovorax sp. GW821-FHT10E04 (assembly GCF_059415185.1). NCBI lineage: Bacteria > Pseudomonadati > Pseudomonadota > Betaproteobacteria > Burkholderiales > Comamonadaceae > Acidovorax > Acidovorax sp. GW821-FHT10E04. The sequence goes on from NZ_JBWKMT010000004.1 coordinate 324,860, forward strand.
GAAAAGGGGCAAGGATGACAGGGTGAGGGGTTGTGTCATGAATGGGGGAATGCCTTGGCCCGCTATCATCCCATGGCGCAGCCTGCTTTCGCAGCGGCCCCTTGCTTTTGTCTCATCCATGCTCTACCAGATCGCCTCATTCCTGCTCGACGTTGTTGGTGGCCTGCTCACGGGGGCCTGCCTGCTGCGCCTGTATATGCAATGGCAGCGCATCCCGTTTTCCAACCCTGTCGGCGGGCTGGTTTTTGCACTGACGGACTGGCTGGTCATGCCGCTGCGCAAGGTGATTCGGCCCGTGGGGCGCTGGGATGTGTCAAGCCTCGTCGCGGCCGCGCTGTTGCAACTGCTGCAGTATTTCCTGCTCACGCTCCTGCTGGGCGCGGCGTCCGCATGGGCGTGGCTGCCGTGGCTTGCCTTGTTCGGGCTGGCGCGTGTGGCGGTGTCGGGGCTGATCGGCCTCCTGATCGTCCATGCCGTGATGTCCTGGGTGCAGGCACGGTCGCAACTCTCGGACGTGATCGCCCGGCTGTGCGAGCCGGTGTTGCGGCCATTTCGCCGCATCATCCCGCTGGTCGGAGGGATCGATCTGTCGCCCCTGGCCGTGCTGGTGCTGCTGCAGGTGGCCATGATCGTGCTGGGCCATCTGCAGGCCAGCGTGATGAGGTAACCCCCCTGAGTCGCCTTCGGCGCCTTCCCGCTCAAGGGGATGAGGGGGACGCGGGCCTCGCTGCGGAGCAGCCCTTCCTTGCCCTCTCTGGCAGGCACCGCGCGGTATCAACGGCTGCGTGCTGTCCGGTGGGTGATCAAATATGCCTCTGGCGCTTATCTGGTAAGCGCTGACAGCTATCAAAAAAGAAGCGATCCTCTCGTGAGGTACCTTTGCGGACCCGCTGTCCCGCGGATGACTTACATCACTGCGTCAGCGGGCAAACGCTGCAGCATGGCCAGGCTGCTGGCCACGGTGTTGCGCAGCTCGCGGCGGTCGCAGATGAAGTCCACGGCGCCCTTGGTCTGCAGGAATTCGGCGCGCTGGAAGCCTTCTGGCAGCGTCACGCGCACGGTGGATTCGATCACGCGCGGGCCGGCAAAGCCGATCAGGGCCTTGGGCTCGGCGATCACGATGTCGCCCACGAAGGCAAAGCCCGCGCTCACGCCGCCCATGGTCGGATCGGTCAGCACGCTGATGTAGGGCAGGCCCTTCTTGGCCAGGCGGGTCAGGGCGGCATTGGTCTTGGCCATCTGCATCAGCGACAGCAGGCCTTCCTGCATGCGCGCACCGCCGGTGGCGGTGAAGCAGATGAAAGGCACTTTCTGCTCGATGGCGGTTTCCACGCCCCGCACGAAGCGCTCGCCCACCACGGAGCCCATGGAGCCGCCCATGAAGTCGAACTCGAAGCACGCGGCCACCACGTTGATGCTCTTGACCGCGCCGCCCATGACGATGAGGGCGTCGGTCTCGCCGGTGTTCTCCAGGGCTTCCTTCAGGCGCTCGGGGTATTTGCGGCTGTCCTTGAACTTGAGGGCGTCCACGGGCAGCACTTCCTGGCCGATTTCGTAGCGGCCTTCGGCATCCAGGAAGGCATTGAGCCGCGCGCGGGCGCCGATGCGGTGGTGGTGGCTGCAGTGGGGGCAGACGTTCTGGTTGTGCTCCAGATCGGCCTTGTAAAGCACCGTCTCGCAGCTCGGGCACTTGATCCACAGGCCTTCAGGCACCTGGCGGCGCTCGGTGGGGTCCGTTTGCTGGATCTTGGAGGGCAGAAGTTTTTCGAGCCAGGACATGGTTTTCCTCTGTATGAATGGGCCAGCAGCGGCGGCACGGCCTTGAAACTGGCGCGGCCCAAAGGCCACGGCTCCCGCGCAAGGGCCGCCCCGCCGCGCTGGGAGCGTCCCCCTTCCCGCGCGAAGCGCGAGAGAAGGGGGAAACGGCAAAGCCGCTCAGGGAGATGCTCTTTATTCTACGCGTCCAAAGCCTTGCGGATGCCGCGCAGGAAGTCGATGGTCAGGGGCACCACCTTGGCGTGTTCCTGGTCCTCGATGAGCTGGATGATGCGGCTGCCGATGACCACGGCATCCGCCACCTTGCCGATCGCCTGGGCCGTGGCCGCATCGCGGATGCCGAAGCCCACGCCCACGGGGATGGTCACATGCTGGCGGATGCGGGGCAGCATCTGCTCCACGGCCGAGGTGTCGAGCGCGCCCGAACCGGTCACGCCCTTGAGCGATACGTAGTACACATAGCCGCTGGCCACGCGCGCCACCTGGGCCATGCGTTCATCCGTGCTGGTGGGGGCCAGCAGGAAGATCAGGTCCATGCCGTGCGCGCGCAGGCTGGCCGCGAAGGCCTCGCATTCCTCGGGCGGGTAGTCCACGATGAGCACGCCATCGACACCGGCCTCGGCGCTGTCGCGCACAAAGGCGCCTGCGCCGTGGATCTGGTCATAGCGCTCCACCGGGTTCGCGTAGCCCATCAGCACCACGGGCGTGGTGCTGTTGCGCTTGCGGAACTCGCGCACGTGGTCCAGCACCTGCACCATGCCCACACCCAGGCCCAGCGCCTTTTCGCCCGCCTTCTGGATGACGGGGCCGTCGGCCATGGGGTCGGAGAAGGGCACGCCCAGTTCGATCACGTCGGCACCGGCCTCCACCATGCCGTGCATGAGGGCGGGCGTGATGTCGGCAAACGGAAAACCGGCGGTGACATAGGGAATCAGCGCCTTGCGGCCCTGGGCTTTCAGCTGTTCGAAAGTGGTGTCTATGCGGCTCATGGCTTGGCGTCTCCTGGGGCGCCCTTGACGGTCAGGCCGCGCATGGAGGGGCGGTCGTAGAAATCTTCTCCTGACAGGTCGGCCACGGTGCCGATGTCCTTGTCGCCCCGGCCCGAGAGGTTGACCAGGATGGACTGGTCCGGCCGCATCGTGGGTGCAAGCTTGAGGGCATAGGCGAAGGCGTGGCTCGATTCCAGCGCCGGGATGATGCCTTCGGTGCGGCACAGGTGGTGGAAGGCGGACAGCGCTTCCTGGTCGGTGATGCCCACGTACTCGGCGCGTCCGATCTCCTGCAGCCATGCGTGCTCGGGACCTACGCCGGGGTAGTCCAGGCCCGCGCTGATGCTGTGCGTCTCGGTGATCTGGCCGTTGGCATCCTGCAGGATGAAGGTGCGGTTGCCGTGCAGCACGCCACTGGAGCCACGCTGCAGCGATGCCGAGTGCTTGCCGCTGTCCAGACCTTCGCCGGCGGCCTCCACGCCGATCAGGCGCGTCTTCTCGAACGGGATGTACGGATGGAAGATGCCCATGGCATTGCTGCCGCCGCCCACGCAGGCGATCACGGCATCGGGCTGCTCGGCGGCGATCTTCTGCGCGGCGAGCATGGGGGGCATCTGTTCGATGGCTTCCTTGCCGATCACGCTCTGGAAATCGCGCACCATCATCGGGTAGGGGTGCGGGCCCGCCACCGTGCCGATGATGTAGAACGTGTTGTCCACATTGGCCACCCAGTCGCGCATGGCCTCGTTGAGCGCGTCCTTCAGGGTCTTGCTGCCCGACTCGACAGGCACGACGGTGGCGCCCAGCAGTTTCATGCGAAAGACGTTCGGGCTCTGGCGCTTCACGTCCTCGCTGCCCATGTAGACCACGCATTCCAGGCCGTAGCGCGCGCAGATCGTGGCCGTGGCCACGCCGTGCTGGCCGGCGCCCGTCTCGGCAATGATGCGGGGCTTGCCCATGCGCTTGGCGAGCATGGCCTGGCCGATCACGTTGTTGATCTTGTGGGCGCCGGTGTGGTTGAGGTCTTCGCGCTTGAGGTAGATCTGCGCGCCGCCCGTTTCGCGGCTGGTGCGCGCGGCGTGGTACACGGGCGATGGGCGGCCCACGAAGTGCTTGAGCTCGTAGTGGAATTCTGCGAGGAACTCCGGGTCGTTCTGGTAGCGGGCATACGCCTCGCGCAGTTCCTGGATGGCGTGGGTCAGTGTCTCGCTGACGAAACTGCCGCCGTAGGAGCCGAAATGGCCTGAAGCATCAGGTTGCTGATAGGAATTCATGAGGGTTCTTTGCAAGTTGGGCATCGGCCGCGCGCACGGCGGCGATGAACCGATGGATTTTTCCGGCGTCCTTGATGCCCTTCAGGGGCTTGCCATCGGGGCTGTTCGGATCTACGGCCTCGACGCCGGAGCTGACATCAACCGCCAGCGTCTTGCAACGCGGGCGGACTTGCAAAATGCCATCGGTCACGTTTGCAGGCGTGAGTCCACCAGACAAAACGAGGTGAGAGCTGACGCTTGGTGGAAGGAGTGACCAATTGAATGCCTTGCCGCCGCCGCCGTACCCCTCGACATGGGCGTCGAGCAGGATGGCCTGGGCGTGGGAGTAATCGTGCGCGTATTTTACGAGGTCGAACCGTGCCGCACCGTCGCCAAGGGGAATGCGCGCGGCCCGCAGGTAAGGCCGTGCCCCCTGGCCGGTGGCGGCCAGGCAATCCTCGGGCGTCTCGTCACCATGAAATTGTATGGTGGCGCCCGCTATCAAAGCGCTGGCAGCTATCACTTTGGGAGCGGTTTCATTCACGAAGAGCAAAACCGGCGTGACAAAAGGGGGCAGGCGCCAGGCCAGCTGTGCCGCGCGTTCGGGTGTCACGGCCCGTGGGCTGGGGGCGTAGAGCACGAATCCGACGGCATCCGCGCCAGCCGCCACGGCCGCGTCGACGTCTTCTTCGCGGGTCAGGCCACAGATCTTGATGCGGGTGCGGGCCGGGGAGGGGACTTCTTTGGCTTTCATGGCAGCCAATCATACGCAGCCGTGCGCTGGGGCAGGCCCCACGAGGCGTCGTAGACAGGGCCTTGAAAATACAGTCCATCCGGAGAGAACGTGGGTGCCGCGGCGTCGCGCGATCTTGCCGCGAGTACCTGCGCTACCCACTGCGGAGGGTATTTGCCTTGGCCCACGGCCACCAGGCAGCCCATGATGTTGCGGATCATGTGGTGCAGGAACGCGTTGGCCTCGAACTCGAAGCGCCAGTAGCAGGAACTCCAGCCCAGTTCCGGGTGCGGGGCGTTGAGGCCCCGGCGCGAGATATCGATGCGCTGCAGGGTCTTGACGGGCGACTTGGCCTGGCACGCGGATGCACGAAACGAGGTGAAGTCATGTTCGCCCAGCAGGTGGTCTGCGGCCTGGCGCATCGCATCGTGATGGAGCGGGTGGAATACCCATCCCACGCGCCCCGAGTCCACGCTGGGCCGCACGGGTGATTGCAGCAGCACATACGCATAGCGCCGCGCGACGGCGCTGGCCCGGGCGTGAAAACTGTCCGGCACGGGCTGCGCCCATTGCACGGCAATGTCGGCAGGGAGGAAGGTATTGGTGCCGCGCACCCACGAAGCGCAGGGGCGGTTCAGTGGCGTGTCGAAGTGCACCACCTGCATCAGTCCATGGACGCCGGCATCCGTTCTGCCGGCGCACAGCGTGCTGACGGGGTGCGTGGCAAAGCGGCCCAGGGCCGCTTCGAGCTTGTCTTGAATGGTGTCGCCGGACAGCTGGCTTTGCCAGCCGCTGTAGGCCTGGCCGTTGTAGCTGACACCCAGCGCCACCCGGGTCATGGGGTGGCGGCCTGGGGGCGGGCGGGGGCGGCCTGCGGGGCGGGCCGCATCAACCCAGTTCGGCCAGCATGCGCTGGGCGCGGGTCTTGAGGGCGCCGCTGGACTCGGCAACCACTTCTTCGATCAGCGTGCGTGCACCATCCGTATCACCGATGGCATTGAACTCTTCGGCCAGCGCGAGCTTGGTGGCCAGTGGGTCGTCCTGCGCCGCCGCCGAGCCGTCGTCGCTCAATTCAGGGGTCGGCAGAGGGGCCTTGGCTGCGGGGGCCGCCATGGGCTTGGAGGGGGCGTTCAGGTCCAGCGACAGGTCGCCGAGGTCAAACTCCATCGGGCCGGAGTCCTGGGCATCCGCGGTGAGCGGCATGGGGCCCGAGGGTGCCATGCTCAGGTCGTCCGCCGAAGGAAAGTCCAGATTGGCCACGGGCGGAGGCGCCATCGTGCCCGAGGCTGGTGCCACTTCTGGCGCATTCCAGGCGGGAGCGGTCGCCGACGGCAACTCCGGCAGGTCCAGTTCAGGGCGCAGTGTCTGCGGCTCGTCGGCCGGGTCCGCTGCGCGGCGGGCACCGCCCGATGCCGCGGCCGCGGCTGCCGCTGCGGCAAATCCGCCGGGAGGTGCCGGGGCCACCGCTGGCGCATCGGTCAGCGCGTCGTCGGGCAGGTCCAGATCCAGGTCGAGGTCCAGGTCGGGGGGCAACGCAGCCGTCGCCGCCGCGCCGCCCACGCCCGTGAACGTGCTCGGGAATCCGCCTGGGGGCAGCGATGGCGACTCGTCCTCGGCCATGCCTGGGCGGCCGCCAGGCTGGTAAAGGCGGTTTTCGGGATCCAGATCGCGGCCAAGCTCGGCAATGCGGTTCCAGTCCGGGCCTTCGCCCTGGGTCAGCTTGAACACGTCCCCTGCCACCGCCTCCAGGGCCTTGCGGTCCTGGCGCTTGGCGTAGATCTCACCGAGCTTCACATGCACCGACACGCGGGCAGGGTTGTGGCGGATCGCCTCCTTGAGGATTTCCTCGGCCTGCAGGTCACGGCCATAGGCCAGGTACACGTCGGCTTCGGCCACAGGGTCCACGTCGCCGCCGGCATCGAGCTGGCTGGGTGAGTAGGCCATGGACGAGCCCGTGGTCATCTCGCTGTTGGCGGTATCGACGCGCTGCCCGCCGCTGGCGCCGAAGAACGAATCCGGCTGGATGCGGCTTTCCAGGAAGGAGCTGTCGACGCCCGCATTCTGGCGGCGGCGCTGAACCACGCGGTAGGCGCCATAGCCCAGCAGCAAGGCCAGGAGCCCGCCACCGGCGAGCGGCAGCAGCGGGTCGTCCATGAGGCCGGACAGGAAACCCGGCTCTTCAACTGGTGCGGGAGCCGGTGCGGGAACGCGGACTGGCTTCGCTGGCGCCGATGCGGCCGGAGCGGGTGCGGAGGCAGGCTCGGACGCGGCTTCCGCCGGCACGGCTGCATCTGCCGGCGCGCTGGCTGCGGGAGCAGGGGCTGGTGCCGGGGTTTCCGGCACGGCAGGGGCCGTGGGTGTGGCAGGAACGGCGGGTGCCTGCACTGCCACCGCGGCAGGAGCGCTGGCGGCGCCGGCGGGCGCCGGTGCGGCGCTGCCCGCAGCGGCCGACGCGGCGCCCAGCTTGTTGAGGTCCGTGATGTTCTTGGACAGCTCGGCCATGCGCGTGGCGGCCTCTCCGGCTTGCTTGTCCTTGGCGAGCTGGTCCTCGGCCGCCTTCTGGCCCTTGACGGAACCTTTGGACAGCGTGAGCTTGTCGGGCGCGGCCGTGGCAGGTTTCTTGTCCTCCACACGGGCCTGCACCGCGCCGGAGGCCGAGCGTTCTGCGGCGGCGACCGCGGCGGTGGGGGCGGCACCCGCCAGCTTGCGGCGGAATTCGTTGAAGTCCCGGGCCTGCGCGGCAAGGATCTGGCGCGCCTCGGGTGCCGGCGTGGACTGCGCCGCAGCCTGGTCGGGCATCTGCAGGACCGCGCCAGCCTTCAGGCGGTTGACATTGCCCTGGATGAAGGCATCGGGGTTCGCTCGCATCATGGCGACCAGCATCTGGTCGAGGGACACGTCGGCGGGGCGGTGGGTATTCGCAATGCGGCCCGCCGTGTCGCCTGCCTGCACCCTGACTCCATCGGCGGGGGCGGGGCGGGCGGCCACGGCTGGCGGACGCGGCGTCGGCGGTGCGGCAGGGGCCGCCGCTGCGGGAGATTCGCTGGCCCGCGGGGCGACCGGCGCGCGCACGGCAGGAGCCTGCTGGGTGGCCGGCGCAGGCAGCTGCGGAGAGGCCGTCACCGCTGGCGCGGGACGACGCAGCGTGGGCGGGTCGAACAGCATGGTGTAGCTGCGCACGATGCGGCCCGAGCCCCAGTTGGCGTCCAGCACCAGGTCGAGGAAGGGTTCGTTCACGGGCCGGCTGCTCGTCAGGCGCAGCACGGCCGTGCCATCCGGGCGGCGCTGCAGCTGGATCTGCAGATTGTTGATGGTGGGCGTGTATTCCATGCCCTGGGCGCGGAACACGTCCGGGGAGGCCGTGGTGGCCCGCAAGCTGTCCGCTTCGGCGGGAGTGATCTGGGGCAGGTCGATTTCAGCGCGCAGGGGCTCGCCCAGGGCAGACTGCACGGTGATGCGGCCCAGCGCCAGGGCCGAGGCGTCGCCCGCGTACAAGCCGGCCGACACTACGGCTGCCGCCGCCAGGGCAGAGAATTTCCAACGATGCATGTTTGCCAACAACTGAGTAGGTTTTTGTGCGGCTCGGTCGAGCGGTGCTTTTTTTCTCATGGTCTGGTCCCGCCCCGGCGCGTGAAAATATGTAAAAAGCACCATAGCATCAATGTTTTGCACTGACAAGCTGAGGTGGCGCCGAAGCTTTGAGAGGGGTCCTGGCGCCCCAACTTGGGGCGCCAAGATGTTGCCAATTGCCAACGTGGCGTAACTGAGTGTGTCAAGGCTCCTGGCGCAAAAAAGCGCGCGCAGCCGGGGCTGCGCGCGCTTTTCGGGGGGCCGGAGTTCAGGCGTCGAGCAGGATGCGCAGCATGCGGCGCAGCGGTTCGGCCGCGCCCCACAGCAGCTGGTCGCCAATGGTGAACGCGCCGACATATTCAGGCCCCATGGCCAGCTTGCGGATGCGGCCCACGGGGATGTCCATGGTGCCGGTCACCGCCACGGGCGTCAGGTCCTTGATGGTGGCTTCCCGGGTGTTGGGCACGACCTTCACCCACTCGTTGTCGGCGGCGATCATTGCCTCCAGGTCCGCCAGGGGCACGTCCTTCTTCAGCTTGAAGGTCAGCGCCTGGCTATGGCAGCGCATGGCGCCCACGCGCACGCAGAAGCCGTCCACCGGCACGGCGGGGGCGCTGAAGCCCTCGCCCTGGCCCAGGATCTTGTTGGTTTCCGCCATGCCCTTCCATTCTTCCTTGGACATGCCGTTGCCCAGGTCCTTGTCGATCCAGGGGATCAGGCTGCCGCCCAGCGGCACGCCGAAGTTGGCGGTTTCAGCGCCCGTCAGGGCGCGTTGCTTGGCGATCACCTTGCGGTCGATTTCCAGGATGGCGCTCTTGGGGTCATCGAGCAGGGCCTTCACTTCGGCGTTGAGCGTGCCGTACTGCGTGAGCAGCTCGCGCATGTGCTGCGCGCCGCCGCCGGAGGCCGCCTGGTAGGTTTGCGTGCTCATCCATTCCACGAGACCCGCCTTGTACAGGGCGCCTACGCCCATCAGCATGCAGCTCACGGTGCAGTTGCCGCCAATCCAGTCCTTGCCGCCCTGGGCCAGGGCGTTCTTGATCACGGGCATGTTGACCGGGTCCAGCACGATGACGGCGTTCTTCTCCATGCGCAGGGAGGAGGCGGCATCGATCCAGTGGCCGTTCCAGCCGGCGGCGCGCAGCTTGGGATAGACCTCGTTGGTGTAGTCGCCGCCCTGGGCGGTGATGATGATTTCGCAGCGCTTGAGGGCCTCGATGTCGAACGCGTCCTGCAGGGTGCTCTCGTTCCTTGCCTGCGCGGGAGCCTTGCCGCCTGCGTTCGAGGTGGAGAAGAACATCGGCTCGATCAGGTCGAAATCCTTCTCCTGCGCCATGCGGTCCATCAGGACCGAGCCGACCATTCCGCGCCAGCCAACCAACCCTACCAACTTGCTCATTTCAACGCCCTTTCTAAATAAGAAACAGTGCCAGACCGGACTGCTCGCCTGGCTCGTCTGGCCAGGGAGGGCGCACGACGAACCAGGCTGAGTCAGCCCTTAATGGTCGTGGTTTTGGTGATGGTTGCGCGCGCAGCCACACCGGCCAGGGCGGCGGGTGCGATGTTCAGGGCGAACGGGCGGGCGGCAAACATAGGCGAATATTGTACCGGATACGGCCTGGATCCGGGTGCGCTGGCGGCCCTGCGGCGGTCTACAGTGCTGCCTTTGCCTCCTTTGTTCAATTCGAAAGTAGAAATGCAAGTCATCGTTGTGGGGTCAGGCAAGCTGGCCAAGGAGCTTCTGGGGGCGCTGCCTGCCCGTGGCGAAGCGCAGGTTTTGCCATGGGCCGGTGAGGGGCAGCGTGCAGAAAAATCTGTCGTGCTGCATGCCGGTTCCGGCAGGGAGCTGGAGGCTGCCTGCGCCTTTTGCGAATCCACGCACTCCCCGTTGGTAGAACTGGCCACCGGGTCCGGGCTGGAAGGGCGTGTGGTGGGTTTTCCGGTCGTCCTGTGTCCGAACACCAACATCCTCATGCTCAAGTTCATGGCCATGCTGGAGCGCGGCGGGCCTCTGTTTCGCGGCTACCGCACCGGGCTGACCGAATCCCACCAGGCCCAGAAGTCCTCGGTGCCGGGCACGGCCGTCAGCATGGCGCAGGCACTGGGCCTGGCGCCGGGGGACATCCGGTCCGTGCGCGATGCCGGGGTGCAACGGGACGTGCTGCACATTCCCCAGGAGCATCTCGCCCGCCACGCTTACCACCGGGTGCTGATCGAGGATGGCGCGTGCAGCGTGACGCTGGAAACCCGTGTCTATGGCGATGCACCGTATGCGGAGGGTGTCGCGCACATCGTGGCGGCCGTGCGCGAGCGGCCGCTGGAAAACCGGTGCTATTCCATCATGGAGTTCATCGACAACGCGTGGGTGTAGGCGGCACGCGGGCGCCACAACAATAAAAAAGCGCCGGAGGACCGGCGCTTTTTCGTGACCGCCGGGCGGTGGGGTTCAGGCGGCCAGCGCCTTGACCACTGCATCGCCCATCTGCGCCGTGCCCACCTTGGTGGTGCCTTCGCTGTAGATGTCGGGGGTGCGCAGGCCCTGGGCCAGCACCTTCTGCACCGCGGCTTCGATGCGCTGGGCGGCGGCTTCCTGGTTCAGGCTGAAGCGCAGCATCATCGCGGCCGACAGGATGGTGGCCAGCGGGTTGGCCACGCCCTTGCCGGCGATGTCCGGCGCACTGCCGTGGCTGGGCTCGTACAGGCCCTGGTTGGTGCTGTTCAGGCTGGCCGAGGGCAGCATGCCGATGGAGCCGGTGAGCATGGAGGCTTCGTCCGACAGGATGTCGCCGAACATGTTGCCCGTGACCACCACGTCGAACGCCTTGGGCGCCTTCACGAGCTGCATGGCGGCGTTATCGACATACATGTGCTGCAGCTCGACGTCGGGGTATTCCTTGTGCACGTCGGTGACCACGTCCTTCCAGAACTGGAAGGTTTCGAGCACGTTGGCCTTGTCCACGCTGGTGACCTTCTTGTTGCGCTTGCGCGCAGCCTGGAAGGCGACGTGGGCGATGCGCTCGATCTCGGGGCGGCTGTAGCGCATGGTGTCGAAGGCTTCCTCGGCACCGGGGAAGTGGCCGTCGGTGGCCACGCGGCGGCCGCGGGGCTGGCCGAAGTAGATGTCGCCCGTCAGCTCGCGGATGATGAGGATGTCCAGGCCCGCGATCAGCTCGGGCTTGAGGCTGGATGCACCCACCAGCTGCTCGTAGCAGATGGCGGGGCGGAAGTTGGCGAACAGGCCCAGGTTCTTGCGCAGGCCCAGGATGGCTTGTTCGGGGCGCAGGGGGCGGTCGAGCTTGTCGTATTTCCAGTCGCCCACGGCGCCGAACAGGATGGCGTCGGCTTCCTTGGCGAGCTTGAGCGTGGACTCGGGCAGTGGATGGCCGTGCGCGTCGTACGCCACGCCGCCCACCAGGGCGGACTCCATCTCGAACGGGAGTTCCAGGGCCTCCAGAACCTTGACGGCTTCAGAGACGATTTCGGTGCCAATGCCGTCACCCGGCAGAACTGCGATTTTCATTGAATTTGCTTTGTTTTTGATAGCTATCAGCGCTTATGGGTAAAGCGCTAGAAGCCAATTTGAATGATATTTTGGATGCCTGCGCCGTCTCACGACACCATGGTGTGCGCCAGCCAGGGCTTGGTGGCCAGCCGCTCTACTTCAAAGGCCTTGATCTTGTCGGACTGGCGCAAGGTCAGGCCGATGTCGTCAAAGCCGTTGAGCAGGCAGTATTTGCGGAAGGCCTGCACCTCGAACGGAATCTCTTGGCCCTGCGGACGCACGATGACCTGGCGCTCCAGGTCGATGGTGAGCTGGTAGCCGGGGAAGGCCAGCACTTCGTCGAACAGCTGGGCCACCGTGGCCTCGGGCAGCACGATGGGCAGCAGGCCGTTCTTGAAGCAGTTGTTGAAGAAGATGTCGGCGAAGCTGGGCGCGATCACGGCGCGAAAGCCGTACTGGTCCAGCGCCCAGGGCGCGTGCTCGCGGCTGGAGCCGCAGCCGAAGTTCTTGCGCGCCAGCAGCACGGAGGCGCCCGCGTAGCGCGGCTGGTTCAGCACGAAGTCGGGGTTGGGCTTACGGCTGGCGGGGTCCTGGCCGGGCTCGCCGTGGTCCAGGTAGCGCCACTCGTCGAACAGGTTCACGCCAAAGCCGGTCTTCTTGATCGACTTGAGGAACTGCTTGGGGATGATCGCGTCGGTATCGACGTTCTCGCGGTCCATCGGGGCCACGAGGCCTTTGAGCAAGGTGAATTTCTGCATGGCGTTCTCTGGATTACTTGGCGGCGCGCTCGAGGGCGCCGCCGGCACGCTGTACGTCCTGGCCCACGCCCTTGACGGTGTTGCAGCCGGCCAGCACGAAGGTGATGGCGAGCACGATGAGGGTTGCGGTCTTTTTCATGACAGGGCTCCTTCAGGCAAATTGACGAATGTCCACAAAGTGGCCGTGCACGGCGGCGGCGGCGGCCATGGCGGGGCTCACCAGGTGCGTGCGGCCGCCAGCGCCCTGGCGCCCTTCGAAGTTGCGGTTGCTGGTGCTGGCGCAGCGCTCGCCGGGCTCCAGGCGGTCGGCATTCATGGCCAGGCACATGGAGCAGCCGGGTTCGCGCCACTCAAAGCCCGCGGCCACAAAAATCTTGTCCAGGCCTTCGCGCTCGGCCTGTTCCTTGACCAGGCCCGAGCCGGGCACGACCATGGCCAGCTTCACGTTGCTGGCGACCTTGCGGCCCAGGTTCTTCACCACGGCGGCGGCTTCGCGCATGTCTTCGATGCGGCTGTTGGTGCACGAACCGATGAACACCTTGTCGATGGTGATGTCGTTGATCGGCTTGCCCGGCTGCAGGCCCATGTAGGTCAGCGCGCGCTCGATGGCGCCGCGCTTGTTGGCGTCCTTTTCCTTGTCGGGGTCGGGCACGCGGGCGTCCACGCCCAGCACCATCTCGGGCGAGGTGCCCCAGGTGACCTGCGGCACGATGTCGGCGGCGTCGAGCTTGACGACGGTGTCGAACTTCGCGTCGGCATCCGAATGCAAGGTCTTCCAGTACGCCACGGCCTGGTCCCATTCCACGCCCGTGGGCGAGAGGGGGCGGCCCTTGACGTAGTCAATGGTCTTGTCGTCCACCGCCACCAGGCCCGCGCGCGCGCCGCCTTCGATGGCCATGTTGCACACGGTCATGCGGCCTTCCATGCTCATGGCGCGGAAGACGGAGCCCGCAAACTCGATGGTGTAGCCCGTGCCGCCGGCCGTGCCGATCTTGCCGATGATGGCCAGCACCACGTCCTTGGGGGTCACGCCCCTGGCGAGCGTGCCGTCCACCTGCACCAGCATGTTCTTGGCCTTCTTGGCCAGCAGGGTTTGCGTGGCCATCACGTGCTCCACCTCGCTGGTGCCGATGCCGTGGGCCAGTGCTCCGAAGGCGCCGTGGGTGCTGGTGTGGCTGTCGCCGCAGACCACGGTCATGCCGGGCAGGGTGGCGCCGTTCTCCGGGCCGATCACGTGCACGATGCCCTGGCGTTTGTGCATGAACGGGAAGAACGCAGCGGGCGAGATCTGCGCCATGTTGTCGTTCAGCGTGGTGATCTGTTCCTTGCTGATTGGGTCGGTGATGCCGTCGTAACCGTTTTCCCAGCCGGTGGTGGGCGTGTTGTGGTCGGCGGTGGCCACGATGGAGCTCATGCGCCAGACCTTGCGGCCCGCCTCGCGCAGGCCTTCGAAGGCCTGCGGACTGGTGACTTCGTGCACCAGGTGCCGGTCGATGTAGAGGATGGAGGTGCCGTCCTCTTCGGTATGGACGACGTGCTCGTCCCAGATCTTGTCGTACAGGGTGCGTCCCATGGGGTGGCTCTCTTCCTTCAGGTGGGGTGATTTTAGTGTTGGGGTCTGGGCGGCATGGCCGCGGCGCGGGGAGCAAGGTGCTCCACCAGCAGCCGGGCGGTGACGGGCAGGGCATCGAAATCGCGGGCCACCACGCGCAGCTCGCGGTGGGCCCAGGCGTCCGTCAGTGCAATGGCCTGCAGCCGGCCCACGCCGCGCATGAGCTCAAAGGCGCGGTCGGGCAGCAAGCCCACGCCCAGGCCGCTGTCGATCATCCGGCACATGGCGTCCAGCCCGGTGACCTGGATGCGCTGGCGCAGCGGGCGCCCGGCCGCCGCAGCCGCCGAGCGCATGGCCAGGCTGATGCTGCTGTTGGCATGCAGGCCAACGATGTCCCAGTCCAGGATGTCTTCAAAATTGATAGCGTCACGTCCCGCCAGTTCATGCGCCTGCGGCACAACCAGCACCAGGTTGTCGGCGCGGTACGGGCGGCTTTGCAGTTCCATGGTGCCGTTGCCGCTGGCCATGCTGACATTGCAGATGCCCAGGTCTGCCGCGCCCTCCTGCACGGCATGCAGCACGTCGCTGCTCAGGTGTTCCTGCAGGTCGATCTTGATCTGGCTGTGCTCCCGGGCGAACGCGCCCAGGTCTTCCGGCAGGAACTGGAAGATGGCCGAGATGTTGGCGTGCATGCGCACATGGCCGCGCACGCCGTCGGCGTATTCGCTGAGTTCACCCTGCATGCGTTCGAGCCCGAACAGCACGGTGCGCGCGTGGTGCAGCAGGCTTTCGCCCGCGGGCGTCAGCGTGACGCCGCGGCTGTGGCGGTAGAGCAGGGCGGTGTCCACGGCTGTTTCCAGGTCGGACAGGCGCTTGCTCACGGCCGATGCGGCAATGAACTCCCGCTCGGCCGCCCGGCCGATGCTGCCCAGCTCGCACACCGCCACAAACAGCTGCAGCGAGGTCAGGTCGATACGGCGCGCAAAACTGCGCTCGGAGCTTTTCATCGTGTCATTGTCTTCTCGAAAAGAGAAGGTTCTGTATTTTCGTCCTATTATGAATTGGTTGCCATCGTTGTGCGCGATGGCTGGGCTGCCGCTCCGCTGTGACCCCAGCGGGCGACGCGTGCTCAAGAAGCCGCCGGGCTCAGGCGGCGCAGGTGCTGCCGTGCTCCGGCACCAGGGCGTGCCAGCGCAGTTCGTGCTCGATGCGCTGGCGCAGCATGTCGGCAGCGCCCATTTCTCCGTGCACCACGTACACCTGGTCCGGCGCATGGCCCATGCTGCGCAGCCAGGCGATGAGCTGGTGGCCGTCCGCATGCGCCGAGGCGGACGACAGATGCACCACCTCCGCGCGCACGGCCACGTCCTGGCCGTGGATGCGGATGTTCTTCTCGCCCGCCGCCAGGCGCGCGCCCCGGGTGCCGGGGGCCTGGTGGCCGGTCAGGATGACCATGTTGCGGTGGTCACCCGCGTGCAGCGCCAGGTGGTGCAGCACGCGGCCCCCCGTGGCCATGCCACTGGCCGACAGGATGACCATGGGGCCATGCAGCCTGGCCAGCCCCTTGGATTGTTCGGGCGTCTGGACCATGGTGGCGCCATGCTCCAGCGCCTGCACCTCGCGGCCGCTCAGCCGGTGTTCCTGCATGTGATGCTGGAACAGCCCCGTGGTGCTGACCGCCATGGGGCTGTCCAAAAACACCTTGAGCGAGGCGGGCACCACCCCGCGCGCCTTGAGCTGGCCGATGGCATGCAGGACCACCTGCGCGCGGCCCACGGCGAACACCGGCACCACGGCAATGCCGCCACGGGCCGCCAGGCGCTGCAGGGCGGCACCCAGATCGCCCTGCAAGTCTTCTGCGGGGTGCTCGCGGTCGCCATAGGTGGACTCGATGAGGACCGTGTCCGCCGGGGGCGGAGCATCGGGCGGGTTCATGAGCAGGTCGTCGGGTCGCCCCAGGTCGCCCGAGAACAGGATGCGGCGGCCCCCCGCTTCCAGCAGCACGCTGGCCGCCCCCAGGATGTGGCCTGCGGGGGAAAAGGTCACGCGCCAGCCCGGCAGGGGCTCGAACACCTGGTGGAAGGCATGGACCTGGAACTGCTTGAGGCAGTGCAGTGCGTCGAGCCGGGTGTACAGGGGCAGGGCGGGGGTGTGGCTGCTGAGCTGGTGCCGGTTGAGGTACGCGGCGTCTTCCTCCTGCAGGTGTCCGCTGTCGGGCAGCAGGATGGTGCACAGGTCGCGTGTGGCCGGTGTGCAGTGGATGGCGCGGGCATAGCCGTCGCGGGCCAGCAGGGGCAGGTAGCCGCTGTGGTCCAGGTGCGCATGGGTCAGCACCACCGCGTCGATCTGCCGGGGCGTGACGGGCAAGGGCTGCCAGTTGCGCAGGCGCAGCTGCTTGTACCCCTGGAACAGGCCGCAATCGACCAGCAGGCACCTGCCGTTGTGGCGGACCAGGTATTTGGACCCTGTGACCGTGCCGGAGCCGCCCAGGAAGGTGAGGTTGACGTCGTTGTTCATGCCGGATGCTCCTGCGCGATGTTCCTGGGGCCGTGGCGCCGCCCTGGAGGGCGGCAGCGTGGATTTCCATGCTACTTCGCGGGCGGGTGGGCGGGGGCGGCCTGCCGGCAGCTTCTTGCCTCAGATCAAGAAATGGCGGCTGGCAATGTTTTCCTGTTGCCATGGGGACTTCGGTGCTACCGTGGGGCGCCGCTTCCAGTCGGGGGCGGGGTTTTGGGCGGTTGTCTCCGCAGGCGGGTTCTGGCATGCAACCCTGGTTTTCCCCTCCAGCGCACGGTCCCGTGCTGGCGGCGGTCCTGATCGCCGCGGGCACGGGTGTGCACGCGCAGGTGCCGGACGAGCCGCCCGAGTGGGCCGACGAGCCCCCCGTGCTGTCGCGCTGGCTGGAAGAGGGCTACGACGCGGAGGTGCGGCGCCAGCCGCACCGCGCTGCCTCGCGGTATTGCGACGCGGCGCGCTATGGCAGCGTGGAGGCGCAGTACCGCCTGGGCCGCCTGTTGCTGCATGGACGTGACGTGATGCCCGATCCCGCGGCGGCGGCCACCCTGCTCGCCATGGCCGCCCAGCGTGGGCATGAGAAGGCCCGCAGCCTGGCGCAGGGCATGGTGCCCGGCGACCACCTCCCCGACTGCCTCACCACGGGTGAGGCCCCTCGGCTGGAGGTCAGGGACTCCGCCCAGGAGGTGGTGCCGCAGGAGGTGGTGGACCGCTACGTGAGCAACCTGCCGGACGACAAGCGCCGCCACGCGGAACTGGTGCGGCGGCTCGCGCCCCGCTTCGACGTGGACCCACGGCTGGCGCTGGCCATCGTGCGGTCGGAGTCCAACTTCCAGGCCCGTGCGCTGTCGCCCCGCAATGCGCAGGGGCTGATGCAGCTGATTCCGGAGACGGCGGAGCGTTTTGGCGTCCGGGACGCCTGGAGCCCCGAGCAGAACGTGCGGGGCGGGCTGGCCTATCTGCGCTGGCTGCTGGACCGTTTTGCCGGCGATGTCGCCCTGACATCGGCCGCCTACAACGCTGGCGAAAAGGCCGTGGAGCGCCACGGCGGTGTTCCTCCCTATGCGGAGACCCGCGAGTACGTGCGCCGCATCCTGGGTTTTTACCGCTCTGCGCAGCACGAGCGGCCTGTGGCCGGCCCGGCATCGCTGGCGTCGGCGCGCGCAAAAAAACCGCCTGGGCCGTAGATAGGCCGCAGGCGGTTTTTGGCAGGCGCTGGCGCCCGGATCAGCTGAAGAAGTTCTTCAGCCGGTCCGTCCAGCTCTCGCCGCTGGGCGAGTGGCGGGCGCCACCCTTCTTGAGGGAGTCTTCCAGCTCGCGCAACAGCTTGCGCTGGTGCTCGGTGAGCTTGACCGGCGTTTCCACCGCGATGTGGCAGTACAGGTCGCCGGGGTAGCTGGCGCGCACGCCCTTGATGCCCTTGCCGCGCAGGCGGAACTGCTTGCCGGCCTGGGTGCCTTCGGGGATGTCGATGGCCGCCTTGCCCGCGAGCGTGGGCACCTCGATCTCGCCGCCCAGCGCCGCCGTGATGAAGCTCACGGGCACCTGGCAGTGCAGGTCGTCGCCGTCGCGCTCGAAGATGTCGTGCTTCTTCAGGCGGATCTCGATGTACAGGTCGCCCGGCGGGCCGCCGTTGGTGCCCGGTTCTCCGTTGCCCGTGCTGCGGATGCGCATGCCGTCGTCGATGCCGGCGGGGATCTTCACTTCCAGCGTCTTTTGCTTCTTGAGCTTGCCCTGGCCGTGGCAGGTGGTGCAGGGTTCGGGAATGATCTTGCCCGTGCCGCGGCAGTGCGGGCAGGTCTGCTGCACACTGAAGAAGCCCTGGCGCATCTGCACCGTGCCCGCGCCCTGGCAGGTGCCGCAGGTCTTGGCGCTGGTGCCGGGCTTGGCGCCGCTGCCGTGGCAGGTGTCGCAGCTTTCCCACGAGGGGATGCGGATCTGCGCATCCTTGCCGCGCGCGGCTTCTTCCAGGGTGATCTCCATGGCGTAGCTGAGGTCGCTGCCCCGGTACACCTGGCGTCCGCCAGCACCGCGCCCACGCCCGCCCTGCTGGCCGAACATGTCGCCGAAGATGTCGCCGAAGGCCTCGGCGAACCCGCCGAAGCCTTCCGCGCCCGGGCCCCCGGGGCCGCGCATGTTGGGGTCCACCCCGGCATGGCCGTACTGGTCATACGCGGCCCGCTTTTGCGGGTCGGAGAGCATTTCGTAGGCCTCCTTGGCCTCCTTGAATTTCTCTTCGGCAGGCTTGGCCGCATCCCCCTGGTTGCGGTCAGGGTGGTGCTTCATCGCCAGCTTGCGATAGGCCTTCTTGATTTCTTCGTCCGAGGCGTTCTTGGGAACGCCCAGGATTTCGTAAAAGTCTCGTTTGGACATGGTCTTTCTGAGCCCGGTTGGAACAGGAACGCCGCGCAAGCCCCCCTGTCAGGAAACTCGCGCGGCGGCTCGGGTCAAACGGGGCGTGTTCAGCCCTTCTTGACTTCCTTCACCTCGGCATCGACCACGTTGTCGTCGTCGGGCTTGCTGCTGGAGGAGGACGATGCCTGCTGGCCGCCCGATGCGTCGCCCGCACCGGCGCCGGCTGCCGCCTGCGCTGCCTGTGCGTCGGCATACATCTTCTCGCCCAGCTTCTGGCTGGCGGCCATCAGGGCCGTGGTCTTCTCGTCAATCGCGGCCTTGTCCTCGCCCTTGAGGACTTCTTCCAGCGCCTTCACGGCGGCGGTGATCGCGTCCTTCTCGCCCGCGTCGAGCTTGTCGCCGTGTTCGGCCAGGCTCTTGTTCACGCTGTGCACGGCGGCCTCGCCCTGGTTGCGGGCCTGCACCAGCTCCAGCTTCTTCTTGTCGTCGGCGGCGTTGAGCTCGGCGTCCTTCACCATCTGCTGGATTTCTTCTTCCGACAGGCCGGAGTTGGCTTTGATGGTGATCTTGTTTTCCTTGCCCGTGCCCTTGTCCTTGGCGCCCACGTGCAGGATGCCGTTGGCGTCGATGTCGAACGACACCTCGATCTGCGGCACGCCGCGCGATGCGGGTGGAATGCCTTCCAGATTGAACTCGCCCAGCAGCTTGTTGCCCGTGGCCATCTCACGCTCGCCCTGGTAGACCTTGATGGTCACGGCGGGCTGGTTGTCGTCAGCCGTCGAGAAGGTCTGCGCGAACTTCGTCGGGATGGTCGTGTTCTTCGTGATCATCTTGGTCATCACGCCGCCCAGCGTCTCGATGCCCAGCGACAGCGGCGTCACGTCCAGCAGCAGCACGTCCTTGCGGTCGCCCGAGAGCACCTGGCCCTGGATGGCGGCGCCCACGGCCACGGCTTCGTCGGGGTTCACGTCCTTGCGGGGTTCCTTGCCGAAGAATTCCTTGACCTTCTCCTGCACCTTGGGCATGCGCGTCATGCCGCCCACCAGGATCACGTCATGGATGTCGGAGACCGACACGCCGGCGTCCTTGATCGCCATGCGGCAAGGCGCAATGGTGCGCTCGATCAGCTCTTCCACCAGTGCTTCGAGCTTGGAGCGCGTGAGCTTGATGTTCAGGTGCTTCGGGCCCGAGGCATCGGCGGTCACGTAGGGCAGGTTGATGTCGGTCGAAGCCGAGTTCGACAGCTCGATCTTGGCCTTCTCGGCCGCTTCCTTCAGGCGCTGCAGGGCCAGAACGTCGTTCTTGAGATTGACGCCCGACTCCTTCTTGAACTCGTCAATGATGTAGTCGATGATGCGCTGGTCGAAGTCTTCTCCGCCCAGGAAGGTGTCGCCGTTGGTCGACAGCACTTCGAACTGCTTTTCGCCGTCCACGTCGGCGATTTCGATGATGGACACGTCGAACGTGCCGCCACCCAGGTCATACACCGCGATCTTGCGGTCGCCCTTTTCCTGCTTGTCCAGGCCGAAGGCCAGTGCCGCGGCGGTGGGCTCGTTGATGATGCGCTTGACGTCCAGGCCGGCGATGCGGCCGGCGTCCTTGGTGGCCTGGCGCTGTGCGTCGTTGAAGTACGCGGGCACGGTGATGACGGCTTCCGTCACGGGCTCGCCCAGGTAGTCCTCGGCCGTCTTCTTCATCTTGCGCAGGATGTCGGCGGACACCTGCTGGGCCGACAGCTTGTTGCCGCGCACTTCGATCCAGGCGTCGCCGTTGTCGGCGGCCACAATCTTGTAGGGCATCAGGTCGATGTCCTTTTGCACTTCCTTCTCGGTGAACTTGCGGCCGATCAGGCGCTTGACGGCGTACAGCGTGTTCTTGGGGTTGGTCACGGCCTGGCGCTTGGCCGAGGCGCCGACGAGGATCTCGCCGTCTTCCTGGTAGGCCACGATGGAGGGCGTGGTCCGCGCGCCTTCGCTGTTCTCGATCACGCGCGTCGTGTTGCCTTCCATGATGGACACGCAGCTGTTGGTGGTACCGAGGTCAATGCCGATGATTCTTCCCATGATTTTTCTCCGAATGCTGGAATGGTTTGGATGGCTAGTAACTTGTGGATAACTCGTGGGGGTTCAAGTCATCCGTGCTGATTTATTTGAGGATTTACTTCGGGGCCGTGACGGTGACAAGCGCCGGGCGCAGCACGCGCTCGGCGATCACGTAGCCCTTTTGCAGCACGGCCACGACGGTATTGGCTTCCTGCTCGGCAGGCACCACGCTGATGGCTTGGTGCTGGTGGGGGTCGAACTTGGCGCCGGCGGCAGGGTTGATGGCCAGCACCTTGTTGCGCTCCAGGGCCGAGGTCAGCTGGCGCAGGGTGGCGTCGGCGCCCTCGCGCAGCTGCTGGGGCGTGGCTTCCTTGATGGCCAGCGCGGCATCCAGGCTGTCGGCCACGGGCAGCAGGCTTTCGGCAAAGCTCTCGATGCCGAATTTCCGCGCCTTGGAGACCTCGTCTTCGGCGCGGCGGCGGGCGTTCTCGGCCTCGGCCTTGGCACGCAGGAACTGGTCGGCCAGGTCAGCGCTCTTGGCCTTGAGTTCGGCCAGCTCGCCCTGCAGCCGCGCCAGCTCGTCGGAGGCGTGGGCTGCCATGGCGGCTTCAACTTCTTCGGGGGCGGGGGCGCTCTGTGGGGGGATGGGTTGGCTGGTGTCTGACATGTCGTGGTCTAAAAGTGGATAAACAAACAGTAGTACGCGCGGGAGGTGGGGACATGCCCGCGCATTTCAAGGTCTGGCGAAGGGGCATGTGGCTGTGGGCCCATGCCCGGCGTGTTTTGCTGTAAAGCATGTCGTCCCGCCCGGCGGATTTGCAAGGGCCAGGGCGCGACAAGGCCGCATTTTCGGGAGGGATGCCGCTCTTGGAAAGCTCCTGAGTGTACAAGCGGCCAGGAGCGGGCTATAATTGCCGGCTTTGCCTTGCCACACTGCTCACGACGCAGCAGGTGGTCTTACCCAAAAGGAGTATGCATGCGTCATTACGAAATCATTTTGTTGATCCATCCGGATCAAAGCGAACAGGTTCCAGCCATGCTGGAGCGCTACAAGGGCATGATCACCGCTGGCGGTGGCAAGGTGCATCGCGTGGAAGACTGGGGCCGCCGTCAACTGGCGTACCTGATCAACAAGCTGGCCAAGGCCCACTACCTGTGCGTGAACATCGAAGCCGACCAGGCCGTGATGGCTGAACTGGAGCACGCCTTCAAGTTCAACGACGCCGTGCTGCGCCACCTGACGGTTCAGAAGAAGAAGGCCGATACCGGCCCGTCTTCCATGATGAAGACCGTCGAGCGCGAAGAAGCCCGCAAGGCCAGCCAAGCTGAATACGCAGCGGCCGGCGGCGAGCGCGGCGAGCGCTGATCCTTCCTCGTTGGAGTGGAGAACCGCGTTGTCTTGACCGCCTGTATCGCAGAGGCTGAGCCCTTGCGCTACACGCCCGCCGGATTGCCTGCCATCGCCCTGCGGCTCGAACACGAGTCCCAGCAAACCGAAGCAGGCCATCCCCGCGAGGTCAAGGCCACCATGAAAGCCGTCGCCTTTGGTGCGATGGCCGAGCGCCTGGCAAGGCAGAACATCGGAAGTCTCTGGACTTTCAGTGGATTCCTCGCCACACCGCGCAATGGCAAGAACGCAGTGCTCCACATCCAGGATATTCAACAAAATTAATTTGCAAGGGGTCCGCAATGGCCACGTTCAAGAAGTTCAACAAAGACAAGCGCCCAAAGCGCAACACCCAGTCCCTGCTGTTCAAGCGCAAGCGCTTTTGCCGCTTCACGGTGACGGGTGTTGAAGAAATCGACTACAAGGATGTCGACACGCTGCGCGATTTCATCGCCGAAAACGGCAAGATCATCCCCGCGCGCCTGACCGGCACGCGCGCCATCTTCCAGCGTCAGCTGAACACCGCCATCAAGCGCGCCCGCTTCCTGGCCCTGGTGCCTTACAGCGACCAGCACAAGATCTAAGGAGCACAACCCATGCAAATCATCCTGCTCGACAAGGTTGTGAACCTCGGCAACCTCGGCGAAATCGTCAAGGTCAAGGACGGCTACGCCCGCAACTTCCTGATCCCCGCTGGCCGCGCCCGCCGTGCCACCGAAGCTGCCAAGGCAGAATTCGAAGCCAAGCGCGCTGAACTCGAAAAGGCAGCTGCCGCCAAGCTGGCAGAAGCCCAGGCCCAAGGCGAGAAGCTGGCTGGCACCACCGTCAAGCTGACGCAAAAGGCTGGCGTGGACGGCCGTCTGTTTGGTTCCGTGACCAACCACGACATCGCCGAAGAGTTGAACAAGCAAGGCTACAAGGTCGCGAAGTCGCAGATCCGCCTGCCCAACGGCCCTATCAAGGTCGTGAGCGAAAGCACCGTGAACGTTGCTCTGCACACCGATGTGGTGGTGGAAGTGACCGTGTCGGTCTACGGCGAAACCGCCTGATCGGCCATTTCCGGCCCTGGAGCTGGAATGTCGCAAGGCCGCCTTCGGGCGGCCTTTGTTTTTTTGGCCCCACTGCGCCATACAGGCTTGCCCACCGGCTGCCCACCCGTTATCCACAGACTTGTGCCATGACGGCGCGCCGTGCGCACGCTAGCATGCAAGGCTTGCCGTGCGCTGCGGTTTGCCGCCGGACCACGCGCCCAGCCGGCCGTCGACGCATCCCTTTCCGCTTTCAAGAAACTGTTGCCCATGTCCGCCGTCTTTCCTGCCCTTGATGATGGCTTCACGCCCGTGCCCGACCGTGAAGTGGCGCAGCTGCGCGTGCCGCCGCACTCCATCGAGGCCGAATCCAGCGTGCTCGGCGGCCTGCTGCTGGACAACAACGCCTGGGACCGCGTGGGCGACCTGCTGGTGGAGAGCCACTTCTACCGGCACGAGCACCAGATGGTGTATTCGGCCATCGGTGCGCTGATCAATGCCAGCAAGCCGGCCGACGTCATCACCGTCTTCGAGCACCTGCAAAACCAGGGCAAGGCGCAGGAAATGGGCGGGCTGGCCTACCTGAACAACCTGGCCCAGTACGTACCCAGCGCCAGCAACATCCGCCGCTATGCGGAAATCGTGCGCGAGCGCGCCATCCTGCGCAAGCTGGTCACGGCCAGCGATGAAATCTCCACCAATGCGTTCAACCCGCAGGGCAAGACGGTCGAGCGCATCCTGGACGAGGCCGAGGCCAAGATCTTTGCGATCGGGGAGGAGGGTTCCCGCACCAAGCAGGGCTTCCAGTCGCTCGACACCCTGGTGATCGACCTGCTCGACCGGGTGCAGGAGATGGCGGACAACCCGGTGGACGTGACTGGCGTTCCCACCGGCTTTGCCGATCTGGACCGCATGACCTCGGGCCTGCAGGCGGGCGACATGGTGGTGCTGGCGGCGCGTCCGTCCATGGGCAAGACCTCGTTCGCGGTGAACATCGCCGAGCACGTGGCGCTCAACGAAGGCCTGCCGGTCGCCATCTTCTCGATGGAAATGGGCGCCGCCCAACTGGCGGTGCGTATCGTGGGTTCCATCGGCCGCGTGAACCAGGGCAACCTGCGCACGGGCAAGCTGACCGACGACGAGTGGCCCCGCCTGACCGAGGCGATCGAAAAGCTGCGCACCGTGTCGCTGCACATCGACGAGACGCCGGGCCTGACACCTGGCGAGCTGCGCGCGAACGCCCGGCGCCTCGCGCGCCAATGCGGCAAGCTCGGACTGATCGTGGTGGATTACCTGCAGCTCATGAGCGGCTCGGGGGCCGGCAGCTCCGACAACCGTGCCACTGAGCTGGGCGAAATCTCCCGGGGCCTCAAGATGCTGGCCAAGGAACTGCAGTGCCCGGTGATCGCGCTGTCGCAGCTCAACCGCTCGGTGGAGCAGCGCACCGACAAACGCCCCATGATGTCCGACCTGCGCGAATCCGGCGCCATCGAGCAGGATGCCGACATCATCATGTTCATCTACCGCGACGACTACTACAACAAGGACTCGAAGGAGCCCAACGTCGCGGAGGTCATCATCGGCAAGCAGCGGAACGGCCCCACCGGCACCGTGAAACTGTTCTTCCAGAAGAACCAGACGCGTTTCGAGAACCTGGCGATGGGCTCGGGCGACGATTTCTAATGAAAATAGCTGCCAGCGCTTGTTGTATAAGCGCTGGAAGCTATTGAATTGATAGCAATCTCGCAGTACCCGGGTGAGGGACTGTGCAACGCCTGCGTGGCTGCTGAGTTGTGTGGTGGTTGCCC
Organism: Acidovorax sp. GW821-FHT10E04; assembly: GCF_059415185.1. Taxonomy (NCBI): domain Bacteria; kingdom Pseudomonadati; phylum Pseudomonadota; class Betaproteobacteria; order Burkholderiales; family Comamonadaceae; genus Acidovorax; species Acidovorax sp. GW821-FHT10E04. The sequence goes on from NZ_JBWKMT010000004.1 coordinate 350,127, forward strand.
TTACTGTCGCAGCGCCCACACCAGCAAGCCAGCGCAGCCGGCCGCCAGAACACCCATGGCCACCGTGAGCCGCCGGTGGCGCTGGCGCAGCACTTCCACCGCCTGCACCACCTGGGCGTTCTGTTCGGCCAGGGACTGGATCAGCACCGCTGATTCCTGCTGCTCCTGCTCCAGCCGCGCGACGCGGTCCCGCAGATGCTGCAACTGCAGCGCGACCGGAATGGCGGGCTCGCCGCCGGCACTCTCGAGTGCACCTGCCGCAGCATCGGCATTCCCTTTTTGCGTGGTGCCCAGCAGCTTCCTGGCCGCCTGCAGGATCTGGGGCGTCGCCTCGATGACGTCGCCCCAGGGCACCAGTTTCAGTGCCGCGACCCAGCCCGCCGCCAACTCAGAGCACCTCGCTGGCGAAGTCCGCCAGGCGCGAGCGCTCGCCGCGCGCCAGCGTGATGTGCCCGCTGTGTGGCCAGCCCTTGAAGCGGTCCACGGCGTAGGTCAGGCCTGACGAGCCTTCGGTGAGGTAGGGCGTGTCGATCTGCGCTAGGTTGCCCATGCAGATGATCTTGGTGCCGGGGCCGGCCCGGGTGATCAGCGTCTTCATCTGCTTGGGCGTCAGGTTCTGTGCCTCGTCGATGATCACGTACTTGTTCAGGAAGGTGCGCCCGCGCATGAAGTTCATGCTCTTGATCTTGATGCGGCTGCGGATGAGTTCGTTGGTGGCCGCGCGGCCCCACTCGCCCGCATTGCCGCCGTCGCCCTTGGCCAGGAACTCCAGGTTGTCGTCCAGCGCGCCCATCCAGGGGCCCATCTTTTCCTCCTCGGTGCCGGGCAGGAAGCCGATGTCCTCGCCCACGCTCACCGTGGCGCGGGTCATGATGATCTCGGTGTAGCGGCGGTCGTCCAGCACCTGGGTCAGGCCCGCGGCCAGGGCCAGCAGGGTCTTGCCGGTGCCCGCCGTGCCCGTCAGGGTCACGAAGTCGATCTCGGGGTCCATGAGCAGGTTCATGGCGTAGTTCTGCTCGCGGTTGCGCGTGGTCACGCCCCACACCGCGTGCTTGGCCGAGCCGTAGTCCTTGAGCGTCTGCAGCACCGCCGTCTTCTCGCGGATCTCGCTCACACGGGCGAACAGGCTGGGCTCGCCGGGCGCTTCGAAGTACACGAACTGGTTGATCATCAGCTGCGGCACGATGGGCCCGCCGATGCGGTAGTAGGTGTGCGCGCCGCTTTGCCAGCTTTCGACGTTCTTGCCGCTCTTGGCCCAGAAGTCCGGGGGCAGGGCCAGCACACCGGCGTAGAGCAGGTCGCCGTCCTCCAGCGTCTTGTCGTTCTGGTAGTCCTCCGCCGTCAGGCCCAGCGCGCGCGCCTTCACGCGCATGTTGATGTCCTTGGACACCAGCACCACTTCACGCGGGGCGTGCAGCTTGCGCAGGGCCTCGACCACGCCCAGGATCTGGTTGTCGGCCTTGCCCGGTGGCAGGCTGGTGGGCAGGCTGTAGTCCAGGGGCGCGGTCTGGAAATACAGGCAGCCGCCGGCCGCGCGCTGCCCCGTGGAGTCAAGTTTCAGGCCGCGCGCGATGTCGGCGCCTTGTGCGGCTGCCAGCGCATCCAGCGTGCGGCTGGCCTGGCGGCCATTGCGGGCCACTTCGGTCATGCCCTTCTTGTGGCCGTCGAGTTCTTCCAGCACGATCATCGGCAGGAAGATGTCGTGTTCCTCGAAGCGGAACAGGCTGGTCGGGTCGTGCAGCAGCACGTTGGTGTCCAGCACGAAGAGCTTGGTGGGACCTTGCGGCGCGGACTTTCTGCCGCGCGTGCTGGCGGGTGCGGCAGCAGCGCCGGCCGCCACGGAGTTGCCGCCGGTGGTGCGTGCCTTGCGGGTGCTGGTCGGGCGGGAGGCGGGCACGGCTGCGGGCTCCGGCGCGCGGGAGCGGGTCTCCACCTGGACAAGGGGTGCCGTGCTCGGTGCGGCCGTGGCCGAAGCCACGCTGTCCGCCTTGCGCCCCGAGCGGGCAGCGGGTGTGGCCGCACGTGCTGGTGGCGCCACAACGGGTTCATTGGCGGAGGCTTGCGACACCCGGGGGCGGGCTGCGACTTCAAAGGCTTCTGGCGCGAGGAGTGCGGCGCGCCGGCTGGGGGCGGGGGGCAGGGGCATGGTGGCGGGGCCTCGGTCGGTAATGGGAAAGACGGTCAGAAAGCAAAAAGCCGCCTGGAGACCAAGGCGGCTTTGGGGTGGCAGGGGGCAGGCGTTGCGGTAACCAGGGGCATAAATCCATTATGCCTACTCGCGATGTCTTGCTTGGGCAAAACCAGCGGGTTGTCGCTTTGAAGCCCCAAGGTGCGGATCAGGCGGCTTTTTTCAGGGCCTTGATGGATTTGACGGCCTTCAGGACTTCGTCCACGTGGCCCGGCACTTTCAGGCCGCGCCACTCTTGCACCAGCAGGCCATCGGGGCCGATCAGGAAGGTGCTGCGCTCGATGCCCTTGACCTTCTTGCCGTACATGATCTTGTTCTTGACCACGCCGAACATGTGGCACATCTTCTCTTCGGTGTCGGCGATCAGTTCGAAGGGCAGTTCCAGCTTTTCCTTGAAATCGTCGTGCGACTTCATGTTGTCGCGCGAAACGCCGAACACCGCGGCGCCTGCCTTCACGAAGTCCTTGTACTTGTCGCGGAACTGCATGGCCTCCGTCGTGCAGCCAGGCGTGTTGTCCTTGGGATAGAAGTAGAGAACCAGAATCTGGCCAAGGTGGGAGGTATTGGAAACCTTGATACCACCGGTTGCGTTGGCTTCAAATTCAGGGAGGGGTTTGTTGACAACGATCGCCATATCACTTCAATCTCTCAGGATGTAGTCGTTGGTAAGCCGGGGGAGCGGGTGTGTTATTGCTCTTGGAAGTGCCCCCGACCGCAACCGGTGATTTTACCCCGAAATCGATTGCCAGCCAAATGTAAGACAGTGTGTCCGCGTCGGCGTCTGCGGGTATGGAGGGAGGGGCTGCCGTGGCGCTGCGGGGCTGGGGAGCCGGGTCTTCGCCGGCGGGCGGCCTGCCCTCTGGCGGCGTTTCAGTCTTCCAGGATCAGCGCGGCCACCACGTTGCGGCCTTCGCTGGCCAGGATGTTGTAGGTGCGGCAGGCCGCGGGCGTGTCCATGGTCTCCAGGCCCAGCCTCCGCGCAATGAGGGGGGCGAGCCAGGCCGGCGGCGGAAAGCGGTTGCGCGTGCCGCTGCCGAAGATGATGAGTTCCGTCTCCAGTTGCGCCAGCTGTGCGAAGTGTTCCGGCGTCAGGTCTTCGAAGCGGGCACACGGCCACGCCTGGCGCAATCCGCCAGACCCCACGATGACGCTGTGGGTGATCTTTTCCGCGTCGATGCCGATCCAGCCGGGGCCGTAGCCGCTGATGGTCTGTGCGTTCGAGCGGTCGGGCTGGAATTTCATGGGCGTTGGTGCGGGTTGCAGGCGCTGGCGCAGCGGGTGCGCAAGGGCACACGGCCCGGCAGCGGTGGTGATCTGTGGTCAAATTATAGGTTTCGCCAAGGTGCCAGCCGCTCTGGCCGCCACCTGACCTCACTGCACCACCGTCAGCGCATGAAAACCGTCCAAAAATCCGCCAAGCTCGCCAACGTCTGCTACGACATCCGGGGGCCCATCATGGACGCGGCCAAGCAGATGGAGGAAGACGGCCACAAGATCATCAAGCTCAATATCGGCAACCTGGCCGTGTTCGGCTTCGATGCGCCCGAGGAAATCCAGCTGGACATGATCCGCAACCTGCCCAATTCGGCGGGTTACTCGGACAGCAAGGGCATTTTCGCGGCGCGCAAGGCGGTGATGCACGAGACGCAAAAGCAGGGCATCAAGGGCGTGATGCTCGATGACATCTACCTGGGCAACGGCGCCAGCGAACTCATCGTGATGGCCACCAATGCCCTGCTGGACAACGGCGACGAACTGCTGCTGCCGTCACCCGACTACCCGCTGTGGACGGCGGCCGCCAGCCTGTCGGGCGGTACGCCCGTGCACTACCTGTGCGACGAGGCCAATGGCTGGATGCCGGACCTCGATGACATCCGCGCGAGGATCACGCCCCGCACCAAGGGCATCGTGGTCATCAACCCGAACAATCCCACGGGCGCGCTGTATTCGGACGATCTGCTCAAGGGCATCGTGGCCATCGCGCGCGAGCATGGCCTGGTGATCTTTGCCGACGAGGTGTACGACAAGGTGCTGTACGACGGCGCCAAGCACACGGCCATTGGCTCGCTGAGCGAGGACGTGCTCACGCTCACCTTCAACTCGCTGTCCAAGAGCTACCGCTCCTGCGGCTACCGCGCCGGCTGGCTGGTGGTGTCGGGCGACAAGAAGCCCGCCAGGGACTACATCGAGGGCCTGAACATGCTTTCGAACATGCGCCTGTGCGCCAACGTGCCGGGCCAGTGGGCGGTGCAGACGGCGCTGGGCGGCTACCAGAGCATCAATGAGCTGGTGAACGAAGGCGGGCGCCTGCGCAAGCAGCGTGATCTGGCGTATGAGCTCATCACCGCCATCCCCGGCGTCACCTGCGTGAAGCCGCGTGCGGCGCTGTACATGTTTCCTCGCCTGGACCCTGCGGTCTATCCCATCGCGGACGACCAGCAGTTCTTCCTGGAGCTTCTGCAGGAGACCAAGGTCATGCTGGTGCAGGGCACGGGCTTCAACTGGGCCGCGCCGGACCATTTCCGCATCGTATTCCTGCCCCACGAAGACGACCTGCGCGACGCCATCGGCCGCGTGGCGCGCTTCCTGGAGCAATACCGCAAGCGCGCGCAGGCGGCTGCGGTGGCCGCATGAGGCGGCGCGCCGCGGCGTGAAGGCCTGCTCCATGCGCATCCGCTCAGCTGCCTGCCGCACCGGGGTGTTCCTGGCGTATGCGCTGGCGCTCGCCGCCGCATTCCTGCCGCCTGCGCAGGCGGATGGCAAGGGCGCCGTCAGCTTCCGGCACAAGGACTGGGCCCTGCAATGCGACAACACCCTCGCCTGCCGGGCCGTGGGCTACCAGTCCGAGTCCGGCGACTCCGGGCCCGTCTCCATCCTCCTGGTGCGCGAAGCCGGGCCCGGCACGCCGGTGCGGGTCGATCTGCAGGTGTCCACGGAAAAAGCCAGCCCCGCCGCGCTGCACCTCAAGGTGGGCAGGCTGTCGCTGGTCGGGCTGAAAGGCGGCGCCCCGCAGGTGCCCGCGGACCAGGTGCCCCGCCTGCTGCAGGAACTGCTCAAGAATGAAGAGGCCACCGTGAGCGCTGGCAAGGACCAGTGGGCGCTTTCGCTCGCCGGGGCCAGTGCCGTGCTGCTCAAGATGGACGAGGCCCAGGGCCGCGTGGGCACCCCGGGCGCGCTGGTGCGCCGTGGCACGCGGCCCGAGTCTTCCGTGCTGCCACCCGTGCCGGCCCCGGTGGTCAAGGCCGTGAGCCCGCTGCCCACGCGCCCGGGGGATGCCGCCCTGGCCAAGCCCCTGCTCGCGGCGCTGGACCGTGCCAGCGTGGAAGACCAGTGCAATGGCGACCCGTTCAACCCGGCCAATGCGCAGGTGCACCGCCTGACGGAGCGCAAGGTGCTGCTGTCCGTGCCCTGCGGCATGGGAGCCTACAACTTCAGCAGCCTGCTCTGGATCGCCAGCGACCGGCCTCCCCACAAGCCAGTGTTCCTGGCCGATGTGGACGGGGACTTCGACCCCGCCACGGGCAGCGTGCATTCGGCGATGAAAGGGCGCGGCATCGGCGACTGCTGGTGGGTGCGCCAGTGGCAGTTCGATGGCCAGGGCTTTGTGCTGGCCAGCGAATCCGGAGACAGCATGTGCCGTGGCTTTGCCGGTGGCGCATGGCAATTGCCCACCTATGTCACGCGGTGATCCGGGTGCTGCACCCCATCGCTCCTGGTTCCTTTAAAAAATCCTTAGTTACTCCACCACCATGGCTATGAAACCCATCCAAGTAGGCCTTCTGGGCATCGGCACCGTCGGCAGCGGCGTATTCAACGTGTTGCAACGCAACCAGGACGAGATCAGCCGCCGCGCTGGCCGTGGCATCGAGATCACCATGGTGGCCGATCTGGACGTGGAGCGTGCCAGATCGGTCGTGGGCGCCGGCATCCAGGTCGTCAACGATGCCCGCGCCGTCATCGCCAACCCCGACATCGACATCGTCATCGAACTCATCGGCGGCTACGGCATCGCCCGCGCACTGGTGCTGGAGGCTATCGCCGCCGGCAAGCACGTGGTCACCGCCAACAAGGCGTTGCTGGCCGTGCACGGCACCGAGATCTTCGCGGCCGCATCGGCCAAGGGCGTGATGGTGGCCTTCGAGGCCGCCGTGGCGGGGGGCATCCCCATCATCAAGGCGCTGCGCGAAGGCCTCACCGCCAACCGCATCCAGTGGATCGCGGGCATCATCAACGGCACCACCAACTTCATCCTGTCGGAGATGCGCAGCAAGGGCCTGGACTTCGACGTGGTGCTCAAGGAAGCCCAGCGCCTGGGCTACGCCGAAGCCGACCCCACCTTCGACATCGAAGGCGTGGATGCCGCGCACAAGGTCACGCTGATGAGCGCCATCGCCTTCGGCATCCCGGTGCAGTTCGACAAGGCTTATGTCGAAGGCATCACCAAGCTCGGTGCCGCCGACATCAGGTACGCCGAGCAATTGGGCTACCGCATCAAGCTCCTGGGCATCACCAAGCGCGCCGACAAGGGCATCGAACTGCGCGTGCACCCGAGCCTGGTGCCTTCCAAGCGCCTCATCGCCAACGTGGAGGGCGCCATGAACGCCGTGGTGGTGCAGGGGGATGCCGTGGGCACCACGCTGTACTACGGCAAGGGCGCGGGCAGCGAGCCCACCGCCAGCGCCGTGATCGCCGATCTGGTGGACATCGCCCGCCTGCACACGGCCGACCCCGAGCACCGCGTGCCGCACCTGGCCTTCCAGCCGCACACGCTGACCGACGCCATGGGCGCGTCGCCGGTGCTGCCCATGAGCGAAGTGGTCACCAGCTACTACCTGCGCCTGCGCGTGGCCGACCAGGCCGGCGTGCTCGCCAAGGTCACGGGCCTGCTGGCCGAGGCGGGCGTGAGCATCGACGCGGTGCTGCAGCGCGAGGCCGATGAAGTGGGCGGCGAAGGCTCCACCCAGACCGACCTCATCATCCTCACGCACGACACCCGCGAAGGCACCATGGACGCCGTCATCGCCCAGATGCAGGCCCTGCCCACGGTGCTGGCGCCCATCACGCGCATCCGCAAAGAGGAACTCAATTAACCTTTGGTGCGTTCGCTAGGCGATAGCCATGCCCACACTGGTTGCTGCGCTGACCCTTGCCGCCTTGCTGCGACTGTCGTTGGTAGAGTTACCACGATGGCATTTGGCGTTCTGGTTTGGGTTGTTGGTGGGGCTTGCACTCTTCAGGTCCATGCCGCGCGTCGATGCGATTCTCAACGGCTTTGGTAGCTTCCTCGCTGCATGGCTGTATTTTGTATTGCTTGATCGCACGGACAATCGGATCGATCGGGCACTGCATTGGCTCGTGCTGGTCAGTGGCTTTTTTTTGCTAATTGCCTCGCGTCTATACATCGATATCCGGGTATACGGCATCAGCTTGTGATCACAGACGGAAACCTCATGAAATACATCAGTACCCGCGGCCATGCCGACCGCAAGCATTTCTGCGACATCCTGCTCGAAGGCCTAGCCCCCGATGGCGGCCTGTACCTGCCCGAGCACTACCCGCAGGTCAACGACGCCATGCTCACGCGCCTGCGCAAGGCCTACCACGAGCAGGGCTACGCCGAGCTGGCCTTCCAGATCCTGTCGCTGTACATCGACGACATCCCCGCTGCAGACCTGAAGGCCCTGTGCGCCAAGACGTACACGGCCGAAGTCTTCGGCACGGGCGAGATCGTGCCCCTGCGCCATCTCGAAGACGGCCTGTGGCTCGAAGCCCTGTCCAACGGCCCTACGCTGGCCTTCAAGGACATGGCCATGCAGTTGCTGGGCAACCTCTTCGAATATGAACTCAAGCGCCGCGGCGAAGAGCTGAACATTCTGGGCGCCACGAGCGGTGACACCGGCAGCGCGGCCGAATATGCCATGCGCGGCAAAGAGGGCGTGCGTGTCTTCATGACCAGCCCGCACGGCCGCATGAGCGCCTTCCAGCAGGCGCAGATGTTCAGCCTGCAGGACGAGAACATCCACAACATCGCCATCGAAGGCGTGTTCGACGACTGCCAGGACATCGTCAAGGCCGTCTCGAACGACCTGGCCTTCAAGCGCAAGTACAAGATCGGCACCGTCAATTCCATCAACTGGGCGCGCCTGCTGGCGCAGGTGGTGTACTATTTCGCGGGTTACATCCAGGCCACGGAGAACAACAGCCAGAAGGTCAGCTTCACGGTGCCTTCGGGCAACTTCGGCAACGTCTGCGCCGGCCATGTGGCGCGCATGATGGGCCTGCCGATCGACAAGCTGGTGGTGGCCACCAACGAGAACGACGTGCTCGACGAGTTCTTCCGCACTGGTGCGTATCGCGTGCGCGCCGCGGCCGATACACACGAAACATCGAGCCCCTCGATGGACATCAGCAAGGCCAGCAACTTCGAGCGGTTCATCTTCGACCTGCTGGGCCGCAACGGCCAGCGCACGAACGCGTTGTTTGCCAAAGCACTGCCCGCATATGGCCGGTTCGATTTGAGCGCCGACCCGCTGTTTGCCGAGGCCGCCACCAAGTACGGCTTTGAAAGCGGCAAGAGCACCCATGCCGACCGCCTGGCCACCATCAAGGACAACTATGAGCGCCATGGCGTCACCATCGACACCCACACGGCCGATGGCGTGAAGGTGGCGCGCGAACACCACCAGGACGCCACGGTGCCCATGATCGTGCTGGAGACCGCGCTGCCCATCAAGTTCGCCGAGACCATCGTCGAAGCCCTGGGCCATGCGCCCGAGCGGCCCGCCAAGTTCGCGGGCATCGAAGACCTGCCCAAGCGGGTGCACGTCATGCCTGCCAACGTGCAGTTGGTGAAGCAATACATCGAGCGCCACTGCGCGCCAGCCCTGTAGGCGGGTGGCCAGACAATCCAGAGACGTTATGCCGCTGCGCAGGCGGTGGACGGCTCTGGATGGCTTGATTTGATATGAAAAATGCCCCTGGCGCTTGTCTGATAAGCGTTAGCAGCTATAAATACAATAGCTAACCAAGGAGCAGTGGATGAAGGTTGTCGGTTTCGCCGGTTTTTCCGGCAGTGGCAAGACCACGCTGGTCGAGCAGTTGATTCCCGAGCTGCGGCTGCGGGGGCTGCGCGTGTCGGTGGTCAAGCATGCCCACCACAGTTTTGACCTCGACCATCCGGGCAAGGACACCTACCGCCACCGCGAGGCAGGCGCCTTCGAGGTGGTGGCGGCCTCCGACAAGCGGCTCATGCTCGTGCGCGAGTTCGAGCGGCCCGCCACGCTCAGCGTGCACCACCTGATCGCGGAGCTGTACCCGGGCGTGGACTGGGTGCTGGTGGAGGGCTTCAAGGACAGCGACCTGCTCAAGGTGGAGGTGTGGCGTGCACCCGAGCCCGGGCAGGTGGCCAAGCCCGTGCGCTACCCCGAGGACGACTTCGTGGTCGCCATCGCCACCGATGCACCGCGGGGCCTGCCCGTGTCCACGCAGCTGCCCTTGCTGGACCTCAATGCGCCGGGGCAGGTGGTGGACTGGCTGATCGAGAACCAGCACCGCTTCGACTACGACTGCGAACTCTATGGAGCCGGTCTCGCATGAACCGCCCGAACAACCCCTTGAAGCCCCTCGACGCAGCGTTGGAGGACCTGCTGCCGCAGGCCGCGCCCCTGCAGGGCACCGAGACGGTCACCACCTTCGATGCGGACGGCCGCGTGCTGGCGCAGGACTGCGTCTCGGCCCTGCAGGTGCCCCCGCAGGACAACAGCTCCATGGACGGCTACGCGGTGCGCTGCGCCGATGTGGCGGCCGTGGGGGTGGTGCTGCCCGTGTCGCAGCGCATTGCGGCGGGCAGCGCGGGCGATCCGCTGGTGCCGGGCAGCGCCGCCCGCATCTTCACGGGCGCGCCCGTGCCTGCCGGGGCCGATGCGATCCTGATGCAGGAAGACTGCGAAGCCCTGGCCATGGAGGACGGCCTGGGCCAGGTGCGCATCAACGCCGTGCCCCGGCGGGGCCAATGGATCCGCAGTGCGGGCGAGGACATCACCCGGGGTGCCGTGGTGCTGCCGGCCGGCACACGCCTCACCCCGGCCGAACTGGGGCTGGCCGCCAGCATCGGGCTGCACCAGCTGCAGGTGGCCCGCCGCCCCCGCGTGGCGCTGTTCTCCACGGGCGATGAACTCGTCATGCCCGGCCAGGTACCGCCCGAGCAGATGCGGCCGGGAGCCATCTACAACAGCAACCGCTTCTTCCTGCGCGCCATGCTGCTGCGCCTGGGCTGCGAGGTGACCGACTTTGGCATCGTGCCGGATCGGCGCGACGCCACCATCGACGCCCTGCGCGAGGCGAGTGCCGCACACGACCTGATCCTGACCAGCGGCGGCGTGAGCGTGGGCGAGGAAGACCACATCAAGCCCGCCGTGGAGACGCTGGGCACGCTGGACCTGTGGCAGATCGCCATGAAGCCCGGCAAACCCTTCGCCTATGGCCGCATTGGTGCGGCCCATTTCATGGGCTTGCCGGGCAATCCCGTGTCGAGCTTCCTGACCTTTGCGCTCCTCGTGCGGCCGTTTGTGCTGCGCCTGCAGGGTGTGCACGACGTCGCTCCTCAATCCCTGGCTGCTCGCGCTGATTTCACCTGGCCCAAGGCCGACAAACGCCGCGAATTTCTGCGCGTGCGGCACAACGCGGCGGGGGGGCTGGAGCTGTTCAACAACCAGAGCTCGGGCGTGCTCACCTCCGCCGCCTGGGGCGACGGCGTGGTGGACAACCCGGCGGGCCAGACCATTGCATCTGGCGATACGGTGCGATTTATCTCCTTTGCGGAGTTGTTGTCATGAGAAACCAGCCCCACGCTCCCCACTGTGTGTGGTCGCTGCCCCCCGAGGGGGCCGCTTTTCATCTTGGGGCGGCCCGGCGATGAAAAAGATCACCGTGCGCTACTTCGCCTCGATCCGCGAGGCCATCGGGCAGGGCAGCGAGGCACTGGAGACCTCCGCCACCACGCTGGGTGCCTTGCGCGACGAACTCATCGCACGCGGCGGCGCCCACGCCAGCAGCCTGGCGCGCGGCAGGGCGGTGCGCATGGCGCTCAACCAGACCTTGAGCGACGAATCCGCCACCCTGGCCGAGGGGGCCGAGGTGGCATTTTTCCCTCCGGTTACGGGCGGCTGACGCCAGGCAGCGCCCGCAGGCGCTGCTCCAATGCCTTGGAGGCCGCCGTCATGGGTGCCCGCAGGCCATTGCAGATCTCCCCTGCGTGCGCCAGCATGGCCTTGAGCGGGGCAGGGTTGGGCTCTGCAAAACACGCTTCCACCCAGGGTTGCAGGGCCTGCCACAAGTCGCGGGCCGCGGGCAGATCGCCCAGGCGCAGCAGGGCCATCAACTCCACGAAACGCGGTGTCTGCCAGTGCGCGCAGGCAGAGATGGCACCCGCGCCGCCGAGGGCCAGCGTATGGAAGATCTGCGCGTCTTCGCCCGTCAGCACCTGCAGCCGGCCATCGGCGATCAGGGCCTGCGTCTTGGCGGGGTTGCCGCCGCAGTCCTTGATGGCCTGGATGCGCGGATGCCCCGCCAGCGCCAGCAGCGTCTCGGTGGTGAGCGTGGCGCCCGTGCGGTAAGGAATGTCATAAATCAGCACGGGCGCCGCGCTGGCGTCGGCCAGGGTTCGGAACCAGTGCAGCAGGCCTTCTTGCGAGGGACGGATGTAGTGGGGGGCGGACACCAGCAGGCCTGCAACCGGGTAGTGCGCAAGGGCCTGCACCTGCTCCAGCACCCGGCCCTGGTGGTAGCCCGACACGCCCATCACCACGGGCAAGCCCTGTGCGGCGCTGAGCACTGTTTCCAGCACCTGCAGCTGCTCGGCCTTGTCGAGGGCCGCAGCCTCACCGGTCGAGCCGCAGGCAACGAAGCCCGAAACACCGTCGGCACACAGCCGGGCGGTGAGGGCGGCAAGGGCCGGATGGTCCACGGCGCCGTCCTTGAACGGCGTGACCAGGGCGATCCAGAGCCCGCTGAACGGCGGCTGGTGGGAGGTGGCGGTATCGGTGGCAGACATGCGAAGCATCCTTTCAGGGTTCGACCAGGGGAAGAACCGTCCGGAGGGAGTGCGTGCGGAATGCCGGGGAGTGAAAAGAGAAAAGAAAAAAGGGAATTTCTCTACCAGGTGGTTCCGTCGCTCATCCGGACGGAACCACAGCTCCGGTCAGATGAGCTCTGGTTTTTTGGCTTTGCCCACGCACCGCAACGCCACCGCAGGTGCGGCGGTCATGGCAAAGGGGGTGTGTGTGGACATGCGCCGCAGTATAGCGAAGCGCCTGCCGTGTCCCAGGAGTGGTCAGCCTGCCTGCGGTGGCTGGGCCGCATCGTGTGCAGGTTCAGGCTGGGGCGGCACCAGCCCGGGGCATGGCCACGCCAGCAGTTCGGCCAGGCGCGTGACGATCCACGTGGCCTCGGGCACCGACACGCCGGATTCAAGGGTGCACAGCCCCGCATGGATGCGCCGCAGGATCTCGGCCTCGGAAGGCGCCTGCACGTGGTACAGCGTCTGTGCGTGCTCCACCAGGTGGCCCGCCAGGTCTTCGCACAGCTCGTAGCGGGCGCGCACGCCGTCTGCCTTTTCCGTCAGGCGTCCTCGGGTGTCGGTGTACACCGCCATGAAGGAGGGCGGCACGTGGATCTGGTTGTCGTCGTACATGGCTGGGTAGATGGTGGGAGCGATCAGGCGGCAGAAAAAATGCCCGCCAGAGCGGTTCAGTCAGGGGCTTTGCATATCCGCGGCTTGGTGGTGCGCGGGGGCTTGCGAGCAGGTTTGCAGGTGGTTGTGCGCCATGGCCGCTGTCTCGGCAAACCAGCCCAGCAGGTGTTGCAGCCAGATTCGCAGTTCAGCCTGAAAGCGGGGCGTGAGCGCGACCAGGCCCCGGGGGGCATCCTGGGTGAGGTGGCCCTGCGCCGTTGCCTCGTTGACCAGGTTGCGCACATGCGAGTGCGAAAAGCCCAGGCGCTGCGCAAGCTCGCTGGCGCGCAGGGCAAACGGCTTGGGCCCTTGATCGCCGGGGCGGTGCACCCGGCAGTGTTCGCGCAGCAGCAGCATGGCAATGCGCCCGCCGCCTTCGCGCTGGTCAAACCAGTCCCAGCCGCCGAAGCGGCCCCGGGTTTCGGCCAGGCGATCCAGGATGTGGTCGGCCCCGGCCAGAAAGGCGGCAAAGTAGTCCGCGTCGCTGTCCAGCCGCTGCGCATGGCCCGCGGGCAGGGCGCCCAGGGCCTCGGCGCAGTGCAGGTGGTGCCGCACCCAGGTGCGCAGGCCGTCCAGCAGCCGGGGGGTGGGCGCGAGGTAGCGGAGCCGGCGGTCGGCGGGATCGGTGTCCACCGCCACCATGCCCGCCAGCCGCAGCACGGCGAAGAACGTGGCCAGCGTGCGGGCGCCCCCCGGCATGCGTTGCTGCAGGAGCGTCAGCGTGGGGCGTGGCGCGCCCCGCAGCTGCCATTGGTAGTGCTGCACCACCAGCCGGCCCGCCGCGTGCGACTGCAGCGCCCGGCCGAAGATCTTGTTGATGAGCCGTTCGTTCCAGTGCAGGCGCAGGATGCCGTCGCAGTAGGCCTCCACGGCCTGGGTGTAGGTGTCCGGAGCCTGGGAGTCGAGCGCTTCGAAGGATTCTTGCAGGTCCATGGCGCGTGTTGCGGTGCAGGGTTGCTGTTTCAGTCCGGCGTGAACAGGCGCTCGAACTTGGCCTGGTCTGCGGCCAGCTCGAAGGTCACCACCTGGCCCATTTTCATGTCCGACAGGCGGCAGGCCCCAAACAGGGTGGTTTTGCCTGCCAGCTCCATCACCTCCAGGTCGATGATGGCGTAGGGGTGGGGCACGAAGACCTGGTGCTTGAACACATCGCGGACCGTGTTGCGCGGGGACGGGTAGAGCTTGTAGAGATCGGTCTCGATCGTTTGTGTGGCCATGGGCTTAAGGTGCGAGGGTGGCTGCAGTACGGGTACAGTGCGGGCGAATCGTACAGACAAACCTTTTTACCAATCTATGGCACGCAACAAAAGTGAATGGCCCTCCAAGGTGCTGGCGCTGGTCCGCGGCGGCAACCTGCCCGCCGCCATCGCGCAGATCAAGGTGGCACCCACCGTCGGCGACGTCACCCGGCTGCAGACCCTGCTGGCCCAGCTGCCCCCTTCGCCCGCGCTGGCGCAGCTGAACAAGGTGGTGGAAGAAGAGCGTGCCTTGCTGGCCGCGCCACGGCTGCACCGTTCGCCGTAAGCGGCCACGCCGCGCCATTCCGCCTTGCCGCCATTCGCCCTGTAGAGAGCTTCTGCCATGACCTTGCCCCGCGTTTCCATCCAGACCGAGGACTTTGACCTGTCCACCGAAATCGCCGCCCTGCGCCGCGAGAACAAGGGCGTGGGCGCGGTGTGCAGCTTTGTGGGCACGGTGCGCGACCGCAACGAAGGCGACCAGGTGTCCTCCATGGAGCTGGAACACTACCCCGGCATGACCGAAAAATCCATCGAGGCCATGGTGGACGAGGCGTTCCGGCGTTTCGACATCTTTGGCGCCCGCGTGATCCACCGCGTGGGGCTGCTGCAACCGCTGGACCAGATCGTGCTGGTGGCCGTGACCAGCGCCCACCGGGGTCAGAGCTTTCAGGCCTGCGAGTTCCTCATGGACTACCTCAAGACCCAGGCCCCGTTCTGGAAGAAGGAAGAAACCGCCCAGGGCGCGCGCTGGGTGGACGCGCGGGTGAGCGACGACGCTGCGCTGGCGCGCTGGGGCATCGTGGCCACCAACGCCTGAACGCACCCGCCGGCCGGCCGGAATGCCCCTGCTGCCGGCGCTGCAGCCGCGCGCCAGGCCGGCGGTTTCGCAGATCGATGCAATCTTTGGACTTGTGCGGCGCTGGTCCCCTTTTGAGAATCGCCTGCTGTCCCGCTGGCACCTTTCTTCTGCCCGGCGAGGGCTGACAGGGAGGAATGTGTCATGGAACTTCAAGCGCGGGCATTTTCACGCGCGTGCCGATGGTGCCTGGCGGCCGTGGGGCTCATGCTGGCGCTTTCGGGTCCGGCCCGGGCCGACGTGGCCTTTGTCGCCGCCAGCAGCCTTTCCCTGGGGGGGCTGCTCGGCGAGACGGCGCGCGGCGACTTCAATGAAGACGGCCAGCCGGACCTTGCCGTGGTGGACCGGCAAGACAACACCGTCAGGATCCTGCTCAATACCGGCGGCGCTGCGGGCTTTTCGGCCGCGGGTTCGTTCGGCGTGGGCGCGGCCCCTTACGGCCTGGTGGCGGCCGACTTCAATGGGGATGGGCATCTGGACATCGCGGTGGCCAGCTTCAACGAAGGCACCGTCACGGTCCGCCTGGGCGACGGCCATGGCGGGCTGTCTGCAGCAACCGCCTTCGGCGCCGGCCCCAATCCTTATGGCCTGGCGGTGGCGGACTTCGATGGCGACGGGCGGCTGGACGTGGCCGTTGCGGTCTTCTCGGGCGCGGCCAAGGGGGTTTCGGTGCTGTGGGGCGACGGGACAGGCCGGCTGGATGGGCGTCCCCGCACGGAGATCGGCATGGGTGTGTCGACGACACGCATCGTCTCGGGCGACTGGAATGAAGACGGGCATGCCGACATCGTGGTGGGCTCGGGCGATGGCGTCTTCTGGCTGCGGGGAGACGGCGCGGGCGGCTTCGCGGCGGCCCAGCGCCTGACGGGCGATGAGTACGTGCCTTTCGTGGCCGTCGGCGATGCCAACGGAGACGGCCACCTGGACATCCTGGCGCTGGTGCAGAACACCTCGGCCAGCCCGATCCTCCTGACCGGGGACGGCACGGGAAACTTTTCACGCCGCGGCGTGGGCTCCCCCGGATGGTTCTCGAGCGCTGCCATCGTGGATGCCACGGGCGATGGACGGGCGGACCTGGTGCTCGCGCGCTCCAGCGGCACCGTTGTGGTGTGGCCCGGCCTCGCCGGTGGCGGGTTCGGCTTCAACGCAGGGGGCCAGGAGTACTCGGTGGGTGATGACGAAAGCACCCTGGCGGTGGCCGATTTCAACGGCGACGGCCACCCGGACATTGCCGTGGCCAACGGGTGGGGCGGGCGAATGGTCCGGTTGCTGGGAGACGGCGCGGGCCGCTTTGCCGCCGCACGCAGCTACGGCATCCCCGAGCGGGACGCGCGCGCTGTGGCGGTGGCCGACTTCAACGAGGACGGGCGGATCGACCTGGCCGTCGCCTACGCGGATGAATCCAGCGTCTGGATCCTGCGGGGCGATGGCCAGGGCGGCTTCGTGTTGTCCACGCGGCTCGATACCGGGGCGCAGGTGCGCGCGCTGGCCGCTGGCGACCTCGACGGGGATGGCCACGCGGACCTGGCGGTGGTCAGCGAAACCGACCGGAGCGTCATGGTCTATCTGGGCCGGGGGGCGGGCGACTTCTCCCTGGCGGGCCAGGGTTTCTTTACCGGGCTGTCGCCCAGGTCGATCGTCACCGGGACATTTCGCGGGCCGGGCTACCCTGCCCATGCCGCCGTGTGGGCGCTGGAGACGACCAGCTCGCTCGAAGCCATCCGATGGGTGGGCGTCACGCCCCAAGGCGCCGTCGACATGCTGGACATGACGGTGTGGCAGGGCGTGCGGGGCTTCGCGCCGGTCGATGTCAACCAGGATGGGCGCACCGACCTGGTGGCCGCGACCTCGGCGGGCACCGTGGGCACTTCGCTGTCCGCCGCTTCGCAGCCGCTGGAGCCGGTCTACCTGCCTGTCTCGGCTGGCCCGCTGGGCGCGGTCGCGGGGTGGGGCGTCGCGGGGCGGGCGGGGGTGTTCACGGCCGCCGGCACGCAGATCGCGTCCCTGGCCGCGGCGCCCGGGCAGGCGCTGGGCGTGGTGGGACAGTACGGCGCAGGGCTCGCGGCCAAGGCGCTCGCGGCCGCGGATTTCGATGGCGACGGGCTGCCCGACGTGGTGGGCGCCGACGCGTCGGGTGGGATCGCCATCCTGCGCGGGCAGGCCGGGGTGGGCGCTCTGGGCCTGCCTGTCGCGCGGTTCGCCGGAGGCACGGCCGAGCAGATGGCGGTGGCCGATTTCAATGGCGACGGCAGGCCGGACGTCGCCATTGCCAACGGTATCGCGGGCATCACGGTGCTGATGAATGCCTCCCCGTCGGCCGATGCCGCATTGGCCTCCCTGGCGCTGTCGCAGGGTGTCCTCAGCCCCGCGTTCCAGCCGCAGGTAGTGGCGTATGCGGCTGGCGTGCCGCATGCGGTGACCGCGCTTTCCCTGACGCCCGTCGCCGCCGATGCCGGGGCCTCCATCACCGTGAACGGCACGCCCGTGGCCAGCAGCTCCGCGACGCCGCCCCTGGCCCTGGTGCCGGGTACCAATGTGATCCAGGTGGAGGTGCTCGCGCAGAACGGCGTGGCCCGCCGGACGTACACCATCACCGTGGTCCGCGACCAGACGGTCCGGCACGCGGTCACGGCCCTGGCGGGCTCGGGTGGCAGCATCGGCCCGGCCGGCACGGTCGACGTGGCGCAGGGACAGACGCAGGCCTTCACCGTCACGCCCGGCGCGGGTTACCGCATCGCGTCCGTGGCGGGCTGTGGCGGCAGCCTGGCCGGTAGCACCTACACCACGGCAGCGGTGACGGCCGCCTGCACCGTGCAGGCGCGTTTTGAAACCCTGCCCACACCGACGAACACCGGGTCGGGGCCCGTCAACGTGGGCGTGGTGGATGGCAGCACGGGCTGTCAGCTGGATCTGGCGGGCACCGGCCCGGTGGCGGTGCCGGCGCCGTACCCCGGCGCCACCTTGCCGCACGGGGCGTTCCGCCTGCGGCTCATCCATTGCCAGCCGGGTGAGACGGTGCGTGTGGCGGTGACCTTTCCAGACCTCACGGGCTTCACCGTGAAGAAGTACGGGCCCACACCCGACAGCCCTTCCTCCAGCCGATACTACGACCCCGTGAACCTGCAGATCAGCGGCAACACCGTGACCTACGATGTGACGGACGGTGGCTGGGGGGACGACAGCTTTGGCGCGCAGGATGGCACCATCAACGACCCTGTCGTCCCCGTGCTGCTGGCGCCTGGCCCGGTGGCGATCCCCACGCTGTCGGCCGGGGGCCTGGGTGGGCTGGCTGCCCTTCTGGGGTTGCTGGCCTTGCGGGGCGGCCGGCGCACGGCCCTGCGGGCCCACTGGGCCGGTACCTGGTCCGGAGTTTCGAGAGAAATCAGCCGCTAGCGCTTGATGGTAAAGCGCTGGAAGCTATAAAAATGGTAGCTAATGGGGAAGCCATCGGCTGGATGATTCGCTGACGCAGGTCAATCGGTGGGCGGGGGCAGTGTCTTGAAATCAGGCATACCCCGCCTCAAGTGCTCTGCAATTCGGAGGACATCCACCATGCGTCTCGACAAATTCACCACCAAGTTCCAGGAAGCCCTGAGCGATGCCCAGAGCATCGCCCTGGGCAATGACCACGCCTACATCGAGCCCGTGCACATGCTCGTGGCCATGCTCAAGCAGGACGACGGCCCCAAGGCGCTGCTGCAGCGTGCGGGCGCCAATGTGCCCGGCCTGCTGGCGGCGGCCGAGGCCGCCGTCAAGCGCCTGCCCCAGGTGCAGGGCAACGAGCAGGTGCAGGGCGGCCCGGAGCTCGGCCGCGTGCTGCAGGCCACCGAGAAGGAGGCCATCAAGCGCGGCGACCAGTTCATCGCCAGCGAGCTGTTCCTGCTGGCCGTGATCGACAGCAAGGGCGAGGCCGCCAAGATCGCCAAGGACAACGGCCTGACGCGCAAGAGCCTGGAAGCCGCCATCGACGCCGTGCGCGGCGGCCAGAAGATGGACAGTGCCGAGGCCGAGGGCCAGCGCGGCGCCCTGGCCAAGTACTGCATCGACCTGACCGAGCGCGCGCGCATCGGCAAGCTCGACCCCGTGATCGGCCGCGACGACGAGATCCGCCGCGCCATCCAGGTGCTGCAGCGCCGCACCAAGAACAACCCGGTGCTCATCGGCGAGCCCGGCGTGGGCAAGACGGCCATCGTCGAAGGCCTGGCCCAGCGCATCGTGGCCGGCGAGGTACCCGAGTCGCTCAAGAACAAGCGCGTGCTGTCGCTGGACATGGCGGCGCTGCTCGCGGGCGCCAAGTTCCGCGGCGAGTTCGAGGAGCGCCTGAAGACCGTGCTGAACGAATTGGCCAAGGACGAGGGGCAAACAATAGTCTTCATCGACGAGCTGCACACCATGGTGGGCGCGGGCAAGGCCGAGGGCGCGATGGATGCGGGCAACATGCTCAAGCCAGCGCTTGCGCGCGGCGAGCTGCACTGCGTGGGCGCGACCACGCTCGACGAGTACCGCAAGTACATCGAGAAGGACGCCGCGCTGGAGCGGCGCTTCCAGAAGATCCTCGTGGGCGAACCCACCGTGGAGGCGACCATCGCCATCCTGCGCGGCCTGCAGGAAAAGTACGAGGTGCACCACGGCGTGGACATCACCGACCCGGCCATCGTGGCCGCGGCCGAGCTGTCCAACCGCTACATCACCGACCGCTTCCTGCCCGACAAGGCGATTGACCTCATCGACGAGGCCGCGTCCAAGATCAAGATCGAGATGGACTCCAAGCCCGAGGTGATGGACAAGCTCGACCGCCGCCTGATCCAGCTGCAGATCGAGCGCGAAGCGGTGCGCCGCGAGAAGGATGAGTCCTCGCAAAAGCGCTTTGCGCTCATCGAGGAAGAGATCGCCAAGCTGCAAAAGGAAATCGCCGACTACGACGAGATCTGGCAGTCCGAAAAAGCCCAGGCGCAGGGCAGCGCGCACGTGCGCGAGGCCATCGACAAGCTCAAGTTCCAGATCGAGGAATTCACCCGCAAGGGCGACTTCAACAAGGTGGCCGAGCTGCAGTACGGCAAGCTGCCCGACCTGGAAAAGCAGCTGAAGGAAGCGCAGGCGCAGGAGGATGGCAAGGACGGCGCCCCCGCCACCCGCCGCCTGCTGCGCACACAGGTGGGTGCCGAAGAAATTGCCGAGGTGGTGAGCCGCGCCACGGGCATTCCGGTGGCCAAGATGATGCAGGGCGAAAAGGACAAGCTCCTGCTGATGGAGGCCAAGCTGCATGAACGCGTGGTGGGCCAGGAGGAGGCGATCGCCGCCGTGGCCAACGCCATCCGCCGTTCGCGCTCGGGCCTGAGTGACCCCAACCGCCCCACGGGCTCGTTCCTGTTCCTGGGCCCCACGGGCGTGGGCAAGACCGAGCTGTGCAAGGCGCTGGCGGGCTTTCTGTTCGACAGCGAGGACCACCTGGTGCGCATCGACATGAGCGAGTTCATGGAAAAGCACTCGGTGGCCCGCCTGATCGGCGCGCCGCCCGGCTACGTGGGCTACGAGGAGGGTGGCTACCTCACGGAGGCCGTGCGCCGCAAGCCCTACAGCGTGCTGCTGCTCGACGAGGTGGAGAAGGCCCACCCGGATGTGTTCAACGTGCTGCTGCAGGTGCTGGACGACGGCCGCCTGACCGACGGCCAGGGACGTACCGTGGACTTCAAGAACACGGTGATCGTGATGACGAGCAACATCGGCTCGCACCTGATCCAGGCCATGGTCGGACAGGACTCCGAGGACATCAAGGAAGCGGTGTGGGGCGAGCTCAAGAACCACTTCCGGCCCGAGTTCCTCAACCGCATCGACGAGACCGTGGTGTTCCACGCGCTGGACGCGCAGCACATCGCCTCGATCGCCAGGATCCAGCTGCAGCTGCTGCAATCCCGGCTGGCCAAGATGGATTTGGAATTGCAGGTGTCGGATGCGGCCTTGGCAGAATTGGCCAAGGTGGGGTTCGACCCGGTGTTCGGCGCGCGGCCGCTCAAGCGGGCGATCCAGCAGCGCATCGAGAACCCGCTGTCCAAGTTGTTGCTGGAAGGGCGTTTCCCGCCCAAGAGCGTGATTCCGGTCACCGTGAACCCCGTGCTGGAGCCGGGTGTGTTCCAGTTCGGCGTGGCCCCGCAGGAGTGATGTGGGCCGGGAAAGGGATTGCGGCGCTGGCCAGGGCTGCAATCCCGACCCCAAGTTGTGAAGGAGAGGTGTCGTTTGAATGAATTTGTTGCGGGCGTTGTGCGCCTGTTGCTGCGGGTGGTGGTCATCGCCATGGGCTTGGTGCTGTTCGCCAGCCTGCTGGTCGCCGTGATGGTGCTCGCGCTGGTGTGGGCGCTGCGCGCAGGCTGGGCGCGCCTCACCGGCCAGCCGGTGACCCCCTGGGTGATGCGCATGGACCCCCGCACGGGTTTCAGCACCGTGTTCCGCTCCACCGAGCGCTGGTCGTCCGGCCGCCGTGGCCCGGCGCCCGCGCCCGACGATGCCGGCGGCGAGGCCGCGGCCGCGTCGCGCCGTGGCGGCATCCTGCCCGGCGCCGCCGAGGTGACCGACGTCGAAGCGCGGGACGTGCGCTGACCCGGCGCCGCACCCTGCCTTCTTGCACTGCGCGGCGCCCCCGCCTGCGCGGCCCGTCCGCGCCCTGCCTCCCCGGTTTTTTCGTGGCGCGCCTGTCGGGGCGTCTTCTATGATCCGACCATGACACCTGCCGATATCCACGCCCACTTCGATCTTCAACGCCAGGCCAGCCGCGAGCATGTCGATGTGCCGCTGCTGGTGCGCCGCGAGCGGCTGCTGCGCCTGTCCAAGATGCTCGACGAGCACGGCCCGGTGCTGGCGGCTGCGGTGCAGGCCGATTTCGGCATGCGGTCCCCGCGCCTGACCGAGGTGGCCGATTTCTTCGTGCTGCGCACCCTGCTGTCGCACACGCTGCGCCATCTGGCGAAATGGATGAAGCCCCGGAAAGTGCGCACGCCGCTGTACCTGCAGCCCGCCCGTGCCTGGATCCAGCGCCAGCCCCTGGGGGTGGTCGGTGTGATCGCGCCGTGGAACTACCCCGTCCAGCTGGCCCTGGCGCCCGCCATCACCGCGCTGGCGGCGGGCAACCGCGTGATGCTCAAGCCCAGCGAGCTCACGCCGCACACCTCGGCGCAGCTGGCGCTGCTGGTGGCGCAGTTCTTTTCGCCCGACGAGTTCTGCGTGGTGCAGGGCGATGCGAACCTGTCGGCGCTGTTCGCGTCGCTGCCGTTCGACCACTTGGTGTTCACCGGCTCCACCGCCGTGGGCCGCAAGGTGGCCCAGGCGGCGGCGCAGCACCTCACGCCCACCACGCTGGAGCTGGGCGGCAAATCGCCGTGCATCATCGACGGCCATTGCGACATGCAGGACGCGGCGCTCAAGATCGCGCACGGCAAGCTGCTCAACGCCGGCCAGACCTGCATTGCCCCCGACTATGTGCTGCTTCCCCGGGGCCGCGAGGGGGAGTTCGCGCAGGCCTACCGGGCCGCCGTGGGCCGCCTGTTTCCTACCATCGAGGGCAATGCGGACTACGCCTCCATCATCACGGCGCGCCACCATGCCCGCCTGCGCACCATGCTGCAGCAGGCGCAGACCCAGGGCGCCGAGGTGCAGACCATCGAGCCGGCCGAGGGCAAGCCTGTCGTCCACACCGTGGGCACGCTGGGCGATGGCGCCAGCCGCCAGATGCTGCCCACGCTGGTGTTCGGGGCCACGTCCCAGATGCAGCTCATGCAGGAGGAGATCTTCGGCCCCATCCTGCCCGTGATTTCCTATGAACGGCTCGACGACGCCATTGCCCACATCAATGCCGGGCCGCGCCCGCTGGCGCTGTACTGGTTCGGCCAGAGCGAAGCGGTGCGCGACGACGTGCTGCGCCGCACCGTGAGCGGCGGCGTGACGGTGAACGACACGCTGATGCACATTGCCCACGACAACCTGCCGTTTGGCGGCGTGGGCGACAGCGGCTGGGGCGCCTACCATGGCGAGCAGGGCTTTCTGCGCTTTTGCCACCAGAAATCCGTGCTGGTGCAGTCGCGCTGGGCGATGGGTTCGCTGTTCTATCCGCCGTACGGCGCGAAGTTCGACCAGGTCATGGGGCTGCTGCGGCGCTGGCTGTAGCCTCCGTGCCGCCGTCCGGCGGCAAGGGCTCCATCGTGCTGGCGGTTTGAGGGTGCGTGATGAGCTGGACCATGGCGCTGCGCAGCTGGCCCGTGGACACGGGCTTGTGCAGCAGCAGCGCTGACGTGGACTGCGCATCGCGCAGGCGCTGGGGCGATGTGTCCCCCGTCATGATGATCGCGGGCACCGGTGTTCCCAGGTAGGCGCGCAGGGCCTGCAGCACCTGTTTGCCGGTTTCTTCGTGGCGCAGGCGGAAGTCCGTGATGATGATGTCCGGCGTGATGTCTTCCAGGCGCTCCAGCGCATCGGCGCTCGATTCCGCGGTGATGCACTGGCAGCCCCAGCTTTGCAGCAGCGACTGCATCCCGATGCGCACGGCTTCGTCGTCGTCGATGGCCAGCACCTTCAGGCCCGCAAGGCTTCGGGCATCCGGCGCGGGGGCGGTGTCGTCTTCCAGCGCGCCCTGCCAGCGGTCCAGCCACAGCCGAAACACCGAGCCCCGTCCCGGCTGGGAGAGCACTTCCACGGAGGTGTTCATCTCCCGCGCCAGCCGCTGCACGATGGCCAGGCCCAGCCCCAGGCCCTTGCGCCGGTCGCGCTCGGGGTTCCCGAGCTGGTGGAACTCCTTGAAGATGTGTTCCCACTGGTGCTGCGGGATGCCGGCCCCCGTGTCCCACACCTCCAGTGCCAGGCGCTTGCCGCGTGTGCGGCACGCGATCAGCACGCCACCCCGGGCGGTGTAGCGCAGGGCGTTGGAGATGAAGTTGTGCATGACCAGCCCGACCAGCGAGCGGTCGGCATGGGCCGCGGCCGAGGTCTCCCGCGTGCGGTACACGAGGCCCGCCGTATCCGCCTGCACGCCGAATTCCTGCTCCAGCGCCGTGAGCAGCGGCTGCACGGCAAAGGCTTCGGGCCGCACCTTGACGACACCGGCTTCCAGCCGCGAGTAGTCGAGCAGGGTGGTCAGCATCTCGGCGGCGGCGCCCGAGGCCGCATGGGCGTGCCCCAGCACGGTGAGCTGGTGGTCGTTGAGCGGGCTGCGCTGCAGCGACTCCAGGAACAGGCCCATGGCATGCAGGGGCTGGCGCAGGTCGTGGCTGGCGGCGGCCAGGAAGCGGGACTTGTCGCGGTCGGCCTGCTCGGCGGCCCCCTGCGCGGCCAGGGCGCGCTGCGACTCGGCGCGCAGCTCGTTGACGAGCCGGTCGTTCTCCAGCTTGAGCGCGATGCTGCGCCGGGTGGCCCGGTCGGCGGTGCGCGCCTGCATGCCGGTGAGCGCGTAGTAGACCCCCGTGAGGAACAGCGCGGGCCACATCACGGGCCCGCCGGCCAGGGCGACGGCCATCATCACGCCGCCGATCGCGCAGGTGAGGTAGGTGACATAGGCGCGGTACAGGGGGGCGCCCAGCCCCAGCGCGCCGGACGACACCGTGCTGATGATGCCGATGGCGTAGATCACGCTGTCGGACGTGCCCCAGTAGAGCACCACATACCCCAGGCTGCCCCAGCTCAGGCCCATGGCGGCCATGCAGGCGATCAGCTTGCGCGCCGCCTGCGGCGCCGGGTCGGTGAAGGGCGCGATGCTGCGCAGGGTGAGGTACACCCCGGCCACCACCAGCGTGTGCGACACCAGCCAGACCGTGATGGCCTGCGTGTCGGCCACCCGCGCCATGACCCACAGCGTGCCCAGGGCGGTGGCCAGCGACGCGAGCAGCGTCATCGGGAAGTTTTGCCGCAGCAGGGCCACCTGTTCGCGCAGCACCTCGTCGCGCTCCCACACCGGCCACCCCCAGCGGGTGGGGGGCAGCACGGCATCGGCGGCAGGCGCCCCCCGCAGGGCCTCAGAGTGTGTCATGGAGCTGGGGTGTGGACAGGCCCAGGCGCTGCGCGGCGAGCAAGGCCGCGCTGCGGCTGTTGACGCCCAGCTGCGCGAAGATGGCGGCCACGTGCACGCGCACCGTGTTCTCGCTCAAGCCCAGGTCGCGCGCGATGACCTTGTTGGGCTTGCCGGTGCACAGCAGCGACAGCACGTCGAGCTGGCGCGCGGTCAGCGAGGGCGTGTCGGGGCCGCGCGTGGTGGCGCTGTTGCCGCTGTTGATCGGAAAACACGGCTGGCCCGACAGGGCGCAGGTGATGGCTTCCAGGATGTCTTCGGCGCTGGCGGATTTGGGCAGGAATCCATCGGCGCCGCGCGCGCGCGCTTCGTGGATCGCATCGGGCGCCACGCTGGCCGAGACCAGGACGATGCGGGCCCTGGGGCAGGCCTGGCGCAGCAGGCGCAGGCCGTCCAGGCCGCTCATGCCGGGCAACTGGATATCGAGCAGCACCAGATCCGTGTCCGCCAGCTGCTGCGCGCAGGCATCGGCGATGGAGCCCGCCTCCGCAATCGTGCCGACGCTCGGATGGTCCTGCACGATCAGGCGCAGGCCTGTGCGGAACAGGTTGTGGTCATCCACAAGCAAAAGGCGGGCAGTCATACGGCAAGTATTGCGCACAACACGCTGTTGCGGACTAGTCCATTTGTGCGATGGACGCCCGGTTATGCACTTTCTAGACTTTCCGTCAAGCATTGAAAAGCACCTGGAGTGCGCACCAATGCGCAAACCTCGTCTTCATCCTTCGTTTTTCAAAGGTGCTCCCATGACAGCCAATGCCTTCCTCGATGGTTCAGCTTCCCCCGATGCGTCCCACCGCCGCGATGAGCGACGACCGGCCGCCGCAGGGGGAGGGCATGGCACGGCCTCCTCGGGCCTGGGGGGCAATACGGTGGCGCGGATCGTGGAGGAAAACTGCCCCGGCATGCTGGCATCGGCCGGGGTGGTGATCGAGCACCTGGACGCCCAGGCCGGGACCTGGCAGTTTTCGACGGACGACGGGTGCACATGGCGCGCCATCCGCACCGACCTCGTCAACCGCCCCGGCAACCTGGGCCTGGCGCTGGACCGGGATGCGCGGCTGCGCGTGCTGCCCTTTGGGGGCCACCGCGTGAGCGGGGCGCGCGTGGCATTTCACACCGTGCAGCGCAGCCATGCGCAGGGCAATGGCAGCTACCGGGCCTATGCCAGCGACGAACGCGAGGACGGGTCGCGCACGGTCACGCTGGTGCTGGGTCTTGCGGCCATTAATGGCACGCCCCCGGCGGTGCATGTGCCGCGCCCCCGCAACAAGCGTGCGCTGGTCCAGCGTGCCGCCGCCGCCGCGGCCGGTGCCTCGCTCTCGGGTTCCATGGCGCTGGCCTGACGCGCGCAGGGCCGCCCGCGCCAGCGTGCTGCGGTGCAGCATCAGCGGTGTGCCAGCCCTGGCTGGACGCGGTGGACGCAGGGGGTGGATAGGGCGTGAATGGGGGGCCGGGCGGGGGGCCGTACAAGGGTAAAAACCGTTTGCGGCGACAATGCCGGTCCTTTCGTTTTTTCATTCCCCGTTTTCGTTCGGTTTTTCCATGTCCAGTATCCAGGTTCGTCCCGCCACGCTTCGCGATGCCAAAGCCATTGCCCAGATCCATACCGTCTCAGCCCAAGAGGTCTACAAAGGGCTGGTGCCAGACGAGCAGTTGAAATCCATGTCGGTCGAAAAGCGCCAGGCCTACTGGCGCGAGGCCATCGAATATTGCGAGCCCCAGGTCCAGGTGGCCGTGGACGGCGAGAAGATCGTCGGCTTCGTGGGCTACGACCGCTCGCGCGATGAAAAATCCCGCCCCACCACCGGTGAAATCTGGGCCATCTACGCCGCCCCCACCCACTGGAACCAGGGCGTGGGCCTGGCCTTGTGGGATGCCGCCCGCGACGGCCTGCAGGAAGAAGGCTGCACCAACGTCACGGCGTGGGTGCCCCTGCGCAACGAGCGCGCCATCCGGTTCCACGAGCTGGCGGGCTTCAAGCGCGAACTCTCCACCGCCAAGACGGCCGTGGTGGGGGGCGTCAAGATCGAAGAAGTGCGCCTGAAGCGCCCCATCAACGCGTAGGATGAACAACCACCCCCTGAGCGACTTCGTCGCTTCCTCCTTCTCTCGCGCTTTGCGCGGGAAGGGGGACGCCGCCAGCGCGGCGGGGCGGCCCTTGCGCGGCGGCCTTGGCAGGGGCCGCGCCAGTTTCACGGGCTGCTGTTAACGCCCGAAGCAATAGCAATCTGATGCCCACACTTCTTCCTATGATCGAATGGAGCCGCCAGGGCCAGATTCAACAAGTCCAGTGGCGCTCCGAGAGCGGTGCCCCGGCCCCGCGCCGGGTCGTCACCGCCGACGATACCTTGGCCGCAGACACGGCCTACCGCATGGCCTGTGAAGGCACCGGCCTGTTGTGGCAGGGCGACTTCCAGAACGCCCGCATGCTGCTGCAGGCGCTGATGCGCCGGGCCGATGCCAGGTCCGGCAAGGGGGGCAAGTCGGCCAGACCCCGTAAGTCCGCCGCCAGGGCGGCCGACAAAGCCGCTGCCGCCACCCCGGCCGAGGCCTTTCACCTGCACCGCCAGGCGCAGGCGCAGCGCGCGCGGGTGCTGGCGTCGGTGCTCATCCCGCTCGAAGGCGACTACGGCATCGACCTGCGCCGTGCGCCCGACTGGCGCCAGGCGTGCACCGAGGCCTGGGGCCCGGCCACGGGCGAGCGTTCGGTGGCCACGCTGCGCGAGCTGCTGGGCCTGGTGGGCGCGCACGAGTGGCGCAAGAAAGGCGTGGAAGTGCCCGCCCTGGGTGCGCCGCCGCTCAACCGCATCCACCCGCACTACGGCGTGTTCTCGCCCGTGCGCGGCGAATATGTGGGCCTGGTCGCCGACACGGCGCTGCCCACCAAGACACTGGCCTTTGACATTGGCGTGGGCACCGGGGTGCTGTCTGCGGTGCTGGCGCGCCGTGGCGTGCAGCGCGTGGTGGCCACCGACCAGGACCCGCGCGCCCTGGCCTGCGCGCGCGAGAACCTGCAGCGCCTGGGTGTGCTTGCCCAGGTGGAACTGCTGCAGGTCGACCTGTTCCCCCCGGGGCGCGCGCCGCTGGTGGTGTGCAACCCGCCCTGGGTGCCGGCCCGCGCCAGCTCGCCCATCGAACACGCGGTGTACGACGAAGGCAGCCGCATGCTCAAGGGCTTCCTGGCGGGCCTGCCGGAGCACCTGGAGCCAGGCGGCGAAGGCTGGCTGATCCTGTCGGACCTGGCCGAGCACCTGGGCTTGCGCCCGCGTGAGCAGCTGCTGCAGTGGATTGCCGATGCGGGGCTGGTGGTGCGGGGCCGGCACGATGTGAAGCCGGGCCATGCCAAGGCGGCAGATGCGGGCGATGCGCTGCATGCGGCCCGCGCGGCCGAGGTCACGTCGCTGTGGCGCCTGGCCGCCGCCTGACGGACGGCCCGGCCCGTCTCCACTCCATTGCCCCGGGGCCTCTAGGACTGCGCATGCCGGGGCAGCAGCTGCTCGAACCTTTCGCGCAGGCTCGCGGCCCGTTCGGCGCCGGCGGCAAGCGCCACTTCCTCGAACATGGCCTCGCCCACGTCCAGCATGCTCGTGCGGTCCTTGGCGGCGCGCAGCGCCTGGCGGAACTGCTCTGCCAGCGTGGGGTCGCGGCGCGCGAACAGCCGCTCACAGGTGTCGAAAAGGTACATGCGCGCACCGGCGAGCGAGCGCAGGGATTCGCCAGGCTCCGGGCGCTGGACCGATGGCCCCGGTGGCGCGGTGCTGGGCGAGGGCGCGGCGGAGGGCAGCCCGGCCGCGGGGCCGGCCAGATAGCCCTGGCGCATGAGGTTGTCGACGA
The DNA here is from genome assembly GCF_059415185.1 of Acidovorax sp. GW821-FHT10E04. Classification (NCBI taxonomy): domain Bacteria; kingdom Pseudomonadati; phylum Pseudomonadota; class Betaproteobacteria; order Burkholderiales; family Comamonadaceae; genus Acidovorax; species Acidovorax sp. GW821-FHT10E04. Next base: position 379,023 of record NZ_JBWKMT010000004.1, read on the forward strand.
TCTGCGCGCCGATGCCGTTGTACATGGCCTGCAGGTCCGACAGCGATTTGCCGTCGACCAGCAGCAGCAGAGAGCGCTCGCGCAGGCTCAGGGTGCGGACGCCGGGCAAGAGTTCCAGGCGGGCTTTTTCGGTTTTTTGTAGCAGCATGGGAGCCTCCATTCACGGGTGGATGGCGGCGATTGCATCAGTCCGCCGTGACGCGGTGATGACCTCGCTGCCGCACAATGGCGGGCTGCTCCCCGGCCGTGCAGGGCCCTGGGGGGATGGATGCTATATATTTAATAGCTTCTAGCGCTTGTGCATCAAGCATTGTGGCCCTTTTTGACTCATATCCTGGCTGTGTGCCGGCCGCGCCCCGTGCGGGGCGCAGGGCGCGGCGGCCTTTCTCGCGATGACCTTGCTGCTTGCCCCCATGGAGGGGCTTCTGGATTTTGTGCTGCGTGATGTGTTGACCCGCGTGGGCGGGGTGGATCGCTGTGTCTCCGAGTTCATCCGCATCACCGGCACCCTGCTGCCCGACAAGGTGTTCCTGCGCTATGTGCCCGAGCTGCGCAACGGCAGCCGCACGCTCGCGGGTGTGCCGGTGCGTGCGCAGTTGCTGGGCTCCGATCCGGTCAGCATGGCCGAGAACGCGGCCCGCCTGGCGGACCTGGGGCCCGAGGGGATCGACCTGAACTTTGGATGCCCTGCCAAGGTCGTCAACCGCCATGGTGGCGGCGCCGCGCTGCTGCAGGAGCCCGAACGCATCGCCGCCGTCGTGGCCGCCGTGCGCCGCGCGGTGCCTTCGCACCTGCCGGTGTCCGCCAAGATGCGGCTGGGCTTCAACGACACCGGGCTGATGCGCGAATGCGCCCAGGCGATGCAGTCGGGCGGCGCCGCCGAGCTGGTGGTGCATGCGCGCACCAAGGCCGATGGCTACCGGCCCCCGGCGTACTGGGAGCACATTCCCGCCATCCGCGCGGCGGTGCAGATACCGGTGGTGGCCAATGGCGAGATCTGGACGGTGGCCGATGCGCTGCGCTGCCGCGAGGTGTCGGGCTGCGCCACGCTCATGCTCGGGCGCGGCATGGTGGCAGACCCGGGGCTGGCCCGCGCCATCCGCGCGGCCGATGCGGGCCGGCCTGGCTCGGACACGGTGGCCTGGAGCGACCTGCTGGCGCACATCGCGGCCTTCTGGCAACTGGTGTGCGAGGACCTGGAGCCCCGCCAGCGCGCGGGGCGTCTCAAGCAGTGGCTCAATCTGCTGCGCAGGCGCTTTCCGGAAGCCGAGGCCGCCTACCAGCACGTGCGCACGATGACGGACCAGCGGGCGATCACCGCCTGGGTGGAGGCGCTGCGGGCCGGGGACTAGCCGCGCATCGCGGCGCGGTGCCGCAAAGAGGCGCCTGGACAGGTGCCTAGAGCAGGTGGTCGGGCGCCAGCGGGCCCAGGAGCTGCAGCATCAACCGCAGCGGGGCGCTGGCGTCGGGTTCGGACGTCGCGTCCGCCAGGCCGCTGCCCTCGGGCGCGCGCCATACAAGGTGGCCGTCGTTCAGCTGCACATGCCAGGCGACCTCGCGCAATGCGGCCTCGATCTGCGCGGTGGCGCGGCGCGACAGGTCGCCGCTGCGGATCAGCAGCGCGATTTCCGTGTTCTGGCGCTGCGACCGGATGTCCAGGTTCATCGAGCCCACGGCCAGCAGGCGGCCATCCAGGATCAGAAGCTTGGAATGCAGCATGGCCCGCGAGCTGCCCACGGCACCGGAAGCGCCAGCCTTGCCGCCCCCGCCGGTGCTGCCCGTGGAGCCCAGGGCGCCCCGCAGCACGCCCGTGAGTTCGCTGCGCATCTCATACAGCTCGACGCCCATGGCCAGCAGGTCGGGGCGGTGGCGCGCATAGCCTGCGTGGGCAATGGGCGCATCGTTGGAGGCGAGCGAGTTGGTGAGCACCCGCACCCGAACGCCGCGCGCGCGCGCCGCCGCGAAGGCCTGTTTCATGTCCGGGCCGGGCACGAAGTAGGGCGAGATGATGAGCAGATCCTGCCGTGCCTGGCCCATCAGCTGCAGCAGGCCGTCCACCACGGTGTCGGTCTGGGCATCAAGGGCTTCGGCGCCGGGCACCCCGGGCGCGGCGGAGGCGGTGGAGGGTGGGTTGGGGCCGGGGAGGGTGCCGCTGGCGGTGTCCGTGGCACGTGCAGGTACTGGCGCCGATGCTACGGCGCCAGCCGTCGCCGCACGCGGCCCGCGCGAGGTGATCGCCATGGGGGATGCCCTGGCGGGGGCTTTTTCCGGCAGCGCACCCGTGGACGTGCCGTCTGGGGGGATCTTGGCGGGCTTGTCCACCAGCACCGCCGCGGGGGCCCAGGTGAACTGCGCTTGCGCCAGGTCCATGGGCTGGTAGTCCCAGATGCGGGCGCGTTGCGCGGTGGTGGTCTGGCTGCCGTCTTGCACCGGCTGGCTGTCGGGCGCCAGGGTGCCGCCCTGGCCGGCGATCCGGTCCCGCCGCGCCGCGTCGGAAGTGCGCGTGCGCTCGCGCAGGGTGTCAAGCTCCTGCTGCGTGACGAGCGACTGCACGGGATAGGCGCGCTCGTTGTTCCAGTAGCTGTCGAAACTGCGGGAGAGGTCCTGCACCACGGGCCCGGCCGCCAGCACGTCCAGATCCACGAAGTTGCCGGAATCGGCGTTGCCGAAGTACGCGTCGCCCAGGTTGCGGCCACCCGTCACGCCCATGGCGTTGTCGGCGATGAAGAGCTTGTTGTGCATGCGCTGCTGCACGCGGGAGAAGTCCCCCAGCGCGCCCAGCATGCGCCCCAGGGGCGAGCCGCGCGCACCCGTGAGCGGGTTGAACATGCGCATCTCGATGTTGGGCACGAAGGCCAGCCGCATGACCTGCGCATCACGCCCCGTGCTGTGGAAGTCGTCCAGCAGCACACGCACACGCACGCCGCGCTGGGCCGCCGCGATCACGCCCAGCAGCAGGCGCTCGGTACTGGCGTCAGCGTGGATGGCGTAGTACTGCAGGTCCAGCGTCTTCTGTGCGGCGTCGACCAGGGCGAGGCGGCTGCTGTAGGCCGCCTGGGGCCCGCTGAGCAGCAGGAACCCGGAAGGATGGCGGCCGCCCACCGACGCGCGGCGCGTTTCCACCAATTGGCCCAGGGCCGTGTCCGCAGGCGACGCCAATGCGCTCGACACCGGCCGGTCCACATCCTTGGGCAGGCCGGCGCAGCCGGTGATGGCGCTTGCAATGCACATGGCCAGGACGGCCAGCCAGCCATAGCGGGCGGTGGTGCCCAGGAACGGCGCTGGAGCGGCGGGAGCAGGGGGCAGTGCAGGCATGGCGCGATTGTGACCGTGCGGCGCCGCTCGCGCTTGTCAGACGCGGCGCCAACGCAGCCACGGTGGCGATCGGGTGGATGCGGGCGCATCGCGGTGCGGTGCCCTGGCGCCGCGGCGGCTACCAGCTCACTTCGCGATCGGGTGTGGCGCTGATCTTGTGGATCGACAGGTCCGCACCGTCGAACTCCTCTTCCTGCGAGAGCCGCAGGCCGACCGTGCTTTTGAGAATGCCATACACCACGAAGCCGCCCGCCAGTGCCCAGGCCACGCCCAGGGCGGTGCCGACAAGCTGGGCGGAAAAGCTCACCCCGCCGAGCCCGCCCAGCGCCTTGCTGCCAAAAATGCCAGCCGCCAGCCCGCCCCAGGTGCCGCACAGGCCGTGCAGCGGCCAGACACCCAGCACGTCGTCGATCTTCCACCGGTTCTGCGTGAGCGTGAACATCAGCACAAAAATGGCGCCAGCCACCGCACCCACCACGAGCGCACCCAGCGGGTGCATCAGGTCGGAGCCCGCGCACACCGCCACCAGCCCCGCCAGCGGGCCGTTGTGGACGAAGCCGGGGTCATTCTTGCCCAGCACCAGGGCGGCCAGCGTGCCGCCGACCATGGCCATCAGGGAGTTCACCGCCACCAGGCCGGAAAGTTTGTCCACGGTCTGCGCGCTCATCACATTGAAGCCGAACCAGCCCACGACGAGCACCCATGCGCCCAGCGCCAGAAACGGAATGTTGGAAGGCGGGTGCGCGGAGATGGCGCCATCCTTGCGATACCGGTTGGCGCGGGAGCCCAGCAGGATCACGGCAGGCAGGGCGATCCAGCCGCCCATCGCGTGCACCACGATGGAGCCGGCGAAATCATGGAACTCCTCGCCGGCGAACCCTTTGATCCAGGCCTGCACGCCAAAATGCTGGTTCCAGGCAATGCCCTCGAAGAATGGATACACAAAGCCGACGATGACCGCCGTGGCCATGAGCTGCGGCCAGAACTTGGCGCGTTCCGCGATCCCCCCCGACACGATGGCCGGAATGGCCGCTGCAAAGGTGAGCAGGAAGAAGAACTTCACCAGTGCATAGCCGCTTTGCTGCACCAGCGACTCGGCCCCCACGAAAAAGTGCGTGCCGTAGGCCACGCTGTACCCCACGGCAAAGTACACGACCGTGGACACAGAAAAATCCACCAGGATCTTCACCAGCGCATTCACCTGGTTCTTCTTGCGGACCGTGCCCAGCTCCAGGAAGGCAAAACCGGCGTGCATGGCCAGCACCATGATGGCCCCCAGAAGAATGAACAGGGCATCCGTGCCCTGTTTGAGTGCTTCCATAACGTCCTCTTGCAGTAAATTGATCCGTTCTGGTGCGGTTTGAGTGGGTGCACCAGATTTGCACCAAATTGAAGCAAGAAGCGCGCCAGAGGTTGGTGCGTGGCTTTTGCACTGCCTTGGGGCGGTGCGGCCGAAGGCGATCGCGAGGGCCGGATTAAAAACTATCCCGACCCTGGACCCGTGCCAGGACGCGAAGGTCCGGTCCGATCATCTCTGCGGATGTGAACTGCAGCGCAAGCCCGTCCGCCAGCGCATGGAGCGGGTCCAGGTTCGCCATGCCCAGCCCGGGGCCCAGCAGGCGAGGGGCCAAGTACACAAGCAGTTCATCGACGAGGCCTTCTCGGACGAGGGATCCATTGAGCTTGTGGCCTGCTTCCACATGCAGCTCATTGATTCCCCGCTGGCCAAGGTCTTTCAGCATCGCTGCCAGATCCACTTTGCCGCTGGCATTGGGCAGATGGATCACCGTGGCACCGCGAGCTTCCAAGGCGGCTTTCTTTTCCTTGCTTGTGTTGGCTGTGTAGACAAGGCAATCACGTCCGCCCATCAGCAGGTTGGCATGCGGGGGCAGCTGCAATTGACTATCCACCAAGACCACATGGGGCTGGCGGGGTGTAGGTACTTCCCGGACGTCCAGGCGGGGGTTGTCGTCCAGCACGGTACCAATGCCGGTCAAAATGGCACAGGCCCTTGCCCGCCAGGCATGCCCATCCGCGCGTGCCGTGCGCGAGGTGATCCACTGGCTGGCGCCGTTATGAAGCGCCGTGGTGCCGTCCAGGGACGCTGCCGTCTTGAGCCGCACCCATGGCGTGCCCCGAACCATGCGGCTGAAAAAACCGATGTTGAGTTCGCGTGATTCTTCTGCCCCTGGGCCCACGACAACCTCGATACCCGCCGCCCGCAATCGCTCGAATCCGTGGCCTGCGACCAGAGGGTTGGGGTCGGTGATGGATGCCACCACTTTTGCAATCCCGGCTTCGATCAATGCATTGCAGCATGGACCGGTGCGGCCATGGTGAGAGCATGGCTCCAGGGTGACATAGGCGGTGGCACCGCGCACGTCGCGGCCAGCTGCTGCGGCATCGCGCAGCGCCATGATTTCTGCATGGGCGCCACCAGCACGCTGAGTGAATCCTCGGCCCAGCACCTCACCGTCGGGAGCGGTGATGACGCAACCAACGCGAGGATTGGGGCTGGAAAGAAAAAGTGCCTGGGCGGCTAGCCCAAGCGCTTGGTTCGCATAGTGGAGCGCTGTAGTGGTCATTGCTCCAGGATGGTAGCGCAGTGCTTACTTGCTCCAGCATGTGGCGTCAAAGCCAGCGTCAGTTTGAATCTTGCCGTTCGCGCCGCGTATGCCCGTGTGGGTCAATGTGTAGTTCCCGCACTTGTCCCCAATTTGCGCGCCTCGGGGTGTGGCGGTCAATGTGAATGAGGATGTTGTCGCGGGACCACCAATGGACAAGGTGTACCGTTTGTTTGGATCGAGGGTTCCATCCGCAAGACGCCATTGAAGAGAGTTTGGAAGAGTCGTCGGGTACACGCCGTTCGCCGTGGAGGCCCGCTCCAACCACTGCTGCGCCTGAAGAAGGCCTGCGCGAGCATCGGCGCGGTGACCCCGCCGGATGTACTCCGTGTAGCTGGGGAAAGCGATGGCTGAGAGGATGCCAACGATTGCCACCACAATCATTAGCTCAATCAGCGTAAAGCCCCGATGTTGCCTTTTCATAAGACAGTGTGCTCCTGCTAAAGCTGGTTTATTGCATTTGACGCCAGCTGGGGCGCATGGATTGTTCTGGGAGGAGGGCGTTGTCCAAACTGTCGTCTGTCCCGTCAGGTTTTTTCCCAGTGACTCGCATCTTTTCTCCACGCTTGATCATGGTCTGTGCGCCAGCAGTGACGGACACTCTCGATGCTCCTTGGTCGGCTGCCAAGTTGTATTTGCCATTGCCATCCGTATCCATGATCTGCACGCTGGGCTTCTTGCCATCCATGATGTTGATAAGGGTCATGTATTGGCGTTCCTTGTCCACCGTGCCTGCTTCGCATGTTTCAACGGCAGGGTCTAGTCTGGAGCCCTTGGCCGGCACCTGCGAGAAGACGGTCAGCAGGTTGCTGCCGTCATAGAATTCGATAGGCTTGAGCAGGCGTTCGCGGGTCTGGGGCAGGTCCATGTACCAACCGCTGCTGGTTCCCCAATTCAGTACGGTGGCATCGGTAATGGTCCAGAACTCATGACCATCGCGGGTGTTCACGGACGCAGTGGGAATTGTGCGTTGGACCAGACTCGACTGGGTAACCGGTGCTGGCAGGTCCGCACTCGACTTCACCAGCTTGTTGCAAGGTGCGTCGGTAGAGGATGCGCAAACTTCCACACGGTCCTTCTTGGTGCCTACCAGCTTGTAGCGTGTGTTATCGAGCACCGAGTACAAGGTCTGCTTGTTCGCGTTGACGGGGGTGTTGGGGTCGTTCGGGTTGCTCGCGTTGTACGTTGCCAAGTTGCTTCCTGTGCCAAAGGCCACCATCAGTCCACCCACCGATACAGTTTCTTTTTTGCCGCCACCGATATCGATTTCCTTCTTTCGGTCATTGGCACGCACTGTGGGCACGATGGTTATCGGTTGCGCCAACGTGCGCGAATCAGGGGAGCCTTCCGTGCCCCCTTTGGCGGTAAACAGTGGCACTCCGCTGGTCGTATGGTTGGTGGTGGTCGCGGCAGAACTACCCCATCGCGCCACACCCCAGGCGGTATCGTCATTGCTGGTGAGCAGGAACTTCCACATGTTGCCCTTGAGATCACCTGCATACACAACATCGGGGCGGCCATCGCCGTTGATGTCTACGAGGCGCGGTGCGGAGAGGCCATTGTCGGTGGTATCGAGGTGGGCATTCGTGGCGGTGGTACCCGTAGCCACTAAACGCAACAGTTCCTTGCTGCCATCCAAGTACTGGACCAGCAGCACGGGCCGGCCGCTTTTGCTGTTGTAGCCGTTACCCATCACCGCCGCCCAGCGGTTGTTGTTCAAGCGCACGATTTGCGTCGTACGCTGCGGGTTTGCCTCGTCCATCACCGGCTTGGTAAAGATGTGTCCCATGTCGGCAAGAGCCAGGCATGCCTCTTTCTTGGTGACAGGGGTGATGACCGTGTTCTCGCAATCCTCCACGCTGGTGGTGGCCTCGGTGGCATGACGCGTCTTGTCCATCACTACCAGTTGCTGGGCATTGCCTTCGGTAAAGTTGCCAGCGTCATCACCCGCGATATTGCCCGGGTTGGTCACGTCCAGCACAAAGAACCCCTTCCCACCAGCGCCTAGCGATCCGACCAGTAGCGTGTGCCAGTTGGGGGCGTAAGTGGGATCCGTGGTGTCACCGGTGCCCATGTCCACATCACCGGTCATGGGAGAGCCATCTACATAGTAGCGATGATTCTGGTTGAAAGCGGGGTCAGCGAGGCGGCCCACGGCAGGTATCACCCCACGGGGCACGTAGGCCACCTTCTCTGAGCCATTCTCGGCCGAAAAACCGTGCAACATGCCATCGTTTCCACCCACGTAGATCATGGGCAAGCGATCCTTCTGCGCGCGCGTAAAAGCGGTATAGCCTTTCCAAGCATAGTTGCTGACGGGTGCGCCCACATACCAGACCTCGGAGTTGACGATATCCCCTTGGCGAGATTTGCGTTGACGGAAGGGGTTGGTGGATGGGTAATTGGCCGGGCTTTCCGTTCCCTCCTTGGTGCGATCACCGCGCACATAATTCAGGCGGTCCTGTCCTAGGGCATCAGTGGTGCCATCACTCTTCATATTGAGAAATGCTTTTTGCGCGGTGCTAAGGTTAGTTTCATCGCTAGCCCATTTGAATGGCACCCCCCCTTTTTCCTGACCCGTCGTAGCGTCAATTTGTTTGCTGCTCCAACTCAAGATAAGGCGACTGCCGACACTGAAACCTGTGGCATCCAGCAGGTCGGCCGTTGTTTTGCCTGCCCACCCCACCGCGGGCACTGTGGTGCCGTCCTTTTTCACGGTTTCCGCTTCAACCCAACCTCTCCAAGCCTCTTTGGGCATGTAGTTCGCCACGTATTTACCCACGTCGTTACGGGACGCATTGCTACCGCTAGTGGCGGTGGAACCCCGGTCAGGTTCGTTCTGGGTATTGATCTGCTGGATGATCATGCGGAAGGCTTTTTCCAGATCTTCGCCTTGTTCTACGGCGAAGAAGCGACCGCGGCCATTGAGAGCAGCGTGCCATAGGTCTAGCGAACGGCGGTCTTCGTTGCTCATGGCAGGCCAAGTCTTGTCTCCCTTGACCAGATTTGGAAAGTCGCCGTCATAACCGAACGGCACCATCTCCGTGGGGCGTGTGATGTTGTACTTGGCGTCGGAAAAATCGGTCTTCCATTCATAGGCCATCTTGCTGAAGCCAATGGTGTAGGTCACCATATGAGGCCAAGTCGCAGGGTTGTATTTTGGATTCCAGTACTTTGGCAGAGCCACGCCCCCGATGGTCTCAGTTGCCGGTGCCTGGTCATACTCCGGCTCTGGCAATATCGTGCCGGTCAAGTCAGCGGGAAGCTGGAGTCTTTGTGACCAACTTTTAAAGGCCCAATCAGCCAAGGTGTTGTCCGTGCCATCGCGGTACATTTTTGTGTAATTTGTGGTGCCGGTAGTGGTGCTGGAACCATACTTAGTACTATCTGGCAAGTCCACTGTTCCAGGGGTATCTATGTTGCCGCCTGCCGCATAAGTGTTGACGTAATTGTTCCATCTGCCATCAGTCATCACAATGTGGTAGTTTCGACGGCAACCAAGATACTCTGCGGTAGTACTGCTATCGCCTGGTTTGGTGGCCCAAGGACCGTTCGCGCTTAGCGTGCGCCGCATGTAGTCATCGGCCTGCTTAAACATACGATGAGTTGGCGTTCCATTGCCAGGCTTCAATTTGTCAATGAAATTCTTGAAGTTTTGGCGATGGGTAACTGTTGCGTCGTCTTTGAGCACGCGCATCGAGTTTTCACCCATCGTAGCGCTGTCTACGCTAGTAGCTCCCGCAAGGCCACGAAGAGTATTGCTGTCATCCCTTTGCCGGGGGCCGACACCGGGTGAGCCCCCGTTGTTCCACATGACTTGCCAAGCGAGGCGGATTTTTCCATCAGGCAGCAAGGTTGTATCGTTGAACACATTCTTCAGTGCGTACTTCAACACGTTGATGCGGCGGCTGGTCGTAGGCCAAGTCTTCTTGTTTGGGTCCGTGGGGGTCGGAGTTGCTAGTGGAGCAGTTTCTCCGGTTGCCCCGTTTTCGCTTTCCATGTCCAGACGGAAGTCCATGCTGCCTGAGTCATCGACAGAAATAATCACATTGGGTGCAACGTAGGGCGTGACTGTGCCTGGTGGAGATTGTGCAAAATCAAGCGCCCACCCACCATGCGGTGCAAGTGCCGCACTAGCCGCGATGGCGAGCAGCGTCTTTTTGAAATTGGGGTGAGGTTGCGTCGGACGGGGCATTATGTGCTCCAAGTCGAATTGGGTTGAAATCTACTGCAGGGCTTAAGTGCTGAGGGCTGAATGCTCTTGATTTGATAGTAATTCAGTCCACGAGTTTTTGACGAGCATAGGTTTGCTGCAGCACCACGCGGGTAACGGGCACATCTACACCGCCCTCGTTTCTGAGTTTGCGTCCGTGCGCCACTGCAGTAATTCGGTACACAACGCTGGGTTGCAGGTTGAGAGCCAAGTTGTTGAGGCCATCAGCAATCAGGCGTGATTTGTCGGCATCACTGTCGTAGGGCAGCACTTCAATCCAGTACCAGCCACCTTCATTGTTCCTGGTGGTATCCGCGCCTTTGTTGCCTATTTGCAGGATGGGGTTGCTAGCGCTGCCAACGTTGGCACCGGAGTATTGGCCGTAGCGTGCACCTATACGGTTGGCATTGGTACTAACCATCATTTGTTCCAGCGACACGTCTTCGCCAGGGGTAGTGAGGTCGGGGGTGCTACCGGTGTTGTTCCAAAAATCCTGTCTACCAGGGCGCTTGAGGCAGAGGGCATCAATGCAGCGCGGGCCTGAGGTGATTCCTTCCAGTTTTGCCAAAAGGGCTGCGGTCTCCTTGGCTTCCAACGGAATTTGTGCTTGGGTGGAATTGCCATTGCGGCACGCCGTGGCGGTGGGTATGCGGCAGTCGCTGCCATCGGCCTTTTCACCGCGAATGTCCAACTCTGCGTCGAGTAGCAAGGCCTGGGCGGCTTCAAACGCGCGCTGATAGTCGGCATCGTTGCCTACCACCATTTCGTTGAACATCGACGTGCGCGAGGCCCACAACGCCAACAGCATGGAGAGCATGACAAAGACGATGACGATGAACAGCGAGATGCCACGCTGGTGTCGCTGAGATTGTCGAAAAGAGGGGGAGGGCATGCGTTGCATGAACGTGGTTGTGTGGTGTGTGGATCAGCCTGACAGCCCTTGGCTGCGCAGTTGGTATACGTTGCGGAACACTGTGTGCATGCGCCGGTTGCGGGGGGCGGCGAGGGAGGTCATGTTGACGGCCGTCGTACCGTCGCAGTCGGTGTAGGTGCTGTTCGTGGGTAGGTCGAGGGATTCGCTGCCATAGAGCACTAGGCACACCTCCACGCCAAAGACCTGAGGCCAGCCTGTAGCGCCCACGGTGGTGGCATCGACGTAGCGCATCTGCGGGTTGCCTGTTCCCGCACTGCTTTGCATGAGATAGCGGACCTGAAAGTTGGCGACATTGCGTACAAGGGGTTGCGAATTGCCTGTACCGGCGCAGTGCAGTTCGTTGTTCTTCAATACAAAGCGGCTTTGTATCAACGCGTCGGTGCCGTTTTCTGCCAAGCAATTGCGCTGCAGGGATTCGCTCGGCTTGAGAGGGTCCTTGGGGTGGTAAACAAGTTCTTTATAGTTGCGGTAGCCGGTTGTGAGCTTGTATTCTGTCGCGCTGGGCGAATCCTTACCGCTCAGAGTATCCGTGGAAAGGGTGAAGGCGCTGCCATCTCCTGAGGTCGCCACGAAGTCGGTTTCAAAGGCCACACGGTCCCCTACTATGGTGGGAGTGGTGTCGCCTTCTACCTTGGCTGCCGACAATTTGAGTTTGAGGGAGCCGGCTTGACGAAGCTGTTGGCCCATGACGCGAAAAGCATAGGATGCCTGTTGCTGGATGTCGCTGGAATCGCTGACTGTGCCTGAAATACCGCGCGAGACCATGAGGGCGCCCATTGCCACAGCGACGGTGAGCAGGCCTATGACAATGCCCACCAGCAATTCGATCAAGGTGACGCCGCGCTGAACGGCATGCCCTGGGTGCATGTGTTTTGTTGTCAGCATGCTTACAAATGATGGAGTACACATGGATGAATGTCTCCTTCAGGATTTGGGACCTGGGCAGAAATACTGGACTGCCGTATCTGCAAAGTACGGTGCGCAACGGCTGCTAACTGGGATGTACTGTAAGTGGCAGGTGAAGTCTGTAGGGCAGGTTGTCGCAGTAGTACCGTCGCCCCCCAGGGCTGCGGATGTGGTGCTCAAGCTGTCCTTGTATGCACTGCTGGTTTCACGCTCGTTCTCGCGCCAACTAATCAAAACGCCTAGCTGGCGACGGTTGCCGACGGTGTTGTCTCCTGGGGCAAAAAAGATACTGGCATTGCCTAGAGGTAGGGCGCGCTCTACGGTTCGTTTCCATTCGCGCACATCGTAGGCGGCGAACTCGGCATGGGTGCAGGTGCCGGTATCGCAGAGCTTGGAGGCTTGCGCAGTAGGGGCGGCACCCGAGCGCCAACCTACCGCGTAGTTGTTGATGTTGCCCAGGGCGTTGGGGTTGACTTTAAGGCGTTCGCCCAAGTCTTCTATCAGTCTGACAGCCTGTGCGCGCCGTACGGTGGTTGAAGTGTCAGTAAGAGTGCGCATCTGCACACCCAGGATTCCCAGAATGCCCAGTGCGGCAACAACAATGGCCACCAAGGATTCGATCAGGGTGATGCCGCGTTGGGGGTGGATGAAGGGGGTTTGCATGTTGTTCAACCGGAAGTGCAAGGGAGATCTGTAATGACTCTGATGCGTCCGCCCGAACTCATGCACAGGCCTCGGGCAGCAGGGTCCGAAAGCGTTTTATGCAATGGAACCACGCTGAATCCAATGAAGGGTCCGGTGACCCGGCCCCACCGGTCGAATTGAATGCTGGCGCCCCCACTGGTGCGAGAGGCTGTCACATTGGGCGGCATGGTGAAACTCTGTAGGGTTTCTTCGCCTGGGTCCTGGGTGCCGTCGCTGTCGGTGTCAACAAAGACAACCCAGCCACAGTCCCATTCGTCATTATCTGCTGCTAAGGTGCAGCCGCTGGTTCCCGTGGGCTCCTTGCGAATGGAAACTCTACCCCCGCGCTTGATAGCCTCGGAGCGCGCGTAGTACAGCGAGGATTGGAGGCCCTCCACCGCCTGTCGCACGCGCCAACGTTCGATCAACGGAGTGAAACTGGGCGTCGCCAGGGCGGTGAGAATGGCCAGAATGGCAACCACCACCATCAATTCGATGACGGTGAACCCTCGGAAAGCGTGTGGTTGTTGCCAACCGCCGTGGTGGGCGCCAAGCGTGCTGAATTGATATTGCGATACCTGCATATTGGTGGATGCTAGGCCTGTCTCATTGATGTCAGGGGCTAAGTCTGACGAGTGGCTGGCAGGCCGAGATGAACGGTGCTGTTGGTGTGCACCGAGCGCTCCTTCTCCCTATCTCGTATACCCCCGGCAAGCCCCCGCGTTGTGCATGCCTTTGCATTCCCGGTACATCCGGCGATCACGCTGGGCGGGTGTCTCTTCGGAGCTGCTGCGCTGATAGGTGACTTTGCTAACGCTTTTCTTCTTGGAAGAGGTGTTGGCGGTGGTGGCGGTGTCACTGGCAGAGCGCTTGGCCAGTGCGTAGCCAGGGCTTGTGATCAGGACCAAAGCGACGCCTGTGGCCAGCAAGGCATGGCGGACTGTGGTGTGTGAAAGGAAAGCGTCAAGTTGCGTCATGAGGGGGCTTTCAGGTGTGGGGCGGGAACCTGGGCGGGGCAAGAATTCCACGTGGGGGTTATAATCGACAAGTTTTGCATGGTGCAAGACGCACGCCTGCGGCCGTTCCAGCTGCTGGCGCAAGTAAAAACCAAGGCTCGGCAAGTCTGTCGAGACTCCATCAAGGAAAAATTATGATCGCATCCTCCATCAAGGCCGAAGTCGTCAAGGCCAATGCCCGTGCTGCCAACGACACTGGCAGTCCAGAAGTGCAAGTGGCCCTGCTGACGGCCCGCATCAACGAACTGACCCCTCACTTCAAGACGCACGCCAAGGACCACCACGGTCGCCGCGGCCTGCTGCGCATGGTGAGCCGCCGCCGCAAGCTGCTGGACTACCTGAAGGCCAAGGACGCTGACCGTTACACCGCGCTGATCGCCAAGCTGGGTCTGCGCAAGTAATCTTCATTGCATGCGAAAACGCCTGGGTTAGTCCGCTAGCTCAGGCGTTTTTTACTTCGGAGCCGCAAAACAGAGCGAAGCTGTGTCATTCCAATGGGGTTGCCGCCGCAGTGCAGCAGGCAGGTCCACTGGAATGGCATCGTGTTCTGAATTGCTCTCCGCCGCAGTCTGGTAGAGCGCTACCAGCTATTAAAAAAGGAGCTGAACATGAGCATTTTCAACAAAGTCACCAAGACCTTCCAATGGGGCGACAAGACCGTCGTCATGGAAACCGGCGAAATCGCACGCCAAGCCTCTGGCGCCGTGCTGGTGAACATTGATGACACCGTGGTGCTGGCCACCGTGGTGGCATCCAAGGGCGCCAAGCCCGGCCAGGACTTCTTCCCCCTGACGGTGGATTACATCGAGAAGACCTACGCCGCCGGCAAGATCCCCGGCAGCTTCTTCAAGCGCGAAGCGAAGCCCAGCGAGCACGAAACGCTGACCAGCCGCCTGATCGACCGCCCGATCCGCCCGCTGTTCCCCGAGGGTTTCTTCAACGAAGTGCATGTGGTGATCCACACGGTGTCGCTGAATCCCGAAGTGGATGCTGACATCGCTGCCCTCATCGCCACCAGTGCGGCGCTGGCCATCTCCGGTATCCCGTTCAACGGCCCCATCGGCGCCGCACGCGTGGGCTACATCAATGGCGAGTACGTGCTCAACCCCGGCCAGACGGCGCGCAAGAGCTCGCAGATGGATCTGGTCGTGGCCGGCACCGAAGCAGCCGTGCTGATGGTCGAATCCGAAGCCCAGCAACTGTCCGAAGAAATCATGCTCGGCGCCGTGGTGTTTGGCCATGAGCAAGGCAATGTGGCCATCAACGCCATTCATGAACTGGTGCGCGATGCTGGCAAGCCCGTGTGGCAGTGGGAAGCGCCCGCCAAGGACGAAGCCCTGATCGCCAAGGTGGTTGCGCTGGCCGACGACAAGCTGCGCGCCGCCTACCAGATCCGCAACAAGCAGGCCCGCACCCAGGCCTGCCGCGAGTCCTACGCCGCCGTGATGGCAGCGCTCAAGGCCGATGGCGTCGAGTTCGATGCCGTGAAGGTCGAAGGCATGCTGTTCGACATCGAGGCGGGCATCGTGCGCAGCCAGATCCTGGCCGGCGAGCCCCGCATCGACGGCCGCGACACGCGCACTGTGCGCCCCATCGAAATCCGCAGCAGCGTGCTGCCGCGCGCCCATGGCTCGTCGCTGTTCACGCGTGGCGAAACCCAGGCGCTGGTCGTGACCACGCTGGGTACCGAGCGCGATGCGCAGCGCATCGACGCCCTGGCTGGCGAGTACGAAGACCGCTTCATGATGCACTACAACATGCCTCCCTTCGCCACGGGCGAAGTGGGCCGCATGGGTTCGACCAAGCGCCGCGAAATCGGCCACGGCCGCCTTGCCAAGCGTGCCCTGGTGGCTGTGCTGCCCACCAAGGAAGAATTTCCCTACACCATGCGAGTGGTCTCGGAAATCACCGAGTCCAATGGCTCTTCGTCCATGGCTTCGGTCTGCGGCGGCTGCCTGTCCATGATGGACGCCGGCGTGCCCATGAAGGCCCACGTGGCGGGTATCGCCATGGGCCTGATCAAGGATGCCAACCGCTTCGCCGTGCTGACCGACATCCTGGGTGATGAGGATCACCTGGGCGACATGGACTTCAAGGTGGCGGGTACCACCGGCGGCATCACCGCGCTGCAGATGGACATCAAGATCCAGGGCATCACCAAGGAGATCATGCAGATCGCCCTGGCGCAGGCCAAGGAAGCACGCATGCACATCCTGGGCAAGATGCAGGAAGCCATGGGCGAAGCCAAGACCGAGGTGTCCACCTTCGCGCCCAAGCTCTACACCATGAAGATCAACCCCGAGAAGATCCGCGACGTGATCGGCAAGGGCGGCGCCGTGATCCGTGCGTTGACCGAGGAAACGGGCTGCCAGATCAACATCGAGGAAGACGGCACCATCACCATCGCGGCCACCGACGCTGCCAAGGCGGACGAAGCCAAGAAGCGCATCGAGCAGATCACGGCCGAGGTCGAGATCGGCAAGATCTACGAAGGTCCCGTGACCAAGGTCCTGGACTTCGGCGCGCTGATCAACCTGCTGCCCGGCAAGGATGGCCTGCTGCACATCAGCCAGATCGCCCATGAGCGTGTCGAGAAGGTGTCCGACTACCTGACCGAAGGCCAGATCGTGAAGGTCAAGGTCATGGAGACCGATGAGAAGGGCCGCATCAAACTGTCGATGAAGGTGCTGGCCGACCGCCCGGCGGGTGGCAGCGATCGTCCTGCTCCCGCGGAGCGCGGTGACCGTGAGCCTCGCCGTGACCAAGGGCGCGACGGCGGCCGCCAGCCGGCGGAGCAGCAACAACAACAGCAATCTCTGCCTTCGGACAACGGTTCCGGGCAGATCGTGGGCTGAGTTGGTGATTTGCTATTGATTTTGTAGCTGCTGGCGCCTGTGAAAAGGGCGTTGGCAATCAAAATCACTCAAACAAACCAACCAACTGTCCAAGGAATCGCAACATGCGTGCTGTCGAGATCACATCCTTTGGTGGGCCGGAGGTGTTGCAGCTGGGGGAACGCCCCATGCCGCAGCCGGGCGCCGGCGAGTTGCTGATCCGTGTTGCCGCCAGCGGGATCAACCGCCCTGACGTGCTGCAGCGACTGGGGCACTATGCTCCGCCGCCCGGCACCTCGGACCTGCCGGGCCTGGAGGTCGCGGGCGTGGTGGAGTCGGGTGATCCTGCTGCCATGGCGCAGGCGGGCATTGGCGTGGGCGACCGCGTCTGTGCCTTGGTGGCGGGCGGGGGGTATGCGCAGTGGTGCGTGGCACCTGTCGCGCAGTGCCTGCCCGTGCCCGAGGGCTTGAGCGACGTCGAGGCGGCATCGTTGCCGGAAACGTTCTTTACCGTGTGGAGCAACGTCTTCGACCGGGGGCGTCTGCAGGCGGGCGAAAGCCTGCTGGTCCAGGGGGGCACCAGCGGCATTGGCGTGACTGCCATACAGCTGGCGCGGGCGTTCGGAGCGACCGTCATTGCCACGGCGGGCAGCGACGACAAGTGCGCGGCCTGTCTGCAGTTGGGGGCCCACCATGCCATCAACTACAAGACGCAGGACTTCGTGGCGGAAGCAAAGCGCATCACGCAGGCCAAGGGCGTGGACGTGGTGCTGGACATGGTCGCTGGCGACTATGTGGCGCGCGAGGTGGAGTGCGGGGCCGAAGACGGGCGCATCGTCATCATCGCGGTGCAGGGTGGTGTCAAGAGTGACTTCAATGCGGGCCTGGTGCTGCGGCGCCGGCTTACCATCACGGGTTCCACCCTGCGCCCGCGTCCCGTGGCATTCAAGGGCGCCATCGCCCGCGCGTTGCGCGAGCATGTGTGGCCCTTGCTGGCGCAGGGGAGGGTGCGTCCCGTCATCCACAGCACGTTTGCCGCGGCGGATGCCGCCAAGGCCCATGCCCTGATGGAGTCGAACCAGCACATCGGCAAGATTGTTTTGACGTGGTGACCATGAACAGCAAGAAAAAACTCATCGCAGGCAACTGGAAGATGAACGGCAGCCTGGCTGCCAACGATGCCTTGTTGAAAGGCATCATTGCCGGCCTTGAGGGCGCGGCCTGCGACGTCGCTGTCGCCGTGCCTGCTCCGTATCTGGCGCAGGCGCAGTCCGTCGCGTTCGGATCCGTGGTGGCGATTGCCGCCCAGGATGTGTCGCAGCACGATGCAGGGGCGTACACCGGCGAGGTCTCGGCTGCCATGCTGAAGGAATTTGGCGTGCGCTATGCGCTGGTGGGGCACTCGGAGCGCCGCCAGTACCATGGGGAAACCGATGTCGCCGTTGCCGAAAAGGCGCAGCGGGCACTGGCCGCGGGCATCACGCCCATTGTCTGTGTCGGCGAGACCCTGCAGGAGCGCGAGGCCGGCCAGACCGAGGCCGTGGTCAAGCGCCAGCTGGCGGCTGTGATCCATCTCAATGGCCATTGCATCAGCGAAGTGGTGGTGGCATACGAACCGGTCTGGGCGATCGGCACGGGCCGCACGGCCACGCCCGAACAGGCGCAGGCCGTGCACGCGGTGCTGCGTGCGCAGCTGTCTGCGGCCAGCGAGCACGCCGATCGCATCCGCCTGCTGTACGGCGGCAGCATGAATGCCGTCAATGCGGCGCAATTGCTTGCGCAGCCTGACATCGATGGCGGCCTCGTCGGGGGGGCATCGCTGAAGGCGCCCGATTTCCTGCAAATTATTGCGGCTGCCCGTTGAGGCGGCCCTTCCAGCTATTCAATCAGGAGTGAACAGAGAATGAACGTGATCGTGAATGTGGTTTTGGCGGTGCAGATGCTGACGGCCCTGGGGATGATTGGCCTGATCCTTGTCCAGCATGGCAAGGGTGCGGACATGGGGGCGGCATTTGGCAGCGGCAGTTCCGGAAGCCTGTTCGGCGCCAGCGGCAGTGCCAATTTTCTGTCGCGCACCACGGCAGTCCTGGCTGCGGTGTTTTTTGTCGCAACGCTGGCGTTGGCCTACTTTGGCAATGCGCGTCCCGCCAGTTCGGGCAGCGTGCTGGAAAGCCCGGCTGCTGCAGTGCCCGCGGGTGCTCCTGCGGCCTCGGCTTCGGATGCTGTTGTGGCTCCTGCGGTGCCCGCTTCAGGCGCCGCGCAGATCCCCACCAAATAATCTGCACTAAATTGGGCTTCGTAAGCCGAAGCAGGGTTTTTCCGGAGTAGAATTCTGGATTGTCTGGAAAGCCAAAACCGCAAGGTTCCTCATGCCATCCAGATGCAAAAAACAGCCGTCGTGGTGAAATTGGTAGACACGCTATCTTGAGGGGGTAGTGGCGAAAGCTGTGCGAGTTCGAGTCTCGCCGACGGCACCAAAACAAAGGCCTGCCTGCATGACCCGGCTCGGGTCCTGACGGGCAAGGCCACAGCGGTGAGCACATCCTCAAGATGAACCTCGATCAGTACCTCCCCGTCCTTTTGTTCATCTTGGTCGGCATCGCCGTCGGCGTTGTCCCCCTTGTCCTCGGCTACATACTGGGCCCCAACCGCCCGGATGCCGCGAAGAACTCCCCCTACGAATGTGGCTTTGAAGCCTTCGAGGATGCGCGCATGAAGTTTGACGTGCGCTACTACCTCGTGGCCATTCTCTTCATTCTTTTCGATCTCGAAATCGCATTTCTCTTCCCATGGGCGGTGACGCTGCATGAGGTGGGTATCGCCGGCTTCGTGGCCGTCGTGATTTTCCTGGCCATCCTGGTCGTGGGCTTTGCCTACGAGTGGAAAAAGGGTGCCCTGGATTGGGAATGAGCGGGCCTCAACAAGGATGATGCAATGATTGAAGGCGTGATGAAGGAAGGCTTCATCACCACGAGCTATGACTCCGTGGTGAATTGGGCCAAGACGGGCTCTCTGTGGCCCATGACTTTTGGCCTGGCGTGCTGTGCGGTGGAGATGATGCATGCCGCCGCAGCGCGCTATGACATCGGCCGCTTCGGTGCGGAGGTGTTTCGTGCCAGCCCCCGCCAGTCCGATCTGATGATCGTGGCCGGCACGCTGTGCAACAAGATGGCGCCCGCCCTGCGCAAGGTGTACGACCAGATGTCGGAGCCCCGCTGGGTGCTGTCGATGGGTTCTTGCGCCAACGGCGGCGGCTACTACCACTACAGCTATTCCGTGGTGCGCGGCTGCGACCGCATCGTGCCCGTGGACGTGTACGTGCCCGGCTGCCCGCCCACGGCCGAAGCGTTGATCTACGGGATCATCCAGCTGCAGCAGAAGATCCGCCGCACCAACACCATTGCTCGCGTCTGAAGGGTTGATGATGACTGCTGTTGCCATTCGGCCCGAAAACCTCAAAGACAACATTGCCGCGGCGTTGGGCGCGAAAGTGCGCCAGATCACGGTGGCCCTGGATGAGGTCACGGTGGTCGTTGCTGCCGCCGACTACCTCGATGCCATGCGCGTCCTGCGTGATGCGGAGGGTTGCCGTTTCGAGCAGCTGATCGATCTGTGCGGCGTGGACTATTCCGCCTATGCAGACGCAGTGAACGAGGGAGCCCGCTATTGTGTGGTCTCGCACCTGCTGTCCGTGAGCCTGAACCAGCGCCTGCGCGTGAAGGTGTTCTGCGCGGATGACGATTTCCCTGTGGTGGCTTCGGTTTCCGATCTCTGGAACTCGGCCAACTGGTACGAGCGCGAGGCGTTCGACCTTTTTGGCATCGTGTTCGACGGCCACAACGACCTGCGCCGCATCCTGACCGACTACGGCTTCATCGGCCACCCCTTCCGCAAGGACTTCCCGCTGTCCGGCCACGTCGAGATGCGCTACGACGCAGAGCAGCGCCGGGTGGTCTACGAGCCGGTGTCGATCGAGCCGCGCGAGATCACGCCGCGCATCATCCGCGAAGACAAGTACGGAGGCCTGCACTAAGGCGCCCCGCGCCCCACGTGACCCACCATGGCTGAAATCAAGAACTACTCCCTGAACTTCGGACCGCAGCACCCTGCAGCGCACGGCGTGTTGCGCCTGGTGCTCGAGCTCGACGGCGAAGTCGTCCAGCGTGCCGACCCGCACATCGGGCTGCTGCACCGCGCCACCGAAAAGCTGGCTGAGCACAAGACCTACATCCAGTCGCTGCCCTACATGGACCGCCTGGACTACGTGTCCATGATGTGCAACGAGCACGCCTACTGCCTGGCCATCGAAAAGCTGCTGGGCCTGGAAGTGCCTGTCCGCGCCCAGTACATCCGCGTGATGTTCTCCGAGATCACGCGCCTGCTGAACCACCTGATGTGGCTGGGTTCGCACGGCAACGACTGCGGCAGCTCCACCATCCTGATCTACACCTTCCGCGAGCGCGAAGACCTGTTCGACATGTACGAAGCCGTCTCCGGCGCGCGCATGCACGCGGCGTACTTCCGTCCGGGCGGCGTGTACCGCGACCTGCCGGACTCCATGCCGCAGTACAAGGTCAGCAAGATCAAGAACGCCAAGGCCCTGGAGGCCATGAACAAGAACCGCCAGGGTTCGATGCTCGACTTCATCGACGACTTCACCCAGCGCTTCCCGGCCTGTGTGGACGAATACGAGACCCTGCTCACCGACAACCGCATCTGGAAGCAGCGCACCGTGGGCATCGGCGTGGTGCCGCCCGAACGCGCGCTGAACCTGGGCATGACCGGCCCCATGCTGCGTGGTTCCGGCATCGCCTGGGACCTGCGCAAGACCCAGCCCTACGACGTTTACGACCGCATGGACTTCGACGTGCCCGTGGGCAAGACGGGTGACTGCTACGACCGCTACCTCGTGCGCGTGCAGGAAATGCGCGAGTCCAACCGCATCATCAAGCAGTGCGTGGACTGGCTGCGCGCCAATCCCGGCCCGGTCATCACCGACAACCACAAGGTGGCTGCGCCCGACCGTGAATCCATGAAGTCCAACATGGAAGAGCTGATCCACCATTTCAAGCTCTTCACCGAAGGTTTCCATGTGCCCGAGGGCGAGGCCTATGCCGCCGTCGAGCATCCCAAGGGCGAGTTCGGCATCTACCTGGTGAGCGACGGGGCCAACAAGCCCTACCGCCTGAAGATCCGTGCGCCTGGCTTCGCGCACCTGGCCACGCTCGATGAAATGGCCCGCGGCCACATGATCGCCGACGCGGTGGCCATCATCGGCACCATGGATATCGTGTTCGGAGAGATTGACCGATGAGTACGACCGAATCGAAGAACCAGACCGCTGGCGCCACCGCCATCACCGAGACGACGCTTGCCCGTTTTGCGCGCGAAGTCGCCAAGTACCCACCCGAGCAGAAGCAGTCGGCCGTGATGGCTTGCCTGTCCATCGTGCAGCAGGAGCAGGGCTGGGTCAGTGTCGAGAGCGAGGCCGTGATCGCCGAGTACCTCGGCATGGCCCAGATCGCGGTGCACGAAGTCACCACGTTCTACAACATGTACAACCAGCAGCCGACGGGCAAGTACAAGCTCAACGTCTGCACCAACCTGCCTTGCCAGCTGCGCGACGGCCAGAAGGCGCTGCACCACCTCGAGAAGAAGCTCGGCGTGGCCATGGGCGAGACCACTTCCGACGGCCTGTTCACGCTGCAGCAGTGCGAATGCCTGGGTGCCTGTGCCGATGCGCCCGTGATGCTGGTCAACGACCGCACCATGTGCAGTTTCATGGACAACGACAAGCTTGACCAGCTTGTGGATGGCCTGCGCGCTGCGGAAGGACAAGCATGACCACCGCCGCACAGATCCTCTCGCAGTTCCAGGCCACCGGCGTCCAGACCTGCTTCCACGACCGCCACATCAACCCGCAGATCTATGCGGGCCTGGACGGCACGAACTGGAGCCTCAAGGACTACGAAGCGCGTGGCGGCTACGCCGCCCTGCGCAAGATCCTGGCGCAGGGCGAAGGCGAAGGCCTCACCCAGGACCAGGTGATCGCCACCGTCAAGGAATCGGGCCTGCGCGGCCGTGGCGGCGCGGGCTTCCCCACCGGCCTCAAGTGGAGCTTCATGCCCCGGTCGTTCCCGGGCCAGAAGTACCTGGTGTGCAACTCCGACGAAGGCGAGCCGGGCACCTGCAAGGACCGCGACATCCTGCAGTTCAACCCGCACATCGTCATCGAGGGCATGATCATCGCGGCTTACGCGATGGGCATCTCCGTGGGCTATAACTACATCCACGGCGAAATCTTCCAGACCTACGACCGTTTTGAAGAAGCGCTTGAAGAGGCACGCGCCGCAGGCTACCTGGGCGACAAGATCCTGGGCAGCAACTTCAGCTTCCAGCTGCATGCCGCGCACGGCTTCGGCGCCTATATCTGCGGCGAAGAGACCGCGCTGCTCGAATCGCTGGAAGGCAAGAAGGGCCAGCCGCGCTTCAAGCCGCCGTTCCCGGCCAGCTTCGGCCTGTACGGCAAGCCCACCACCATCAACAACACCGAGACCTTCGCGGCCGTGCCGTGGATCATCCGCAACGGCGGTGCTGCCTATCTTGAATGCGGCAAGCCCAACAACGGCGGCACCAAGATCTTCTCGGTCTCCGGCGACGTGGAAAAGCCCGGAAACTACGAAGTGCCCCTGGGCACGCCCTTCGCCAAGCTGCTCGAACTCGCTGGTGGCGTGCGCAAGGGCCGCCAGCTCAAGGCCGTGATTCCCGGCGGCTCGTCCGCACCGGTGCTGCCGGCTTCCATCATCATGGAATGCACGATGGACTACGACTCCATCGCCAAGGCCGGCTCCATGCTGGGCTCGGGCGCGGTCATCGTGATGGACGACTCCCGCAGCATGGTCGAGAGCCTGCTGCGCCTGTCCTATTTTTACTCGCACGAGTCCTGCGGCCAGTGCACGCCGTGCCGCGAAGGCACGGGCTGGATGTGGCGCGTGATCGACCGGATCCAGCATGGCCAGGGGCGCGATGGCGACCTGAACCTGCTCAATTCGGTGGCGGACAACATCCAGGGCCGCACCATTTGCGCACTGGGTGACGCAGCGGCCATGCCGGTGCGCGCCATGATCAAGCACTTCCGTCCGGAATTCGAAGCGCTGATCCGCCAAGAGAAGACCCCGCAGGCTTCCGCCTCCGCCTGATCGCGAGAAACGCATATGGTTGAAATCGAACTCGACGGGCAGAAGGTAGAAGTCGCCGAAGGCTGCATGGTGATGCATGCAGCCGAAAAGGCCGGCACCTACATTCCCCATTTCTGCTATCACAAGAAGCTCTCCATCGCCGCCAATTGCCGCATGTGCCTGGTGGACGTGGAGAAGGCCCCCAAGCCCATGCCCGCCTGCGCCACGCCGGTCACGCAGGGCATGATCGTGCGCACCAAGAGCGACAAGGCCATCAAGGCCCAGCAGTCGGTCATGGAATTCCTGCTGATCAACCACCCGCTGGATTGCCCCATCTGCGACCAGGGCGGCGAGTGCCAGCTGCAGGATCTGGCCGTGGGCTACGGCGGTTCCTCCTCGCGCTACGAGGAAGAAAAGCGCGTGGTCTTCCACAAGGATGTGGGCCCGCTGATCTCCATGGAGGAGATGAGCCGCTGCATCCACTGCACCCGCTGCGTGCGCTTCGGCCAGGAAGTGGCCGGCGTGATGGAACTCGGCATGATCCACCGCGGCGAGCACTCCGAGATCACCACCGTGGCGGGCGATACCGTGGATTCCGAGCTGTCGGGCAACATGATCGACATCTGCCCCGTGGGCGCGCTCACGAGCAAGCCGTTCCGCTACAGCGCCCGCACCTGGGAACTGTCGCGCCGCCGCTCCGTCAGCCCGCACGACTCCACCGGTGCCAACCTCATCGTGCAGGTCAAGAACCACAAGGTCATGCGTGTCGTTCCGTTCGAGAACGAAGCCGTCAACGAATGCTGGATCGCCGACCGTGATCGCTTCTCGTACGAATCGCTCAACAGCGACGAGCGGCTGACACAGCCCATGCTCAAGCAGGGCGGTGTCTGGAAGACCGTCGACTGGCAGACCGCGCTCGAATACGTGGCCAACGGCTTGAAGAACATCAAGAACGACCACGGTGCCCACAGCATCGGTGCTCTGGTGAGCCCGCACAGCACGGTCGAAGAGCTGTACCTGGCTGGCGCGCTGGTGCGTGGTCTGGGCAGCGACAACATCGACTATCGCCTGCGCAACGCCGAGTTCGCCGCGCCCGAAGGCATTCGCTGGCTCGGTACGTCCATCGCCACGCTGTCCACGCTGCAGCGCGTGCTGGTGGTGGGCTCCAACCTGCGCAAGGACCATCCGCTGTTCGCGCAGCGCATCCGCCAGGCTGCGCGCCATGGCTGCCAGGTCAGCGTGGTCGACTCGGCCCTGGTCGATTGGGCCATGCCCGTGAAGCACTCCCTGCTGCAAGGCGCCGGTCAGTGGCTGCAGGCGCTGGGCACCATCGCCGCTGCCGTGGCACAGGAAAAGGGCACGGCCGCACCCGCAGGTTCCGGTGATCCCACCGAAGCCTCCCTGGTCATCGCCCGCTCATTGCTGGGCGGCGAACGCAAGGCCGTACTGCTGGGCAATGCCGCAGCGCACCATGCCCAGGCAACCCAGCTGCTGGCGCTTGCCAACTGGATTGGTGAACAAACCGGGGCAACCGTCGGCTACCTGACGGAAGCCGCCAACACCGTGGGTGCGCAATTCGCCGGCGCCCATCCCGTGAACGGAGGCCTGAATGCAGGCCAGATGCTGGCGGGTGGACTGAAGGCGGCCTTGCTGCTCAATACCGAGCCTGTCCATGACTCTGCAGCCGGCCTGCAGGCCGCCACGGCCCTGGGAGGGGCGGAGATGGTGGTGACCTTGAGCCCGTTCAAGGCCAATATGGAATTCAGTGATGTGCTGCTGCCGGTGGCGCCGTTCACGGAAACCTCGGGCAGCTTCATCAATGCGGAAGGCCGCCTGCAGGGTTTCCATGCCGTGGTGCGTCCTCTGGGCGATACCCGTCCGGCCTGGAAGGTGCTGCGCGTGCTGGCCAATCTGCTGGGCGTGCCGGGTTTTGATTTCGAGACGTCGCAGGATGTGCTGGCCCGCGCCACGAATGCGCCTGCTGGCACCTTCGCGCAGGTCCCGGCCGCTCAATTGTCGAATGCCGTGAGCGCTGCTGTCCCTGTCGCCACCGCAGTGGTGGGCGAGCCCGTGGTGGCCTCGATCTATCAACTGGACGGCCTGGTGCGCCGTTCCACGTCGCTGCAGCTGACCGCCGACGCGCGCTTGGCATGCGAAGGAGTGGCAGCATGATCGACGCGATCTACAACGCGGGCCTGAACCTGCTTTCCTTTGGCTGGTGGACCGGCGTGGTCTGGCCGGTGCTCTGGATCCTGCTCAAGATCGTCTGCATTCTGGCGCCCCTGATGGGGGCGGTGGCCTATCTCACGCTGTGGGAGCGCAAGCTCCTGGGCTTCATGCAGGTGCGCCATGGCCCCAACCGGGTCGGCCCGCTCGGGTTGCTGCAACCCATCGCGGACGCCTTGAAGCTGCTGACCAAGGAAATCATCCAGCCTACTGCCGCCAGCAAAGGGCTCTTCGTGCTGGGGCCGGTCATGGCGATCATGCCCGCGCTGGCTGCCTGGGTGGCGATTCCGTTCGGCCCGGACGTGGCATTGGCCAATGTCAACGCCGGCCTGCTGCTGGTGATGGCCATTACCTCCATCGAGGTGTACGGCGTGATCATTGCCGGCTGGGCATCGAACTCCAAGTACGCCTTCCTGGGCGCACTGCGGGCGTCCGCGCAGATGGTGAGCTATGAAATCGCCATGGGTTTTTGCTTCCTGGTGGTGATCATGGTTTCGGGCAGCATGAACCTGACCGAGATCGTGATGTCCCAGTCCCGCGGCATGGCCTCCAACATGGGCCTGGGCTTCCTGTCCTGGAACTGGTTGCCATTGCTGCCCATCTTCCTGGTCTACCTGATCTCGGGTGTGGCTGAGACGAACCGCCATCCGTTCGACGTGGTGGAAGGCGAAGCCGAAATCGTGGCGGGCCACATGGTGGAGTACTCCGGCATGGGTTTCGCGATCTTCTTTCTGGCGGAATACGCGAGCATGTGGCTGGTGTCCATTCTGGCCGCCCTCATGTTCCTGGGCGGCTGGCTGCCTCCGGTGGATTTCCTCTCGTTCATTCCCGGCTGGATCTGGCTCGGGATCAAGACATTCCTCGTGGTGTCCATGTTCATCTGGATCCGGGCGACTTTCCCCCGCTTCCGTTATGACCAGATCATGCGTCTGGGTTGGAAGATCTTCATTCCGGTCACGCTGGTGTGGCTGCTGATCGTCGGCGGGTGGTTGCTCTCGCCTTGGAATATCTGGAAATAAGCGGGGACACAAATGACTGCTGTTGCTGCTGCTGCACCTTTCTCGTTCAAGGATTTCTTCAAGAGCTTCATGCTCGTGGAACTGCTCAAGGGCATGGCCCTCACGGGGCGCTACGCCTTTCGCCGCAAGGTGACCGTGCAGTTCCCAGAAGAGAAGACCCCCTTGTCGCCACGTTTTCGTGGCCTGCACGCCTTGCGCCGTTATGAGAATGGCGAAGAGCGCTGCATCGCCTGCAAGCTGTGCGAGGCCGTGTGCCCCGCCATGGCCATCACCATTGAGTCGGACGTGCGCGACGATGGCTCCCGCCGCACCACGCGCTACGACATCGACCTGACCAAGTGCATCTTCTGCGGTTTCTGCGAAGAAAGCTGCCCGGTGGACTCGATCGTTGAGACGCACATTTTTGAGTACCACGGCGAAAAGCGTGGCGATCTGTATTTCACGAAGGACATGCTCCTGGCCGTGGGCGACCGGTACGAAGGTGAAATCGCGGCAGCCAAGGCTGCGGACGCCAAGTACCGCTGAGCGGTGCTGGGTTCAGCCTCTTTGCCAGACTTTCTATAAAGACCCGATTCATGGACGCCAAGACAGGTTTCTTCTACCTCTTCTCGGTCGTGCTGCTGTTCGCAGCCTTCCGGGTGATCACCGCGCGCAATCCCGTGCATGCGGTGCTCTACCTCATCCTCGCGTTCTCGCAGGCCGCCGCCGTCTGGCTGCTGCTCAAGGCCGAGTTCCTGGCCATTGCGCTCGTGCTGGTGTACCTGGGCGCGGTGATGGTGCTTTTCCTCTTCGTCGTGATGATGCTGGACATCCACATCGACACGGTGCGCAAGGGGTTCTGGAAGCACTTTCCCCTGGCCGCCACGGTGGGCGCACTGATCGCGCTCGAAATGGCCGCGGTGCTGATGGGTGGCTTCCGGGGCATGGATGAGCCCAAGGCTGTCGCCACGGCGGTGAATGCGGCGGGCCAGGTCGTCCAGTATTCGAACACCAAGGCGCTGGGCAAGCTGCTCTACACCGAGTATCTCTATCCCGTGGAAATCGCGGCCGTGATCCTGCTGGTGGCGATGATTGCCGCCATTGCCCTGACGCTGCGCCAGCGCAAGGACAGCAAGGCGATCAATCCGTCCGTACAGATCCGCGTGCGCGCCAGCGACCGCCTCGAAGTGGTCAAGGTTGTCGCCACCCAGAAGGCTGAGGCGCCAGCGCCTGCAGAGGCTGTCGCCGAGGAGAAAAAAGCATGACGCTGACATTGGGCCACTTTCTCTCGCTGGGTGCGATGCTGTTCGCGCTGGCGGTGATCGGCATCTTCCTCAATCGCAAGAACCTGATTGTGCTGCTGATGGCGATCGAGTTGATGCTGCTCGCGGTCAACATGAACTTCGTGGCGTTCTCCCACTACCTGGGCGACATGCATGGACAGGTGTTCGTGTTCTTCATCCTGACCGTGGCAGCGGCCGAATCGGCGATCGGCCTGGCCATCCTGGTGCTGCTGTTCCGCAACAAGTCCAGCATCAACGCGGAAGACCTCAACACCCTCAAGGGTTGATGAGCCACCTGTATTCCCAAGGTTCTCAAGAATGAGTCAAACCCTCTCTGCTTCAACGCTCCTGGCCGTGCCGCTGGCTCCGCTGGCGGGCGCCTTGCTGGCCGGCATCTTCGGTACGACCTTTGGTGGTAACTGGATTGGCCGCCGCCTGAGCCACACCCTGACCATCCTGGGCGTGCTCGTGGCCTTCGTCCTGTCGGCCATGACGCTCAAGAGTGTTGCGCTGGATGGCGCCCGTTTCAACGAAACGCTGTACACCTGGATGGTGGTCGGCGGCCTCAAGATGGAAGTCGGCTTCCTGATCGACAGCCTCACGGCCATGATGATGGTGGTGGTGACCTTCGTGTCGCTGATGGTGCACATCTACACGATCGGCTACATGGAAGAGGACGACGGCTACAACCGCTTCTTCGCGTACATCTCCCTGTTCACGTTCTCCATGCTCATGCTGGTCATGAGCAACAACCTGCTGCAGCTGTTCTTCGGCTGGGAAGCCGTGGGCTTGGTGTCCTACCTGCTGATCGGTTTCTGGTTCAACAAGCCCAGCGCGATCTTCGCCAACATGAAGGCCTTCCTGGTCAACCGCGTGGGGGACTTCGGCTTCATCCTGGGCATCGGCCTCATCGCGGCCTACGCAGGCACGCTGAACTACGGCGAAGTGTTTGCCAAGTCGGGTGAGCTCGGCGGCCTGGCTTTCCCCGGCACCGACTGGATGCTGATCACCGTGATCTGCATCTGCCTGTTCATCGGTGCGATGGGCAAGTCCGCCCAGTTCCCGCTGCACGTCTGGCTGCCCGACTCGATGGAAGGCCCGACCCCCATCTCGGCACTGATCCACGCGGCCACCATGGTGACGGCCGGCATCTTCATGGTGGCGCGCATGTCGCCCCTGTTCGAGCTGTCGGATACCGCCCTGAACTTCATCCTGGTGATCGGGGCCATCACGGCGCTGTTCATGGGTTTCCTGGGCATCATCCAGAACGACATCAAGCGCGTGGTGGCCTACTCCACGCTGTCGCAGCTCGGGTACATGACCGTGGCGCTGGGTGCGTCGGCCTATTCGGTCGCCGTGTTCCACCTGATGACCCACGCGTTCTTCAAGGCGCTGCTGTTCCTCGGTGCCGGCTCGGTCATCATGGGCATGCACCACAACCAGGACATCCGCTGGATGGGCGGCGTGCGCAAGTACATGCCCATCACCTGGATCACCTCGCTGCTGGGTTCGCTCGCGCTGATCGGCACCCCGCTGTTCGCGGGCTTCTATTCCAAGGACAGCATCATCGAGGCGGTCCATTTCAGCCATCTGCCCGCGGCCGGTTTTGCGCACTTCGCCGTGCTGGCGGGTGTATTCATCACGGCGTTCTATTCGTTCCGCATGTACTTCCTGGTTTTCCATGGCAAGGAGCGCTACGACCAGAATCCTGATGCGCACCATGATGACCACCATGGCCATGACGATCACCATCACGAGCCCCACGAATCGCCCTGGGTGGTGACCGTGCCTCTGGTGCTGCTGGCCATTCCGTCGGTGGTGGTGGGTTTCATGTTCATCCAGCCCATGCTGTTCGGCGACTTCTTCAAGAACGTGATCTTTGTCGATGCGGTCAAGCATCCGGCCATGGCGAAACTGGCTGAAATTTTCCACGGTCCGGTGGCCATGGCGGTGCACGGACTGCAGACCGCGCCGTTCTGGCTGGCGCTCGCTGGCGTGGCTGCTTCGTACTACATGTACATGGTCAACCCCGCGCTGCCGGCCGGCATCAAGGCCCGCGTGCAGCCCCTGTACACGCTGCTGGAGAACAAGTACTACCTCGACTGGATCAACGAGAACATCCTGGCCCGCGGCGCGCGTGCCCTGGGCGTCGGCCTGTGGAAGGGTGGCGATCAGGCCATCATCGACGGGGCCCTCGTGAATGGCTCCTGGAAGCTGGTGCGCGGGGTTTCCGGCATCGTCCGCTGGATGCAGTCGGGCTTCATCTTCCACTATGCGCTGGTGATGATTCTGGGTGTCTTCGCATTGATGACCTGGTTTGTCTGGGGCGATGCTTTCTTGCAGCTCATCAAATAAGGAAAACAACAAATGGGTCTGTTGAGTCTTGCAATCTGGACACCGATTGCCTTCGGTGTGCTGCTGCTGGCCATTGGGCGGGATGAGCATGCCCGCGCGGTGCGGTGGCTGGCGCTGGTCGGGGCCGTGATCGGCTTCCTGGTGACTTTGCCCCTGTACGATGGCTTCAAGCTGGGCACGGCGGCGATGCAGTTTGTCGAGAAGGCCGCCTGGATCGAGCGCTTCAATGTCCACTACCACCTGGGCGTGGATGGCATTTCGTTCTGGTTCGTGCCGCTGACGGCTTTCATCACCGTCATCGTGGTGGTGGCTTCCTGGGAATCCATCACCGAGCGCGTGAACCAGTACATGGGCGCGTTCCTGATCCTGTCAGGCCTCATGGTCGGAGTGTTCGCGGCGCTGGACGGCATGCTGTTCTACGTGTTCTTCGAAGCCACGCTGATCCCCATGTACCTGATCATCGGGATCTGGGGCGGCCCCAACAAGATCTACGCGGCGTTCAAGTTCTTCCTGTACACGCTGCTTGGCTCGCTGCTGATGCTGATCGCGCTGATCTTCCTGTACAACCAGTCGGGTGGCAGCTTCGACATCGCGACGTGGCACCAGCTGCCATTGAGCGGCCGCGCGCAGACGCTGCTGTTCTTCGCCTTCTTCGCGGCCTTCGCCGTGAAGGTGCCCATGTGGCCAGTGCATACCTGGCTGCCCGATGTGCACGTGGAAGCCCCCACCGGCGGCTCGGCCGTGCTGGCCGCCATTATGCTCAAGCTCGGTGCCTACGGTTTCCTGCGGTTTTCGATGCCCATCGCTCCCGACGCTTCGCGCGAATGGGCGTGGCTGATGATCGCGCTGTCGCTGATCGCGGTGATCTATGTGGGCCTGGTGGCCATGGTCCAGAAGGACATGAAGAAGCTGGTGGCCTACTCGTCGGTGGCGCACATGGGCTTCGTGACCCTGGGTTTTTTCATCTTCAACGACCTGGGCGTCTCCGGTGGCCTGGTGCAGATGATTGCCCACGGCTTCGTCTCGGGTGCCATGTTCCTGTCCATCGGCGTGCTGTACGACCGCGTGCACTCGCGTGAAATCGCGGCCTACGGCGGCGTGGTCAACACCATGCCCAACTTCACGGCCTTCGCGCTGCTGTTCGCCATGGCCAACTGCGGCCTTCCGGGCACCGCCGGTTTCGTCGGCGAATGGATGGTGATCCTGGGGGCCGTCAAGGCCAACTTCTGGATCGGCCTGGCAGCCGCCACGGCGTTGATTTTTGGCGCCGCCTACACGCTGTGGATGTTCAAGCGGGTGTACCTGGGACCTGTCGGCAACGACAACGTCAAGGGCCTCACCGATATCGACAGCCGCGAGTTCCTGGTGCTTGCACTGCTGGGCATCGCCGTGCTGGCCATGGGCTTGTACCCGCGCCCCTTCACCGATGTGATGGACACCTCGGTGGCCGAACTGCTCAAGCATGTCGCGCTGTCCAAGCTGAACTGACCAGACTGAACTGAGAGATTCGAGATGATTGACAACATCAGCTGGCTCGCGATTTACCCCGAAATCGTGCTATTGACCATGGCCTGCGTGATCGCGCTGGTCGATCTGGGCGTGCACAGCGCACGCCGCACGGGCACCTATGTGCTGACCCTGCTCACGCTGGCCGTGGTGGCGGCATTGCAGGCCATGTACGCCAGCAGCGGCAACACCTTCTACGGCTTTGGCAACATGGTGGTCAGCGACGCCATGGGCAACTGGCTCAAGTGCTTCGCCACCGTGGCGATGATGATCACGCTGGTCTACGGCCGTCCCTATGCGGCGGACCGCGGCATGATGCGCGGCGGCGAGATGTTCACGCTGTCGATGTTTGCGCTGCTGGGCATGTTCATCATGATCTCGGGCAACAACTTCCTGGTGATCTACCTGGGCCTGGAACTCCTGACCCTGTCGAGCTACGCCCTGGTGGCCTTGCGCCGCGACAACGCCACGGCGACGGAAGCGGCGATGAAGTACTTCGTGCTCGGCGCCATGGCCAGCGGTTTCCTGCTGTACGGCCTGTCCATGATCTACGGTGCCACGGGTTCGCTCGACATCGGCCAGGTGTTCAAGGCGGTCAATTCGGGCCAGATCCGCCATCAGGTGCTGGTCTTCGGCCTGGTGTTCGTGGTGGCTGGCCTGGCTTTCAAGCTGGGCGTGGTGCCGTTCCACATGTGGATTCCCGACGTGTACCAGGGTGCCCCCACGGCCGTCACGCTCATGATCGGTGGCGCGCCCAAGCTGGCAGCCTTCGCGATCACGATCCGCCTGCTGGTGGACGGCCTGCTGCCCCTGGCCATCGACTGGCAGCAGATGCTCGCGGTGCTGGCCATCGGCTCGCTGCTCGTGGGCAACCTGGCCGCCATCGCGCAGACCAACCTCAAGCGCATGCTGGCCTACTCCACGATCTCGCAGATGGGCTTCGTGCTGCTGGGCCTGATGTCGGGTGTGGTGAATGGCAATGTGGATGCTACGGCCGTCGAGAACGCCTACAGCGCCTCCATGTTCTATGTGGTGACCTATGTGCTCACCACGCTGGCCGCGTTCGGCGTGATCCTGCTGCTGGCGCGCGAGGGCTTCGAGAGCGAAGAAATCTCGGACTTTGCGGGCCTGAACCAGCGCAGCCCCCTGTATGCGGGCGTGATGGCGGTCTGCCTGTTCTCCATGGCCGGCATTCCCCCGCTGGTGGGTTTCTACGCCAAGCTGGCGGTGCTGCAGGCGCTGGTGGCCTCCGGCCAGGGCCTGTACATCGCGATGGCGGTGTTCGCCGTGATGATGTCGCTGATTGGCGCCTTCTACTACCTGCGGGTGGTGAAGGTCATGTACTTCGACGCTCCGCTGACGGCTTCGAACGTATCGGCGCCCGTGGACGTGCGCGTGGTACTGACGCTCAACGGTGCACTTCTTCTGGTGCTGGGCCTTCTGCCCGGCGGTCTGATGGCGCTGTGCGCGGACGCTGTCGTGCGCGCGCTGGCGACCTGAGCGCCTCGCCGCTCTCGTTCGTTCCTGTGTCTCTTACCGGGTCCGTCTGGCTGGTCATCGTGGCGGCCTTCATCGCCGCCAACCTGCCGTTTGTGAACCACCGCTGGCTGGTGGTGGGGCCCGTTGCCGGGCAGCGCAAGCCGCTCGTAGGCCGGCTGGCTGAGCTCCTCCTGCTGTATGTCCTGGTCGGCGGCCTCGCGCTCTTGCTGGAGCGCCGCGCAGGGCAGATCGCGCCGCAAGGCTGGGAGTTCTATGCCATCACCGGGACGCTGTTTCTCACGCTGGCCTTTCCAGGTTTTGTCTACCGGTACCTGCTGCGCCGCCACGGGTGACGGCCGGCGCGTTCAGGTGTTGCCATGAAGGTGCTTGATCTCCAATGCCGGCTCGGCCATGTCTTTGAAGGCTGGTTCGGATCGGAGGATGATTTCCAGGGCCAGAAGCAGCGCGGGCTGGTGCAATGCCCCCTGTGCGCGGACGCCCACATTGAAAAGCGCCTGAGCGCTCCGCGCTTGAATCTGGGCGCGCGAGATCCAGCCGTCGCCACACCCACCGTGACAACGCCGTCTCCCGTGCCCGGAGCCGGAGGGGCGCCGGCCGATGCCGGCGTGCTTGCGCCCGCGCTGCAGGCCGCCTGGCTGGAACTGGCTCGCAAGATCGTCGCCAGCACCGAGGATGTGGGAGGGCGTTTTGCCCAGGAAGCCCGCCGCATGCACCATGGCGAGGTGCAGGAGCGTGCGATTCGTGGTCAGGCCACCCCCGACGAGGCCCTGGAGTTGCTGGAGGAGGGCATTGCCGTCCTGCCCCTGGCATTGCCCGCGGCGTCCAAGGAAACCCTTCAATAGCCTTCCCGGCGCTGCCTGGCCGCCAATATGTTGTGGCCATTTTGGTCGCAAACGCTTGATGCGCAAGCGCAATAAGCTATTGTATTTATAGCGATTTCCCGAAGCCTGTGAAGCTCCGCCCGTGCCCCCGGGGCGCCCGGTGCTACACCGTGAACTGCAATGCCGCCAGGCGGGCATAGACGCCGCCTTGCGCCAGCAGGGCCGTGTGGGTGCCCTGCTCGACGATGCGCCCATGGTCCAGTACCACGATGCGGTCCGCGTTCTGCACGGTGGCCAGCCGGTGGGCGATGACCAGCGTGGTGCGACGGCCTGTGTGGCGCTGCATGGCGGTGTCCAGTGCCGCCTGGACCATGCGCTCGCTCTCGGCGTCCAGCGCGCTGGTGGCCTCGTCCAGCAGCAGCAGTGGCGGGTTCTTGAGCATGGCCCTGGCGATGGCAATGCGCTGGCGCTGGCCGCCTGACAGGCGCACGCCGCGCTCTCCCAGGAAGGTGGCATACCCTTGCGGCAGCGCGGTGATGAAGTCGTGCGCGAACGCGGCGCGCGTGGCGGCCACCACCTCCTCGTCCGTCGCGTCGGGGCGCCCGTAGCGGATGTTGTCCATCGCGGAGGCCGAGAAAATCACCGCGTCCTGTGGCACGGTGCCCGTGTGCGAGCGCAGGGCCTTGAGCCGCAGCGTGCGGATATCCACGCCATTGAGACGGATGCGCCCCTGCGGGACGCCGTCGGCATCGGAGTCCACGTCGTAAAAGCGCTGCAGCAGCTGGAACACGGTGGTCTTGCCCGCGCCGCTGGCGCCCACCAGCGCCACCGTTTCGCCGGGCGCCAGGCGCAGGGAAAAGTCGTGCAGGGCGGGTTGATCGGGGCGCGAGGGGTAGTGGAACTGCACCTGCTCGAACTCCACCTCCAGGCCGCGTTCGGAGAGCGGAAGTTCCTGGGGCTCGTCCGGGTCCGCCACGGGGGAGCGGCTCCCCAGTAGCTCCATCAGCCGCTCCGTGGCGCCCGCGGCGCGCAGCAGGTCGCCGTAGACCTCGCCCAGCACTGCCACGGCGCCGGCCAGCAGGATCACGTACACCACGGTCTGCCCCAGATGGCCGGCGGTCATCTTGCCCGCCAGCACGGCCTCCGTGCCGCGGTACAGGCCCCACAGCAGCAGCGCGGCGTTGGCAATGATGATGAAGGCCACCAGAAGGGCCCGGGCACGGGTGCGCTTGATGGCGACCTGGAACGCATTTTCGGTGGCCTGCATGAAGCGGGCGGACTCGCGGGGCTCGGCCGCGTAGCTCTGCACCACCGGCACGGCGTTGAGCACTTCCGCCGCGATGGCGCTCGAGTCCGCCACCCGGTCCTGGCTGTCGCGCGACAGGCGCCGCACCCTGCGCCCGATCCACATGGTGGGCAGCACCACCAGCACCACGGCCAGCAGCACGACCGACATGACATAGGGATTGGTCCACACCAGCATGGCCAGCGCGCCCACGCCCATGACGGCATTGCGCAGGCCCATGGACAAGGACGAACCGACCACGGTCTGGACGAGCGTCGTGTCGGTGGTCAGGCGCGACAGCACTTCCCCGGTCTGCGTGGTTTCAAAAAACTGGGGGCTTTGGCGCAGCACATGGCTGTACACGGCGTCGCGCAGGTCCGCGGTCACGCGCTCGCCCAGCCAGCTCACCATGTAGAAGCGCGCGGCGGAGAACACCCCCAGCGCCACGGCCACGGCGAACAGGGCCTCGAAATGGTTGCGCAGCGCCATGGTCTGGGCCCCCTTGTCCGCGCTGACAAGGCCGCCGTCCACTAGGTTGCGCAAGGCCAGTGGAAACGCCAGGGTGGCGAGGGCCGCGAGCACCAGGAACACCACCGACAACGCGATGCGGGCCCGGTACGGCCGCAAAAATGGAAGCAGGCCTGTCAGGGAGCGGGGCGCCCCGCGGGCGGGTTGGGAAGGGGTGGAAGCCATGGATGCAGTGTAGGTTCCCATCCCCGGTCCCCGCACGCGGCGGGGCAATCTCCCAGGCCACGGGAATGTTTGCCAGAAGCGCGCCGGGCGGCGGCGGGCTGCCCATCCGCAGCCCTGCGGGGCCCCCGACGCTGCAGGTTGTAAGTAAAAAGTCAGTGTCTTGCCGGACCGCGCCTGCCGGACAGAACCCTCGCCATGGGGCCTGCCGAGACGGCCAGGGCGGCAAAAAGCGCGATGGCGGAAGGGCGGGTGCCTCGCCCTGGACGGAGGCGGCGCGCATGCGCTTGCCTGGTGCGCCAGAAGGCATAGGCGTTTATACATAGGCATTAGTCCCAGTATCTACCGCAGGGTAGGGGGGCATACGATGCACTGCGACAAAAACGCACGCATGAAGTCCTTGCCGCAAGGCTTCTTCCCCCAGCACCCAACGGAGCGACCCAGGCGCAATGAGCGACGTCATTCTTGAAACCCACAGCCTGACCAAAGAGTTCAAGGGCTTCACCGCCGTCAGCGATGTGAACCTGGCCGTGCGCCGGGGTTCCATCCATGCGCTGATCGGTCCCAATGGCGCAGGCAAGACCACATGCTTCAACCTGCTGACAAAATTCCTCACGCCCACGTCGGGCACCATCCGTTTCAACGGGCACGACATCACCCGTGAGCAGCCCGCGCAGATCGCCCGGCGCGGCGTCATCCGCTCGTTCCAGATCTCGGCCGTGTTCCCGCACCTCACGCTGATGGAGAACGTGCGCCTGGGACTGCAGCGCAAGCTGGGCACCTCATTTCACTTCTGGCGCAGCGAGCGCACCCTGCACCAGCTGGACGACCGGGCCATGCAGCTGCTGACCGAGGTGGGCCTGGAGGACCTGGCCGACGAGGTCACCGTGAACCTGCCGTACGGCCGCAAGCGCGCGCTGGAGATCGCCACCACGCTGGCCATGGAGCCCGAACTCATGCTGCTGGACGAACCCACGCAGGGCATGGGCCACGAGGACGTGGACCGCGTCACCCAGCTCATCAAGAAAGTCTCGGCCGGCCGCACCATCCTGATGGTGGAACACAACATGAAGGTGGTCTCCACCATCGCCGACCGCATCACGGTGCTGCAGCGCGGCGCCGTGCTGGCCGAAGGCCCGTATGCCGAGGTGTCCAACAACCCGCAAGTGATGGAAGCCTACATGGGCACCACCGATGGCCAACTGCAGGGAGCACATTGAGATGGCGACCACCGCATCCAAGACCCCTGCCCTTGAAATCAGCAACCTCGAGGCCTGGTACGGCGAGTCGCACGTGCTGCATGGTGTGGACATCGTCGTGCAACCCGGCGAGGTGGTCACGCTGCTGGGGCGCAACGGCGCGGGCCGCACCACCACCATGCGCGCGATCATGGGGCTGACCGGCGCGCGCAAGGGCTCGGTCAAGATCAACGGCGTCGAGACGATCCACATGCCCACGCACCGCATCGCCCACCTGGGCGTGGGCTACTGCCCGGAAGAGCGCGGCATCTTCTCCAGCCTGTCGTGCGAGGAAAACCTGCTGCTGCCGCCGGCGCTGAAGACCGGCACGCCCGGCATGTCGGTGCAGGAGATCTACGCCATGTTTCCCAACCTGGCCGAACGCAGGAACAGCCAGGGCACGCGCCTGTCGGGCGGCGAGCAGCAGATGCTGGCCGTGGCCCGCATCCTGCGCACGGGGGCCAACCTGCTGCTGCTGGACGAGATTTCCGAAGGCCTGGCGCCTGTCATCGTGCAGGCGCTGGCCCGCATGATCACCATGCTGCGCGAAAAGGGCTACACGGTGGTCATGGTGGAGCAGAACTTCCGCTTCGCCGCGCCGCTGGCCGACCGCTTCTACGTCATGGAGCACGGCCGCATCGTCGAGAAGTTCGGTGCGTCCGAGCTTGAGGCAAAGATGCCCGTGCTCACCGAACTGCTGGGCGTCTGAGCTGTCCAGGTGACCTCTTTCCCGTTTTCTTCCACCACACCCACAGGAGACAATCCATGAAGAACAAACTCAAAGTGCTGGCATTGATGCTGGGCGCAGCGGGCCTGGCCACCTCGGCCGCGCACGCGCAGGACAAGGTCAAGATCGGCTTCATCACCGACATGTCCAGCCTGTACGCCGACGTGGAGGGCAAGAACGGGGCCGTGGCCATCCAGATGGCCATCGACGACTTCGGCGGCAAGGTGCTGGGCATGCCCATCGAGCTGCTCACCGCGGACCACCAGAACAAGGCCGACATCGCGGCGTCCAAGGCGCGCGAGTGGATCGACACCCAGGGCCTGACCATGCTGTTTGGCGGCACCAATTCCGGCACGGCCCTCGCGTCCGCCAAGGTGGCCGCCGAGAAGAAGCGCGTGTACATCAACAATGGCGCCGCATCCTCCGCACTGACCAACGAGCAATGCAGCCCCTACACGGTGCACTACGCCTACGACACCGTGGCGCTGGCCAAGGGCACGGGTTCGGCCATCGTGGACACCGGGGGCAAGTCGTGGTACTTCCTCACCGCCGACTATGCATTCGGCCATGCGCTGGAGGCCGACACCAGCACGGTGGTCAAGGCCAAGGGCGGCACCGTGGTGGGCACCGTGCGCCATCCGCTCAACGCGTCGGACTTCTCGTCGTTCCTGTTGCAGGCACAGAACTCCAAGGCGCAGATCCTGGGCCTGGCCAATGCCGGTGGCGACACCATCAACGCCATCAAGGCCGCCAAGGAATTCGGCATCGGCAAGAGCATGAAGCTCGCGGGCCTGCTGATCTTCATCAGCGACGTGCACAGCCTGGGGCTGCGCAACACCGAAGGCCTGCAGTTCACCACCAGCTGGTACTGGGACCTGAACGACGACACGCGCAAGTTCGCCGCACGCTTCTTTGAAAAGACCAAGCGCATGCCCGGCGAGATCCAGGCCGCCGACTACTCCGCCACCATGAACTACCTCAAGGCCGTGGAAGCAGCCAAGAGCATCGATGCCGACAAGGTCATGACGACCTGGCGCGGCATGAAGATGAACGACTTCTTCGCGTCTGGCCAGCTGCGTCCCGATGGCCGCTACGTGCACGACATGTACCTCATGGAAGTGAAGAAGCCCGCCGAATCCACCAAGCCATGGGACTACTACAAGCTCATCAAGAAGCTGCCGGGCGACACGGTGTTCACCACCAAGGCAGAGAGCAAGTGCGCGCTCTGGAAGTAAACCGCTGAGAAAGAAAGAAGGCCCTGGGTGCGCGTGCGCGCGCCCAGGGCCGGTCCGGTGGCCCGCAGGGGCCTGCCCGGCACCTCCCTTCCTCCCGACCTGAACCGTTCACCCCCACCTGCAGCTGCCTCCCATGGAAATCTTTGGTGTCTCATTGCCGGGCCTGTTGAGCCAGCTCCTCCTGGGGCTGGTCAACGGCTCGTTCTATGCCATTCTCAGCCTGGGGCTGGCCGTGATCTTCGGCCTGCTCAACGTCATCAACTTCGCCCACGGGGCGCTGTTCATGACGGGAGCCCTGATGACCTGGATGGCGATGAATTACTTCGGCATCAACTACTGGTGGATGCTGGTGCTGGCGCCGCTGGCGGTGGGGTTGTTCGGGGTGCTGATCGAGCGCCTGCTGCTGCGCTGGATCTACAAGCTCGATCACCTGTACGGCCTGCTGCTCACGCTGGGCCTCACGCTGCTGATCGAGGGGGTGTTCCGCTCGATCTATGGCGTCTCCGGACTGGGGTATGACACCCCCGAGCTGCTGGAGGGCGCGACCAACCTGGGTTTCATGATCATGCCCAACTACCGCGCCTGGGTGGTGGTGGCCTCGGTGGTCGTGTGTCTGGCCACCTGGTACGTGATCGAGAAGACCAAGCTCGGCGCGTACCTGCGCGCCGGCACCGAGAACCCGCGCCTGGTGGAGGCCTTCGGCATCAACGTGCCGGTGATGGTGACGCTGACCTATGCCTTCGGTGCCGCGCTGGCCGCGTTTGCCGGCGTGCTGGCGGCGCCGGTCTATCAGGTCACGCCGCTCATGGGGCAGAACCTCATCATCGTGGTCTTCGCCGTGGTGGTGATTGGCGGCATGGGCTCCATCATGGGCTCCATCCTCACCGGGCTGGGCCTGGGTGTCATCGAGGGCTTCACCAAGGTGTTCTACCCCGAAGCGTCTTCCACCGTGGTGTTCGTCATCATGGTCATCGTTCTCCTCATCCGCCCCGCCGGCCTGTTCGGCAAAGAAAAATAAGGGGCCGTCCGCATGAATACCAAGAACCTTGCCTCCATCGGCTACGGCCTGCTGCTGCTGGCCCTGATCGCCGCGCCCTTCCTTGGCGCCTATCCCGTCTTCGTGATGAAGCTGATGTGCTTCGCGCTGTTCGCTTCCGCGTTCAACCTGCTGCTGGGCTACACCGGCCTGCTGTCATTCGGGCACGCCGCGTTTCTGGGCGGAGCAGCCTATGTGGCCGGCCACGCCATCAAGGTCTGGGGCCTCACGCCCGAGATCGGCCTGCTGCTGGGCACGGCCGGTGGCGCGCTGCTGGGCCTGCTGTTCGGCTGGCTGGCCATCCGCCGCCAGGGCATCTACTTCTCGATGATCACGCTGGCACTGGCGCAGATGTTGTTCTTCGTCTGCCTGCAGGCGCCGTTCACCGGGGGCGAGGACGGGCTGCAGGGCGTGCCGCGCGGCAAGCTGTTTGGCATCATCAGCCTGCAGAGCGACCTGGTCATGTACTACGTGGCGCTGGTGATCGTGGTGCTGGCGTTCCTCGTCATCGTGCGCACCATCCATTCGCCGTTCGGCCAAGTGCTCAAGGGCATCAAGGAGAACGAGCCTCGCGCCATCTCGCTGGGCTACGACACGCACCGCTTCAAGCTGCTGGCCTTCGTGCTGTCGGCGGCGCTGGCAGGCCTTGCCGGTTCGCTCAAGACGCTGGTGCTGGGTTTCGCCACGCTGTCCGACGTGCACTGGACGGCTTCGGGCCAGGTCATCCTGATGACGCTCGTGGGGGGGCTGGGCACCCTGTCGGGCCCGCTGATCGGCTCGGCCGTGGTGGTGTTGCTGGAGAACAAGATCGGCGAATTCGGCAACCTGCTCGCTGCGCTGACCAGCGTGGAGTGGTTCAAGACCCTGGGCGAATCCGTCACCATGGTCACAGGGCTGATCTTCGTCGTCTGCGTGCTCGCCTTCCGCCGCGGCATCATGGGCGAGATCATCGCGTGGCTGGCGCAGCGCCGCTCGGGCAACTCCGCCAAGCACTGAGGCGATACGGCCGCCTCTGGCGGCCCTCCCATCCCCAGCCGCTGCCGCCTTCACAGGCGCAGCGGTTTTGCATATCCGGTCATCTCCAGGTAGCCCCGGCCCACGGGCAGGCCTGCGTGGTCCACCAGCTCGGACAAGCCTTCCCAGTAGATCGCGCCCGTCGATCCGCTGCTGTCCAGCTCCTGGTTGTCCAGCACGGTGCGCACTTCAAACGCGCCAGCGGGTGTTTGCACCCGCCATTGCACCGGATAGCGCGCGCCGCTGCGCGGGCTGCTCCACCACCGCTGCGGCGTGAACACCACGGACCGTGCGTCGAATGCCTGCACGGGCTGCCCTGGCGCGCGCAGCGATCCCCCCGCCCACAGCGCCGAGCCATCGGCACGCCGCAGGCGGAACGCGGTGAGCGCGCTGCCATCGTGCAGGTTCATCCCGATCCAGTCCCAGCCCTGGGCTTCGGGGTGCAGCAGGGCCTCGCTCCATTCGTGGTCCATCCAGGCGCGGCCGGTGCCGGGTGTGACATCCATGCGGCGGCCCCCCACCGTCAGGTGGCCGCTGACCGCCAGCTGCGGCTGGCTGTAGTAGTAGCTGGCCTGCGCCGCGTCAGGCCCCTTGCGCGACAGGCCTTGCTGGCCCTGCAGCAGCACGGGCTGGGTGCTGTCGAACTGCAGCTCCATGCCGAATTCGCTGCCTGCGATCCGGGCCGTGTAGCGGCTGAGCGCCAAGTGGGGCTTGCCGTGCGCCATGTCGCTGCGCTCCAGCGTCCAGTCCTGCAGCCGGATGCGGGTATCGGCCTCGCTGGCCTGCGCCACGCCGAAACCCGTGCGTGCGATGCGCTGGTCGTGCACCAGACGCTGGCCCTGCACGTCCGTGACGGCGGCATGCGCGAACAGCAGCTGCTTGGCGGCAAACGCGGACTGCAGTGGCTGCGTGGCGTCCACGCGTGACCGAAAGAACGTGAGCTGAAATCCCCAGGGCTGGCCCCGCGCCTGCACATGCCCCGTGATGTACCACCACTCGGTGCGCAGCTCCGGGTGGCTGCCATGGTCACGCGGAAAGGCCAGCGTGCGTGCCGGCAGGGCGGATGCCGGACCGGGCAGCCAGCCCGCCGCCCCTCCCGCCAGCGCCATGCCCAGCGGCAGCTGCCTGGCCAGCCACTGGCGGCGCGTGGCAGCGGGGCCGGTGAATGGCCCGGCAGGGCCCGGGGACAGGGCGGTGGAGGGCATGGTGCAGTGCGCGGCTGGCATCAGCCGATCAGGCCATCTACCTTCTGCTGCGCTGCCGAGCAATCGCCGAACGTGCGGTCCACCCATTCGGTGTCGAAATACGTGGGTAAATACCGCTCGCCCGCATCACACAGCAGCGACAGGATGGAGCCGCGCTCGCCCCGCTCGCGCATCTCGCTGGCCAGCGTGAGCATGGCCACAAAGTTGGTGCCGGTGGAGGGCCCCACGCGCCGCCCCAGTAGCTGCGACAGTGCGCGCATGGCGGCAATGGATTCGCAGTCCGTCACATCGACCATGCGGTCCACCAGCGTGCGGATGAAGCTCGGCTCCACCCGTGGGCGCCCAATGCCTTCAATGCGGGATCCTGGCGCCGTCAGCTGCGCATCGCCCGTGCGGTGGTAGGCACTGAACACCGAACCCGCCGGGTCGGCCACGCACACCTGCGTGGCATGGCGCTGGTAGCGCACATAGCGGCCAATGGTGGCGCTGGTGCCGCCCGTGCCCGCGCCCACCACAATCCAGCGCGGTACCGAGTGCGGCTCGCGCGCCATCTGCGTGAACATGCTCTCGGCAATGTTGTTGTTGCCGCGCCAGTCTGTCGCGCGCTCGGCATAGGTGAACTGGTCCATGTAGTGGCCGCCCGTCTCCTCGGCAATCGCATGGGCCGCCTCATACACCGCTCCCGCGCTGTCCACAAAATGGCAACGCCCGCCATGGAACTCGATCTGCGCGACCTTCTCGGGCGAGGTGCTGCGCGGCATCACCGCCACAAACGGCAGCCCCAGCAGCCGCGCAAAGTAGGCTTCGCTCACCGCAGTGGAGCCGCTGGACGACTCGACGATGGTCGAGCCTTCATGCACCCAGCCGTTGCACAGTGCATACAAGAAAAGCGACCGCGCCAGCCGGTGCTTCAGGCTGCCCGTGGGGTGGGTGGATTCGTCCTTGAGGTACAGGTCAATGCCATGCGCGGCAAACGCGGGCAGCCGCAGCGGGATCAGGTGCGTGTCGGCGCTGCGCTGGTAGTCGGCTTCGATGCGGGCGATGGCTTCGTGGAGCCAGCGGGAAGGAGGGGAGAGAGTCTGCATGCGAGCATTGTCGCAGCGCCTCCAGCCTGGGCCGCAGAGATGGTCACGGACCGTAGAAAACCTGATTTGCTTCGATGCGTTGGGCCTGGTCCGCCGGGTATCGGCGCTCGGCCAGCAGCCGCTGCAGCGCAGCACGACCCAGGTCTCGGTGGGGGGTGTAGAAGGCGCTGACGGCCAGCTCATCCAGTGCACGCCATGTGTACACCTGTGTATCCACAAAAAGAATGTCCGCAGGTTGCGGAATCTGTGACGCCTGCAGGGCAAACACGGTGGCCAGTGCATGTTCGGCCCGTTCGCGGTGATAGCGGGCCAGTTCGCAAAGGGGCTCAGCCCTCTGCGGGCGAGCCGCGTAGGCCGCCAGATAAGCATCGCGCACGGTGGCGGGTGGGGCCTGGTTGCGCTCATGCAGCACGGCGATCTGGAACAGGGCATACCAGCGCTCTTCGTCCCATCCCCCCATGTCGACCCGGCGCTGGTACCACAGCAGGCTGGGCTCGATCTTCCCGGCATCGCGGCAGCTCTGGGCCAGATAGAACACATTGCGCGTGTTCGTGGGGTCGTCCCGCACGGCCTGTTCCAGCAGCGCCATGTCACGCAGATAGGTCTCGGGGTCGCGCGCGCGGGCGCCATCGTGAGACACATGGATGACCGGTCCCTGCAGCGTCTGCCAGGGGCCGTGCTGCGCGGCGGTCAGGTACTCGTGCAGCACACCCTCCCAGCGCCAGCCGATGCGGGTGGCCACCAGGCTGTTGCGCTGATATTCCCAGCCGTCCATGTGGCAGGTCAGGGTGTATCCATCGGCCGTGAGTTCGGGCCAGGTGAACTGCGGCGGTACACGCAGCTGCTCATCGGCATCGATGAACAGCAGATAGGCCCCATGGGGGCGCGCCAGCTCGAGCGCCTCGTTGCGGTT
Organism: Acidovorax sp. GW821-FHT10E04; assembly: GCF_059415185.1. Taxonomy (NCBI): domain Bacteria; kingdom Pseudomonadati; phylum Pseudomonadota; class Betaproteobacteria; order Burkholderiales; family Comamonadaceae; genus Acidovorax; species Acidovorax sp. GW821-FHT10E04. The sequence goes on from NZ_JBWKMT010000004.1 coordinate 423,844, forward strand.
GTGCGCGAAGTTCTTCCAGGGCCGTTCGTGCAGCGTGCCAGGCACGTCCTGCATGAACGCGCGGATGAGGTCCTGCGTGCCGTCGGTGGAGCCCGTGTCCACAATGACCCAGTGGTCCACCCAGGGCTTGACCGAGCCGAGGCACCGGGCGATGACCGGGGCCTCGTTCTTAACAATCATGTTGAGGACGACGCGAGGCATATGTCTTTAGCGAGGGCTTTGGAACCTGGGTGTGTATCCCCCGTACTGCGAGCAGCCCCTGGTGTCCAGCCTGCGCGCAGTCCGGGAGAGGCGCAGGCTGTCGTCCGCCAGGGTTCTGTGTCGCAATCCTACTTGGAGGCGAATGATCAGGAAGTGCGATATGGCATCTTTTTTGGGCTTGGCACAGGCCGATGCAAACCTCCTGAATCACTCGCAGCGCATGGCGTCGATTGCGACTCCTTCAATCGCGTTTCTATCGGATGTAAATCCCGCCAACGCTGGCCCTGCTCATATGCCACGCAGGATCGTTAGTAGGCAGAGGGCCGCGCTGCACTGGTGCAAGCGGCCCGCCGGTGTGCTGCTCACGGAGGAACTCAGTCCCGTGGATGCTCCATTCTTGTACAGCGTAAGCGTGGTTGAGGCCAGCGCATCCTACTGGCAGATTGCATAGGCTTGCGCTGACAGTGCACCCCAAATTGAGTATTCACACGTCCATTTGTCGGCCGCAGAGGGGTAGCCACCTCCAAAATAGCTGCCGCTGGCGCCTGCGGTAGCGCGGCAGCCCCCGCTAACCACTGTTTTTCCTGCTGAGCAAGTTGCGGTCACCGTGACTTGGTCACCTCCTGCTGGATCGCCCACGCCGCCGAAGGACCAATTGTCGCTGTTGGAGACAGTGGTCAGTGTCACTGTTCCTGCCCCGGTGGCGCCAGTGGCCCCAATGGGGCCTGTGGGACCTACAGGGCCTTGAATCCCCTGGACGCCTTGTGGTCCGGGCACGGCGCTGTCGGCCCCTGTTGGACCGATGGGGCCCATGGCTCCCATGGCTCCTGTGGCTCCAGCAGGTCCTGTCGAGCCGGTCGCACCAGTAGCTCCTGCCCCGGTAGCGCCAGTTGCACCCGTGGCGCCCGTGGGTCCCGCCGCTCCCGTCACACCGGTCGCACCGGCAGCACCCGTGACCCCCGTGGGCCCTGTCACTCCGATCGCTCCGGTGGGGCCCGTGGGGCCGGTGGCGCCAGTCGCCCCGGTGCCGATGCCCCCTGCGCAGGGCCCCAGGCGGCCGGTGGGCCCGTCAAAGCAGGTGAGATTGTTGTTGGGCGTCGCGCCGAGCAGGCCAGGGGCCCGCACTTCGCCGCTGTCCTGCACGCGGAAGCGTTCCTGGGTGCCCGTGGAGTTCTTGATCACGAACCCGCCGCCGCTGGGCACGGTGGCGGAGATGTCGGCGGCCAGGACCGTGGGGCTGTGCAGGGCGTAGGCTGTGCCCAGGGCGACAAGAAGTGGCTGGTATCTGAGCTTCATGGCAGGCGGGAGTAAGAGGTGGAGATTCGTGAGGCGCCATGGACCTTTGGAGGCCGACACCCTACCGTGTGCTGGGGGACTTCACTGATGGAACGCTTCTATGAACCGCCTGTCTTGTCTGCGTGCTCGTGGCACTCAGGGCGTGAACGAAAGTGGTGCTGCTATGCTGGCCGGCAGCCCCACGGCGGCGGGCGCGACCAAGGTCAGCGGGAACATGTGCTGGGTAGAGACCGACGAATTGCAAGCCCCCGACACGTTGTCCTCGATGGAGGCCACGGTGATACCCAGCGTGGCCTGCGAAACGGGAGTGGCCAGGCCATTGGCGTCAGGGTTGGCCAGGGTGTAGAGCTGCCCTGTCGTGCGGTAGACCACGGTTTTCGCAAAACGCTGGTTGCCCGAAGTGCCCCCACTGCCACCATACGGCGTGCCCGTGCAGTCGCTAGAAGTGAAGTAGATGGAAGATTCGTTCTGAATCGTCCCATTGAAGCGCAGCTTGACGTAGTGTTTTGTGGAGGTCAGGAAGGCCACATAGGACTGGCTGCTCACCGACACGTCGATGACGGTGCCAAGGTTGGCGCCGTTGCTGTCTTGAACCACTACGCCACCGCTCGATGCGCCGGCAGCTCCCGTGGCGCCGGTCGCACCCGTGGGGCCTGTGGCGCCTTGAATCCCTGGAGTCCCCTGGATGCCCTGTGGCCCGGGCACCACGCTGTTTGCTCCGGTGGGGCCGACCGGGCCTTGGATCCCCTGGATGCCCTGGGGGCCAGGCACGGCGCTGTCCGCTCCGGTGGCTCCGGTGGGGCCAGCGGCACCCGTGGGGCCGGTGGTGCCCGTCGGCCCTGTTGCGCCCGTGGCGCCAGTGGCTCCTGCCCCGGTGGCGCCGGTTGCACCGGCAGGTCCCGTGGGCCCGGTGGCACCAGTCGCCCCGGTACCGATGCCCCCTGCACAGGGCCCCAGGCGGCCGGTGGGCCCGTCAAAGCAGGTGAGATTGTTGTTGGGTGTTGCGCCGAGCAGGCCAGGGGCCCGCACTTCGCCGCCGTCCTGCACGCGAAAGTGCTCCTGGGTGCCGGTGGAGTTCTTGATCACGAACCCGCCGCCGCTGGGCACGGTGGCGGAGATGTCGGCGGCCAGGGCCGTGGGGCTGTGCGCGGCGTAGACGGCGCCCAGGGCAACGATCAGAGGCAGGGAGTGGAAGCGGTATTTCATTGTGTGGTGTTCCTGGCCTCAATCAATCAAATGCGCTGCGCTGCGCGGCTGCGGCGGTGCTGCCAGAAGGCCGCCATGCCCATCAACAGTGCCAGCAGCATCAGGCCATACTCGCTCAGCGTGGGGATGCTGGTGGCAACCGCTGCGCCACCGATCTGCACGTTGCCTGCCACGGAGGCGAAGCTCTGGTTCACCGTGGCGCCGGGGGCCAGGTTGATGACTGCCGTGCCGCCGCCCGAGGAGACCAACTGGATGTTCTGCCCTGGTGCGCCCTGCAGCGTCAGGGTGCCGAGCACGGTGATGTTGGTGCCTGCGGGGATGACAAAGGTGCGGCCTGTGGCGCTGGACAGAGTCAGGTTCTGGAAGACCATGGTGCCTGACAGCTGGCTGGTGTTGCCGGTGCAGCCGTCCGTGAGGGCCACCGTGCCATTCCCGGCGTTGAAGGTGCCGGTGCTGCTCAGGTCACCGCCCACCGCGAGCACGCCGGAGCCTCCGTTGAAGGTGCCGGTGCCTGCCACATTGAGGTTGCTGGTGGTCGAGAACTGGCCCGCGATGATGTTCAGCGAGCCCTCCACCTCCACGGAGAGGCACCCCAAGTCCATGGAGCCACCCGGCACGTCGAACGAACCTCCGGAAGGAATGATGAGTTGTGCCCAGGCGGGTGCGGCCAGGCCACAGCAAAGCATGGCCATGGCGGCCAGTTGGCGGACTATCGATTTCATGGATCTCCCTCTGCGTCTGCACCCTTGAACCAAGAGCTCGGCGCATCTGATGTTGGCGGGACTGGCTGCGATCCGGCACTGGACCGGGGCTGGCGAATCCCGAGGCGCTTGTTTGATGGTGGATGATCATCAATATTTGCAATGATTGCAAACAATATTTAACAGTCGGCTACCAGTCTTCCTTTACCGCCAGAACGGCATCCCTTCCCGCCGCGGCGCGTCCAGCGAGCCACGCCGTGAGGGTGCCGGATGCGGCCACGGCCATGCACAGGGCGCCCAGCCGACCCACCGGAACCGCCAGGTCCATGGTCCAGTGAAAGCTCTGCGGGTTGACCACGTGCACCAGGACCACCGACACGGCCAGGCCCAGCAGCAGGCCCGCCATCGCGCCCACACCCGTCCAGGCGGCGCCTTCGCCGGCCACCACGGCCAGGATCTGGCGGCGCGTGAGGCCCAGGTGCGCGAGCAGGCCGAACTCCTTGCGGCGCGCCAGGATCTGGGCGCTGAAGCTGGCGGCCACGCCAAAGAGCCCGATGCCGATCGCCACCGCCTGCAGCCAATAGGTGACCGCGAAGCTGCGGTCGAAGATGCGCAGCGAGCGCGCGCGGATCGTGCCGGAGGAGACGAACTCCACCAGCGCCGCCGGCTGCAAGTCAGCCAGGGGCGCGGCGTCCGCCGCACCCGCCCTCCGGGGTTCGCCGGCATGCGCTGCGGCCACGGCCTGGATGGATTCCTGCAAGGCCTGCAGATCGGCCCCTTCACGGGGCCACAGGGCCAGATCGCTGGTGCGGGCATCACCGGTCAGGCGCAGCCAGACCGCACGGTCCATCACCACTGCGCCCGATTGCCGGGCATAGTCGCGCCAGACGCCTGCTATATAAAAGATAGCTTCCTGCGCTTTATCACCAAGGGCGGGAGGGCTGAAAGCCCTGGAGAGGGCTGGCCATTCCATGCCCGGGCGCATGCCATACAGGTCCACCACCGCCTCGCTCACGTACACCCCGGTGTACCCCGCGGGCACGGGCAGCGCATCGCCCACCAGGGGCAGCTGGCGCGCGGGATCATTGCCCAGCGGGCGGCTGATGACCGTGAGCGCGGGACGGGCGGCATCGAGCTGCAGCGGACTGGCCCGCAGGGGTTGAACGCGCTCCAGCCCGGGCAGCTGGGCGACCGCCTCCGCAAAGCCGGCGGGCAGCAGCGCGGCGTCGCTGCCCGGGGCGTTGATGGCCGGGCGCACATACAGGGGCGAGGGCAGCACCGCGTCCAGCCACTGCGTGACCGAGCCGCGAAAGCTCGACACCATCACCGTCAGTGCGACCGCCAGGCTCAGGCTGGCCACCACGCCCCCCACGGCGATGGCCGCCGTGCCGCGCATGCGCCGCGCACGCTCCACCGCCAGCAGTGGCAGGGCATGGCGTGCGGCCAGCGGCTGCAGGCGGCGCAGCAGCCAGGCCATGCCCCAGGGCAGCAGGGCAATGCCGCCGACGAGCAGCAGGCCGATGGCCGCATAGGCCGCCAGCGGTATGCCAAAAACAGGTGGCGCCATGGCCAGCAGCGCACCCGTTGCGGTCAAGATGAGTCCCATCGCGCCATTGGCGGATTGCTGGGATGCCGTGCCCAGGCCCTTGAGCGTCTGCGCGGGCGGCAGCGCCTGCGCGGCGCGCGCGGGCCACCAGCCGCCCACCAGCGCGGCCACCACGCCCAGGGCACCATAGGCCAGGGCCGCCGGGGCGCTCCATTGCAGCGCGGGCTGCACGCCCGCGAAGTAGCCGCCGCCCAGGTCGCCGCCCAGCAGCCGCAGCGCGGCGGCGGCCAGGGCCGAGCCCAGTGCGATGCCGGCGGCGCTGCCCACCAGCCCCAGCGTGGCAGACTCGGCCAGGACCAGCCACAGGCGCTGGCGCGGCGTTGCGCCCAGCACGGCCAGCAGCGCGAACTGCGGCGCGCGCTGCGCCACGCTGAGCGCCAGCACCGAGAACACCAGGAACGCCCCCGTGAACAGCGCCACCAGCGCCAGCACGGTGAGGTTCACCCGGTAGGCGCGCGAGAGGTTGCCGATGCGCTGGGCCGCGTCGCCTGGCTGGGCGAACACCACATCGGCGGGCCAGCCCGGCAGGGCGCGCACGGCCTGCTCCCAGGCGCTGCGGTCCGTGCCGGGCTGCAGCTGGATGTCGATGCGGCTCAACTGCCCCGTGCGGCCAAACAGGTCCTGCGCGGCGCCGATGTCCATCACCGCCAAGGGGGCGCCGCCGGCCGCCACCGTACCAGCCACGTGCACCGTCCACTGCCGCAGGCCGGCCTGCAGCAACAGCCGCGGCGCAGGGCCGGTGGGGATTGCTGGCAGCCCCAGCGCCTGGAGCGCGGCGGCGTTGAGGAACACCGTGGCGGGGGCGAAGACCGCGAGGCGATCGGCGCCCGGCCACGGCCGGGGCATCAGCGCCGGCGCCATCGTGGGCACCAGCAGCGCATCGGCGCCCAGCACCCGCAGCGGCGTGCCGGACTGCGGGGGCACTGGCGGCGCTTCGGCATCCTGCCGCACGGCGGCCCGTGCCACCGCCGCCAGCTCCAGCAGCGGACTGGCCCGCGCCACCTGAGGATGGGTGGCGAGCTGCCCGTACAACGCCTCGGGCAGGCTGCCCTGCATGGCGCGCAGCTCCAGGTCGGGCTGGCCGTTGACCGCCCGCACCGCCTGCGAGAACTCTTCCAGCGCGGACGCATTGATCACATGCACCGCGAAGGCCAGCGCCACGCCCAGCATCACCGCGGTCACGGCCGCCGCGCTGCGCCAGGGATGGTGGCGCAGATCCTGCCAGGAGAAGGTGCGAAGCAGTGCGAGCATGGCGGGATTGTGCGGCCTGGCCTTGCCCGAACGCATTGAAAAGGATCCGGGAACACCGCGCCCTTAAGCTGGCCCACAGCCAGCGCATGCGACCATGCCGCCATGGCACCCGCCCCGTGGTGCCGCTCAGGGAGGCGATGGAATGGCATGCTGTGATGGAACCCTTCTCCCGGCGTCCCGCCTGGCGCGGCACATCCTCGCCTCGGGAGTGCTGTGGATGGCGCTGGCGGGACATGCCGCCCCGCCGCCAGGCTTCGACTGGTCGGGACCCGCGGACACCATGGCCGCTGCCGCGCTGGGCCCGTTGCGCGGCGCCGCCGAAGTGGGGGTATGGCACGGTGGCCAGGCCCGTTTCGGCACGGCCCGCAACCGTGTGGCAGAAGCACCTGCCCAGGCGCTGTTCGAGGTGGGCTCGATCAGCAAGGTGTTCACCGGCCTGCTGCTGGCGCAGGCGGTGGAGCGCGGCGACATGGCGCTGGACGACACGCTGGGCGGGCTGCTCAATGGCACGCCCGCACTGGCGCCGTCCTTGCCCGTCCCGGTGGCCGCCATCACCCTGCGCCAGCTGGTCACGCACACCTCCTGCCTGCCACGCCTGCCGGCGGACTTCCGCCGCGATTCGGACGCCGCCAACCCCTATCTGCGCTACGACCGCCCCCGCCTGTGGCAGGCTTTGGCCGATGCACGCCTGGCGCAGTCGCCGCCGTGCGCGGGCGTGTACAGCAACCTTGGCTTTGCGGTGCTGGGCGAGGTGCTGGCGCAGCGCTATGGCCAGCCCTGGGCCACGCTCGTGCACGAGCGCATCACCGGCCCGCTGGGCATGCAGGACACGGTGCAGTCGCTGGGCGGCAAGGCGCCGCGCCTGGCTGCGCCACATGAAGGCGAGACGCCGGTGTCGGTGTGGGAGTTCGATGCCTTTGCCGGTGCGGGGGCCCTGCGCTCCACGGCGGCCGACATGCTGGTGTTCAGCCGCGCGCTGCTGGCCGGCGCGCGGGGGCCTCTGGGCCCGGCGGCCGAGCGCCTGCTCACGCCGCTGGCGGACCACGACGGCGGCCAGATCGGCTACGCCATCATGCTGCGCGAGCGCGACGGGCTGCGCACCTGGCTGCATGGCGGCGGCACGGGGGGCTTTCGCAGCGTATGGCTGCTGGCACCCGACCGGGGCGAGGCGGTGATCGCCCTGGTGGCCAACGCACGGGCCGCGCAGCAGGATGTGATGACGCCGCTGCTGGCGCTGCGCTACCCCGTGCCGCCCGGCCAGCCCGCCACCGACGCGGCTGCGTTGGCGCCGTACGAAGGGGTCTACCGCGCGTCGCCTGCGGTGGCCCTGAGCCTGGCCCTGGTGGATGGCCAGCTGCAGCTGCGGCCCACTGGCGGTGTGTTCGAGCCGCTGCAGGTGCTGGGGCCCGACGCCTTCACGCAGCCCGCATCGGGCCGGCAGCTGCGCTTCGAGCGCGACAAGGAAGGGCGGCCCGCGGTGCTGCGCTACACGCGTTTTGGCGCGCGCTTGACGGCCCTGCGTGCAGAGGAACCGCTGGTTGGCCTTGCGCCGCCACAGTCGGACGAGGTGCTGGCCCCGTACCTGGGCCGCTACCGCCTGCGCGGCGGCAATGTGCTGGATGTGCAGGCCACGGGTGGCCGCCTGCAGGTGCGCCTGGGCTCCCAACCGCGCTACACGGTGTACCCGCTTCCCGGCCAGCAGGACCGGTTTGCGTACGACGCGGTGCGGGCGGAACTGGAGTTCGAGCGTTATTCCAGCGGCGAGGTGCGTGCCGTGGTGCTGCACCAGAACGGGCGCTTCCGCGCGCCCCGCCTCGAACCGTGATGCGGGTGTTGCGGGTCAGCCGCTCGCGCTGATGCCGTCGCTGCGCAGCCGCAGCACCCGGTCGGCGCGGGCCGCAGCGGCGTCCGAATGCGTGACCAGCACCAGCGACGCGCCATGCCCGCGTGTCTGCGCGAGCAGCAGGTCCATCACGCGGGCGGCGGTGGTGGGGTCGAGGTTGCCGGTGGGTTCGTCGGCCAGCAGCAGGGCGGGGCGATGGACCAGCGCGCGGGCGATGGCCACGCGCTGTAGCTGTCCGCCGCTCAGTTGTTGCGGCAGGCGCGCGCCCAGTGCGCCCATGTCGACGGCGTCCAGCATCTGCTGAACACGCGCCGGGTCGTTGCGGCCCAGCAGCATCAGCGGCAGGGCCACGTTCTGCGCCACGTCCAGGTGCGGCAGCACGTGGAAGGCCTGGAAGACAAAGCCCACGTGGGCGCGGCGCCACAGGGCGCGCCCCGTGTCGTCGAGCTCGCCCAGGTCGGTGGTGCCGTGGGTGATGCGGCCGGTGTCCCAGCTGTCCAGCCCGGCCAGGCAGTTGAGCAGGGTGGACTTGCCCACGCCCGAGTCGCCCACGATGGCCACGAATTCGCCGGGCGCCACGGTGAACTGCACCTGGGCGAAGACCGGCGTGTCGCCGTAGCGCTTGCCCAGCTGTTCGGCGCGCAGCAGCGTCATGGCGTGGCCTGCTCGCGCTGCGCGAGCCGCCGCAGCACGGCCTGCACGAGCCGGGCCGTGGCGTCGGGCTGGTCGCACGCAATGGTGTGGCGCCCCGGCATGCCGCGTAGCCAGGTGATCTGGCGCTTGGCGAGCTGGCGCGTGGCGGCAATGCCGCGCTCGCGCAGGTGGGCCAGGTTCAGGGGCGTGCCGGGTGCGCGGGTGGCCTGGAAGTCCAGCTCTTCCCACGCCTGGCGGTAGCCCACGCAGCGCATGGAGGGCAGGTCCGGATGCAGGTCGCCGCGCGCGCGCAGGGCCCGCACTTCGTCGAGGAAACCTCCAGCGAGCATGGCGTCAAAGCGCTGGGCAATCCGGGCGTGGAGCCAGGCGCGGTCCTCCGGTTCCAAGGAAAAGAGGGCTGTAGCGCTTGCTGGATCTGCGCCTGCAGCTCTCTTTTTTGTAGTGTGAAAGCTCGACAGGGGCTGGCCGGAGACATGCCACACCTCCAGCGCGCGCTGGATGCGCTGGCTGTCGGCAGGCGCCAGGCGGGCGGCGGTCACGGGGTCGACCGCCGCCAGTTCCGCATGCAGCGCGGGCCAGCCCAGTTCGGTGGCCCGCGCTTCGATCCGCGCGCGCACGGCGGGGTCGGCGGCGGGCATGTCGTCGATGCCGTCGAACAGCGCCTTGAAGTACAGCATGGTGCCGCCCACCAGCAGGGGCAGCGCGCCGCGCCCGCGGATCTCGCCGATGAGCCGCGCCGCGTCCTGCACGAACTCGGCCGCGCTGTAGGCCTGCAGCGGGTCGCGGATGTCGATGAGGTGGTGCGGCGCGGCGGCGCGTTCCTCGGGGGCGGGCTTGGCGGTGCCGATGTCCATGCCCCGGTAGACCAGGGCGGAGTCGACGCTGATGATCTCCACCGGCACGCCCTGGCTGCCCAGCACGGCGGCCAGCGCGAGCGCGCCCGCCGTCTTGCCGGAAGCCGTGGGACCTGCCAGGGCGATGGCGGGCAGCAGGGGCTCGGGCAGGGTCACGCGCGGGCTCCGAACTTCTGCACCAGCGTCCACGAGATGAGCGCCAGCGCGGCCGACCAGAACCAGATGCCGTTGACCAGGGGCCACACGGTGCCGTCCAGGCGCGCGCCCAGCCAGCCGCCGATGGCAAAGGCGGCCAGCATCATCATGAAACCATTGAGCGCCGACGCCACGCCCGCCGCCTGCGGAAACGGGCCGACAGCGCCGCTTTGCCCGCAGGGCTGGTGGATGCCGTGGCCCAGCATGAAGAGATAGAAGGGCAAGGTCAGCGCCCAGGGCTGGTGCCAGCCCAGGTGCGCCACCAGCGCCATCAGCGTGCCGCCGCTGATGCTCAGTGCCCCCGCGATGGCCACCGTGCGCTGCAGGCCGAAGCGGGCCAGCAGGCTGCGGCACAGGAAGGTGCCGCCAAAGTAGGCCAGGCAGGCAGACGCCATGGTCCAGCCGTACTGCGTGCGGGTGAGGCCCAGCACGTCGATGTAGACGAACGAAGAGGCTGCCAGGAAGGTGAACAGGCCGCCGTAGGTGGCCGTGGTCTGCAGCGAGAACGCCCAGAAGGTGGGGTGGCGCAGCACCTGCATCCAGGTGCCCAGCAGCACGCGCGGCTGCAGTGCCTGCGGGTTGCGCCGCGCCAGGGTCTCGGGCATGCGCAGCGCCACCAGGGCCAGCGTGACGACGGCATACACCGTGAGCGCCAGCAGCGCCGCGCGCCAGCCCAGCCATTCGCTGAGCAGCCCGCCCATGGGCGCGCAGATGCAGGCCACGATGCCCAGCCCCGTGAGCGCCTTGGACATGGCGCGCGCGCCGTCGAGCGGCGTGTACAGGTCGCGCACGATGGCCCGCGCGCACATCACCACCGCGCCCATCGCGGCGCCCTGGGCGATGCGCCACACAATGAGCAGCGCCATGGTGGGTGCAAATGCGCTGCCCAGCGAAGCCAGGGTGTAGATGCCGAGCCCCGCCAGCAGGATGGGCCTGCGTCCGAAGCGGTCCGACAGCGGCCCCCATACCATCTGCGAGCAGCCAAACGCCAGCAGCAGGCCGCTGAGCGTGAGCTGCGCGGCCGCCATGGGTGCGCCCAGGCTGCGCGTGAGGGCGGGCAGGGCGGGCAGGTACAGGTCGGTGGTGACGGGCTGGATGGAGAGCAGCAGCGCGAGCACCAGGATGGCCAGGCCGGGCTGGATGGAGGCGGAAGCAGCCGTCGGCACGGCGGTGGCGGAGGGGGCAGACATATCTGTCTGAGGGTACCAGATGGGGCATGGGCGCCTTGCCGGGCGGGGCTTGTGAGAGATGGTGAGAGTTGGTGTGTGACGCGCGTCGCGCGGGTGACAGGGCGCGGGGCCGGTGGCGCAGCACCATGGTGGTGCGGCTGGCCGGACCCAGGCCGCCGCACAACAACACACAACACAACAAGCCAGGAGACATCCCATGCACAAGATCACAACCCGCCGAGGGTCCCAGGGCTGGCGCCCCGCCATGACCACCCGGCTGCGCAGTGCGCTGGCGCTGGCCGCCCTGGGCACCGCCCTGGCCGCCCAGGCACAGGCCCCGGCCCTGCCCGCGCCAGAGAGCGTGACGCTGGACAAGCTGGGCTACATGACCACCTTCCCGCCCGAGGGCGCGCAGCGTGTGGACCTGAGCAATTCTTTCAAGTACCCCCAAATGCGCTGGGCGCTGCAGCACCTGCGCGAGCTGCAGCCCACGCACAACATCCGCCGGGGTGGGGCGGCTGCATCGGCCCTGCCTGCAGACCCCAAGCCCCTGGGCGGCGTGGTGTTTGATGACGACAAGGGGCAGCCCATCACGGTGGACCAGTGGCTCACCCGCACCTACACCGATGCGCTGGTGGTGGTGCACAAGGGCCGCGTGGTGTACGAGCGCTACGACAACCAGATGAAGCCGTACACGCCGCACCTGCTGTTCTCGGTCACCAAGTCGTTCACCGGCCTCATGGCCGCGCAACTGGCGCACGAGGGCAAGATCGACCCCAGCGCGCTGGTCACCAAATATGTGCCGGAGCTGGCCGACTCGGCCTGGGGCGACATGAAGGTGCGCGAGGTGATGGACATGACGGGTGCCGTGCGTTTCCGCGAGGTCTACACCGACCCCACGACCGAAATTTTTGGCTACAGCTGGTCCAGCGGCATGCTGCCACGCCCGCCGGGCTACCAGGGGCCGACCACTGTGTATGACTTCCTGAAGACGCTCAAGAAGGAAGGCGAACACGGCGCGGGTTTTGTGTACCGCACCGTGCATTCCGAGGTGCTGGGCTGGATTGTTTCGCGCGCCACCGGCAAGCACTGGGCCGAGCTGATGAGCGAGAACATCTGGCAGAAGCTGGGCATGGAAGAAGACGCCCACGTGATGGTGGACAGCGTGGGCACGCCGCTGCAGGGCGCAGGGCTCAATGCCACGGCGCGCGACCTGGCGCGGTTTGGCGAAATGCTGCGCCTGGGCGGCAGCTACAACGGCCAGAAGATTTTTGACAAGGCCGTGATCGACGATACCGCCAAAGGCGGCGACCGCGAGAAGTTCAAGATGGGCGGCATGGCGTTTCGCCCCGGCTACAGCTATCGCAACCAGTGGTGGGTGCTGCACAACGCCGATGGCGCCTGGGAGGCCGCGGGCATCCACGGCCAGTTCATCCATGTGAACCCGGCTGCCGAGATGGTGGTGGTCAAGCTCTCGTCGCACCCGGTGGCGGGCGCGGGCTTCACCCACCCGCTCACGCTCAAGGCCTGGGCCGCGCTGGCGCAGGCGGTGCGGCGCTGAGGTTGCAGCGCCTGAGCTTCGACCTTGGCGCTTACTTCAGCTTGAAGAGGGCCACCATGGCCTCGCGGTAGAGGCCCTGGCCCACGGCGTTGGTGGTGTGGTGCGAACCACCCTCCACCAGCACAAACCGCTTGGGCTCGGCCGCCGCCTCGTACAGCTTGCGGCCCAGGCTGGGCAGGATGAGGCTGTCTTCGCTGCCATGCACCACGAGCAGGGGCGAGCCGATTTCGGAGACCTTGCGCACGGATTCGAAACGCTGGGTGATGAGGGCCGACACGGGCAGCCACCCCCATTTGAAGGTGCTGACCACCTCGGGGATGCTCGTGAACGTGCCTTCGACGATGGTGCCCTGCTCGTCGGGGACCTGGCGGGCCAGGTCGATGGCGATGGCCCCGCCCAGCGAGTGCCCGAAGATGTAGCGCGGCGTGCCCGGCGCCTGGCGGGCGAGCCAGTCCCAGGCGGCGCGGGCGTCCTCGCCGGCCGTGACCTCGGAAGGCAGCGCGGCGCTGCTCTGGCCGAACCCCCGGTAGTCGATGGCGAGCACCGAGAACCCCAGTTCCTGCATGCGGCGCACGCGGCCGGACGAGCCCGCCACGTTCCAGCGCGCCCCGTGCAGGTACAGCATCACGGGGGCGTCCGCGCGCGCATGGGCCAGCCACAGGCCGTGCAGCCGGCCAGGCTGGCCGGTGGCCTCGGACTGGAAATCGATCCACACGTCCTGCATGTCCTCGGTGGACTGGGGGCCGCCCCAGCTGCGGTCGCTGGGCTGGAAGATCCACTCGCGCTGCTTGGCGTCGAGGGTGGCGCAGCCCGCCGAGACGGCGATGGCCAGCGCCAGGGAGATCAGGAGGGGGGTGCGTTTCATGGAAAGGAGAGAGTCGCCATCGTGCCGGAAAGTTCTCGCACGGAAAGCAGGGTTTGTGCCCATCTTCCCGCAGAGCCCGCCAACTGCCCGGCAACTGCCCTTCTTTTCACCGCTTCTGAAACGTTTCCCGAAGAAAGGTCAGACCACGCCCTGCGCCAGCATCGCGTCGGCCACCTTGACGAAGCCCGCGATATTGGCGCCGTCCACGTAGCTCACGCTGCCGTCGCTGCGCTTGCCATAGTGCAGGCACGCGGCATGGATGCCCTGCATGATCTGCAGCAGCCGCGCATCGACCTCTTCGCGGGGCCACGACAGGCGGGCGGCGTTCTGGCTCATCTCCAGGCCCGAGGTCGCCACGCCGCCGGCGTTGCTGGCCTTGCCGGGGGCGTAGAGCACGCCTGCCGCCTCGAAGGCCTTGGCGGCATCGATGGTGGAAGGCATGTTGGCGCCTTCCGCCACGCAGACCACGCCGTTCCTGATCAGGGTGGCGGCGTCCTGGGCGTCCAGCTCGTTCTGCGTGGCGCAGGGCAGGGCCACGTCCACGGGCACGTGCCAGGGGCGCACACCGGCCTCGAAGCGGGAGCCCGTGCGGGCTGCGTAGTCGCTCACGCGGCCATACAGGTGGTTCTTCACCTCCATCAGCTCGGCCAGCTTCTGCGGGGTGAAACCGGCCTCGTCCACGATGGTGCCGCTCGAATCCGACACGGTGACCACCTTGGCGCCCAGCTGCAGGGCCTTTTCGACCGCGTACTGCGCCACGTTGCCCGATCCCGAGACCGAGACGCGCATGCCGTCGAGCGAGCGGCCCCGGGATTTGAGCATCTCCTGCGCGAAATACACGGTGCCATAGCCCGTGGCCTCGGGGCGGATCAGCGATCCGCCGAACGACAGGCCCTTGCCGGTGAACACGCAGTCCGCCCGGTTGCTGAGTTTCTTCATCATGCCCGCCATGAAGCCCACCTCGCGGCCGCCCACGCCGATGTCGCCCGCCGGCACGTCGGTGTCGGCACCCACGTGGCGGAACAGCTCGGAGACGAAGGCCTGGCAAAAACGCATGACTTCACCGGGGCTCTTGCCCTTGGGGTCGAAGTCGGAGCCGCCCTTGCCGCCGCCCATGGGCAGCGTGGTCAGCGCGTTCTTGAAGGTCTGCTCGAACGCCAGGAACTTGAGCACCGACAGGTTCACCGAGGGGTGAAAGCGCAGGCCGCCCTTGTAGGGGCCGATCGCCATGCTGTGCTGGATGCGGTAGCCGCGGTTGACCTGCACGGTGCCATGGTCGTCCACCCACGACACGCGGAACATCACGATGCGCTCGGGCTCGACGAGCCGCTCCAGCAGGCCATGCTCGGCATAGCGGGGGTGCTGGGCGATGAACGGCCACAGGCTTTCCATGACTTCAGTGACGGCCTGCAGGAATTCGGGCTGACCCGGATTGCGGTGGGCCACGTGGGAAAGGAAGCTGCCTGCGGACTCGTATTTCATGTTCAAAAAGCTTTCTGCGTCAAAAAGCAGGCAATGGCGCGCTGCAACATCGAATTATGTTCAAAAGTTATACGTTTATGCGCATGCCTATGCACAATGGTGGGGAATGTGGCGGGTGAGTTGCCATATGTTGGTGCGGCGGGGGGCTGGCGTGGGCTGTCACCGGCGCGCAAAACGGGAGTCATCGCCTTGTCACAGGCGGCGGCCACAGTTCGGCGGTTCTAAACACAACGAGGAGAAGAGCATGCACATTCCTGGTGCGAAGTTGGGTGCGCTGGCCTTGCTGGCCACGCTGGCGGCCTGCGGCGGCAACGATGACAACCCCTATCCCACGCTGAATGGCGACAAGCCGCTCGTGATCGGCCACCGGGGGGCCGCCGGTTACCTGCCCGACCATACGCTCGAGGGCTACAAGCGGGCCATCGACATGGGCGCCGACTTCATCGAACCCGACCTGGTGGCCACCAAGGACGGCGTGCTCGTGGCGCGCCACGAACCCAACATCACCGGCACCACCGATGTGTCCACCCGCGCCGAGTTCGCGGGCCGCAAGACCAAGAAGATGGTGGATGGCGTGGAGGAAGAGGGCTGGTTCGTGTCGGATTTCACCCTGGCCGAGATCAAGACCCTGCGCGCCGTCCAGCCCCTGTCGGACCGCGACCAGTCGCACAACGGCAAGTACCAGATCCCCACCCTGGAAGAAGTGCTGGACCTCGCCAAGAACGAAGGCGCCAAGGCCGGCCGCACCGTGGGCGTGTACCCCGAGACCAAGCACCCCACCTTCCATGCCAAGCTGGGCCTGCCGCTGGAAGACCGCCTGCTCGCCACGCTGGCCAAGTACGGCTACACCGCCAAGAGCTCGCCGGTCATCGTGCAGTCGTTCGAGGTGTCCAACCTCAAGTACCTGCGCACCAAGACGCAGATCCGCCTGGTGCAGCTGGTGGACGCGAACGACGTGAACCCCGACGGCAGCATGGACCTGACCGCCCCCTACGACAAGCCCTACGACTTTGCCGTGGCCGGCGACGCGCGCACCTTCGCCAGCCTGCTCACCCCCGCGGGCCTCAAGGAGGTCAAGACCTATGCCGACGGCATCGGCCCCTGGAAGCCGTACCTCATCCCCTCCAAGCAGGTGGACGCCAACAAGGACGGCAAGGCCGATGACCTCAATGGCGACGGCAAGATCGACGAACGCGACCGCGTGATGATGGCGCCCACCGATGTGGTGAAGAATGCCCACGCCGCGGGCCTGATGGTGCACCCCTACACCTTCCGCAGCGAGGCCAAGCGCCTGGCCTCGGACTTCAAGGGCGACCCCAAGGCCGAGTACAAGCTGTTCTACAACCTGGGTGTGGACGGCGTGTTCAGCGACTTCCCGGACACCGCCAAGGCGGCGCGGGACAACTGATCCGCCAACGGCCACGGGCCCTGGCCCGGCGCCAGGCTGAAACCACACGACAAGGCCCGCCGCCGCGGGCCTTGTCCTGGGCGGAGGGCCAGGGCGCCCTGGCGGGCCCCAGCGTTCAATGCGCCTGTGCGGCGGGCGCGGCCACGGCCGGTGCCGCGGCCACCAGCCCCTCGGCGGTCGGCAGGTCCATCCATGCCTGCATCAGCGGGATCTGCTTGCGCAGCCAGTGGGTGGGCATGGCCTGGGTGCCCCACACGGGGATACGGCCCGCGTATTCGCCCATCACCCAGAACTGGCGCACCGCCAGGCAGGGCGCAATGGCCGCCAGATCCTGCGGCGGTACGGGGCGCACGCCGGTGTAGCCCGCCAGGTAGCGCTGCCAGCGTTCCCGCAGGGCGGCGGACAGGGGTGTTTCCAGGCTGCGCGGCAGCAGCACCCACAGGAACACGCTCAGCTCGTAGGCCAGCAGGCCCGGGCCCGCATCGTCGAAGTCGAAGAAGGCTGCCACGCGGCTGCTTTCGTCTCCCTGCCCGGGTCCGTCGCTCATGAAGTTGTTGCTGCCATGGCAGTCGCCGTGGCAGTGCACGCGGGTGAGGTCGGGCCATGCGGCAAAGCGCTGGCGCAGCCCGCCGGCCAGCGCGGCAAACTCGCGTCCCAGCGCCGCGTCCACCGTGGGGGCGGCGAGCATGCGTTCCAGCGATGCGTCGAGCAGCAGGGAGAGGTCCAGCGTGTAGCGGCTTGGCGGGCCGTGGTAGCCCTGTGCGGCGTTGTGCATCCGGGCCAGCCCCCGGCCGGTGGCCTCGATGTCCACCAGCGACTCGCCGGGGGGATCTCCCGCCAGAAAGTCGAACAGGAGCAGCGCGCGGCCACCCTCTGGCAGGGCGAGCGCCACGCTGAAGCTTCCATCGGCCGCCGGCAGCGGGGCGGCGACCGGGATACCCTCGCGCCGCAGGTGCGTCAGCAGGGCGGTCTCGTAGGCGATGTTCGGCGCGCCGCGCGGCCTCTCGGCGCACAGGCGTGCAATGGCGTGCTGGCCGCTGGCAAAGCGCACTTCGTACACCTGGTTGAAGCCGCGCCGCAGCAGCACGCAGTGCTCCACGGGACCGAGCGCCCAGCCGGCCGCCACGGCCCGGGCAATGGCGTCGCCCGTGGGGGTGGTTTGTGCGATGGACTGGGCGTCGAAGGCCATCATGGGCAGGGTCCTTGGGGGCAGGGCGGCCGATTCTGCCGGCAAAGCCGCGCTCCGTGCCTTAAGGCCAGCCAAAGAAGCACTTCGGTGCCCGCCTCGGGGGGCGCGAGATCGCGGGCTGGCTCCTAGAACCCCAGCGCGAATCCCACGCTCAGCCAGGTGCGCCCCTGCTGGCGGCCGATCGTGGCGTCCAGCTGCCGGCTGGGCGCCCATTCCCACCGGGCACAGGTCTGGAAGGTGGGCGCGCCATGCTGGGTGCCAAAGGCTTCCAGATGGGGGGTGACTGCGCCCCAGCCGTGCTCCACCGATGCCCCCCAGGTGGCCCGCCAGGATTGCCCGCGTTCCCGCTGGCTGCCCAGGTTGGCGTTGACCACGCCCCAGGGCGCCGCGCAGGTGCCGATGAGGTTCAGCGCCACCAGGCTGCCGGCGGTTTGTCCGGGGCTCTGGCGCCGGTGGGTGATGCCCGCGCTGCTGCCCGCGTTGCAGCCCTGTTCCTGTGCCGGGCTCCACAGCCATTTGGCCTGCAGGCCTTGCAGGGTATGGCGCTCGTCCCGGTCGCGGCCCAGCAGCGCGCCCAGCTCCCATCCCTCGACAGGGGTGAATGCCGGGGCTGCGTAGACGGTGCCACGCTGGCCGCGCCGGCCTTCCCACCACACTTCGATGTGGCCGTGGCCTGCCTCGTCCACGCCGGCGTCGTCCACCGACAGGGGGCGCCCCGCATGGGCGGGCAAAGCCACCAGGCACAGGGCGGCAGCGGCCAGCAGCAGGTGCGGGGCGGTGGGGTCGGTCATGGGCGGCGCGGTGACAGGGCGATGGCTGGAGGACGGGGCTCGGGCGATGTCGCAGGCGGTGGTGGTGCCGGCCGCTGGGGCTAGCGCCCGCGCAGAAACAGCGCGTCCAGTTCCTTCATGCTCAGCTGCCGCCAGGTGGGCCGCCCGTGGTTGCACTGGTCCGACCGGTCCGTGGTTTCCATCTGCCGCAGCAGGGCGTTCATCTCGTCGATGGTGAGCCTGCGGTTGGCGCGCACGGCACCGTGGCAGGCCATGGTGCCCAGGATCTCGTTGCGTGCGCGCTGCACCACGGTGGTGGCGTCGTGCGCGGCCAGTTCGGCCAGCACGCTGCGGGCCAGTTCCACCGGGTCGCCCTGGGCCAGGGTGGTGGGCACGGCGCGCACGGCCAGCGTCTTGGGCGAGAAGGGCACCACTTCCATGCCCAGCATGGCCAGCACCTCGGCGGATGCCTCGGCCGTGGCCACTTCCTCGGGCGTGGCGGCGAAGGTGGCCGGGATCAGCAGCGGCTGGCTGGCGATGCGGGCGTCGCCATCCACCTGGGCCTTGAGGCGCTCGTAGACGATGCGCTCGTGGGCGGCGTGCATGTCCACGATGACCATGCCCTGGGCGTTCTCGGCCAGGATGTACACGCCATGCAGCTGGGCCACCGCGCGGCCCAGGGGCCAGGTGGTCTCGCTGCCGGCGGGGCCGCGGGCGGTCGCTGGCGGCACGGAAGGGGCGCCGGGCACCGCGCCGCCGGCGGGGGCGGCCGCAGGGCCGTTGCCGTGCGGGGCATCGGCCGTGCCCGGCAGGGGCTGCGATGGCGCCGCGGTGGGCAACACGGCGGCTGGCGCGTCATGGCCCATGGGCCCGGTCTCCCTCCTGGGGCCCCACAGCGCCTGCAGGTCCGCCACGTGGTGGCCACGCTCTTCAAATTTGATAGCTGACTGCGCTTGCCAGTGAAGGGCTGGAGGCTGATTGGGCCTGAAGTCCTCGGTGGGGCCCTGCGCCGTGGCGCCCGCGTCTGGCGCGGCTGTCCCCGCAGCAGCCGCAGCGACGGCCGCGAGCGCGGCGGCGCGCGGTGCGGCCAGCGCGTTTTCCACGGCATGGCGCACGGCCTGGTGCACCTCGCGGCTGTCCCGAAAGCGCACCTCGATCTTGGTGGGGTGCACGTTCACGTCCACGCGGGCCGGGTCGATCTCGACATACAGCGCATAGATGGGCTGCTTGTGGCCGTGCAGCACGTCTTCGTACGCGCTGCGGGCGGCATGGGTGAGTACCTTGTCGCGCACGAAGCGGCCGTTCACGTAGCAGTACTGGTGGTCGGGGCGCGAGCGGGCGGCGTCGGGCAGGCCCGCGCGGCCGGTGACGGTGACGGGGCCCACGCGGTGCTGCACGGCCACGGATTGCGTGACGAAGTCCTCGCCCAGCACGTCGGACAGGCGGCGGGCCAGCGCGTCCTGGGCATCCCCCTGTCCGGGCACGAAGGTGGCGCGCCACTGCTCCACCAGCTTGCCTTCGTGCCAGATGGCAAAGCCCACATCCGGCCGCGCGAGCGCGTGGCGCCGCACCGATTCGATGCAGTGCGCGAGTTCGGTGGCGTCGGTCTTCAGGAACTTGCGGCGCGCGGGGGTGGAGAAGAACAGCTCCTTCACCTCCACCGTGGTGCCGGTGCTGCGCGCGGCCGGGCGCAGCTCGCCGCTGCGTGCGTCCAGCAGGAAGGCATTGGGTTGCGCCGCCGGGCGCGAGAGCAGGGCCATCTCCGACACCGAGGCAATGGCGGCCAGCGCCTCGCCCCGAAAGCCCATGGTGGCCACGGTCTCCAGGTCGTTCAGGCTGGTGATCTTGCTGGTGGCATGGCGGCGCAGCGCCACGGGCAATTCTGCGTGTGGAATGCCCCCGCCGTCGTCTTCCACGGTGATCAGGCGCACGCCGCCAGCCGACAGGCGCACGGTGATCTGCGTGGCGCCCGCGTCCAGCGCGTTGTCCACCAGTTCGCGCACCACGGAAGCGGGGCGCTCGACCACCTCGCCGGCGGCGATCTGGCTGATGAGTTCATCGGGCAGGTCGCGGATGGGGCGCCGGGCAGTGGCGAGGGGGGTGGTGGCGGGCTGCGCCGCCGCGAGGAGGGGGGTGGTGTCGTTCACCCGTGGGATTTTAGGGCGGGGGCCGCGCAGGGGTATCGGGCCGGGGCGGGGCCCGATGGGGATAATGCGCCCACCTTTTTGCTGCCCGGTGTCCGGACTCGCCCTTCCATGGAACTTGTCACTTTTCTCATCGACTTCATCCTGCACGTGGACAAGTACCTGGAGGCCTTCGTACAGGCCTACGGCATGTGGGTGTACGCCCTGCTGTTCGCCATCGTGTTCGTCGAGACAGGGCTGGTGGTGATGCCGTTCCTGCCGGGCGATTCGCTGCTGTTCATCGTGGGCGCGCTGTGCGGCGCGGGGATGATGAGCTTTCCGCTGGCCTGCGCGGTGCTGCTGGCGGCGGCCATCCTGGGCGACCAGTGCAACTACTCGCTGGGCCGCTACTTCGGGCCCAAGGTGTTCCAGTGGGAAAACTCGCGCTGGTTCAACCGCCGTGCGTTCAACCAGGCTCATGACTTTTACGAGCGCTATGGCGGCATCACCATCGTGATCGCTCGCTTCATGCCCTTCATCCGCACCTTCGCACCGTTCGTGGCGGGTGTGGCGGAGATGGGCCGCGCCAAGTTCACCGCGTTCAACGTGGGGGGCGCGCTCCTGTGGGTCCTGGGCATCTGCTCGGCGGGGTATTTCTTTGGCAACTTTGCCTGGGTCAAGGAGAACCTGGACAAGATCATCTGGGCCATGATCTTCATCCCCGGCCTGATCGCCATCTTTGGTGCCTGGCGCGCCGGGCGGCAGGCCAGGACCGCACCTTGACCTTGAATCAACGGGTGCTATGAAAAAAAAGCTGCCAGCGCTTGTGTGACAAGCGCTGGCAGCTTCTTTTATGCAGAACTCACCGGCAGCCCGGTTCGGCCGCAGGGGAGGTTGTCCGGCGGCCGGGGGGATCAGCGGCGATAAGGCCGGCGCTGATCGCGGTCCTCGCCGATCTCATGGCCGATCAGGGCGCCGGCGGCGGCACCGCCAATCGTGCCTGCGGGGCCGCCGAAGACGGCATTGCCGGCGACACCACCGACCACGGCGCCCACGCCGGTGCCCACCTGTGCGCTGGTGGGGTTCGAAGCGCAACCACCCAGTGCCAGGGCTGCGGTACAGGTGGTCGCAAGAAGGATGTGACGGATTTTCATGGCAAGAGTCCTTTGTGAATGGAATCAGGCCTGGGAGTCCGGCTGCGGCTGCAGACGGGCTGGACCTGTGGCTTCACTATCCGTCGCCCGGCGGGCCCCCCGCGTAGGCAGCCGTGGGATGCCGCTGTAGGACATGCGACCTCATGGGAAACGCCCGCCGCGTTGCCAAGTGCCGGCGGTTCCCGTGGGGCGCGGGCATCACGTTCCCCCTGGGGCGGGTTTACGTGGCATCGCCGGTGGTTGCCAACCGGCGGGCGGCAGCAGATCATTTCTAATGCAATCCATTCGTATAAGGACACACACCATGGACCCTCAAACATCCCGCACGGGCCCGCAGCTGACGGTGGCGCAACAAATCGGCCTGATCGTGGGGGTGGCCGTCCTGGCGCTCGTGCTCATCCTGGCGTTGAGCCTGGTGCGCGTGCAGCACCTGGGCAGGACGGTGGACGGTCTGGCCAATGAGCAGGTCGAACGCCTGCAGCTGGCCCTGCGCTGGCGCAGCAACATCGCGGTCAACTCCACGCGGGTGTTCTCGGTGGTGCAGTCCGAAGGCGACGACCTGCAGAACTTCTTCAAGGACCTGATCGCCGCCACCACGGCCGACACGTCCAAGGTTCAAAAGCGCTACAGCGAGCTGGAAACCAGCCCCGAAGGCCTGCGCATCCAGGAGGAGCTGGCGGCGGTGCGCACGCCGTATCTCGCCACGCGCGACAAGGCCCTGGCGCTCAAGAAGGCAGGCGACATGGCACAGGCCAAGTCGTTTGCCATGTCCACCTTCGTGCCGGTGGTCAACCAGTACAACGCGGTCGCGGACAAGATGGTGGAATACCAGATCCAGCGGTCGGCCGACCAGGCCGCCGAGGCCGCGGGCCTGATCGGCTCCTACCGCGCCGCCGTGCTGGCGGCGGGCATCGCGGGGCTGGCGCTGCTGGTGCTGCTGTCCTGGGTGGTGGTGCGGCGCATCCGCCGCTCGCTGGGCGAGGTGGCCGCGGTGGCCCGGCGCATCGGCGAGGGCGACCTGTCGCGGCCCATCCACGCGCAGGGGCGCGGCGAGGTGGCGCAGATGATGCAGGCCATGGAAACCATGCAGGCATCGCTGGTGCGCATCGTGGGCGACGTGCGCCACAGCAGCGACTCCATCGCCACCGGCTCCAGCGAGATCGCCTCGGGCAATGCCGACCTGAGCCAGCGCACCGAGGAGCAGGCCAGCAACCTCGAGCAGACGGCCGCGTCCATGGAGCAGATCACCAGCACCGTGAAGAACAACTCCGACACCGCGCAGCGCGCCGCCGTGCTGGCGGGCGCGGCATCGGCCGCGGCGGTGAAGGGGGGCGAGGTGGTGGGCCAGGTGGTGGCCACCATGCAGGACATCTCGGCCGCGTCGCGCAAGATCACCGACATCATCGCGGTGATCGACGGCATCGCGTTCCAGACCAACATCCTGGCGCTCAACGCGGCGGTGGAGGCGGCGCGCGCGGGCGAGCAGGGGCGTGGCTTCGCCGTGGTGGCCAGCGAGGTGCGCAGCCTGGCGCAGCGCTCGGCCTCCGCGGCCAAGGAGATCAAGGCGCTCATCAGCGACAGCGTGCAGAAGGTGGAAAACGGCACCCAGCTGGTGGGGGATGCCGGCCACAGCATGGAAGACATCGTCGCGCAGGTCCAGCGGGTGAGCGACCTGATTGGCGAGATCTCCAGCGCCACGGGCGAGCAGACCATCGGCATCAGCCAGGTCGGCGAGGCGGTGACGCAGCTCGACCAGGTCACGCAGCAGAACGCCGCGCTGGTGGAGCAGAGCGCCGCCGCCGCCGACAGCCTCAAGCACCAGGCGGCGCGGCTTGCGGAGGTCGTGAGCGTGTTCCGCCTGGAGCGGTGAGGCGAACTCCCTCTGAGTCGATTCGTGCCTCGGCCCTCAGCCCTCAGCCCCTCCTCGCCTCGCCGTGCGAGCCGGGAGGGAGATGCTCCCAGCGCATGCAAGCGAAGCGCCGCATGCGCGGCTTGGCGGCCCTTGCGCGGGGCGCACTCGCGCTGGCTGCGCCAGTTGCATTCGTCGCCGGTGGCGCATGGCCCGATGGGTAGTGGCTACGCCAAAACAGGGATCTGAAAAAACCTCAGCGCCCACCCGCCAGCAGGCACAGGGTGACCAGCAGGGACGCGTGCTCCACCGCCTTGAGCGAATGCAGCGCGCGCGGCGCCAGGTGCACGAAGTCGCCGGGATGCAGCTGCTGGATGCCGTCCTCGCTGACGAACTCGACCACGCCCTCGATGCACTGCACCGTGGCCTCGCCGGGGGTCTGGTGTTCCTTCATGGATTTGCCCACGGGGAGCACGACGCGCATGACTTCGAGCTGGCCGGCCTTCAGGATGGCGGTGGTGATGGCCTCGGGCAGGCGGTCGCCCAGGGGGCGCACGCTGACGATCTGGCCGGATTGGGCGTGGGGCAGTGCCATGGCGTTTCTCCTTCCGTCCTCCCCGGTGCGTGCCGGTGTGCAGGAAGCACATGCCTGCACGCCGGGGCGTGGGTGATGAAGGCTACTTTGCCTGCACTTGGCGGTCCGCGCAAGGCTAGACGGAACGGCTGCGCGCCAGTGGCGGGTTCTTGGCGAAGTAGCGCGTGATGCCGCGCATCAGCGCGTCGGCCAGCTGCTCCTGGTAGGCGCTGCTGCGCAGGCGCTTTTCCTCGTCGGGGTTGCTGATGAAGGCGGTTTCCACCAGCACGCTGGGGATGTCGGGGGCCTTGAGCACCGCGAAGCCCGCCTGCTCCACGCGCGGCTTGTGCAGCTTGGCCATGCCGCCGATCTCGCCCAGCAGCACGGAGCCGAGCTTGAGGCTGTCGTTGATCTGCGCGGTGGTGCTCATGTCGAGCAGCGCGCGCTGCACGTGCTGGTCCTTGGACTGCACGTTGATGCCCCCCACCAGGTCGGCCTGGTTCTCCTTGTTGGCCAGCCAGCGCGCGGCGGTGCTGGAGGCGCCGCCCTGGCTCAGCGCGAACACGCTGGCGCCGCGCGCGGCCGGCGTGGTGAAGGCATCGGCGTGGATGCTCACGAACAGGTCGGCCTGCACGCGCCGGGCCTTCTGCACGCGCGTGCCCAGGGGCACGAAGTAGTCGCCGTCGCGCGTGAGGAAGGCGCGCATGGGATTGCCACCCACGGTGGTGGCGTTGATGCGGTCGCGCAGCAGGTGGGCCACGCGCAGCACCACGTCCTTCTCGCGCGTGCCCGAGGGGCCGATGGCGCCCGGGTCCTCGCCGCCGTGGCCGGGGTCGAGCGCGACGATGATGATGCGGTCGGTGTGCGTGGACGTGGCCCGGTTGCCCGGCGGGCGCGTGGTTTCGGCCGGGGCGGCCGCCACCGGGGGCGCCGCCACGGGCGGGTGCTCTGCCGGGACGGGGCGGGTGGTGCGCTGCGCGATGAGGTCGCCGAGCGGGTCGTGCTCGGCGGGCGGCGTGGGCGCTTTGGGGGTGGCGGCGGCCGTGGTCACGGGGGCATCGCGCAGGCGCTCCGCGATGAGGGCCTCCAGCGGGTCCACCGGCGCGGCGGGGTAAAGGTCGAACACCAGGCGGTGCCGGTACGCCGCCACGGGGGGCAGCGTGAACACCTGCGGCATGGCGGGCTGCTTGAGGTCCACCACCAGGCGCACCACCCCGGGCGCGTTCTGCCCCACGCGGATGCCCGCGATGTTGGGGTCGTCCGGCTTGACCTTGGCGACCAGTTCGCGCAGCTCGGGGCTGAGGTCGATGCCCTCGATGTCCACCGCCAGGCGCGGCGGCGTGGTCACGAAGAACTGCTTGGCCACCAGCGCGCCGTCGGACTCGATGGTCACGCGCGAGTATTCGGGCGCGGGCCAGACGCGCACGGCCAGGATGGTGGCGCCGCGCGCGATCTGCTGCGTGCCCAGCAGCAGCACGAGGCTGCCCGCCTGCAGCACGGCCCGGCGCGAAGCCACGCCCCGGGCTGCGGCCTGGGGCGTGCCGCTGGCGCTGCCGGGGCTCATCGCGGGCCTCCCGTGCGGGGCGCGCGGGGGCAGGCCGGGGTCGGTGCGGCCGATGGGCGGCTCATGGGTTCAGCAGCCCTTGCAGCATGTGGCGGCCGTTGGCGGTTTGGGCGTGCACCGTGATCTTCCTTTCGGTGTCGTCAATTGCTTCAATGTGTATAGCAAGGTCCGCAGGCGGCGTAAGCGCTGCAGCCTTTTCCGGCCATTCTGCCACCTTGAGCCCCGGGTTGGCAAAAATGTCCCTGAAGCCCGCGTCCTCCCATTCGCGCGGATCGTCGAAGCGATAGAAATCAAAGTGCCAGATCGCCAGGCCCGGGGCCTCGTGTGGCTCCACCACGGCGTAGGTGGGGCTCTTGATCCGGCCCTGCACGCCCAGGGCGCGCAGCAGGTGGCGCACCAGCGTGGTCTTGCCCGCGCCCAGGTCGCCGTGCAGCGTGACGAAGGCGTTGGACAGCCCCGGCTGCGCGGCCAGGCGCTGCGCGAAGGCGGCGGTGTCATCCTCGCTGTGCCAGGTGAAGGGGTGGGCGGGTTCCGCCGGGGCGGCCGTGCCGCTTCCTACAATCTGGCAGGTATGTGGTGCAACAGTCAACTCGTTCCTCAAATGCAGGAGTGGGCCCGCGAACTGGGATTTTCCCAAATCGGCGTGGCGGGGGTGGACTTGTCCGCCGCAGAGCCCGGCCTTTCGGCCTGGCTGGCGCAGGGCTTCCATGGTGACATGCATTACATGGCATCGCACGGCATGAGGCGCGCGCGCCCGGCCGAACTGGTGCCCGGCACCGTGAGCGTGATCACGGCACGCATGGATTATTTGCCGCGCGATACGGGCACGGGCACGTCCGGCGGCTGGCAGGCTTTCGAATTGGGGCGCCTGGCCCGCCCGCAGGAAGGGATCGTCTCGGTCTATGCCCGGGGGCGCGACTACCACAAGGTGCTGCGCGCCCGCCTGCAAAAACTCAGCGACCGCATCGCCGAGGCCATCGGCCCCTTCGGCCACCGCGTATTCACCGATTCCGCGCCGGTGCTGGAGGCCGAGCTGGCCTCGCGCAGCGGCCAGGGCTGGCGCGGCAAGCACACCCTGGTGCTCAACCGCGAGGCGGGCTCGATGTTCTTCCTGGGCGAGATCTACGTGGACATGGCGTTGCCTGAAAGCGCCCCGGTCACCGCGCACTGCGGCAGCTGCAGCGCCTGCATCGACATCTGCCCCACGCAGGCCATCATCGCGCCGCACCGGCTCGATGCGCGGCGCTGCATCTCGTACCTGACCATCGAGCACGCCGGGCCCATCCCGCTGGAACTGCGGCCGCTCATGGGCAACCGCATCTACGGCTGCGACGACTGCCAGCTCATCTGCCCCTGGAACAAGTTCGCGCAGGCCAGCCGGCTGCCCGACTTCGACGAGCGCAAGGGCCTGGCGGGCCAGCAGCTGGCACACCTGTTCGCATGGGACGAGGCCACCTTCCTGCGCATGACCGAAGGCGGCCCCATCCGCCGCATTGGCCACGAGCGCTGGCTGCGCAACGTGGCCGTGGCGCTGGGCAATGCGCTGCGGGCCACGGGCGATGGCGCGGTGCGTGCGGCGCTGCAGTCCCGTGCCCAGGAGCCCAGTGAACTCGTGCGCGAACATGTGGCCTGGGCGCTGGATTTTGAATGAAAGTGGGCTCTAGCGCTTGATAATTAAGCGCTGGCAGCTATCAAAAAATGAGTATTCAGGCCGAGGCTCTGTGTGGCTTTACCGCGCCAGCAGCCCGGCGTCCCTGAGCGTTTCCACCAGCCCTTGCGCAAACCGCTCGTAGCCGGCCGCATTGGCGTGGATCTGGTCGGACCGCAGGCGGGCGTCGGACAGCACGCCGGACCAGCCTTTGCTGTGCAGTGGAATCTCCAGCTGGGTCGCCACTTCTTCGTACAGCGCGTGATCGCCCAGCCGGCCGGTGGAGGCCGCCAGGAGCGACAGCTCGGGCACGGCCACCAGCAGCACCTGGGCGCCGCTGGCGCGCGCCTCCGTACAGATGCGCACGATGTTGGCGCGGGTGGTGCTGGCGCTCTGGCGGCGCAGAAAGTCGTTGCCGCCGATGCCCACGATCACCAGCGCGGGCTGGTGCGATTGCAGCAGCGCCGGCAGGCGTTCGAGCGCCTGGGCCGAGGTGTCGCCCGACACGCCGGCGTTGACCACTTTCCAGCCCGTCAGGCGCGCCAGCACGGCAGGGTAGGCGGTGTCGGCCGATGCGCCCACGCCGGAGGTCAGCGAATCACCCAGCGCCAGCACCGTGGCGCCGGTGGGCACCGCCTGCGCGCGCGGGGCCTTGCGCCCGCAGCCCGCCAGCGGCACAAGCGCCACGGCCGCCAGGCCCGCCATCAACGCGCGGCGGCGTGCTTGGACCAGGGCGGCGGAACGCAGGGCAGGGTGTGGATCGGTCATCGCAGAAATCCCAGGGCAAACGGCAGGCTGACCATGCCCAGCAGGGTCGACAGCGTGACCAGCCCCGCCACGTACGGTCCGTTGTAGCCCATGCGCGCCGCCAGCACATAGCAGGTGGAGGCGGTGGGCAGCGCGGAGAAGGCGAGCAGCATGGTGGTCTGCACCGGGTTCAGCCCAAAGAGGCGCGCCATGCCGAACGCGAGCAGCGGCTGCAGCAGGTGCCGGATGGACAGCACCGCCACGCTCAGCGCCTTGCCGCGCGTGAGCAGGCCAAACTGCAGGCCCGCGCCCGCGGCCATCAGCCCCAGCGCCAGCGATGCCGCGCTGATGCGGCCCACCGTGGGCGCGGCCCAGTCGGGAATCCTGAAGCCCAGCAGGTTGGCCACCAGCCCCGATACCGTGGCGACGATCAGCGGGTTGCGCACCAGCTCCCGCGCGAAGCTGTGCTGGCCGTGCCGCGCCATCGGCCACACGGCCGCCACGTTGAACAGCGGCACGCACACGCCGATCAGCACGGCGATCATGAGCAGGCCCTCGGAGCCCGCCAGGCGCTCGGCAATGGCCAGGCCAATGAACGAGTTGAAGCGGAACGCGACCTGGGCACTGGCGGCATGGTCGCGCGCGTCGATGCGCCGGCCCAGCCAGGGCCAGTGCGGCAGGCTGTAGGCCAGCGCGATCCCGATCAGGCCGGAGATCAGCCCGGCGGCGATCAGCCCCGATGCGGCGCCGATGTCCACCGGGCTCTTGACGATGGACTGGAACAGCAGCACGGGGAACAGCAGGTAGTACACCAGGCTCTCCACCGGCTGCCATACCGAGCGGTTCAGGGCGGTGTAGCGGCAGATGAGGTAGCCGCACAGGATGAGGGAGAAGTCGGGAAGCAGGAGCTGGGCGTAATTCACGCACGGAGAATACTTGATCCGTGTCGTGTTCTGCGGGTTAGCCCTTATGTGGAATCCGCAGGCTGCCAGGACACCGGTTGCGCATACCATCCAGGCTGTCTGTCACCCATGAAGGAGAACTCAATGCATCGTCGTCAATGGCTCGCGCTGACCGTACTGGCCGCCGCCGCAGGGTCCGCTGCCGCCCAGGGCTACCCCAACAAGGTCATCAAGCTGCAGGTGCCCTTCGCGCCCGGCGGTACCACCGACATCATTGCGCGCGTGATCGCCGACCCGCTGGGCAAGGCCCTGGGCCAATCCGTGATCGTGGAAAACAAGGCCGGTGGCGGCGGCATCGTGGGCGCGGCGGAAACCGCCCGTTCGGCGCCGGATGGCTACACGCTGGGCGTGGCCACCGTGTCCACCACGGCGGCCAATCCCGCCATCAATCCCAAGACGCCGTACAACCCGCTGACGGACTTCACGCCCATCATCAACATCGCGGCCACGCCCAACATCATTGCGGTGCACCCCAGCTTCCCCGCCAAGGACTACAAGGCGTTCGTGGCCGAGATCAAGAAGTCGCCCGGCAAGTATTCGTACTCCTCGTCCGGCACGGGCGGCATCGGCCACCTGCAGATGGAGCTGTACAAGAACCTCTCGGGCACCTTCGTGACGCACATCCCCTACCGTGGCGCGGGCCCCGCCCTGAATGACACCGTGGCCGGCCAGGTGCCCATGATTTTCGACAACCTGCCCTCGGCGCTGCCCTTCATCAAGGAAAACCGCCTGGTGCCCATCGTGGTCGCCGCGCCGCAGCGCGTTGCCGCCCTGCCCAACGTGCCCACGTTCAAGGAAATGGGCCTGGAGCCCGTGAACCGCATGGCGTACTACGGCATCGTGGGCCCCAAGGGCCTGTCCAAGGAGGTGGTGGACAAGGTCAACGCCGCCGTGCGCAAGGCGCTGGAAGATCCGGCCGTGAAGAAGCGCATCGAAGACACCGGCTCCATCGTGCTGGGCAACACGCCCGAGCAGTTCGCCGAGCAGATCAAGGCGGAATTCGCCGTGTACAAGGACGTGGTGGTCAAGCAGAAACTGGCGCTCGAATAATTCCGTGCGCACTCCAGAAGCCGCCCGCGCCCGGGCGGCTTTTTTACGTGCTATCGTTTTTGGATGCTTGCCCCCAGCCTGAACGCGATCGATGCCTTTGTGGATGCCCTGTGGCTGGAGGACGGCCTTTCGCGCAACACGCTGGCGGCCTACCGCCGCGACCTGACGCTGTACGCGCAGTGGCTGGCCGCGCAGCAACCCGCCCTGGCGCTGGACGGCACGGCCGAACACCACCTGCAGGGCTACTTCGCGGCGCGCCACGCCGAGACCCGCGCCACGTCGGCCAACCGGCGCCTCACCGTGCTCAGGCGCTACTTTCACTGGGCGCTGCGCGAGCGGCGGATCGCCGCCGACCCCACGGTGCGGCTCACCGCCGCGCGCCAGCCCCTGCGCGTGCCCAAGACCTTGTCGCAGGTGCAGGTGGAGGCACTGCTCGCGGCGCCGGACCTGGGCAACCCCCTGGGACTGCGCGACCGCACCATGCTGGAGCTGATGTACGCCAGCGGCCTGCGCGTGACCGAACTGGTCACGCTCAAGACCTTCCAGCTGGGCCTGAACGAAGGCGTGCTGCGGGTGATGGGCAAGGGCAGCAAGGAGCGGCTGGTGCCGTTTGGCGAAGAGGCGCGGCAGTGGCTGGAACGCTACCTGCGGGAATCGCGTGGCGAGATCCTTGCGGGCCAGCAGACCGACGACCTGTTCGTGACCCAGCGCGGCAGCGGCATGACCCGCGTGATGTTCTGGGTCATCGTCAAGAAGTGGGCGGCCGTCGCCGGCATCACCGCGCCGCTCTCGCCGCACACGCTGCGGCACGCGTTCGCCACGCACCTGCTCAACCATGGCGCCGACCTGCGCGTGGTGCAGCTGCTGCTGGGGCATGCGGACATTTCCACGACCACCATCTACACCCACGTGGCGCGGGAGCGGCTCAAGTCGCTGCACGCGCAGCACCATCCACGCGGCTAGCGCAGCAGGCAGACAGGCCGTGTGACCGACCCCCTCGATACCAACCAGGAGACATGCATGAAAAAAATGATTGCCGGCGCGCTGCTGCTGGGCGCCGCCACCCTGTCCATGGCGCAGGCCTGGCCCGCGGCCAAGCCCATCCGGCTCATCGTGGGCTACCCGCCAGGGGGCGGCATCGACTTTGCCGCGCGCACCGTGCAGGTGCCGCTGCAGGAAGCGCTCAAGCAGCAGATCGTGGTGGACTACAAGCCGGGCGCGGGCGGCATGCTGGCCGCCACGGAGCTCACGCGCGCGGCGCCGGACGGCTACACCATCCTGCTGGCCAATACCGGCCCTTTCGCCATCGCGCCCTACCTGCAGCGCAAGATGCCCTATGACCCGCTCAAGCAGTTCAGCTACATCGGCCAGATCAGCCAGGGCAGCTACATCGCGGTGACCCGGCTGGACCACCCGGCCAAGGACCTCAAGGAATGGGTGGCCTGGGCCAAGGCCAACGCCGGCAAGGTGAACTTCGCCTCGGGCGGCGCGGGCACGTCCACCCACCTCAATGGCGAGCTCATGAACCAGGCCACCGGGCTGGACGTGACGCACGTGCCATACAAGGGCAGTGCGCCCGCGGTGCAGGATCTGATCGGCGGCCAGACGCAACTGCTCATCGACGCGGGTACGGTGCTGCTGCCCCAGATCAAGGGCGGCAAGCTCAAGGCGCTGGCCGTGACCGGCCCCCGGCGCGATCCACAGCTGCCCGATGTGCCCACGGTCGGTGAACTGGGCTTCGCGGCGATGGAGTCCGTGGGCTTCCAGGGCCTGGTGGGGCCGGCCGGCATGCCCAGGGACACCGTGGACAGGCTCGCTACCGAGCTGGCGAAGGTGCTGGCGCAGGCCGACGTGAAAGCCAAGTTCGCGTTCACGGGGTCCGAAGTGCATTCGCTGGGCCCTGTGGAGTTCTTCAGCTTCGTGAAGGGTGAGAACGAGAAATGGGCCAAGCTCATCCGCGAGCGCAAGCTCGAACTCGATTGATGGATTCTCCTGCCGCCCGAGGGCGCGGTCTTTTCAGCACCTGAAGGCAAGGCGGGCAGGCTCCAGCCGCTGGCGGTGGGGGCGCCCGCACGGCCCGATCTGCCGTCGCCGGTTGGCATCCAGTCCCCGCGCAGGCGCCTTCCGCCATCCTGGCCCTGGGGGACATCCGCCGCAAGCTGGATGCCGCCGGCAACGCGCGCACCCTCCGCATGGCGGGCATCCGGGGACACAATTGACCGGCATGACAACGCAGCGGGCCCTGGATGACCAGGGCCCGGGTGTGCGAATGCCGGGCCAAGGGGCCCCGCGACGGCGTGCCTCAGTCTTCGTTGAGGCTCTCGGCCCAGGTCAGGGCCTGCAGGTGGGCCCAGTTGACCTGGCGGTTGGACAGGTGCAGCGCGTCGGCCGCCTTGGCAAAGGCCACCTCATCGCCGCTCTCGCAGGCCTTGGTCAGCTCCAGGAAGGGCGCGAACACGCCGCTGCCGCGCAGCAGCGCGTCCATCACCGGTTCGGGCAGGGCGACGGATTCCAGCGCCTTATCGAGCGGCACGCCCAGCATGGTGTCGAGCAGGGAGAACACGCCCACCACGAAGGCGTTGTCGCATTCCTCGGGCGGCAGCAGTTCGGCGGCCAGCAGCTCCATCAGGCGGCCGCGCACCACGGCGGTCTGGCCCACCGCCGGCGGCACACCGCCCGCGCGTGAGGTGGTCATCAGGAGGGCCGCCCAGCGGAACAGCTTCTTGAGGCCGAGGATCATCACCGCGTGGCGGAACGAGGTGATCTCGCACGAGAGCCCGAAGCCCGAGGAGTTGATGAAGCGCAGCAGGTTGAAGGACAGAGTGGGGTCCTTCTTGAGCAGGTCCTCGATCTCGGCGGTGGTGGCCTGCTTGCGCACCAGGTTGAGGAGCTGGATGATGGTGGCCTGCGAAGGGCGGATCGTCGTGGCCTTCACGAGCGACGGCTGGGCGAACCAGAAGCCCTGGAACAGCTTGACGCCCAGTCCCCGCATCAGTTCGTACTGTTCGGCGGTCTCCACTTTTTCGGCCACCAGCGTGGCCTTGCTGTGGGTGGTGGAAAACTTGACCAGCGGCCCCGCCAGTTCGGGCTTGAAGGCCATCATGTCCAGCTTGATGAAAGCGGCCAGCGGCAGCCAGCTGGTGTAGGCGCGGCGCAGCGCCTGCTGGTCGAAGGCCAGCCGAAAGCCGCGGGTGCGCAGGGCCTCCAGGGTGGGCACCCGGCCTTCGATTTCCTCGGGGGTGGCCGTGTCGTGCAGCGGCGGTACTTCCAGCACCACCTTTTCGGGGTGGATCAGTTCCAGGTGGCCGCCGGAAAGGCTGTCGTGGGTGCAGTTGATGAACACCGTCTTCTTGCCGACCAGGGCTTCGGTGCCGGCGTACGACAGGGCGTTGAAGAGCAGCGCGGCATCGCTGGCCGCCGTGTGGGAGTCCGAGGCCGTGGACCGGTCGAACAGCTCGTAGCCATAGACGGCGCGGGATTCGTCCACGATGGCCTGTCGCGCAATGATGGCAATGTTCTCATCCACGGGTTCAACCGTGGGTGAATCAGCTTGCGGGGCGTCTTGTTCAGGTGTGCTCGACATGGGGTCCGCTGTGGTGAAGGGCTGGGGTCTGCACTGATTCTAGACCGGCATGCCACGTCGCGAACTGGCCGCGCGGATTTAGATGGCGGCCACGGCGGCTGCAGGCCGGCGTGCCCCGTGCGGCCCCGCAGGCCGCGCGGCGGGGGCGTGGGACGCGCAAACGGGGCTCAGTCCGCGAGCTGGTCCGCCCAGGCCAGGGCCTGCAGGTGCGCGAAGTTGATCTGCTGGCTGGTGAGGTGCAGCAAGCCGGCCGTGCGGTCGAATACCACGTCGTCGCTGGATTCGCAGGCTTCGGCCAGCGTGAGCAGGTCTCCGAGGAAGCCTTCGCGCCGCAGCAGCGCCGCCGCCACGGGCTCGGGCACGTTGAGCAGCCCCAGCGCGGATTCCATGGGCATGGACAGCATCACGTCGAGCAGCGAGAAGATGCCCACCACGAAGGCCTGGTCGGCTTCCTCGGGGGGCAGGGTTTCCAGGGCCAGCAGCTCCATCAGGCGGCCGCGCACCACGGCGGTCTGGCCGACGGAGGAGGGGGTGCCACTGGTGCGCGACGCGGTGAGCAGCAGCGCCGCCCAGCGGAACAGTTTCTTGAGGCCCATGAGCATCACGGCCTGGCGGAAGGAGGTGATCTCGCGCGACAGGCCGAATCCCGCGGAGTTGATCAGGCGCATCAGGTTGAAGGCCAGGCCCGCGTCCTTCTTGAGCACTTCCTCGATGTCGTCCGTGCTGGCCTGCTTGCGCACCTGGTTGATGAGCTCGATGATGCTCGCCTGCGAGGGCGTGAGCAGCTTGGCCTCGACCAGGGCCGGGCGCGCGAACCAGTAGCCCTGGAACATCTGCACGCCCTGGCTGGACACCATGTCGTACTGCTGGGCGGTTTCCACCTTCTCGGCGATCAGTTCGGCCTGGCAGTGGCGGCCCGCGTAGCTGATGAGCACGGCCAGCTGGTCGGGCGCCAGCACCGACAGGTCGAGCTTGATGTAGTCGGCCAGCGGCAGCCAGGGGGCATAGGCCGACTGCAGCACGGTGTGGTTGAACGCCAGGTGGAACCCGCGCTCGCGCAGTTCGGCCAGGATGGGCATGCGCGTGGCGACCTCTTCGGCGGCGGTGTGGCCCAGGGGCGGAATCTCCAGCACCACCTTGTCGGGGTCCACCAGTTCGAGGTGGCCGCCGGAGAGGCTCTCGTGCGTGCAGTTGACGAAGATGAGTTTCTTGCCCACCAGCTCTTCGGTGCCCGCGTGCGAGAGCGCGGTGAAGACCAGGATGACGTCGGTGGCGGCCGTGTGCGCCGCGCCGCTGCGCGAGCGGTTGAACAGCTCGTAGCCGACCACCACCTGCTGCGCGTTGACGATGGCCTGCCGCGCGATCATCGCGACCGAGGACTGGGTGCCGGGGGGCGGGGCGAGGGAGGCCCCAGGGGCGGAGAGTGAAGTCATGGTCAGAGGTTCGGGTGAGTGTGTTGCCGCTTCAGCGGCCGCAGGCGCCGCGGATTGTAGGAGCCATCGCATGTCGGCGCATGGTGGTGGATCAGACCTGTTGCAGCCACCGCAGCTCGGCGTCGGTAAATCCGGCGCTGCGGCGCGCTTTTTCATTGAACGGGGGCTTCAGGCGGGGGGCCTCGTATTGCCTGACCAGGGCGCCATAGTGGGTTTCAGGGTCCACGCCCCGGCGCTCGCACAGCCAGCGGTACCAGTGGTTGCCGATGGCCACGTGGCCGACCTCCTCGCGCAGGATGGTGTCGAGAATCTCCACGGCGGCCAGCGCATCGGGCGTGCCCACCTGGCGCAGCTTGGCCTGGATCTGCGGCGTGGCGTCCAGGCCGCGCGCCTCCAGCGTGCGTGGCACCAGCGCCATGCGCGCCAGGATGTCGTGCCGCGTCTTCTCGCACATCGTCCACAGGCCTTGGTGGGCCGGGAAGTCGCCGTAGTCGTGCCCCTGGCCGCGAAGGTGGTCGCGCAGCAGGCGGAAATGCTGTGCCTCCTCGCCCGCCACGCGCATCCAGTCGGTGTAGTAGGCGCGGGGCATGCCGTCGAAACGCCAGACCGCGTCCAGCGCCAGGTTGATGGCATTGAATTCGATGTGCGCGATGGCATGGATGAGGACTGCGCGCCCCTCGGCCGTCGCGGGCGAGCGGCGGGCCACCTGCGTGTGGCGCAGCAGCAGGGGCCGCTCCGGCCGGCCGGGCAGGGCCGCGGGATCCAGCGGGGCCTCAGGGGCTTTGTCTGCTATGGAAAGAATAGCTGCTTGCGATTGCAGATCAAGCGCTGCGGCCGCTTTTTGTTCAGGGTCTGCAAGGCACAAAACCTGCAATGCACGGTGGCGAAGCTCCATCCTTACAATTCTAGGCCCTGCCACCCGGAACACTGCACACGCTTTGTAACCATTGGCAGGCCCGGTTCCGGCCTTCATTTTTCTGGAGTGTTTGCATGGCGATTTACGAACTCGACGGCGTGGCGCCGCAACTGGCGGCTTCGGCCTGGGTGGCGGAAGGCGCCCAGGTCATGGGAAACGTCGTTCTTGGCGAGGATGCCAGTGTCTGGTTTGGCACGGTGGTGCGTGGCGACACCGAGAGCATCACCATCGGCGCGGGCTCGAACATCCAGGACGCGAGCGTGCTGCATGCCGACATCGGCAAGCCGCTGGTCATCGGCGAGCGCGTGACGGTGGGCCACCAGGTCATGCTGCACGGCTGCACCATCGGCGACGAGTCGCTGATCGGCATCGGGGCCATCGTGCTCAACGGCGCCAAGATTGGCAGGCACTGCCTAGTGGGCGCGGGCGCCCTGGTGACCGAGGGCAAGGAGTTTCCGGATGGCTCCATGATCATCGGCAGCCCGGCCAAGGCCGTGCGCGAACTCACGCCCGAGCAGATCGAGGGCCTGCGCCAGAGCGCCCAGCACTACATCGACAACGCGCGCCGCTTTCAGCGCGGCCTGCACAAAATCGGCTGAACGCCGACCCTTTCTGGAACCCTTGCGTGTCTGAACTCCACAAGTTTCTCTTCGACGGCCTGCCAGTGCGCGGCATGATCGTGCGCCTGACCGATGCCTGGACCGAGATCCTGCGCCGCCGCGCGGGCAATACCGGCACCGGCGCCTACCCCGCCCCGGTGAGCGAGCTGCTGGGCGAGATGGCCGCCGCCGGCGTGCTGATGCAGTCCAACATCAAGTTCAACGGCGCGCTGGTGCTGCAGGTGTTTGGCGACGGCCCCGTGAAGCTGGCCGTGGCCGAGGTGCAGTCGGACCTGAGCCTGCGCGCCACCGCCACGGTCAACAGCGAGGTGCCCGAGGGTGCGCCGCTGAGCCAGATGGTGAACGTGGGCGGCGGTGGCCGCTGCGCCATCACGCTCGACCCCAAGGACCGCCACCCCGGCCAGCAGCCCTACCAGGGCGTGGTGCCGCTGTATGGCGACCGGCACGAGAAGCTGGAACGCCTGTCGGATGTACTGCAGCACTACATGCTGCAGTCCGAGCAGCTGGACACCATCCTGGTCCTGGGCGCCAACGAACAGGTGGCCGCGGGCCTGCTGATCCAGCGCATGCCGATCAAGGGCGAGGGCAACCTGGCCGAGGGCCTGACCCACCGCGAGAACGAAGACCAGATCGGCCACAACGAGGACTACAACCGCATCGCGCACCTGGCTGCCAGCCTGACGCGCGAGGAGCTGCTGACCCTGGACGTGAACACCATCCTGCGCCGCCTGTTCTGGGAGGAAAAGCTGCTGCGCTTCGAACCCCAGCAGGGTGACAGCGGCCCGCGTTTTGCCTGCACCTGCAGCCGTGAGCGCGTGAGCAACATGCTGCGCAACCTGGGCAGCGAAGAGGCCGAGAGCATCCTGTCCGAGCGCGACGACATCGAGGTCGGCTGCGAATTCTGCGGCCAGCAGTACCGTTTCGACGCCGTGGACGCCGCGCAGATCTTCGTGCCGCCGTCCTCCAGCCAGCCGCCCGGGCCGAGCGGGATCCTGCAGTAGCCCGCCGCGCCGGCTGACCATCGTTGACAATCGCCCGCCGCCATCGCGCCTAAGATCGGCGCTCTCCACACGGCCCCGGGCGTTGCCGCCCGCGATGTCCGCCGGTCGCCGCGCACTTGGGGTGCGCGTGCGCCGCCTGTCCGTGTGGCGCAGCAAGAGGGGCTATGGATTTTTTTCGTCGTGTATTTGGCGCCCGCGGGCGGGAGGCCGGGCCGTCGCTGGAGCTGTGCGACAGCGGCAGCGGCAGCGCAGGGGCACAGGATTCGCAACGCGCGGACACCGTGCTCGCGGCCCTCGACATCGACGCAGCCATCAATGCCCACGAACGCTGGAAGGCGCACCTCATGGACTACCTCGAAGGGCGCACCACCCAGGGCCTGGACCCTTCGGAGGTGCGACGCGGCGACCGTGGCGCGCTGGGGCGGTGGCTCCATGGCGTGGGCGGTGAACTGCTGGGCGACCAGCCCGCCTATGCCGTGCTGATGGCGCGCCACCAGTATTTTCACGAACAGGCCGCAATGCTGGTGGCACTGGCCCAGCAGGGCGAATGGGACAAGGCCGTGCAGGTGCTCAACGGCGGATACCGCTACGGCTCCAGCCAGGTCGTGCTGCTCCTCAAGGAACTCAAGCGCGGCCTGGTGCAGCAGCCACTGCCCTGACGGAATGGCCGGATGGCGGGTCAGGCGCCGCGGGCGTTCCGGCCGGTCAGGGCGGTGAACAGGCGGTGCTCGCACTCCGGATCGCTGCACTTCTCGCAGTTCCAGGCGCGCAGGCGTGCCGTGCGCGCGGGCCGAGCAGCCGGTGTGGGTGCAGAAGTGCTGCCGGTGCTCCACAGACTGGCGTCCGGAGCCATGTTTTTGATGGCGTTCAGCGCATTGGCGAGCCGCTGATCGCCATGTCCATACACCACCTGATAGCCCATCTCCCGCTGGGCGAGGTCCGTGCGCAGGCGCGCATCGGCGGCTTCCTGTTCGGGCCGGTCGCGCGCGGGGCAGGGCAGATCGAGCCCCATCAGCAGCACGTGGCGGGTGGCATCGGCCTGGCCCGTGGAATGCAGGCCGCCCAGGTCGTGGCTCCACAGAATGCGCACCGCCCCGGGGGGCAGGCGTTCCTGCAGCGCGGCGGCCAGCACCTGCGCGCCGGTGCCGGGCGCGCCGAGCAGGACAACGAGGGTGGGCTGGGACGGCACGATGGCAGGAGGGCGAGAGGTGGAGAAGGAGGGGGCACGCCCCTTTCCAAGGCCGGGGCCGGGATAGCGCCGCGGTGGCCGCGGCTCAGCGCGGCGTGAACTGCACGTAGACCTCGTTGGGCTTGACCATGCCCAACTCGCTGCGCGCCTTTTCTTCCACCATGTCGAGCCCTTCCTTGAGGTCATGCACCTCGGAGGACAAGCGTTCGTTGGCCTGCCGGGCCTGGTCGTTGGCCGCCTTCTGCACGTCGATCTGCCGCTGCATCTCGTTGACGCGCGGCACGCTGCCCCGCCCGAGCCAGAGCTGGGCGTGCAGTGCTGCCAGCAAGGCCAGCAGGATGACGGGAACAATGCGGGAGACCATCGCTTACCCCTTGGCGTGGGGTTTTGCCACCGGGCCGCCCCAAGGCAACACGCGGCCCCCTGGGGAGGCAGGGAGCCACAGGCAGTGGGCGACCGTGGGGGCCATTACTTCAGGTTATAGAACGCAGCGCGGCCGGGGTAGTGCGCGATCTCGCCCAGGTCTTCCTCGATGCGCAGCAGCTGGTTGTACTTGGCGATGCGGTCCGAACGCGACAGCGAGCCGGTCTTGATCTGGCCCGCATTCGTGCCCACGGCGATGTCGGCGATGGTGCTGTCTTCGGTTTCGCCCGAGCGGTGCGAGATCACGGCGGTGTAGCCGGCGCGCTTGGCCATCTCGATGGCGGCGAAGGTTTCGGTCAGCGTGCCGATCTGGTTGATCTTGATCAGGATCGAGTTGGCGATGCGCTTGTCGATGCCTTCCTTCAGGATCTTGGTGTTGGTCACGAACAGGTCGTCGCCCACCAGCTGCACCTTGTCGCCCAGGCGTTCGGTCAGGTGCTTCCAGCCATCCCAGTCGCCTTCGTGCATGCCGTCTTCGATGCTGATGATGGGGTACTTGTCCACCCAGGCCGCCAGCATGTCGGTCCATTGCTGGGCGGTGAGCTTCAGGCCGCCTTCGCCTTCGAGCACATACATGCCGTCCTTGTAGAACTCGCTCGCGGCGCAGTCCAGGCCCAGGGCGATCTGCTCGCCCGCCGTGTAGCCCGCGGCTTCGATGGCTTGCAGGATGAGGCGGATGGCCGCTTCGTGGTTCTCGACGCTGGGGGCAAAGCCGCCTTCGTCGCCCACGGCGGTGCTCATGCCCTTGTCGTGGATGATCTTCTTGAGAGCGTGGAACACCTCGGCGCCCCAGCGCACGGCTTCGCGGAAGGTCGGTGCGCCCACGGGGATGATCATGAACTCCTGCAGGTCCAGGCTGTTGTTGGCGTGCGCGCCGCCGTTGATCACGTTCATCATGGGCACGGGCAACTGCACGCTGCCCATGCCGCCCAGGTAGCGGTACAGCGGCAGGCCGGACTCTTCGGCGGCGGCGCGGGCCACGGCCATGGAGACCGCCAGCATGGCATTGGCGCCCAGGCGGCTCTTGTTCTCGGTGCCGTCGAGGTCGATCAGGGTCTTGTCCAGGAAGGCCTGTTCGGAGGCATCCAGGCCCAGCACGGCTTCGCTGATCTCGGTGTTGATGTGCTCCACGGCCTTGAGCACGCCCTTGCCCAGGTAGCGGCTCTTGTCGCCATCGCGCATTTCAATGGCTTCGCGGCTGCCGGTGGACGCACCGGAAGGCACGGCGGCACGGCCCATCACGCCCGATTCCAGCAGCACGTCGCATTCGACGGTGGGGTTGCCGCGGCTGTCCAGCACTTCGCGGCCTACGATGTCAACAATGGCACTCATGATTTTCCTTGAGGTTTTTGAAATTCATTCAGACGGGCGGGACGGGCTTTGCTTGTTCAGGCCAAATGGCAAAATGGCCGCTTGGGCGCGTCTGTAGTCATTTTATGCTACTGATTTGATAGTGAATCAGCCTGCAGGTACGAACCGGGTACAACCCGACCGGCGTGAGCTGGCCGCCGCGTATCAGACGCCCTCGACGCACACCATGCGCATGATGGCGGCGCCTTCGCGGGCGGCCTTGGCTTTCTGGTATTCGGGTGTGTCGTAGAAGGCGCGCGCGGCCTCGAAGCTGGGGAACTTGAGCAGCACGGTGCGGCCGGGGTTCCAGTCGCCCTCCAGCACTTCCACCTTGCCGCCGCGAATGCACACCTCGGCGCCATGCGCCTGCATGGCCACGGTGCTCCACTTTTTGTACTCTTCGTACTGCTCAGGGTTGGTGACGGTGACGGATGCGATGACGTAACCACTGCTCATGTCTCAGGCTCCAAAGTTGTTTTCGAGGAATCCATTTTTCTTGGTGATGTCGTCCAGCGCCACCAAGGTCTCCAGCAGCGCCTTCATGTGCTTCAAAGGCACAGCATTGGGGCCGTCCGACCAGGCCTCGGCGGGCCGGGGGTGGGTTTCCATGAAAAGGCCCGCCACGCCCACGGCCACGCCCGCGCGGGCCAGCACCGGCACCATGTCGCGCGCACCACCGCTCACGGCGCCCAGGCCGCCGGGCTTCTGTACCGAGTGGGTCACGTCGAACACCACCGGCGCGCCGGAGTTGCGCATCTCGGCCAGGCTGGTCATGTCGGCCACGAGGTTGTTGTAGCCAAAGCTCACGCCGCGCTCGCAGGCCAGGAAGCGGTCTTCCGAGAGGCCGGCTTCCTGCGCGGCCGCGCGGGCCTTGTCGATGACGTTCTTCATGTCCCAGGGCGCGAGGAACTGGCCCTTCTTGATGTTCACCGGCTTGCCGGACTGCGCCACCGCGCGGATGAAGTCGGTCTGGCGGCACAGGAAGGCGGGCGTCTGCAGCACGTCCACCACGCTGGCCACCTCTGCGACGTGGGACGCATCGTGCACGTCGGTCAGGATGGGCAGTTGCAACTGGCGGCGCACTTCATCGAGGATCTTCAGGCCCGCCTCCAGCCCCACGCCGCGCTTGCTGCTGCCGGACGAGCGGTTGGCCTTGTCGAACGAGCCCTTGTAGATCAAGGGGATACCCAGCGCCGTACAGACCTCCTTGAGCTGGCCCGCGACGTCCAGCGACATCTGCTGGCCTTCGATGGAGCAGGTGCCCGCGATCAGGAAAAAGCGCTGGTCCAGGCCGACATTGAATCCGCACAGCTGCATAGGTCTCCAATCAGGCTTTAGTAGCCGCTTGCTGGTGTTCGACGGCCGCCTTGATGAAGGCGTTGAACAGAGGGTGGCCGTTCCACGGCGTCGACTTGAACTCGGGGTGGAACTGCACGCCGATGAACCAGGGATGCACGTTGTTCGGCAGCTCCACGATCTCGGTGAGCTGTTCGCGCTGGGTCAGCGCGGAGATCACGAGGCCCGCCTTGCGCAGCTGGTCCAGGTAGTTCACGTTGGCTTCGTAGCGGTGGCGGTGGCGCTCGGTCACCACGTCGCCATAGATGCTGTGGGCCAGTGTGTTGGCCGACACGTCGGAGCTTTGTGCGCCCAGGCGCATGGTGCCGCCCAGGTCGGAGTTCTCGTCGCGCTTCTTGATGGTGCCGTCGGCGTCCTTCCACTCGGTGATCAGGGCGATCACGGGGTGGGGGGTGGTGGCGTCGAACTCGGTGCTGTTGGCGTTGGCCAGGCCCGCCACGTGCCGGGCGTACTCGATGGTCGCGACCTGCATGCCCAGACAGATGCCCAGATAGGGCACCTTGTGCTCGCGGGCGAACTGGGCGGTGGCGATCTTGCCTTCCACGCCCCGCACGCCGAACCCGCCGGGCACCAGGATGGCGTCGTACTTGGCGAGCTTGGCGGCGGCATCGGCGCCGTCGATGGTCTCCGAGTCGACGTGGTCGATCTTCACGCGCACATGGTTGCGCATGCCGGCGTGGCGCAGGGCCTCGTTGACGGACTTGTAGCTGTCCGACAGGTCCACGTACTTGCCCACCATCGCGATGGTGACTTCGCCTTGCGGGTGCTCGGTTTCATGCACCAGGTCGTCCCAGCGCTTGAGGCTGGTGGGCGGCGTGTTCAGGCGCAGCTTGTCGCAGATCAGGCCGTCCAGGCCCTGCTCGTGCAGCATGCGCGGCACCTTGTAGATGGTGTCCACGTCCCACATGCTGATCACGCCCCACTCGGGCACGTTGGTGAACAGCGAGATCTTGGCGCGCTCTTCCTCGGGAATGCGCCGGTCGGCGCGGCACAGCAGGGCGTCGGCCTGGATGCCGATCTCGCGCAGCTTTTGCACCGTGTGCTGGGTGGGCTTGGTCTTGAGCTCGCCGGCCGCGGCGATCCAGGGCAGGTAGGTCAGGTGCACGAAGGCCGCATTGTTGGGGCCCATGCGCAGGCTCATCTGGCGCACGGCTTCCAGGAACGGCAGCGACTCGATGTCGCCCACCGTGCCGCCGATCTCGACGATGGCCACGTCCACGGCATCGGGCGTGCCGATGCCGGCGCCGCGCTTGATGAATTCCTGGATCTCGTTGGTGACGTGCGGGATGACCTGCACGGTCTTGCCCAGGTAGTCGCCGCGGCGTTCCTTCTCCAGCACGGACTGGTAAATCTTGCCAGTGGTGAAGTTGTTGGTTTTCTTCATGCGCGTTTCGATGAAACGCTCATAGTGGCCCAGATCCAGGTCGGTTTCTGCGCCGTCATCGGTCACGAACACCTCGCCGTGCTGGAACGGCGACATGGTGCCCGGGTCTACGTTGATGTAGGGGTCAAGCTTGATGAGGGTGACTTTGAGTCCCCGCGATTCGAGGATCGCGGCAAGGGAGGCTGAGGCGATTCCCTTACCGAGGGAAGACACCACACCGCCGGTGACGAAGACAAATTTGGTCATGTCTTTTTTGGTGGTGGGAAATTGGGATTATAGATGGCACCCCGGCGACACCCCCGGGGGCAGGGTCACCCCCGTCTGCTAAATTCGCCG
Organism: Acidovorax sp. GW821-FHT10E04; assembly: GCF_059415185.1. NCBI lineage: Bacteria > Pseudomonadati > Pseudomonadota > Betaproteobacteria > Burkholderiales > Comamonadaceae > Acidovorax > Acidovorax sp. GW821-FHT10E04. The sequence continues at coordinate 467,357 of NZ_JBWKMT010000004.1, forward strand.
CATGAATGAGCTTGCTGGCAAACACATTGTTCTGGGTCTGAGCGGGGGCGTGGCTTGCTACAAGGCAGCCGATCTGTGCCGCCAGCTCATCAAGGAGGGCGCCACCGTGCAGGTGGTGACGACCGAGGCGGCCGCGCAATTCATCACGCCGGTGACCATGCAGGCCCTGTCGGGGCGGCCCGTCTACGGCTCGCAGTGGGATGCGCGCGAGCCCAACAACATGCCGCACATCAACCTCAGCCGCGAGGCCGATGCGATCCTGATCGCGCCCTGCAGCGCCGATTTCATCGCGCGGCTGGTGCAGGGCCGTGCCGACGAGTTGCTGAGCCTGCTGTGCCTGGCACGCCCCATCGACCGCGTGCCGCTGCTGCTGGCCCCAGCCATGAACCGCGAGATGTGGGCCCACCCCGCCACAGCGCGAAACCTGGCCCAGGTGGCCAGGGACGGCGCCCGCGTGCTGGGCGTGGGCAATGGCGACCAGGCCTGCGGAGAAACTGGCGATGGCCGCATGCTGGAGCCTTCAGAGCTGCTCGAGGAGCTGGTTGCTTTCTTCGCGCCCAAGGTGCTGGCGGGGCGCAAGGTGCTGGTCACCGCCGGACCGACCTTCGAAGCCATCGATCCGGTGCGCGGCATCACCAACCTCTCCAGCGGCAAGATGGGTTTTGCCATCGCCCGCGCGGCGCGCGAAGCGGGGGGCGATGTCACGCTCGTGGCCGGTCCCGTGCATCTGCCCACGCCGCGCGGGGTGCAGCGCCTGAATGTCCAGTCTGCACAGGAAATGCTGGCAGCGGTTGAGGGGCAAGCGCATGACGCTTCTATTTTTATAGCAACGGCGGCAGTGGCAGACTGGCGGCCTGCTGCGCCGTCCACACAGAAGATCAAGAAAGACGGCTCCGGCCAGACCCCCACGCTGGGCTTTGTGGAGAACCCCGACATCCTGGCGGGCGTGGCGCGGTCGCCGCGTGCGCAGGCGGGCCAGCTGTACTGCGTGGGATTTGCCGCCGAGAGCCACGATCTCCTGGCCCATGCCACGGCCAAGCGTGCGCGCAAGGGGGTGCCGCTGCTGGTGGGCAATATCGGGCCCGCCACCTTCGGACAGGACGACAATGCCCTGCTGCTCGTGGATGCCGATGGGCACCGCGAGCTGCCCCGCGCGTCCAAGCGGGTGCTGGCGCGGCAGCTCATCGAGGACATCGCGGCGCGGTTGCCGCCATCGGATTCGTGACGTTCGTTTCCCCGGAGGTTGTATGAAAACTGGCTCCACCAAGCCTGAATGGGACACGCCGCCCGACGGCGACTTTGCGCGCTATGTGGAGCGGCTGACGGCGCCGGCCCCGTCCAGGAAAGCCCAGGTCCTCTCTCCGGGGGCCACCGGCCCTGCGCCACCGGTGTCCCCGGGCGGCTCCCGGTCGACCCCCCGCGCCGGTCCGCCCGATCTCGCGCAGGCGCTCGGGCCCCTGATGGGCGTGCTGCGAACCGTGCGCGTGGTGCTGTTGCTGCTCATCGCCGCGCAGGGGATCGCGCTGTTCCTGTTCAGCCAGGGGTCCTTGGCCGGCCTGGTCGCCATGGCGGCCATCTGGTGGGCGCTGGGCTGGCTGATGGACGCGGCGCCCAGGGCCATTTCATCCCCAGGCGCCGCGCCAGGCGTGCAACCATTGCAAGAGCGACTGCGGCAAGTGGCCCAGCAGCGCAAGACAGGAAAGAAGAAGTAGTGAAGATCGATGTCAAGATTCTGGACCCGCGCATGGCGGATCAACTCCCCTCCTATGCCACGCCCGGCAGCGCGGGCCTGGACCTGCGGGCCTGCCTGGACGCGCCGCTGACCCTGCAGCCGAACGCATGGCAGCTGGTACCCACGGGCATCTCCGTGTACATCAAGGACCCGGGATATGCCGCGCTCATCCTGCCGCGCTCGGGCCTCGGCCACAAGCACGGCATCGTGCTGGGCAACCTTGTCGGATTGATCGACAGCGACTACCAGGGCCAGCTCATGGTGAGCGCCTGGAACCGCAGCGGCACGGCATTCACGCTGGAGCCGATGGAGCGGCTGGCGCAACTGGTGATCGTGCCGGTGGTGCAGGCGCAGTTCAACGTGGTGGCCGAGTTCGCGGCGACCCAGCGGGGAGAGGGCGGCTACGGGTCCACCGGCAAGGCCTGAAGGGGCGGGTCCCTCTGGCCTGGGAGCTGGCGCCTGTCAGACACGGCTTACTTTTCGAAGGGTCTGTTACGGACAGGGCCTCAGCCCCTTGTCCACGCGACAAGACCCTTGCGCGTTGTTCCAATCAAGGCATGCGTACCCGGACCGGATTGTCGGACCATGCGCCAGCCCCTGACTTTAGGAGATTGAAAAATGCTGCAATTTAAGCGTTCGTTTGCCATTGTGGGCGCCGTTGTCCTCGTGGGATCCCTGGCGGCCTGCGGCCACAACCGGTCGGCCCCCCAGCCCCAGTATTCGGGAGGCTATTCGGGCGGATACCAGTCTGCGCCCGCCTACCCGAACAACCCGGCGGGCACCGAGTATGGCCGTGTGTCGAACATCGAAGTGCTGCAGGGCCGCTCGCAAGGGCAGACCTCGGGCGCGGGCGCCGTGCTGGGCGCGGTCGTGGGCGGGGTCCTGGGCAACCAGATCGGCAAGGGTTCCGGCCGCGCGGCGGCCACTGGCGTGGGCATCCTGGGCGGTGCCGTGGCAGGCAATGCCATCGAAGGCCGCAACAACAGCCAGGAATATGCCCAGGGCTATCGGCTCTCTGTCCAGCTGGACCAGGGCGGCTATCGTGCCTACGACGTGAGCAGTCCGGGCGATCTGCGCATCGGCGACCGCGTGCGCCTCTACAACGGCCAGATTTCGCGCCTGTAAACCGAACCCCGCAGCCGCCACCGCGGGAATCCTGAGCTGTTCAGGATTCCCGGGCCTGGCTCACCCGCTCAATCAATGCAGCAGGGAGCCGCCGGGCGCCCGCGGCTGTACCCGAAAGAAGCCGGTGCCCGCGGTGCCCCGGCCAATCTCATCTTCCGTGGCTTCGCGCACGGCCTGCACCGTCAGCTGCAGCCGCAGGGCGATGCCCGCGAGCGGGTGGTTGCCGTCCAGAACCACGTGCTCTGGATAGATCTCCGTCACGGTGTACAGCCCGCTGCGCGGTGCATCGGGGTTGCAGCCCTCCGGCAGGGCCATTCCATCAAACGTCATCCCTTCTTCCAGCTCCGCCGGAAACAGGGACCGGGGTTCCAGAAAAAGCAGTTGATCGTTGAAGTCGCCAAAAGCGTCCTCGGGTTCCAGGTGCAGAGCCAGCGTGGCCCCCGGGCCGTGGCCTTGCAGGGCTTCCTCGATGCGCGGCAGCAGGTCGTCGCCCCCTACCAGGAACTCCACGGGGTCATCGAGAACATCCAGTTCTTCGCCAAGGGTGTCTTTGAGCGTCCAGGTCAGTGCGACCACGCATTGTTGGGTAATTTCCATAGGAGAATTGTCGCAGTTTGACCAATGCCTCCGCAAAGGAGCGCCACTCTCCCATGGATATCCAGCAACCCCTTTCCCTGCTCGGCGGCATGACCCCCGCGCAATTCATGCGCCGCCACTGGCAGAAGAAGCCTTTGCTGGTGCGGCAGGCCATCGCGCAGTTTTCGCCGCCTGTACTGCGTGCCGAGCTTTTTGCGCTGGCTTCCCAGGAGGGGGTGGAGTCCCGCCTGGTGCAGTTGGCCAAGGGCGCCTGGAAGCTGCGCCACGGACCGTTCAACCGCCGCGCCCTGCCGGCGCTGCAGCAGCCCGACTGGACCCTGCTCGTGCAAGGGGTGGACCTGCACAACGACGCTGTGCACGCGCTGATGCAGCAGTTCCGTTTTGTGCCCGAGGCGCGCCTGGACGATCTCATGATCAGCTATGCCGCCGACGGCGGGGGCGTGGGTCCGCATTTCGACAGTTATGACGTCTTTCTGCTGCAGGCCCACGGAAAGCGGCGTTGGCGCATTGGCCGCCAGAAGGACTTGTCGCTGCGCGATGACATTCCGCTGAAGGTGCTGGCCCACTTCGAGCCGGAAGAGGAGTTCGTTCTCGAGCCTGGCGACATGCTCTACCTGCCGCCCCGCTATGCGCACGACGGCATCGCCGAAGGCGAATGCATGACCTATTCGATAGGCTTTCGGGCGCCGGCCCGTGCCGAGCTCGCGCAGGAGCTGCTGGTGCGTCTGGCGGAGGATGCAGGCGATGAAGAGGGCAGTCCCTTGCTGTACCGCGATGCGCAGCAGGCGGCGGTTGCCCAGCCCGCCGCCATTCCGGCGGGGCTGCACGATTTCGCGCGGACCGCTCTGGCCCGCGCCTTGGCGCAACCCCTGGTGCTGGAGCGTGCGCTCGGGGAATATCTGACCGAGCCCAAGCCCAGCGTGTGGTTCGAGCCCGGGGACGCGGGCGTGATGCTGGAAGGCGTGCGCCTGGATCGCCGCAGCCGCATGATGTATGACACCCACCACGTGTTCATCAACGGCGAAAGCTACCGTGCCGCGGGCCGCGACGCGACGCTGATGCGCCGCCTGGCGGACGAACGCCAACTGACTGCCCGCGAACTCGCGCGCGCGAGCGACGATGCGCTCGAGCTGTTGTCGTCCTGGTGCGATGCCGGCTGGGCGCATGCATGGGCTGAAGGCTGAAAAGACTGGTGCATCCCAAGGAGACGCTCCCATGACCGAGGCTTCCTCCATCCCCGCGGATCCGCTGCGTGAACTGCCGTCCGGGCGGTTCAGCGGCCGTGAGGCGTTTCAGCAACTGGTGCGCGACGCGATGGCCACGGCCGCACGCGACGGGTGGCCGGAAATCGTGATCAGCGACGCGAACTTCCACGACTGGCCGCTGGGTGAGCGCAGCGTGGCAGAAGCCCTTCAGCACTGGGCGCACGGGAGCCGGCGCTTGACGATGCTGGCGTGCAGCTATGACGATGTGGTTCGCCGCCACGCCCGTTTTGTGCGCTGGCGCGGTACCTGGGACCACATCATCACGTGCCGCCGCAGCCCCGCGGCGGACCCGCTCGATATCCCCAGCGCGTTGTGGTCCCCGCAGTGGGTGCTGCAGCGCCTGGACCCCGAGCGGTGCGTGGGCGTCACGGGCAGCGAACCCGAGCGGCGGGTGCTGCTGCGCGAGAATCTCAACGAGTGGGTGCGTGGCAAGAGTTCGCCCGGTTTTCCCGCCTCGACCCTGGGTCTGTAGATGAAATACCTGCTTTGCGCCGTGTCAATGGGGTGTAAAGCTTTCGTCAGTGTTAGTCAGTATTGACTAAATACCAATATAATTAGCGGCTGCGCCGAAAAGGTGCAAGCCAAAGCGCATTGTGCCGACGCGTTCCGAGGCTTCCAGGAGCCCGACGCCGCGGCTTTTCAAGATTCTGTCTGTCCAACTAGGAAAATCGAAATGAAGAACTCTCTCGTTCTGGCCGCCCTGATCGCTGCTGCAGCACTCGCCGCTTGTGGCAAGAAGGAAGAACCCGCTCCAGCACCAGCACCTGCTGCCGTGGAAGCACCAGCTCCTGCACCCGCACCTGCTCCTGCCGCCTCCGATGCAGCTCCTGCTGCTTCCGACGCCGCTTCGGCTGCCGCTGCACCTGCTGCTGACGCTGCCAAGGCTGCTGCCGACGCTGCTGCCACCGCTGCCGCTGGCGCTTCCGCAGCCAAGTAATTTGCTGCAGGCCCTGGCTGGTTGCAAGACCAGCCACTGCCCGAAGGCCCCGAACCGCAAGGTCGGGGCTTTTTCTTTTCCGGGCGCGGAACGTGTTTTTGTGGTGCGCCGTCCGTGGGGGGGCGGGCGGGGTGGCCGGTGGGCGCGCTCGTGTCAGTTCGGCGCCTGCGCCACCGGCAGCCATGCCGTGCCCGCCGTGGGGCAGGCCACGGCGATGGCCTCCACGGGCCAGTCCATGGCAGGGGCCAGCGCCTCACGTGCGATGGAGGGCGCATTGTTCTTGGTGCTCAGGTGGGCCGCCACCACCGTCCGCAGGCCCGGATGGCGGACGGCGCGAAGGATGTCCGCCGTGACCCGGTTGGCCAGGTGGCCGAAGGGGCCGCCTACGCGGCGCTTCAGAAAGAGGGGGTAGCGGGATGCCGCCAGCAGCGCGGGGTCGTGGTTGGCTTCGATCATCAGCGCGTGGCAGCCCTCGAGCTGCCGCAGCACATGCTCGCTGGCATGGCCCAGGTCGGTCAGCACCCCCAGGTGGGCGGCGCCGTCGGAGCAGCGCAGCTGCAGCGGCTCGCGGGCGTCATGCGGCACGGTGAAGGGCCGGGCCTCGAACGTGCCCAGGTCGATCGGTGCCATGTCGTGCGCGACGCGCAGCATGTCGCCAAAGTCCGGCTGGCCCAGGGCGGCGTAGGTGCCCTGGCTCATCCAGACGGGAATGCCGTAGCGCAGGGCCACGGCCTGCGCGCAGCCGATGTGGTCGGAATGTTCGTGGGTGATGAAAACCGCGTCCAGGTCCTCGATCTGCAGCTGCGCCTGCGCCAGCCGGCCCTGCAGTTGCCGGATGCCGAAGCCGCAGTCGATCAGGAGGCGGCGCACCTGCGTGTCGCAGCGGCCTTCCACCACGGTGGCATTGCCGGTGCTGCCGCTCCCCAGGTTCTTGAAACGCAGCATGGAGGGCGAGGATATTGCGTCGTGCCGCGGGGCGGACCGGGGCCGGTCCTCGCGGACTCCGCACAGCACGCAGGCAGACGCGTGCCGCGCGGCGATGCGGCGGGTTACTTGAGGTCGTCCGCGATCACGCGCACGATGCGCTCGGCGTTGGCCGAGGACTCGGGGGCGCCTGCTTCGTTGAGTACCGACACGGTGGTGGATTCGCCCTGGCTGCGCACGACGATGCGGTACTTGAGCGGGGGCGTGGCCGACGAAGAGCCGCTGAACAGCTTGCCGAAGAACCCTGGTTCCTTCTTGTCGGCGTTGGGCGCCACATAGCGGACGAAGTAGGTGCCTTCATTGCGGTTGCGGTCTTCGACCGTGAAGCCGGTGCGGTCCAGCGCCAGGCCCACGCGGCGCCATGCGCGGTCAAAGCCTTCGTCCAGCTGGACCACGGGCTTGTTGTCCACGGTGGCCATGCGGGCGGATTGCGTGCGCAGGGCGGGGGCTGCCACCACGGCCTTGGACTGTTCCTGGCTCACGCCCAGCTTGACCATCAGGCGGCGCAGGAATTCGGTTTCAAGCTCCGGGTCCGACGGGCGGGGCTGCCAGACGGTGTTGTCCTTGGTCTGCGTGCCATACACCTCGATCATGCCCCGGTGGGTGATGTAGATCTCGGTGCCGCCATTGGCATTGCGCTCCAGGCGGGTGCGGAATTTGTCGCGCTCGCCGGTGGAATACAGCGAATCCAGGAGCTTGCCGATGGTGGAGCGGATGAAGTCCTGTGGCAGCTTGGCGCGGTTCTCGGCCCAGTCGGTTTCCATGATGCCGACGTTGGGCTCGGCCTGGGCCAGGTTGAAGCCGCTTTCCTGCCAGAAGTCGCGCACGGGCTCCCAGAGCTTGTCCGCCGGGCGGTTGACCACCAGCCAGCGCTGGTTGCCATCGCGCTCGATGCGCACGTCGCCCAGTTGCATGGCGGCGGCGTTGGCGGTGCCCGAGGGCTGCGCGGCCTGGCCGGCCTGCATGGCGGCCGCCGAGACGGGGCCGCCGGGTACGGCATAGCGCGAATCGCGCGACAGCTGCGTCAGGTCGGGCGGAACCTCCAGGGTCGAGCCCTTGGCGGCGCTCTTGTAGTCGATCTTGTCGCCCTCCAGGGCGGCGCAGGCGGACAGGGCCATGGCAAGGGCCAGCAGGCTCAGGCGGGTGGTAGCAGCTTTCACGCGGAAATCCTTGGAGAGTGTCTCGGGGAGCGGGCGCAGCCCGGATTAGATCAGGCCGCTGGTGCGCAGCGCGGATTCGACCACAGCCTCGTTGCTGCTGGCCAGCGGTGTCATGGGCAGGCGCATGGTGCCACCACACAGGCCCATGCGGGCCACGGCCCACTTGACCGGGATGGGGTTGGCTTCGACAAACAGGTTCTTGTGCACGGGCATCAGCTGTAACTGGATCTGCATCGCGCGCTGCACATTGCCTGCCAGCGCTGCCACGCACAGCTCGTGCATGAGGCGCGGCGCCACGTTGGCCGTCACGCTGATGTTGCCGTGGCCGCCGCACAGCATGAGCGCCACGGCGGTCGGGTCGTCGCCCGAATACACGGCGAAGCCCTTGGGCACATCGCGGATGAGCCACTGCGCACGCTCGATGTTGCCGGTGGCTTCCTTGATGCCGATGATGCCGGGCACCTGGGCCAGGCGCAGCACGGTGTCGTGCTGCATATCGGCCACCGAGCGGCCGGGCACGTTGTACAGCACGATGGGCAGGTCGCCCGTGGCTTCGGCGATCGCCTTGAAATGCTGGAACTGGCCCTCTTGCGTGGGCTTGTTGTAGTAGGGCACGACCTGCAGCTGGCTGTCGGCCCCGACGCCGCGCGCGAACTTGGCCAGTTCGATGGCTTCGGCGGTGGAGTTGGCGCCGCAGCCCGCCATGATGGGCACGCGCTTGGCGGATTGCTCGACGGCCACGCGGATGATTTCGCAGTGTTCTTCGACATTGACGGTGGGCGATTCGCCCGTGGTGCCCACCACACCGATGCAGTCGGTGCCTTCGGCGATGTGCCAGTCGATCAGTTTGCGCAGGGCCGGGTAGTCCACGCTACCGTCCTCGTGCATGGGGGTGACGAGGGCGACGATGCTGCCGGTAAGGGGGACGGAGGAAGAGGTCATGTCCGCAGTGGTAAACGGTAAAAGGGCATTCTAACTAGGCGGCATGGCCAAAAGATTCCGCGAGGGGCCGCCAGCGTGCGGGAGTTCCCGCACGGCCGTGATGCGTTGCACGAAACGGTCGGGGTTTTGCAGGAAGCCGTCCTCGTAGGCCACGGTGCGCAGCCCGGCGCAGGCGCTCAGCAATTCCCCGGGCGCCAGCAGGAATTCCGGCCGCGCAGGGCGGCCCACGGTGCCGTTGCCGTGCGCAAAGGTTTCGTAGATCAGCACGCCACCCGGTGCGACGCTCTCCACCAGGGTGGGCAGCAGGGGCCGCCACAGGTAGTTGGTGACGACCACGGCGCCAAACCGGCGGCCCGCCAGCGGCCATGGGCCGTTCTCGATGTCGGCCAGGACGAGTTCCCCCAGCCCCTCGCAGGCGGCCAGGGCCTCGGCAGAGCGGTCCACCCCCACCACGGGGTGGCCCAGGCCATGCAGCCAGCGCAGGTGGCGCCCGGCGCCGCAGGCCACGTCGAGCACCGTGCTGCCCGGCGCGATCAGGTGGGACCAGCGGCGGACCCAGTCGGAAGCGGCTTCGTTACCGTGCATTTGCTATTGAAAATATAGCTATCAGCGCTTATTCATCAAGCGCTGGCGGCCAAAAAGACTTGAAAGTGGATGGCGCGGGCTCAGAAACACGCCCACATCTGGTCGGCCAGCATCACCATGAAGTCCGGCACCGTGTACATGCCAAACACCGCCAGGCACAGCACCACGGCAACTGTCCAGGCCAGCCAGCGCCAGGGCCGTGGCATGCCGTGGCCGGGCGAGGTCGAGGGGGCGCTGCTGGCGGTGGACATGAGGATGTTCGGATGCAAGGGCCGTGTTCAGGCGGGCTGGGCGGCGCCGCGCGGGATGGGGCTTTCCCGGACCGGCAGGTTCACCAGCCCGGCAAACACCCCCAGCGCGATGGCGATGTACCAGACGATATCGTAGCTGCCCGTGGCGTCATACAGATAGCCGCCCAGCCACACGCCCAGGAAGCTGCCGATCTGGTGGCTGAAGAACACGAAGCCGCCCAGCATCGACAGGTGCTGCACGCCAAAGATCTGCGCGATGGTGGCGTTGGTGGGCGGGATGGTGGACAGCCACAGCGTGCCCATCACGGCCGAGAACACATACACCGACAGCGGCGACAGCGGCACGAGCAGGAACACGGTGATCACCGCCGCGCGGGCAAAGTAGATGAAGGCCAGGATGAACCGCTTGGGCATGCGCTGGCCGAGGGTGCCGGCCACGTAGGTGCCCAGCACGTTGAACAGGCCGATCAGCGCCAGCGCGTAGCTGGCCACCTGGGGCGACAGGCCATGGTCCTTCAGGTAGCTGGGCATGTGCACCCCGATGAACACCACCTGGAAGCCGCACACGAAATAACCGGCCATCAGCAGGTTGAAGCTCGGGTAGCGGAACGCCTCGCCCAGCGCCTGCACGATGGTCTGCTCGCGCTTGGGCGGCGCGGCGCCCTTGAAGCCCGGCTCCCGCAGGCCAAAGGCCAGCGGCACGATGAGCAGCACGGCCATCGACAAGGCCAGCAGCGCCTGCTGCCAACCCAGTCCGGCGATCAGCCAGCCCTCCACGGGCACCATGAGGAACTGGCCGAACGAACCTGCGGCCGCCGCCACGCCCATGGCCCAGGACCTGCGCTCCGGCGCGATCTGGCGGCCCAGCACACCGTAGATCACGGCGTAGGTGGTGCCCGCCTGCGCGGCGCCGATCAGTACGCCGGCCGTCAACGCAAACAGGGTGGTCGTGGGCGACAGCGCCATGCCCGCCAAACCCAGGCCATAGAGCACCGCGCCGCCGATGAGCACGCGGAACGCCCCGAACCGGTCTGCCGCCATGCCCGCAAAGATGCCGATCAGGCCCCAGGACAGGTTCTGGATGGCGATGGCCAGCGCGAACGACTGGCGGGTCCAGCCCATCTCCTGCGTGATGGGCAGGAGCCAGAGCCCGAACCCATGGCGGATGCCCATGGACAGGGTCACGATGGCCGCGCCGCATGCGAGCACCTGGAACATGGACAGTTTGGGAGGATTCATATGCATGCGCAGGAATGTAGCGAGATTGGGCGAAACGCGCTGATACACCGGGGACCAATACAGTTGGCAGCGGGGTTGCCGCCAGGCCTGCTGCGCGGGACCGTCCTTTGTGTTGCAACCCGCCCCCAGCCACTCTGTCTGCCGCCGCCCCCGGGCCTGGGGGGCCCGGAGCACGCTGCCAGTGTTGTCATGACTGTTTTTTCATCCAGCTATTGCGCTGCTGCCGCACTACAATCCGCCGCTATGTCTGCCAAACCGTCTTCCGTGTCCCCCAGTAGTGACTATTCCGAAGGGTCGATCCGCGTGCTCAAGGGCCTGGAGCCCGTCAAGCAGCGCCCGGGCATGTACACCCGCACCGACAACCCCCTGCACATCATCCAGGAGGTGCTGGACAACGCCGCCGACGAGGCGCTGGCCGGCCATGGCAAGAAGATCAAGGTCACGCTGCACGCCGACGGCTCGGTGAGCATCGAGGACGACGGGCGCGGCATCCCCTTCGGCATGCACCCCGAGGAAAACGCGCCGGTGATCGAGCTGGTCTTCACCCGCCTGCACGCGGGCGGCAAGTTCGACAAGGGCAAGGGCGGTGCCTACAGCTTCTCGGGCGGCCTGCACGGCGTGGGCGTGAGCGTGACCAACGCGCTGGCCACCCGCCTGGAAGTGAGCAGCCACCGCGAAGGCAAGGTCGCCCGGCTGGTGTTTTCGGCCGGCGATGTGGTCGAGGCCCTGGTGACCCGCGCGCTGGAAGCCGGCGAGCGCAAGCAGGGCACGACCGTGCGCGCCTGGCCTGATGCCAAGTATTTCGAGTCGAGCGCGCTGCCCATGGGCGAGCTCACCCACCTCTTGCGCAGCAAGGCGGTGCTCATGCCCGGCGTGTCCGTGACCCTGGTCAACGAGAAGACGCGCGACACCCAGACCTGGCAGTACAAGGGCGGCCTGCGCGACTACCTGATGCAGACGCTCAGCGGCGACCCGGTGATCCCGCTCTTCGAGGGCGAGGGCTTTGCCGACCGCAACAACGAGAGTTTTGCCGAGGGCGAGGGCGCCTCCTGGTGCGTGGCCTTCACCGAAGACGGCCAGCCCATGCGCGAGAGCTACGTCAACCTGATTCCCACCAGCGCCGGCGGCACGCACGAAAGCGGCCTGCGCGACGGCCTGTTCAATGCCGTCAAGAGCTTCATCGAACTGCACAGCCTGCTGCCCAAGGGCGTGAAGCTGCTGCCCGAGGACGTGTTCGCCCGTGCCAGCTACGTGCTCTCGGCCAAGGTGCTCGATCCTCAGTTCCAGGGCCAGATCAAGGAGCGGCTGAACTCGCGCGACGCGGTGCGCCTGGTCAGCGGCTTCGTGCGCCCGGCGCTGGAGCTCTGGCTCAACCAGCACGTGGACTACGGCAAGAAGCTGGCAGAACTCGCCATCAAGGCCGCGCAGACGCGCCAGAAGGCCGGCCAGAAGGTCGAAAAGCGCAAGGGCTCGGGCGTGGCCGTGCTGCCCGGCAAGCTCACCGACTGCGAAAGCCGCGACATCGCCCACAACGAAGTCTTCCTGGTCGAGGGCGACTCCGCCGGCGGCAGCGCCAAGATGGGCCGCGACAAGGAAAGCCAGGCCATCCTGCCGCTGCGCGGCAAGGTGCTCAACACCTGGGAGGTGGAGCGCGACCGCCTGTTCGCCAACAACGAGATCCACGACATCTCGGTGGCCATCGGCGTGGACCCGCACGGCCCGAACGACACGCCCGACCTCACGGGCCTGCGCTATGGCAAGGTCTGCATCCTGTCGGACGCCGATGTGGACGGCTCGCACATCCAGGTGCTGCTGCTCACGCTGTTCTTCCGCCACTTCCCCAAGCTCATCGAGACCGGCCACATCTACGTGGCGCGCCCCCCGCTGTTCCGCGTGGACGTGCCCGCGCGCGGCAAGAAGCCCGCCGCCAAGATGTATGCGCTGGACGACGGCGAGCTCACCGCCATCCTCGACAAGTGCGCCAAGGACGGCGTGGCCCGCGAGAAGTGCCAGATCAGCCGCTTCAAGGGCCTGGGCGAGATGAACGCCGAGCAGCTGTGGGAAACCACGCTCAACCCCGACACCCGCCGCCTGCTGCCGGTGCAACTGGGCGACATGGACTTCGCCGCCACCGAAGGCCTGATCACCAAGCTCATGGGCAAGGGCGAGGCGGCCTCGCGGCGCGAGCTGATGGAACTGCACGGCGATGCGGTCGAGATCGACATCTGACCGGACCCGCCACCTACGGTGTCTGTGATGAGGAATCCACACAAAAACAGGCTCTTACGCTTGTATTTATTGGGCTTGCTGCTATGTTTTGTGCAGCAATCGGCCCAGGCGGACCTGTGGGCGCACGTGGACGAGCGGGGCGTGACGCATTTCGCCGCCGAGCAGGTGGACACGCGCTACCAGCTGTTTTTTCGTGGCAATGATTTCGACTCGACCCGCGACGCCCCGGCCAACGCACCGCCCATGCCCTACGCGCTGCCTGCGGCCGGCGCGCGCTTGCTGGCCTTTTTTGACATCGCGCCCGACTACAAGCGCGTCAAGCACCACCTGCGCGCCGCCGCCAGCAAGCACGGCGTGGACTACGAATTGCTGCAGGCCGTGATCGCCACGGAATCCGGCTTCGACGCCACGGCCGTGTCGCCCAGGGGCGCCGTCGGGCTCATGCAGGTGATGCCCGCCACGGCCAGCCGTTTTGGCGTGAGCGCGGATGCCAGGCGCTCGGTGGAGCAGAAGCTGGCCGACCCGGCCGTGAACGTGCCCACCGGCACGCGCTATCTGCGCCACCTGCTGGACCTGTTCCCCGGCCGCATGGACCTGGCCGTGGCCGCCTACAACGCCGGTGAAGGCGCGGTGCAAAAGGCGGGCAACCAGATTCCGGCCTTCAAGGAAACGCAGAACTATGTGCGCACCGTGCTGGGCCTGTACGCCCAGCTCAAGCCGCCAGCGCCGGTGCTGGCGCAGCGCGCCGTGCCCGGCCGCGTGCGCATGGAGCTTTCGGGGGGCGCGCAGAACCGGGGCAACCTGCCGCCCACCCGCGTGGCGCAGACGCAAAGCGCCCCCCAGAACGTGAACCCAGAAACTGTACCCAACGAATGAGCGACCAACCCACTCTCGATTTCACCACCGCCGGCGATGACGGAGGCGACTCCCTGGGCCTGGCGGGCTATGCCCAGCGCGCCTATCTGGAATACGCGCTGTCGGTCGTCAAGGGCCGTGCGCTGCCCGATGTGTGCGACGGCCTCAAGCCCGTGCAGCGGCGCATTCTGTATTCGATGGACCGCATGGGCCTGGGCTACAGCGGCCCCACGCGCAACACGGCGGCCAAGCCGGTCAAGAGCGCCCGCGTGGTGGGCGACGTGCTGGGCCGCTTCCATCCGCACGGCGACCAGTCGGCCTACGACGCCCTGGTGCGCATGGCGCAGGACTTTGCCCAGCGCTACCCGCTGATCGACGGCCAGGGCAACTTCGGCAGCCGCGACGGCGATGGCGCCGCGGCCATGCGCTACACCGAGGCGCGCCTGTCGCGCATCACCAGCCTGCTGCTCGACGAGATCGACGAGGGCACGGTCGATTTCATGCCCAACTACGACGGCAGCACGGAGGAGCCGCGCCAGCTGCCCGCGCGGTTGCCGTTCGCGCTGCTCAACGGCGCCAGCGGCATCGCCGTGGGCCTGGCCACCGAGATCCCGAGCCACAACCTGCGCGAGATCGCCGATGCCTGCATTGCGCTCATCAAGACACCTTCGCTCAGCGCCGAAGACCTGCTGGCCCTGGTGCCCGGGCCCGACTACCCGGGTGGGGGGCAGATCATCAGCGCTGCGTCCGACATCGCCGACGCCTACCGCACCGGCCGCGGCAGCCTCAAGGTGCGCGCGCGCTGGAAGATCGAGGAACTCGCGCGCGGCCAGTGGCAGCTCGTCGTCAACGAGCTGCCCCCGGGCGTGAGCTCGCAGAAGGTGCTCGAGGAGATCGAGGAAATCACCAACCCCAAGGTCAAGGCCGGCAAGAAGGCGCTGAGCCAGGACCAGACCCAGCTCAAGGCCAGCATGCTGGCCGTGCTGGACGTGGTGCGCGACGAGTCGAGCAAGGACGCGCCGGTGCGCCTGGTGTTCGAGCCCAAGACCGGCAAGACGCCGCAGCAGGAGCTGGTCACCGCGCTCCTGGCCCACACCAGCCTGGAGACCTCGGCGCCGATCAACCTGACCATGGTGGGCCTGGACGGCCGGCCGGTGCAGAAGTCGCTGCGCCTGATGCTGGAGGAGTGGATCTCCTTCCGCCAGGGCACCATCACCCGCCGCTCGCAGCACCGCCTGGGCAAGGTGCTGGACCGCATCCACATCCTCGAGGGGCGGCAGACCGTGCTGCTCAACATCGACGAGGTGATCGCCATCATCCGTGCGGCCGAGGATCCCAAGGCCGCGCTGATCGCGCGCTTCAATCTCAGCGATCGCCAGGCCGAGGACATCCTTGAAATCCGCCTGCGCCAGCTCGCGCGGCTCGAAGCCATCAAGATCGAGCAGGAGCTCAAGGAACTGCGCGAGAGCCAGGGCAAGCTCGAGGACATCCTGAACAACCCGGGTTCGCTGCGCCGCCTGATGGTCAAGGAGATCGAGGCCGACGCCAAGACCTTCGCCGACCCGCGCCGCACGCTGATCCAGGCCGAGAAGAAGGCCGTGGCCGAGGTCAAGGTGGTGGACGAGCCCGTGACCGTGGTGGTCTCGCAAAAAGGCTGGGTGCGTGCGCGCACCGGCCATGGCCACGAGGCGGCGAGCTTTGCCTTCAAGGCCGGCGACGGCCTGTACCGCACCTTCGAGTGCCGCACGGTGGATACCCTGCTGGCCTTCGGCAGCAATGGCCGGGTGTACTCGGTGCCGGTGTCGGTGCTGCCCGGCGCGCGGGGCGACGGCCAGCCCGTGACCACGCTGATCGAGCTCGAGTCGGGCACGCAGCTCCTGCACTACTTCGCCGGGCCGGCCAGTGCCAGCCTGCTGCTGTCCAACTCGGGCGGCTATGGCTTCCTGGCCTCGGTGGAGAACATGGTCTCGCGCCAGAAGGGCGGCAAGGCCTTCCTCACGCTGGGCGAGGGCGAGACCGTGTGCCCCCCTTCGCATGCGGCGGGCAGCACCGGCGGCCAGCCGCTCGCGCCGGCCACGCACGTGGCCTGCGCCTCGGCGGGCGGGCGCATCCTGACCTTCGAGATCACCGAGCTCAAGACCATGGCCAATGGCGGCCGTGGCCTGATGCTGATCGACCTGGAGGCCAAGGACACGCTGGCCGGTGCCGCGGCCTATACGCGCAGCATCCGCATCGAGGGCATCGGCCGGGGTGGCAAGGAGCGCGAGGAGACCCTGGAGATCCGCTCGCTCAACAACGCCCGGGCCGCGCGCGGGCGCAAGGGCAAGGCGGCCGACCTGGGCTTCAAGCCTGCGGCCGTGGCGCGCGTGGAGTAACAGCGTGTTCAATGCCTTCTGGGAGGTTGCATTGGAGTGCAATCGCCCGATTTCACTCCAACCCTTGGGTCAAGGTACTTGTGCGACTCCAAAAAGACGTTGAACACGCTCCAAGCGATGGCGCGCTCACCCACGCTGGATGATCTGCGCCGCTACGCGATTGCACGCAGCCTGTTCAAGCCGCTGACGCTGCCCGGCGCGATCCGCAAGCTTGGTTTTGTGCAGGCCGACCCGATGCGGGCCCCCGCGCGGGCGCAGGACCTGATCCTGCGCATGCGGGTGCGCGGCTACCGCGCCGGTGACCTGGAGCGCCGCTACGAACGGCTGGGCATCGAGGAAGACGCCTTCGTCAACTACGGCTTCGTGTCGCGCGACATGCTGGCGCTGCTGCACCCGCGCACGCCGCGCCGGCCCTGGGATGTGGCCACCACCGGGCGCGCGCGCGAGGTGCTGGCCTTCGTGCAGGAGCGGGGCGTGGTGCACCCGCGCGAGGTCAGCGAGGCGTTTGCGCACCATGGCCGCGTGGCGGGCTATTGGGGCGGAGAGCTCAACGCGAGCACCCGCCTGCTGGATGCCATGCACCACCACGGCTGGCTGCGGGTGTGCCGCCGCGAATCGGGCACCCGGGTGTATGCGCCGGTGGAGCACCCCGGGCAGGATGCCAGCCCCGCCGCCCGCATGGCGCGTGCCGAAGCCCTGGTTGACCGCATCGTGGCGCTGTATGCGCCGCTGCCCGCGCCCAGCCTGGGCTACCTCGTCACTTTGCTGCGGTACGGCGCCCCACAACTGGCGGCCGAAGCGCGCGCGGTGGCCAAGGCCGCGCAGTCGCGCTACGGCCATGCGGTGGTCGACGGCACGGCCTGGTTCTGGCCCGCGCAGGAGAACCCGGCATCGCGCCGCCACCAGCCGGACGCGGGGGTGCGGCTGCTGGCACCGTTTGATCCCGTGGTCTGGGACCGCCGCCGCTTCGAGATGCTGTGGGGCTGGGCGTACCGGTTCGAGGCGTATGTGCCCGCCTCCAGGCGCACCATGGGCCACTATGCGTTGCCCGTGCTGTGGGGCGAACAGATGGTGGGCTGGGCCAACCTGCGCATGGAGCGCGGGCAACTGCGGCACGCGCTGGGTTTTGTGGCGGGCCGCCCGCCCCGCGGCGCGGTTTTTCGGCGCGCGCTGGACGAAGAGCTGGCGCGCTTCGAAACCTTCCTGGGCGCCGGGGCCTGACGGCCTGCTGCCGTGCCTGGATCAGCGCTTCAGCATTTGCCCGCGGCTTTGCTGAGCGCGTTGCAGGAGGCCGGGGCGGCTGCAGGTGCCGCCGCCTTGCCCGCCATCGGCGTGCAGATGGCATCCGAATTCGGCGTCTGTCCGAACGACATGGCTTTCTGGAACCCCGTGGCGGAGTACATGTAGCACTGGTAGGTGGCGCCGTCGGTGGTCTTGGCGGTGTAGTTGATGCGTCCGCCGGTTTCTTCGCTCTTGTGGGTGATGGTGAAGGCGCCCACCTGGCGGCCTATGGCCGCCGAGGTGCGCTGTTCCAGGCCCTCCTGACTGATGGTGGCGGCGCATCCGGACAGGCCCAGTGCGATCAGGAAGGGGGCGCCGAGGTGCGCGCAGCGGAACGTGCGGGAGGTTGTCATGTGATGGTGGCCTTGGGAGATGGATTCGGGCCAGTTTGACGGCTGCGCCGCCGCGCGTGAACCCGACCACGGTAGGGTTGCCATGCCGGTCCGTGAAAGACCGGTGTTGATCCTGCCGCCGGCTTGGCGGCAAAGCGGCCCGTGCGTGCAGCCCCAGTGCGTGGGCCTCGCCCATTGCCAGCTATCTCGCAGATAGCCCGATTCGCCGCCCTGGAAGGGCCGGATGGCTGGGCCAGGTGGCACCCGGGCGCCCCTGCTGCCCTGAGCCCTTGCACAGCGTGGTTCGGGGCTGCAATGCGGGGTCTTGCCGTGCAGCGCGGGCCCTGGGGATGACCCTCATGCATCAGGCCCGGGTTTGTGCAATGGTGTAACAGCGTGCAAATATCTGCGCGCCAACACAAGGCTGCAGGAGAACACCATGCCCAAGCGATTCCGGATGGCCCATAAACTCTGGATGGCGGTCTTGCTGATCGTGGTGCTGCTGGCGGCGGTGGTGGGGTTTTCCGGCTATCGCTCGGCCAAGGTGCAGGCCGAGGCGGACATGATGACCAAGGACATGGAGGCGCGTGTGCAGGCGGCGCTGCGCTGGTCCGGCCTCACCGAGACCAATGCGGCGCGCACGCAGGCGCTGATCGTGAGCAGCGACACCGCCGTCGAGGCCGAGTTCAAGGACCTGATCGCGGCGACTTCCGCGCAGATCAGCGAGGTGCAGAAATCGCTCGAATCCATGGCGCTGTCCGAAGCCGACAAGGCGCAGATGGCCAAGATCGCCGCCGCCCGCAAGACGATGACGGACCTGCGCGGCCAGGCCCGCAAGCTCAAGGGCGATGGCCAGCAGGACCAGGCGGTGGTACTGGTCAAGCAGTCGTACAACCCGGCCGTGGCCGCCTACCTGCAGACACTGCGGGACTTCGTGCAGCAGCAGCAACAGACCGCCGAGGTCCGGCAGCGGGAGATGGCCGCGTCGCGCATGCTCACCGTGAAGATCGCCGCCGTGGCCGTGGGCCTGCTGCTGCTGGCCATCGTGGTGGGCGCCTACTACCTGATCGGCAGCATCCAGCGGCCGCTGGAGCAGGCCAGCGGGCTGGCCGAGCGCATCGCGGGTGGCGATCTGAGCATGCAGGAATCCGTGACCCGGGGCGATGAGTTCGGTGACCTGCTGCGCTCGCTTTACACCATGAGCAGCGCCCTGGGCCGGATGGTGCACCAGGTGCGCCAGAGCACCGACAGCATCGCCATCGCCAGCGCCGAGATCGCCACCGGCAACCATGACCTGTCGTCCCGCACGGAGCAGACCTCCAGCAACCTGCAGCAAACAGCCGCGGCCATGGAGCAGTTCACGAGCACCATCCAGCAAAGCGCGGGCAGCGCGCAGCAGGCCAGCAGCCTCGCGGCGGGCGCCACGGGCGTGGCGCGCCGTGGCGGCGAGGTCGTGACCCAGGTGGTGGTCACCATGCAGGACATCAACCACAGCAGCAAGAAGATCGCCGACATCATCGGCGTGATCGACGGCATCGCGTTCCAGACCAACATCCTGGCGCTGAACGCGGCGGTGGAGGCGGCGCGCGCGGGCGAGCAGGGGCGTGGCTTTGCCGTGGTGGCCAGCGAGGTGCGCAGCCTGGCGCAGCGCAGTGCCGAGGCCGCCAAGGAAATCAAGCAGCTCATCAGCGCATCGGTGGAAAAAGTGGAGGCGGGCTCGCGGCTGGTGACCGATGCCGGCACCACCATGACCGACATCGTGCAGTCGGTGCAGCGGGTGACGGACATGATTGGCGAGATCACCGCCGCCTCCTCGGAGCAGAGCGCCGGGGTCTCGCAGGTCAACCAGGCGATTGGCAACCTGGACCAGATGACCCAGCAGAACGCGGCGCTGGTGGAGGAGAGCGCCGCCGCCGCGCAGAGCCTGCGGGAGCAGGCGGACCAGCTGGCGCAGGTGGTGTCGATGTTCAAGGTGAATGCCGCCAGCCATGGACCGGCGCAGGCGGCCATTGGCGCCGCCCGTGCCGCGGCCGCCCAGCGGGCGCCCCTGCCCGCGGCTTCCGCCACGGCACCGCGGCCTCCCTCCGCAGCCCCGGCGGCCAAAGCGGCCCACCGGCCGGCGGCGGCCAAGGCGCAGGCGGCGCCTGCCGTGTCCGGGCCTTCCAGCCGCAAGCCGGCGGTGGCCCAAGGGTCTGAAGAGGAATGGGAGTCCTTCTGACCCCTGCTGCCTGTGTGCGGTGATTGGGCCGCCGCGGGGCATGCCGCGCGGCGGGGCCACTCGATCTGGCCGTCCAGCATTGCGGGCACGGGCAGCGCGGCGTTCCCGCCCGCCTATTGCCTATTGATTCCAGACCCCGCGGATCATCGACGTCAGCGCCACCGTGAGCGGATCGCTGGCCCCTTCCGCCGAGGTGACGAGATAGAGTTTTGCATCAAGCTGCGCAGGCCCCCAGATCATCCAGTCCTGGCGCTCGCTGCCCCGGACTGCGACCTCTTCGCGCAGCAGCGCGCACCCGCTGCCAGCGCGCACATAGGCGTCCAGCCCGCTGGTTTCCTCTGCCTGCATGACAATGCGCGGCGCCAGGCCCTGGCGCTCGAACAGTGCCCGCATCAACTGGTGGATGTGGGAGTCGGCCAGGCCGTCGACCCAGGGCAGTTCGGCCAGCGTGCGCCACCCGCCCCGCTGCACGGACTCGCTCATCCGCACAGGCACCGCCACCCGGTAGGTCACCGAACGCAAGGCGACCCATTGCAGGTCGCGCGGCGGATTGGCGTCGATGAAGTAGCCCGCGGAAAGTGTGCCGGCGCGGATGAGGTCCAGCAATTGCAGCGATGAGTAGCTGCGCGTGCGCAGCTCCACCAGGGGCAGTGCCTGGTGCACGCTGGCGGCCATCTCGCCCAGCCGCAGGAAGTCGGCAGGCTCGCTGGGCAGGCCGAAGTCAATGCGTCCCGTCAGCTCGCCGCGCAGCTGCCGGGCCACCGAACTCAGTTCGCTGCCCGCGGCCAGCAACGCCTCTGCCTTGGGCAGCAGCAGTTCACCGGTGCGCGTGAGCGTGAGCCGGCCGGCGCTGCGGTCGAACAGGGTCACGCCCAGGCTCTGCTCCAGGCTCTTGAGTTGTCCGGTGACCGCCGGCTGGGTGACGTGCAGTGCTTCGGCCGCCTTGGTGACGTTGCCGATGCGCGCGACGGTGACAAAGGCCCGGACTTGATAGAGTTCCATCGCTCACACGCTGCGCACGGCTCATCTGCTGTACAGGCGGACCAGGGAGGGATCGATGCCGACCGACACCGCACCGCCGGCCGGAAATTTCGACAGGCCTGCGTGGTGTGGCTGGTCGATGACCACGGCATGCGGGCCGACCTGCACCTGGTAGCGCGCAAATGCACCGTGGAACTCGACCGTCTCGACCATGCCTGGCAGCCACACGAAGCGCGCGTCGAGCCGCGCGTCCGCCACGTCGAGCCGGATGGTCTGCGGCCGGATGGCCACGATGACGCGGCGGCCATCCTCGGGCACCGCATCGGAGCTGATCACGATCTCGCCCCAGCCCGGGACGTCAAGGGAAACGGCGTTTCCGCGGCTGCAGCGGACGGTTCCCTCCAGCATGTTCATGGTGCCGACAAAGCCGGCGACGAACGGGGTGGCGGGGTAGTCGTAGAGCGCGATCGGGGTGCCGATCTGCTGCACACGCCCGTTGTTCAGGACGGCAATCCGGTCGGCGCTGGTCATTGCTTCTTCCTGGTCGTGTGTCACAAAAATCGTGGTGATGCCCAGCCGCCGCTGCAGCTTGAGCAGTTCCTGGCGCATCTGCACGCGCAGTGAACGGTCGAGGTTGGACAGGGGCTCGTCGAGCAGCAGCACCTGGGGCTGGGTTACCAGCGTGCGCGCCAGCGCGACCCGCTGCTGCTGGCCGCCCGACAGCTCGCTCGGGTTGCGGTGGGCGAAGGCGCCCAGTTCCACCTGGTCGAGCACCTCCGACACGCGCTGCTCGATCACCTTGCCGGGAAGCCTTCGCTCCACCAGCCCGAAGGCGACGTTCTCCCGCACGTTCAAGTGGGGCCACAAGGCGTAGTTCTGGAACACCACGCCCACGCGCCGCTCCCATGCGGGCTCGGTGGTGAGTTGCCGCCCGTCGATGACAAGCCGCCCGGCCTGGTGCTGGAGAAAGCCCGCGATGACGCGCAGCAGGGTGGACTTGCCGGAGCCGGAGGGCCCCAGCAGGGCGAAGAACTCGCCTGGCTCGATCTCCAGCGTCACGCCGTCCAGCACCACGACGCTGCCGTAGGAGAGCTGCAGTTGCTCACATCTGACACTGACCCTGTTCATGCGCGCTGCTGTTCCTGATGTCTGGCGGTTGCACAAGCCATTGCCACGAGTGTCGTTGCGATGGCCGCTTCTACGCATCGGGACTAATGCCTGGTAGGGAAAAGCCCCGGGGGTTGAGCCGGGGGCTCGATTCAGGCGGGCAGCAGCCGTGTCTGCGCCGGCTCCAGGCCAATGCCCACGGGGCTGCCGGCCACGAACTTGGATGCGCCCAGGTGGTGCGGCTGGTCCACGGCCACGGACTGCGTCCCCACCCGGACCTGGTAGCGCGTGGCCTCGCCCAGGAACTCGCTGGATTCGACGATGCCGTTCATCCAGACGTAGCGCATGTCACTGCGTGCCGCCGCGGCATCGATCTGCAGCGCATGCGGCCGGAAGCTGAGTACCGCCCGTCCGCTGGCCGGGGCATGGCCGTGCGCGGGCACCTGCAGCCGTCCCACACCCTCGATGTCGAGGGTGACGTCATGCCCGTCGCGGGCTTGCACCGTGCCCTGCAGCAGGTTCATGGTGCCGACGAAGCCGGCCACGAACTCGTTGGCAGGCAGGTCGTACAGGTCCTGGGGCGTGCCCACCTGCTGCACCACGCCCTTGTCGAGCACCGCCATGCGGTCGGCCGTGGTCATGGCCTCTTCCTGGTCGTGCGTGACGAAGATGGTGGTGATGCCCAGGCGGCGCTGCAGCTGCAGCAGTTCCTGGCGCATCTGCACGCGCAGCGACTTGTCCAGGTTGGACAGGGGCTCGTCCAGCAGCAGCACCTGCGGCTCGATCACGATGGTGCGCGCCAGCGCCACGCGCTGCTGCTGCCCGCCGGACAGCTGGCCCGGCCGGCGCCGGGCAAAGCGCTCCAGGCCCACGGTGGCCAGCGCGGCCTCGACCTTGCGGACCTGCTCGGCCTTGGAGACCCGGCGCTCCACCAGGCCGAAGGCCACGTTGTCCCAGACGCTCAGGTGCGGCCACAGCGCATAGCTCTGGAACACCATGCCCACGTTGCGTTGCCAGGGCGCCATCCCGGTGACGTCGCGCCCGTCGATCAGCAGCTCTCCGTGCTGGTGCTGGTTGAAGCCGGCGATCAGGCGCAGCAGGGTGGACTTGCCGGAACCGGACGGCCCCAGCAGCGCAAAGAACTCGCCCGGCCTGATCTCCATGTGGATGTCCTTCAGGACTTCGTTGCTGCCATAGGCCAGGCGGATGCCGCGGCATTGGACACTGATTTTTTTCATGGTGCTTGTCTCCAATCGGGGGGAAGGGCAGGGCTCAGGTGCGGACCGGAGCAACTTCTGCGGGGAGGATGGGCAGGGGAGGCAGGTCTTCATCGACTGGCCGCTGCTTCAGGCGGCTGCCGGTGCGCTCCACGATCACGTGGGAGGCATAGGTGCCGATCGCGACGACCGCGATCGCCAGAACGCCCAGTGCTGCGCCAGGGCCACGGCCCGCGATGCTCTGCATGTACAGGTAGATGCCATAGCTCATGGGCGCCTGCGATTGCGAGGAGGTCAGCAGGATGGTGGCCGACAGCTCGACCGCCGCCGTGATGAAACTGGTGACGAAGCCAGCCAGGATCCCGCCCGCCATCAGCGGCACGACGACGCGCCGGATGGTGCGCATCTTGGTCGCGCCGAGGCTTTCGGCGGCCTCCTCCAGCGAAATGTGCACCTGCTGCAGCGCGGCGACGCACGAGCGCAGGGCATAGGGCAGCCGGCGCACGGCATAGGCAATCATGATCACCACCCAGGTGCTGGTGAGCAGCACGTCGGTGCCTGGCACCAGGACACCCTTGAAGAAACGCAGGTAGCCGATCGCCAGCACCAGCCCCGGCACGGCCAGCGCCGCCGTGGCGATCCAGTCCAGCCACTGGCGGGCCGGCAACCGGGTGCGCATGATCAGATAGGCGATGGTCGTGCCCAGCAGCACGTCGATGCCGGCCGCCATGCCGCAGTACAGCAGGGTGTTGGAGATCATGCCGCCAGCGTCCTGGAACACGGTGGCGTAGTGGGCCGCCGTGAAGCCGTCGGGCAGCGGGGCGAAGCTCCACACGGAGGCGAACGACAGCAGCAGCACGCCGATGTGGGGGGACAGCGTCAGCAGCAGGATGAAGCCGATCCACGCGTAAGCCAGCACCGTGCCCAGCGGGGAAAGCCTGCGGCGCTGGATGGCGCCGCCGCCCTTTTGCGTGGTCGCATAGTCCTTGCCCTTGAGCACGCGGGCCGACAGCGCCATGGCCGCGATCGAGAAGGCAATCATCAGCACGCTGATGACGTAGCCCAGCGGGTCGTCGATGCCCACCTGGGTGATGCGCAGGTAGGCCTGCGGCGCCAGCATGTTGGTGGTGCCCAGCACCAGCGGCGTGCCCAGGTCGTCGAACACCTTGACGAACACCAGCGACGCCCCCGCCACGAAGCCGGGCATCGCCAGCGGGAAGATGACCCGGCGGAACAGGCGCCAGCCGCGGCAGCCCAGGTTCAATGCCGCCTCCTCCATGGCGCCATCGATGTTCCGCAGCGCCAGCGTCAGGTTCATGAGGATGAAGGGGAAGTAATGCAGCGCCTCGACGAATATCACGCCGTTGAGGCCGTCCATGATCGGAACCGTGAAACCCAGGTGCTGCTCGAGCAGCAGGTTCACCGTGCCCGAGCGGCCGAAGATCAGCTGCATCGCCACCGCGCCGACGAAGGGCGGCATGATCAGCGGCAGCACCCCCAGGGTCTGGATCAGCAGCGCGCCGCGGAACTCGAAGCGCACCGTGAAATAGGCCAGCGGCACGGCGATCAGCGCCGCCGCGATCGTGGCCATGGTGGCGACGTAGAGGCTGTTCCAGAAAGCCTCGGTCATCAGCGGCTGGTGGAAGAAGGCCGCGAAATGGCCCAGGGTCAGGCTGCCGTCGGCGTTGACGAAGGCCGAGAAGAACACCCAGGCGACGGGCAGCACCAGGAACAGCAGCAGGAAGGCCAGCACCAGGCCGGCCGCCAGCCAGGCGCCCGGCCGGGCCAGATGGAAGATGCGCGACATGAGTGGTCCTTTACTTGGCAAGGGCCCGGGCTTCTTCGGCGAGCTGGCGCGCCATCCGGTAGTTGTCGAGCGCCTTGCTGTTCCAGCCGCCTTCGGTGGCCGTCACCTCCCTGTTGGTGTCCGCGTTCTTCTTGTTGGACGTGAACAGGTTCAGGAACGCCGGGTCCTTGGCCATGGCCTCGGTCACGGGGGGCGTGAAGGCCAGTTCGCGCGCCCGCCTGACGCGGTTGGCGGCCTCGGTGTTGGGTTTTCCGGCCAGGGCTGCCTCGGCCTGGTGGATGGCCAGCGTGGCCGCCTGCAGTTCCTTGTGGCGGAAGGTGATCACCTGGTCGAACAGGGCGGTTACCACGTAGTAGCGCGCGGCGGACAGCTCGGGATCGAACTTCACCTTGGCGCGCTTGGCGACCTCGAAGGCGTTGGGGTAGCCGGCGGGCATTTTCATCTTGTCCGGCGGCAGCACCGGCAGGCGCGCCAGCTGCGGGAGCGTGAGCAGTTCCTGTCCTTCCCTGGACAGTGCGAAGCTGATGAAGCGCCGCGCCTCGGCCGGGTTCTTGCCCCCGCTGATGAGCGCAATGTTGGCCGGCACCACCGCGGTGACCGACGGGTAGGCGAACTCCACCGGAAAGCCCGAATACTTGCCGCTCAGGCCGAAGAAGTCGATCACCAGGCCGATGCCGAACTGCCCGTTGTTGACGCCGTCGGGCACGCCGAAGCTGCGTTCGGTGATCGCGGCCGAGTTGCCGGCAATCTGCAGCACCTGGTTCCAGCCCTTGTCCCAGCCCTCGCCCTGCAGGATGGCCTCGATCGTCAAGTGCGTCGTGCCCGAGCGGGAGGGCGAGCTCAGGGCCACGTGGCTGTGGTAGACCGGCTTGGTCAGGTCCGCCCACTCGGCGGGCGTGGGAAGCTTCTTGGCCGCGAGGTAGCGGGTGTTCCACATCAGCCCATAGCCCCCCAGGGCCTGGCCCAGGTAGAAGCCGTCCGGATCGTTGATGGGATAGCCGGCGATGTCCTTGGGCACCGCGGGATTGGCGAGGTCCGGAATGCGCTCGAGCAGCTTGCCCTTGCCCAGCACCTCGAACGCATCGGGCGCCGACGCCCAGAACACTTCGGGGCGCTGCCCCGCGCTGAGTTCGCGCACATAGGCCACGCCGGCGGTGGTGCTCTTGTTGAGGATTTCCAGCTTGATGTCGGGATGGGCCTTTTCGAAGGCGGTCTTGTAGGCCTGGGTCAGTTCCTTGGGAAAGGAGGTCACCACCGAGACGGTGCCGGCCTGGGCCCCGGCGGCGAGCAGGAATGCCGCCAACGCGGCAGTTTTGAGAATGGGGCGGATTGTCACGGATGTCTCCTTCAACGTTATGCGCGGCGGGTGCCGACAGGTCTTCTTGGGTCGGGTGAATGCTCCGCCAAAACCGGCAAGTGCGTCCAATCAGACTTTGTGATGCGCATCATCAAGCCGTGCATGCGCCTGGTGGTGCCGGGTGGCGGGCCTGCCGGGGGACATCCGGGAAAGTCCCAGGCCGGCGCGCCCTGCCGCGAGGGCGCCACAGGCGCGTTGCCTCCCGCGAGGCCACGCTGATCCTGGGCATCAGAAATGGTGATTGGATTCCCGCGAGCGCATTCCGTAGGCTTCGCCCGGCTCGATATGGCACGGGCCCCACGGCCTGCCACCGCATCGGCGTATCCATACCCACCACTGGAGACCTCCATGAAGATGAACAAGCTATTGCTCAGCGTCTGCTTTTCGCTGCTGGCACTGACTGGCAACGCTGCCCTGGCCAAGGGCGAGGCGCCTGCTGTCTACCTCGATGCCGCGCAACTCGATTCCACCCGCTTCATGGCGCCGCCCCCACCCGCGGAGGTGGCGGGCAAGGAGATCGAGCTGATGCTCGAACTGCAGCGATTGCGGACACCCGAACAGGCGGCCAGGTCGGTGGCCGATCTGGAGCAGAGCGTGTTCCGGTTTGCCGATGTCATGGGCCCCAAGTTCACGGAGCAGGGCCTGCCCCTGGTCGCTGCCTTCTTCAAGCGGCTGTACAAGACCGAGAGCGGCTTCAACAAGCAAGGCAAGGAGCTCTGGAAGCGCGAACGTCCGCCCGTGGTGGACAAGCGCCTGCAACCGGTGGCCAAGTATTCGCATAGCGGCTCGTATCCGAGCGGCCATGCCGCCTTCGGTTTCCTGACCGGCATGGCGCTGGCGGACATGGTGCCCGAGTGGCGTCCGCAGATCCTGGCGCGCGCCAGGGAGTTTGGCGACAACCGGGTGCTGGGCGGGGTGCACTACCCCAGCGACGTGGAGGCCGGCAGGCAACTGGCCGTGCTGATCGCCGCATTGGCGCCGCAAAACCCCAGCTACCGCGCCGACTTCGAGGCCGCGAAGGCTGAACTGCGCCGGGTGCTCGAACTGCCCTGAGCGCCGGCCGCCCACATCGCCGCCGCTGCGATCCCCGCAGCGTCCCCCCCCCGCCACACCGCGCCACCACCGCCGTCGATCTGCATGCACACCGCATGCAGTGGCGCAGCGCGCCCGGCGTGGCTTCACAAGACCCCAAGGATTTCCACCATGCACAGCAACATCCACAAGTCACTCCTCCTCGCCGCCGCGCTCGGTGCCACCGCCGTGCCCGCGCAGGCCCAGTCCTCCAACCTCACGCTGTCCGGCAAGCTGGACCTCGGGATCGGCAAGAACATCGGCGCCACGTCCAGTGAAATGCTGGACGGGGCGGGCAGCCGCCTGGCCTTTCGCGGCCAGGAGGACCTGGGCGGGGGCTGGCACGCCGCCTTCGGGCTGGAGCACCGTTTCTCGCCGGACACGGGCCAACCCGCCAATCCGAACATCTTCTGGCAGGGCTACTCGACCCTGGGCATCGGGCACGCCGCCTGGGGCACGGTCAACCTGGGCCGCCAGTACACCGCCGCCTACTCCACGGTGCAGAACGTGATCGATCCCTGGGGCGGCGACACCGTGGCCCAGCTGCGCACCGCATGGCGTGGCGGCATCTCGAAGACCCGTGTCTCCGACTCCGTGCGCTATGACTTGCGGCGCAAGGACCTGCACATCGCGGTCTCGTCCGCCGAGGCCCAGCAGGAGGCTTCCAACGCGGGGCCCCGCCGTCCGTTCTCGGTCGGGGCCAACACCCACGTCGGCCCGGTGCTGCTGGCCATCGGCTGGGAAGACCCCGCCCATGCGGACGACCACCTGCTGAGCCTGGGCGCGGCCTACAAGGTCGGCCAGGCCCGGCTGGCCCTCGGCCTGGCCCGGGGCGTGACGACCCGCAATGACGACTTCAAGTCCATGCTGCTGGGCGTGACCTACGGGGTGGGGGTGGGTGAAATCAAGGCCGGCTTCGTCACTGCCAAGACGCGCAAGCCGGATGGTTCGCTGCGTTCGGAAGCCCGCAAGTTCGGCATCGGCTACTTCCACCACCTGTCCAGGCGGACCTTCCTGTACACCAACGTGGCCCGCGACAGCAAGGCGGCCACGGAAAAGCTCGGCTACGACGTCGGTCTCCAGCACAACTTCTGAGCGCCAAGGGCCGGCACTGCCCGCAAGGGCGCTGCCGGCCAGCCGCCGCATTCCGCAACCCTTCCAGGAAGCTTCACCCATGACCACGCTTGCCGTCTCCCCCTTGAGCGGGGCCGCCGCCTCGCGCCGCGACCGCCGCGCCAAGATCGTCGCCACCCTGGGCCCGTCCAGTTCCGACGCCGCCACGATCCGGGCCCTGTTCGACGCCGGGGCCGATGTGTTCCGCCTGAACTTCAGCCACGGAAGCCATGCCCAGCACCGCGCCAGCCTGGAGATGATCCGGCGGATCGAACAGGAGCGTGGCCGGCCGATCGCCATCCTGCAGGATCTGCAGGGCCCCAAGCTGCGCATCGGCACGTTCGCCGATGGTCCAGTCGAGCTGCGGGCCGGTGCGCGCTTCAGGCTCGACCTGGAAGACCGCCCCGGGGACGCCAGCCGGGCGCCACTGCCGCACCCCGAGATCTTCGCGGCCCTGGTCGCCGGTACGGACCTGCTGCTCGACGACGGCAAGCTGCGGCTGCGCGTGACGGACTGCGGCCCCGGGTTCGCGGACACCGTGGTCATGGCGGGCGGGACCCTGTCCGAGCGCAAGGGGGTCAACGTGCCATCGGTCCTGCTGCCGATCTCGGCGCTCACGCCCAAGGACCGGGCCGACCTGGCGTTTGGCCTGTCGCTGGGGGTGGATTGGGTGGCGCTGTCCTTCGTCCAACGCCCCGAGGACCTGGACGAAGTCCATGCCATCGTGCAAGGGCGCGCCGGTGTGCTGGCCAAGCTGGAGAAACCGGCGGGGATCGATGCCCTGGACGCGATCATCGCGCGGGCCGACGCGATCATGGTCGCGCGCGGCGACATGGGGGTGGAGCTGCCGGCAGAGCAGGTGCCGCGCATCCAGAAGCGCATCGTCGGCGCCTGCCGCGCCGCCGGCAAGCCGGTCATCGTCGCCACGCAGATGCTGGACTCCATGGTCCATGCGCCGGTGCCGACACGCGCCGAGGCCTCCGATGTGGCGACGGCCGTCTACGAGGGCAGCGATGCCGTCATGCTGTCGGCCGAGTCGGCCTCTGGCCGCTACCCGCGCGAGGCGGTCGCGATGATGGGCCGCATCATCCGCGAGGTGGAGTCCGATCCGCACTACCGCGAGATCGTGGAAGCCTCGTCGCGCGCGCTGGACGGCGGCGTGGCCGATGTCATTTGCCAATGCCTGCGCACGGCGGCGGCACTGCTGCCCATGGCCGCCATCGTGACCTACTCGCGCTCAGGGGCGACGGCGCTGCGTGCGGCGCGGGAGCGGCCGGCCGCTGCCGTGCTCAGCATCACCCCGGACATGCACATCGCCCGCCGCCTGGCGCTGGCCTGGGGCATCCACTCGGTCCATGCCGATGCGCCGGTCAGCGGCGTGCCCGAGCTCGTCGAGCAGGCCCGCCGCGTGGCGCGCCAGGAGGGCATTGCCCGGGACGGTGACCAGCTGTGCATCGCCGCCGGTACGCCCTTCGGCGTCGTGGGCAGCACCAACTTCATCCACATCGCAAAGGCTTGAGCACCATGACAGCCATCAAGGACATTCGCGGCATCGAGATCCTGGACTCCCGGGGCCACCCCACGGTGGCGGCCACGGTCGTGCTCCAGGACGGCAGCAGCGGCTTTGCGGCCGTGCCTTCCGGGGCCTCCACCGGGTCGCGCGAGGCGGTCGAGCTGCGCGACAGGGACATGCGGCGCTATGGCGGAAGGGGTGTCGCCCTGGCGGTGTCGCACGTCAATGGCGAACTGCGCCAGGCGTTGCGCGGCATGGACGCCAGCGACCAGGGGGCGCTGGACCGGCACATGATCGCGCTGGATGGCAGTGCGGACAAATCACGCCTGGGTGCCAATGCGATCCTGGCGGTTTCGCTGGCGGCCGCCAAGGCCCGCGCCGCGCAGCGCAAGCTGCCGCTGTACCGCGCGCTCGCCACTGGCGGCGTGGCGCCCCAGCTGCCGGTGCCGATGATGAACATCATCAATGGCGGGGCGCATGCCGACAACAACGTGGACATCCAGGAGTTCATGATCCTGCCCGTGCAGGCGCCCAGCTTCAAGGAAGCCTTGCGCCAGGGCGCCGAGGTGTTCCATGCGCTCAGGAGCCTGCTCAAGGCACAGGGCAGGACCACCGCGGTGGGCGACGAGGGCGGCTTCGCGCCCGACCTGCCCTCCAACGCCGCCGCGCTGGACATGATCCTGGCGGCCATCGAAACGACCGGGCTGCGCGCGGGCAAGGACATCTGGCTCGGCCTGGACGTCGCCAGTTCCGAGCTTTTGCACGAGGGCCGCTACGAGCTGGCTGGGGAGCACAAGGCCTACACGCCGGCCGAGTTCGTCGACTACCTGGCGCAACTGGTCGCGCACTACCCCATCCTGTCCATCGAGGATGGCCTGGCCGAGAGCGACTGGGAGGGCTGGGCGCTGCTCACGCGCAGGCTCGGCCAGCATGTTCAGCTGGTGGGCGACGACCTGTTCGTCACCAACACCGCGATCCTGGAGCGCGGCATTTCCGACGGCGCGGCCAACGCCATCCTCATCAAGCCCAACCAGATCGGCACCCTCAGCGAGACGCTGGCCGCCATCGACATGGCGGCGCGGGCCGGGTTCTCGGCCGTCGTGTCGCACCGCTCGGGAGAAACCGAAGACGTCACGATCGCAGACCTGGCCGTTGCCACCCGCGCGCGCCAGATCAAGACCGGCTCGCTGTGCCGTTCCGACCGCGTCGCCAAGTACAACCGCCTGCTGGCGATCGAGGAAGAGCTGGGCAGCGCGGGTGTCTATGCGGGCGCCGGGGCTTTCCCCGTGCCGGTTCGGCCTTGACCGCGAAGCGCCTGCACGCAGGGGCGCTTCGCCCGCTGTCCGCCGGGGCTCAGCCCTGTCCCAGTTCGGCGATCAACTCGATTTCCACGCAGGCACCCATGGGGATCTGCGCCACGCCGAAGGCGCTGCGGGCATGGACGCCGTTTTCGCCAAAGACCTGGCCCAGCAGCTCGCTGGCGCCGTTGGTCACCAGATGCTGTTCGGTGTAGTCGCCCGTGGAGTTCACCAGGCTCATCAGCTTGACGATGCGCCGCACGCGGGTGAGGTCGCCGCCGCAGGCCGCCTGCAGGGTGCCCAGCAGGTCGATGGCCACCGCGCGGGCAGCCTGCTTGCCTTCGTCGGTGCCGATGTCGCGGCCGAACTGCGCCGCCCAGGGCTTGCCGTCCTTGCGCGCGATGTGGCCGCTCAGGAACACGAGATTGCCCGTCTGCACGTAGGGCACGTAGGCGGCCGCGGGCACCGACACGGGGGGCAGGGTGATGTTGAGTTCCTTCAGCTTGTCGTAAACGCTCATGGTCTTCCTCGGTATGAAGTCAGTGAAAGGGATGGTGGGACGGCCGGTGCGGCGCTGCCGGCCATGCTGGCGGCACCGGGGGTGGCCGCGAGTGTTACACAGCCCGGTGCGCGGAATCCAGCGGCAGCGGCCCTGGCGCCGCATTAGCATCAGCCCATGCCCGCCATAAGCACCACTAATGCGATTGCGCCAGCCCCCGCGGGCACGGTCGGCGCGGGCGCCGCGGCCCCCGTGCCCTGGCTGGTGCCCGCATTGTTGCTGG
The DNA here is from genome assembly GCF_059415185.1 of Acidovorax sp. GW821-FHT10E04. Lineage (NCBI taxonomy): Bacteria > Pseudomonadati > Pseudomonadota > Betaproteobacteria > Burkholderiales > Comamonadaceae > Acidovorax > Acidovorax sp. GW821-FHT10E04. The sequence continues at coordinate 499,710 of NZ_JBWKMT010000004.1, forward strand.
GGGCGGTATCGGGTGCTGCGCTGCAGTTGCAGCAGCCCGCGCTGTGGTCCGCGGCCGCCTATGCGGCGCTGCTGGTGGTGTCATGCGCGCTGGGGTGGTGCGCGCGCGCGGTCCACGGGCGCCCTCGTGCGGCGGCGGGGCGCGGGGCCCGCGCGGCGGCCACCGTGCTCGCGCTGTGCGCCGGCGCGCTGGCGATGTTCGCGGGGGCCGGGCTGCGGGCCGTGGACTACCTGGAAGAAGGCCTGGCGCCCGCGCTGGAAGGGCAGGACATCCGTGTCACCGGCGTGGTGGCCGCCATGCCGCAGGCCAACGAGGCCGGAACCCGGCTGCGCATGGACGTGGAGGCCGCGCGCCTGAACGGCTCCCCCGTGGCCCTGCCCACGCGCATCGAGGTGGCCTGGTACGGGGGGCCGTTCCTTGATCCCGGCGGAGCGGTGGACCTGCAGCGCCAGCCGCCCGCCTTGAAGGCGGGTGACCGCTGGGCGCTGACGGTGCGGCTGAAGGCTCCGCACGGGCTGCGCAACCCGCACGGGTTTGACTACGAACTGTGGATGTGGGAGCAGGGGGTGCAGGCCACGGGATATGTGCGCGCGGGCCCCAGGGATGAGCCTCCGGTGCATCTGCAATCGACCTGGCGGCATCCCGTGGAGCGGCTGCGGCAATCCGTGCGCGACGCGATCCTGGACCGCCTGGCCCGCGACGTGCACGGCGACGACCCCGCCCGCGCACGCATCGCGGGCGTGGTGGCGGCTTTGGTGACGGGTGACCAGCGTGCCATCGACCGTGCCGACTGGGACGTGTTCCGCGCCACGGGCGTCGCGCACCTCATGAGCATTTCGGGCCTTCACATCACGCTGTTCGCATGGCTGGCCGCGCTGGCGGTGGGGGCGTTGTGGCGAAGGTCCACGCGGCTGTGCCTGGCGGTGCCCGCGCCGTCCGCCGCGTTGGCCGCCGGGGTGGCGCTGGCCGCGGCGTACGCCGTTTTCAGCGGCTGGGGCGTGCCTGCGCAACGCACGGTGACCATGCTGGGCGCCATCGCCCTGCTGCAGCTGTGCGGCCGCCGCTGGCCGTGGCCGCAGGTGTGGCTGCTGGCGTGCGCGGCCGTGGTGGTGGCGGACCCCTGGGCGCTCGCGCAGGCAGGCTTCTGGCTCAGCTTTGTCGCCGTGGGTATCTTGTTTGCTACTAATTCAGTAGCTGATGGCGCTTATCCATCCAGCGTCAGGCAGCGTTTTCATGCCTTGGTGCGCGAGCAGTGGGTGGTGACGCTGGCCCTCACGCCCCTGACCCTGCTGCTGTTCGGCCAGGTGTCCGTGGTGGGCTTTGCCGCCAATCTGGTGGCGATTCCCTGGGTCACCCTGGTGGTCACTCCGCTGGCACTGGGCGGGGTGCTGTGGCCGCCGCTCTGGAGCCTGGCCGCCTTCGGCCTGCAGCCGCTGGCGGTACTGCTGCAATGGCTGGCGCAGTGGCCCTGGGCCGTGCTCCACATGCCCGCGGCGCCGCTGTGGGCCGGCGTGCTGGCCGTGGCCGGGGGGGCGCTTGTGGCCGCGAGGTTGCCCTGGCGTCTGCGGTGGCTGGCCCTTCCGCTGCTGTGGCCCGCGCTGTGCTGGCAGCCCGCGCGGCCGGCGGCGGGACAGTTCGAATTGCTGGCGGCGGACATCGGCCAGGGCAATGCGGTGCTGGTGCGCACCGCGACCCACACCCTGCTGTACGACGCAGGGCCGCGTTTCAGCCGCGAAAGCGACGCGGGCCACCGCGTGCTGGTGCCGCTGCTGCGGGCGCTGGGCGAGCGCGTGGACGTGCTCATGCTCAGCCACCGCGATGCCGACCACACGGGCGGCGCGGCGGCGGTGCTGGCCCAGCAGTCGGGGGCCGAACTCACTGGTTCGATCGAGGCTGGGCACACGCTGCAGGCACTGCGCCCCGTCAGGCCCTGCGTGGCGGGCCAGCGGTGGACATGGGATGGCGTGTCTTTCGAGGTGCTGCACCCGGGGGCGCAAGACGCCGCCGCGCCCACCGTCCGGCCCAACGCGCTCAGTTGCGTGCTGCGCATCGCGGCCGCCGCAGAAAAAGGGGAAACGGGCTCCGTTGCGCTGCTGGCCGGTGACATCGAGGCCGCCCAGGAGCAGGCCCTGCTGGCGCGGGGCGCCGCGGTGCAGGCCGACGTGCTGCTCGTGCCCCACCACGGGAGCAAGACCTCGTCCTCGCCGGCGTTTCTGGAGGCCGTGGCACCGCGCACTGCTTTGGTGCAGGCGGGATACCGCAACCGCTTTGGCCACCCTGCGGCCGAGGTGCTGCAGCGCTACCGGGAGCGGGGGATCCGGGTCGTGGAGTCGTCCCGCTGCGGGGCTGCCGCGTGGTCGTCGGCGCAACCCGCGCGGGTGGCGTGTGAACGCGACGTCGGCGCGCGGTACTGGCAGCATCGCATGGCACCGTGGCCGGAGTGATCTGCGGGCGCGGCGGGTCCGCCGGCCTGCCGATGCACGGGGCCCCGGAAAGATTTTGAGCTGGTTCGGGGAGTGCGGGCGTACAACTTGCTATCCTGACAGCAGGAGGCCAGTTCATGCAGAAATTTGACGAGATGTACGCCATGCTGCCTTTCGATGGCAGCGATGTGCGGGAACACTACAAGCGCTATGCGCAGTGGTTGAACAAACAGCCCCCTGACGTGATGCAGGCCCGCCGGGCCGAGGCCGAGATGATCTTCCGGCGCGTGGGCATCACCTTTGCCGTCTACGGCGCCAAGGATGAGGGCGGGGCGGGCAACGAGCGGCTGATCCCGTTCGACCTGATTCCCCGCATCATCCCGGCCCACGAGTGGAGCAGCATGCAGCAGGGGCTGGTGCAGCGGGTCACGGCCCTTAACCGCTTCATCCACGACGTGTACCACGGCCAGGACATCATCCGCGCCGGCATCGTGCCAGCCGATCTCATCCTCAACAATGCCCAGTACCGGCCGGAGATGGCCGGCGTGCAGGTGCCCAAGAACATCTACGCGCACATCGCCGGCATCGATATCGTGCGCGCCCCCAATGCACAGGGCGAGGGCGAGTACTACGTGCTGGAGGACAACCTGCGCGTGCCCAGCGGCGTGAGCTACATGCTCGAGAACCGCAAGATGATGATGCGGCTCTTCCCCGAGCTGTTCAGCCTGCACAAGGTGGCGCCGGTGGCGCATTACCCCGACATGCTGCTGGAGACCCTGCGCGCCAGCGCGCCCGCCACGGCCGACGAGCCCACGGTGGTGGTCCTGACACCCGGCATGCACAACAGCGCGTACTTCGAGCATGCCTTCCTGGCCCAGCAGATGGGCGTGGAGCTGGTCGAAGGGCAGGACCTCGTGGTCAAGGACAAGTTCGTCTACATGCGCACCACGCGCGGCCTGCAGCGGGTGGACGTGATCTACCGCCGCGTGGACGACGACTTCCTCGACCCGCAGGTGTTCCGCCGCAACTCCACGCTGGGCTGCCACGGCCTCATGGAGGCGTACCGCGCCGGCAATGTCGGCATCTGCAATGCGGTGGGCACGGGCGTGGCCGACGACAAGTCGGTCTACCCCTACGTGCCCGAGATGATCCGCTTCTACCTGGGCCAGGAGCCCATCCTGAAGAATGTGCCCACCTGGATGTGCCGCAAGCAGGACGACCTGCAGCACGTGCTGGCGAACCTGAAGGACCTGGTGGTCAAGGAAGTGCACGGCGCGGGCGGCTACGGCATGCTCATCGGCCCGGCGGCCACGCAGGCCGAGATCGAGGACTTCCGCCGCGCGCTGCTGGCCAACCCGGCAGGCTACATCGCGCAGCCCACGCTCAGCCTGTCCAGCTGCCCCACCTACGTGGAGAGCGGCATCGCGCCGCGCCACATCGACCTGCGCCCCTTCGTGCTCAGCGGCCGCGAGGTGCAGATGGTGGCGGGGGGGCTCACGCGCGTCGCGCTGCAGGAGGGTTCGCTGGTGGTGAATTCCTCGCAGGGCGGCGGGACAAAGGACACCTGGGTGCTGGGGGAGCACACCGCCGCGCCGGCGCTGCAGTCGCAATCCATGGGCGGCATGACGCAATCACAGGGAGGATTCTGAAATGCTGAGCCGCACCGCCGACCATCTGTTCTGGATGTCCAGGTACACCGAAAGGGCGGAAAACACCGCCCGCATGCTCAACGTGAGCTACGAAACCTCGCTGCTGCCCCAGTCCGCCGACGTGGCGCAGGAAGGCTGGGAAGGGCTGCTGTCCATCAGCGAGCTGATCCCGGCCTATGCCGCCAAGCATGGCAAGGTCACGCCGCAGCGCGTGCTCGAGTTCATGGTGCGCGACGGCGACAACCCCTCGTCCATCCTCTCGTGCCTGCGTGCCGCCCGCGAAAATGCGCGGGCCGTGCGTGGCGCCCTCACCACCGAGGTGTGGGAGACGCAGAACCAGACCTGGCTGGAACTGCACCGCCAGCTCGAAGGCAGCGCCTTCGAACGGGATCCGGGGCAGTTCTTCGAATGGGTGAAGTACCGCTCGCACCTGTCGCGCGGCGTGGTGCTGGGCACCATGCTGCAGGACGAGGCTTTTCATTTCCTGCGCATGGGCACGTTCCTGGAGCGGGCGGACAACACCGCGCGCCTGCTGGACGTGAAGTTCCATGCGGTGAAGAACGACTTCTTCGGCCGGGCCAGCGAGCGCAACCAGGAGAACGACTTCTACCATTGGAGCGCCATCCTGCGCAGCGTCTCGGCCTTCGAGGTCTACCGCAAGGTCTACCGCGACGTGATCACCCCCGGCCGCGTGGCCGACCTGCTGATCCTGCGCCGCGACATGCCCCGCTCGCTGCACGCCTGCCTGCGCGAAGTGGTGGACAACCTGGGCGTCGTGGCCAATCAGCAGTCGGCTGAAACGCAGCGCCGCGCGGGCCGCCTCCTGGCCGACCTGCAATATGGCCGCATCGACGAAATCCTGTCGACAGGGCTGCACGCGTTCCTCACGCAGTTCCTTGACCGGGTCAACGACCTGGGAGGGGGCATCAGCCGCGACTTCCTGGTGACCACGGGCGACTGAGCCGGCGCGATACCGAAAGAAACCCCGCACGGCAGGCGGGCGCAGGCCGGGGGCTCAGGCCCCCATGGCAGCAGATCCCTGGGGCCACTGCTGCGCCACGATGGTGCGGACATGCGCCACCGCCGAATCGCGGAGCGCATCGGTGCGCCAGCCGAGCTCGATGGCATAGCGCGGCATGGCGATCGGGCAGGGCAGAACCTGCAGGCCGGTCATCCGCGCGATCGCCTGGGCCGCATGCGCGGGCAGCGTGGCGACCGCGCGGGTTCCCGCCAGCAGGTAGGGCAGGGCGGCGAAATGCGTGGTGGATGCAATCACACGGCGCTTGTGGCCCGTGGCGGCCAGCACCTCGTCCACCACGCCGATGAAGCCGCCCGACGAGATGAGCACATGCTCGCGGTGCACGTAGTCCTCCACGCTCAGGCCGGGCGGGGCTGCGCCGCCGCGCCGCTTGCCCGCCCTGGCGACGGGGCCCGGCGCCACTGCGTCGATGAGGCAGGCGTACCCCCCTTCGCCCAGCGCCTGGTGGCTGAGCCAGCGTGTGGCGAATCCGCCGGCCGTGATCGCCAGGTCGATCTCGCGCGCCATGAGCATCTCGGCCACGATCTGGCTGTGCGTCTGCCGAAAGGCCAGGCGCAGGCCGGGCGCGTGCTGCGCCACGGCCCTCACCAGCGCCTGGCCCATCGCGATCTCGAAATCATCCGACATGCCGATCACCACGGACCGCCCCTGATAGCGCGCCTGGGGCGTGGAGCCCAGGGCGAGGCTCTCCCTGCATTTGTTCAGCGCTTCGCTGATCACGGGCTTGAGCTCCTGCGCGCGCAGCGTGGGCGCCAGGCCACGGCCGGTGCGGGTGAACAGCGGGTCGCCATATACATGGCGCAGCCGTGCCAGCGCCGCGCTCACGGCCGACTGGGTCACGCCCAGCCGCAGCGCCGCGCGCGTGGCCCCACCTTCCTCGTGCAAGGCCTCGAAGACGCGCAGGACGTTGAGATCAAATCCGATATCAATATCATTCATATCACTAAGCAACGGTGGCGGATTGATTCATCTTAGGGCTTTGGCAACACTGGGGGACCTCTTTCTCCCAAGGACTTCCACCATGCCCCTCACGACCGTTGCCGCCCTGCAGATCGGCTCTTCCCCCGCGGGTACCGCGCAGACGCTGGCCGATGTGCTCGCCCATGAGGCCGATATCCAGGCATCGGGCGCGCGGCTGGTGGTCATGCCCGAGGCCCTGCTGGGCGGCTACCCCAAGGGCGAGATCTTTGGCACGCGCCTGGGCTATCGCCTGCCGGAAGGGCGTGAGGCCTTCGCCCGGTACCACGCCAGCGCCATCGACGTGCCAGGGCCCGAGACGCAGGCACTGGCTGGCCTGTCGGCACGCACCGGCGCCACGCTCGTGCTCGGCGTGATCGAGCGCGCGGGCAGCACGCTGTACTGCACTGCCCTGTACTTCGACCCGGTGGAGGGGCTGGTGGCCAGGCACCGCAAGCTGATGCCCACCGGCACCGAGCGGCTGATATGGGGCATGGGAGATGGCTCCACCCTGCCGGTCGTCGAATCGGCCGCGGGCCGCGTGGGCGGCGTGATCTGCTGGGAGAACCACATGCCGCTGCTGCGCACCGCCATGTACGCGCAGGGTGTGCAGATTTGGTGCGCGCCCACGGTGGACGAACGCGACATCTGGCAGTGCTCCATGCGCCACATCGCGCACGAGGGGCGCTGCTTCGTGATCAGCGCCTGCCAGGTGCAGCCGTCGCCGCGCGAGCTGGGGGTGGAGGCGCCGGGGTGGGAGCCGGACCGGCCGCTCATCCGCGGCAACAGCGTGATCGTCGGGCCGCTGGGCGACGTGCTGGCGGGTCCGCTGCAGGGCCGGACAGGTTTGCTCACCGCGCAGATCGATGTGGAGGAGCTGGTGCGCGCGCGCTATGACTTCGATGTGGTCGGCCACTATGCACGGCCGGATATCTTCAATCTGCAGGTCGACCGCCGCGCCAGGCACACCGTGGCGTTCACCGACTGAGCGCGCGGCCCAGGCCCGCAGTGAGAGTGCCAGGAAAGCCGCATACGCCATGACCACACAGATTCCCCCCGCCCCCGATCCATCACACGCCTGGGGTTTCCGCACCCTCGCGGTCCATGCGGGCCAGGCACCCGATCCCGGCACGGGGGCCATCGCGACACCCATCGTCGCAACCTCGGCCTTTGCCTATGACGATTTTGATGCGGGCGTGAGCCGCTTCAATGGCGACGCGCCTGGCTACGTCTACAGCCGCTTCGCCAACCCGACCGTCGCCGCCTTCGAGCGCAAGATGGCCCTGCTGGAAGGCGCCCCCGCCGCCGTCGGGTTCGCCAGCGACATGGCGGCCATCAGCGCGAGCCTGATCGGCCTGCTCTCGGCGGGCGATACCGTCGCCTGCGTCGGCACGCTCTATGGCGGCACCGATGGCGTGATGCAGCACGCTGCTGCCGCGCCTGGGCATCGGCGTGCGGCATTTCGCCACCGTGGAGGGTTTGCGGGAGGGCCTCCCCACGGGCACGCGCATCGTCTACGTGGAGACGCCCAGCAACCCGACGCTGGAAGTGATCGACCTGGAGCAGGTGGCGCAGGTGGCCCGGCGGGCGGGCGCGATCAGCATCGCCGACAACACCTTCGCCACGCCTTACCTCACCCGGTCCCGGGCGCTGGACATCGATGTGGTGGTGCATTCGGCGACCAAGTTCATCAGTGGCCACGGCGACGCCACCGGCGGAGCGGCCGTCGGCTCCGTGGAGCTGATGAATGCGATTCTTTCGGCGGGCATGGGCCAGCTGGGCGGGTGCCTCAGCCCGCACGAGGCGGCGATGCTGCTGCGCGGGCTCAAGACGCTGCCGCTGCGCGTGCAGGCCGCCTGCGCATCGGCGCATGCGCTGGCCCACGGCCTTGACCGCCATCCCGCGGTGGAGCGCGTGTATTACCCCGGCCTGGGCGACCATCCCGGGCATGCGGTGGCGGCGCGCCAGATGCACCACTTCGGCAGCATTCTGGCGTTCGACCTGCGGGGCGGGCGCGAGGCCGCGCGGCACTTCCTCGACCGCTTGTGCATCGTGACCCAGGCCGTGTCCGTGGGCGATGCCGATTCGCTGGCCTGCCACCCCGCATCCACCACCCACCGCGGCATGCCCGAGGCCGTGCGGCGCGCCAACGGGGTGTCGGATGCGCTGGTGCGCATGAGCATCGGCATCGAGGATGTGCAGGACCTCCAGGCCGACGTGGTGCAGGCGCTGGGCTGACGCCGGCGAGGGCCTCCTGCTGCTGCTACTCCTGGGCGTTGCGCCTTTGGTCGCGCAGCATGAAGAGGTACAGGCTTTCGACCTTCTCGCGCGCCCACGGCGTCTTGCGCAGGAATTTCAGGCTGGAGCCCACGCTGGGGTCGCTCTGGAAACAGCGGATGGGGATTTGCCGGCCGAGTTCATCCCAGCCAAAGTAGTCGGCCAGCCCGACCACCATGGCTTCCAGGGTCACGCCGTGCAGGGGGTTGCGCGGCTGCCTGGCGGGGGCTTGGGGTGTGGACGCCGGCGCGCCGGCGGGTGCTGCTGTGGGCGCGGGGGCTTCCTGGGTCGCGGGGTCTGGGCGGGGCTCGGTGGCGTTCATGGACCCAAGCATAAGGCCGCGGGCGGCGGGGTCAAGCAACCCGCTGGAGTCCGGTTTCACGCTGGCACAGCTCTGCCGCCCAGTCCACGAAGGCCCGCACCTTCGCGCTCAGGTGCCGGTTGGGGGGGTACACCACATACACGGGCAGCAGCGGCTGGGTCCACTCCGGCAGCAGCCGCACCAGCGTACCGTCTTGCAGGTGCCGCTCGGCCTGGTAGCTCGTGATCTGGCCGATCCCGAGGCCCGCCACGATGGAGGTCACGTAGGCATTGCTCTCGTTGACGCTCAGCTGGTAGGGGCCCGTGATGTCGATGGACTCGTCGCCCTTGCGGAACTCCAGCGGGTAGTGTCGGCCGGTCTGGGGGGAAAAGTAGATCACGCTGGCGTGCTTTTCCTCGATCTCCAGCGGGTGGGCGGGCGAGCCCTTGCGCGACACGTAGTCGGGCGAGGCCACCGTGATGAATTCCAGGTTGCCGATGCGCCGGGCCACCAGCGACTGGTCGCTGAGCTCGCCCCCGCGGATCACGCAGTCCACGTTGTCGCCGATCAGGTCCACGATGCGGTCGCTCACCCCCAGGTCCAGCTGGATGTCGGGGTAGCGGGCATGGAACTCCGCCAGGTGCGGGATGATGAGCAATTGCGCCATGGACGTTCCGACGTCGATGCGCAGGCGCCCGCGTGGATTCGCGCGCGCGTTGGTCATGCTGGCTTCGATGTCGTCCAGATCGGTCAGCAGGCGCACCGTGCGGTCGTAGTAGGCGGCGCCGTCCGGCGTCACCGTCACACGCCGGGTGGTGCGGTTGAGCAGCTTCACGCGCAGGCGCTCCTCCAGCGCCTGCACATGCTTGGTCACGGTGGCTTTGGGCAGCGAGAGCGAATCCGCCGCCCGGGTAAACGTGCCGGCCTCCACCACCCGCACGAATATGCGCATGGCCTGTATCTGGTCCATGGCTTCTCCTTGAATCTGGAACTACAGCACCCACCAGTGGGTGCTGAGGAATTCTCACACGCGCGCCACCCCGTGATTGTTGAGCTTTTGGAAACAGTGCGGTGGTGTTTGGCCTGTTTATCCTGAAGGCACAAGCTACTACATTTGACCCATCGTTCACCTACCTTCACCCACTGGGTACATGCCATGCAGCCCGACCAACCGTCTTCGCCATCCTCCACACCGCAGCCTGCCGCAGCGCCCGCCAAGGCAGCCCTCGCGCCTGGGGCCGCTTCCAAGGCGGCGGCGTCCGTGTGCTCCGACGCCACCATCGAGGTGACCAAGGGGCAGGACGTGGCGGTGCGCATGTACGGCCGCAAGAAGGCCGGACAGGCCTCGCCCGTGGTGGTGCATTTTCATGGCGGGGCCTTCGTGTCGGGGGATCTCGACAACGGCTGCACCGTGGCGTCCCTGCTGGAGGGCGTGGGGGCCGTGGTGGTTTCCGTGGCCTACCCGCTCACTCCGTTTCCGCAGCCCGTGGACACGGGCTATGACGTGCTCAAGTGGGTGCACCGCAACCGGGTCAAGCTCGGCGGGCAGGGCGCCCTGGTCTATCTGGCCGGGGAAGAGGCGGGCGGCAACCTGGCTGCCGCCGTGGGCCTGATGGCGCGGGACCAGTCGCACCCGCCGCTGGCCGGGCAGATTCTCCTGTCCCCCATGCTCGACCCTTGTGTGGGCACGGCCTCGTTGCGCGAAGCCACGGGCAACGCCACGGGCTGCAAGTGGACGGAAGGCTGGCGCAATTTCCTGCGCTGCCCCCGCGATGCCGAGCACCCCTATGCCGTGCCGGCGTCCGCGCACCGGCTCTCGGGCCTGCCGCCCACGCTCGTGCTGGTGGGGGACACCGACCCCATGCACGACGAGGCACTGGCCTACGCCGCGCGGCTGGAGGCTGCGGGCCTGCAGGTCACGCGCCACGTGTTCTCCAAGACCGCCCAGTGGCCCGATGCGCTGCTGCAGACCGGCCAGCATGAATGTCCGTGCGCCGCGGGCGCCCAGGACCAGTTCCGGATGTTCTTTGAGGCCACCCGATGTCCGGTGCCCTCCTGAAGACCCTGGCCGCAGAAAGTCATTGACCTCAACTTAAGTTGAGGTTCGATACTTCGGCCTCTCAACAATCCATTTGCATTCTTTGCACTGATTTTCCGGCCTGGCGTGCCGGAGGGAGAGGCTTTGCCCGCGCATGCCTCCCCCCTGTGCCCGACGCCACTGATTTGAACGACACGGAGGAAAGAAAACACCATGAGCACACCCATCCTTTTGCCCGCCGGCTACGGCGGCTGTCACACCACCCAGCGCCAAAGCGTCTGTTGACGTGCAAGCGCCCATGGGCCCGCGCGCTGCGTTCCGGGCTTGACCTTCTCACCGTGTCATTGCCCAGATTCGCACCTGCGCCGCCGCACTGACACCTGCCTGCACCAGTGCACTGACACCTGCTGCGGCAGAAAACCTTCCATGGCGTGCCCGCGAAGGCCGCCCTTATGACCGAAAGTGACCATGAACTCCAATCCTCTCTCCCACAAGAGCCGCCCGCTGGGCCTGGCCACCCTGGCCACCGCCGTGACGGCCGCCGTGGCCGCCGCCATCCTTGTTTTCCAGGCGCCCGTGGCGCAGGCCGATGGCACCCCTGCGGCGCCACCGGCCATGCCCGTGTCGGTGGCTGCCGTGCTGCAAAAGGACATCGCCCTGTGGGACGAGTTCTCCGGCCGGCTCGAAGCCGTGCAGCGTGTGGACGTGCGGCCGCGCGTCTCGGGTGCCGTGCAGGCCGTGCACTTCCGTGAAGGCTCGCTGGTGAAGCAGGGTGATCTGCTCGTGACTGTGGACCCGGCACCCTACGCCGCCGAGGTGGACCGCGCCGAGGCGCAGGTGGTGGCCGCGCAGGCCCGCGTGTCGTACACCCGCAGCGAAATGGAGCGGGCCACGCGCCTGCTCGAAGAGCGCGCCATTGCCCAGCGCGAGCACGACGAACGCCTGAACGCGCAGCGCGAGGCCGATGCCAACCTGCGCGCCGCCCAGGCCGCGCTGCAGACCGCCAGGCTGAACCTCGGCTACACCCAGGTGCGCGCCCCGGTGGCGGGCCGTGTGGGCCGCATCGAAGTCACCGTGGGCAACCTGGTGGCCGCCGGTGCGGGCGCCCCCGTGCTGACCACGCTGGTGTCCGTGAGCCCCATCTACGCGAGCTTCGATACCGACGAGCAGATCGTGGTGAAGGCCCTGGCCGACCTGCAAAGCGGCCAGCGCGGCCACAGCGCGCGCCAGCTCATCGAGCGCATTCCCGTGCAGATGGGCACCGGCACCACGGGCGGCACGCCGCACGCCGGCCGCCTGCAGCTCATCGACAACCAGGTCGATGCCAAGAGCGGCACGGTGCGTGTGCGCGCGGTGTTCGACAACGAAGACGGCGCCTTGATGCCCGGCCAGTTCGCGCGCATCCGCATGGGCCAGGCCCGCAACACGCAGGCACTGCTCATCAACGAGCGTGCCGTGGGCACCGACCAGAACAAGAAGTTCGTGATGGTGGTGGGCGAGGGCAACAAGGCCGAGTACCGCGAGGTCACCCTGGGCGCGCCGATTGACGGCCTGCGCGTGGTCACCTCGGGCCTCAAGGCGGGCGAGAACATCGTCGTCAATGGTCTGCAGCGCGTGCGCCCCGGCGCCGTCGTGGCACCCCAGCCCGTGCCCATGACCGCGAAGGCCGAGATTGCGGGTGATCGCAAGGAAGCCAAGAACAACAGCAAGTCGCCCGCCGCCTGAGCGGGAGCGACGCAAGGAATTTGCATCCATGAACCTGTCCCGCTTTTTCATCGACCGCCCCATCTTTGCGGGGGTGCTGTCGGTGCTCATCTTCCTCGGAGGGCTCATGGCATTGCGCGGTCTGCCCATCTCCGAATACCCTGAAGTCGCGCCGCCCTCCGTGGTGGTGCGCGCACAGTACCCCGGCGCCAACCCCAAGGTGATCGCCGAGACCGTGGCCACGCCGCTGGAGGAGTCCATCAACGGAGTGGAAGGCATGCTCTACATGGGCAGCCAGGCCACCACCGACGGCGTGATGACGCTCACGGTGACGTTCCAGCTGGGCACCGACCCCGACAAGGCACAGCAGCTGGTGCAAAACCGCGTCTCGCAGGCCGAGCCGCGCCTGCCCGAGGAAGTGCGCCGCCTGGGCGTCACCACCGTGAAGAGCGCGCCGGACCTGACCATGGTGGTCCACCTGGTCTCGCCCAACAACCGCTATGACATCGACTACCTGCGCAACTACGCGGTGCTCAATGTGAAGGACCGGCTCGCCCGCATTGGCGGCGTGGGCCAGGTGCAGATCTTCGGCGGCGGCGACTACTCCATGCGTGTGTGGCTCGACCCGCAGAAGGTCGCGCAGCGCGGCCTCTCGGCCAGCGACGTGGTGACCGCCATCCGCGGCCAGAACGTGCAGGCCGCCGCCGGCGTGGTGGGCGCATCGCCCGGCCTGCCGGGCGTGGACCTGCAACTGTCCATCAACGCGCAGGGCCGTTTGCAGACCGAAGAAGAGTTCGGCGACATCATCGTCAAGACAGGTGCCGACGGTGCGGTCACGCGCCTGCGCGACATCGCGCGCCTGGAGCTGGGCGCGGCCGACTATTCGCTGCGCTCGCTGCTCAACAACGACCCGGCCGTGGGCATGGGCGTGTTCCAGGCGCCGGGCTCCAACGCGCTGGACATCTCGTCCAACGTGCGCAAGACCATGGACGAGATCCAGAAGAACATGCCCGAAGGCGTGGAGTACCGCATTGCGTACGACCCCACGCAGTTCGTGCGTGCCTCGATCAAGTCCGTGATCCACACGCTGCTCGAAGCCATCGCCCTCGTGGTGCTGGTGGTGATTCTGTTCCTGCAGACCTGGCGCGCGTCCATCATCCCGCTGCTGGCCGTGCCGGTGTCGGTGGTGGGCACGTTCGCGGTGCTGCACCTGCTGGGATTCTCGATCAATGCGCTGTCGCTCTTCGGCCTGGTGCTGGCCATCGGCATCGTGGTGGATGACGCCATCGTGGTGGTGGAGAACGTGGAACGCAACATCGAGGCGGGCCTGACCCCGCGCGAGGCCACCTACCGCGCCATGCGTGAAGTGTCCGGCCCCATCATCGCCATCGCGCTGGTGCTGGTGGCTGTGTTCGTGCCGCTGGCCTTCATCAGCGGGCTCACGGGCCAGTTCTATCGTCAGTTCGCGGTCACGATCGCGATCTCCACGGTGATCTCGGCGATCAACTCGCTGACCCTGTCGCCCGCACTCAGTGCATTGCTGCTCAAGGGCCACAACGAGCCCAAGGATGCGCTCACGCGCGGCATGGACAAGGTGTTCGGTGGCCTGTTCCGGGGCTTCAACCGCCTGTTCCATCGCGGCTCCGAGGCCTACAGCGGCGGCGTCAAGCGCGTCATTGGCCGCAAGGCACTGATGTTCGTGATCTACCTGGCACTGGTGGGTGCCACGGTGGGGCTGTTCAAGATCGTTCCCGGCGGCTTCGTGCCCGCGCAGGACAAGCAGTACCTGATCGGCTTTGCCCAGCTGCCCGACGGCGCCACGCTGGACCGCACCGAGAACGTGATCCGCCGCATGGGCGAGATCATGAAGGAGAACCCGAACGTCGAAGACGCGATCGCCTTCCCGGGCCTGTCGATCAACGGCTTCACCAACAGCTCGAACTCGGGCATCGTGTTCGCCACGCTCAAGCCCTTTGCCGAGCGCACCCGCGCCGACCAGAGCGGCGGCGCCGTGGCAGGGCAGCTGAACCAGGCGTTCGGCGGCATCCAGGATGCGTTCATCGCCATGTTCCCGCCGCCCCCGGTGGCGGGGCTGGGCACCACGGGTGGCTTCAAGCTGCAGATCGAAGACCGCGCCTCGCTGGGCTACGAAGCCATGGATGGCGCCGTGAAGGCCTTCATGGCCAAGGCCTACCAGACGCCCGAGCTGGCCGGCCTGTTCACCAGCTGGCAGGTCAACGTGCCGCAGCTGTACGCCAACATCGACCGCACCAAGGCGCGCCAGCTGGGCGTGCCCGTGACGGACGTGTTCGACACGCTGCAGATCTACCTGGGCAGCCTGTACGCCAACGACTTCAACCAGTTCGGACGCACCTACAGCGTGCGCGTGCAGGCCGATGCGGCCTACCGCGCGCGGGCCGAGGACGTGGGCCTTCTCAAGGTGCGCTCCGCCACCGGCGAGATGGTGCCGCTGTCGGCGCTGATGAAGATGGAGCCCAGCTTCGGCCCCGAGCGTGCCATGCGCTACAACGGCTACCTGGCGGCGGACATCAATGGCGGCCCCGCGCCCGGCTATTCGTCGGGCCAGGCCCAGGCGGCCGTCGAGCGCATCGCTGCCGAGACGCTGCCCCAGGGCATCACGTTCGAGTGGACCGAGCTGACCTACCAGGAAATCCTGGCCGGCAACTCCGCCGTGCTGGTGTTTCCGCTGGCCATCCTGCTGGTGTTCCTGGTGCTGGCCGCGCAGTACGAAAGCCTGACGCTGCCCATTGCCATCATCCTGATCGTGCCCATGGGCCTGCTGGCGGCGATGACGGGCGTGTGGCTCAGCAAGGGCGACAACAACGTGTTCACGCAGATCGGGCTCATCGTGCTGGTGGGGCTGTCGGCCAAGAACGCCATCCTGATCGTGGAGTTTGCGCGCGAGCTGGAGTTTGCCGGGCGCACGCCCATACAGGCCGCCATCGAGGCCAGCCGCCTGCGGCTGCGCCCCATCCTGATGACCTCGCTGGCCTTCGTGATGGGGGTGCTGCCCCTGGTGCTGTCCACCGGTGCGGGCGCCGAGATGCGCAGCGCCATGGGCGTGGCGGTGTTCGCCGGGATGATCGGGGTGACGGCCTTCGGCCTGTTCCTCACGCCCGTGTTCTACGTGCTGCTGCGCAAGCTGGCAGGCAACCGTCCGCTGGTGGAGCATGGCGCGCATGTGGCGCCCATCTCGCACACCCCGGGCAGCGGCAGCATCGCCCATCCCGTGCTGGCCGCGCCCCGCAAGGAGCACGAATGATGCACACGACCACAACGACCTTTGTGGCCCTGGACGCTCGCGCCACGTTGCCGGATGCAGCGGGTGTATTCGATGGGGCCGGAGACCAAGCATGACCGATTCGTTATTGAAGAACTCCCCTGACGTCGCCCCGGCGGTGCGCAAGCGCAGCCTGCTGGCGCCCCTGGCCGCCGCCCTGGTGCTGGCCGGCTGCATGACGCAGCCCGTGGCCCCCGCGCCGCATGCGGGCGTGCCCGTGCCCACCCGCTTCACCGCCGGCGGCGACACGCTACCCACGGCACCCTGGACGGTCGCCGCCCCCGCCGAGGCGCAGCCGCGCGGCGAATGGTGGCTGGGCTTTCAAGACCCGGTGCTGGCCGACCTGGTGCAGCGTGCGGGCACGGCCAATACCGGCATCCAGCAGGCCGCCGCGCGGCTGGCCGAGGCGCGCTCGCTGCTGCGCTCTGCCGACGCCGCCCGCTCGGTGCAGGTGGGCGCCTCGGCCGGCGTGGCGCGCCAGGCAGGCGCTGCCACCACCGGCAGCGCGGCACCCGCCACGCTGGGCACGGCGGGGCTCAACGCCTCCTACGAGCTGGACCTGTTCGGCCGCCTCTCGCAAACCAGCGACGCCGCGCGCCTGGACGCCGACACGCGCGAAGCCCTGCTGCAAAGCACGCGCCTCATGGTGCAGGCCGATGTGGCGCAAACCTATCTGCAACTGCGCGCCGTGCAGGCCGAGCAGGTGCTGGTGCAAGAGAGCCTGGCCGCCTACGAAGGCACGCTGCGCCTCACGCAGCGCCGCCTGCAGGCGGGCGACGTGGCTGAACTGGACGTGGCCCGCGTGCAGACCGAAGTGGCCGCCACGGAGTCCGACGCCCTGGCCCTGCAGCGCCAGCAGGCCCTGCTGACCAACGCCCTGGCAGTGCTGGCGGGCGAGGTGGCCAGCGGCTTTGTGCTGGCCCCCGCCACGGGCGACGCGGCGCTGCCGGTGATCCCGCCCGGCGTGCCCGGCACCGTGCTGGCCCGCCGCCCCGATGTGTCGGCCGCCCAGACCGCCGTGCTGGCCGCGCAGGCCCGCGTGGGCGTGGCGCAGAAGGCGTGGTTCCCGGCCGTCACGCTCACGGGCAACGCGGGGCATGCATCGCCGGAGCTGGGTGATTTGTTCAAGTGGTCCGCCCGCGCCTGGGGTGTGGGTGCGCTGCTGTCGCTGCCGATCTTTGACGGCGGCCAGCGCGATGCGCAGATCGAGGGTGCGAAGGCCCGGCTCGAAGCCGCGCTGGCCGACCACCGGGGCCAGGTGCTCAATGCCTTCCGCGACGTGGAGGACCAGTTGACCTCACTGCGCCTGTTGTCCGGCCAGGCCGAGGCCCAGGCGCGAGCGGTGACCGCCGCGCGCCGTGCGACGCAACTGTCGGACGCGCGGTACCGCAACGGCCTGGTGAGCCAGCTCGAACTGCTGGACGCCCGCCGCAGCGAGTTGCGCAACCGCCGCCAGGCATTGCAGGTGCGCACGGCGCAATACGTGGCCACGGTGGGCCTCATCCGGGCGCTGGGGGGTGGCTGGGGTGGGGAGGCAACCGCCCAGGTGGCCGCCGTGTCCGCGCAGTAGGTGCAAGCGGGGGGCGGCGGCGCGCCCTGCGCGTGGCCACCGCACGGGTGGCCCACGGCCGCCAATAGCCAGCTCCGCGGGGCGGGGTTGCACGGCCTTGTCTGCGGGGCGGCGCGCGGGCGCCTATAGTGTCCGGTTTTCCGTCTGGTCCGGCCCGCGCCGGGCCCGAGGTTGTCCGTACCACCGTTTTGTCATCAGGAGCCTTTGCATGAGCTACCCCAGCACCCAACTTTTCATTGCCGGTCAATGGCAGGATGCCGCCGATGGCAAGACCATCGCGGTGTTCAATCCGGCCACCGGCCAGGAAATCGGCCGCGTGGCCCATGCCGGCAAGGCCGACCTGGACCTGGCGCTCGCCGCCGCGCAAAAGGGATTCGAGGCCTGGCGCGACATGCCCGCCGCCGAACGCGCCAAGACCATGCGCCGCGCCGCCGCGCTGATGCGCGAGCGCGCCGAGGCGATTGCGGCCGTCATGGTGCAGGAGCAGGGCAAGCCCCTGGCCGAAGCCAAGGTCGAGACCATGGCCTCGGCCGACATCATCGAATGGTTCGCCGACGAATCCCTGCGCGTGTACGGCCGCATCGTGCCCTCGCGCAACCTCAAGGCCACGCAGATGGTGCTCAAGGACCCGGTGGGCCCCGTGGCGGCCTTCACGCCCTGGAACTTCCCCATCAACCAGGTCGTGCGCAAGCTCGCCGCCGCGCTGGCCGCGGGCTGCTCCATCCTGGTGAAGGCCCCCGAGGAAACACCCGCCAGCCCGGCCGAGCTGATCCGCGCGTTTGCCGATGCCGGCGTGCCCGCGGGCACCGTGGGCCTGGTGTATGGCGACCCGGCTGAAATCTCCAGCTATCTCATTCCGCACCCGGTCATCCGCAAGGTCACGTTCACGGGTTCCACGCCCGTGGGCAAGCAGCTGGCGGCGCTGGCCGGCAAGCACATGAAGCGCGTGACCATGGAGCTGGGCGGCCATGCCCCCGTGATCGTGGCCGAAGACGCCGACCTGGAGCTGGCCATCAAGATCGGGAGCGGCGCCAAGTTCCGCAACGCGGGCCAGGTCTGCATCTCGCCCACCCGCTACCTGGTGCACGAGAGCATCCGTGCCGAGTTCGTCGCGGCCTTCGCCAAGTACGCCCAGGGCCTGAAAGTGGGCGACGGCCTGGCCGCCGGCACGCAGATGGGCCCGCTGGCCAACCCGCGCCGCATCACCGCCATGGCCGACCTGCTGGCCGACGCGGTGCAGCAGGGCGCCAAGGTGCTGGCCGGTGGCGAGCGCATCGGCACCGAAGGCAACTTCTTCCAGCCCACCGTGCTCAACGACGTGCCGCTGTCCGCCCGCATCGTCAACGAAGAACCCTTCGGCCCCGTGGCAGCCGTGCGCGGCTTCGAGAAGATCGAGGACGCGATCGCCGAGGCCAATCGCCTGCCGTTCGGCCTGGCCGGCTATGCCTTCACCACCTCGCTGAAGAACGCCCACCTGCTGGCGCAGCGGCTGGAAGTGGGCATGCTGTGGATCAACCAGGCTGCTGCTCCTGCCGCAGAGCTGCCGTTCGGCGGCTTGAAGGATTCGGGCTACGGCTCCGAAGGCGGCCCGGAGGCCATCGAGGCACACATGAACACGCGCCTGGTGTCGATCATGAACGTGTGAGATAACGCGAACCCGATAAAAAGGCCCCGGCCGGTGATCACCGGCCGGGGCCTTTTTTGTTTTTTGGGTGGCTTTTCTGCAGCGGGCGGCGGAACGAGAAGACGCCGGCCGGGTCATTCGCCATGTGGTTTTTGGCTGGTGTTGCATTTCAAGCGATTTATTGCTGAATTTAATAGATCAATGGTTATTTATAAGGAATCATGATTTACTGCATTCAATTTCAAATTTACTGATTGCAATTAGTGAAAAAAAACAATGAGGGATATCTGGGGAAAAAACTTTCAGAAGTTGTTTTTCTCCGGGCGCTGTGGGTGGCGGGTTTTTTCTGGATATTGGGGGCGGCTTCTTCGCTGGCGTTCGCCGCAGCGCTGCCGACCCCTGCCCTGGCACGCACGGCGGTACTTTTCATTGAAGATGATGTGGCCCACCACGAAGCGTTGATGGCTGGCGCGGGTTCAGCGGCAGAGGTTGTCGTGCTGGATGCCAGGACTGATGGCTTGCGCCAGATGGCCGACGCGCTGTCGGGCCGCAAGAACATCTCCGCCGTCCATTTGATCTCGCATGGTGCGCAAGGTGCATTGGCCCTGGGCTCGCTGACCCTCGACAGCCAGGCATTGCGGGGGAGGGGCCCGGACCTCGCGCGCATTCGCGAGGCGCTTGGCGACGAGGCCGACCTGCTGCTGTACGGTTGCGAGGTGGGGCGGGGCGCTGAAGGCCAGGCATTCATAGCCCTGCTAGCCGAGGCAACCGGTGCACAGGTTGCCGCGTCCACCAACCTCACGGGTGATGCCGGTCAAGGCGGCGACTGGCTGCTGGAACACCGTACCGGCCCATTGCGCAGCACGGTCCTGGCCTTCCCCTCGTACCGCCATGTCCTGCCCACCGTCGCTGGCACCTTGTCGATCAATCCGACCCTCGCGGATAACACGTTCACGGTCTCCAAGTTCCTCGACAGCAATCTCTCGGCCCAGATCCATTTTCCCAACATCGAATACGAGATCTACTTCGCCAACGTCGGCAATACGCTCAGCGGCAGTGTCACGAACTTCGACCTGACCAGCAGCGGCAGCAACTCCATGCTGATCTTCAGCACGTTGAACCCGGTCGGCGCGCTTGTCATCAAAAGCCAGTTGAACCGTCTGTTCGGCATCACCAGTTTCGTCATCCAGGACGTGCAGGCGCTGGGAGCGACCTATACCGCCACCGGCTACCGCAACGGCGTGGCAACGGGTGCCGGCCATCCCTTTGTTGCCGATGCGGGCGGCTCCAACGTCGCCGTCAATCTGCTGGCGGACTTCGGAAATGTCGACGAGGTCCGGATCACCACCACTGGCAGCGCCGGAGCGCCCAACCAGCTGTGGCAGGAAGGTTTCAACAACTTCGTGTTCACCGAGCCCACCGGCAATGCCGACTTGAGTGCCCTGTCGGCGTCGTCCGGCGGCTTTTCATTCTTGGCCGCGACAACCAGCTACGGCTTTACGGTCGCCAACGCAATAACCAGCACGACTGTCACGCCAACGGTCGACACTCCGGGCGCAACCGTCACCGTCAACGGTGTGACCGTTGCCAGCGGCACCGCCTCAGGGGCTATTGCGCTGAACGTCGGCTCCAACACCATCACCACCGTCGTCACGGCTCTCGACGGGAGCACCACCAAGACCTACACCATCACCGTCACGCGCGCGGCACCGCCCTCGAGCAATGCCAACCTGAGCAACCTAGCGCTCTCGGCAGGTACTTTGAACCCCGTGTTCGCCTCGGGCACCACCTCCTACACGGCCAGCGTGCCCTTCACTACAACATCGCTCACCGCCACGCCCACCGTGGCCGATGCCACTGCCAGCGTCACCGTCAACGGTGTCGCTGTCACCAGCGGCAATGCGTCGGGGGCCATTGCGTTGGCAGTGGGCTCCAACACGATTACCACCGTCGTGACCGCCCAGGACGGCACCACGACCAGCACCTACACCACCACCGTCACCCGCGCGGCCGCGTCGGGCAACAACCAACTGGGCGCGCTGTCGCTTTCAAGCGGCGCACTGACCCCCGCGTTTGCCTCGGGCACCACCGGCTACACGGCCAGTGTGGGCAATGCCACCACGTCGTTGACCGCCACCCCCACCGTGGCCGACGCTACCGCCAGCGTCACCGTCAATGGCGTGGCCACCACCAGCGGCAACGCCTCGGGCGCGATTGCGCTGAACGTCGGTAGCAACACCATCACCGTCACCGTCACCGCGCAGAACGGCACGCCGCTGAGCTACACCGTGACCGTGACCCGGGCCGGGTCGTCCAATGCCGACTTGTCTGCGCTGTCGCTGTCCAGCGGCACCTTGGCGCCTGCGTTTGCAGCTGGCACCACCAGCTACACGGCCAGCGTCAGCAACGCCACCACCTCGCTCACGGTGACTCCGACCGTGGCCGCCGGTACCGCTAGCGTCACCGTGAACGGTGTGGCCACTACCAGCGGCAATGCCTCGGGCGCGATTGCGCTGAATGTGGGCAGCAACACCCTGACCACGGTCGTTACGGCCCAGGACGGCACCACGACCAAGACGTATACCGTCACCGTGACCCGTGCCGCGTCGTCCAACGCTGACTTGTCTGCGCTGAGTCTCTCTAGCGGCACTTTGAGCCCGGTGTTCGCATCGGGCACGACGGGCTATGTCGCCTCCATCGCGGCCGGCACCTCCAGCCTTACCGTCACCCCCACCGCGGCCGCTGGCACCTCCAGCATCACCGTCAACGGGGTGGCTGCCACCAGCGGGGCCGCCTCGGGTGCCATCGCGATGAACCCGGGCAGTAACACGGTCACCATCGTCGTCACCGCCCAGAACGGCGCGACCAAAAGCTACACCGTGACCATCGCGCGCGCGCTGCCTTCGAGTGACGCTGATCTGTCTGCGCTGTCCTTGTCCAGTGGCACCTTGGCGCCTGCCTTTGCCGCTGGCACCTCCAGCTACACGGCCAGCGTCGGCAACGCCACCACCGCCCTCACCGTGACGCCAACCGTGGCCGATGCCACTGCCAGCGTCACAGTGAACGGGGTGGCCACCACCAGCGGCAGTGCCTCGGGCGCGATTGCGCTGGCGGTGGGTGCCAACACCATTACCACCGTCGTGACAGCGCAGGACGGCACCACCACCAAGACCTACACGGTGACGGTGACGCGGGCGGGATCGGGCGACGCCAACCTGTCGGCCCTGGCGTTGCCGGGCGGCAGCATCAGCCCGGCGTTTGCGCCGAGCACCACGGGCTACACGATGTCGATCGCGGCCGCGACCACCAGCATCACCGTCACGCCGACGGTCAATGAACCGAACGCAGCGGTGACGGTCAACGGCGTTGCCGTGGCCAGCGGCAATGCCTCCGGCGCCATCGCCATGAACACCGGTGCGAACACCGTCACGGTCGTGGTCACCGCGCAGAATGGCACCACCAAGACCTACACGGTCACCGTGACGCGTGCGGTCTCGTCGAATAACGACCTGGGCGCATTGTTGTTGTCGAGCGGCACCCTGAGCCCGGTATTCAGCGCGGCCCAGCAGAACTACACCGCTACCGTGCCCGACAGCTCCATCACCGTCACCCCGACCGTGGCCGATGGCAGTGCGAGTGTCATGGTCAACGGCGTTGCCACGCCCAGCGGCAACGCGTCGGCCCCCATTGCGCTGAACGTCGGCAACAACATGGTCACTGTGCAAGTGACCGCCCAGAGCGGCTCCACCAAAAACTACACGGTCACCGTGATGCGTTCGCGCCCCACCACGGCGACGGGCATCAGCCCCACCGGAGGCGGTACGGTGAATGCCAGCCTGTCGGGGCCGGCTGGCTGCGGTTTTGACCAGGCGAATTTCATCCCCCGCACGGGAGGCGCGGGCTCGCCGCCTTCCGGGGGCACGGCCGGGTATGTGTTTCCCCAGGGCTTATTCGATGTGATCGTCGGAGGTTGCACCAACGGTGCCGCAGTGACCATCACGCTGACTTATCCGCAGCCGTTCCCATCCGGCGCCGTGTACATGAAATACGGCCCTACGCCGGGCCAGGGTGCTCCCCACTGGTACCCGTTCCCCGGAGCGACGATCACCGGCAACACAGTCACGCTGGTACTTACGGATGGCGGCTTGGGGGATGATGATCTAGCGCTGAATGGCTCTATCCCGGATCCGGGCGGTGTGGCACTGGCCGCAGTCTCCACGGGGATTCCAACGCTTTCCCAGTGGGGTGTGCTGTTGTTGTCCTTGATGCTGGCTGCAATAGCCGTTCTGTGGACTGGTGCTCCGTCTCGTGAACAACTGGTACTTATCGTGCGTACCAGTGAGGTATCTTTGAAACGGAGATACCGCGATGAGGACAGGCAGACCGAAGACTGAACTGGTGCTGTCGGATGAGGAGCGTTCGCAGCGGCTGTCGTTTGCTCGACGCCGCTCGCTGCCTGCGGTGGTAAGCAATCAAGGAGATTTTTAGAAACTATCAATCACACCGAAATGTGATAGTTATTCCACGTTCATATGATATTTTCTACCAGTGCCTGAGCCAGGGCTGGCGCCGTTGAGTATTTTCCAGTGTCGATGGAAATATAGTTTCCCAATTTTGTGGTTCCATACTCAGAACGACGGTGCAGCGTTGATTTTCGATCCGAAAGTGCTCCTTGGCCGGCGGCAAAAACCCATCCGCCTTCAAGGGTGGAACGCTCTGCTTGCTCGCGAATTTGCGCTACCCACGGCAATAAGGCTTGAAGATGGTTGAGAATGGAATTCGATATATCCTCAGCATCTTTGGAAGCTAAATGAGGCTCCGGTGGTGAAATGTCAGAGCTGTCTACACGCAAACCATCGGGATACCAAGAGAGGTAAAAATCACGCCCGTTGTAGTTTTTTATGTCTCCGAATGGTCCGGTGGCGATGACAGCGCAAGGGGCATGAACCGGTTCTGCAGTGTGCAAGAAAAGCGATTGACGGTATCTGTTCGACCAAACTCCTGTCGGCTCTAGCCCCGCAGTTCGATCTATCGCTAAACGACCTTGCCAGAGCGAGTTTATTACGTAGTCGTATGGGCCAAATATGCCTGCGGAAGTCTCTATTTTCCACGTGCCGTTGATTCCAACCTCTGCAGGCCGTGCAGCCATGACACGGGTTCCCATAAATTGTTGAATCAATTTTTCAGCGCCCATCGCAGATATAAACCGCTCAGCGACCCAATTGGTATCAACGGATCTTTCTGGAACCCGAAAGCCTGCAACAATATCTGGCGACGATGTGAAGCCAGCCAGTTCGGAAGAGCTCAGCTGGTGAATCCGACTTTCAGACGCATCTGCTAGATATCGCGCTGCATCTGGGTGAGATCGCACGCGCTCAACGACTTTCTCCATGTACGTCTTCATTTCCGATGCAGATGTCACGGATTTGCGATGGCAAAAAAACAGGTCGTCTTCGGAGGTAATGGCCGGAGCGAGGGAGGTACCGACCAATTCCTCTATCAATGGACGAAACCTGAGCCCGCCGGGAATCACATGATCCGCCGTGCTTAGCGATGGATCTGCGCTGTAGAGGCACCCCAAGTGGATTTTTCCTTCGTTCCATCGGCTTGCCGCACTGAACGGTTGTTCAGCCATATCGAAGATGGATACTTCGATTCCTTTGCGGGCAAAAAACAGCGCTGCAGAGCAACCCATGATTCCAGCACCAAGGATGGCAATTCGGGGGGGATTTCGCATATGTCTTAATTCCAGGTCGAGACATATGATCCGGGATCATAGGGTTCGCTGGCCAATACTAACAGTGAGGAATCCGAAACCAAATAAGTCTGGCGGCACCACACGCCAGCTCCTAAAAGGAGGCCTGGTCCGGCTGGTGTCAGCACAGTATCCACTTCTTCATGCCCCTTTCTGAGCAAGAGGCCGATCTTTCCATGCAAGCAAATGAGGAGTTGTTCCCCACTGCGGTGACCATGCTCCCCCCGAATGGATCCGGTTGGGGCATCTGTCACTGTGAATGCGCGGCGTGGCGTGAAGGGCAGGCTATCAAAATCGAGGGGCAGCAGATTGCCTCGCTCATCAGTGTGAGTGGGAAGGTCAATGAAGCGGACTCGCCCCCCAAACCAACTGGAACAGAGGTTTGGAGCGATGGTGTTCATCACTTTTCCTCTTTTTTGAGATCTGGATTGTTTTGATAGAGCCATCTCGCCAAAGGGCTGGCGAGCGTCATTTTTTGCTCAGTAGTGAGGTTGGAAATCCAAATTTCCCGCATTATCGCGGCATAGACCTCATAGCGTTGGCGTTTGGAGAATTCCCAACTTCTGGATAAGCTACCGGGTTTGTAGTATTTGTAGCATAGATTTTGAGGGATGCGTGCGAATTCTCCCAGGAGGCTCATGTGGAACAGCCACGGCCAATCTGCGGAAAATTCTCCTGCGCGATGGGTTTTGAGGCCGTTGATTTGCCGCGCTTGATTTAGGCGAAATAGTCCCCGATTGGGTACCCACCATTTATTACTCCCACTCATCATGAGTGCACCCCGTTGGACCGGGTCGCGAACACCCTCAAGCTCCGTGAATATCCAGTGCTCTTGAGTTCCGTTGGTGTTTGTCAAGTGTACGTCCGAATAACTCATGACAACCTCTGGCCGCATGTCCAGCACTTCTGTCAGCAGTTTGATGTATTCGGGTTTTAGGATGTCATCGTGAAACGCAAACAGTACATAATCTGCGTCAGTCTGATCAAGTAAAAAGTTGCAGTTGCCCACATAACCTAGTCGATGCGGTTGCAAGATCACCCTGAAGCGCGAGTCTTTCTGAGCATGCGCCATGCAGATCTCATAAGTTGAATCACTGCATTCATCTACAGAGACGATAACTTCCAGGTGAGGGTAAGTCTGCGCGGAGAGGCAGTCGAGGGTTGCTTGAATGAATGCCGAAGACTGCCACGCCGGGACAAGCGCGGCCACTTTCGAGGGCTTTGGACTAGGTTGCATGGGCTTGGTAAAGTGAACTCCAATTCTCAGTGTAGTAGAGCCGAATGGGATCGCGGAGGGTTTGCCAGCCTACGTCGTGTTGGCCGCTTGCGTGCATGCCGCAGCACAGTCGGGTGGGCTAGTTCGGGATGCACCGCGACCCGCAAAAGCCTGAATACCTCCCGGAAACCGCTTGCGTCTGCTGCTCGCGGTCTCCCCTTTCTGACCATCAGAACCGGTACGTCGACGTCAACGTGTACGTCCGTGCCTGCCCGTAGAAGCAGTCCCCCCGCGCCAGGCACTGCGTGATGTGCACCTTGTCCGCGAGGTTGACCACGTTGAAGGCCACGCGCCAGTCGCCGGCGTCGTACGCCACCATCGCATCGGCCAGGGTGGCGGCCGGCGTGCTGATGGCGCTGGTGCCGCTCCACTGCGAGCCGGTGTAGCGCACGCCGGCGCCCACGGTCCAGCCGCCGCGGCCCTCGCTGGCGAAGCGGTGGCTCAGCCAGGCCGATGCGGTGTGCTTGGGCACACTGGCCACGGGAGTACCCTGGTCGCCGGCGTTGCTGCGGCTGATCTTGGCGTCGGTAAACGCGTAGCCCAGGGTGAAGTCCCACTGGCGTGCCAGACTGGCCTGCACTTCGGCTTCAAAGCCCCGGACCTTGACTTCGCCGATCTGCAGGCTGTTGAGCGGGTTGCCGGGGTCGTTGGTCTTGCGGTTCTTCTCGCGCAGCTGGTAGACCGCCGCGAAGGCGCTGATGCCCTGGCCGGCGGGTTGCCATTTCACGCCGGCCTCCCACTGCTCGCCGCGCTGGGGTTTGAAGGCCGTGCCGTAGGCGTCCACGCCGCCCAGCGGCTGGAACGACTCGGAATAGCCCGTGTAAGGGGCCCAGCCGCCGTCCATCTGGTAGGTGACGCCCGCACGCTTGGTCCAGGCCTTGTCATCCACCGCGGCCGCGGGGCGGCCCACGGTGTCGGTCTGGGCGCTGTCGTGGCGAAGGCCCAGCGTGGCGGTCCATCGGTCCCACTTGATCTGGTCCTGCAGGTAAAAGCCCAGCTGCTTTTGCACCACGTTCGGTTGCCGCACTAGCTGCGCCGCAGTGGGCGGCGTGAAGTTGCCGTACACCGGGTTGTACACGTCGATGGCCGGTGCCACGGCGCGCCAGGCCTGCTGGCCGGTGTGGTTGCGCTGCACGTCCAGGCCCGCGAGCAGGGTGTGGTCGGCGCTGGCGGTCTTGAGCTTGCCTTCGAGCTGCGTGTCGATCAGCAGCATGCGGCCGGTGTTGATGTTCCACACCGCATCGCGCACCACGGTGCGGGCGTCGCTGTTGAACACGGGGCGCGCGGGGCGCCCCGTGGCGGCGTTGGCGGTGAAGCTGGTGTAGATGGTGCGGTAGTCCACCTCGCTCACGGTGCGGCGCAGGTTCTGGCGCACGGTCCAGTCGGCGTTCAGGCGGTGGCTGAAGAGGTAGCCCCAGGAGTTGTTGGTGGTGTCAAACGCGTCCCAGCCCGGCTCGCCGATGAAGGTGTTGCGCGGGATCTGGCCGTAGCGGCTGGCCAGCTGCGTGCCCTGCCACGGGAAGAAGCCGATCAGCGATCCGCTCTGGTCCTTCTGGTGCAGCGCCTGCAGCGTGAGCGAGGTGTCGGCGTTGGGCTTCCAGGTGAGTGAGGGCGCGAACACCAGGCGGTCGTCGTCCACATGATCCACCTGGCTGCCGCTGTCGCGGCCCACGGCCACCAGGCGGTAGAGCCACTGGCCGTCCTGGTCGAGTGCACCGGTCAGGTCGGCGGCGATCTGCTTGCGGGCGTTGTTGCCCAGCTGCAGCTGCACCTCGCGCTGCGTTTCGGCCTGCGGGCGTTTGCTGGTGAGGTTGAGCACGCCACCCACGCTGCCCTGGCCGTACAGCACGGAGGTTGGCCCGCGCAGGAATTCCACCCGCTCCAGCGTGTACGGGTCGGGCCGGCTGGTGTTGTAGGTGCCGTAGGTGCGCAGCAGGCCGTCCTGGTACTGCGACACGGTGCCGCCGCGTGCGGCGAAGCTGTCCACGCGGCTGTCGAAGTAGTTGGACACCGCCCCGGCCGTGTACGCCGTGACCTGGCGCAGCGTCTGCACGCCCTGGGCCTCGATCTGGTCGCGCGTGATCACGCTGATGGCCTGCGGGGTTTCGATGAGGGGCGTGTCGGTCTTGGTGGCGCTCAGGGCGCGTTTGGCGACGAAGCCGCTGACCGGTGCGGTGGGGTTTTCCTGTTCGTTGCCCGCACTCACGGTGACGGGGGCCAGGGCCTTTTCGGCGGTGGGGGCGGCCGTGCCTTCGGCGGTGGCCTGCTGGGCGTGGGCGGCGCCGCACAGGGCGAGCAATGCGGCCTGCGCGATGGCGGTGCGGCAGGCGGTGGTGCCAGGTCTCATGGTGCTGTTTCTCCGATGGTTGAAAACTTGTGCGGCCCGAGGCGCAAGGCTTGCGCGGGCAAGCGCTGGCCTGCGGGGCAGGTGGTGGGTCGAGCGGGGTGGGGGAATCGCTTGCCGTCAGAACGTGTAGTCCAGCGACACCTGCACGGTGCGCGGCTGGCCGGGCACCACGGTGCCAAAGCCGGCCGCCGTGGCCGTGCCGTCCAGGTAGTAGCGGCGGTTGCCCGCGTTCTTCAGGTTGGCCTGCAGCCGCACGCCGCCCGCGAACTGGTAGCCCACGGCCAGGTCGACCACGGTGAAGCCCGGCAGGCGCCACTTGTTGTCGTTGGCGGTGAACTTGTCGCCCTGATGCACCAGGCCGCCGCCGACCCACAGGCCGGGCAGTTGCGGCAGGCGGTACTGCGTCCACAGCGATGCGTTGCGGCGCGTGGCCAGCGCGACGCGGTTGCCCACGTTGGCACCGGCGGTGGTGTCGGACAGCACCTTGGGGTCGTGGAAGCTCGCATTGGCCGTCACCGTCCAGCCGGGGGTGATGCGGCCTTGCAGCTCCAGCTCGATGCCCTTGATGCGCTGGCGGGCGGTCAGCACCGAGTAGCCTGGGTGCTGCGGGTCGGTGGCGGGCGCGTTGGTCAGCTCCAGCTCGAAGGCCGACACCGTGGTCATCAGGCGCTGGTCCAGCCATTCCTGCTTCCAGCCCACCTCCAGCTGCTTGCCCTCCGACGGCGGCGCGGAGCGGTCGCCCCACAGCAGCGTGCTGGTGTTGGCCTGGAACGAGCGCGCATGGCTCGCGTAGAGCATGCTGCCGGGGCGGTGCTCCCAGCTGATCGCCGCGCTCGGCTGTGTCTTGCTCAGGTCGGTGACGGGCGTGGAGTACGCGTCCTTGAACCGGTCGTGGCGCAGGCCCAGCAGCAGGCCGAAGTCGCCCAGCACCATGCGGTCCTGCACGAACACGCCGGTGTTGCGCGCGTCCGAGGACAGCCGGGACACGCCGGTGGACGCTGCCGCCGGCACCAGGCCCGTCACCGGGTTGTACAGGTCGACGGCACCCAGGTTGCCGGTGGCGCGCGCGCCGTACACGCCCTGGATGGTGCGCCAGTCCATGCCGGCCAGCAGGGTGTGTTGCACCGGGCCGGTCTGCACCTTGGCGCGCAGCTCGGCCAGCGCGGTGTCCGACGTGTATTCCTGCCCGGGTGCCAGCCAGTAGCCGCGCGGGACCCGGCCGTTGGCCGCAGGGCCCATGGGCGAGGGCAGGTTCACGTTGCGGTTCGTCTCGTTGCGCGACAGGTGCACGCGGCCCTGCAGCCCATCGGTGAAGCGGTGCTCCAGTTCGGTGGAGTAAAAGCGCATGCGGCCGTCGGTGGTCAGCCACGGCTCGCCGTAGAACGCGCTCACCGGCAGCACGTCGGCGCTGCGCGGGTTCTTGGGGTTGGGCACCGCCAGGCCCACGGTGGAGACGCCGTCGATGCCCTGGTATTCGGCCTGCGCGCGCCAGACGGTGTCGGGCGTGATCTGCCACTCCACGCTGCCGGCGATGCCCTGCTTGCGCGGGGTGTTGCCGTCCACGAAGCTGCCGCCCCGGCTGGCGCCGCCATCGAGCCGGTAGCGCAGCGTGCCGTCGGCGTTGAGCGGGCCGGTGAGGTCGAACTCCGCATGGCGCCAGCCGTCGCTGCCCACGCCGACCTTCACGTTGCGCAGCGCCTCGGCCTGGGGCCGCTTGCTCACGTAGTTGACGAGGCCGCCGGGCGCGACCTGGCCGAACTCCAGCGCGGCAGGGCCCTTGATGACTTCGACCCGCTCGATGTTGAACAGTGGCGGGTCCAGCAGGTGGACGAACTTGGCGCCGTCGCGCAAAAAGTTGAAGGTGTTGTTGGCCCACAGCCCCCGGATGGAGAACTGCGAGTACGAGCCGTAGTACTCGCTGCGCATGGACACGCCCGAAGCGTTGCGCAGCACGTCGCGCTCGGTGGTGGCCATCTGCTGCTCCAGCAGCGCGCCGTCGATCACGCTCACGGCGCGGGGCGTCTCCAGCACCGACAGGCCCAGGCGCGAGCTGGACTGGGCGCGCCGCGCGGGCGTGGCGGCGGCTCCCGCGGTCGAATCGACCACATCCACCTGGCGCAACGATGGCGCCGCTGTGGGCGGGTCGGCGGGGTCTGGCGCCGCGCCGGTTTGTGCCAGGGCTGTACTGCACAGGGCCAGCAGGGCGGCGTGGGCCACGGCGGTGCGCAAAAAGTTCGGTTGGATCATGATGCTATGTTTTTAATAGCTTCTAGCGCTTGTATATCTAGCGTTAGGTGGCAATTTGATGCTGAAAAGTGGGCGTGAAGCGGCCCACATGAACCCGCTGGCGTCATCGGCTGGCTCTGGCAGGAAGTCGGACCGTCTGGGGTCGCGCGGCGACGGCTCCGCGCGGCGCGGCCCAGGTGCGGTGGTGCCGGATGGGCTGTACCGGGCTGCGCCGCCGCCCGGCGCAGCGGTTATGGGGCGTGGTGCGGTCGATGTGGCTCAGTGGGTTTTGGGGGGCGCGGGCAGGGCGGGCGACGCCATGCCGTCGGCCAGCACGAAGGTCAGCGTGGTCACGTAGCTGGCTTCGCCGTATTTCTCGCCCTGGGCTTCGCCGGGGGTCTTGTCGCTGTGCTTGACCTCGGCCACGTACTGGCCCTTCCAGGGGGTGACGAAGGTCACGGTGCCGTCTTCAGCCGCCTCGGCCTCGCGCGTCCAGCCCGAGGGGGCTGCCAGCTGCACCTTGGCCTTGGGCAGCGGCGCGCCCTTGTAGACCACCTTGAACTCGCCGGGCTTGCCGGTGGGCACCAGGTCCAGCGGCGCGGTGGGCGCCACGGCTTGCGTCAGGCCCGCCACCCAGCGGGCCGAGGGTTGCCAGTACATCGCGGGCAGGTTGCGCTTGCTGCGGTCGATCAGCGGGTAGGTGGCGGCGGCGAACAGCGTGTCGGGCGTGCCGGCCACGGTGTAGGTGAAGCCGTCCTTGCCCAGCTGGCCGTTCACGCGCTGCGCAGCGGTGCCGGTGCGCAGCTCGAGCGCGGGCACGCCCTTGAACTTGTCCAGCGAGCCCGGCGAGGTCTCGCGCAGGTTGTCGTTGAACTCGCCAAAGTGCAGGCGGGCCTGGCCGCCCGCGTTTTCCAGCCACACCTGGTGGGCGTGGGCGGCGGTGACGGCGGTGAGGGATGCACAGGTGAGCAGGGCGGCGAGCAGGGCGGCCTTGCGGTGCAGGGACGAGGACATGGCAGTTTCCTTTCGGTGGTTTCAACAAAAATCGGCGAGCACGCAGCGCTGCGCGCCCCGCGCTTTTCGGGGGCGGCATCTGTGTGCGAAAGGGTGGCTGCCTACGCCCGGTGGTCAGGCGCTGGGTGGCTGTGCGGCGGTGTGCAGGGTGCAGCGTCCGGACGGACGCGCCGCTGGGGCAAGGGGCTGTGTGGGGTGAGGCGGTGCCGTCAGAAGTCCACGCCCACGCTGACCGACAGCGTGCGCGGCGCACCCACCACCAGGTAGCCCGCGCCGGGGTAGCCGCCCGATGATGCCCAGTAGTTGCGGTTGGTGAGGTTGTCCACGCGGGCGCGCAGCGTCACGAGGCGGCCTTGCACTTCGGTCAGGTAGCGCACGCCCACGTCCAGGCGGTTCCAGCCGGGCACGCTGATGGTGTTGGTGGCGTTGGCATACACCGAGCCGGTGTGCACCAGGCGGCCGTCCACGGCCAAGCCGTTCACGCCCGGCACGTCCCACTCGGCGCCGATGTTGGCCTGCAGCCTGGGCACGCCTATCACACGGCGGCCGTCGGTGCTGGCGGTGCCCGTGTTCAGCTGCTTGGCGTCGAGCCAGGTCAGGCCGCCCAGCAGGCGCAGGCCCTTGGTGGCCTCGCCCTGCACGGCCAGCTCGATGCCCTGGTGGCGGTCCTTGCCGTTGCTGCGGAAGATGTTGTCGCTGCCCACGTAGGCGCGCGGCTTGGTGGTGGAGAACAGCGCCACGCTGCCGCCAAAGCGGCCGCCGTCGAACTTCACGCCCACTTCCTTTTGCTTGGCGACGTAGGGCGACAGCATCTCGCCACGGTTGGCGGCGGTGGAAGGCGCGGTCGCGCCCTGGCTCAGGCCTTCCACGTAGTTGCCGTACAGCGACAGGCTCTTGTCCAGCTTGTAGACGGCCGCCAGCAGCGGGCTGGTGCGGCTCTGGTCGTAGCGGTCGGTCTCGGCCGCCGTGCCGTAGGCGTAGTTGGCGATCTCGATGGTCTGGTGGCGCAGGCCGCCGGTGAGCAGCAGGCGCTTGTCCAGCAGCGAAACCGTGTCGCCGATGGCAAAGCTGGTCAGGCGCGTGCTGCCGGTGCGGCGCGGGTCGGCCAGGTCGCCGCCCCGGAAGGCACCCGCGCTGAAGCCCGGCAGCGGGCTGTACACGGGGTTGTAGAGGTTGGTGGCCTGCGTGTTGGCAAAGTCCATCGCGTAGGCGTTCTTCTTGTCCGCGCTGAAGTGCGATGCCACCACCACCCATTCGTGGCCCATGCTGCCGGTCTGCAGCTTGCCGCGCAGGCCCAGCTCGCCGGTGTTCACGCTGTCCTTGCGGGTGTTGTCGAAGCGGTAGGTAGAGCCCGCGCCGGTGCTGCTGTCGCTCACCGTCAGGTTGGCCAGCGAGTTGGCCTCGGAGCTGCGGCGCGCGCCAGCAGCGGCCCAGCCGGTCACGTCCTGCGTGATGTCCCACTCGCCGCGCAGCGTGCCGAAGGTGTCGCGCTCGTTCGAATACGTCCAGGGCTGGGCGAAGTTGGTGCCGCCGTCCGGTGCCGTGGGCATTTGCGTGGCGGTGGCGCCCAGCGTCACATTGGTGCGGGTGCTCTTGAGCTTGTGGTCCTGCCAGCCGATGTCGCCCGACAGGCGCACGTCGCGGCTGCGCCAGTCCAGCCCCACGGCTGCCAGGCCGAGCTTGACGTCTTCATGGTCCACGGCCGTGCCGCCGTTGTGGGTGGCCGCATTCACGCGGATGCCCGTGTTGCCGTCGGGACCGAAGCGGCGCGCGATGTCGGCCGCCAGCTGCGTCTGCCCGCCGCTGGAGACGCCGAAGGTCACGCGGTTCAAAGGCTCGTTGGGCGCGCGCTTGGGCAGTAGGTTGATCGAGCCGCCGATGCCGCCGCCATTGGGGCTGGCACCGCTCAAGAAGGCCGATGCGCCGCGCAGCACTTCCACGCGCTCGAACAGCTCGGTGGCGATGTACTGGCGCGGCAGCAGGCTGTACAGGCCGTTGTAGGCCGTGTCGTCCGAATCGAGGATGAAGCCTCGGATGAAGTACGCCTCCTGGAAGTTGCCGAAGCCGCGCGCCACGCGCACCGTGGGGTCGCTTTGCAGCACGTCGCCCACGCTGCGGGCGTGGCGGTCCTGAATGAACTCGTTGGTGTAGCTGGTGATGGAGAACGGCGTGTCCATCGCGTCCTTGGTGCCCAGCACGCCGGCACGCCCGCCGCGGGCCACCTGGCCGCCAGCGTAGGCGGGCGACAGGCCTTGCGCCGATGCGTCGGCACTGGCGTTCACCGTCACGGTGGACAGCGCCTTGCCTTCCGCCGGGGTGGTTGGCGCAGCCTGCTGGGCCAGCACGGCAGGCGCAGCCAGCGCGAACATCACGGCGGCGGCAATGGCCACCGGCGTGGCGGCAAAAACGGGGCGCAGCGGGGCGGGCTGGAAGGATGTGGCGGGGCGCATGGTCGTGGTGAAAAAAGTGAAGTTGAAGGGGGTGTCAGCGCGGGGCCGAAGCGGTGTCGCTGCTGCGCATGTCGGTATCTGCAGGGTCGCCAGCGCGGCCTGCGGTGGCCTGCGGGGCAGGTGTGGAACGGTGGGCACGCTGTGCAAAAGGCCACGAGAACCATCCCATCACCGCCACCGGAACGCCCAGGCCCACCCATGACCACCAGTCGCCCCAGGTGTCGGACACCAGGGCGGTGATCAGGCCCGTGGTGGTGAGCGCGCCCATCACGATGGGCCAGCCCCACAGCGACCAGAACGGGTTCGGCTTCATGCGCGGCCCTCCGTGCGCGGCAGCGGGCTGCCGGTGTGTACTGAAGCGGCAGCGGTGGTGGGCAGGCCGGTGGGCACTGGCGCGGTGGTGGCCGCCGTGGCGTTGCCCGCCTGCACGCCCTTGCGCAGCCACAGGTACAGCCCGCTGCCCAGCACGACGATGGTCGCGATGTCGAGCAGCGCCCAAAGGATCTTCATGGGCATGCCGCCGTAGTCGCCAAAGTGCAGCGGCTGCGACACCAGCAGCGCCGTGAGGTACCAGGGCAACTGCGGCGCGGCAGTGACCTGGGCTGTGCGCGCGTCCACCATCACGGGCTGCAGTAGGCGCGAGGTCAGCGGTTCCTTGCCGCGCAGGAAGAAGGTGTTGTGGTGGGGGCTGGAGAACGCGGTGCCCGGGAAGGCGATGAACGACAGCTTCATCTCCGGCGCGTGCGCCTGGGCCGCCTGCAGGGACTGCTGCAGCGGGCCGCGCTCGGCCACGGGCACTGTGGGCTGGCCTTCGTAGGGCTTGAGCAGGACGGACAGCTGGTCGTACTGCCAGTACTTGATCATCAGGTCCGCCCAGGTATTGATCATGCCCGTGGCGCCCACCACGAGGGCCCACACCAGGGTGACGATGCCCAGCAGGTTGTGCAGGTCGAGCCACTTGACGCGGGTGGACCGGTCCCGGCGCACCTCTCCGAAAGCCAGCTTGCGCATGAACGGCGCGTACAGCACCACGCCGGTGACGATGGCCACCAGCAGCAGCAAGCCCATGAACCCCAGGAACAGCTTGCCCGCCAGGCCCGCGAACAGGTCCACATGCAGGCGGAACATGATGTACATGAAACCCTGGTCCACCGGCCGCTGCGACAGCACGGCGGCCGTGCGCGCGTCCACCGCGATCGACTTGAAATCCTCGGTCGGCGCGGGCGTGGGCGTGAGGGTGACGAACCACAGCGCGTCGTCGTCCTCGGGCTGCGAGGCGAACTGCACCACGCGCTCGGGGTGCAGGGCCTGCGCGGCGGCCAGCACCTTGTCCAGGCTGGCGCGCGGCGTGTGGGCGGGCATGGGGGGCGCCTCGACCTCGGTGCCCAGCAGGTGGCCGATCTCGTGGTGAAAGATGAGCGGCAGGCCCGTGAGGCACAGCAGCAGCATGAAGACGGTGCACACCAGGCTGGACCACTTGTGGGTCCAGCTCCAGCGGCGCAAGGCGGTGGGGCTCATGGCGGTGTCGGAAGATAGGAGCGCGGTGCCCGCGCGCGCGCCCGGTCCCCGCGCGGCGAGCACGGGCGACGCGGCGGTGGAGATGCCACCCAGGTGGCAAAAGCAGGGGCGAATGAAGTCAAGCCATGCAACCCGGAAACGTCGAAGGGGCGGTGGGTGCTGGCTGCAGCCGGCTGCGGGGCGCGGGCTGTGGCTTGCGGATACCTAATTTTACATTGCAAATGGGAATTATTCCTATTGTGGGGATGCGCGGGGCGCCGCGTTGTCTGGGATGAGCAACACCCGGTGGCGGGTGGGCGCGGGCAGGGGGCGCCCGCCCGTGGCATCGCGTGCAGTGCCCCGGCGCACTGGCGTTGGCCGAGCCACCAAAGTGCTTGCGTGGCTATAGTGCGCGGGCGTGCCCGAACGGGTGCGTGACCGTCGCCACTACAACACTTGGCCTTCCGGCCATCAAAAGACACTTTCATCCATGAAACATTGCCTTGCCCTTTGCGCCATCGCGCTGGCTGGCTGCGCTTCGCAGTACCACCCCCAACCCACCGCCGACAGCGCCACGCTGAAGATCGTCGGCAACAACGCCCACTTCTTCACCGAGGCGTACGAGAACGAAGACTGCGTGCCCCACAAGGACGGCATCCGTCTGGCGACCTTCACCGGGATGACGAAGGACGTGGAGAACCCTTCCGTGGGCAAGACGGTGCAGATTCCGGCCGGCAAGCCGTTCGTGCTCTCGCACTACTACATCGATGCGCGCGTGGCCCAGAACCGGATCTGCCGGGTGACCGTGGCCTTCGTACCCGAGCGTGGCCAGAGCTACCAGACATACTTCCATGTGGAGCCGGACGTGAGCAGCTGCGATACCGTGGTGTCCGCCAGTACCGGCAGCCCGTCCATGAACGTGCCATCGTTCAAGTACGGCCGCAACCTGTGCGTGAGCGGCGAGAACCACGGGCCCGTCGCGCGCAAGGCCACACGGCTCGACTGGAAGGTGAACCTGCAGCGCGCTCCCGCACGCTGAGGCGCGGCAGCCGGCGGGCCCGGGCAGGCCCGCTGGCGGTAGCCCGCTTCCCCGTCAGTACCGCGCCTTGAGCGCCACCGTCACGCGGCGTGGCTCGCCATAGAAGTTCTGGCGCGACACCCCGGATACCTTCTCGTAGTAGGTCTTGTCCAGCAGGTTGTCCACCGACAGGTTCAACGACAGGTGGTCGTTGATCTGGTAGCCCACCTGCGCGTTGAACACCGCGTAGCCGGGCGCGTTGATGCGCAGCGCGCCGCTTTGCGCGAAGAACGCGCTGCGGTAGGACATGCCTCCGCCCACGCTGAAGCCGCGCAGCGCCGGGCTGGTGAAGGCATAGCGGGTGAACAGGTTCACGCTGTGGCGCGGCGTGATGGGGCTGAACACCTGGCCCTGCTGGGCGACGGGCGCCTTCAGGTAGCGGGTGTCGTTGTAGGCGTAGCCCGCCACGATGTCCCAGCCGGGCTGTGGCTGGCCGCTGACCTCGGTCTCGAAGCCCTGCGCGCGCACCTTGCCGCCGGCGATCGATGCGTTGGTCACCACCGGGTCGGCGACAGCGCGGTTCTCGTCGATGATGCGGAACAGCGCTGCATGGGCCTGCAGGCGCTTTTGCAGGAACTCGCCCTTGACACCCAGCTCGACCTGCTTGCCCGTGCGCGGGTCGAGCAGTTGCTTGGCCGCGGTGAGCTGGGTTTGCACCACGAAGGTTTCGGCGTAGCTGGCGTAGCCGGTGTACTGCGGGTGGAAGTCCCACATCAGCGCGATGGAGGGCACGAACTGGCGGCCGGGATCGGCCGATGCCGTGACCGCGCCGGTACTGGTGCTGCGCGTCACCACCTCGGCCCACGACAGTCGCCCCCCCGCGAGCAGCTTGACGGTGTCGGCCAGGCTGACCTGGGCCTGCCCGTACAGCGCGTTCTCGCGGCGGGTGACGATGGAGGTGAAGCCCTTGAGCGTGATGTCGGGGTACGCCAGGTCGTAGTTGGGCCGCAGCAGGTTGAAGGGCAGGGTCGGCCCGTAGATGTAGTTGCCGTCCCAGGTCCTGCCTTCGTTGTGGCTGGCGCCCACCAGCAGCTTGTGGGTGCGGCCCGCCACCTGCACCGGCGTGGCCAGGAAGGCGTCGTAGTTGCGGGTGCGCACGTGGAAGTCTCCGTCCACGGTTTCCATGGTGAAGCTGCCGTCGGCGGCCAGGGCACTGTTGGCCCGGGCGGAGCGGTAGAAGGCCGTGCGGTCGATGTCCCGCGCGGACAGGCGCACCACGCCGCCGCCGGCCAGGCGGTGCTCCAGCTCGGCGAAAACGTCGGTGGTTTCCAGGTCCTGGCGGTTGGCGCGCAGGCCGGCAAAGGAACTGCGGGGCAGGTCGGCCAGGCGGCCGTCGGCATAGGTGGGCAGGCCCTGATCGATGGCGGCGCGCACGCGCTGCTGTGCTGCGCCCACCGACACGGTGGTGGACGGGGCGATGTCCCATTCCAGCGTGCCGTAGCCCAGGCGCTTGTTGTTGAACAGCGTGTCGATGTGGCTGTCGCGGTCTTCCACCACGGCCACGGCGCGCGCGCGGATCGTGCCTTCGGCGTTGAGGCCGCCGCCCACGTCCACCGTGCCGCGGCGCAGGCCGAACGAGCCCACCGCCGCATCGGCGCCGATGGCCAGTTTGGACGGGGCGCGCTTGCGCACCAGGTTGACGGTGCCGCCGGGTTCGCTCGCGCCCTGCAGCAGGCCGGCCGGGCCGCGCAGCACTTCGATGCGGTCGTACATGGCCGTATCGAGCGTGCTGTAGTTGCCTTGCGGAATGGGCACGCCGTCGAGCTGGATCGCACCCAGATCGAACCCCCGCGACTGGAACGAGTTGTAGTTGCCCGCGCCGTCCAGCCGCGTGATGGTCATGCCAGTGCTCAGCTTGATGGCGTCCTCGACCTTGGTCAGGTTGCGGTCGTCGAGCTGCTGGCGCGTGACCACGCTGATGGACTGGGGCGTCTCGCGCGGCGTCTGCTGCAGCTTGCCCACGCTGACTTCGCGGGCGGTGTACTGGCCGCTGCCCTCGGTGGTGGCGCCGTCCGCGCCATCGGTCACCTTGACCTCGGGCAGGGCGGCGGTGGCGGCAGGGGTGGGGGCTGTCTGTGCCTGGGCCTGGGCTGTGGCCAGCGTGGCCAGCAGCGAGGCCGCCAGGGCCAATGGGTGCATGCGCATGGTGCTTCTCCTCCTCGATGTTGCTATGAATTGAGTAGCTGCCAGCGCTTTTCCATCAAGCGCTGGTGGCGTAAAAGGCTTTGAATTTGCTGGCGGCGCCTGCATGTGCCGTGTCAGAACCGGGTGCGCAGCGTCACCTGCAGCGCGCGGGGCGAGCCGGGCAGGATCAGGTTGTCGTTGCTGCCGTGGGCCGACACGTAGTACTTGCGGTTGGCCAGGTTCTTCACGTTCACGTCCACATCCCACTGGCCCACCGTGTACTGCAGCGCGGCGTCGAGCGTGGTGTAGCCGGGCAGGGTGACCAGGTTGGTCAGCGAGGTGAAGCGTGCACCCACGTAGTTCACGCCGCCGCCCGCGCGCAGGCCGTGGCCCAGGTCCTTCATGGCCCATACGAACGCGGAGTTGCGCGGCGTGAGCGCGGCCACCTTGCCCTGCGCCGCGATGGCCGCCGTGGGCAACTGCAGCGAGCCCGTGGTGGCCAGCGACCTGGTCATGCGACCATCGAGCCACGCGTAGCCGGCGCTCACGTCCCAGCGGCCGGGCAGGCGGCCATTGGCGGTCAGCTCCAGGCCGTTGGTGCGCTGCGTGCCCACGTTGATCTGGCGCGACGGGTTGGTCGGGTCGGTGTTCTTGATGTTGGTGCGCTCGAGGTTGAACAGCGCGCCGGTGAAGTTCAGGCGGCCGTCCAGCACGTCGAGCTTCACGCCGATTTCCTTGTTCTCGGTGATCTCGGGCTCGGCGCCGGTGTTGTTGGCGGCCAGTGCGAAGGTCTCGGCCGAGGGCTGGAACGACTTGCTGTACGACACGTAGTACGAGAGCGCCTCGCTGGGCTGCCACACCAGGCCCGCGCGGGGGCTGAACTTCTTGTCGGTACGCGA
Organism: Acidovorax sp. GW821-FHT10E04; assembly: GCF_059415185.1. NCBI lineage: Bacteria > Pseudomonadati > Pseudomonadota > Betaproteobacteria > Burkholderiales > Comamonadaceae > Acidovorax > Acidovorax sp. GW821-FHT10E04. Next base: position 539,259 of record NZ_JBWKMT010000004.1, read on the forward strand.
GAGGCCCGCGAGCTTGCGGTCGAACGTGGTCTCCTGCCCGAACACGTCGTAGCGCGCGCCCACCAGTGCCTTCCATTGCGGCGCCAGCGTGATCTGGTTTTGCCAGTACAGCGCGGCCGTGTCCTGCGTGGTGTGGCTGGGGATGGCGCCGTCGGCCGCAAAGCTGGCGGCCGGGATGGCGGGGGCAGGGCGGTTGCCGGGGTTGAAGATCGGCACGCGGTCGGCGCCGCCCGAGACGGACTCGGCGCGCTTCTTCTGCTGGCCCAGCTCCACGCCCATCAGCCATTCCTGCTGGAAGCCGCCCAGCTGGTGGCGCCAGGTGACGTCGGTCTGGTTGAAGAAGCCTTTTTCGTCGCGCAGGACGAACGAGCGCGTGCGGCCCACGGTCAGGTTCACCGGGTCGGTGGTGCCGCCGGGCAGGGTGTTGTAGCGGTCCAGCGCGTAGTCGTACAGGCGCGTGACGTTGCGCACCGACCAGTCGTCGTTGAAGCGGTGGTTCAGCGTGGCCGCGAACGACTGCATGGTGCTGGTGGTGGTGTCGTCCTGCGCGGCGTTGCTGGAGCCGTAGTACGTGCGGGGCGACACGTTGACGGGGCGGCCGTTGAGCGCGGGAATGCCAAAGTCCGTCAGGCGCTGGTCGCGGGCGTGGGTGTACTGCAGCAGCAGGTCGGTCTGCGCCGCGAGCTTGAGCGCGAGCGACGGCGCGAAGTTGTGGCGCTTGACGAACTGCTGGTCGCGGTAGCTGCCCGAGTCTTCCACCGCGGCGTTGATGCGAAAGGCCGCGGTGTCGCTGATGCCCACATTCACATCGGCCGTGGCGCGGCGGTAATCGAAGCTGCCCAGGCCCAGCGATGCCTCGCCCGAGGTCTCGCCGAACCTGGGCTTCTTGGTCACGCGGTTGATCAGGCCGCCCGACGATCCGCGCCCGTACAGCACGGCGGCGGGGCCCTTGAGCACCTCCACGCGCTCGATGTCGGCCAGGTCGCGGAAGTACAGCGCATCGTCGCGCACGCCGTCGACAAACTGGTCGGCGATGGCCGTGAAGCCGCGGATCACCACCTGGTCGCGCTGCCCGTCGCCGTGGCTCATTGCCACGCCGGGCACGTTGCGCAGCACGTCTTCCATCGACCGCGTGCCCTGGTCGCGCATGAGCTGCTCGGGCACCACGTTCACGGCCTGGGGCACGTCGCGCAGCGGCGCGCTGCCCTTGGTGGCCGAGGTGCTGGCGGCGGGCGAGTAGCCGTCGTCCCCAGTGGTGGACTGCACCGTGACCTCGCCCAGCGTCTGCGGTGCGGTGGCCGGCGGCGGGCTCTGCGCCCACGCGGCGCTGCAAAGCGCGGCGAGCAGGGCAGCCGACAGGGGGCTGAGCGTGTGGGACTGGCGGATGGCGTGCATGGTTTTTCCTCGGGCGTGTGCGCAGCGCAGATGAAGACGGCAACCCCGCACCCCGTGCCTGGCGCGGGCCGGTGGTCGGCCCTTGGCTGGGAGGTGTGCGAAGCGTGAAAAGGGGTGCGGGTGGTGGCGGTAACGTTCAGGGGCGGAGGTCTGGCGGGCGGGCGGCGGTGTTCATCACCAGCCCCAGGCCCACGCGAGCAGGCCGCCCGCCAGGGCCGCGCCCGCAAAGGCCGGGGCGCGCCGGGGTTGCCAAGTCATGGTGGCCGTCACGGCCACCGCCGCCACGGAGAGCGCGACGGTCCAGGCGGTGACGCCCAGCGAGGCTGGGGTCTCGCCCGAGGGGCGGGCCGCCAGCCACAGCGACAGCAGCAGCACCAGCCACCCGGCGCGGCGCAGGTGCGGCAGGCGGCGCTCCGTGCCTTCCCGGCCCAGCGCGTCTTCATGGTGGCGGTCCATGCCCAGTGCGATGGCGGACCACGCCGCGAAACACAGCAGAAAGGCGGACATGGATCAGGCCCCCGAGGTCGAGACGTCGGGCGTTGCCGACAGCGCCGGTGCAGCGGGCCGTGGGGCGGATGCGCTGGCAGCGGCGGCGTGGCGCAATGCCTTGGACACAGCGGCCCGGCCCTTGCGCACGCGCCCCGGGCGCAGCCGCCAGGACAGCCAGCCCAGCAGCAGGCCCGTGGCCAGGAACGACAGGTCCATGCTCGCCCAGATCCATTCGCCCGCGGGCAGCGTGACGCCCAGGTGGGTGTGGGTGGTCAGTGCGTTGATCAGCGGCAATGCAGTCCACACCAGTCCTGCCGCGCCCAGGGGCACGGACCAGCCCATGCGGCTGGGCCGCGCCACGGCGCACGCCAGTGCCCACAGCAGCGCGATGCCCCAGGCGCTGAAGAACCAGCCCAGCTCGGTGTCCGCCCGGCCCTCGATGCCCACGGGGATCAGGCGGTTGGAGGCCACGTACACGCCGCAGGCCAGCGGCAGGCCTGCCAGTGTGGCGATATTGATGGCGGCCACCAGGCGCTCGCCGAAGGGTGCCTTGGTGCGCGCTGCAGGGGCGGCTGCGCCCTGGCGGCCGGCTTTCGTCTGCGACAGGGCGCTGCGCTTGACGGTCCACAGCACCATGCCCGTGGCGATCATCAGGCTGCCCAGCACGCCAAAGCCGAAGAGGGCCCAGCGCATGCCCACATCGGCAAAGCGCGCCAGGTGCAGCCCGTACAGCACGCCATACGTCTTGGCGGCAGGGCCCGTGGGGTCGGCCTGGTCCAGCCACTGGCCGGTGGTGGCGTCGAACAACAGGCGCGGCGGGCGGTACTGCAGGCGGTCGCCCTCGTGGCGCGTGACCTCGACCACGGCGCGGCCCTTGGCATCGCGGCGCGCCTGCAGGCTGCCGATGCGCCCGCCGTCCCAGCGGGTGCGTGCTTCGGTCAGGATGGGCTGCAGCGCGATGGCGGGCAGGGGTTCCACCTTGTCGTTTGCGCCGCGGCGGGGACGGCTCTCGGCCTTTTCGCCCTGCAGGTCGGCAAAGTACGCGTTGGAGTCCACGCCTTTTTCATTCTTGTACGTGGTGGCGATGCCGGCGGGCATGTACAGCGTGTGGAAGATCATCAGCCCGCTGAAGGTGATCATCAGGTAGAACGGCAGCACCAGCACGCCGGTGACATTGTGCGCATCCAGCCAGGCGCGCTGCCCGCCCTTGGTGGGACGGAAGGTGAAGAAGTCCTTGAAGATGCGCCGGTGCGTGATCACGCCCGTGATCAGCGCGACGAACATCAGCATCGTGGCCACGCCCACCACCCAGCGGCCTTCGAGGGTCCAGCGGCCCTTCTGGGCCGTGCGCAGCTCGAAGTGAAAGCGGTAGAAGAAGTCGCCGCCCATGGTCTGGCGCGCCTCGATGGCTTCGCCGGTCTGCGGGTTCATGCGCAGCGTCTCGAACCGGCCGTTGCCGGTGCCGCGCCACAGCAGGTTGACGGCCGGGTCGCGCTCGTCGGGCAGGTGCATGATCCACTGCGTGACCTCGGGCGACTTGCGCTGCAATGCGTCCAGCGACTTCTGGGCCACCTGCGCATCCGCCGCGGGCAGGCCGTGCATCTCGGGGCGCATCCACAGGTTGAACTCGTTCTTGAAGAACGACAGCGTGCCGGTGAGGAAGATCGCGAACAGCAGCCAGCCCAGGATCAGCCCGGCCCAGGTGTGCAGCCACGACATCGCCTGGCGAAAGCCTTCTCGGTCATTGGGTGTCCTGGCGGCTTTGGCCTTGGCGTTGACCGGGGCAGCCGTGGGCATGCCCGCTGCCATGTCTGCGGACGCGTCGGGTGTCAGTGTGGTGGCGTTCATGCGGCGGCCTTCATCCATTGCGGCGCCATGGCGCAGGCGCCCAGTACCAGCGCCGGCAGCAGCGTGCCGGCCCATGCACCCAGGGCGGTGCGGGCATAGAACGCCCAGCCCGCGGCCATGGCGTAGGCCAGCCAGGCCAGCATGGTGGCCGTCAGCACGGCTTCCACCCGCGGCATGAACTGCGCCAGCCCCAGCGACAACGCGGCCGCGAACCCCGCCGCCAGCGCATAGCCGCCTCCGATGGCCGCCACGGCGCGGGAGGTGATGGCCAGCCGGTAGCGCCAGTCGACATGCGCGGTCTTCATGGCGTGCCAGCCGGGGCGCGGCTGTCAGCAGGTGATCCGGGCGATCGGAAAGAAGCGGAGGCCCCGGGCAGGCAGGGGCTGGCGGTGCGGCGCAGCATCAGGAAGGCTCCAGGCAGGTTTGGACACAACAAACGTACAAACGCTGGCTGCAGCGGGGCAGGGCCCGGCTGACTGGCTGGCTAGGTATTCAGGGAATCAATCACGGCACCCCGGCGCAACGCGCACTCCATGCCATCAGGTCTGGGGAAGAGGTGGGCAGGGAAGGGCGGGCGCCGGTCGTAAGAACGCATTCTACTTTTGTTGAGAAGCATTCGCATTCATTGCGGCACAACTTTGGCGGCTTTGATGTGCAGTTGCAACATCCTGTGACTGCAGGGCGATGCGGCCCTGCCTTCGCGCGGACACAAAAAAACGGGCCAGGGCCCGTTTTTCTGATTTCTTCGTTGGTGGTTTTTTCGTGGAGCGCTCTGGTGAACTCTTGCTTCAGTCCGCGTCGCCCATCTGCGACTGCAGGTAGTTCTGCAGGCCGACCTTGTCAATCAGGTCGATCTGGGTTTCGATGAAGTCGATGTGCTCTTCCGTGTCATCCAGGATCTTTTGCAGGAGGTCGCGCGAGACGTAGTCACGCACGCTTTCGCAATGGGCCATGCCTTCCTTGATGGTGGCCTGGGCGCCTTGTTCGGAGCGCAGGTCGCAGGCCAGGATCTCTGGCACGTCTTCACCGACCTGGAGCTTGGCGAGGTCCTGCAGGTTGGGCAGGCCGTCGAGCATGAAGATGCGGTCCATCAGCCAGTCGGCATGCTTCATCTCGCCGATGGATTCGGAGTACTCCTTCTTGGCCAGCTTGTCGAAGCCCCAGTGCTTGAGCATGCGGTAGTGCAGGAAGTACTGGTTGATGGCCGTGAGCTCGTTCTTGAGCTGGGCCTGCAGATGGCCAATGACCTGTGCGTCACCTTTCATGGGGACTCCTTATTGTGTTGATTCCGCCCGATTGTCGTGACCTGCGTCAGCAGGCGCAAGGCAATCCCCTGCGGGGGCGCACGGGGTGCGTGTGATGCTGAGTTGTGTTCGCATTCCCGCGCGGGTGGGCCGTGAGCCGAGCGCGGCCGGGGCGGGCTTCGTGCGCGGCGCCATGCCGCTTCCCGCCAAGAAAAAGGCCCTGGGTGTGATGACCCAGGGCCCCGGCGCATCGCCGGGCCGCGCGTGGCGGCCTGGCCTGCCAGCGGGCTACAGCGCCTTGGCGGACGGGCCCGCTGGCGTGGCCGTGGGCTGCCCGGCGCGCTGCTGGTCGCGCCAGTGCGCAATGCCCAGCCACAGCGTGGGGACCAGCACCAGGGCCAGCGAGATCGCCTGGGCCATCGTGCCTTCGGCCAGATCCTCGGTGGCGGCGTGCCACCAGGCGTTGTCGATGCCCGGAATCAGCGCGCCTTCGGTGAATTCGTGGAAGGCATAGACCACGAGCTGGACCGCGAACACCGCCATGAACCACGAGGTCACGCGGAAGAAGCGGCCCAGGTTCACCGCACGGCCGTAGCGCGTCCAGGCCCATGCAATGGCGATGGCCAGGGCCAGGCCGGCGATGCCGCCCCAGGCCATGTAGCCCAGCTCGGCGCTGCGGGCCAGCGCGGCCAGCATCGTGGCGGTCTCCACGCCTTCGCGGCCCACCATGAACAGCGAGAACAGAAACACGGCCAGGGCGGCGCGCGGGCCCTCCAGCACGCTGGCGCGGTCGATGCGCTGGGCGATCTCCTGTCCCATGCCTTTGCCGGCGCTGCGCATGTGCACCACGCACCAGGCGACGGCGGCCGCGGCCACCAGGGCCATCACCCCCTCGGCCGCGGGTGACAGCGCGCCCACCTGCGACAGCACCCAGCCCAGCACCAGCGACAGCAGCACCGCCACCACGACACCGGCGCGCAGTGGCAGCAGCAGCGCCAGGCGCCCGGTCTTGCGCAGATACAAGGTGGCGATGGCCACGACAAGCAGGGCTTCAAGCCCCTCGCGGAAACAGATCAAGAGGGTCTGGAACATGGCGGATTCGGTTCTTTGCTATGAGTTTATGAGCTGCTTGCGCTTTTCCATCCAGCGCGCGGGGCCGGTGGGGTCACACCCGACGTGAGCCGTGCGGAGATGGATGTGCCTTGCGCCCCTGGAGCAGATCATAAATTCAACTGAGAATGAGTTGTATTTGAATATTTGACAAGGCGCAATGGTTGGGCATGTTCCCCTGTGGACCGGGGGCGGAGGATTTTCCGGTTTCAGTCTCGATGTATAGTTATTGGCAATTGATTTGATCTAATCAATTAATTGGATTGATGGCCCGGAAAGGCCTAGACTTCAGTCCTGTTCACTCAACCACCAACAAGGAAACAGCAATGTCCCTGATCAATACGCAAGTTCAGCCGTTCAAGACCACCGCTTTCGTCAACCGCAATGGCAAGGGTGAATTCATCGACCTGACCGAAGCCGACCTGAAGGGCAAGTGGTCCGTGCTGATCTTCATGCCCGCAGCCTTCACCTTCAACTGCCCTACCGAAATCGAAGACGCCGCCGAGCACTACGCAGAGTTCCAGAAGGCTGGCACCGAGGTCTACATCGTCACGACCGACACGCACTTCTCGCACAAGGTGTGGCACGAAACCTCGCCCGCCGTGGGCAAGGCCAAGTTCCCCCTGGTCGGCGACCCTACGCACCAGCTGACCAACGCGTTTGGCGTGCACATCCCTGAAGAAGGCCTGGCACTGCGCGGCACGTTCGTGGTCAACCCCGACGGCATCATCAAGACGTCCGAAATCCACTCCAACGAGATCGCCCGCGACGTGAAGGAAACCGTGCGCAAGCTCAAGGCTGCCCAGTACACCGCCGCCCACCCCGGTGAAGTCTGCCCCGCCAAGTGGAACGACGGCGCCAAGACCCTGGCTCCTTCGCTGGACCTGGTCGGCAAGATCTGAGCGGACACTGATTCGGCAGAGCGCTGCGGGCGCTCCCCAGCCGGACAGCGCCATGGCGCACGCGCGCCATGCCGTCCGGCTTTTTTACGCCTTTTTCACCTACCTTTGCGGTGCCGGGCTTGCCACAAGCAGCCCCAGCCCCCACCCTGCAAGTCACAACTCGAAAGGACACCACCATGCTCGACGAACAACTCAAGACCCAGCTTTCCGCCTACCTGGAGCGCGTGACGCAGCCGTTCGAACTGGTGGCTTCCCTGGACGACAGCGAAACCGCCCGCGAGATGCGCGAGCTGCTGACGACCATCCAATCCCTGCGCAGCGACAAGATCACGCTGCGCACCGACGGCAACGACGCGCGCAAGCCCTCGTTCAGCCTGCAGCGCGTGGGCAGCACGAATTCGCTGCGTTTTGCCGGCCTGCCCCTGGGCCACGAATTCACCTCGCTGGTGCTGGCCCTGCTGTGGACCGGCGGCCACCCGCCCAAGGTCGAGCCCGAGGTGATCGAGCAGATCGCCGCGCTCGACGGTGACTTCAACTTCGAGGTCTACATGAGCCTGACCTGCCACAACTGCCCGGACGTGGTGCAGGCGCTGTCGCTCATGGCCATCGTCAACCCCAAGATCAAGACCACCGTGATCGAAGGTGGCGCCTTCCAGCAGGAAGTGGCCGACCGCGAGATCATGGCCGTGCCCATGGTGTTCATGAACGGCCAGGTGTTCGCCTCGGGCCGCATGTCGGTCGAGGAGATCGTGGCCAAGCTCGACACCGGCGCCGCCGCCCGTGACGCGGCCAAGCTGTCGGCCAAGGCACCGTACGACGTGCTCATCGTCGGCGGCGGCCCCGCCGGCGCCGCGGCCGCCGTGTACGCGGCCCGCAAGGGCATCCGCACCGGCGTGGCGGCCGAGCGCTTCGGCGGCCAGGTCAACGACACGCTGGCCATCGAGAACTACATCTCCGTGCTGGAAACCGACGGACCCAAGTTCGCCGCTGCCCTGGAAGCCCACACCCGCGCCTACGACGTGGACATCATGAACCTGCAGCGCGCCGACCAGCTGATCCCCGCGGCCCAGCCCGGCGGCCTGATCGGTGTGAAGCTGGCCAACGGCGCCACCTTGCAATCGAAGACGGTGATCCTGTCCACCGGCGCGCGCTGGCGCAACGTCAACGTGCCCGGCGAAGCCGAGTACAAGAACAAGGGCGTGGCCTACTGCCCGCACTGCGACGGCCCGCTGTTCAAGGGCAAGCGCGTGTCGGTCATCGGCGGCGGCAACTCGGGAGTCGAGGCCGCCATCGACCTGGCCGGCATCGTGGCCCATGTCACGCTGGTGGAGTTCGCCGACCAGCTCAAGGCCGATGCCGTGCTGGTCAACAAGCTCAAGAGCCTGCACAACGTGACCATCCACACCAACGCGCAGACCACCGAGATCACCGGTGCCGACGGCAAGGTCAACGGCCTCAAGTACAAGGACCGCGCCACGGGCGTGGAGCACCTGGTGCAGCTCGAAGGCGTGTTCGTGCAGATCGGCCTGGTCCCCAACACCGAATGGCTCAAGGGCACGGTGGAGCTGTCCAGGTTCGGCGAGATCATCGTCGACTCGCACGGCCGTACCAACCTGCCCGGCGTGTTCGCGGCGGGGGACTGCACCACGGTGCCGTTCAAGCAGATCGTGATCGCTGCGGGCGATGGGTCGAAGGCCGCGCTGAGCGCATTCGACCACCTGATCCGCATGCCGGTGGTGGCGGCCGCGCCAGCGGGTGCCCCGGCTGCGGAAACGGTGGCGGAAACCGTTTGATGTTTGATTGAAAATGGCCTACAGCGCTTGATGGTAAAGCGCTGGAAGCTATCAATAGATGAGCGACCGGCTGTGTTGTGCGGCCGGTCGCTTTTTTTCGTGGGCCCGCCGTGTCTTGGGGAGCGGCTGGTGCCTTGTGGTTGTAAATCTGATTACGTATTGAGAATTATTCTCATATAATTCACCCCATCAGCCAGCCACAACGGCCCTTTCTGCTGCCCGCAGAAGCCAGGACCGTCTGCATGGAGCCAGCTCTGTATTCGTTGTCGTTTCAGAGAAGGACTCCCCTCCGTGGCGCAGGCATTCCGTACCCCTCCGTTTTCTTCCCGGCGCGCACAGGCGCACCCCTCCGATCAATGGCTGCAAGGCCGTCTGCGGCCGCTCACGTGGCTGGTGGCCTGTGCATGCGCCGCCATCGGCAGCGCGCATGCGCAGGATGTGGCGCAACTGATCGCTGCCGGCCCGGCGCTCAAGGAGGTGGTCATCAGCGGCTCGCGCAGCGAGCAGGACCGCGACGAGTTGCCCATGAGCATCGACGTGATCAACGCGCAGGCCATCGAAGAAGGCCAGGTGCGCGACATCCGTGATGTGGCGCGTGAACTGCCCAACGTGTCCGTCACCCGCTCGCCCGCGCGCTTCACGCTGGCCAGCGGCTCCACGGGGCGCGAGCAGAACGCGGGCTTCAACATCCGCGGCCTGGACGGCAACCGCGTGCTGATGATGGTGGACGGGATCCGCCTGCCGCGCAGCTACGTCTTCAGCGCCAACGCCTTCGGGCGCGACTACCTGGACATCGGCCTGCTGCAGCGCATCGAGGTCGTGCGCGGCGCCACGTCGGCGCTGTACGGGTCGGACGGCATGGCGGGCCTGGTCAACTTCATCACGGCCGAACCATCGGCCTTCCTCGATGGCGACAAGCGCATCGGCGGGCGTGTGAGCGTGGGCTACGACGGCGACGACCACGGCAAGCGCGTGGGCGCCACGGTGGCGGGCAAGGCGGGCGACACGGTGCAGTGGCTGCTGGGCGGTAACGTCACGCGCGCCAGCGAGCTCGACAACATGGGTACCAACAGTGCGGCCAATGCCGACCGCACCCGTCCCAACCCGCAAAAGGACCAGAGCGGCGCGCTGCTGGGCAAGGTCATCCTCACGCCCGGCGGCGGCCAGCGCCATGTGTTCACGCTGGAGCATGTGGACAAGAACTCCGACTACGAGCTGCTCACCGCGCGCTCCAAGCCGCCGCTGGCCGCCACGTCCGTGCTGGGCTCCACGTCGTTCACCGACATGCAGCGCAGCCGTGCGACGTGGGAGGGCTCGTGGCGCGTGAACTCCGCCTTTGCCGACGACCTGAAGGCGACGCTGAGTTTTCAGGACTCGCATTCGCGCGAATACGTCACCGAAGACCGCAACACCGCTGCGGACCGCGTGCGCGACGTGACCTACGACGAGCGCACCTGGCAGGCCAACCTGCAGGGCAGCAAGGTGCTGCGTTCGGGCGCTGGCGGCCTGGTGCAGAAGATCACCTATGGCTTCGACTACACGTCCGCCAGGGTCGAGAACCTGCAGACCGGCGTGACCGCGCCGGTGGGCGAGACCTTCCCGCTCAAGCGCTTTCCGGACACCACCGAGACCAGCGCGGCCCTGTATGTGCAGGACGAGTTCGTGACCGGCCCCTGGAGCATCACGCCGGGCGTGCGCTTCGACAGCTTCCGCATCAAGGCCGACCAGGCAGGCTTTGGCGCGCAGGCCGTGTCCCTGTCGGGCAATGCCACCTCGCCCAAGTTCGGCGTGCTGTACCGCGCCAGCGAGCAGTGGAGCGTGTTCGGCAACTACGCGGCGGGCTTTCGTGCGCCCAACGCGGGTCAGGTCAACGCCTTCTTCGAGAACCCGGTCAGCAATTACAAGACCGTGCCCAACGCCAACCTGCGCCCCGAAAAGAGCCAGAACTTCGAGCTGGGCGTGCGCGGCCGTTTGGAGAGCCTTTCCATCGAGGCCGCCGCCTTCACCGGCCGCTACAAGGACTTCATCGAGGACCTGCGCCAGGTCGGCGGCACCGGTGCGCCGGGCAACCCGCTGGTGTTCCAGTCGGTCAACATCGGCCGCGTCAAGCTCAACGGCTTCGAGGTCAAGGGCGACATGCGCTGGGGCCGGTGGGCCGGCGGGCAATGGACATCGCCGTTCAGCTACGGCCAGACGCGCGGGCGCGATACCGCCACCGGCAGGCCGGTGAACACGGTGGACCCATCGCGCCTGTCTGCCGGCCTGCGCTACGACACCGGCCACTGGATGGCGCGCCTGGATGCCACCCACAGCGCGGCCAAGAAGGCCAGCGACGTGACCGTGGCGACGGGCAGCACGCAGTACCTCACACCGTCGTACACGGTGCTCGACCTGTCGGGCCAATGGCGCATCCGCAAGGACCTGCGCCTGAACCTCGGCATCTACAACCTGACCGACAGGAAGCACTGGCGCTGGGCCGACGTGCGCGGCCTGGCAGCCAACGCCAACTTCATCGACGCCTACAGCCAGCCCGGCCGCTCCGTGCGGGTGTCGCTGGTGGCGGACTTCTGAGCACCCACGTGAACACGTTCCAAGGCCACCCATCAAGGAGAACACCCATGAGCCACGTTCCCGACCCTTCCAATGCCTCCGATGCCAGCGCCCACTGCGACGAGGAGTACAGCCTGCCGTGCGCCGAGGCGCTGCTGGCCGGCACGCTCGCCCTGATGACGGGCTACGTGCAGGCCTGCTGCGACACCCACCGCGACGCCATGGGCCGCAAGATATCGGCCAACCTGCAGATGCTGGCCGACGCCGACGGCTTCACCGCTCACTTCCGCACGGTGGTCTGGAGCCTGCAAGGCCGTTGGGAACAGCAGTGCAAGGCGCGCCAGGACACCGCCGCCAGCGCCGCACTGGTGGCCGCAGAGCAGCGCCGCGTGCTGTGGCACACCGCGCCGGAGGCCGTGCAATGAGCCGCGCGGTGACGAACACCCCGGGCACTCCAGCCTCCGCGCCCCTGGCCGCACCCGACATTCGCGCGCAGTTCGCCACCGCACGTGCTGCCGGCAAGCGCGCCAAGGAGGCGGCCGAGAGCCTGGGGCTCTCGGAAGGCGCTGCGGTGGCGGCCCACGCGGGCGAGCACGGCCACCCGCTCAAGGCCGTGCCGCTGCAGGGTTCGTGGCTGGAGATGCTGCAGGCGCTCGAGGCCTGCGGCCCCTTGATGGCCCTCACGCGCAATGAAGGCGTGGTGCATGAGAAGACCGGCATTTACACCAACGTGTCGGCCACAGGCCCGGTGGGCATCGCGCTGGGCGAAGACATCGATCTGCGCCTGTTCTTCGCGCAGTGGCATGCTGGCTTTGCCGTGACCGAGCTGGCCAACGACCCCGCCAGGCCGCCGTCGCGCAGCCTGCAGTTCTACAACGCCAGCGGCCGCGCCGTGCACAAGATCTTTACCCGCGAAGCGACCGACCTGGCGGCGTTCGATGCGGTGGTGAGCCGCTTCGCGCAGCCCAGCGCGGGCTATGTGTTCGGCAAGGCGTCCGCGCCGGAAGCGGTGCGGCCCGATGCCGACATCGACGCCGACGGCCTGCGCGAGGCCTGGGGTGCCATGCAGGACACACACGAGTTCTTCGGCCTGACCAGGAAATTCGGCGTGGAGCGTCAGCAGAGCTTTCGCCTGGTCGAAGGCCAGTTCGCGTGGCGCGCCGAACCGCAAGCGGTATCGCGCCTGCTGGACGAGGCCGCGGTGGACGGCCTGCCCATCATGGTGTTCGTGGGCAGCGGCGGCTGCATCCAGATCCACACCGGGCCGGTGCGCAACATAAAGCCGCTCGACACACCGCACGCCCAGTGGATCAACGTGCTGGACGCAGGCTTCAACCTGCACCTGCGCACCGACATGGTGGCCAGCGTGTGGGTGGTGGAAAAGCCGACGGCCGATGGCGTCGTCACCTCCGTCGAGGCGTTCGACCATGCGGGCGAGCTGATGGCCATGTTCTTCGGTGCGCGCAAGCCCGGCAAGCCCGAGCTGCAGGGCTGGCGCGATCTGGTGGCGCGGCTGCCGCAGGCGCAGCAAGATGAGGTGGTCCATGCTGCGTGATGGCCTGACCGACACGGCGCGCAGGCAGCTGCTGCGCGGCATGGCAGCGCTGCCGCTGCTGTCTGTGGTGGGCGCGGAGCGCGCAGTCGCGGCCAGCCCGGCGCGCATCGTCTCGCTGGGCGGTGCGTTGACCGAGGTGGTCTACCTGCTGGGCGCGCAAGGCCAGCTGGTGGGCACCGACACCACCAGCCTGTTCCCCGAGGCCGCGCTCAAGACCGCCAAGGTCGGCTACATGCGCCAGCTCTCGGCCGAGGGGCTGCTGTCCCTCAAGCCCGACGCCGTGGTGGGCACCACCGAGGCCGGCCCGCCCGTGGTGCTGGACCAGGTGCGCAGCGCCGGGGTGCGGGTGGAGCTGGTCAAGGCCGACCACACCTGGGACGAGGTGCAGCGCAAGGTGGCCACCGTGGGCCGCGTGGCCGGCCGCGAGCGCGAGGCCACGGCCCTGCAGGCGGACCTGGATGCGCAGTGGGCGGCGGTGCACAAGCTGGTGGCCGCGTCCGCGCGCCGCCCGCGCGCGATCTTCATCCTGTCGCACGGCGGCAGCCCCATGGTGGCGGGCACCGGCACGGCGGCCGATGCGCTGATCCGTTTTGCGGGCGGCACCAACGCCATCACGCAGTTCGCGGGCTACCGGCCGCTCACGGCCGAGGCCATGGCCAGCGCCGCGCCCGAGGTGCTGCTCAACAGCACGCAGGGCATCGAGGCGCTGGGCGGCGAGGCCGCGTTCTGGCAGCGGCCGGAACTGGCGCTCACGCCCGCTTTCCGCCACAAGGCCCTGGTGACGATGGAGGCCAGCCAGCTGCTGGGCTTTGGTCCGCGCCTGCCCGGGGCCGTGCGCGAGGTGCACACCCGCATGCAGGCGATCACGGCGTGAGCGGCCTGGCCGTGGCGCAGCCGGGTGCGCGCTGGACCGCGGGGCGCCTGTCGCCCCGCACCGCGCTGACCGTGGGCTCGGCACTGGTGGTGCTGGCCTTGGCCTGGGCCAGCACCCAGGGCGCGTACGCCATCGCGCCCGCCCAGCTGTGGCAGGTGCTGCTGCAGGCCGTGGGGCTGGCGCCTTCTGCCGAACAGGCACCGGAATACCTGGTGTTCATCAACATCCGGCTGCCACGCCTGTTGATGGGCGTGGCGGCCGGGGCGGGCCTGGGGCTGGCGGGTGCGCTGATGCAGGGGCTGTTTCGCAACCCGCTGGCCGACCCCGGCCTGATCGGCGTGAGCAGCGGCGCCGCGCTGGCTGCTGCGCTCACCATCGTGCTCGGCATGCACTGGCTGCCCGACATGCCGCGCACGCTGGGCAGTTGGTCGCTGGTGACCATGGCCTTTGGCGGTGGCCTGGTGGTCACGGCGCTGATCTATGGGCTGGCGCAAGCCGATGGCGCCACGCGCATGGGGCTGATGCTGCTGGCGGGCGTGGCGGTCAATGCGCTGGCGCTGGCGGGGCTGGGCTACCTCAACTTCATCTCCACCGACGAGCAACTGCGCAACATCCAGATGTGGCTGCTGGGCAGCCTGGGCGGCGCGCGCTGGAGCGCCGTGGCGCTCGTGGGCACCGTCGTGGCGGTGGCCTGCGGCCTGGGCCTGGCGCTGGCGCGCCCGCTCAATGCGATTGCCCTGGGAGAGGCGCAGGCCGCGCTGCTGGGCGTGCCGGTGGAGCGCACCAAGCGCCTGGCGGTGCTGGTGACGGCGCTCGCCGTGGGGGCCGTCACGGCGGCCACCGGCATCATCGGCTTCATCGGCCTGGTGGCGCCGCACTGGGTGCGCCTGGTGGCCGGGCCGGATCACCGCGTGGTGCTGCCGGGATCGGCCCTGCTGGGCGCCGCGCTGGTGCTGGCGGCCGACGTGGTGGCGCGAACCATCGTCAAGCCGGCCGAGTTGCCGCTGGGCGTGCTCACCGCCTTCATCGGTGTGCCCTTGTTCCTGGCCATGCTGCGCCAATTCAGGAGCAAGGTATGAGAGCAGGCCCGCTCCATCCCGGCGATCCGCTGGTGTGCGATCGATTGGCGGTGGGCCTGCCCGGCCTGCCGCTGCTGGCGACCGTGCATGCGCGCCTGGCGCCTGGCCGCTTCACCGCCATCCTGGGGCCGAATGGCGCGGGCAAATCCACGCTGCTGTCCATGCTGTCGGGCCAGCGCGCGCCGCGCTCGGGCTCGGTCAGCCTGAGGGGCCGGGCGCTCACTGCGGTTGGTGCCTTGGAGCTGGCGCGCCTGCGCGCCGTGCTGCCGCAAGAGACGGCGGTGGCCTTCGACTTCACGGTGCAGGAGGTGGTGGAGATGGGCCGCTTTCCGCACCGCCAGTCGCCCAGCCGGAACGAGGCGTGCATCGCCCGCGATGCCATGGAGGCCACCGGCGTGGTCCACCTGGCGGCGCGCGGCGTGAACACCTTGTCGGGCGGCGAGCGGGCCCGCGCCCACCTGGCCCGGGCGCTGGCGCAGATCTGGGAGCCCCGGCCCGATGGCGCCACGCGCTGGCTGCTGCTCGACGAGCCCACCGCCGCGCTCGACCTGGCGCACCAGCACCAGGCCATGGCCCTGGTGCGCCGCTGGGCGGTGGAGCAGGGCATCGGCGTGGTGGCGGTGCTGCACGACCTGAACCTGGCGCTGCGCTATGCGCACGACGTGGTGCTGATGGGGGCCGGGCGCTGCGACGTGGGGTCCGTGGGGCAAACGCTGGACGCGGCGGCGATCGCGCGCGTGTGGGGTGTGGAGTGTTCCGAAGTGCGCGCCAGCGACGGCACGCCGCAGTTTCTCGTGGCGGCCGGATGAAGCCGACATGACGATTTGGTCATCTGCTCCCGTCTTGCCCTTGGTCGCATGGGGATATGCACGGTTGCGCATGCTGCACCGCGCCATCTTGTCACTAGAATGCGCGCACACCATGCGCCGCCTGCTCCTCGTCTTTTTGCTGCTGTTCATGCCGCTTCAGTCCATCTGGGCGGCTGCATCGCCGTATTGCGGGCACGAGGCAGCGCCGCAGGCATCGCACTTTGGCCACCATGTGCACGAGCACCGGGCCGATGTGCCGGCCGAGCCATCCCATGCCAGCGAAACTCAGGACCACAAGGCCCTGGCCACCACCGGCACGGCCGACATGGACTGCCATGCCTGCCACGGCGTGGGCAGCGGCATGGCGCTGAGCGCGGGTGCCCAGGCCATCGTGGTCTCGGTCGCCCGCCCTGTTTCCCAGGTGGCACCTGCCTGGGTGCATCCACCCCTCTCGCGCCCCGAACGTCCCAACTGGTCCGTCCTCGCCTGAGCGGCGAGGCGGGGCACCGGGTAGCCCCTTCCTGACGATTCCACGCAGCTCTCGCGGGCGGCGGCGGCGCGTGCTTGTGCGCCGGACATCGTCGTGCCTTGCCGATTTCAACCCCGTGGCCCCCGGCCATTGCAGAGGAATCGGATGCAACGAACGAGAAGAACGAACCACACACCACGGCTGTGCATGGCGGCCGTGGCCCTGGGGTGGGCGCTGGCCGGCAGTGCTGCGCTGGCCCAGCCGCCGGCGCCACCGCTCACGCTCAAGGCCTTGTTCGACAGGGCCTGGGAGCGCCAGCCCGAGGCGCAGTCGGCCGCGCTGCGGCGCGAATCGGCACAGGCCGCGCGCAGCGGTGCATCGTCCTGGACGGCCGAGCCCGCCGCGCTGGAGCTGCAGGCCAAGACCGACCGCCCCGGCAGCAACCAGGGCAACCGCGAAGTGGAGATGGGGGTGGCCCTGCCGCTGTGGCTGCCCGGCGAGCGCGCCCGCAAGGCCGCGCTGGGCGATGCCGAGATCAAGGCCGTGGAAAGCCGCCGCCTGGCCGCGCAGCTGCAATTGGCCGCCACCGTGCGCGAGGCCTGGTGGACCCTGCAGCGCGCGCAGGCAGAACTGGGCCTGGCGCAGGACCGGCTGCACAACGCGCAGCGCCTGGCGGCCGACGTGGCGCGGCGCTTCCAGGCCGGAGACATGTCGCGTGCCGACCAGGCCCAGGCCGATGGTGCCGTGGCCCAGGCCGAAGCCGCGGTGGCCGAGGCCACGGGCGCACGCGATGTGGCCCAGGCAGCCCTGGCGGCATGGGGCGGCAACGGGGTGCTGGCCGACGGTGCCGAGCCCGAGGCCGAAGCGCTGCCAGCAGCCGGCCTGCCCACCGACCACCCGGCGGTGGCGGACTGGAACGACCAGGCCGCGGTGGCGCGCCGCGCCGCCGACCTGGCCGCCGTGCAGACCCGTGCCAACCCCGAGCTGACCGTGGCCGCCACGCGCGGGCGCGAGCAGGCCGGCGAGCGCTATCTGCAAAGCTTCACGGTCGGCGTGCGCGTGCCCCTGGGCGGTGGGGACCGGGCGCGCGCCAAGGAGACAGCGGCCCGTGCCGACGCGCTGGACGCCGAGGTGCGCGCCCGCGCCGAGCAGGACCGCCTGGCCGCCGACCTGGCCGCGGCCACGGCCCGCGTGAAAGCCACGCAAGCCCAGCGCGACGCCATGGCCCGCCATGCGGCACTGGCCCGCGACACGCGCGGTTTCGTCGACAAGGCCTTCCGCCTGGGCGAAGCCGACTGGCCCACGCGCCTGCGCGTGGAGCTGGAAGCCGTGCAGGCCGAGCGCCAGCTGGCGCGTGCCCGCATCGATGCGGCGGCCGCCGTTTCCACCTTGCGCCAGGCCCTGGGCCTGTTGCCGCAGTGAGCGCCCTATCCATCCCGACACCCTGTTTGTGATCACCATGCAACTCCTTTCTCTTCCTTCCGCGCTGGCCCTGGCCTTGGTGCTGGGCCTGGCGCCTTCGTGGGCACTGGCTGGCGATGGCCATGACCATGGCGAAGCCCCCGCCGCCGCAGCCGGCCCTGCGATACCGCGCTTTGCCGCCACCTCCGACCTGTTCGAGCTGGTGGGCGTGCTCGACGGGCAAAAACTGGCGCTCTACCTGGACCATGCGGGCGACAACAGCCCGGTCAGGGAGGCCCAGCTGGAGATCGACATCGCCGGCACGCGCGTGCCCGTGACCCGCGTGGCCGACGGCGAGTTCCAGGCCGCGCTGGCCGCGCCGCTGGCCGAGGGCGTGAGCCCCGTCACCGCCACCGTGGTGGCCGGCAACGACACCGACCTGCTGGCCGGCGAGATCGACGTGCACGCCGCGGCCCAGGCCCACGCCGAGCCCACGGGCCGGCGCAACGCGCTGGTCGCCGGTGCCCTGGCCGCCGTGCTGGCAGCCCTGGCCCTGGCGTGGGGCCTGCGGCGTGGCCGCGCCGCGCGCGCCCAGCGCCTGGGAGGTGCAGCATGAAGCGCCTGACCTCTCTCCATTCCGTCGTGGCCCTGGCGATGGCCGCTGCGCTGTGCGCCCCGCTGGTGGCGCGTGCCGGTGAAGGCCATGACCATGGCGACGCGCCCGCAGCGGCCGACGGCAACGGCCCCAAGCGCCAGCCCGATGGCAGCGTCTTCCTGCCCAAGCCTGCGCAGCGCCAACTCGGCGTGCGCACCCTGGTGGCCGCCGAGGGCCAGCACCCCAAGGCCTTCGAGCTGGCCGGCACGGTGGTCATGGACCCCAACGCTGGCGGCAAGGTGCAGGCCGCGCTGGCCGGCCGGCTGGAGGCAGGCCCCAAGGGCCTGCCCGGTGTGGGCCAGGCGGTGCGCAAGGGCGAGGTGCTGGCCTATGTGGTGCCCACGGCGGGCGCCATCGAGCGATCCAACCAACTGGCCCAGCAGGCCGAGCTGCGTGCTGCACGCGACCTGGCGGCACGCCGCGTGGCGCGTTTGAAGGACCTGTCGGACACCGTGCCCCGCAAGGACATCGAGGCGGCCGAGAGCGAGCTGCAAAGCGTCACCCAGCGCCTGGGCGCGGTGGGGGCGGGCCTTTCGACCCGCGATGCGCTGGTGGCGCCCGTCTCGGGTGTCATCGCCTCGGCCAATGCCGTGGCAGGGCAGGTGGTGGATGCGCGCGAGCTGGTGTTCGAGGTGGTGGACCCCACGCGCCTGCGCGTCGAAGCCCTGGCTTACGACACGGCGCAGGCCCACAGCGTGGCCGGCGCCGCGCTGGCCGTGGGCGGGCAGCGCGTGCCGCTGCGTTTTCTGGGCGCGGCGCGCAGCCTGCGCGACCAGGCGCTGCCGCTGCAGTTTGCCGGCGACTCGGCCGTGCTCGGTACCTTGGCCCTGGGCCAGCCCGTGCGCGTATTCGTGCAATCCACCCAGCAGGCCGTTGGCGTGCAGGTGCCCGTGGCTTCGCTGCTGCGCAATCCCGCGAACCAGACCATCGTCTGGGTCAAGGAGTCGCCCGAGCGTTTCGTGCCGCGCGTCGTCACCTACGTGCCCCTCGACGGCACCTCGGTGGCCGTGACCTCGGGCCTCAAGGCCGGTGACCGCGTGGCCACGCAGGGCGCCACGCTGATCAACCAGGTCCGTTGAAGGAAACCACGCAATGTTCAAGTGGCTACTCGAAAGCAGCCTGGCCAACCGGCTGCTGGTGCTCATCGCGGCGGGCGTGCTGATGGCCTATGGCGCCTTCACGCTGTCGCGCACGCCGGTGGACGTGTTCCCCGATCTCAACAAGCCCACCGTCACGCTGATGACCGAGGCCGGCGGCATGGCCGCCGAGGAGGTGGAGCAGCTCATCACCTTCCCGCTGGAGACGACCATGAACGGCCTGCCCGGCGTGGAGAGCGTGCGCTCCACCTCCAGCGCGGGCCTGTCCTTCATCTACGTCACCTTCGACTGGAGCACGGACATCTTCCGCGCGCGGCAGATGGTGTCCGAGCGCCTGTCGTCCATGGAGGAGGGGTTGCCCGCGGGCGTGACGCCGCGCATGGGGCCCATCAGCTCCATCATGGGCGAGATCATGCAGGTGGCGATCCCCATCGACGTGCAGCGCACCACGCCCATGGCCGTGCGCGAGTACGCCGACTGGGTGCTGCGTCCGCGCCTGCTGGCGATTGCCGGCGTGGCGCAGGTGATCCCCATCGGCGGCGAGGTGCGCCAGTTCCAGGTGCAGCCCAACACGGCGCGCATGGCCGAGCTGGGCATCACGCACGATCAGCTCACGGGGGCGCTCAAGGGCTTCTCGGCCAACACCTCGGGGGGCTTCCTGGAGCTCAACGGGCGCGAGTACTTGATCCGCCACCTGGGCCGCACCTCGCGCCTGGAGGATCTGCAGAACCTAGCGCTCACCGCAAAGAACGGCCAGCCCGTGCTGCTGCGCCAGGTGGCCGAGGTCACGTTTGCTGCGGCCCTCAAGCGCGGCGATGCGGGCTTCGAGGGCAAGCCGGCCGTGATCCTCGGCATCCAGAAGCAGCCCACGGCCGACACCATCGCGCTCACGCGCAGCATCGAGTCGGCGCTGGGTGATTTGAAGAAGTCGTTGCCCGCAGGCATGGAGGCGCCGCGCGTCACCTTCCGCCAGGCGAGCTTCATCGAGGCCTCGGTCACCACCCTGCAGGGCAAGCTCATGGGCGCCTCGGTGTTCGTGGCGGTGATCCTCTTCGTGTTCCTCGGCACGCTGCGGCCCACGGTGATCGCGCTCACGGCCATCCCGGTGTCGATCTTCATCACGGCCCTGGTCTTCAAGTACTTCGGCCTGTCCATCAATACCATGACGCTGGGCGGCCTGGCCATTGCCATCGGTGGCCTGGTGGACGATGCGGTGGTGGACGTGGAGAACGTGCTGAGACGCCTGAAGATGGACCGCAGCAAACACCCCCACCACCGGCTGCACCCGCTGGAGGTGGTCAAGCTCGCATCGATGGAGGTGCGCTCGGGCATCCTCTACGCCACGGCCATCATCGTGCTGGTGTTCCTGCCGCTGTTCGCGCTGCCGGGCATCGAGGGGCGGTTGTTCGTGCCGCTGGGCATCGCCTTCATCGTCTCCACCGTGGCTTCGCTGCTGGTGTCGGTCACCGTCACGCCGGTGCTGGCCTTCTACCTGCTGCCGCGCATGAAGAACCTCGACCATGGCGATACCCGCGTGGTGGCCTGGCTCAAGGCGCGCTACCGCGGCGGGCTCACCCGGGTGCTGGCGCACCCGCGCGTCGCCATGGCCGTGAGCGCCGTGGCGGTGGTGCTCTCGGTGGCGGCGGTGCCGTTCTTCCCCACCACCTTTTTGCCGCCCTTCAACGAGGGCACGCTGCTCATCGGCATGCGCCTGAACCCGGGCGTGACGCTGGCCGAGTCCACCGCCCTGGCCAGCCAGGCCGAGGTGCTGGTGCGCCAGGTGCCCGAGGTCACGCACGTGGGTCGGCGCAGTGGCCGGGCCGAGCTGGACGAGCATGCCGAGGGCGTGCACGTGAGCGAGCTCGATGTGGGTCTGCTGCCAGCGTCCGAGCTCACACGCAGCATGGCCGAGGTGCAGGCCGACATCCGCAGCCGGCTGGCGCAGATGCCGGCGGCGATCGCCATCGGCCAGCCGATCTCGCACCGCATCGACCACATGCTCTCGGGCGTGCGCTCGCAGATCGCGATCAAGCTCTTCGGCGAGGACCTGGATACCCTGCGCGGCCAGGCCGATGCGCTGCGCGGGCGCCTGGCCAGCATCGACGGCCTGGCCGACCTGGAGGTGGAAAAGCAGGTGCTGGCGCCGCAGATCACCGTGCGCGTGGACCACGCCGCCGCCGCGCAGTACGGCGTGCCGGCCGCGCAGGTGCTGGCCACGCTGCAGGGCCTGGTGGAAGGCGAAAAGGTCACGCAGATCGTGGAAGGCAGCCGGCGCTTTGCCCTGGTGGTGCGCCTGCCCGAGAGCGCGCGCTCGCTCGATGGCCTGGCGCAGATCATGATCGAGACACCGCGCGGGCGCGTGCCGCTGTCGCGCCTGGCCAGCATCGAGGACGGCGACGGCCCCAACCAGATCAGCCGCGACGATGGCAAGCGGCGCATCGTGCTCTCGGCCAATGCGCAGGGCAGGGCACTGTCCGATGTGGTGGCCGACATCCGCAAGGTGGTGGGCGAAACGCGCCTGCCGGATGGCTACTTCATCACCCTGGGCGGCCAGTTCCAGGCGCAGGAAGAGGCCAGCCGCCTGGTGGGCATGCTCGCCATCGTCTCGCTGGTGCTGATGTTCGTGGTGCTGTACACACGCTACCGCTCGGCCACGCTGTCGGCGCTGATCATGGCCAACATCCCGCTGGCGCTGGTGGGGGCCGTGCTGGGGCTGTGGATCTCGGGCCAGCCGCTGTCAGTGGCGGCACTGATCGGCTTCATCACGCTGGCGGGTATCTCGGTGCGCAACGGCATCCTGAAGGTGAGCCACTACCTGAACCTGATGCGCGTGGAAGGCGAGAACTTCGACACCGCGATGATCGTGCGCGGCTCGCTGGAGCGCCTGTCCCCTGTGCTCATGACGGCCCTGGTCACGGCCTTTGCGCTGGCGCCGCTGCTGCTGGAGGCCGAGCGCCCCGGCACCGAGATCCTGCACCCGGTGGCGGTGGTGATCTTCTCGGGCCTGATCAGCTCGACCCTGCTCGACACCTTCCTCACCCCGGCCCTGTTCTGGCTGTTCGGCCGCCGCGATGCCGAGCGTCTGCTGGACGACAAGAACGCCGAGGCGTTCTGACCCTGTTCCCTGTTCCCATCCTCCCTTTGAAAGGATCACCATGACAACGAAACATCTTCTCGCCACCCTGGCCCTCGCATTCTGTGGCACTGCCTTTGCGGCAGGCGACCACGCCCACGGGCACGAACACAAGCCGCTGCATGGCGGCATCGTCGTGGAAGCCAATGACATGGACTACGAACTCGTGGCCAAGCCCGACCTCCTCACGCTGCACCTGCGCGACCACGGCAAGCCCGCCAGGACCGAAGGAGTGAACGCCAAGCTCACGCTGCTGAACGGTACGGAAAAATCCGAGGCGATGCTGGTGCCGGCGGGAGAAGGCCGGCTGGAAGCCAAGGGCACGTTCAAGGTGGCCGCGGGCACCAAGGTGGTGGCGCTGGTGGCGCTGCCGGGCAAGAAGCCGGCGAATGTGCGGTTCGCGGTGAAGTAGGCGCGCGCTCATTCAGCGTGCTGCAGGCCGGCGGCATGACCCCGCCAGCTGCTGCGCGTGGATTCGCCCTCAGGGCCGGCCTATTTCCACTGACGTCCATCGCCGGTAGCGCACCCGTAGGGTGGCACGACCCGGGCAAAGCGTTCCTGCAGTTGCGCGCAGCCCTGGCGGTTCAGGGGCGCTGGCGCCCTGGAGTTCAGTTCGAGCCCACTTCGTCGTAGGGCGAAGTGGCCTTGTGCACGTAGTCGTACCAACGTTTGCCGACGAACAGCACCACCATTGCGGCGGCTGCAAAAGACACCAGGGCACCGGGGCAACGTGAAGGATGCGGGTTTTTTTAACGAGGCTCCGGGGGCGCGATGCCGCACAAAGCGATCCACGCGCAGGGGAGCGGTCGAGGTTAGTGCTCCCAATCGCTCACATATTAATAGCTATCAGATATTGCTGATCAAGCGCTAGAGCCTTTTTTAATCAAGCGACGGGGTGCGCGCGTTCGGTGCACACGCTCGGCGGTTCGCCCCTCAGTACACCAGCCGCTCCGGCCGGATCTCCTGCAGGATGGTCGTGGCGATCTCTTCAATGGACTTGGTGGTGGTGGACAACCACCGGATGCCCGCGCGGCGCATCATGGCCTCGGCTTCGGAGACTTCCATGCGGCAGTTCTCCAGGCTGGCGTAGCGGGAGTTGGGACGGCGCTCCGCGCGGATTTCGGCCAGGCGGTCGGGGCTGATGGTCAGGCCGAAGATCTTGCTGCGAAACGGCACCAGCGCGGGTGGCAACTGGCGGCGCTCGAAGTCCTCGGGGATCAGCGGGTAGTTGGCCGCCTTGAGTCCGCACTGCATGGCCAGGTACAGGCTGGTCGGTGTCTTGCCGCTGCGGCTCACGCCCACCAGGATCACGTCGGCACCCGCCAGGTCGCGGTTGCTCTGGCCGTCGTCGTGCGCCAGGCTGAAGTTGATGGCCTCGATGCGGTCGGTGTATTCCTTGCTGCGGCTCACGTCGCTGAAGCGGCCGACACGGTGGTGCGACTTGATGCCCAGTTCTTCTTCCAGCGGGTGCACGAAGGTGCCGAACATGTCCAGCAGCATGCCCTTGCAGCCTTCCTGGATGACCTTGAGCACTTCCATGTTGACAAGGGTGGTGAAGACCACAGGCTTCTTTCCCTCGACCTCGCCCGTGTGGTTGATCTGCCGCACCGCCTGGTGGGCCTTGTCCACGGTGTCGATGAAGGGCAGGCGCACATGGCGCGGCTTCATCTCGAACTGCGCCAAAATGGCATTGCCGAAGGTTTCGGCGGTGATGCCGGTGCCGTCCGAGACGAAAAAAACGGTGCGCGTGTGCATGGAGCAGGGTGCCTTTCAGTACGTCAGCCTGCCGCCAGTGCCGCAGGCCTACAATTGTGACAATTATCCAAATTCTCACCATGCACTTCGTCGGCCCACAACCACAACGACAAAGCCGCTGCCCGTGCATGGCCGCTCGCCCATCGCTCCAAGGGGGCGGGCGCGCAGACCCGGTTTCAACTTCTGGAGCTTTCCCATGTCTGCACTTTTCAGCCCGACCGCCCTGGTCGTACCGTTTGAAAACCTGAGAATGACCGATGTCGAGGCCGTAGGCGGTAAAAACGCCTCCCTCGGCGAGATGATCTCCCAGCTGCCCCAGGGCGTGCGGGTGCCCACGGGCTTTGCCACCACGGCGCACGCGTTTCGCCAGTTCCTGGCCCACGACGGCCTGGCCGACAAGATCAGCGCCAAGCTCAAGAGCCTGGACACCGAAGATGTGCGCGCCCTGGCCGCCGTCGGTGCCGAGATCCGTGCCATGGTCGAGGCCCAGCCCTTCCCGGCCGACCTGCAACAAGCCATTGCCGAAGCATTCGCCACGCTGAGCGCCGGCAACCCCGCCGCCTCGTTCGCGGTGCGCTCGTCCGCCACGGCCGAAGACCTGCCGGACGCATCGTTTGCGGGCCAGCAGGAGACCTTCCTGAACGTGGTGGGCATCGACGACGTGCTGCACAAGATGAAGGAGGTGTTCGCCTCCCTGTACAACGACCGCGCCATCTCCTACCGCGTGCACAAGGGCTTCGAGCACGACGTCGTGGCCCTGTCGGCCGGGGTGCAGCGCATGGTGCGCTCCGACCTGGGCGCGGCCGGCGTGATGTTCACCATCGACACCGAGTCCGGTTTTGAAGACGTGGTGTTCATCACCAGCAGCTACGGCCTGGGCGAGACCGTGGTGCAAGGCGCCGTGAACCCCGACGAGTTCTACGTGCACAAGCCCATGCTTCGTGCCGGCAAGAAGGCCGTGATCCGCCGCAACCTGGGCAGCAAGCTCATCCAGATGGTGTTTTCCACGCCCCAGGAGAAGGCCGCCTCGGGCAAGCTGGTGAAGACCACCGACGTGCCCACCGAGCAGCGCAACCGCTATTCCCTGACCGATGCCGACGTGCAGCAGCTCGCCCAGTATGCGCTGGTCATCGAGCAGCACTACGGCCGCCCGATGGACATCGAATGGGGCAAGGACGGTACCGATGGCCAGCTCTACATCCTGCAGGCACGGCCCGAAACCGTGAAGAGCCAGTCCAAGGGCCAGGCCGAGATGCGCTACAAGCTCAAGGGCCAGGGCACCGTGCTGGCCGAGGGCCGCGCCATTGGCCAGAAGATCGGCACCGGCCCCGTGCGCCTGGTGCACAACATTGCCGAGATGGACAAGGTGCAGCCCGGCGACGTGCTCGTGACCGACATGACCGACCCCAACTGGGAACCCGTGATGAAGCGCGCCAGCGCCATCGTCACCAACCGGGGCGGCCGCACCTGCCACGCCGCCATCATCGCGCGCGAGCTGGGCATTCCGGCCGTGGTGGGCTGCGGTGACGCGACCGAACTGCTGAAAGATGGCACGCTGGTCACCGTGAGCTGCTCCGAGGGCGACACCGGCCGCATCTACGACGGCCTGCTCGAGACCGAGGTCACCGAGGTGCAGCGCGGCGAGATGCCCAGCATCAAGACCAAGATCATGATGAACGTGGGCAACCCCCAGCTGGCCTTCGATTTCTGCCAGCTGCCCAACGAGGGCGTGGGCCTGGCGCGCCTCGAGTTCATCATCAACAACAACATCGGCGTGCACCCCAAGGCCATCCTGGACTACCCGCAGATCGATGCCGACCTGAAGAAGGCCGTGGAGTCCGTGGCCCGGGGCCATGCCAGCCCGCGCGCCTTCTACGTGGACAAGGTGGCCGAAGGCGTGGCCACCATCGCCGCCGCCTTCTATCCCAAGCCGGTGATCGTGCGCCTGTCGGACTTCAAGTCCAACGAGTACAGGAAGCTCATCGGCGGCAGCCGCTACGAGCCCGAGGAAGAAAACCCGATGCTGGGCTTCCGCGGTGCGGCGCGCTACCTGAGCGCTGATTTCGGCGAAGCCTTCGCGATGGAGTGCGAGGCCCTGAAGCGCGTGCGCAACGACATGGGCCTGACCAACGTGCAGGTGATGGTGCCCTTCGTGCGCACGCTGGGCCAGGCCGAGCGCGTGACGCAGCTGCTGGCCCAGCACGGCCTGCAGCGCGGCAAGGACGACCTCAAGGTCATCATGATGTGCGAGGTGCCGAGCAACGCCATCCTGGCCGAGCGTTTCCTGGAGTTCTTCGACGGCTTCTCCATCGGCTCCAACGACCTGACCCAGCTCACCCTGGGCCTGGACCGCGACTCGGGGCTGGAACTGCTGGCGCACGACTTCGACGAGCGCGACCCCGCTGTGCAGCAGCTGATCCACCAGGCCATCAAGGCCTGCCTGGCACAGGGCAAGTACATCGGCATCTGCGGCCAGGGCCCCAGCGACCACCCGGACTTCGCCCAGTGGCTGGCCGCCGAGGGCATCTCGTCGATCTCGCTCAATCCCGACAGCGTGATCGCCACCTGGCAGCAACTGGCAGGCTGACGTGACGCGGCAACCCCCCGGGCGGCCGTGCCGCTTTCCCCTTCTCGCGCGCCACGCGCAGAAGGGGGTGCGCGCCCGGCGCGGCGGGGCGGCACTTGTGCGGGGGGGGCTGTTGTTCGACCTGCCCTCATTGCACGGGCCACGCGTGGCCCGCAGGGCCGTGGATCGCTGAGAGCCTGCGTGAACGACTCCGCCATGCCCCGTCGATCACCATCCGAGGCGGAAATGGCGGGCCCGTTCCCGCCCGATCTGCACGATGTGCGGCACCTGAAACTCAAGGCGGGCCTGCTGCTGCTGTGGGCGCTGGTGTCGTTTGGCGCCACCTACTTCGCCAGGGACCTGCAGTTGCTGGTGTTCGGCGCCTGGCCCCTGGGCTACTGGATCGCGGCACAGGGTGCGGTGCTGGTGTTCATCGGCATCGTGGTGGCCTATGGATGGGCCATGAACCGGTTCGAGCGCCAGGACGCTGAGCGCATTGCGGCCGCATCCCTGGAAGACGCGGCCCTTCCTCCTGGCTGACCATGGCTGAGAACAATTCCTCCGGCGCAGACCGGGCCTACCTGTGGCGGCTGCACCGCATCCTGGCGCTGTATGTGGCGGGCGTGCTGGCCTTCCTGGCGCTGATGACCTGGGCGGAGCATCAGGGGCTCTCGCGCCACTGGATCGGCCCCATCTTCCTGTTCCTCACTGTGATGGTGTACGCGGGCATCGGCGTCTACGGCCGCACCACCGACCCGGAGGAATACTACGTGGCCGGCCGGCGGATTCCGCCCATGTACAACGGCATGGCGGCGGCGGCCGACTGGATGAGCGCCGCGTCGTTCATCAGCCTGTCGGGGGCGCTCTACCTGCAGGGCTTTTCCGGCACGCCGGGGCAGGCGGGGGGCCTCGCCTACCTGCTGGGCTGGACGGGCGGCTTCTGCCTCGTGGCGATGCTGATCGCGCCGCACCTGCGCGCCATGGGCCTGTACACCGTGCCCGATTTTTTCCACGTGCGTTTTGGCGGCCGGTGGCCGCGCGTGATCGCCGCGCTGGCCGCCGTGCTGTGCTCGTTCACCTACGTGGTGGCGCAGATCTACGGCGTGGGGCTGATCGCTTCGCGCCTGACCGGCGTGCAGTTCGAGATCGGCATCATGCTGGGACTGGGCGGCGTGCTGCTGTGCTCGTTCCTGGGCGGCATGCGCGCCATCACGTGGACGCAGGTGGCGCAGTACGTGGTGCTGCTGCTGGCCTTCCTGATCCCGGTGTCCTGGCTGGCCTACAAGCAGCTTGGCAACCCGCTGGCGCCGCTGGTCTATGGCGAGCAGATCAGCAAGATCGCCGATCTGGAGGCGCAACTGCTCGATTCGCCGGCGGAACACCAGGTGGTGCAGACCTACCTGCGGCGCGCCCAGGATTTCGAGGCCCGCCTGAGCGACGTGGAGGGTGCCCTGGAGCGCGAACGCGAGAAGGGGCGCGAGCGCATCCGCGCGCTGCGCACCCAGAACGCCGATGTGGGCCTGATCGTCACGGCCAGCCGCGAGCTGGCGGCCCTGCCGCGCGATGCCGCCGCGGCCCGCGAGCGCTGGACCCGCGAGATGCGCGAGAACTATGAGCGTGCCCGCCCCCTCGGTGGCC
This sequence comes from Acidovorax sp. GW821-FHT10E04, assembly GCF_059415185.1. Classification (NCBI taxonomy): domain Bacteria; kingdom Pseudomonadati; phylum Pseudomonadota; class Betaproteobacteria; order Burkholderiales; family Comamonadaceae; genus Acidovorax; species Acidovorax sp. GW821-FHT10E04. The sequence continues at coordinate 567,621 of NZ_JBWKMT010000004.1, forward strand.
TGCCCCTGCACAGCCAGGCCTATGTGGGCGACCCGAAGGGTACCCCCGAGGAGCAGCGCGACTACGAGCTGACGCGCCGCAATTTCCTGGCGCTCATGTTCTGCCTGATGGTGGGCACGGCGGGCTTGCCGCACCTGCTCACGCGCTACTACACCTCGCCCACGGTGTCGGCGGCGCGCGCCTCGGTGGCGTGGTCGCTGTTCTTCATCGCCTTGCTGTACCTGAGCGCCCCGGCGCTGGCGGTGCTGGTGAAGTTCGAGGTCATGCAGAACCTGGTAGGCAGCAGCTTCGAGGCCCTTCCCAACTGGATGGCCCAGTGGGCACGCGTGGACAGCTCGCTGCTGTCGGTGGAGGACGTGAACAGCGACGGCATCGTGCAGTTTGGCGAGATCCGGCTCGGGGCCGACCTCATCATGCTGGCCACGCCGGAGCTGGGGGGCCTGCCGTATGTGGTCTCCGGCCTGGTGGCGGCGGGTGGGCTGGCCGCGGCGCTGTCCACCGCCGACGGCCTGCTGCTCACCATCAGCAATGCGCTGGTGCGCGACCTGTATTTCCAGGACACCCAGCGCGAGGCGTCGCCCGAGCAGCGTGTGATCCTGAGCAAGTTCGCGCTGCTGGCGGTGGCCTTGTCGGCGGCCTTTGTCGCGGCGCTCAAGCCGTCAGAGATCCTGCCCATGGTGTCGGCGTCGTTCTCCCTGGCCGCATCGGCTTTCGTGCCGGTGATGGTGCTGGGCATCTTCTGGCGCGGCACCACGCGGCAGGGCGCGGTGGCCGGCATGGTGGCGGGGCTGGGCGTGGCGGTGTACTACATGCTTTCGCATGTGTCGGCCATGCGCGCGCTGCCCAGCTGGATGCTGGCGGACGGGCTCTGGTTTGGCATCCAGCCCATCTCGGCCGGCGTGTTCGGCGTGCCGACGGGACTGGTGGTCGCCGTGGTGGTGAGCTGGGTGACGCGGCCCGCGCCCGCCTTGCCGCGCATCCGCTCCGAGATGTAGCGGCGCCGCGGGATTGCGGGTTGCGGCACGGGGCCAGGAGGGGCGCGACCGCGTTCCGGCCAGCGCTGCCATGGTTATGCGTAAACCCCGATTTTCAATGGTGCACAAACGTGAGAATCTGGCCTGCAGGGGCTCGTGGGGTGGTGGGTGCCCCGCGTCAACCCGCCACCGTTCAGCTCAAGGAGGCTCATGGTTCTCGTCAAAACGCCGGCAGGGCAAGAAGCGCTCAAGGACCGGCACGGCAGTCTCAGTTCGCGCCAGCGTTCGGCCTTCATCCTGTTTGATGGCAAGCGCTCCACGGGCGAGATTCTGGCGGCCACCGCGGCCATGGGAATCACGCAGGACGACGTGCAGGCCATGATCGCCCAGGGGCTGCTGGCGCCGCTGGCGGGGCAGTCCCTGCCTGCCGCAATGGCCGCCAGCCAGCCAGCCCCCGTGGCCGAACCCGCGCCAGCGACGGACCTGGGCACGGTGGCGTCGCCGCTGGAGGGATCGGGGCGCACGCCGAAAGAGCGCTACCAGGCGGCCTACCCGATTGCCACCGAGCTGACCGCCGCCATGGGGCTGCGCGGGTTCCGGCTGAACCTGGCCGTGGAGGGAGCGGGCAGTTTCGAGGACCTGGCGGCGCTGGCACCGAAGATCCGCGAGGCCGTGGGCGACGCGAAGTTCGAGCGGCTGGACAAGGCGCTTTTTGATTGACGGGACACCCCGAGCCGCTCTGTGCCTTTCCTTTCTACGGCGCGGCATCCTTGCGTGCGGGCCTGGCCTGGGCTGCGCCCGTGCCACAGATGGCGGGCCAGGCGTAAAAAAGCGGCCAGAAGGCCGCTTTGGTGTCGTGTCGGATGCTGCCGCGCAGGCTGCGCGATCAGCGGCCGACCTTGAGCAGTTCCACATCGAACTTGAGCGTGGCGTTCGGAGGGATCACACCGCCCGCGCCGCGCGCGCCGTAGCCCAGGGCCGCGGGGATGATCAACGTGCGCTTGCCGCCGATCTTCATGCCCTGCACGCCTTCATCCCAGCCCTTGATGACCATGCCGCCGCCCAGCGAGAACTCGAAGGGGTCGTTGCGGTCGTGGCTGGAGTCGAACTTGGCGCCTTGCTCGCCGTTGTTGTAGAGCCAGCCGGTGTAGTGCACCGAAACGTTCTGGCCCTTGGTGGCTTCGGCGCCGTCGCCCACGGTGGTGTCTTCGTATTGCAGTCCGGATGCGGTGGTGGTCAGTGCCATGGATGAAATTCCTTGCTTGCTATTAAAAATATAGCTTCTAGCGCTTGTATGTCATGCGCTAGAAGCTAATTTGGCCCTGTATTTTAACGAGAAGCCCCTTCGCGGGGAACAGACGGGACCGCTGGCCTGTGGTCAGACCTTCTTGGCGCGGCCGGCCACCCAGCGGGTGGCGAAGGCCTGCACGTCCGACAGGCGCTTGAGCAGGTCGGCGCCGGAAGGAGTGACGGTGTAGCCGTCGCTGCCATGGTCCACGAAGCCGGCTTCGCGCAGTTCCTTGATGCGGGTGTTGAGCGTGTTGGGGGTGATGCCCCCCACGCTGTCCTGCAGCAGGCGGAAGGTCTGGGGGTGGCCGTCCTTCAGGGCCCAGAGCACGCGCAGTGCGTAACGGCATTCGAGCCGCTCGAACAACTGGTTGATGGCGGCATTTTCTTTGGAGCTCATGGACGCTTCTCCTCGCGCAAGTGTTGGATCAAGTTTTCATTCGGGTGGGCGAATGCCGGGCCCGCTGATGCGCTGAGACTATAGCGCGGAACCCATTTTGCTACAAGTTTAGTAGCTCAGAACGCACACCACGCATGCGCTACGCCCCAAAAATGACGTGTTACAACTCAAACTGTTGCGATGGGGCCACGGTTGGAGGCGGTCATTCCTGGCGGCCCAGCCCCGCCAGATGGTGGACCAGCAACTGTGCGGCCGGGGTCAGCATCTGGGCGCTGCGGTAGCAGATGGCGAAGCGCCGCCGGGCCCAGGGATCGCTCAGCGGAATCACGCGCACCGGGGCGGTCTGGGCAAAGGGCAGGGCGACCTCGCGCGGCACGACGCTGATGGCCAGGTTGGCGCGCACCACCCGCAGGGCCGCGTCGAAGTTGGACACCAGCACCCGGTGCGCGAGCATTTTTCCCTCCACGGCCGCTGCGCGCGCCAGCAGCACCTGCACGGCGCTCAGCGCGGGCATGCTCACGAATTCATGGTCCAGCACGTCGGCGAACCGCACGCTGGCGTGCCGGGCCACGGGGTGCGAGGCATGTGCCACCACGGCGAGGTGGTCATTGCGGTAGCCGCGCGTTTCCAGGCCGGAGAGGTCCGCCGCGTCCCAGCAGATGCCAATGGACGCGCTGCCGTCGCGGATGCCCTGCACCACGTCCGGGCTCACGCGTTCCTCCAGGCTCACCTGGATGTCGCGGTGCGCCGAGTCCTGCAGGAAGGCGGCCACATCGTCGGCCAGCGATTCGGCCATGACCGAGGCCGTGACCAGCATGCGCACGTGGCCCCGGATGCCGGTGGCATAGGCGGCCATGTCACGCTCGATCTGGCCCACGCTGGCGAGCATGGTGCGCGCGTGTTCCAGCAGCGTTTCCCCCGCCGGGGTCGGAATGACGCCGCGCCGCTTGCGCACCAGCAGGGCGGTGCCCACCGTGTCCTCCAGCTGGGCCAGCCGCTTGCTGATGGCCGAACCCACGATGGACTCCTGCTCGGCCACGCGCGCGATGCTGCGCTGCTCGCACACGGCGGCAAACAGGCGCAGGGTCTGCAGGTCGAGATCGCGCATGCAATTGCCTCCGCTTGAAAGACTGTGATGTTCCTTTTGGGAATCATATGGCTTCCGAGATGTATTTTCTGATTCTGTTGGGAATTTCTAGAATCTCCCACGGAACACCAACGAGCTGGAGACAATGCCGTGAACACCCTTTCTTTTTTCCCCGCGACCCGTCCCGCGCCCGGCATGGCGCCCGCGCGGGCCGTGGTGCGCGAAGTGGGCCTGCGCGACGGCCTGCAGAGCATCGCCACCATGGTGTCCACCGCGCACAAGATCGACTGGCTCGACGCGGCCTATGCCGCGGGCCAGCGCGAGATCGAGGTCGGCTCCTTCGTGCCCGCCCGCCTGCTGCCCCAGCTGGCCGACACCGCCGAGGTGCTGGCCCATGCCAAGACCCTGCCGGGCCTGGTCGCCTCGGTGCTGGTGCCCAACTACAAAGGCGCCGAACGTGCGCTTGAATGCGGCGCCGACCTGATGGTGGTGCCCCTGTCCGCCAGCCATGCCCACAGCCTGGCCAACCTGCGCAAGACACCCGACGACGTGGTGGCCGAGGTGGCGCGCATCCGCGCGCTGCGCGACGCCAGCGGCAGCCGCTGCCTGATCGAGGGCGGCGTGGGTACGGCGTTTGGCTGCACCCTGCAGGGCGAGGTGGCCGAGAGCGAGGTGCTGCGCCTGATGCAGGCCCTGCTGGATGCCGGGGCCGACCATGTGAGCCTGGCCGACACCGTGGGCTATGCCGACCCGGCCTCGGTGGCCCGCCTGTTCGAGAAGGCCCGCGCGCTGGTGGGAGACCGGCTGGCCTGCGCGCACTTTCACGACACGCGCGGCATGGGCCTGGCCAACGTCTACGCGGCCTGGCAGACCGGCATCACCCGCTTTGATGCCTGCCTGGCCGGCATCGGCGGCTGCCCGCACGCCCCGGGCGCCAGCGGCAATGTCACCACCGAAGACCTTGTGTTCATGCTGGAACGCATGGGCGTCGCAACCGGCATCGCCGTGGACGCGCTGCTGGCGCTGCGCGAGCGTGTGGCGGGCTGGCTGGCCGGGGAGACCCTGCACGGCACGCTCTGGCAGGCCGGGGTACCGCGCACCGGCGCAGGGACCGTCTCCCTGGACGCCACCCACTGAGCTCGCCACGAGCTCAACATTGAGCCACCGCCGCGCGCCCTTCCATCCCGTATCGTCGCCCCATGACATCCCACACCGATTCTTCTTCCGCCCCGCTCGCGCCACCCGGCACCTCTGCCCCCCGTGCACTGCCCCTGCAGGGCCTGCGCGTGGTGGAGTTCACCCACATGGTCATGGGCCCCACCTGCGGCATGGTGCTGGCGGACCTCGGGGCCGAGGTCATCAAGGTCGAGCCCGTGGACGGCGACCGCACGCGCCACCTGCTGGGCGCCGGCGCGGGCTTCTTCCCCATGTTCAACCGCAACAAGAAGAGCATCGCGCTGGACCTGCGCAGCCCCGAGGGCCTGGAGGTCGCGCGCAAGCTGGCCGCCTCGGCCGACGTGGTGGCGCAGAACTTCAAGCCGGGCGTGATGGCGAAATACGGGCTGGACCACGCGGCCCTGAGCCAGCTCAACCCGCGCCTGATCTACGTGAACCACACCGGTTTCTTGCCGGGCCCGTATGAGCACCGCACGGCGCTCGACGAGGTGGTGCAGATGATGGGCGGCCTGGCCTACATGACCGGCCGGCCCGGCGACCCGCTGCGCGCGGGCACCAGCGTGAACGACATCATGGGCGGCATGTTCGGCGCCATCGGTGCCATGGCGGCCCTGATGCAGCGCGGCATCACCGGGCGGGGGCAGGAGGTGGATTCGGCGCTGTTCGAGAACAACGTCTTCCTGGTCGGCCAGCACATGATGCAGTACGCCGTCACCGGCCAGCCGGCCGCGCCCATGCCGGACCGCATCTCGTCCTGGGCGCTGTACGACGTGTTCAGCGTGAAGGATGGCGAGCAGATTTTCCTGGCCGCCGTCAGCGATGCGCAATGGATCACCTTTTGCGACGCCATGGGGTTCGCCGACCTCAAGGCCCACCCGCAACTGGCCACGAACAACGACCGGGTGCGCGCCCGTGCCACGCTGATGCCCGACCTGCGCCAGCGCCTGGCCACTTACAGCGCCGCCGAGCTGGCGTCCATCTTTGAAAAACACGGCCTGCCGTTCGCACCCATTTCGCGGCCCGAGCAGCTCTTTGACGACCCGCACCTCAACGCCACGGGCGGCCTGGCCGACATCACCCTGCCCGATGGCGAGCGGGCGGGGCAGACCGCCCGCACCACGCTGTGCCCGCTGCGCATGGACGGCCAGCGCCTGGGCGTGCGGCTGCAGCCGCCCGTGCTGGGCCAGCACACCGGCGCGCTCATGCAGGAACTGGGCTACACCCCCGCGCAGATCCAGGCGCTGCAGGACAGGCACGCCGTGGCTTGAGCAATGCGCCCGCAGGGCGATGGATGAGATCACAACACGGAGACAACCGCCATGCACCACCATCCTTTCATCCACCACCACCCCGCCTGCCCGCCACCGGCGCTGCGCCGGCGCACGGCGCTGGCCGCGTTGGCCGCCGGCCTGGCAGCGCCTTTGCACGCGTGGGCCCAGGCGGCGTCGGAGCGCCCGCTGCGCCTGATCCTGCCCGTGAGCGCCGGTTCGGGCGTGGACGGCCTGGCGCGCGCCTTCGGGCCCGGCCTGGGCAAGTCGCTCGGGCGCGCCGTGGTGATCGAGAACTTCCCCGGAGCGGGGGGCATCACCGGCACCTCGATGATCGTCAAGGCGCCCAGGGACGGCTCGGCACTGGGCATGGTGTCCAACAACCACGTGGTGAACCCCAGCGTCTTCAAGAGCATTCCGTACGATGCCGTCGACGACGTGACGCCCATCACCGTGATCGGTGCGACGCCGTTCGTGCTGGTGGCGCACCCCTCGGTGGCCGCCCGGAACGTGCGCGAACTCATCGCCCTGGCCAAGGCCCAGCCCGGGACCCTGAACTACGGTTCGTCGGGCAACGGGACCATCCTGCACCTCGCGGCCGAGATGTTCGTGCACGAAGCGCAGGTCGACATCAAGCACATCCCCTACCGTGGCATGGGGCCGCTCACGGCCGACGTGCTGGGCGGGCAGATCCAGCTGGCGTTCATCGCGGTGGCCGTGGCGGCGCCGCATGTGAAGGCGGGCACGCTCAAGGCCATCGGCCTGTCGTCTACCACCCGTTCGCCGCTGTTGCCGGATCTGCCCACCATCGCGGAACAGGGCCTGCCGCAGTACGCGCTGGATGGATGGGTCGGCATGGTGGGGCCCGCGGGCCTGCCCAAGGCGGAGGCCGAACGGGTCTACCAGGCCGTGCGCGCCACCCTGGGGATGCCCGAGGTGCGCGACGCGCTGCTCGCCCAGGGCTACCTGCTGCAGGCCACAACTCCGGATGCCACGGCTGCGTTCTTCCGCACCGAGGTGGCGCGCATGGCGAGGCTGGTGAAGCAGTCCGGGCTCAAGATAGATTAGTTGGGGAGCCCTCCCTCCGAGGCGCTGCGCGCCTGCGCGGCCCCGGTTGCAGGGGCAATGCGCAGGCCGCTGGACAACGGAGATCCTCCGCCGTGGTCCAGGAAATCCATGGAAACAGGTGTCCGGCGCTTATTGGAAAAGGGCCTATTGCTATACAAAATATAGCAATAGGCGCTTGTTCGACGCCAGTACGTCCCTGTGCGGTATTCAATGCGCCGCAGGTGGCAATGCCAAGGCACGGTGGCTGCCGCGCAGGCGGAACACCTCCACGGCCTCCACCAGCTGGCGCGCCTGGCCGCTCAGGCTGCCGGCCGCCGCCGCGCTTTCTTCCACCAGGGCCGCGTTCTGCTGCGTGGTTTCGTCCATGCGCACGATGGCCTGCGTGACGCGCAGCATGTCGCTGGTCTGCGCGGTGCTGGCCTGGCTGATTTCGTTCATCAGCGCGCTCACGCCCTGGATGGAGGAGACCACCTCCGTCATGGTGCTGCCCGCGTTGCGGGCCAGGTCGGAGCCGGCCTGCACGCGCTCCACGCTGGTCTGGATCAGCTCCTTGATCTCGCGCGCGGCGCTCGCGCTGCGGGTGGCCAGGTTGCGCACCTCGCTGGCCACCACGGCAAAGCCGCGCCCCTGCTCGCCGGCGCGTGCGGCTTCCACGGCGGCGTTGAGCGCCAGGATGTTGGTCTGAAACGCGATGCTGTCGATGACGCCGATGATGTCGGCAATGCGGCGCGAGCTGTCCTGGATGCCCTGGACCACCGTCACCATCTGTGTCACCACGTCGCCTCCGCGCTGGGCCACCGATGCGCCATTGCGGGCCAGCTCGCTCGCGCGCTGTGCGTTGGAGGCGTTCTGCTGCACGGTCGCCTGCAGCTGCTGCATGGACGAGGTGGTTTCGTCCAGCGACGACGCCTGCTCCTCGGTGCGCATGCTCAGGTCCACGTTCCCCTGGGCGATCTCTGCGCTGGCGCTGGCCACGCCCTCGGCGTTGCTGCGCACGCCCGACACCACGTTTTCCAGGTTCTCCTGCATGGTGCGCAGGGCCTCAAGCAACCGCGCGGGTTCGTCCTTGCCATCGACCCGGATGGTCGTGGTCAGGTCGCCCGCAGCCACCTTGTTGGCGACGGAGACGGCCACCCGCAGCGGGCGCACCACCGAGCGCGTGAGCAGCCAGCCCGCGCAGCCGCCCAGGGCCGTGACCAGCGCCAGCGCCACCAGGCTGCTGGCGAGCGCCCGCCGCGCGTTCAGCGCCGCCTGTTCGGCAATGGCCGCGCTGCTGGCGGCCACCTGCTCGCTCAGTGCGGTGAGCAGCCTGGCGGGGCCCTGGTCGATGTCGGCCACGTCGGCATCGCCCGCGGAGGGCACAAAACCGAGCGACTGGAACACTTCAAAGCCCTTGCGGTAGCCCTGCGCCATCTGCGCGTGGGCCTGCGTGAACTTCTGCAGCGCCGCCTTTTCCTGCGCATCGGTCAGCTGGGGCTCCAGCGCCTTCGCCGCATCGGCCACGCGCTTTTCGCTGGCCTGGAACGCCGCCCAGTGCAGCTCGCGCTTGCGCGAGTCCTCGCCCCGCAGCAGGGTGTTCTTCCACTCCTGCACCTGGGTCTTGAACTCGTTTTCCATGCGGCTTACCGCGCGTTCCTGGGCCACGCGCTCCTGCACCGTGGTCTCGTAGGTGCCCAGGCTGCGGTACAGGGCCGCGATTCCGAACAGCGCGGCCCCCAGCAGAAGGGCGAGCACCAGGCCCAGCGCGGTGGCCATGCGTGCGCCGATGGAGTGGTTGGACATTTTCATCAGCGGCTCCTGGCAATGCTTTTCAGATGAACTGGCTGCGGTGGCAACTGGCATGGCCATGGCCCGAGGCCGCCATGCAAGGGCCGCCCCCGCCGCGCGGGCGGCGCACCCGCTTGCGGGGCCGGGCGTCGCCACTCCAAGCGGTTTGCCGGCGCCGGCCCGCACGGCCCCGAAGGGCGGCCGCTCCTGGCCGCTGCGCCGGGGCGCGAAGCGACCCGGGGGGTGTCTAGGCTTTCAGCTTGAGCAGGTACACCATGACCCGCGCCGTGGTGAGGTCCAGCTCCATGAACTCTGCCAAATCCTTGCCCGTCAGCCAAGAGGGTTCCCAGCGATTGTTCTTGAGCGTGCGCAGCCAGGACTCGTGGGCGGTGGCCGCCTCGACCGCGGCCAGCATCTCGGCCACGCGTGCGGGCGGCACGCCTTTGCCGGTGAACACGCCCCGCCAATTGGCCATGGTCGCGTCCAGTCCCTGCTCACGGAAGGCCGGCAGGCCAAAGGCGCTGCGGCGGGACGATACCCCGATGGCGCGCAGCTTGCCCGCCGCGATGGCGTCGCTGAATTCGCTGTAGCCGGAAAGGCCCATCGCCGCACCGCCGGACACGACGGCGTCCACCACTTCGGAGCCGCCAGCGAAGGGTTTGTAGACCAGGCCTTCCGGGCTGGCTTTGGACGCGCGGGCCAGCACCCCGGCAAAGATGTGGTCCACGCCCCCCGCGGAGCCTCCGGCCACCGGCACGGCGCGCAGGTCCGCGCGCATGGCTTCGGCCAGGTCCTTGGCGTTCTTGATGGGGGATTTGGCCGCCACCGCCGCCACCAGGTAGTCGCTGGTGAGCCGTGCGAGCGGCTGGATGTGGGTCAGGTCCACGGCGGGTTTCTGCAGGGCCACGGCGCCCACCATCACCATGCCGCCCATCAGCAGGGTGTTGGCGTCGTTGCCGTACTTCTCCGCGTACTTGGCCAGGCCGATGGTCCCGCCCTTGCCGCCGACGTTTTCGTATTCGATCTGGTCTGCCGCACCGACGGCGGCAAGGGCCGCACCCAGCGCCCGGCCCGTCTGGTCCCAGCCACCGCCGGGGTTGGCTGGGATCACGATGCGCAGCGTGGGCGCCAGCCTGGAGGCCTTGGCGGGCGCGCCGCGCGCGCCGGCGGCAGTTGCACCGGCGGCCTGCGCCCAGGCAGGCGCTGCAAGCGATGCGCCGAGCGCGCCCACGGCGCTGGCTGCGGCAGCCTGGGTGAGGATCTGGCGGCGGTTGAAGGATGTCATGCGGTGTCTCGCAAAAAGGTGGCAGGTCGTTGAACGGGCACGTGCAGCGTGCACTGGGATGCCAGGCCCTGCAGCCGGAGAGTGCCGAACTGCATGACAGTCTCCATCAGCAGTATGTAATAGTCGCGTTACAAGCTGTCATTTTGCTGTCGGGAGCATCGGGGTAAACGCGGGGCCGCCCCGCAGAAACGAAAAAGCCCCGCACCGCGATGCAGGGCAGGGCCTTGGGGTGCAGCCAGGGCAGCCGGCTGCCGGGGTGGTTACAGCGAATCGATGAAGCTGCGCAGCTTGTCCGAGCGGCTGGGGTGCTTGAGCTTGCGCAGTGCCTTGGCCTCGATCTGGCGGATGCGTTCGCGGGTCACGTCGAACTGCTTGCCCACTTCTTCCAGCGTGTGGTCGCTGGTCATCTCGATGCCGAAGCGCATGCGCAGCACCTTGGCTTCGCGGGGGGTGAGGCCATCGAGGATGTCCTTGACCACGTCGCGCAGGCCGGCCTGCATGGCGGCTTCGATGGGGGCGGTGTTGGCACCGTCCTCGATGAAGTCGCCCAGGTGGCTGTCGTCGTCGTCGCCGATCGGCGTTTCCATGGAGATCGGCTCCTTGGCGATCTTCATGATCTTGCGGATCTTGTCTTCCGGGATCTCCATCTTCGCGGCCAGGATGGATGCATCGGGCTCGAAGCCGAACTCCTGCAGATGCTGGCGCGAGATTCGGTTCATCTTGTTGATGGTCTCGATCATGTGCACCGGGATGCGGATGGTGCGCGCCTGGTCGGCGATCGAGCGCGTGATGGCCTGGCGGATCCACCACGTGGCGTAGGTCGAGAACTTGTAGCCGCGGCGGTATTCGAACTTGTCCACGGCCTTCATCAGGCCGATGTTGCCTTCCTGGATCAGGTCCAGGAACTGCAGGCCGCGGTTCGTGTACTTCTTTGCGATGGAGATCACAAGGCGCAGGTTGGCCTCGATCATTTCCTTCTTGGCATCACGCGAGGTGGCTTCGCCCTCGTTCATGCGTTTGTTGATGTCCTTGAGTTCCGTCAGCGGCACCACCACGCGCGATTGCAGGTCCATCAGCTTTTGCTGCAGTTCCTGCACGGGCGGAATGTTGCGCGCCATCACCGTGCTCCAGGGCTTGCCGGCGGCGGCCTGCTTTTCCACCCACTTCAGGTTCAGCAGGTTGGGCGGGAAGTCCTTGATGAAGGTTTCCTGCGGCATGCCGCACTTGTCCACGATGATGCGGCGCAGCTCGCGCTCCTTCTTGCGCACGTCGTCCACCTGGCCGCGCACCATGTCGCACAGCTTCTCGATGGTCTTGGCGGTGAAGCGGATGGTCATCAGCTCGGCCGACAGGGCCTGCTGGGCCTTCACGTACGCAGGAGTGCCGTAGCCTTCCTTGTCGTACACCTTGTGCACTTTTTCAAACAGCTCGCGCAGCTTGTCAAAGCGCTCCAGTGCCTGCTTCTTGAGCTCTTCGAGCTTCTTGGTCAGCGCCTTGGAGCCGCCCTTGCCGTCGTCGTCGTCGGCTTCGTCGAATTCGTCGAAGTCTTCCTCGGCCACATAGTCGTCGGCCTCGTTGGGGTTGGAGAAGCCGTCCACGATGGTGGAGATGACGACCTTGCCTTCGCGGATTTCCTCACCCATGTTGAGGATCTCGGCGATGGTGGCGGGCGATGCGCTGATCGCCTCCATCATGGCCATCAGGCCGCCTTCGATGCGCTTGGCGATCTCGATTTCGCCTTCGCGCGTGAGCAACTCCACCGTGCCCATTTCGCGCATGTACATGCGCACGGGGTCGGTGGTGCGGCCGAATTCCGAGTCCACGGTGGACAGGGCGGCTTCGGCGGCTTCCTCGGCTTCTTCTTCGCTGGCGCCCGTGGGAGCGTTGTCGGTGATGATCAGCGCCTCGGCATCGGGCGTCTGCTCGTATACGGCCACGCCCAGGTCGTTCAGCGTGGTGATGACGGCTTCGAGGGTTTCGGCATCCACCAGCTTGTCGGGCAAGTGGTCGGAGATTTCGACGTGCGTGAGGTAGCCGCGGGTCTTGCCCAGCTTGATCAGGGTTTTCAGGCGCGAGCGGCGCTTGGCCAGGTCTTCCTCGGACAGGACGGTCTCGTCCAGGCCGAATTCCTTCATCAAGGCGCGTTCCTTCGCCTTGCTGATCTTCATGCGCAGCGGCTTGACCTTCTCGACCGTGGCCGCGGCTTCGGTGGTTTCCTCGACTTCACCTTCCAGGTCCGCTTCGATGTCGGACAGGTCGGTATCGTCGCCGCTCTCATCGCCGCCGGCCGCAGCCTTGGGCTTGCGGCCCCGCTTGGCGGGCGCCTTGGATTCGGCGGCACCCGCGGCCTTGGCGGGGCGTCCCGGGCGCTTCTTCGGGGTGTCTTCCTCGTCGGATGCGGCAGCCTTGGCGCGGACAGGCTTTTTCTTCAGCAATTCATCGGCGGCTTTTGTCAGCTCGGCAGAACTTTTCACGGGCACGGTTTTAACTTTCTTGGCTGCTGGGGCGGGTGCGGGTGCAGCTTTTTTGGCCGCGGCCTTCGCGGGAGCCTTGGCAGCAGGGGTGGAAACGGCCTTCGCGGCGGTGCCTGGAGCAGACTTGGGCGGCTTCGCGGACTTTTGAGCGGGCATGGGAGAACCTCAGAATCAAAAACGGACACAAAGAAAACGCAAGCGCCACAGATCCCGGCGCGGGTGGCAACGCGAAGCTGAAAATGTCTTCGCGCTTTGAGGGGAGGCCCTCAGGGGCAAGATGTCTGGGCGATCATTTGGTGTGCAGTCCTTGCGATGGTTGGGCTGGTTGTGCGCGTTTGTCACGGTGGCCCGGTTCGGAGGTGCTGCTGTCGCTCTTGCCGCTAACTAACCCTACATTATACCGCCTGGCGGGATTTCAAGCGGCTTTGACAGCCACTCCCAGCAAAACCCTGCGTTTTTGTTCCAGTGCACGGTAGCGCTCCAGGGCGGTCGGGTCCGTGGCGGCTTGCAGCATCAGCAGTTTTTGCTGCTCCTCGATGTCTTCGATCTGCATGCGGCTGAGCAGGTCCCGCAGTTCCGTGCGCAGCTCCTGCAGGTCGCCTTCGGTCTGGGCGTGCGAGCCCGTCATCACCTTCACGGCCAGAGCTTCGCACTCGTGATCGCGCAGGCTCTCGCGCAGCACGGCCCAGGCCAGGGGGCCGTGTTCGTGAAACTGCGCCTCCAGCCAGCCAAAAAGCGGGCCGTGGGGAGGCTGCAGCGCACACAGGGTGGCGTGGTCGTCGTGGGTCAGCTCTTCCAGGAAGGCCATGTGCGACAGCAGCAGGCGGGCGGCGTGGTCCGTGCGGCTGGCGGTGGGTGTGCGCGGCAGGCGGGGCTGGGGCGGCCAGGGAGAGTCCTTGTCCTTTTTCTTCCAGTTGCCCTTCCAGTCGCCGCCCTTGCGGAACGGGGGCTTGTTGCCATAGCTGCTGCCCTGGCCAGCACTTCCGCCGCCGTAGCCGCCTTGGTATCCGCCGTCGTATCCACTGCCCGGCTCGCCTTGGGGCGGCCACGACCCCCCGTCGGGCGGGGCGTCCCAGGAGGGTGGTTCGTGGTCGTAGGCCGCAGGCGCCTGTCGGGCCGGTGCACTACCTGCGCCGGTATGGCCGCCGTGACCGGAGTGGGAGGACCGCGGTGCCTCGCGCGCCGTGGCCTGGCCCCACAGGTCCGCCAGGTCCTGTGCCTTGAGCTGGGTGAGGTCCGCCAGCTCGCCCAGCACCTGGCGCTTGAGCACGCCGTCGGGCAGGGCCGTCCAGAGCGGCCTTGCGTTGCTGGCCATGTGGGCGCGGCCCTCGGCGGTGGCCAGGTCGCAGCCGTCGCTGGCCGATTCGACCAGGAAGCGGCTGAGCGGCACGGCCTCACTCACGTGCTTGGCAAAAGCGTCCGTGCCGTGGGCGCGGATGAAGCTGTCCGGGTCGTGCTCGGCCGGCAGGAACAGGAACTTGATGCTGCGCGTGTCCGTGGCGTGGGTCAGGGCGCCATCGAGCGCCTTGCGCGCGGCGCGCCGGCCGGCGTTGTCTCCATCGAAGCTGAACACCACCGATTCGGTGAAGCGCAGCAGCTTGTGCACGTGTTCGGGTGTGCAGGCGGTGCCCAGCGTGGCCACCGCGTTCGGAAACCCGAGCTGCGCCAGCGCTACCACGTCCATGTAGCCCTCGGTGACCAGGGCATAGCCCTGCTCGCGGATGGCCGTGCGCGCCTCGAACAGGCCGTACAGTTCGCGGCCCTTGTGGAACACGGGGGTTTCGGGCGAATTGAGGTACTTGGGCTTGTCGTCGCCCAGCACGCGGCCCCCAAAGCCGATGCATTCGCCCTTGACGTTGCGGATGGGGAACATGACCCGGTCGCGGAACCGGTCGTAGCGCTTGCCGCCGTCCTCGTCGTTGACGATGACCAGGCCGCTTTCCTCCAGCAACGGGTCGTCGTACTGCGCGAAGACGCTGGCCAGGCTGCGCCAGCCTTCGGGGGCGTAGCCAAGGCCATACCGCTTGGCCACCGTCCCCGAGACGCCGCGCCCCTTGAAGTAGCCAATGGCGCGCTGGGATTCCCGCAGGTGGCGGCGGTAGGCGTCGGCAGCCTTCTCCAGCACGTCGGTCAGCGTGGCCTGCTTCTGGCGGGCGGCGGCGGCGCGTTCCTTCTCCTGGGGGGAGATGTCGTCGTCCGGCACCGAGAGGCCCACCTGCTGGGCCAGGTCCTGAACGGCCTCGACGAAGCCCATGCCCGCGTGCTCCATGAGGAAGCTGATGGCATTGCCGTTCTTGCCGCAGCCAAAGCAGTGATAGAACTGCTTGGCGGGGCTCACGCTGAACGAGGGGGATTTTTCGCCGTGAAAGGGGCACAGCCCCATGAAATTCGCACCGCCTTTCTTGAGCTGCACATAGCGGCCCACGATGTCGACCACATCGACGCGGGCAAGCAGTTCCTGAATGAAAGACTGAGGGATCGTCACGCCGCGTATTGTCCGCGTAAACTGTTTGTTACCAGATATTGCAGAAGCGGGGCTTTCGGCATGGCGGTCACGGCATGGTGGCGGGCAATGGACGCGTCCAGCACTTCGGCGCAGCGGGGGCTGCGGCGCCGGGATGTGGCCGTGCTGCTGCCGCTGGTGCCCGCGCTCCTGTGGCCCGCGCCCGCGAGGGCCGCGCCGGTGCTGCGCGTGCTGTCCTGGCCGGGGTATGCCGACCCCGACATCGTGGCCGTTTTCGAGAAGCGCCATGGGGTCAAGGTGGAGGTCACCACCGTCGCCTCCGACGACGTGCTGCGCACCCAGCTGGCCTCTCCCCAAGGGCCCGGTTTCGACCTTGTGGCCGCCAATACCGCCGAAATCGCGCGCCTGGTGGCACGCCGGCTGCTTGCACCGTTGCCTGTGCACAACATTCCCAATGCCGAGCGCCAGCTTCCGCGCTTTCGGCAATTGCATGCGATTGCGGGCATCGCGCAGGGAACGGATGTGTTCGCGATGCCTTACACCTATTCCGAGATGGGGCTGATCTATGACCGCCAGCAGATGGCCGTGCCCCCCAGTTCCATCGCGGTGCTGTGGGACCCGCGCTGGCGGGGGCGTGTGCTGGCATTCGACGGCAGCAGCCACGGGTTCTCCCTGGCGGCCATGTACCGCGGCCTGCCGCCGTTTCACCTGCATGCGGCCCAGTTCGGCCCCCTGGCCAGGGATCTGGTGGCCCTGCGGCGCAACGTGCGTTCGTTCTACAGCCTGCCCGAGGAGTCGCTGGAGCTGTTTCGCAAGCACCGCATTGCCGTCATGCACGCCAACTACGGCCAGCAGCAGCTCAAGCAGCTGCGCGATGCCGGGCTGGACGTGGGCTACGTGGTGCCGCGCGAGGGGGCGCTCGCCTGGCTCGACTGCTGGGCCATCACCCGGCGCTCGACCCAGCCCGCATTGGCCGCCGAGTGGATCAACTACATGCTCGACCCCACGGTGAGCCGCGAGCTGACCCGGCGCCAGGGCCTGGCCAATACGCTCGACGAGCCGCCCGCGCTCTCGGACGACGCCCCCGCCGGGGCCATCGTCTGGCTGGAGCCCGTCGAGGACGAAGCACGCCGCGCGCAACTGTGGCAGCGCATCCTGTCGGGAGACCGGCCCTCCCGGTTCTGACGCATGAAAACCCGCATGAAATGGGGCATTGCGCTGCGGCTGGGAATCCTGCTGGCGTCCTTCAGCGTGTTTGCCGCCGTCCTGGCGGGCTACTACACCTTCGACTCCAGCCGCACGCGCCTGCAGGGGCGGGCCGAGCAGGCGCTGCTGGCCACCACCCAGGTGCTGTCGCGCCACATGCAGGCGGGCTTTGGCACGGTGGCGCGCGACACCGCCTTCCTGGCCAGCGTGGCCGCCATCGAGCAGGACAGGAACGTGCTGGCCGACATGTTCAGGGCCAGCCTGGTGGCGCACCCGAGCTACCAGCAGATCCGTTTCATCGGTGCGCAGGACTACGGCCTGGAGCTGGTGCGCATCGACCGCACGGGGGACGCCTGGCTACGCGCGAGCGAGGGGGAGCTGCAGGAGAAGGCCCATTTCCCCTTCGTCTTCGAAACGCTGGCGCTGGGGCCTGGCGAGGTCTATGTGTCCGAGTTCGGCATCAACCACGAGGGGGCTCCCGATGCCGAGGCCCTGC
Source organism: Acidovorax sp. GW821-FHT10E04 (assembly GCF_059415185.1). Lineage (NCBI taxonomy): Bacteria > Pseudomonadati > Pseudomonadota > Betaproteobacteria > Burkholderiales > Comamonadaceae > Acidovorax > Acidovorax sp. GW821-FHT10E04. The sequence continues at coordinate 584,573 of NZ_JBWKMT010000004.1, forward strand.
CTGTGTTCAGCATGGCCTCGCCCGTGGTGCGTGGGGGGCAGGTGCGGGGCGTGGTCGTGGTGCGCGTGGCGGCGCACCAGTTCCTGCGCAATTTCAATGCTGCGCTGCCCGCCTCCTACAGCTTCTTTCTCAGCAACCGCTGGGGCGATTTCCTGGTGCACCCGGACGCCACCCAGACCTTCGGCTTCGACCGCGGCCAGCGCATCTTGATCCAGGATGCCTTCGGCCCGGTGGCGGCCCTGATCGAGGGCCGCGAGGAACAGGCCGTGCTCAGCCAGCAGGGCCCTGGCGATGACGAGGCGCGTGTCTTCTCGTTCGTGCGCATGCCCTTCGGGCGGCCGCAGGAGGGGCGGTCCATGGTGGTGGGGCTCTCCCAGCCCCTTGCCGCCGTGCAGGGCGAGGTGGTGAGCCTGGGGCGCAGCATCTTCAAGATCCTGCTGGTGCTGAGCGCCGTGGGCGTGTTGCTGGCGGCCTGGGTGTCGCGCGTGGTCACCCAGCCCCTGAAGGCCATGGTGCGCGCCACGCAGGCCTTTCCGCAGGGCCGCCCGCATGGCGTGCTGCCCGTGCAGCGCGAGGATGAGGTGGGTGAGCTGGCGCGCAGTTTCCAGGACATGGAGCAGCAGATCAGCCGCCAGATGACGGAGCTCAACGCCAGCCGCGACGCCATGGCCCACCTGGCGCACCACGACGCGCTCACGGGCCTGCCCAACCGCCGCATGTTCGAGCAGCGCCTGGCGCAGGCGCTGGAGCTGTCGCGCCGCAGCGGGCGGGACTGCGCGCTGCTGTTTGTGGATCTGGACGATTTCAAGGCCGTCAACGACGCGCGGGGCCATGCCGCGGGCGACCGGGTGCTGCAGGCCGTGGCCCGCACCGTCGTGGGCGCCGTGCGCCAGGCCGACACCGTGGCCCGGCTCGCGGGCGACGAGTTCATCGTGCTGTGCGAGAACGTGGATTGCGAAGATGCGGCGCTGCAGATCGCCGCCAAGCTGGAGCTCGCTTTCGAGAGCCCGCTGCAGATCGACGGCCAGCCGCTGGCCCTGCGCGCCAGCATCGGCGTGAGCCTGTTCCCGCGCGACGCCCAGGACGCGCACACGCTGCTGGCCAGCGCCGACGCGGCGATGTACCGTGTCAAGCAGAGCCGCCGCCGAAGGGTTTGAGTCAGCCTGGGGCGGTAGCCTGTGACCCGTTCACCCACCTTCGCGAGCCATGACCTCCATCTTCGACCAGAACCTGCCCCGCACCGAAGCCAACTTCGCATCCCTGTCACCCCTGTCGTTCATCGAACGCACGGCCGAGGTCTACCCCGACCGCCTGGCCATCGTGCACGGCGACTTGCGCCAGACCTGGAGCCAGACCTATGCCCGCTGCCGCCAGCTGGCCAGCGCCCTGGCGCAGGCAGGCATCGGCAAGAACGACACGGTGGCCGTGATGCTGCCCAACACCCCGCCCATGGTGGAGGCCCACTTTGGCGTGCCCATGGCGGGCGCGGTGCTCAATGCGCTCAACACCCGGCTGGACCCGGAGGCCATTGCCTTCATGCTCGACCACGGCGAGGCCAGGGCGGTGATCGTGGACCCCGAGTTCACCGGCACCATGGCCAAGGCGCTGGCCCTGCGCACGGGCACCACGCCCATCCGCGTGATCGAGGTACAGGACGCGCTCTACGGCCCCGCCGCGCAGAGCCTGGGCGGCACGGACTACGAAGCCTTTGTCGCCACGGGCGATCCGGCTTTCGCCTGGAGCCTGCCCGCCGACGAGTGGGACGCCATTGCCCTCAACTACACGTCCGGCACCACGGGCAACCCCAAGGGCGTGGTCTACCACCACCGGGGCGCGGCCAGCAATGCCATCAGCAACGTGCTGGAGTGGGACATGCCCAAGCACGCGGTCTACCTGTGGACGCTGCCCATGTTCCATTGCAATGGCTGGTGCTTTCCCTGGACGGTGGCGGCCCGCGCGGGCGTGAACGTGTGCCTGCGCCGCGTGGACGCGCAGGCCATCTTCGACGCCATCCGCACCCACGGCGTGACGCACTACTGCGGCGCGCCCATCGTGCACGGCCTGCTCGTCAATGCGCCGGATGCGATGAAGGCGGGCGTGCAGAACCTCGCACAAGGGGGCGTCAAGGCCATGGTGGCGGGCGCAGCGCCCCCGGCCTCGATGATCGAGGGCATGGAGAAGATGGGGTTCGACCTGACCCATGTGTACGGCCTGACCGAGGTGTACGGCCCCGCCACCGTATGCGCCAAGCACGAGGCGTGGGACCAGCTCGACATCGGAGAGCGCGCCCGCCTCAACGCCCGCCAGGGCGTGCGCTACCACCTGGAGCGCGACGTGCGCGTGCTGGACCCGGAGACCATGCTGCCCGTGCCGCAGGACGGCGAAACCATGGGCGAGATCATGTTCAAGGGCAACATCGCCATGAAGGGCTACCTGAAGAACCCCAAGGCCACCGACGAGGCCTTTGCGGGCGGATGGTTCCACAGCGGCGACCTGGCCGTGCAGTACCCCGACGGCTACATCAAGATCAAGGACCGCAGCAAGGACATCATCATCTCGGGCGGCGAGAACATCTCGTCCATCGAGGTTGAAGACGTGCTCTACCGCCACCCCGACGTGCTGGCCGCCGCCGTGGTGGCCAAGCCCGATGCCAAGTGGGGCGAAACCCCGTGCGCGTTTGTGGAACTCAAGGCGGGGGCCACCACCACGCCCGAGGACATCGTGGCCCACTGCAAGAAGCACCTCGCGGGCTTCAAGGTGCCGCGCGCCGTGGTGTTTGGCGATCTGCCCAAGACCAGCACGGGCAAGATCCAGAAGTTCGAGCTGCGCAAGCTGGCCGGGTCGGCGGCGGCCATCAACGTCTGATCACACGGCTCAGCCAAAACCGCACGCCAGCGTCTGCCGGCCGCCATCGAGGTTGTATTCGGACTTCCAGTAGTGCCGGTCTTCGATGGCGGTGAACGCCACGCCGGGCCCGGTGGGGTAGGCCGTCGCGAACGGGCGGCGCAGGATCACAAGCAGCTCGCATTGGGGCGGCCAGTCCGCCACTTCGTCGATGACGTTGCCCCGTGCCAGCTCGGCCTCCAGGATCATGCGCAGCGGGGCGGCCAGCGCGGCGGGAATCTGCTGACGGCTCATGCGCCGGGCTGGCTGGCGGCGGCGGGCTGTGCCGACCGTTCGGACGGAGCATCGTCCAGCAGCCGCTGCAATGCCAGCACCTGCCACTGGTGCTCCGGCTCGAAGGCCGAGAGGTCTTGCACCGCATACCCGCCGTACGCGTACACCGTGGCATAGGCCGCGTAGCTGGCGGCCTCCAGTGCCCGGCCCGCGAGCGCGTTGGCCACGGCGTAGGTGGCCGACACGGCGGCATGGGCCGATCCGTCCAGCGACTGCGAGCCCCGGTGGTGCGAGGCCACTTCCTTCAGCCGGGCGGCGGCGTTCGCCAGCGTGGCTGCATCCACCGTGCCCGCCGTGAACGCTGCCAGCGTGTCCAGGCCCGCGATGGCCTCCGGGTCTTCCAGCAGGTGGCGCACGCGCTGCACACAGGCCAAGCCAAACGCCAGGCGCAGCGGAGTCTGGGCGTCGCTGGCCAAGTCGCAGCCGGTAGCCAGTTGGGTGAGCGCTGTGTTCATGGCGTGAGTCCTTTCCGGGGGCTGGGCAGTTCACGGGTGTTTGCTATCAATAAAATAGCTACTTGCGCAATGGATAAAAGCGCTTGCGCCTGTTTTTACCCAAAAATCCGCCCTGCGGGAAGGCGGCTGGGGCATGGCGGTGGGCGCAGGGCATTGTGGCGTCCCGCGGGCCCTGCGTCGAGCCGGGCTAGGTGGGCCACGGGGAGGAACGGCTATGCCGCGAGGCCTTCCAGCCAGGCGCGTGGCGACATGCCCAGCTTCTGCGCAAACACCCGCGACAGCGCGGACGGGTTGGCATACCCCAGCCCATGGGCGATCGATTTCACGGACCGCCCGCCGCGCAAGTGGGCCTGCGCGAGGGTGAGGCGCCAGTGCGCCAGGTAGTCCGCGGGCGTTTCCCCCACCACGGCCTTGAAGCGTGCCGCGAAGGCGCTGCGCGACATGCCGGCCTGCGCGGCCATCTGCTCCAGGCTCCAGGCCTCGCCGGGCGCATCGTGCAGGGCCGTGAGCGTGCGCGCCAGGCGCGGGTCGGCCAGGCCGGTCAGCAGGCCCGGGGGCATCCGCGCCTCCTCGGGGTGGTCGAGCAGCCAGCGCAGCAACTGCAGCAGCACGACTTCAAAGAGCCGGTCGGCCAGCACGCGGTGGCCGCAGCGCAGGCGGTCGGTCTCGGCGAACAGCAAATCCAGCGCCTGCTGCAGGCCCTCGACGCGGGCCAGCGGCAGCAGCACCAGCGGGGGCAGGGCGCGCGCCAGCGGGTGGCTGGCGCCGCCATCGAAGTCCAGTGCAGCGCAGGTGAAGTCCGAGCCCTCCATGGGCGCGTTGTGAAAGAAATGCTCCAGCGGCCGCGCGTAGAACAGCAGGCTGGGCTCGCGCACCTCCAGGCGCTCCGGTGGCCCCGCCAGGGGCTGGTGGGCGACCACCATCTCGCCGCGCCGCAGCACATGCAGAAACCCGCGCCCGGGCGCCGCCGCGAAATGGGTGACGCCGCACAGCGGGCCGGTGTGGAACAGGCGCGCCCGCACCCTGAACCGTTCCAGCAGCGAGGACAGGCGGTCCAGCGGCACGGACAGTGGCGTGAGGCTGCTTTCCGTGGGGCTCATGGTTGTTTTGGATGTATTGGTATGAATGATGGACTATTGATGCCCAATGGTATTCGATGTCGCCAGACACTGCAGGGGTGCTGTGTTCATGCACCCGATGCGGCCAACGCACCGGCTTTCAACCTCCATGCCATTTCCAAGGAAGACACCATGTCCACCATTGCCTCCTCCGCCGCCCGCATTCCCCTTGTCGACCGCTCCACTGCCAGCGGCCCGGCGCGCGCGCTGCTCGACCAGATCCACGGCGCTTTCGGCGCCACACCCAACATGTTCCGCGCGGTGGCCAACTCGCCGGCCGCGCTGCAAAGCATGTGGGGCGCCTTCGGTGCGCTGGGCGGCGGCCAGATCGGCGCCGCGCTGGGCGAGCAGATCGCCGTGGCCGTGGCCAACCGCAATGCCTGCGACTACTGCCTGGCCGCCCACACGGCGCTGGGCCGCAAGGCGGGCGTGAGCGGCGACGAGCTGGCCGCCGCGCAGTCGGGTGCATCCGCCGACCCGCGCACCGCCGCGGTGCTGCGCTTCGCGCTCAAGCTGGTCGACGAACGCGGCCAGGTGGATGCCGCCGATGTGCAGGCGCTGCGCGAGCAGGGCTGGAGCGACGGGCACATCGTGGAGATCGTGGCCCATGTGGCGCTCAACCTGTTCACCAACTACGTGAACGTGGCGCTGGCCGTGCCCGTGGACTTCCCCGGCGTGAAGCTGCGCCCCGCGCGCTGAGCCGAGGGGGCTGCATGCCCCTCACGCCACTGTGCGGGCCGCCTGCAGTTCCTGCTCCAGCCACGCCGCGAAGCGCTGGGCCTGCGGCGATGCCTGGGGCGCCAGGCCGTAGTAGTGGCGCGTGAGCGGCAGGGCCAGCCCCGGCTGCGGGCAGGCCAGGCGGCCCGCCGCCAGGTCCTGCGCCACCAGCGAGGCGGGAGCGAGCGCGAAGCCCAGCCCGTCCAGCGCGGCCTGCAGCACGAAATGCAGGTGGTCGAACTGCAGCTGGCTCGCCGGTTGCAGGCGCGGGGCGCCCACCTGGCGCTTCCAGTCGTCCCAGTCGCCGGGGCGCGAACGCGACCACAGCAACACGTGCGCCGCCAGGTCGGGCGGCGTGCGCACCGGCTGGGCCGCCCACAGCGCGGGTGTGCCCACCACCAGGGCCTGGTCGTGCAAAAAAGGCTGCGGCGTGATCGCGGCCGGCCAGCCCGCCAGTCCCCGGCGGATGGCCACGTCGAACGGAGCGGTGGCGTGGTCGGGCGTGACCGTGCTGGTCACCACGTTGGGCTCGATGTCCGGGCACTGCGCGACGAAGCCCGGCAGGCGCGGGATGACCCAGCGTACGGCGAACGAGGGGCGCACGTTGATGGTCACGGTGCGCGGGGCCCCGGGTGTCGCCAGGGCCTGGGCTGCGGCGCCGATCTGCGCCAGGGCGGGCTCCACCTGCGCAAAGAACTGCTGGCCCTGCGGCGTGAGCAGCACCTGCCGCACGCGCCGCTCGAACAGGGCCACGCCCAGGTGGTCTTCCAGCGCGCGGACCTGGCGGCTGATGGCGCTGTGGGTGACATGCAGTTCCATGGCCGCGCGCGTGAAGCTCAGGTGGCGCGCTGCCGCCGCGAAGGCGCGCACCGCATGGAGCGGGGGCAGGCGCTGTGGCGTGGCGGGCGGCATGTGTGCGATTTTGTCACGCATGCCGGGCGGCGATGTCGTTTGTCAGCGGCCGCCGTCGTGCGCACCATCGCCTCTGGCCCTGATCCCCTCCACCTTTTTTTGAACCACCCGCCATGACAGCCACCGCCCCGGCGCAGCCCGACCCCCATGCCATCGACACCCTGGCGCGCCTGGAGGCGCTGCTCGGGCCGCTCAGCGATGCCTCCGTGCACAAGGAGGTGCCCCGCGTCCACCCCGCCTACCGCGCCATGATCGAGGCCTCGCCCTTCGCGGTGCTGGCCACCACCGGCCCCGGGGGGCTCGATGCATCGCCGCGCGGCGATCCGCCGGGCTTCGTGCAACTGCAGGACGACACCACCCTGCTGCTGCCCGAGCGCCGGGGCAACAACCGCGCCGACAGCCTGCGCAACATCCTGGCCGACCCGCGCGTGGCGCTGCTGTTCCTCATCCCCGGCGTGGGCGAAACCCTGCGCGTGAACGGCCGTGCCCGCATCAGTGTGGCGCCCGATCTGCTCGCGCGTTTCGTGGTCAACGGCCAGCCGCCCAAGTGCGTGGTCGTGGTCGACGTGGAGACCGTGTTCTTCCAGTGCGCGCGTGCCCTCCAGCGCTCGCGCCTGTGGGATGCCGTGCCGCCCGGCACCCCGCGACCGGTGCCCACGCCCGGCGCCATCCTTGCGTCCCTCACGCACGGCGCATTCGATGGCGCGGCGTACGACCAGGAACTGCCGGCGCGGCAGCAGGCGACGCTGTATTGAGAGGATCGGCCGGACGGACGCGAACCCTCAGGCCTGCTCGGCCGTGAAGGCCGCCGCCGCCTCGCGCAGCGCCTGCGCGAACTGCGCCACCTCGGCATGCTGCGCGTCCCGCAGGCGCTGGAACAGCGTGATGGGCGGCAGCGTCCAGCCAAAGCGGTGCGGCACGATGGCCACGCCGGCGATGCGCACCAGCTCCTGCGCGATGTCGGCCGGCACGATGGAGACAGCCCGCTCGCTGGCCGCCACCAGCTCGCCGATGACCTTGGACGAGAGGCTTTCCACATAAGGCTGCGGCGGCACCACGCCCGCGCGCAGGAAGAAGTCGGTGATCTGCTCGCGCATGGGCGTCTGCCGCGCGCCCAGCACCCAGTCCAGGCCCGCCAGCTCGGCCCAGGCCAGGGGCTTGCGGGCCAGGCGCGCCGACAGGCGGCGGTGGGCGATGAGGCGCGGCTCCTGGTGGTACAGCACCTCGTGCACCAGCCCGTCCATGTCGAGCACGGCGGATGCGCGGCCGATCACGCAGTCCAGTTCGTGCCCGCGCAGGCGCTGCAGCAGGTGGTCGCTGGTGCCTTCGTGGATGCTCACCGTGGCGCGCAGCCCGCGCGGCCGGGTCTGCCCGATGGCCGCGGCCAGCAGGCGGCCCGGCACGAAAGGGATCACGCCGACCTGCAGGTGCGCGGCGCGGCCCGCGCTGGCCGCTTCCATGTCGCGGGCCCAGTGGCCCAGGTCCTGCAGCAGGGTGCGCGCACGGGCCAGCGCCACGGCGCCGAGCGCGGTGGGCACCATGCCGCGCGGGGAGCGCTCGAACAGCGGCGCGCCGAAGATCGCCTCCAGTTCGGCCAGCGCGTGCGTGATGGCGGGCTGGCTCGTGGCCATGTGGTGCGCCACGCGGGTGAGCGTGCCATGCGCCTCGATCTGCTGCAGCAGCACCAGATGCCGCACCTTCAGGCGCGAGGCAAGGCGGGCCTGGACGGCCTCCGGATCCAGGGGCGGGGGCGTGGGCATCGGGTTTTTGGGGTATTCAGAAAACTGTATGGCTTGATATTAATTGCTGATGCTTTGCTTATGGGAAGTCTCCACAATGCGAAGCGAGCGAGGGAGCGAACAGGCAGGTGGGTGGAGCTGGCGGGAGCGCAGAGGCACCGCCAGTCTCCTTGGGCACGCGGACAACCAGAAGGGGGACAAGGCAATGGATTCAGTGCTGTGGGTGGTGGCCCTGGGGGCCGTGGCGGCGGGCTTCGTGCAGGGCCTGTCGGGCTTTGGCTTTGGCATGGTGGCCATGTCGTTCTGGGCCTGGACGCTGGAGCCGCGCCTGGCGGCCGTGCTGACCGTGTGCGGCGCGCTCACGGGCCAGCTGGTGGCGGCGGCCACGGTGCGCCGGGGTTTTGACCGGGTGCGCCTGCTGCCCTTTGTGCTGGGCGGCCTGGTGGGCATCCCCATCGGGGTGGCCGTATTGCCCCGGCTGGACATGGACGCGTTCAAGGTCATCCTGGGCACGCTGCTGGCGCTGTGGTGCCCGGCGATGCTCATGGCCAAGCAGTTGCCCCGCATCACACGCGGCGGGCGCGTGGCCGATGCGGTGGTGGGCATGGCGGGCGGCGTGATGGGTGGGCTGGGCGGCTTCACCGGCGTGCTGCCCACGCTGTGGTGCACCCTGCGCGGCATGGACAAGGACATGCAGCGCGCCATCATCCAGAACTTCAACCTGGCGATGCTGCTGGTGACCTTCATCACCTACCTGGCCACCGGCCTGGTCACCCGGGAGGCGCTGCCCCTGCTGGCCATCGTGGTGCCGGCGATGCTGGTGCCCACGCTGCTGGGCGCGCGGCTGTACCACGGCATCAGCGACCTGCGTTTCCGCCAGATCGTGCTCGGGCTGCTCACGCTGTCGGGTGTGGCCATGCTGGTGGCGAGTGTGCCCAGGGTGCTGGCGCGGCTGGGGTGAGGGCGCACGCCTTCAGAACCCTGACGGCCCGGCAGCGCAACGGCGCCCAAGGCTCTAACATGCCCTTCGGCACGCGCCTTGCCCATGCGGGCGCGGCCGCCGCGGCGTGTGCCGGGATGACTGACCGGCGCGGCTGTGGCATCCATCCACCGAGGAGACTTATGACAACACACAACAAATCGCTTGCACGGGCTGCGGGCGCCGCCCTGGCTCTGGCCCTGCTGGCCGCGCCGGCCCTGGCCGAGGTGTACGCCAAGGAAGAACTGATCAAGGCCAGCAAGGAGGCCGCCGGCGGTGGCAAGGGCACGCTGATCGGCGAGTATGCGTTCACGCGCGACAAGGCGTCCAGGGACCAGGCCATCAAGGAGATCAGCTGGCTCACGCTGCAGCCGGGCGACTCCATCGGCTACCACAAGCACACGACCAATGAAGACACCTACATCATCGTCTCGGGCCGTGGCACCTTCCGCGACAAGGACGGCCGCGAGGTGCCCGTGAAGCCGGGCGATGTGACCATCGTGCGCAAGGGCGAATCCCATGGTCTGGTCAACACCGGCACCGAGCCGCTGGTGTTCGTGGATGTGATCGCCGAGCAGTGAGGGCGCCGTGGCGCGGCCCCGCGCAGTGACAGGGGCTGGGCGGCGGGGGCCGGCCGGGCTGCGCGCGGGCGGCACATAGAATGCCGCGGTGCCCGCCAGCGCACCATTCCTTCCCGTCCCCCGTTGCTCCTCTCTTCGCACCTTGACTACCTTCGTGAACGGGCCTCTTTCGCGCGAGCTGGCCATGCGCTTTCTGGGCGGATTCGACATCTCGCGCGGACAGGAGGCCGTGACCGCGTTCCCCTATGACAAGGTCCGCGCACTGCTGGCCTACCTGGCCCTGGAGCCTGGCGAGCACCGCCGCGAGCACTTGGCCGACCTGTTGTGGCCGCAGGTGGATGCCGAGCGGGCCCGCGCCAACCTGCGGGGCTGCCTCTTCGACCTGCGCCGTGCGCTGGGCGAGGCGCAGGCGACGGCGACGGGATCCCCGCCGCTGATCGAAGCGTCCCAGAAAACGCTGCGCCTGCGCGCCGGCGCCGGCTGCCGCCTGGACGTGGCCGATTTCCTCGCGGGCGCCGGCGTGCCCGTGGATGCGCCGGCTTTGCTCGAGCAGCGCGTGGCGCACTACCGGGGGGCCCTGCTGGCGGGGCTGTACCTGCCCGACGCGCCCGAGTTCGAGGCATGGCTGGCCGCGCGGCGCGAAGGGCTGCACCGCCAGGCGCTGGACATGCTGGAGCGGCTGGTGGCGCACCACGAGCTGCAGGGCCACGGCGCGAAGGCGCTGCAGTATGCGCAGCGCGCCATCGAGGTGGACCCGTGGCGCGAGCCCTTGCAGCGCAGCTATCTGCGGCTGCTCGCGCGCCGCAGCCCGTCCGCGGCGCTGACGCACTATGCCGCGTACCGCCGCGCCATCGCGCAGGAGCTGGGGGCCGAGCCCGAGCCACAGACCGTGGCGCTGGTCGAACGCATCGGCGCCGCCGCAGCACCGCACTCCCCGCGGCCCGAGGGCCTGGCGCTGCCGGAACGCCGCCGCCTTGCCGTGCTGGCCTGCGATTTCGAGCCGCGCGACGGCATGGACCCCGAGGACGCCGCCGCCGCGCTGGCGGGGCTGCTGGAGCAGGGCAGCGGGCTTGTTCGCGGGTACGCAGGCCATGTGGTCGCGGCGCAGGGGGGCGAGCTGCTCGCCTTCTTCGGCTACCCCAGCGCGCGCGAGCATGCGCCGCGCGATGCCGCGCAGGCCGCTCTCGCCCTGGTGCAGACGTGGCGTGCCGCGGGCTGCGCGGCGGACCTCGTGCCGCGCGTGGGCCTGCACGCGGGCTGGGCCTTTGTGGCCGAATCCCAAGGCCCGCCCGATGCGGCGGGCACGCTCACCAGGACGGCGCGCCGCATGGCGCAGGCCGCGCCGGCGGGGGGCGTCTTGGCCAGCGCCGCGTTGCGCGGCATCCTGGAGACGCATTTCCAATGGGGCTCTGCCCAGGAGGGCGCGGCGGTGCTGCTGGCCCGAAGGCAGGACATGCGCCGCGGGGATGCGGAGGAGCGCCCCGCCTCTCCCCTGGTCGGGCGGCGCCAGGAGCTGGACAGGCTGCTGGCCGCGTGGGGCGACGTGCAGCGGGGGCGGCAGGTGGGCGTGCTGCTGCGGGCCGATGCGGGCAAGGGCAAGTCCCGCCTGGCGGCGGCCCTGGCCCAGCAGGTCCGGGCCTGTGGCGGCCGGGTCGCCGAAGTGGCCTGCCAGGCCGAGTCGGCCCACATCCCCTATTTTCCCTTTGTCGAGCAGCTGCATCGCCAGATGGGGCTGGACCACGGCACGCCCGCCGATGCGCACCAGGGCGCTGTCCAGGCCGCCGTCCAGGTTCTGCAAGAGCTGGGGACGGAGGCCGCCCTGGCGGAGCTGCCCGTGCTGCTGCACCTGCTGGGCTTGCCCATGGACCCCGGCATTGCCGCCGCTGCGCAGCCCCTGTACCCGGCCCAGCGCAAGGAACGCGAGCAGCACCTGCTGGCGCGGCTGTTCGGCCCCGGCAGCGATGGCCGGCCGCTGCTTCTCGTCGTGGAGGACCTGCACTGGGCCGACCAGGCCACATCGGAGCTGCTCGAGCGCATGCTGGCGCCAGACCGCGATGCCCCCTTGCTTCTGCTGTGCACCACGCGGGCGCAGCCGCATGGGCCGCTGGCCGCCAGGCTGGCGGTGCAACTGGAACTGGCGCCGCTGTCGTACCAGTCCATCCGCGCCCTGGTGACGCAGCTGGAGGGCGGCACGCGGCTGGGGGATTCCCAGATGGCGTCCATCGTGGGCCGCGCCGACGGGGTGCCCCTGTACGCCGAGGAACTGGCCCGTGCCGCTCTGGCGGGGGGCGCAGGCCACAGCGAGGTGCCGGCCACGCTGTGGGACGCATTGGCCGCGCGCCTGGATGGAATGGGCCCGGCCAAGCGCATCGCACAGTACGCGGCCTGCATCGGCCGCGACTTCGGAGAGGACCTGCTGCGCGCCATCGCCGGGCCGCAGGACGATGTGGGCGGCGGCCTGGAGGTACTGCAGCACGCGGGGTTGGTGCGGCGGCGGCTCGGCGGGCCGCTGTATTTCCGCCATGCGCTCATCCGCCAGGCCGCCTACGAATCGCTGGCCCAGGCCGAGCGGCGGCGGCTGCACGCCCGGCTGGCCGAGGCGCTGCGCACCGATTTTTCCGAGCGTGTGCGGGCCTATCCCGCAATCCTTGCCCACCACCTGTCCGAATCCATCCATCCCGCCGCTGCGCATGCCTGGTGGGTGGCCGGCACCCAGGCCGCATCGCGCTCGGTGCTGGGGGAGGCCATCCACGACTTCTATGCGGGCCTGGCCGCCGTGCAGGCGCTGCCCGAGGACGACCCGGGCCGCGCGCGCGACGAGCTGCTGCTGCAGGTCGGCCTGGGCACGGCCCTGGTGGGCGCGCAGGGCTATGGCTCCGACGCGGCCAGGGATTGCTTTCACCGCGCCTGGGCGCTCGCCGCCAGCGCGCCGCCGGGCATGGACCTGTTCCCGCTCATGTGGGGGCTGTGGATGGTGGGGCGCCACAGCGAGGACGAGCATCCGCTGGAATACGCCGACCGCCTGGCCCGCATGGCCGAGGGCAGCGCCGACCCGGCGCGGCGCATGGCCGTGGAGTACGCCTACGGCAACAACACTCTGTGGCTGGGCGAGTTCGCGCGCTCGCGGGGGCACCTGGAGGCGGCCATCGGCTGGAGCACGCGGGTGGGCAGTGCCGAATCGATCGCGCGGTTCGGCGAGGACATCGGCATCGCCGCGCGCGCCCTGCTGGCCTGGGTGCACTGGATCGAGGGCGACCTGCCGCGCGCGCGGGCGCTGGCCGATGACAACGTGGCCCTGGCACGCGCGCTGGGCCACGCGCACAGCTTCGGCTTTGCGTTCAGCTGCGCTGCCGTGCTCTACCGCCACCTGCGCGATCCGGAGCACGCCGCCGCCCTCAGCGCCGAACTGCTGGCCTACGCGCAGCACCACCGGCTGCTGCTGTGGCAGGCCGCCGCCGCGGCTGTGCTGGGCTGGGCGCAGGCGGTGCAGGGCGATGCCCGCGCGCTGGCCCCCGTCCGCGAGGGCCTGGAGGGCGCGCGGCAGGTGTTCCGCGTGATCGAGATCACCTTCATGGCGTTCCTCATCGATGCGCTGCTGCACCTGGGCCGTGGCGCCGAGGCGCTGCCCGCCATCGACGAGGCGCTGCACAAGGCGGCCGCGCACCACGACACGCATTTCGTCGCAGAACTCCTGCGCCTGCGGGGCGATGCCCTGCTGCAGCTGCGGCCGTCCGACACCGCGCCGGCGCTGCGGCTGTACCGCGACGCGCTGGCGCGGTCCGAGGCCTGCGGCGCGGCCCTGTTTGCGCTGCGCAGCGCCACGCGCATCGCACGCCTGCTGGCGGCGCAGGGGGCCTGTGGCGAAGCGGCGGCGCTGCTCGAACCCGCATTGGCTCGCGTCTCGGACCTGCCTGGCAACCCGGATCTGCACGAGGCACGGGAATGCCTGGCGCAGTGCACCGCGGTGGCCGCGGCCATGCGCCCCTGACGGAAGCATCGCGGCGGCCTGCCCCCCTGGCATTTTGTCGCGGGCCCGGTCCAGGGCCGCGATCGCGGCATTCAACGCTCTGTCAACGCCCTGCTTTCCACAATCCGCCCCTTGTCCAAGGTGCCGCGGCGCGGCGTAACAGGGAGGAGGCGGGATGGTCGTGAATGCAGCGAAGAAGGCCGAGGCGGCGTACCCATGGCGTGGCACCGTGCGTGCCGCTGCCATGGCCCTGGCGCTGGGCTGGGGGCTGGCGGCGCAAGGCAGCCATGCGGCGGTGCCCGCCTCCGTCAGCTACCAGGGGCAGCTCACCCAGCCTGGTGGCGGGCCGCTGGCGGGGCCCGTGCAATTGCAGTTCCGACTCTACGATGCGGCCACGGGCGGCTCGGCGCTGTGGGAGGAGACCCATCCGGCGGTGGCACTGGCGACCGGCGTCTTCAGCGTGCAGCTGGGCAGCATCGCCCCGCTGGCCTTGCCGTTCGACCAGCCGTATTACCTGGGCGTGAGCGTGAACGGCGCCGCCGAGCTGGCGCCGCGCATGCCCCTGTCCAGCGCGCCCTATGCCCTGAGCGCGAAGACCGTCGCCGACGGCGCGGTCACCGCCGCCAAGATCGGCCAGGTGTGCGCCGTGGGCGAGACGCTGCTGCAGACGGCCACTGGCTGGGCCTGCGGCGCGGCCACCGGCCCGCAGGGGCCGGCGGGCGCGGCCGGGCCCATCGGCCCCATCGGCCCCATCGGCCCCATCGGCCCCATCGGCCCCATCGGCCCGGCCGGTCCCACCGGCGCGGCGGGCGCGCGGGCGCTCATCGCCACCGCCGCCGAGGCTGTTGGCGCCAACTGCGCCACCGGCGGCACGCGGGTGCAGGGTGGCAGCGATGCGAACAGCAACGGCGTGCTGGACGCGGGCGAGATCTCCGCCACCGCCTACGTCTGCAACGGCGCCCAGGGTCCGCAGGGGCCCGCCGGGCCGCAGGGCCCCGCCGGCCCGGCCGGCGGCGGCGCCGGCAACCTGGTGCACGGCTGCTTCAGCGTGGGGCAGGCCGGTAGCGGCACGGGCTACACCGTGGCCTACGACGGCGGCACCGGCCAGCACCAGATCACCTTCACCACCGCCTTCGCCAGCGCCGGCTACACGCTGGTGCTGGACGCGCGGGCCGCGCCCACGGGCCGCGCGCGCGCCGTGCACCCGGTGGCCAAGGCGGCCGGCGCGGTCACGCTGGCGCTGGGCTGGCTCGACAGCGCCGAGACGGCGCAGCCGGTGTGCTTCATCGCCGCGCAGTGATGCATCAAGAGAACGACATGCCATGAAGAAGAACCACGCTTTTGCTTCCCTGGCCCTGGCGGCCGCCCTGGCCGCCGGCGCATCGCCCGTGATGGCGCAGCAGGAATGCATGATGGGTGAGCTGCGCCTGTTCGCCGGCAACTTTGCGCCCCGCAACTGGGCCCTGGCGCAGGGGCAGATGCTGGCCCTCAACGCCCAGACGGCAGCGCTGTTCAGCATCCTGGGCACCACCTACGGCGGCAACGGATCCTCCACCTTCGCCCTGCCGGACCTGCGCGGGCGCGTGGCGGTCGGCGAGGGGCAAGGGTTCGGACTGACCTACCGCGCGCTGGGGGACCAGTGGGGCGCTGAGACGCACACGCTGACCACCGGCCAGATGCCCCTGCACATCCACGCCCTGAACGTGGCCAGCAATGCCCCGGCCACCACGGGCACCCCCGGCAGCGACAAGGTGTTGGCCGTGGCGCAGAACGCGGGGCTGTATGCCGCCGCGTCGCCGTCGGTGCAGCTGGCCGCCACCAGCGTGGCGTCCGCCGGCAACGGACAGGCGTTCCTGATCCTGCCGCCGAGCCTGGGCATGAACTACATCATCTGCACCGCGGGTGACTTCCCCGTCCGGCCGTGAGCACCGCCATGCAAACACGGCGAACACGGCTGGGCCAGCTCCTGCTGGCCGGCACGGGCCTGCTGGCATGCGCCGGCACCGGCGCGCAGGTGGCCGGCAACTGCCTGCTGGGCGATGTGCGGCTGTTCGCGGGCGACTACGCGCCGGTGGGCTGGATGCTCGCCAACGGCCAGGCCCTGAGCATCACCGACCACAACGCGCTTTTCTCGGTGCTGGGCACCACCTGGGGCGGCGACGGCATGACCCACTTCAACCTGCCCCATCTGGGCAGCCGGATCCCGGTGGGCACGGGCCAGGGACTGGGGCTGGCCACCGACGTCGTCGAAGGCACGCGCCGGGGCGACGAGCAGATGTGGCTTCAGCACTGGAACCTGCCGCCCCACAGCCACGCGGTGGCGGTGGCGGCGGCGGGCGGCGCGGCCACCAGCGCCACGCCCGCTGCCGGCATGGCGCTGGCCGCGGTGCCGGAGGCGGGCGCCTTCGCGGCGGTCGCGCCCGACACCCGGCTGGCGCCCACGTCGGTGGGGAGCGCGGGCTCCACCCAGCCGTTCGAGAGGCTGCCGCCGTCGCTGGCGCTGAACTACATCATCTGCGTGGGGGGCACGTACCCCACGCGGAACTAGCGGGCAGGGAGCGCGGCATGCCATCCTTTCTTCTCTCCTCGGGCCGCGCGGCTGCTGCGCTCGCCCTGCTGGCTGGCGCCCTGGGGGCGCCGCCCGCAGCGGCCCAGGCCGGCGCCATCGCGGGGCAGGCCGTGGCGGGCCTGTCGTCGGGCGGCGGCGTGGTGCTGCACAGCGGCGCCGTCATTCCTCTGGCCAGCACGCCGGTGCTCACGGGGGGCAGCCTGCCCGGGGGCGTGGCGGGCATGGCCTACAGCCAGAGCCTGTCGGCCACGGGGGGCACGCCGCCCTACACCTACGCCCTGGCGGCCGGAAGCAGCCTGCCGGCGGGCATGTCCCTGTCCGCGGGAGGCCTGCTGTCGGGCGCCCCCACGGCGGCGGGCCACTACGGCTTTTCGGTGCAGGTCACGGACGCCGCGGCGCAGACGGCCACGGTGACCTATGTGTTCTCGGTGGCCGCCGCGCCCGGTCCAGGCGGGCCCGCGACCCCGGTCGCCGTACCGCTGGGCGGCCCGTGGGCGGGCACGTTGCTGGCGCTGCTGATGGCCGGGGGCGCGGCCACCGCACGCCGCCGTCAGCGCAAGGATTGATACCATTTTGGGCTGCAGCGCTTTACCGCAAAGCGCTGGAAGCTATTAAAAATATAGCAAAACATGCACGGACCGGTGCCTGCGCTCCCGCGTGCACCCGCCAGGGCGGCGGGCGTTCAACGCTGCGTCAACGCTGCCTGCGAACAATCGCGGCCCAACACGGTGCCGTGCAGCGGCTGAAGGGGGAGGGGATATGGGCGGTTGGAAGGCGGGGTTGCGGATGCGCCGGTGGGTGCTGGGTTGTCTGCTGGCGTGTGCCTGTGGAGGGGCGGTGGCCGATGACCCGGAACCCGGCTTCACCAATTACGCGCAGTTGGCCTCCATCGCGGTGGGCGGTGTCGCCGCGGTTTACCCGCTGGGGGATCTTACCGACGACCCGCTGCGGGTGGCGGTGCCGGGCATCCGCATTGGCCATTGCGCGCCGCAGAGCATCGCGGTGCGGGCCTGGCAGCCCAACTACCAGCCCTATACCGTGCGGGCCCTGGGGCAGACGCTCCACCTGTTCGGCGGCGAGACGGAGGGCGCGCTGTCCGTCCCCCTGGCGTTTGGCGCCAACACGGTGGAGCTGGCGGTGGAGCGGCCCCTGTCGTTCGACTACACCGCCAGGGCCTTCTACACGCTGCAGATCGAGCGCGAGGGGCCGGGCGCCAACGCCGAGCTGGCCGCCCTGGCGCTGTCGGCGGGCACGCTCTCCCCGCCGTTCGATCCGGCCACGCACAGCTACAGCGCCACCGTGCGCGACCGGTCCGTGGCGGTGGTCGCCACGGCGGCGGACTGCCCCGGCCTCACGGTCAACGGCCAGCCGGTGGCCAGCGGCAGCGCATCGCCGGCCATCCCGCTGGCCCTGGGCGCGAACACGGTGACGGTGCAGTCCGTGGCTCAGGACGGCACCACCCGCACCTTCGATCTGGCCATCACGCGGCTGGCCAGCGCCAGCGCCGACCTGGACAGCCTCGCCCTGTCCGGCGCCGCGCTCAGTCCGGCCTTCGACAGCGCCGTGACGGGCTACAGCGCCACGGTGCCCTATGCCACCACGGCGGTGTCGCTCACGGCGTCGCCAGCTGCATCCACCGCCACCCTCACCGTCAACGGGGCGTCCTTGGCGGCGGGCGTGCCGCATTCCGTGGCGCTGCAGGCGGGGGCCGCCACGGCGATCGCCGTCGGCGTGCAGTCGGAGGACGGCTTGGCCACCAGGACCTACACCGTGACCGTGGCCCGCGCCGCGCCCGACACCAACGCCCGGCTGGCGGCGCTGGCCCTGTCGGCGGGCACGCCGAGCCCGGCGTTCGATCCGGACGTGATGCTCTACACCGCATCGGTGGCCGGCACCGTCAGCGCGGTGACCGTCACGCCCACCCCCGCCTTCGCCGGGGCGTCGGTCACGGTCAACGGCGCGCCCGTGGCGGCCGGGGGCGGCGTGAGCGTGCCGCTCGCGCCCGGCACCAACACCATCGCCGTTCGGGCCACGGCGCAGGACGGCGCCACGCAGCGCACGTACACGCTGCGCGTGGTGCGTGCCAGCCTCGTGAACAGCGCCAGGCTGCTGGGGCTGGCGCTGTCCAGCGGCACGCCCTGGCCGTCGTTCCATCCCGCAATCGCCGCCTACACCGTGCGGGCCGCCAGCGATGCCTCCACGCTCACGGTCACGCCCACGGCGGAGGATGCGACGGCCACCATCCTCGTCCATGGTGGTCCGGTGGTGCCGGGAGAGGCCTCGGCGCCGATTCCCCTGCAGCCCGGCCACAACGCCATCACCATCCAGGTCACCAGCACCGACGGCCTGCAGACCGGCAGCTACACGCTGGACGTGCTGCGCGGACGCACCGACGCGGCGCTGGCCGGGCTGACGCTGTCGGGCGGCAGCCTCAGCCCCGCGTTCGACCCGGACGTGCTGGCCTACAGCGCCAGCGTGCCTTTCGTGATGGCCTCCGTGCGGGTGGGGCTGGCGCTGCCCGATGCCGAGGCCACGGCCCGCGTCGGCGGGCAGATGCTGCGCAGCGGCCATGCCGCCACCGTGGCGCTGGCGCCGGGGCCCAACACCGTGCCGGTGCAGGTCATGTCCAGCGACGGCATGGTGCAGCGCACCTACCTGGTTTCCATCACGCGCCAGGCGCCGCAGGCGGTGCCGCTCGCGCACAACCCGACGGCCTTCGCCGCGCCGCTGTCGTTGCCGCTGGAGGGCACGCAGGCCGTGACGCTCGCGGTGGGCGACGTGGATGGCGATGGGCATGTGGACATCGCCGCGGTGAGCCTGGTCCGGCGGGACATCGCGCTTCTCGCGGGCCGGGGCGATGGCACCTTCGCCGCCGCGCAGTGGTCGCCGGTGGGGTTGGGCGACGGTTTCCTGCTGGCACTGGGCGACTTCCAGGGCGACGGCTGGCTGGACGCGATGGCGGTGGATGGCAGCCACGCCCAGCTGGCCTCGGGCCTGGGCGATGGGCGCTTCAGTGCGCTGTCGCCCCCGCTGGCCTGGCCGCCCGCGGCGGCCGCGGGCGTCGCGGCGCTGGACGTGGACGGCGATGGCCGCCCCGATCTCGTGTCGCCCGGCGCGAACGGCGCTGCCGTGCAGCGCGGCCTGGGCGGCGGCCGCTTCGCGGACGCGCAGCCGGTGGGGAGCCTGGGCTGGGTGCGGTACGTCGTCGGCGGGGATTTCAATGGCGATGGGCGGATCGACCTGGTGCTGGCCAGCGGCGACGGTGCGCTGCAACTGCTGCCGGGCCTGCCCCTGGGCGGTTTCGGCGCGCCTTTCGACGGGACGCTGGGCGTGCCCATGGGCGGGGCGGTTCCGCGCGTGGGCGACCTCGACGGCGACGGGCGCGATGACCTCGTCGTCGCCGTGTCGGTGAACGGCGTGAGCACGGTGTTCGTGCTGCGGGGCCGCCCGGACGGCAGCTTCGAGAACCCCGTGCGCTTCGCCAGCGGCCTGGGGCCCATGATCGGCCAGGAGGTGCCGCAGGACGTGGTGGTGGGCGATTTCAACGGCGACGGACATCCCGACGTCGCCGTGCTCAACGGCAACGGCGGCGCCTTCAATGTCGCCATCCTGGCGGGGCAGGGCGATGGCAGCCTGGCGGCGCCGCAGCTGCATTACGTTCCGTGGCTGCCCTCGCGCATGGCGATGGCCGACCTCGACGGCGACGGCAAGCCCGACCTGGTGATGAACGCGCTGTCGAACCGGGGGGAGGGGCTGAGGGTGCTGCGCAACACCGCGCCCGACCTGGCCCAGGTGGTGCCGTCCAGCGGCACGCTGAGCCCGGCGTTCTCGGGCGCCGTCACCGCCTATGCCGTGCAGTTGCCCGTGGGCGGCCCGGACTTCACGCTCACGCCCTGGCTGGCCTTCGGCACCGCCGAGGTGCGCGTCAACGGCGTGCCGGTGGCCAGCGGCAGCGCATCGGCGCCCGTCGCGGTGCCCGCCGGCGGCAGCGCGGTCGTCACGGTGAGCGTGCTGGCGCGCGATGGCGGCACGGCCACCTACACCTTCTCCGCCACGCGCCCCGTGCCCAGCGCGAATGCCCTGCTGGGCGCGCTCACGCTGTCCGCGGGCAGCCTGGGCCCGGCGTTCGATGCCGGCACCCTGCAGTACACGGCGAGCGTGGACCACGCGGTGGCGTCCATCACGCTGACGCCCCTGGCGGCCGAGCCCACGGCCAGCGTGCGGGTCAACGGCGCGCTGGTGGCGCGCGGCAGCGCGTCGGCGCCCATCGCGCTGGCCGTGGGCGACAACCCGGTCACGGTGCTGGTCACGGCGCAGAGCGGTGCCACGCTGTCGTACGTGGTGCGCGTGGTGCGTCCGGCCGCCGCCACCCAGTTCACGGGCGAGGGGCCGGGCGGCGCCGTCACGGCGGGTTTTTCGGGCGGCGGGGCCGGCTGCGGCTTTGCCGCCAGCAGGTTCGTTCCCGCCGCCAGCGTGGCGCCGGCGGCGCCCACGGGCGTGGCCTTTCCGCACGGGCTGTTCGATTTCGCCACCGCCGGGTGCGCGGCAGGGGCCACGCTGCACTTCACCATCACCTATCCCGCGCCGCTGCCGCCCGGCACGCGCTATTGGAAGTGGGGCCCCACGCCCGGCAACGCGGCTGCGCACTGGTACGAGCTGCCCGCCACCATCAGCGGAAACACGGTGCGGTTCAGCATCACTGATGGGGGCCTGGGCGACGATGACTTTGCCCTGGGGCCCAACGGTGCGGTGCAGGATGCGGGAGGCCCCGGCGTGCCCATGGTGTCCGGCGCGACGGCCGTGCCCACGCTGTCGCCCTGGGCCCTGCTGCTGCTGGCGGCCGGTGTGGCGGCCCTGGCGGGGGCCGGCCGGCGGCGGGCGGCACGGTGAGCGCGGGGCTCAGTCCCCCATCACCACGCCCTCGCGCCGCGGGTCGGCGCCGCCCATCCAGAGCTTCTTGCCGTGGGCGTTGCCCAGGGTGATGGCCTGCAGGCCGCTGGTCATGTTCATCTCGCGCACCTCGGCGCCGCGTGCGCGCAGGGCCTCCACCGTGGCGGGCGGGAAGCGCTTTTCCTCCAGCAGCGTGGGCCCGTTCATGGAGCCGAAGTTGGGCAGGTTGATGGCCTGCTGGGGCATCAGGCCCCAGTGGAAGACGCCGTACAGCGTCTTGGCCGTGTAGTGGATGATGGCCGCGCCGCCGGGGCTGCCGCCGCTCATCAGCAACTCGCCGGTGGCCTTGTCGAACACCAGCGTGGGCGCCATGGACGAGCGCGGGCGCTTGCCGGGCTGCACGCGGTTGGCGATGGGCTGGCCCTGGGCATCGGCGGGCGCGAAGCTGAAGTCGGTGAGCTCGTTGTTGAGCAAAAAGCCCTTGACCATTTGCCGCGCGCCGAACTGGTCTTCGATGGTGGTGGTCATGGCCACCGCGTTGCCGAACGCGTCGACGATGCTGATGTGGCTGGTGCCGTACTCGGGCTGGTCGGGCATGGGCGCGTAGCTGGCCTTCACCGCGCCGGGGTTGCCGGGCTGCGCGACCTTCATGCTCTGTGCGCCGATGAGCTTGGCGCGTTCGGCCAGGTAGGCGGGGGCGAGCAGGCTGCTCCAACTGCCGGCGGGAGGCTGCACGAAGTCCGGGTCTGCCACGTACTGCGCGCGGTCGGCAAAGGCCAGGCGCGCGGCCTCGGTGTACAGGTGCAGCCAGTCGGCCGAGGGGATACCGTCCTGCAGCGGCTTGGCGGCCGCGTCGGTGTTCTTGAGGATGCCCAGGATCTGCCCGATGGCGATGGCGCCCGAGCTGGGCGGCGGAAAGCCGCAGACGCGGAAGTCCTTGCTGGCGACCTGGTAGTCGTGGCACAGCGCCTCGCGCTTTTTGGGCTGGTAGCCGGCCAGGTCGGCCAGGCTGAGCTTGCCGGGGTTGGTGGGGTGCTTTTGCACCTTGTCGACGATGGCCTGGGCGATCTCGCCCTCGTGCAGGGCCTTGCTGCCTTCGGCGGCGATGCGGCGCAGCACCGCGGCCAGTTCGGGGTTGCGCAGGTTCACGCCCACATCGCGGGCATCGCCATCGGCTTTGTAGAAGTAGGCGGCGGCCACCGGGTCCTTTTTGAGGTGCGGGTCCGCCGCCACCAGGGTGTTAAGCCGTGCGCTGATTTTGAAGCCGCCCTCGGCCAGGGTGATGGCGGGCTGGAACAGTGTGGCCCAGGGCAGTTTGCCGTGCTGCTTGTGTGCCAGCTCCAGCATGCGCACGGTGCCGGGCACGCCGACCGAGCGGCCGCCCACCACGCCGTCGTAAAACGGCACGGGTTTGCCGTCGGCGCCGAGGAAGAGTTTTTCGTCGGCGGCGGCGGGCGCGGTCTCGCGCCCGTCATAGGCCTCCACCACCTTGCCGCTGCTGTGCAGCAGGAAGGCGCCGCCGCCGATGCCGCTGGACTGCGGCTCGACCAGGGTCAGCACCATCTGCACCGCGATGGCCGCGTCCACGGCCGAGCCCCCGGCCTTGAGGATCTGGTAGCCCGCGTCGGTGGCCAGCGGGTTGGCGGCGGCCACGGCGAATTTCTCGGTGGCCCAGCCGGGTTTTTCGGTGTAGCCCGAGGAGCCTTCGGGCTGGGCCGGCACGGTGTAGGCGAACGGCGAGGGGGCGCTGGCGCAGCCGGCCAGCAGTGCGGCGAGCGCGGCGCAGGTGATCAGGCCAGGGCGCAAGCTGCGGGGGGATGCCGGGGCCGGCGAGACGATGGGGGACATGGGCTTCTCCTTCGTGGCAAGCAAGAAGCGGCCATCGTACGGTGCCCAGCCTGCGCGGGGGCTTGGCGTTACATTGCGCTACAGGCGCACGGTCTGAGGTCTTTTGCGGCCCTTTCGCTTTCTGGATAAGCGCTGAAAGCTATCAAAAAATGAGCATTCACGCCGGCACGGGCCCCGCGCGGCCGTCCTGAACCACGAACCGGGCCAGGGTGCTGGCGCCGCTGTCCGCGCGCATCGGGTCGTCCACCGCGCGCAGGGTGGTGGTCCAGCGCTCGGGCGTGATGTCCGCCAGGCCGTAGCCGCGCAGGTCGCAGCGGGCCAGCAGCACGTGGGGGTTGTGCCGCGCCACGGCGTCCACCTTGTCCTGCGTGGTGCCCGAGCGCGAGCTGATGGAGGTGCCGCAGAACTCGCTGGCGATGACGGGCGAGCCGGGGCGGTCCGCGTCGGCGTGCACGCGGCACACGTAGTTCTGGTGGATGTCGCCGCCCAGCAGTACGGTGTTGCGGGGCGCGTGGCGGGCCACCGATTGCAGCAGGCGTGCGCGGCCTGCGGGGTAACCGTCCCAGCTGTCGGTGGACACCATGCCCGAGGGGTAGTGGCGCGGCGAGAACAGCGTCTGCTGCGCGACCACGCTCCAGCGCGTGGTGTCGCGGGTGGCCGCGTCGCTGGCCAGGCCGGCGTCGAGCCACTGCTCCTGCGCCGCGCCCAGAAAGCTGCGGGCGGGGTCGCCCAGGTCGGCGCACTGGCCGCCGCGCACTGCGCCTGCGCTGGCGGATTCCGGTGTGCGGCAGGCCTGCCAGGTGCGGTACTGGCGGCCGTCCAGCAGGTGGATGTGGGCCAGCCGGCCCCAGCGCAGCCGGCGGTAGACCTGCAGTGCGTCCCACCGGGTGTCGGGGAAGGGCCGGTTCAGGCTGGCCGCGCGCAGCGGCATGTTCTCGTAGAAGGCCTGCCATGCGGCGCCACGCATCGCCGCAAAGCCGGTGGCGTCACCCCGGCCCGCTCCGGCGGCGTAGTCGTTCTGCACCTCGTGGTCGTCCCAGGTCACGGCCCAGGGGCAGGCGGCGTGGGCGGCCTGCAGGGCCGGGTCGCTCTTGTGCAGCGCGTACCGGTCTCGGTAGTCGGCCAGCGTGGTGGCCAGCTGGAGGCTGTGGGTGCGCGCCAGGTCGGCCGTGTTCCTGGGCGTGGCGTACTCGTAGATGTAGTCGCCCAGGAACAGCACCAGGTCGGGCTGGTCGGCCGCCAGGTGGCGCCATGCGGCGTAGTGGCCGTGCTCCCAGCGCTGGCAGGAGGCAAATCCCACGCGCAACGCGCCAGGCAGGTCGCCCGGTGCGGGGGCCGTGCGCGTGCGGCCCACCGTGCTCACCGCATCGCCCAGCATGAAGCGGTAGTGGTACCAACGGTCCGGGGCTAGGCCGCGCAGCTCCACATGCACGCTGTGGCCGAGCTGCGGCAGGGCAGGCGCCTCGCCCTTTTGCACGATCTTCGCAAAGCGCGCATCGTGCGCCACCTCCCACCGCACGGTGTGGGCGGCCTGCACCTGCGCCGCATCGGCCATCACCAGCCGCGTCCACAGCACCACGCCGTCGGGCGCCGGGTCTCCACTGGCCACGCCCAGCGCGAACGGATTGGCGTGCAGCGACGGCGGGTTGCTCCAAGCCCAATGGGGCAGGCTGGTGGCAGCGGCAGCCATGGCTGCGCGCCGCAGAAAGGACCGTCTTTGCTCTGGGGGCACTGCAGGGTGCGCCTTAGTGCGCTGCGCTCAAAACTGGCGCAGCCCAGGCCAGCGGCCGCCGCGCAAGGGCCGCCAAGCTGCGGATGCGGCGCTTCGCTTGCGTGCGCTGGCGGCGTCCCCGTCCGGGGGAAGGCGCCGAAGGCGACACAGGGGGGCTTCCTTTCATGCCGCCATCACGCGGTTCTTGCCCGAGCGCTTGGCCAGGTACATGGCCTGGTCGGCGCGGCGGATGGTGTCCGCGCTGTCTTCGCTGTCGTGCAGCTGGGCGACCCCGGCGCTGAAGGTGATGAGCACCTTCTCGGAGCCCTGCAGGAAGAAGCGTGTCGTGAGCTCCCGCTGCAGCCGCGTCATGGCGGCCACGCCGCTTTCCACGGGGGTGTCCGGCAGCACCAGCACGAATTCCTCGCCGCCGTAGCGTGCCAGCAGATCCTGGGGGCGCATGACCTCGCGCGTGACCTGCGCCAGGTGCACCAGCGCCGCATCGCCGCCGGAATGCCCCAGTCGGTCGTTGATGGTCTTGAAGTTGTCCACGTCGAGCAGCGAGAGGCACAGCGGAGACCCCAGGCGGCGCGCACGCGCGATTTCGCGCTCGATGGCCTCGTCCAGGCCCTTGCGGTTGAGCGAGCCGGTGAGCGGGTCGTGCCGGGCCTGCTGGCTGGCGCGGTCGAGCTCTTCCTGCAGCTTGGCCACTTCGGCGCGCTTGGCTTCGGTGCGCTCGCGCAGCTCATGGAGCTCGTCGTGCGTGACGCGGCTGTCCAGCGCCATCGCGCGGGTGGCGGTCATCACCTCGTGCAGCACGGGGGCGATCTCCTCCAGCGTGTTGGCCTTGCCGATCAGGTCGGCGCACCGTGCCATCGTGCCCTGGTAGGTGGTGCTGGACGCCGTGATCCGGGCCAGCCGTTCGATGAACGTGGCCAGCATGTCCTTCATCTGCTCCTGGGCCTCGACCGTGCGGGCCTTGGCCTCGGCCTGCTTGAAGATCACGTCCTTGAGCCGGCGCTGCACGTCGTCCAGCCGGCGCAGCGTGAGCGGCGGCGTGGACGCGGCCATGAGCGCCTCGGCCTGGCCGTGCAGCCAGCGGTCTTCCAGGCTGAGCACGGCGATGTTCTCGAACACCATGTGCAGCAGCTCCAGCAGGCTGGCGCGGATGGAGGCCTGCTCCTCGGTGGCGAACGACAGCCTGTAGGTGAAGTTGCCCAGCATGAGCTGCACCGTGGAGATGGGGGGCGCGGGCTCCTTCAGGAAGGTGATGAGCTGCTGCGCCATGTCGATCACGCGGGCATCGTCTTCACCAAGCGCGGGCAGCGTGTTGTCGATGAGGCGCGCCAGCATCTGCGCAAACTCGTCCGGCAGGATGCCTGGCGAGGCAGTGGCCGCGGCCCCGGGGGCCGGCTCCACCGGCGCCGATGCCGCCGTGGCGGGGTTCAGGCCCAGGTTGGCGTAGCCCACCAGCACACTTTGTAGCGAAGTCCAGTCTTTGTTGTTGACGGCGCGTTCGAATTGGCCCAGCAGGCGCTTCTGTGCGGGCGTCTGCCCCGGCAGCACCCTCAGGATGTGCTGCAGGGGGCCTTCGGGAAATGGCTGCGGGCTGCGGACTCCTGCGATCTCGTCATACAGCGCCAGATAGTTGTCGGGCGTCGGGGGAAGGCGCCGGGTGGCCAGCTGCTTGAGCGTCTCGCGCGCGATTTCGGAAGGTGGTCGGTCGGCCATGTGCGGACACCAGTGTCAGGGAGAAGCAGGATGCGCGAGTGTGACACAGCGGCCGGATTCCCGGGGCCTGGATGAAGCCGGGCGGCGCGCCCGGCGGGCCACAGGCTCAGTTCACCATCACCAGCTTGCCCATCACGCCCCGCGAACCCATGTGCGCATAGGCGGCGGGCAGCTCGGCCATGGGCATGGTGCGGTCGATCACGGGCTTGATCTTGCCCTGGGCATACCACTGCGCCAGCTCGCCCATCATGGCGGCATTGGCCTTGGGTTCGCGCTTGGCGAAGTCGCCCCAGAACACGCCCACGATGGAGGCACCCTTGAGCAGCGCGAGGTTGAAGGGCAGGGCCGGGATGGGGCCGGAGGCAAACCCCACCACCAGGTAGCGGCCGCGCCAGGCGATGGAGCGGAACGCGGGCTCGGCGAAATCGCCGCCCACCGGGTCGTAGATCACGTCCGGGCCCTTGCCGTCGGTGAGCGCCTTGATGGATTCGCGCAGGTTGTCCTTGCTGTAGTTGATGGTGGCGTCCGCCCCGATGGAGGTGCACAGCGTGCATTTCTCGTCGGTGGAGGCGGCAGCGATCACGCGTGCGCCCATGGCCTTGGCGATCTGGATGGCCGAGGTGCCCACGCCGCCGGCGGCGCCGAGCACCAGCACCGTTTCGCCGGCCTTGAGCTGGGCGCGGTCCACCAGCGCGTGGTACGACGTGGCGTAGATCATGATGAAGGCTGCAGCATCCACGTGCGAGAAGCCGTCGGGCAGGGGCATGCACAGCGCCGCGGGCGCGATCGTGTGGGTGCCGAAGCCGCCCGTGCCCGACAGGCAGGCCACGTTCTGGCCCACTTTCAGATGCGTCACGCCGTCGCCCACGGCGGCCACGACGCCCGCGTATTCAGAGCCGGGCACGAAGGGCAGTGGCGGCTTCATCTGGTATTTGTTCTGCACGATGAGCAGGTCGGGGAAGTTCAGGCTGGCTGCCTTGATCTCGATGAGCACCTCGCCCGCCTTGGGCGTGGGCGTGGGCAGTTCGGTCCAGGCCAGGGCGTCGACGCCGACGGGGTTGGTGCAAAGCCAAGCGTGCATGGGAAAAGTCTCCTGTCAATGTGGGACGCATGATAGGCGGGGCCTGCCGGGGCGCGATGTCCCACGAGCGACGGCTTGCGCCTGCGTTGCGCAGGGCAGGGCCCGGGGCACGCCACCTACAATCCGTTGCAACCCCTTCTGCAACCATGAAAATTCTGATTTCCAACGACGACGGCTACCAGGCTCCCGGCATCGTGGCGCTGCACGATGCGCTCAAGACCCTCGACGGGGTGGAGGTCGAGGTGGTCGCGCCAGAGCACAACAACAGCGCCAAGTCCAATGCGCTCACCCTGCATTCGCCGCTGTACGTGCACCAGGCGCACAACGGCTTCCGCTACGTGAACGGCACGCCCGCCGACTGTGTGCACATCGCCCTCACCGGCCTGCTGGGCTACCGGCCCGACCTGGTGGTGTCGGGCATCAACAACGGCGCCAACATGGGCGACGACACCATCTATTCCGGCACCGTGGGCGCGGCGATGGAGGGGTATCTGTTCGGCATCCCCGCCATTGCCTTCTCGCAGGTGGACAAGGGCTGGGGCGAGATCGAGGCGGCCGCGGCCAAGGCGCGCGAGATCGTCGCGCAGATGCGGGCCCAGCGTCTCGTGACAGAGACCCCATGGCTGCTGAATGTGAACATTCCCAACATGCCGCTGGAGGCGCTGCAGCCCCTCAAGCTGTGCCGGCTGGGGCGCCGCCACGCGGCCGAGCGGGTGATCGTGCAGGAAAGCCCCCGGGGCGAGGCGATGTACTGGATCGGCAGCGCGGGGGCCGCCAAGGACGATGCGGAAGGCACGGATTTTCATGCCACGGCGCAAGGCCACGTGTCGATCACTCCGCTGAAGGTGGACCTGACGGACCACGACAACCTGGGCTACTGGGCACAGACCGCGTCCCGCCTTGTGGCAGGCGTGGCCGGGGCGCCGGGACCGTGATGCAGCGCCGCCCCGGATTCCCTGCCAGGTTGCCAGGATCTGGACCTTCTCCCGCCAGGCCCGCCCCGGTCGCTCCGCCCGCGCGCCAGCCGGCGGCGGCGCCGGTGGGGGTGGGGCTGGATTCGGCGGCGGTGCGCGCGCGCATGGTGCACAAGCTGGCGGCCGGAGGCATCACGTCGCCGGCGGTGCTGCACGCCATGGGCACCGTGGAGCGCCATCGTTTTGTCGACAGCGCGCTGGTCAACCAGGCGTATGAGGACACCAGCCTGCCGATTGGCCTTGGGCAGACCATTTCCAAGCCGAACGTCGTGGCCCGCATGTGCGAGCTGCTGCTGGGCGCCGAAGGCGCGCGCCCGGGCGGATTGGGACGTGTGCTGGAGATCGGCACGGGCTGCGGCTACCAGGCGGCCGTGCTGAGCCACCTGGCGCGCGAGGTCTATACCCTGGAGCGCCTGCGGGGCCTGCACGACAAGGCGCGCCACAACCTGCGCCCGTTTCGCCTGGCCAATGTCCACTTGCTGTTCGGGGACGGCATGCTGGGCTACGCCAAGGGCGCGCCTTACGCGGCCATCATCGCCGCCGCGGGCGGGGATGCCGTGCCGCAGGCGTGGTGCGACCAGCTGGCGGTCGGAGGGCGGCTGGTGGCGCCCATGGCGGTGGCAGGCGGGCAGCAGATGTTGCTGGTGATCGACAAAACCCCGCACGGATTGAAACAAAACGTGCTCGAGCCCGTACATTTTGTCCCCCTAAAATCGGGGATTGCCTGAAGGGAAATGCTTATGTTCGTATCGCGTGGTCTTGTGGTTGGGTTTACCGTGGCGCTGGCGGGGCTTGCGCTCACCGGTTGCGGCACCCGGCTGAACAAGGCTCCTGTGGAAGACCGGGGCACATCCTCCTCGTCCTCCGCGCCTCCGCCAGCGGCCCAGCCCGGCGTGGTGGTGGGGACACCCCTCAAGCCGCTGCCCGGCGCGGAAAATGCCGGAAAACCAGGCTACTACACGGTCAAGCCGGGAGATACCCTCATTCGCATCGGCCTGGAGTCGGGCCAGAGCTGGAAAGACATTGCGCGCTGGAACAACCTCGAGAACGCGAATCTGATCGAAGTGGGCCAGGTGCTGCGCGTGGCGCCGCCCGCGCCCGCCTCGCAGGCCGTGGCCGCCGACAGCGGCGTGGTCACCCGCCCGGTGACCTCCTCGACGGTGACGCCCGCCAATCCCGCCAGTGCGGCCGTGCCCCCGGCCAGCGCGGCCAAGCCCGCCACCTCGGCGGCCTCCGGCCCCGTGGTGGCCGTCGCGCCGGCAACGCCGACACCGTCGTCGGGCGCCGCGGAAGACGACATGGCATTCATCTGGCCCGCTCCGGGCTCGCTGATCGCCGGGTTCGACGAGGCGCGCAACAAGGGATACGACATTGCTGGCAAGGCGGGAGACCCCGTCCTGGCCGCCGCCGACGGCCGCGTGGTGTATGCGGGCGCGGGGCTGCGCGGATACGGCAACCTGGTCATCCTCAAGCACAACAACACCTTTCTGACGGCGTACGCGCACAACCAGACCCTGCTCGTCAAGGAGGACCAGTCCGTGCGCAAGGGGCAGAAAATTGCCGAGATGGGCAGCACCGACGCCGACCGCGTCAAGCTGCACTTTGAAATCCGCCGGCAAGGCAAGCCCGTCGACCCGTCGCGCTACCTGCCTGCACGTTGATTTCCGCCGTGGCTTCGCCGCCAATGGGCGCAACGGGCATGGCGCGGGAATCGGCCGGGGCAGCGGATGAGCTGCTGGCCGACGAGTCGGAAGGGCTGGCGGACGAGTCCGGGAGCGAGCTTCGCTCCATGCACATCGGGGCCGGACAGCATGGCGTGCGGCTGGACCGGGCGCTGGTCGATCTGGTGCCCGAGTTTTCCCGCAGCTACCTGCAGCAACTGCTGGCGCAGGGGCTGGTAAGCCTCAATGGCAAGCCGCTTCCCAAGGCGGCAGCGCGCGTGAAGGCGGGCGATCAGGTGGTGCTGGAAATG
This sequence comes from Acidovorax sp. GW821-FHT10E04, assembly GCF_059415185.1. NCBI lineage: Bacteria > Pseudomonadati > Pseudomonadota > Betaproteobacteria > Burkholderiales > Comamonadaceae > Acidovorax > Acidovorax sp. GW821-FHT10E04. The sequence goes on from NZ_JBWKMT010000004.1 coordinate 614,994, forward strand.
CGGCCCACGCTGCAGAGCCAGGCCTTCCGGCCTGAGTCCATGTCCATCGACGTGGTGTTCGAGGATCCACATCTGCTGGTGGTGAACAAGCCCGCCGGCCTGGTGGTGCACCCCGCGCCGGGGAACTGGAGCGGCACCTTGCTCAACGGCCTGCTCGCCCGCGACGAAAAGGCGCTGACCGTGCCGCGCGCGGGCATCGTGCACCGGCTCGACAAGGACACCAGCGGGCTGATGGTCATTGCCCGCGACCGCGCCACCATGGACGCGCTGGTCGCATTGATTGCCGAGCGCAAGGTGCAGCGGCAGTACGTGGCCATGGCCCACGGCGCATGGTCGGGTCCCAAGATCCGCACGGTGGAAGCGCCCATTGGCCGGGATCCGCGCAACCGCCTTCGCATGGCGGTCGTCGACCTGGCGACCCATGCGGGCAAGCTTGCGCGCACCGACATCCGGTGGCTCGCTGGCGCGGACGAGGGCTGCTGGGTGCAATGCACCCTGCATACGGGCCGCACGCACCAGATCCGCGTGCACATGGCGTCCTTGCGGCATCCGTTGGTGGGGGATGGCCTGTATGGCGGCGCGCCGGTCGGCAGCCTGCAGCGGCAGGCGCTGCATGCCTACCGCCTGGCCTTCTCGCACCCTGTGACCGGCGAGGCGCTGGAATTCCGGGCGCCGGTGCCGCAGGACATCTGCCAGGCCCTCTCGTCATGGGGGCTGGGCTACAATGCGCCCTGACGGCCAGACTGGCCCCAGCCCGAAGACGGAATCCCGCCGGGCTCTTGCGTCGCGCCAGCACCCTTGCACAGCGCGCCATTGATTGCCCCCTGCTGTTGATGTGACACCCGTTGCAACGCGTGGCACTTTTCCAGGAATCGCTGAACCATGAACACGGTGGATGCCAAAAGGGTCCTCGAAACTGCGTTGATCTGCGCGCAGCAGCCTGTGCCTTTGCGCGAGCTGCGGGTGCTGTTCCATGACGCGCTGGGGTCGGACACGCTCAAGGTATTGCTGCAGGAGCTGCAGCTGGAATGGACGCAGCGTGGCGTGGAGCTGGTTCAGGTGGCCACGGGCTGGCGTTTCCAGAGCCGGCCCGAGATGCGCGAGTACCTCGACCGGCTGCACCCCGAAAAGCCGCCGCGCTATTCGAGGGCCACCATGGAAACCTTGGCGATCATTGCGTATCGCCAGCCTGTGACGCGGGGTGATATCGAGGACATCCGGGGGGTGACGGTCAACAGCCTGATCGTCAAGCAGCTGGAAGACAGGGGCTGGGTCGAGGTCATCGGCCACCGGGAAACGGTGGGGCGTCCGGCGCTGTTTGCGACCACGCGGCAGTTTCTGGATGACATGGGGCTGCAGTCGCTGGACCAGTTGCCGGTGCTGGATGACCCCACCGGCAATGCCAATGTCCTGGAGGCCATGGCCGCTGCCGCCCAAGGGGTGATAGAGCCGGAGCCCGAACCGGCAGCGGAGCTGGTCGCTGCGCCATCGGAGCCCGGCCCGGGCCAACAGCCGCCAGAACCGGGCGCGGCGCCGGATGCGGTGCTGCCCGTGGAAGACTTTTTTCAGAATGCGGAGACGGATCTCCGCGACGACGATGCCGATACCCCGGGTGGTATCCAGGGAAATACTTGATGAACGATTCGACCCCCGAAATGCCGGCTGATCTGCCGGAGGCTGCGCCTGCGCAGGCGGCTGCGGCGCCGAAGAAACCTGCTGCCAAGCGCGCCCCGCGCAAGAAGGCGGTGCCGGTGGCTGTGGTTGCCGAGGAGCAAAGTGCTGCTGGCGACGCCATCGCTTCGGCGGCCCCCGAGGCCGTTTCTGAGGTGGAGCCCGTGACAGCTGCGGAGTTGTCGCCCGAGGCGCTCTCCTCGTCGCAGGTGGTTGCAGGGCCCGAGGCCGAGGCTGCGGCGGCGCATGCGGAAGGCTCTGAGTCTGTGGGCCAGCCAGGGCAGGGCGGCCGCAGGAACCAGGGCCAGCCCGGCGGCAGGCCGCCCCAACGCCCCGAAGGTGCCGGGCGCGACAGGCGCAAGGCGGCGCCGGCGGTGGATGGCTATCAGTTCGAGGATGTGGTGTCGGGCCGCTTCGATGAGGATGATGCGTCGGCCGACGCCGTTCCCTCCAAGCGCGTATTGCTGCCCCAGGTGGAAACGCCCAAGCTTCACAAGGTGCTGGCCCAGGCGGGGCTGGGGTCGCGGCTGGAGATGGAGCAGCTCATCCTGGAAGGGCGCATCTCCGTGAACAACGAGCCTGCCCATATCGGACAGCGCATCCAGTTCGGAGACCAGGTCAAGGTCAACGGCAAGCCCATCCGCTACCGGATCGACCCGCCGCCCGCGCGCGTGATCGCGTACCACAAGCCGGTGGGCGAAGTGGTGACCCATGACGACCCCCAGAACCGGCCCACCGTCTTTCGCAAGCTGCCCCGGCTCATGCAGGGCAAGTGGCAGTCTGTCGGGCGCCTGGATCTGAACACCGAAGGCCTGCTGCTGTTCACCAGTTCCGGCGAACTTGCCAACAAGCTCATGCACCCGCGTTTTGGCTTGGAGCGCGAGTACGCCGTGCGGGTGCTGGGCGCCTTGAGCAACGAAGAAAAGCAGAAGCTGCTGGATGGCGTGCGCCTGGACGATGGCATGGCATCCTTTGGATCGATCGAGGATGGCGGTGGCGAAGGCTCCAACTGCTGGTACCGGGTCACCATTTCCGAAGGGCGCAACCGCGAGGTGCGCCGGATGCTGGAGTCTGTGGGACATGCGGTCAGCCGGCTGATCCGTATCCGGTACGGCGCCATGGTGCTGCCGCGCGGGCTCAAGCGCGGCGCCTGGCTGGAACTCGATGAGAGTGACATCCGCGCCCTGGTCCAGGCCGCCGGTGCCGGACGGCCGGAGGCTCCGGCCGAAGGCCGGTTGGAAGAGGGGCCGGGTGCGGGCGGGCGCGGCGGCAACAAGCGCAACCGGGGGCGCAACGGGCCCCGCGTGGGCGACGGCCCGCGCCGCGACATGTCGCAGGGGGCGCCGGGCGGCCCCCGCGGCCAGAAATCCCGCCGTGACAATGGACAACAAGGTCAGGCCCGCGGCAACAATGCCGGCGGCGGTGATCGCCAGCGCGGGGCGGCACAGCCGGATCCGATGAAGACCTCGGTGGGCTATATCGGCATGGACAGCCTCTCGCGGCACCGCCAGGACAAGCGGCGCCCCGGCGGAGGCGGCCCTCGCCGCGGGGGCAGCGGGCGCTGAGCGCACGCTGCGCCGGTCTGCCCGGTTAGAATCGAGGGCTTTGTCCAGTGGGCAAACGAATTACAGCAACATCATCCATTCAGGAAATCAACATGGCAATCGAACGCACCCTCTCCATCATCAAGCCCGACGCAGTGGCGAAGAATGTCATCGGTCAGATCTATGCACGCTTTGAAGCTGCCGGCCTCAAGGTCGTGGCTGCACGCATGGCCCACCTGTCGCGCCTGGAAGCCGAGCAGTTCTACGCCGTGCACAAGGAGCGTCCTTTCTTCAAGGACCTGGTGGACTTCATGATCTCCGGCCCCGTGATGATCCAGGCCCTGGAAGGTGAAAACGCGATTCTGAAGAACCGCGAACTCATGGGCGCCACGGACCCCAAGAAGGCAGAAGCCGGCACCATCCGCGCCGACTTCGCTGACAGCATCGATGCCAATGCAGTGCATGGTTCCGACGCAGCTGAAACCGCCCAGGCAGAAGTGGCCTTCTTCTTCCCCGGCCTGAACATCTACTCGCGCTGATATGGTGCTCCCCATGCCTGTTCCCGCAATCGTGGGACACCTGCGCCATGGGGACGACCGCGCTCGGCCCGTCACTGGGAGGGCGCGATGACCACCACCAACCTGCTGGAATTTGACCTCGACGGCCTGGCTGCTTTCTGCCAGCAACTGGGCGAAAAGCGGTTTCGCGCCACCCAGCTGTTTCGCTGGATCCACCAGCGCGGCGCCAGTGACTTTGACGCCATGAGCGATCTGGCCAAGGCCCTGCGCGACAAGCTCAGGGGTTGCGCCCGCGTCGAGGCCTTGCCGGTCATCTCAGAGCATGTTTCCTCGGACGGCACGGTGAAGTGGCTGTTCGACGTGGGGGATGGCAATGCGGTGGAAGCCGTCTTCATTCCTGAGGATGACCGCGGAACGCTGTGTATTTCCTCCCAGGCCGGCTGTGCCGTGGGGTGCCGCTTTTGCTCCACGGGGCATCAGGGTTTCAGCAGGAATCTGACCACGGGCGAGATCGTCGCGCAGTTGTGGTTTGCAGAGCATTCCTTGCGCAAACGCCTCAAGTCCGAAGATCGGGTGATCTCGAACGTCGTGATGATGGGGATGGGCGAGCCGCTGCAGAACTACTCGGCGCTCGTGCCCGCCTTGCGTGTCATGCTCGATGACCATGGGTATGGTCTGTCGCGGCGGCGGGTGACGGTATCCACGTCGGGCGTGGTCCCCATGATGGACCGCCTCTCGCAGGATTGCCCGGTGGCCCTGGCCGTGTCTTTGCATGCGCCCAACGATCCGCTGCGGGACAATCTGGTACCGCTCAATCGCAAGTATCCGATCGAAGAGCTGCTGGAGGCCTGCAACCGCTATCTGGCGCACGCACCGCGTGATTTCATCACTTTTGAATACTGCATGCTCGATGGCGTCAATGACCAGCTGGAGCATGCGCAGCAGCTGATCGAACTGGTCAAGCCCGCCCGCGGCGCAGGGGTGCGCTGCAAATTCAATCTCATTCCCTTCAATCCATTTCCCGCATCGGGGCTGTTGCGATCTGCGCAAAATCAGGTGGTTGCATTTGCGAAGGTCCTGAGCGATGCAGGTATTGTCACAACGGTGCGCAAGACCCGGGGAGATGATATCGACGCGGCCTGTGGCCAGCTCGCGGGAGATGTCAAGGATCGCACACGGGCCGCCGAGCGCATGGCAAAGCAGCGGACAATCGTGCTCAAACCGGTGACTTGATCAGCAAGCAATCGGCATACTTCAAGGAGGCTCTACATGGTGGGATTGGTTGGAAGCTGGCAGCAACTTGGCCGCTGGACACTCACGGCATGTGGCGTGCTCGCATGCATGTCCGTACTGCAGGGGTGTGCGACCAACAACAGCATGTCCACCGTGGATACCAATGCGGGATTGGTCACTCCGTCCGATGAGCCTGAAACGCGGCGCCGTGCCCGCATCCGCCTGGAGCTTGCATCCAACTATTTCGAGAACGGCCAGACCGCCGTGGCGCTTGATGAAGTCAAGCAGGCGCTGGCGGCCGATCCCACGTATTCCGACGCCTTCAACCTGCGCGGCCTCATCTACATGCGGCTGAACGATTTTGCGCAGGCGGACGACAGTTTTCGCAGGGCGCTGGCGCTCAGGGGGAACGATCCCAACCTGTTGCACAACTACGGCTGGTTGCTCTGCCAGCAGCAAAAGTACGCAGAAGCGGACCAGCAATTCGGGCGGGCGCTGGCCAATCCTTCCTACACCGCGCGCAGCAAGACACTCATGGCACGCGGGCTTTGCCAGTCGGGGGCCGGTCAGTTCGCCGAAGCCGAGCAGTCACTGCTCAAGGCCTATGAACTGGATGCCGCCAACCCCGTGGTGGGCTACCACCTGGCTGCGCTTTTGTTGCGGCGCAACGAGCTGACCCGCGCCCAGTTCTATATCCGGCGGCTGAACAACAGCCAGTTTGCCAACTCCGAGTCGCTGTGGCTCGGAATCAAGGTGGAGCGTGGCCTGGGTGACTCCGTGGCCATGAAGCAGCTGGCGGAACAGTTGCGCAAGCGTTTCCCGGATTCGCGGGAACTGGGGGCATACGAGCGTGGGGCTTTCAATGAGTGAGGTTCTGGAGAGTGGTGGAATGACGGCGGGTGGATTGCTCAGGGAAGCGCGGCAGGCATCCGGCATGCATATTGCCGCCTTGGCCGTGGCGCTGAAGGTGCCGGTCAGCAAGCTGGAGGCGCTGGAGGCCGACAACTACGAGGCGCTGCCTGATACGGTGTTTGTGCGGGCGCTGGCATCCAGCATCTGCAGGACACTCAAGCTCGATCCTGCGCCCGTCCTGTCGCTGTTGCCGCAAAGCAAGAGTCCGCGTCTGGCCACGGACAGCGCCGGTCTCAATGCTCCCGTGAAGGGCGGTTCTGGCAAGTCGTCTTCGTCCTCGGGGTCCTTTTCGGGATCCACTTCGCGGTCCGTCACCTTGGTGGTGCTGGCGCTGCTGGTGGGAGCTCTCGTCCTTGTTTTCTTTCCCCGCCAGCAGGACGGGGCGACGAGCACGACGGGCACAGCGCAGGCACCTGCCCCGGTGACGGCCGCTCCTTCGGTCATCGCGGAACCTCAGGCCAGCCCCGCACCCACAGAAGTATCGAGTGCCCCGACCGGCGTTGCCGAGCGCAAGCCGGAGAGCCCCGCGCCAGTTGCGGCGGGGCGCCCCGATGCAGCCGCGCCCGCGGCTGCCAATGGTGTTGCATCGGCCCCGGTGGCGGCCGCCAGCGCAGCCGCACCCCCCGCAGGTGCGCTGGTGCTGCGCGCGCGCAGTGAATCCTGGGTGCAGGTGCGGGACTCCGCAGGCGCGGTAGCGCTGCAGCGCAATCTGGTCGCGGGCGAGTCGGTGTCGGTCGCCGGGTCGATGCCTTTGGCGGTTGTCATCGGACGCGCGGACGTGACGGAGGTCTTCGTGCGCGGAAAGCCTTTCGACCTGACGACTGTGTCGCGTGAAAACGTTGCTCGCTTCGAGGTGAAATAGTGGAACAGGTATCTGGTGATATGGGGCCCATTGCGATTGCATCCCCTTTGCCTCGGCGCTCACGCCAAGCCAGGATCGTGTGGGGATCCCGTGTCGTGACGGTGGGCGGCGATGCGCCCGTGCGCGTGCAATCCATGACAAATACCGATACGGTGGATGCCATCGGCACGGCCATACAGGTCAAGGAGCTGGCGCAGGCGGGTTCGGAGTTCGTGCGGATTACCGTGAATACCCCCGAGGCCGCGGCGGCGGTGCCCTATATCCGGGAACAGCTGGACCGGATGGGGGAAAGTGTGCCGCTCGTGGGGGACTTTCACTACAACGGGCACCGGCTGCTCACGGATTTTCCCGATTGCGCACAGGCGCTGTCCAAGTACCGCATCAATCCGGGCAATGTCGGCAAGGGTGACAAGAGGGACCGGCAGTTTGGCCAGATGATCGATGCCGCCATGCGGTGGAACAAGGCGGTGCGCATCGGGGTGAATTGGGGCAGTCTCGATCAGGATCTGCTGGTGGACCTGATGGACGCCAACAGCCGCCGGGCCTCGCCCTGGGAGGCGCGCCAGGTCATGTATGAGGCGCTCATCACGTCGGCCATCGAGTCCGCCCGCCGGGCCGAGCAGATGGGGCTGGATGGCAATCAGATCATCCTGTCGTGCAAGGTCAGTGGAGTGCAGGATCTGATTTCCGTCTATCGTGAGCTCGCACGCCGCTGCGACTATGCGCTGCATCTGGGGCTGACGGAGGCGGGCATGGGAACCAAGGGCACGGTGGCGTCGGCAGCCGCGCTGTCGGTTCTGCTGCAAGAAGGCATCGGCGATACCATTCGCGTGTCCCTGACGCCCCAGCCCGGGGAGGCGCGCACGCAGGAGGTGGTGGTCGCCTCCGAGATATTGCAGGCGTTGGGTCTGCGTATGTTTGTCCCCAGCGTCACGGCATGCCCGGGCTGTGGCCGCACCACAAGCACGACCTTTCAGGACCTGGCCAAGCAGATCGACGATTTTCTGCGTGCCCAGATGCCCGTATGGCGGGTTCGTTATCCCGGCGTCGAGAATCTGCGCGTCGCCGTGATGGGGTGCATCGTCAACGGTCCTGGCGAAAGCAAGCACGCAGACATCGGCATCAGCCTGCCCGGTACGGGTGAGGCGCCTGCGGCCCCTGTGTTCATTGATGGCGAAAAGGCCCTGACTCTGCGCGGCGAGAACATTGCCAATGAGTTCCATCAGATCGTCGAGCAGTACATTGAAAAGCGTTTCGGTGCCGCGGTTCCCGCCGCCTGACCCGCTGCATCCGCGCCGACAGCCCTTGCTTGGCCTCCGCAGTGGGGCCGCAAGGAAGCTCTCTCAAAATAATTGGATAAGAAAAGAACAGCTGTGAGTAACGAAAAAAGCGCCACCTCGCCCAAGCCGGAAAAGCTGGTGGCCGTGAAAGGCATGAATGACATCCTGCCTCCGGAATCTGCCCGCTGGGAGTGGCTGGAGGCCAAGGTCCGGGGCCTGATGGCGCGCTACGCCTACCGCAATATCCGCACACCGATCGTCGAGCCCACGCCGCTTTTTGTGCGGGGGCTCGGCGAGGTGACCGATATTGTTGAAAAAGAGATGTACTCGTTCGAGGACCGTCTCAATGGCGAGCACCTGACCCTGCGCCCCGAGGCGACGGCAGGCGTCGTGCGCGCCGTGGCCGAGCATTCCATGCTGTACGACGGGGGCAAGCGCCTGTACTACATGGGGCCCATGTTCCGCCACGAGCGTCCGCAGCGCGGGCGGTATCGCCAGTTCCATCAGATTGGCGCCGAGGCGCTGGGTTTTCCGGGCGCCGAAGTCGACGCGGAACTGATTTTGCTGGCCCAGGGGCTGTGGCGTGAACTGGGGCTTCAGAATGTGCGGCTGGAGCTCAACAGCCTGGGCGAGCCCCATGAACGCAAGGCCCATCGTGCTGCGCTGATCTCGTACCTCGAGCAGCATGCCGATGTGCTGGACGAAGAAGCACGCCGGCGTTTGCACAGCAACCCCCTGCGCATTCTGGATACCAAGAACCCCGCCATGCAGGCCATCGTGGAGGCCGCACCTCGGTTGATCGATTTCCTGGGGCCGGAGTCGCTCGCGCATTTCGACGCAGTGAAGTCCATCCTGAGTGCCAATGGCGTCGCATGGACCGTCAATCCGCGCCTTGTCAGGGGCATGGACTACTACAACCTGACCGTGTTCGAGTTCGTCACCGACCAATTGGGCTCGCAGGGCACGATCTGTGGCGGCGGCCGCTACGACTACCTGATCGGTCAGATTGGTGGCAAGGCTGCGCCAGCGGTGGGCTGGGCGCTGGGGGTTGAGCGTGTGCTCGAACTCCTCAAGGAGCAGGCCAGCGCATTGCCGGCGCTGGCTCCCGATGTGTATGCGGTGATTCCCTCGGCGGCGGCGTTGCCGGTGGCGGTGGCGGCCATCGAGCGCCTGCGGCAGCTTGGCGTCAGTGTGCAGATGCATGCTGCGCCCGCAGGCGGTGAAGGAATGGGCAGCATGAAGTCCCAGTTCAAGAAGGCAGATGCGAGCGGCGCGCTGCATGCACTGGTCTTTGGCGACGATGAGCTCTCCCGAGGGATGGTTGTTGTCAAGTCCTTGCGCGATGGTGTCGGAGCGCAGGCCGAGCAACCGCTGGACTCACTGGTCGAATGGGTGTCCCACCTACAATCCAACCGCTAAACAGAACATATTCCATGGCAAATCACCTAGATCTCGAAGAACAAGAACAGCTTGACCAGCTCAAGCATTTCTGGAAAACCTGGGGCACGCTCATCAGTTCGGTACTGATTCTGGTGGCGGGCTCCCTGGTTGCGTGGAACGGATACCAGTATTGGCAAAACCGCCAGGCGAGCCAGGCTGCGGCGCTCTTTGATGCCGTGGACGTGGCTGCCCGGACGGGGGATCAAGCGCGCATGGCGCAGGCGTTTGCCGACCTCAAGGCCAAGTATTCGGGCACTACGCAGGCCAGCCAGGCCGGCCTCGCGCTCGCCAAGACGATGGTGGATGTCGGCAATGCCGATGGCGCGAAAGAAGCGCTGGCCTGGGTGGCCGCCCAGTCAGGGGATGATGGCCTCAAGGCGCTGGCCAGGTTGCGCTTGGCCAGCGTGCTGATGGACCAGAAAAACTACGATGAGGCGCTCAAGCAGGTGTCTGGCAGCACTCCCCTTGAGTTTGAAGCGGTGTTCGCAGATCGCAAGGGTGATATCTATTCCCTGCAGGGCAAGCGCACAGAGGCGATCGCGGAGTATGCGAAGGCATACAAGGCCTTCGAGGAGAGTGTGGAGTATCGGCGCCTCGTGGAAATCAAGCTTGGTGCCCTGGGGGTCTCGCCGCAGGGTATCGCGGTGGCTGCGGCTGCTCCTGTGGAAGGGGTGAAATAACCATGGCGTTCATTTGTGCAAACAACACGCCGGGCGGGCGGATGCTGCTGCGTGGCGTTTCGTCCGCGGTGCTGGTCGCCACGTTGGCCGGGTGTTCGCTGTGGAGTGGCAGCAGCTCCAAACCCGTACCTGCCGATCTGGGGGCCAATGTCGCTGTCCTGGGTGTGCGGCAGGCATGGACAGCGCGCATCGGCAACGTCGGAGGATTTCCGCTGGAGGTCCACTCCGCAGGCAATGTGGTGACCGTGGCATCCGCTGACGGCGTGGTGGCTGCGATCGATGCGCGCACCGGTGGAGACGTATGGCGCACCGCACTGGCCGAGCCCTTGTCCGCGGGTGTGGGAAGCGATGGAAAGTCTGCGGCTGTCGTGTCCCGCAGCAACACGTTGATTGTTCTGGATGCCGGCCGTGAGCGATGGCGGCAATCCCTGGCTGCGCAGGTATTCACGCCCCCCCTGGTTGCTGGCGGGCGTGTCTTTGTGCTGTCGACGGATCGGTCGCTGGCCGCCTACGATGCTGTGACGGGGCGCAAGCTCTGGAGCCAGCAGCGCCCTGGAGACCCCTTGGTCTTGCGCCAAGCCGGCGTGCTCCTGGCTGTGGGAGATACCTTGGTGGCGGGTTTTGCCGGCCGCCTTGTGGGCTTGAACCCGGACAACGGCAGCGTTCGCTGGGAGGCGCCGCTGGCCAGTTCGCGCGGTACCAATGATGTCGAACGCCTGGTGGAACTGGTCGGCCGTACCAGCCGGGTAGGGGACTCCGTCTGTGCACGGGCCTTCCAGTCGGCTGTGGGTTGCGTCAATACGGCCAGAGGCGCGGTGGCCTGGACGCAGCCGGCCAGTGGAGCCGATGGAGTGCACGGCGATGGCGAAGCGCTGTTCGGGGCCGAGAGCAATGGCACGGTGATTGCGTGGCGCCGCAGCGACGGCTCACGCCTGTGGGCGACGGACAGGCTCAAGCACCGCAAACTGACAGCGCCTTTGCTGCTGGGGCGCTCGGTGGTGGTCGGGGACGATGCAGGCCTCGTTCATCTACTTTCCCGTGCGGACGGTTCTCCGCTTAACCGCATTGCCACCGATGCATCCGGCATAGCTGCGGCGCCTGCTGTCGCTGCCGATACGCTGGTGGTGGTCACGCGAAACGGTGGCGTCTACGGATTCCGTCCTGATTGATGGATCTTATTCAATGAAGCCAGTTATCGCCCTCGTCGGGCGTCCGAATGTCGGCAAGTCCACGCTTTTCAACCGTCTGACCAAGTCTCGCGACGCCATCGTGGCGGATTTCGCCGGGCTGACGCGAGACCGGCATTACGGCAATGGCAAGCAAGGCAAGCACGAGTACATCGTCATCGATACAGGGGGCTTCGAGCCTGATGCATCGAGTGGCATCTACAAGGAGATGGCCAAGCAGACGCAGCAGGCCGTTGCCGAGGCGGATGTGGTCATCTTCGTGGTCGATGCACGTGCCGGCGTTTCTGCGCAGGACCATGACATTGCAAACTACCTGCGCCGCCTTGGCAAACCCTGTGTGCTGGTCGCCAACAAGGCGGAGGGCATGCTGGAAGGCGTGCAGCTGGCAGAGTTTTATGAGCTGGGGCTGGGCGAGGTGTATCCCGTGTCCGCGGCGCATGGGCAGGGTATCCGCAGTCTGGTTGATATCGCCCTGGAACCCCTGCAGCTTCCTGAGCCGGACGACTCCGAGACCGGCTCCGACAAGAGCATCATCAAGCTTGCCGTCGCAGGGCGGCCCAATGTCGGTAAATCGACGCTGATCAACACTTGGCTTGGCGAGGAGCGCCTTGTCGCGTTTGACATGCCGGGCACGACCCGGGATGCCATCACCGTGCCATTCGAGCGCAATGGCCAACGCTTCGAGCTGGTCGATACGGCGGGGTTGCGCCGCAAGGGCAAGGTGTTTGAGGCGATCGAGAAATTTTCGGTCGTGAAGACTCTCCAGGCCATTGAATCGGCCAACGTGGTTCTGCTGCTGCTGGACGCGACCCAGGGGGTCACGGATCAGGATGCGCACATCGCAGGCTACATCCTTGAAAGCGGCAGGGCCGTGGTGGTGGCTGTCAACAAATGGGATGCCGTGGACGACTACCAGCGCCAGTTGCTGGAACGGTCCATCGAGACCCGGCTCGCCTTTCTGAAGTTTGCCTCGATGCATTTCATTTCCGCCAAGAAGCGGCAGGGGCTGGGGCCGCTGTGGACGTCGATCGCCCAGGCGCACAAGGCGGCAACCTGCAAAATGTCCACGCCGGTGCTTACACGCCTGCTCCTGGAGGCTGTGCAGTTCCAAAGTCCCAAGCGAGCAGGCATGTTCCGCCCCAAGATGCGATATGCACACCAGGGGGGCATGAACCCGCCGGTGATCGTGATCCATGGCAATTCGCTCGAACATGTCACCGATGCCTACAAGCGCTTCCTGGAAGGACGCTTCCGCAAAGAGTTTGATCTGGTGGGCACGCCGCTGCGGATAGAAATGAAAACCTCCCACAATCCTTTTGCCGACAAGGACGAGGCCTGATCCAAAGGCTGGAGCCCTGAAGGGCCATGCACTACCAGCCCGATTTGCCCTTCGGGCTGTGGTAAGGTGCTGGTTTACAACAACATTTTGAACACGGAGAATATCGTGAGCAATAAAGGCCAGCTTTTGCAAGATCCCTTCCTCAACGCGCTGCGTCGGGAGCATGTTCCTGTTTCCATCTATCTGGTGAATGGAATCAAGCTGCAGGGGCAGATCGAGTCATTCGACCAGTATGTGGTGTTGCTGCGCAATACAGTGACCCAGATGGTTTACAAGCACGCTATTTCCACCATCGTGCCAGGTCGCGCCGTCAATTTTTCCACCGCCGACACCCCTGATGCAGATAGCAGCAACGCTTGAGTTGTTGTTTCTGAACCGGTCTTCGCTTCTTGCACGGATGGTGCGAGAAGGCTATCTGATTTGCATGCGATGACATCTTCGCGCGTGGACGGCACCCCGGTGCTGCTGGTGGGGGTGGACTTTGGTTTTCCCCATTTTGATGGCGATCTCGAGGAATTGGGCCTGCTCGCACAGACGGCGGGTATGAACCCGGTTGGCCGCCTGACATGCAAACGCAAGGCCCCGGACGCGGCCTTGTTTGTCGGAAGTGGCAAGGCAGACGAAATTCGCACTGCGGCACAGATGCACGGTGCGGTAGAGGTGCTGTTCGATCAATCGCTCAGCCCAGCCCAGCAACGTAACCTGGAGCGTCACCTTGAGCTTCCAGTCAACGACCGCACGCTGCTGATTCTGGAGATTTTTGCCCAGCGCGCCCGCAGCCATGAGGGCAAGCTTCAGGTGGAGCTCGCGCGACTGCAGTACCTCAGCACCCGCCTCGTGCGTCGATGGTCTCACCTGGAGCGTCAGACGGGTGGGATTGGCGCACGTGGTGGCCCTGGCGAGAAGCAGATTGAACTCGACCGCCGGATGATTGGCGACGCCGTCAAGCGCACCCGCGAGCGTCTTGTCAAGGTCAAGCGGCAGCGGTCCACCCAGAGGCGGCAACGGGAGCGGCGCGACACCTTCAATATTTCATTGGTCGGCTACACCAATGCGGGCAAGTCCACCTTGTTCAATGCGTTGGTGAAGGCCCGTGCCTATGCCGCAGACCAACTGTTTGCCACGCTGGACACGACAACGCGCCAACTGTATCTGGGCGATGCAGGACGATCGGTGTCCCTCTCCGATACGGTGGGATTCATTCGCGACCTGCCCCATGGCCTGGTGGATGCATTCCAGGCGACGTTGCAGGAGGCCATTGATGCGGATCTGCTGCTTCATGTGGTGGATGCCTCCAATCCGGGTTTTCCGGAGCAGATGGCGCAGGTCCAGAAAGTGCTGCATGAGATCGGGGCTGCGGATATTCCTCAGATATTGGTGTTCAACAAGCTGGATGCGCTGCAGGCGGAGCAACGTCCCCCGCTTCTGGAGGATCAGTACGATGTGGACGGGCAATTGTTCCAGCGCCTGTTCGTGAGCGCGCGCTCCAGCGAAGGGCTGGACACGCTTCGCCAGGCGCTTGCATCCAGGGTGGTGATTGCGGCTCAAGAAGGCATGACCCCTGGTGTCGCCATTGAATTGCCAGGGTCCGAGCCCTGATTGGGCACAATGCCAGCATTACCGATGCCATCCAGAGAACCAGAGACTTTGCGCATGAATTTCCAAAATCGCACCCTACGCTGGACTTCGCTGCCAGCACGTATTCGGGGCATGTTCAACCTGAACGATCCCCGGTGGGGACGTGGCGAAGACAACAAGTCCGATGATGGCGCACGCCCAGAGGACCGCCCCGTTCCCCCGCCTTCGGGAAACCGGGGGGGTGACCAGCGCCCGGGCAATGGGCAGCCGCCGGATCTCGACGAACTGTGGCGCGACCTGAATCGGAAGCTGGGCGGATTGTTCGGATCCAAGAACGGTGGCGGGCGCGGGCCGGGCAACGGTGGCGGTTCGGGCGGCGGGTTCCAACCCGACATGAAGAGCGCAGGCGTTGGTGTGGGGCTGATCGCCGGGATTGTGTTTGTCATCTGGATGGGGACAGGGTTCTTCATCGTCCAGGAAGGCCAGCAGGCCGTGATCACTCAGTTTGGCAAATACAAGAGTACGGTGGGCGCGGGTTTCAACTGGCGATTGCCATACCCCATCGAGCGCCACGAGCTTGTTTTCGTGACCCAGATTCGCTCCGCCGACGTGGGCCGGGACAGCGTCATCAAGAGCACCGGCCTGCGCGAGTCGGCCATGCTCACCGAAGACGAGAACATCGTCGAGATCAAGTTTGCCGTGCAGTACCGCTTGAGTGATGCACGCGCCTGGCTGTTTGAAAGCAAGAATCCGTCGGATGCAGTGGTACAGGCCGCCGAAACGGCGGTTCGCGAAGTGGTAGGAAAGATGCGCATGGATACGGCCCTGGCCGAAGAGCGTGACCAGATTGCACCGCGGGTCCGTGCGCTCATGCAAACCATTCTTGACCGCTACAAGGTCGGTGTCGAAGTTGTTGGAATCAACCTGCAGCAGGGGGGGGTGCGTCCACCTGAACAGGTGCAGGCGTCGTTTGACGATGTGCTGAAAGCAGGGCAGGAGCGCGAGCGGGCCAAGAACGAAGCGCAGGCATACGCCAATGATGTCATCCCGCGTGCAGTGGGCTCTGCGTCGCGCTTGAATGAGGAGGCGGCAGCTTACAAGGCGCGGATTGTTGCGCAGGCGCAAGGCGATGCGCAACGCTTCTCTTCCATTCTGGCGGAATACCAAAAATCGCCTCAGGTGACCCGTGACCGCATGTACCTGGAGGCCATGCAGCAGATTTACGGCAATGTGACCAAAGTGCTGGTCGAGTCGCGCCAGGGCTCCAATCTGCTGTATCTGCCCCTGGACAAGATCATGCAAGGCGTGGCGAGCGGAGCAGGGCCTCTGGATGCTCCGGCTGCCGCTGCGCCCGCCCCAGCGGTGGTGCCTGCCGTGCCTTCGTCCACTTTTTCGAATGACCCCCGAGCGCGTGACAGCAGTCGCGCACGCGATCGTGAATCTCGCTAGGAGCTGCTCGTGAACAGAGTCGGATTTATTGCATCTACCCTCCTGGTGGTGCTGGCCCTCATGAGCTCCATGCTTTTCGTGGTGGACCAGCGCCAGTTTGGCGTGCTCTACGCGCTGGGGCAGATCAAGGAAGTGATTACCGAGCCGGGCTTGAATTTCAAGCTGCCGCCGCCTTTCCAGAACGTGTCGTATATCGACAAGCGTCTTCTGACGCTGGACAGCAGCGATACAGAACCCATGCTGACGGCTGAAAAACAGCGTGTGGTCATCGACTGGTATGTGCGCTGGCGCATCTCCGAACCCACGGAGTACATCCGCAATGTGGGGTTGGACGAAAGCGCCGGGGCCATGCAGCTCAATCGGGTGGTGCGCAATGCCTTTCAGGAGGAAATCAACAAGCGCACGGTCAAGGAACTGCTGTCTCTCAAACGCGAGGCGCTGATGGCAGATGTCAAGCGCGAAGTGCTCGAGACCGTTCGCGGGGCCAAGCCCTGGGGTGTGGACGTGGTGGATGTGCGCATCACCCGCGTCGACTACGTGGAAGCCATCACGGAATCGGTCTACCGGCGCATGGAGGCTGAGCGTAAGCGTGTCGCCAATGAACTGCGCTCCACAGGGGCGGCTGAGGGCGAAAAAATTCGGGCGGATGCAGATCGTCAGCGTGAGATAGCGATTGCCAATGCCTATCGCGATGCCCAGAAGATCAAGGGTGAAGGCGATGCTGAAGCAGCGCGCATCTACGCCGAGGCTTTTGGCCGGGACCCACAGTTTGCCCAGTTCTACCGCAGCCTGGAGGCATACAAGTCCAGCTTCAACAAGAAGACCGACGTGATGGTCCTCGATCCCTCGTCTTCGGAATTCTTCAAGACTTTCCGAGGCGGAACCTCGGCCACGGCGCCTGCTGCCGCGGCACGCAAGTGAGTTCCCCCGCCCTGGTTGTTGGTAGCTTGCCGCAGTGACTTTTGACAGTCTTTGGACGGCTCTGGCCCTCGTGCTGGTGATTGAAGGGCTATTGCCCTTCCTATCGCCACAGGGCTGGCGGCGTGCGGTCTCCCAGATTGCACTGCTGCAGGATGGCGAGATACGTTTTTTCGCATTGCTGGCCATCGTTGCCGGTGTTGCCATGCTGTGGTTCTGACCTGGGCTTGGAGTCCTGGCGGTGGAGTCTCTCGGGCCTTCGCTCTCCTCCCGGTAGAATCACGGTTTTAACAGCCTCCCCTTTTCTCCATGTCTGCTTGGGTCCTTCCGGATCACATTGCCGATGTCTTGCCGTCCGAAGCGCGGCACATCGAAGAATTGCGTCGCGGGCTGCTTGATACAGCCCGTTGTTATGGCTATGAGCTGGTGATGCCTCCTTTGCTGGAGCATCTCGAATCCTTGCTGACAGGTACTGGCGAGGCGCTCGACCTCCAGACCTTCAAGCTGGTGGATCAGCTCTCCGGGCGTTCCATGGGGCTGCGGGCGGACACCACCCCCCAAGTGGCCCGCATCGATGCGCACCTGCTCAATCGCAAGGGGGTTGCTCGGCTGTGCTATTGCGGCCCCGTACTGCACACCCGGCCTGACCGTCCCCATGCCACACGCGAGCCCCTGCAGTTCGGCGCGGAGATATACGGGCATGCCGGGCTGGAGGCGGACCTCGAGGCTTTGCAGTTGGCCCGGGAGTGTCTGCGGGTTGCGGACGTTCGTGGCACGACGATAGACCTGGGGGACGTGCGGATTGTGCGCAGCCTGCTGGCTGGCGTGCCGCTGAATGCCCAGGTGTTGAGTGCCATCCATGCCGCGCTGGCTGCCAAGGACGCTGGCGAATTGGTGTCTTTGACCCGCGCTTTCCCCGAGAAGTCTCGCAAAGGTTTGCTGGCGCTGCTGCAGCTGTATGGAGATCAGGCTGTGTTGGATGAGGCTGAAAAAGCGCTCAAGCACTTTCCCGACATTCCCCTGCTGCTATCAAATTTGAAATGGCTTGCTACCCGGTTGGAGGGGGCTACCGTGACGTTTGATCTGGCCGATTTGCGTGGCTATGCGTATTACAGCGGTGCACGTTTCGCTATCTATGCACCGGGTGCAAGCGATGCGTTGGTCCGAGGCGGGCGCTATGACGAAGTGGGGGCCGTGTTCGGTAGAAACCGCCCCGCGGCAGGGTTCAGCTTGGATCTCAAGCAGGTGGTCGGCGTAGTGTCGCCGCGTGCGTTGAAGGCGGCGATCCGGGCCCCATGGGAGGAGTCCGATGAGGTCAATGCGGCCATCGCCAAACTCCGCAAGGCGGGTGAGACGGTGGTCTGCGTTCTGCCGGGGCATGAGAGCGAAGTGGACGAGTTCCACTGCGACCGGGAACTGGTGCAGGTTGCGGGCCGGTGGGTCGTGCAGGCTGTTTGAGCAATTGAAAATTGAATTGGGTTTGAGATGAAAGCAACCAAAGGTCGCAATGTAGTGGTGGTCGGGACCCAGTGGGGTGACGAAGGCAAGGGCAAACTGGTTGATTGGCTGACAGAGAGTGCCCAAGGCGTGGTCCGTTTTCAAGGCGGGCACAACGCTGGCCATACGCTGGTGATCAATGGGGTCAAGACTGCGTTGCACTTGATTCCCAGCGGCATCATGCGACCCGGGGTGAAGTGCTACATCGGCAACGGCGTCGTGCTGTCGGCTGCCAAACTGTTCGAGGAAATCGAAGGCCTTGAGAAGGCGGGTGTCGAAGTGCGGTCACGCCTGCGCATCAGCGAGGCCTGTCCCTTGATCCTTCCTTTCCATGCTGCCATTGACGTGGCGCGTGAAGCCGCGCGCGAGCAGGGCGGTACGGAGAAGATTGGAACAACAGGGCGGGGTATTGGTCCCGCGTACGAAGACAAGATTGCCCGCCGCGCACTGCGGGTGCAGGACCTGAAATACCCAGAGCGGTTTGCAGCCAAGCTGCGTGAGTTGCTGGACCTGCACAACCATACCCTCACGACGTACCTCCGCTCCGGCTCGTTCGTGTTTGGTGATGCGCTCAAGCTGTACATCCAGGATGGCAAGGTTCAGTTTGACGTGGTCTATGCAGAGGCGATGCGCCATGCCGAATTGCTCAAGCCCATGATGGCCGATGTGTCGCGTGAATTGAACGATGCCCACCGCGAAGGCGCCAATCTCCTTTTCGAAGGTGCACAAGGTACGTTGCTGGATGTGGACCATGGCACCTATCCCTATGTCACATCCAGCAACTGCGTGGCCGGCAACGCAGCGGCGGGATCCGGCGTGGGGCCTGGCATGCTGCATTACATCCTTGGCATCACCAAAGCGTATTGCACCCGTGTGGGCGGGGGGCCATTTCCCACCGAGCTGGACTGGGAAGTGCCAGGTACGCCGGGTTACCACATGAGCACGGTGGGCGCTGAAAAGGGCGTGACTACTGGACGCAGCCGCCGCTGCGGCTGGTTTGATGCCGCATTGCTCAAGCGCAGTGCGCAGGTCAATGGCCTCTCTGGCTTGTGCATCACCAAGCTGGACGTTCTGGATGGCCTCGAAGAACTGTTGCTTTGCACGGGATATGAGCTCGATGGCGAACGCATTGATCTGTTGCCCATGGGGGCCGAAGACATCGCCCGCTGCACCCCTATCTACGAGACATTGCCAGGGTGGAGTGACTCCACCGTTGGTGTGACCGACTATGCCAAGCTCCCGGAAAGTGCCCGGCGCTACCTGGAGCGCATCGAACAGGTGACAGGTGTGCCGATCGACATGATTTCTACTAGTCCGGATCGGGATCACACCATCATGATGCGCCATCCTTATGTCGCTGGCTGATTGCCTTTGACCCTCGCCTCTACAGCTATACATTCAGGAGCCATTTCATGTTGACCGAAGACGGCAAACACCTCTATGTCAGTTATGACGAGTATCACAGCCTCATCGAGAAGCTGGCCCTCAAGGTGCATCAGTCGGGATGGAAGTTCGACACGATCCTGTGTCTTGCACGGGGCGGGTTGCGTCCCGGCGATATCCTGAGTCGTATCTTCAACAAGCCCCTGGCCATCATGTCCACCAGTTCCTACCGTGCCGAAGCCGGCACCGTGCAGGGGCATCTGGATATCGCTCGCTTCATCACTACCCCCAAGGGTGAGATCGCGGGGAAGGTGCTATTGGTCGATGATCTTGCGGACTCCGGCCACACTCTGCATGCCGTGATCAATATGTTGAAGACCAACTATGCTCCGATCACCGAACTGCGCAGTGCGGTGATCTGGACGAAGGGCCTGTCTACGTTCTCTGCGGACTACTCTGTGGAATTTCTGCCGACAAACCCCTGGATTCATCAGCCCTTTGAAGGCTATGACAGCCTGAGCCCTGACAAGTTGCTCGAGAAGTGGCGTGTGTAGAGAGGGCTGCGAATTCTGAAATTTCACGGACTTTCATCTGCCTCTCTGAAATTGGTGCTATAGTCGAGGGCTTCGCTACTGAGGCGGTGCTGCAGAGATGCGGGGCGCTGGAGGTTCGGGTGATGATGGGGTCTAGGCCCTGTGGTTGCCGGGGCTGAGAAGGTGGAAGAAGAAAGTTTGGTTTTGGGTTGTAG